>NZ_LMHN01000015.1:0-811895 GCF_001428165.1 Achromobacter sp. Root170
CCCCACCGTGCGCCGATCATCGAGCCCCAAGCTCTGATCGCCACGCGTTGCGCTTCTTCCAAGATTGGAGCTGTTGCCTAACCCGCAACTGCTCAACCAGTTACGCCTGACGACCATAGCAAGGTGGTCCCACTCCTTCCCATCCCGAACAGGACAGTGAAACGCCTTTGCGCCGATGATAGTGGACGGACGTCTGTGAAAGTAGGTCATCGTCAGGCTTTTATTGCTCAAAACCCCGCAGGTATCCCCTGCGGGGTTTTGTCTCTGTGGCGTCGGGATTACTGCATTGGGATTCCAGTATCGGAAATGCGGTATTAGGGATGCAGCAAAGGAATTGCTGCAACGGGAATGCAGGCTCGGAATTTATTAAAAACCCCCTCGCGGCTGGCGCCGCGAGGGGGTTTTGTTTATGGCTGGATCGGGTGCTCTGCTGTTTGAGTCGGATGCTTTTCTGACTACGGAAGCTGGCGGCGCAGCGCTGCGAAAAATAGCTCGGATTGCAGGCGTTCGCTTTGAATCTGGGCCGCAACCTTGGCGGCGAGGTCGGCGTGGACGGGAACCAGGGGACGGCCGGTGGATTGCGCCAAGACCTGGGCGGTACAGGCCCGCTCGAGGAAGAAGAGATCGTCGTAGGCGTAGTCGAGACGTTCGCCGCAGACAACGACGCCGTGGTTGCCGAGGAAAACGATGTCCGCGCCTTGCATGGCGTGCGCGATGCGTTCGCCTTCGGACACGTCCAACGCCAGTCCGTTATAGGCGTGGTCGATGGCGAGGCGGCCGTGAAAGCGCATGGCGTTTTGGGACAGGGTGGTGTCCAAGCCGCGATCCGTGGTGAGCGTGAGTGCCGTGGCGTAGGGCATGTGGGTGTGCAGCACGCAGGCCTTGCCGGCGATGCGGTGGATGGCGGCGTGGATGAACATGGCGGTGGGCTCGACTTCGTGGCGGCCGGCAAGCTTGTTGCCGTGCGCGTCGACCAGCACGATGTCGTCCGCCTGCACCTCGTTCCACATGAGGCCACGTGGGTTCAGAAGGAAATGATCGGGATCGCCCGGCAATGCCACGCTGAAATGATTGCAGACGCCTTCGCCCAGTCCGTGAGCCGAGGCCGCACGTAGGGCCAGCGCCAGGTCCGTGCGTAGAGCGGTGACGGGATCTGCATGGAAGAGTGCGCTGGCAAAACCGGGTTCCTGGAACATGACAACCTTCAAGGGATGGGTTGGGGATCAGAGCCAGCCGGCTTTACTGAAAACGTCCAGCACGCGATCCAGAGTTGCTACGGTAGCGTCAGGCTGGTAGTCAGGCAAGGGTTTGCGGCCGGTGCCGCGGTCGATCCAGATGCAGCGAAAGCCAATGTCGCGTGCTGCAGCGAGATCCAGATGAGGGCTGGCGCAGATATGAACGACGTCTGCCGGGGTGACGCCAAGCTTTTGATGAGCGTGCGCGAAGATGGCGGGTGAGGGTTTGTACGCGCGGGCCTGTTCAGCTGAAATGACGCGGTCGATATGGCCACCCATTTGGGCCACGTTGCCCGCGATGATGTTGTCATCGGTGTTGGAGATGATGCACAGGCTAAATCCGGCTTGTTTGAGCCTGCCGAGTGTGTCGACGACTTCCGGGAAGGGGGGCATGCGGGAAATGCTGCCCGTTAGTGTCTCCGCGTCTTCGGGCCGGTACTCAAGGCCGAAATGCGCCATGGTGAGGCGTAACGATTCGCGGGTGACCTCGGCGAAGTTGCGGTAGGGCGGCGTCTGTTCAAGGTGGTGCTCGTGCCCATCGTATATATGCAGAAACTGCGCGGCGGTCGGCCGGTTCATTGCGGCCTCGCGGCCCGCGAGGATCTTTTCCACCGCGGCTTGCAAGCCTTCGTCCCATTGAATGAGCGTGCCGTAGCAGTCGAAGGTCAGCCATTGCGGGCGGGGAGCTTGGTTAAAAGGCATGTCGGTGCTCGGAGAGAGTTCGGAGCTTCAGCGTAAGGCCCGCTGCTATAAGTTGTAAAATTAATTAATGCGCTTACCTTAGTTGTGCAGCCAATGAGGTGCGGTATGCTTATCAAGCGCCGTAGTGCATGGGTGGCTCCGCTAGCAAGAAGGGCCGTCCCATCCAGCTGATGAGCCGCACGCCGCGAGTGCGCAAACGGCGCTGGGGGAAGGGCCCCACGCCGACGTACAAGCGCGCCGCGCCCGACCTGCTTTGTTGTCTGGGTGTAGAGGTTAGATGCCAGGGCTAGCCGAGCCGGTCAGGGCGGGAAGATTTGGAAGCGATCCAGCTCGCTCGTGAGCGGCACTTCAACATCAATTAATCAAAGCCGATGCTCGATCTTGAACTATTGAAGACGCTGGTTTGCGTCGTGGACGAAGGCAGTTTCACTCGGGCGGCCAGCCGTGTTCATCGCACGCAGTCGACGGTTAGCCAGCAGGTGCGCAAGCTCGAACTGAGCGTGGGCAAGACCTTGCTGCTGCGGGACCGCGCCGGCGGCAATGTGTCTGCGACCGAGGACGGCGAAGTCATGTTGGCGTACGCGCGGCGCTTGCTTGCGATTGCGGGGGAGGCCGAGCATGTACTGTCAGCGCCGAGAAGCGCTCGCGTGATTCGATTGGGCGTGCCTGAGGACTTCGATGTGTCGCGGTTGACGGTGCTGTTGGCGGAGTTTGCGGCGCGGCATGCGCAGGTGCGGCTGGAAACGTTGAGCGGCATGAGCACGGATCTTCGGGCGGGGCTGGCGGCCGGCGAGTTCGATCTGGCGCTGGTCAAGCGGGATCCGGGTGAAGGGCCTTGCCTTGCGGCTTGGCCGGAACGGCTGGTGTGGGTGGGCGGACAAGGGCGCAATCAAGCGGCGGCCGTCGTGCCACTGGTTCTTTTTCCGCAGGGATGCGTCTATCGCAAGCGGATGATCTATGCGCTGGAGAGCACCGGGCGGCCGTGGCATATCGCCTACCACAGCCACAGTCTGGCCGGCGTGCAGGCGGCCGTGGCAGCGGGGCTGGGCGTCAGTCTGTTGCCGGCTTCGGCGCGCCTTGATACGCATGTCGAATTGGGCACCGCGGACGGGTTTGCCGATGTGCCGCCGACCGAGCTCGCGATCGTGGGAGACGCGCGCGCCCTCGGCAGTGTTGGCCAGGATCTGGTGGGTGCGCTGAAGCAGGCGATTGGTGGGGAGATGAAGCAGCCGGTGACGTAGCAGGGACGTTTTGGATGGTCGGGCTAAGCGGGAGAGGCCGCGCGGTGTAGAGTCAAATCTACGCCGTGGTGACGGCCTCAGCACAAGCGACAGTCATGGTGGCGGTCACGGCGGCGGTCAGGGATACAGTCGCGGCAGCGGTCGTGGTAGCAGTCACGGCGACAGTCACGGGCACCATCATGGCCACAGTCGTGGTCCCAATCCTGGACCCGATCGCGGCCTCACCTGCTGCGATACTCGCGGCAACATCGCGGCSTCAAACACKGCGTCARTCGCGGCAMCATTGCGGCGYCAAACACGGCGTCAGTCGCGGCAMCATTGCGGCGCCAAACASGGCGTCAATTGCGGCACCATTGCGGCCTCAAACACCGCGACATTCGCGGCAGCATCGCGGCCTCAAACACGACGTCAGTCGCGGCAATATTGCGGNCGGCCTCAAACACCGCGACATTCGCGGCAGCATCGCGGCCTCAAACACGACGTCAGTCGCGGCAATATTGCGGCGTCAAACACGGCGTCAATCGCGRCAACATYGCGGCKTCAARYACGGCGTCAATCGTGATCTCATCGCTGCCTCATCGCGGCTTCAAATTCGGCGTCAAATTTGGCGTCAATTATGGCCGCGATCGTGGCGGGAGGTTTCCCTTCAGCGTACGTCGCCGTCTAGGTAGAACCACTGTCCGTTTTCTCGCAGGAAGCGGCTGGTCTCGTGGATGCGGCTGGCGCGGCCGTCAAGGCGGCTTCTGGCCACGAACTCGACGGTTGCGTGTTCTGCGTCCTGATTTGCCGCGGCCTTGATTTGCAAGCCCAGCCATTTCAGGCCGGGCGGGTTGGGATCGAGTGACGCAGGGCGCGTGCGCGGGTGCCACGTTGCCAACAGATAAGGCAGGTTGTCCAGCACAAAGGCGCTGTATCGTGAGCGCATGAGGGCTTCGGCCGTAGGGGCTTGCAGCGCCTGCGGGCCGTCGTGCCAGCGGCCGCAGCACTCGGCGTAGCTACGGGAGCTGCCGCAGGGGCAGGAGGGATTGGAGGGGCTTGGTTGCTTTGGCACGGCTTGGGGCAATTGGATCCGGACGCGGATCAGAGAATCAGAAGTGTTCAAGCGGTCAGCATAACGGATCGAGGCGACCGGCAGATAAAACCAATTTGGAAGCGAGGCCGGAAGCCCGCTCGATTCGTCAGATCTAGGCTTCTGACGATACGGCAGAACAAAAAACAAGGGGTCGCTTCACCTGGGCCGCGAGAGGCTGAGGCGATTGATATGGCCGCTAGACAGGGCATCAAATCGAGGCAAGCAATCGAGGCGACGCGGCTCGAGGCAACGGACCGAGGCAACGGATCGAGGCAGCGAGTCGAGGCAACGGATCGAGGCAACGGACCGAGGCAACGGACCGAGGCAACGGACCGAGGCAACGGACCGAGGCAACGGACCGAGGCAACGGATCGAGGCAACGGACCGAGGCAACGGACCGAGGCAACGGACCGAGGCAACGGATCGAGGCAACGGATCGAGGCAGCGAGTCGATGCGACGGACCAAGGCAGCGAGTCGACGCAACGGATCGAGGCAATGGATCTGGCCCGCAAGTCGAGGCAAGAGATCGAGACAACGGGCCCAGGCAGCGGATCGAGCCAGCGAAACGAGCGAGCGAGTCGGGGCGGAGGATCGAGGCAACGGATCGAAGCAACGGATCGGGGAGCCGATCGAGGCAACGCAATCGCGCGACAAGAGCTCGTGCCTGATCACCGCAACAAATTACGGCAACTTGGCGGGACGACAGGCAAACCTGCCAAACCGAGCGCCGCTGCGACTGCAGCCAAGATATGGCGCAGGCGGAGGGCGCTGCGCATTAGCGCCAGGTCGGGCGAACAGGACTCGCAGGTAAAGGCGGAGAACGGATCGGGAGATCGCGTCAGGCCAGCAGGTCGGCGTATTCGGGATGGCGTCTGATGTAGGCGTCGGCGTAGGAACAATAGGGTTTGACCTTCCAGCCGTTTTTGCGCGCGGTGAGCAGGGCTTGTTGGGTCAGTTCGGCGGCGATGCCGCGGCCGCCTACCGCGCTGGGTACGCCTGTGTGCGTGATTGCCATGGCGCCGTTTTGCAGTTGATAGTCCAGCACGCACAGCACGCCGTCGACGGTGGCGGTGAAGCGGGAGCGGTCGGTGTCGTGTATTACGGAAATCATTCAAGAAACTCCTTGGGTGGCGGCTGAGCGGGCGTTGTTGAGGCCCGCGCCGCATTCACAAACAACGCGCTAATTGAGGATCGCGCCGGGCATAAACCGTGCACACCGCGTGCGAGTCACACCGGGCAGCCCCGCTCCGCTTCGAACGCGTTTCAAACCCCTCTCGCGGGCAGAACGGCAACCCCGCTCTGTAAACCGGGAAAGGACGGACTTCATTCAGCGAGCAAGTTTCGAGCCCGCGGCCTGGGTTGCCGACTCGGAAATCTGCCTTCGTGGCGCCAGGCACTTGCCATCGTATACAAGACGCCGCCGAAAAGCCGCGCCCGGAGTCGGTTCGCCGGGTGCGGCCCGGGGATCGGCGGGCGATGGCGGATGGCTATAACGATGACGGGTTACCGATATTAGCGCCGACGGCGCGCAGCTCCGGCTCAATGCTGAGGCCTTTACCGGTGCAGCACCTTGATCAACGCGGTAAGTTGCGCGTCGCGGGTTTCGACGAGGTCGGCAATGTTGCGGTGGCCGGCCTCGGCGTTGACGCCTTCGATCAGGCGTTGCTGCAGCGCTGGCGTGACCTCGGGTGCGCCTAGGTCGTCCCACCAAGTTTGCACCGGGCCCAGGAGGTGGTGCATGAAATGCGCCAGACCGCCTTCGCCGCCGCCCAGGTTAAACGTCATGTGCGGGCCGAAGAGCGCCCAGCGCAGGCCGGGGCCTTGCGATACCGCGGCGTCGATGTCCGCGACGCTGGCGACGTTTTCGGCGGCAAGGTGGATGGCCTCGCGCCACAGGGCGGCTTGCAGGCGGTTGGCGATGTGGCCGGGGACTTCCTTGTTCAGGCGGATGGGGTATTTGCCCATGCTGCGATAGAAGTCGATGGCGCGGTCCATGGTGTCGGCGGACGTCTGGTCGCCGCCGACGACTTCGACCAGCGGAATGAGGTGCGGCGGATTGAAGGGGTGGCCGATCACGAACCGTTGGGGATGGCGGCAGCGCGATTGCAGCCGGCTCATGATGAGTCCCGATGAGCTCGATGCGACGATGACGTGCGGGGGCAGGACGGCGTCGATGCGGGCAAACAGGTCCGTCTTGAAGTCTTCGCGTTCGGGCGCGTTTTCTTGCACGAAATCCACGCCGGTCAACGCCTTTTCGAGATCGGGTTCGAAGCGTAGCGCGTCGGCGGTGGCGCCGGAGCGCACGTGGCCAAGTTCGGCCAGGACCGGCCAAGCCGCCTGCACGCGGGCGATGGTTTGGGCCTCGGCATGCGGGCTGGGATCGCTGACCACGACTTCAAGTCCGTGCGCGAGAAACAGCGCTGCCCAACTGGCGCCGATCGTGCCGGCGCCGACGATGGCGACGCGGCGGATGGGGATGGCGGTGGAGGAAGCGGAGCCGTGCAAGTCAGACGGCGACGACGGCGGGTTTGACGAAGCAGAGCTGGACGAAGCAAGGCTGGACATGCAGGTCTCCGTTGTTGGGTTTGCTTCATTGTGAAGCAAAGCCGATGCCGTTGCCATGCAAGCTGAGCGGCGGCAAGATAGGGCTTTTAGAAATTGCCAGGAGGCTTGCATGCGTCCAACACCCGCGCGCGCGACCGTTCCGTATTTCTGCCAATGGGAATCCGCGCATCGGGCGGGCGAGATCATTCGCGGGGAACTGGCGCTGGCTGACGACCCCGCATGGCGCAATTCCGGGGCGCGGGATCTGGACGAGTACGTGCGTTGGGCCAGCCATGTGTGCGGGATGGCGTGTCTGAAGATGGTGCTCGCGGCGCGCACCGGTCACGCCTATCCGACCCTGGAGCTGGCGCGGCGCAGCTTGTCTTACGGGGCGTACGTCGAGGAACCGGACGGAAGCATCAGGGGCCTGATCTACGCACCGTTCGTGCAATACGTCGCGGAAGTCTTTGGCATGCGTGCGCACGTGCGCGTGGACTTGCCGGCTTCAGGCCTGCCTGAGCTGATGGCGCGGGCGGATTACTTCATGGCCTCGGTACATCCGTCGATTCGCTGGCCCGCTGTGCAGCCGCCGAAAAAGGGCGGGCATCTGGTGCTGGTGACGCGCGCCACGCCCGACGCCGTGACGTTTCATAACCCGTCGGGCGAGCCGGGCTCGCAGGCGGACGTGGTGCTGCCGCTGGCCGACTTCGACAGGTTCTATGCCGGCCGCGGCGTGGAAATCCCGCCCGCTGGTTGAAGATGCTTACATGCCGGCTCAGGCGTTGCGGGTGCGGCGCAGATAGCGCCATGCGAGCACAACCGTGATGCCATAGCTGGCGGTGATGACGCCGTAGGCGGCAGGCAACGTGGCGTGCCAGTCGGGCAGCAGATGCAGAAGGGTGCCCATCACCGCGACGCCGACCAGCGCGCCGGACTGGCGATTGGCATTCAGGGCGGCGGCCGCGCTGTTGGCGTGCTGGCGGCCGGATACCTGCATGACGATACTGGTCATCGCCGGCACGGCGATCCCTACGCCCAGGTTGGCCAGCGCGACGACGATGGCAAATGGCCAGTACGCGACGCCGGGAGTGAACGCGGCGATGCCGACGGCGCTCATTGCGGCCGCGAGCGAGACGCCGCCGAGCAGCGATGCCGACACGTTCCACCGCGCCGACACGCGCCCCGAGATGAGGTTGCCGATGGAGAATACCGCCAGCATCGGCACCAGCTCGATGCCGGTCTGCAACGCATCGGCGCCGCGTGCATGCTGCAGGAACAGGCTGAGCAAGAACAGTTGGCCATACGACGCGAGGTTGATGAGAAACCCCACCGCGTTGGCCGCGGAGAATTGCGGGGTGGCGAAGAGCGTCCGCGGGAGAATGGGTTCGGCGTGCTGCCGTTCGCGGTGCACCAGAAGCGCGGCGGCGGCCAGGCCCAGAAGCATCGTCGCTGCGATGGCCGGGGAGGTCCAGCCATAGGCGTTGCCCTGGATCAGCACGAAGCACAGACTGGACAGCGCCACGACGCCGAGCACGTGGCTCATGGGGTTGAGCGCGCGGGCGCGACGTGGCGCGGACGCGATGCGGCGGCGGGCGAGCCACAGGCCTGCCAGGCCCAGCGGGATGTTGATGAGGAAGATGCCGCGCCATCCAAATTGGTGGATCAGCGCGCCGCCCAGCAACGGTCCCGATGCGCCAGCGACCGCCACGATGGCGGACCAGGCGGCCAGCATGCGGTTGCGCACCCTTTCGTCGTCATAGGCGTGCGTGAGCAGGCTGAGCGAGCTTGGCATGAAAAGCGCCGCGCCGACGCCTTGCAGCATGCGGGCCGCGATCAGGGTGTTGGCGTTTGGCGCCAGGCCGCAGAGCAGTGACGCGGCGGTGAACACCCCCAAGCCGGCAAGGTAGAGGGTCTTGGCGCCGTAGCGGTCGGCCAGCGCGCCGGCGACCAGCAGCAGGGCGGCGAACGTCAGCGTGTAGCCGTCGACGATCCACACCAGGTCGGTCAGCGGGACGGCGAACTGGAGCGCGATGCTGGGAATCGCCACATTGACCACGGTTACGTCGAGCATGGCCATGACGAACCCGATGGCCAGGGTGACAAGCGGCACCCATCCCGTGGCAGCGACGGGCAGCGCGTCTTGGGCGGCGATGGGGCGGCAGGCGGATGACATGATGGGACTCTTTTCGAGGGGGCGGGGTGCGGGAGGTGCAAAGCTTAGGCGCTTGTTGTGATGCAAAAAAGCCGTATTACTGCTTTATAGTCATGCAAAAGTGCATCACGGACGTCAAATGGATTGGGACAACGCGAGAATATTTCTGGCCATCTACCGTGTGGGAACGCTGCGCGGGGCGGCGGCGGTGCTGCAGATCGACCAGGCCACCGCTGGACGGCGCCTAGCCGCGCTGGAGGCGTCGCTGGATGCGCGCCTGTTCTTGCGCACGCCCGGTGGCTACGTCCCGACTTCGGCGGGCGAGCTTGCGTTTGCGGCCGCCGAACGCATGGAGCAGGCGGCGGACCAGCTGCAGCGCCAGATGCAGGGGCTGGATCACCGGCTGTCGGGGGTGGTTCGCGTGGCAGCCTCGGAGACGGTTGCCCGTTATTTCGTGATGGAGGCCATCAAGCGGGTCCACGCCGAACACCCTGACATTCGCGTGGTGCTGACGACCGGCATCCAGATCAGCAATCTGACGCGCCGTGAGGCCGATCTGGCCATCCGCAACATCAAGCCCGACAACCCCGATCTGATCCATCGCCACTTGGCGCGCAAGGAGGTCGGCCTGTATGCGTCGCGCGCGTACCTGGACGCGCACGGAGAGCCCAAGCCCGGCACCGCGTTCGCGGGGCACACCTTGATCGCCTATCAGCAAGCCGTGCTGCCGGGCTGGTCGGATTCCCTTTGCGGCGAACCCACGCGCAATGGCCGCATCGGTGTCGAGGTGAATTCGGGGTTGATGATCATCGACGCGGTCGTGGCGGGTCTTGGCATCGGCGAGCTGCCCACGCACATGGCGCCCGACCACCCGGACCTGGTGCGCATCTGGCCAGCGCGCGCCGAGGCGTATGACCTGTGGCTGGTGATGCATGGCGACCTGAACCGCACCGCGCGCGTGCGGGCCGTGGCCGACGCGATTGTCGAGGTCTTTGAAGAGAGCAATTAGCGGCAAGCCGAGGCTTGTCGCGCGGCGCGACTGGCGCTAAGGTTTGCTGGCCCGCAGGAAAACCCACGACCTCAGGAGTTGCGCGTGTCCGATCTTTGGCGTTTGTCCGCAGTTGAGCTTGCCGCCCTTGTCCGCAAGCGTGAAGTGTCCGCCGTGCAGGCCGCGCAAAGCGCGCTGCAGCGGCTTGATGCCGTCAATCCCGCGATCAACGCGGTGGTGGATCATCGGCCGGAAGACGTGCTGGCGCAGGCGGCCGAGGTGGACGCGGCAATCGCGCGCGGAGAAGATCCCGGCATGCTGGCCGGCGTGCCCGTGACCGTGAAGGTCAACGTGGATCAGGCGGGCTTTGCTACGACCAACGGCGTGCGATTGCAGAAAGACCTGATTGCCGAACGGAACAGTCCGGTCGTCGACAACTTGCGGCGGGCCGGCGCGGTGATTTTGGGCCGCACGAACACGCCGGCGTTTTCCCTGCGCTGGTTCACCGGCAACGTGTTGCATGGCGACACGCGCAATCCGCGGAATCCGGCGCTGACGCCCGGCGGTTCGTCGGGCGGCGCCGCGTCTGCCGTGGCGGCAGGCATTGGGCATCTGGCGCATGGCACCGACATCGCCGGGTCGATCCGTTACCCCGCCTATGCGTGCGGCGTGCATGGCCTGCGTCCATCGCTGGGCAGGGTGGCGGCCTACAACGCCTCGCTGCCGGAGCGTTCGATCGGCGGGCAGATCACCGCCGTGTCGGGACCGCTGGGCCGCACGATTGCCGATGTGCGGGTGGGGCTGGCCGCGCTGGCTGCGCCGGATCCGCGCGATCCGTGGTGGGTGCCGGCGCCGCTGACCGGCCCGGAGGCGCCGCGGCGCGCTGCGCTGTGTCTGAACCCGGAAGGCATGGATACCGATCCCGCAGTGGTGAAGGCGTTGCAGGAAGCGGCGCGGCGGCTGAGCGAGGCGGGTTGGACAGTCGATACGCTGGAAGCGCTGCCGCCGATGCAGGAGGCCGCCGACCTGCAGATCCGCATGTGGATGGCCGACGGCTACGACGCCATGCTGGCGGCTGCGGAAAAAGAAGGCGACCCGGGCGCGTTGGTGGCGCTGGCCGGGCAACGCGACAAAGCGGCGGGCGCGGATCTGACGACCTTTTCGGCGGTGCTGACGCGTCGCGCCACGCTCACGCGTTTGTGGGAGATGTTCTTTGCCGAGTATCCGGTGCTGCTTTTGCCGGTGTCGGCCGAACTGCCATTTCCCGACAACCTGGATCTGCAAGGCGACGCGGCCTATGCGCGCGTGTGGCGCGCGCAGATGACCCAGATCGGTCTGCCGTTCATGGGCTTGCCGGGACTGTCCGTGGCGATGGGTAGCGCCATGAGCAGCGCGGGCCCGAGTCCGGTGGGCGTGCAGGTGGTGGCGGGGCGGTACCGCGAGGACCTGTGCCTGGCGGCCGGCGAAATCATCGAGGCGGCCGGCGAGCCGATCAGTATCGCCGGGCCTGCGCCGAAGTAATTGGCGGTTGGTGGATAACGGCGGGGCTGCCTGAAGGTGGGACGGCCAGAAGGTGGGCCAGCCTGAAAGTGAGGCGGCCTGAAGGTGGCCGTCCGTGCGGCCTTAGCCGCCGAAGCGCACCTTCAGCACGCCCAGATCGCCGTACGCCAGTTCGATGTCTTGATTGGCGGGCACGTCCAGAAAGCCCGCGTATGAGCCGGTGATGACGTGCTGGCCGGCCGTCAGCCCCAGGCCTTGCTCGCGCAGGAAATTGGCCAGCCAGTACAGGCCGGCCTTGGGGCGGTCGTTCGGGTGGATGCCCGCGTGCTGCTCGACTTCAACGCCATCGACCGTCAACGTGATGGTCATGCAGCCGGGGGCTGCGTCGGGCGATGAAATCCGCGGGCCCAGGACGAGGCCTTGGTTGAACATGTGGTCCGCCAGCAGCTCGGGCAGGCTTGCATGTTCGGGGGCGGCGTAGCGGCAGCCCAGAACTTCGAGCGCCAGGCGGGCGCCGCCGACGGCGGCATCGATCTCGGCTTCGGTGTAGGGTGTGTCGCGCGGCGGCAGGTCGCGGGCGATTTCGAACGCGATTTCGGGTTCGATGCGCACGACGGCATCGCGGGTGGCGACCGGCCCGGCCGCGGCGTCAGCCGTGCCCGAGGCATAGATGGGCGCCACGACGGTTTTTTCGGGCGAGGGTAGCGCGCTTTTCCAGGCCGCGATGGTGTCCTGGCGCGTTTCGCGAAGCAGTTCAGCGGTGCGCTGCTGCACGGCGAAGGCCTGGCCCAGGGACTGCGGCCGGCATTCCGCAGGCAGGCGGGGGCCGGCCACGCCGGTCTGGCGCGCGGCGATCAGAAAGCGCGCGGCGTCGATGCTGCCGGGATAGTCTTCAAATCTGATCTGCATGCGTTCAGGCTCCGAGGAACAGCATGATCCACAAGACGATCATGGCGATCAGGCCCAGCCAGCAAGATCCCCAGAAGCCGACGATCGGCCATTTGAGGGACAGCGGAACCTTCTTGGGATCGACGTGGGCAAGCAGGTCGTTGGCATTGCCGATCAACCACATGCGCGTGCCGGGAAACATCAGGCGGAAGAAATAATCGAGCATGATCGCGGCTTGGATCGCCAGCGGGAATTGCTTGAACGGCCGATGCTGCAGATAGGGGTGCTTGAGGGCCGCATTGACCTGCTGGGTCTTGAAGAAGAACAGCACGATGCCGCTGATCGTGCAGGTGATGAAACACAGCACAAACAGGCTGAAGGCCATTGCCATGACGGGTGAATGCATGGGGGATCTCAACGATGCGCGGCGGGACCGCGTGGGATGGACAAATTCAGGCAAAAAAAGCTGGCCCTATTGTAGAGGGCTTGGCGCGGCCCCGTGTTCAGGGCCGCGTCAGTAGCGCCGGTCGGGCGCTTGGGCTGGGTCAGCCGCGGGTCTGGCCTTCGCCGTTCAAGACCCACTTGAGCGTGGTCAGGCCTTCCAGACCGACCGGACCGCGCGCGTGCAGGCGATTGGTGGAAATGCCGATTTCGGCGCCCAGCCCGTATTCGAAGCCGTCTGCAAAGCAGGTGGGAAGGTTGACGTACACGGAGCTGGAGTCGACTTCACGCTGGAAGCGCTGGGCCGCAGACAGGTCTTGCGTCACGATCGCGTCGGTGTGGCCCGAGCCATAGCGCGCGATATGTTCGATGGCGTCGTCCAGCGTGTCGACGATGCGCACGGCCAGGATGGGCGCCAGGTATTCGGTGGCCCAGTCTTCCTCGGTGGCGGGCGTGGCGTGCGGCAGCAGCGCCAGCGTGCGCGGGCAGCCGCGCAGTTCGACGCCGTGTTCGGCGAAGGCGGCGGCCAGGCTGGGCAAGATGGACACGGCGGCCACGGCGTCGATCAGCAGCGTTTCCATGGCGCCGCAGATGCCATAGCGGTAGGTCTTGGCGTTCAGGGCGATGGCGTGGGCCTTGTCGGGGTCTGCCGCCGCGTCGATGTAGATGTGGCAGTTGCCGTCCAGATGCTTGATGAGCGGCACGCGCGCTTCCTGGGACAGCCGGGCGATGAGGCCCTTGCCGCCGCGCGGCACGATGACGTCGATGTGCTCGGTCATGGTGATGAGCGCGCCCACGGCCGCGCGGTCGGTCGTGGCGACGACCTGCACGGCATCCTGCGGCAGGCCGGCGGCGGCCAGGCCGGTCTGCACGATGCGGCCGAGCGCCACGTTCGAGTGCAGGGCTTCGCTGCCGCCGCGCAGGATGGCGGCGTTGCCGGACTTCAGGCACAGGGCCGCCGCGTCGATGGTGACGTTGGGGCGCGATTCGTAAATGATGCCGATCACGCCCAATGGCACGCGCATCTGGGCGACACGCATGCCGTTGGGCCGCACGGTGGTGGCGGTGATGCTGCCGATCGGGTCGGGCAGGGCGGCGATTTGGCGCAGGCCTTCGGCCATGTGCGCCAGCGTCTTGTCCGACAGGGTCAGGCGGTCGAGCAGGGCGGGCTCCAGGCCATTTGCCCGGGCGGCGGCCACGTCCTTTTCGTTCGCGGCTTTCAGTTCGTCGTGGCTGGCGGCCAGCGCGTCGGCCATGGCGATCAGCGCCCGGTTCTTGGCGGCGCTGTCGGCGCGCATCATGGCGCGCGAGGCGCGGCGGGCGTTTTCGCCCAGGGTCAGCATGGCTTGTTCGATGGAGGACGAGGACATGGCGGCGTCGATCTTGTGGAGAAGGCGGCGCGGGCGCCGCCTGAAGAGTCAGTGTATATCCGGCGGGAGGGCCGGGCGAGATCCGGTCGGCGGACCGGATGGGGGCGGGAGGCAGGCGGCGAAGCCGCCTTCACGGTCGGCCGCCGGCGGCGGCCACGCGCAGGGCCAGCCGGGTCATTTCTTCCCAGGGGTCCGACAGGCGTCCGGGCACCGACAGGCCCTTGATCAGGCGGTCGACTTCGTGGGCGTGCTGCACGGCAGCGGGCCAGACGTTGGGCTGCACCCGGTTCAGGGCCTGCAGCGCAAGGCGTTCATGCGCGCCGAAAATGCGCAGGCGGCGCATGAGGCCGCCCGCGTCCTGGCCCAGCGCGCGTGCTTCGGCAATGCGGGCCAGCAAGCGGATTTCTTCGCCGACTGCCCACAGCACCAGCGGCAGCGCCTCGCCTTCGGCGCGCAGGCCGTCGATCATGCGGATGGTGCGGCCGATGTCGCCGGCCAGCATGGCATCGCGCAGACCGAAGACGTCGTAGCGGGCGACGTTCAGCACGGCGCGCTCGACGTCCTCGGGGGCAAGCTGGCCTTCGGGGTAGAGCAGGCCCAGCTTCTGGATTTCCTGGTGGGCGGCGAGCAGGTTGCCTTCGACCTTGTCCGCCATCCATTGCAGGGTGGCGCTGTCGGCGCGCTGGTTCTGGCGCGCCAGGCGCATGCCGACCCAGGCGGGCAGGCGGCCGCGTTCGATGTTGGCGATATCGACAGACATGCCGGCGCGGGCAAGCGCCTGCATCCAGCGGCTTTCGCGGGTGGCCTTGTCCAGACGGGGCAGCGCGATCAGCACCAGGGTGTCGGCGTCTGGCTGCTTTTCGGCCTGTTCGGCCAGTTTGGTCAGGGTGTCGGCGCCGGATTTGCCCGGCTTGCCGGTGGGTATCTTGATTTCAAGGATGCGGCGGTCGCCAAAGAGCGACACGCTCTGGGTGGCGGCAATGACCGCGCTCCAGTCGCTGCGCGCGTCCATCACCATGGACAGCCGCTCGGTGTAGCCAGCGTTGCGCGCGGCGGCGCGAAGGGAGTCGACGGCTTCGGTCACCAGCAGCGGCTCGTCGCCCGACACCGTGTACAGCGGCGCCAGGCGGTTGCCGGGCCGCTGCAGGTGTTCGGCCAGCCGATCCGCGTCCAGAGGCTGTGCCATGGACTAGCGGACGATGGCCGGATCGGTGACGGACGGCGTCTGCCAGGGCGTGGGCACGCGCGGTCGTTGCTGCTCGTTGGGGTCGAACAACGGCGCGTTTGCGTCGTCGCCGCCCGCTTGCGCGGCTTCGAATGCCTTGTGCACGTCCGGCGCGGTGATGCGGCGCAGCACGCGCGAGACGAGGTCCCGCTGCATGGCCTTGTACAGCGTTTCGATCTGGCCTTGCTTGGCCTGCACGACCTGGTCGTCGTACGGCATTTCGCGGTAGATGGACAGCGTCGTGTCGGGGACCAGGGCGCGGCCCTTGGCGTCGATCAGGCGGAACGTGTAGTTGATGCCGAGTTCGTAGGATTCGACACGGCCTTGCGCGTTCAGCGAGACCTCACGCAGCGTGCGCGTGTCGTTGACCTGCTGGAGGATCGCCTGGGCTTCCTTGCGCGAATCCACCAGTCTGGTGTTGGGCGAGGCCGCGCGCAGCGCGCGGCGCAGGTCTGCGCCGAACTGGATGTTGTCGGGAATGCCCACGTACAGTGTGTCGAAGGGCATCGGGGTGGTGCCGCGCAGCGCGAAGCCGCAGGCGGAGAGCAGCATGAACAGCGCCAGGCAGGCGCCGCGCAGCAGCCAGGTTTGGCGGGAGACTTGCGATTGTTGCCCGGCGAAGTGCATGCTTGACCTCATCAGCCTACGACGTTGACCAGTTTGCCCGGAACCACGATGACGCGCTTGGGCGGACGGCCCTCCAGGAATCGGGCGACCTCTTCCTGGCTGGCTGCCAGTTTTTCGATATCTTCCTTGGCCGCCTTGGCCGCCACGCGGATCGAGCCGCGCAGCTTGCCATTGACCTGCAGCATCAGCTCGATCTCGTCGGCGACGAGGGCGGCTTCGTCCACATGCGGCCACGGCGCGTCGAGCAGGTCGCCGAGTTCCTTGGCGTAGCCCAGATCCTGCCACAGGTGCCAGGTGATGTGCGGCACGACCGGGTAGAGCACGCGCAGCAGGACGCCGACGGTTTCGGCATAGGCGGCATCGGCCTCGGCGCCTTCGGGCAGCTTGGCATCGTCGATGGCGTTCAGCATCTTCATGCAGGCGGACACGACGGTGTTGTACTGGATGCGCTGGTAGTCGTAGTCGGCCTGCTTGAGCAGACCGTAGACCTCGCGGCGCAGGTCCTTGACCGCGGCGGGCGCTTGCGCCCAGTCCGCGCCGTGGGCCAGGCCGCGGGCGATGGCTTCGCGGCGGTTGTAGCTGATGGACCAGAGACGGCGCAGGAAGCGGTTGGAGCCTTCGACGCCGGAATCGGACCATTCGAGGGTCTGCTCGGGCGGGCTGGCGAACATGACGAACAGGCGGGCCGTGTCGGCGCCCAGCGTGTCGATCAGCGATTGCGGATCGACGCCGTTGTTCTTGGACTTGGACATCGTGCCCACGCCGCCGTAGTTGATGGCCGAACCGTCCGACTTCAGCTTGGCGCCGACGATGGCGCCGCGGTCGTCGTAGACGTTGTCGACGTCTTCGGGCCAGAAGTACTCGATGCCGCCCTGGGGCGTCTTGCGGGAATAGATGTGGTTCAGCACCATGCCCTGGCACAGCAGCTTGGTGAAGGGCTCGTCGAAGTTGAGCAGGCCCATGTCGCGCATGACCTTGGTCCAGAAGCGCGCGTACAGCAGGTGCAGCACGGCGTGCTCGATGCCGCCGATGTACTGGTCCATCGGCATCCAGTAGTCATTGCGCTGGTCGACCATGGCGTTGTCGTTGCCGGGCGAGGTGTAGCGCATGAAGTACCAGGACGAGTCCACGAACGTGTCCATCGTGTCCGTTTCGCGGCGGGCGGGCTTGCCGCACTTGGGGCAGGCGCAGGACAGGAAGGCTTCGTTCTTGGCCAGCGGGTTGCCGCTGCCGTCGGGGATGAGGTCGTCGGGCAGGACCACGGGCAGGTCCTTTTCGGGCACCGGCACCGGGCCGCAGTCGGCGCAGTGGATGATCGGGATCGGGGTGCCCCAGTAGCGCTGGCGCGAAATGCCCCAGTCGCGCAGGCGCCAAGTGGTCTGCTTTTCGCCCAGGCCCTTTTCGCCCAGGTCGGCCGCGATGGCGTCCACGGCTTCCCTGTAGGACAGGCCGTCGTACTTGCCGGAATTGATGGTGCGGCCCGACTGCTTGTCGCCGTACCATTCCTGCCAGGCGTCGGTGGAGTATTCCTTGCCGGGCACGTCCACGACTTGCACGATGGGCAGGCCGTATTTCTTGGCGAAGGCGAAGTCGCGCTCGTCGTGCGACGGCACGCCCATGACGGCGCCGTCGCCGTAGGTCATGAGCACGTAGTTGCCGACCCAGACTTCAACCTGCGCGCCGGTGATGGGGTGCGTGACGAACAGGCCCGTGGGCATGCCTTCTTTTTCGCGCGTGGCCATTTCGGCCTCGGTCGTGCCGCCGAGCTTGCACTGCTCGATGAACGCGGCCAGCGGCGCATTGTTGGCGGCGGCGTGCGTGGCCAGGGGGTGTTCCGGCGCCACGGCGCAGAAGGTCACGCCCATGATCGTGTCGGCGCGGGTGGTGAAGACGTACAGCTTGCCGTCCTGGATCAGTTGGCCATCCTGGCCGGCGATCTGGTGCGGGAAGGCAAAGCGCAGGCCCTCGGACTTGCCGATCCAGTTTTCCTGCATCAGGCGAACGCGCTCGGGCCAGCCGGGCAGGTCGTTCTGGACCGCGCCCAGCAGTTCGTCGGCGTAGTCGGTGATGCGCAGGTAGTAACCCGGGATTTCGCGCTTTTCGACGAGCGCGCCCGAACGCCAGCCGCGGCCGTCGATGACCTGTTCGTTGGCCAGCACGGTCTGGTCGACCGGGTCCCAGTTGACGACCTGGGTCTTGCGGTAGGCGACGCCCTTTTCGAGCATCTTCAGGAACAGCCACTGGTTCCACTTGTAATACTGCGGATCGCAGGCGCACATTTCGCGCGTCCAGTCGATTGCCAGACCCATCGCCTTCATCTGCTTCTTCATGTAGGCGATGTTGTCGTAGGTCCACTTGGCGGGCGGGACCTTGGACTTGATGGCCGCGTTTTCCGCCGGCATGCCGAACGCGTCCCAGCCCATGGGCATCAGGACGTTGTAGCCGCGCATGCGCAGCTGGCGGGCCATCATGTCGTTGATGGTGTAGTTGCGCACGTGGCCCATGTGCAGCTTGCCGCTGGGATAGGGCAGCATGGAGCAGGCGTAGAACTTGGGCTTTTCGGAGCCGTCGGGGTTCTTTGCGTGTTCTTGGACCAGATAGACGTCGCGGGCCTGCCAGTCTTGTTGGGCGGCCGCTTCGACGGTAGTGGGGAGGTAGCGTTCCTGCATGGGCTCGTGCGCGGTGGCGAAAAAGGGGTGAGCCGCCCCATCGCGCCGGGGCGCGGTGGCGGTCAAAACCCCTGATTATAGGAGGTGCTAGGGGCGGGCAGGGGGCGAGGGCATTTCCGGGATGCGCGCACTGGGCGCAAGGGCGCCATAAGCCAGCGTGAGGGCCGCCAGGAGGGCGCCCGCCGTGACCACCGCCGGCCAGCCGAAATGGGCGTACAGCCAGGACGATACCAGCGAACCCGATGCGCCGCCGATGAAGTAGCAGGTGACGTATCCGGCGGTCAGGCGGCTGCGCGCTTCGGGCCGCAGCCGGTAGATGGAACTGGTGTTGGTGACGTGAACGCCCTGGATCGCCAGATCCTGCACCAGGATGCCCGCCAGCAGCGCAACGACCGACACCTGGCCGAACGCCATCAGTCCCCAGGAACCCAGGAGCAGCAGCAGGCCCACGCGGGTGGCGAGGTTGCCCAGTCCGCGGTCGGCAAGGCGGCCGAAGCGGTTGGCGGCGTAGGCCCCGGCGGCGCCGGCCAGGCCGAAAAGGCCAATGGTGGTGTTGCTGTATTCATAAGGCGGGCCGGCCAACAGGAAGGTCAGCGGGGTCCACAGCATGCTGAAGGCGGCAAACAGCAGTCCGCCAATCAGGGAGCGGGCGCGGAACAGGGGTTCCTCGACGAACATGCGCAGGATCGACCCCAGCAGACGCGGATAGCTCATTGCCGTGGGGCTTTGGTAGCGGGGCAGCACGCGCCACAGGACGGCGGACATGCACAGCATCAGGATGGCGGCCACCCAATACACCGTGCGCCAGCTGCCCACGTCGGCCAGCGCGCCGGCCGCAGTGCGGGCCAGCAGGATGCCCAGGAGCAGTCCGCTCATGACGGTGCCGACGGCCTTGCCCCGCTCGTGGGGCGCGGCCAGCGTGGCGGCGAAGGGCACGAGGATTTGGGCGACGACGGACAGCATGCCGGTCAGGGCGGTGCCCAGGATCAGCACCGCGATGTTGCTGGCAAAGGCCGAGATCAGCAGGCCGCCCGCGGCCAGCAGGTTCATCAGTACGATCAGCGCGCGGCGCTCGAACATGTCGCCCAGCGGCACCAGCAGCATCAGGCCCACTGCGTAGCTGAGCTGCGCCGTTGTGACGATGGTGCCGGCGGCAGCATTCGAAATCGAGAACTGCTGACCGATCGTGTGCAGCAGGGGTTGCGCGTAGTAGTTGCTGGCGACCGCCAGGCCGGTGGCCACGGACATCAGGAGGATGATGGGCGCGGTGAGCGTGGGCGGGGATTGCGTAGGAGAAGTCACTGATCTGAGGCTGAAAAGGGTGATGACGGTGGGCGGCAGGCAGCTCAGGCGTCGACGCTGCCGGGCGTTTCCTGGTCCTGCTTGATCAGCAGCTTTTTCAGAAGGCCCGCCAATTGGCGGCGTTCCGCGGCGGACAGCGGTTCCAGCAGGTCGTTCAGGTCGCTTAGATAGTCCTTGAGCAGGATCTTGATCGTGCGCAGCCCGTCGGCGGTGAGCGACACGATGACGCCGCGCCGGTCGTCGGGATTGGGACTGCGCACGAGCAGCCCGGCCTCTTCCAGCCGGTCCAGGCGGTTGGTCATGGCGCCGGACGTCAGCAGAAGGGCTTGCACGAGTTTTTGCGGATTCATCGCATACGGCGCGCCGGTGCGGTAGAGCGTGGCGAGCACGTCGAATTCGCCCTGATGCAGGTTGTACTGGCGAAAGGTGCGATTGACGTTGCGGGCGGCGAATGCGTTCAGGCGGAAGAGGCGGGCGACCACCGACATGGCGGCGAAGTCCTGCGCAGGGCATTCCTGCGTCCATTGCGAGATCACGAGATCGACAAGGTCATTCATGGCGGCGGGCTGGTGTGTCAATGTGAAGTATCTTCACGTAAAGACAAAATTCTAGCAGCGGCTTGCCGCCGGTGCAAAGCGCGCGCCACCTACCGAGCCAAAGACCGCGCGCAAATGAAGAAGGGCCCGCCTCTTGCGAGGCGGGCCCTTCCCGGCTTGACCGGATACTGCGCGTAATGAAATTACTGCGCGGCGTCCTTCAGCTTCTTGAGCGGGCGAACCTTAACCTTGACCGAAGCCGGCTTGGCGGGGAACCAACGCTCTTCGCCCGTGAACGGATCCTTGCCGAAGCGCTTGGCCTTGGCGGGAACCTTCTGCACGGCGACCTTGAACAGGCCGGGCATCGTGAATTCGCCAGCGCCCTTCTTGTCCACGGAGCCCAGCACCGAGGTTTCCAGGCTGGCCAGGACGGCCTTGACCGACTTGGCTTCGACGCCGGATTGCTCAACGATGTAGGCGATGAGCTGGGTCTTGTTCATCGCGGCCTTGATGGCCTTGGGGGCGGCAGCGACCTTCTTGGCGGCGACGGCCTTCTTGGCAGCCGGCTTCACGGCGGGCTTGGCGGCAGTTGCCTTCTTTGCGGGCGCCTTGACGGCGGTCTTGGTGACTTTCTTGGCAGGAGCTTTAGCTTTCGTGGCCATGGTCAAAATCCGTATGTTGAGGACATGGAGCAGCGCGTGCCGGATATCGGCATTTGACGCTACGCGCCCGATGATAGCGGAAGAGTGGCGGTAAAAGCGGCTTTGCAGCGGGTTTTAAGCCACTGTTTGTTGTTTCCACGCAGAAAAGTGCCTTCTGCAAGGGGTTTCGCAAGAAGTCGTGACGTTCGCTGACGTTCTGACGGCTCGCGTTTGCGGGACGCGCACGTGGGCCAATCCAGGGCGCCACGTGCGCGCTCAGGGACCCTTGCCGCGCGTGCGGATGAACCTATCTTGTGGCGCATGTTCCAATTGCGGGCGGCGCGCGCGGCGGGCATGGGCGGAACGTCCCGTGAATCGGACTTGTCCCAAGCGCGTTGCGCGCGCCCGAAGAAAACAGAACCTGGAAGTGAAGCAGCTATATGTTGATGAAGAAGTTGGCGGCGAGCCTGCTCGTTGCGACCGCCTGTATATCCAGCGCCATGGCGCAATCGATGCCGGCGCCCGCGCTTTCGGCCAAGGCGTGGCTGCTGCTGGATGAGACCAGCGGCCAGGTCATCGCGTCGCACGCGGCCACCACCCGCATCGAGCCGGCGTCCCTGACCAAGATCATGACGGCTTACGTCGTGTTCGATGCGATGACGAAGAAGGAGCTGACCGCCAGCCAGCTGGTCACCATCTCGACGCGGGCCTGGAAGGTGCCGGCAGGCAGCTCCAAGATGTTCCTGGAGCCCAACTCCAAGGTGTCGGTGGACGACCTGCTGCGCGGCCTGATGATCCAGTCGGGCAATGACGCGGCGGTTGCGCTGGCCGAGGCCGTGTCGGGCAGCGTCGAAGCCTTTGTCGCGCGGATGAACGACACCGCCGCCCGGCTGGGCTTGCACGCCACGCACTTTGCCAGCCCGCACGGGCTGCCGGATCCGAACACGTATTCCACCGCCAGCGACCTGTCGATCCTGGCCACGCGGTTCATCCGTGACTTTCCGCAGCTCTACAAGACCTACGATTCGGCCAGGCAGTTCACGTTCAACAAGATCACTCAGCCCAACCGGAACCGGCTGCTTTGGCTGGATCCCAGTGTGGACGGGCTGAAGACGGGCCATACGGCATCGGCCGGCTATTGCATCATTGCCACGGCGCAGCGGCCCAATGGCAAGGATCAGCGGCGGCTGATCACGGTGGTGGTGGGCACTGCGTCGGACAAGCTGCGCACGCAGGAAAGCCGCGAGTTGCTGGAATGGGGCTTCCAGGGGTTCAATACCATCAAGCTGTATGCGCGCGGACAGGCCGTGGCCACGCCCGAGGTCTGGAAGGGCGAGACCGACAGCCTGAAGGTGGGATTCTCGCGCGACGCCTACGTGACGGTGCCGGCCGGCGCGAAGGTCGAATCGGCCTGGGCGCCGCAGGCGCCGTTGATCGCGCCCATTGCCGCGCAGTCGACGGTGGGCGAACTGAAGGTGACGGTGGACGGCAAGCCCGCCATGCACTTTCCGGTGGTGGCGCTGGAGCCCGTGGCCGAGGCGGGCATCGCCGGGCGCGCGTGGGATTCCATCCGTTTGTGGTGGCGAGGCACAGCGGGTTAACGCAACACGATTCGGAGGCAGGCGATGGCAGTGAGTTTTCCAGGCGGTCCGGCTGCGGCGCCGGGCTCAGACGATCCGCTGGCGCTGTTGTCGGCCTGTCATGGGCGCATCGCGCGCCAATGCGCGACGCTGGCGCGGCTGGCGGCGCACCTGCCATCGCACGGCAGCGACACGGCGGCGCAAACCGCCGCCACCAGCGTCCGCCGGTACTTCGACACCGCGGCCGCGCATCATCATGAAGACGAAGAAGAAGACCTCTTTCCAGCCTTGATCGACTCGATGGCGGGGTCGGACGCGGTGTGCCTGCACGCGCTGGTGGACGGCCTGATGGCCGATCATCGCCGCTTGGCGGGCCTGTGGGAACCCTTGCGCCAGACGCTGTCCGAGATCGCGGCGGGGCGGCCGGCGCAATTGCCGCCGGAGCAGGTCCAGGCCTTCACCGAGGCCTACGAAGCGCACATCCGGCGCGAAGAGGACGAGTTGCTGCCGATGGCGGCGCGGCTGATACCGGACGACGCGCTGGCTGCGATCGGTCAGGCCATGAAAGCGCGGCGCGGCGGCGAGGCCGGCTGAAAAGGCGCGTTGCGCGGGCGGGGGCGAGCGTTTACCCTTGCCGGACAGGCGGGAACGCCGATGTCAGGGAACAAGACAGGATGATGCTGGGGGGAATGAACGTCGCGCGCCGGCTGTTCGGTTCGTGGGTCGAGGACGTCAACCGGGTGACGCTGCGCGCCGACCTGGCGGCGGGGTTGTTGGGCGCGTTGCTGGTGCTGCCGCAGGGCGTCGCGTTCGCGACGCTGGCGGGCCTGCCTCCTGAATACGGCCTGTATTCGGCCATCGTGCCCTGTATCGTGGCGGCGTTGTTCGGCTCCAGCCGCCATGTGATGTCCGGACCGACCAACGCCAATTCGCTGGCGCTGTTTGCGGTGCTGGCGCCGCTGGCAGCCGCGGGCACCCCCGCCTACATCCAGCTTGCCCTTGCCGTGACCGTGCTGGTCGGGATCATGCAGTGGCTGGTGGGGACCTTGCGGCTGGGATCGCTGGCGCACTTCATTTCGCCGTCGGCGTTGTTTGGTTTTACCAGCGGTGCGGCCGTGCTGATCGCCGTGCATGCGCTCAAGGACGCGCTGGGTTTGCCCTCGACAGAGGCGCATGGTGCGGGCGCGGTGCTGGAAAGCATCGCCACGCATATCGGCCAGGCGCATCCGGGCGCCTTGCTGGTGACGCTGGTCACGCTGGGCACCGCGCTGCTGGCGCGCAGGCTGGACAAGCGCAAGCCATACATGCTGCTGGGCCTGGCGGCGGGGACATTCGCGGCGTGGGCCTTCAATTCGGTGGTCCCGCCGCAGGCAGGCACGCCGGTGCCTGTGCTGGGCGCAATCGCCCAACCGTGGCCGCCTTTTCATGTGCCCAGCGTCGACTGGCGCGCGCTGCCCGATCTCTTGAGCCTGGCATTTGCGTTGACCATCGTCGCATTGGCGCAATCCATCTCGATTGCCAAGGCGGTTGCGACGCGATCTGGCCAGCGCATCGACGCGAACCGGGAGTTCGTGGGACAGGGCCTGTCCAACATCGTGGGCGGCTTCTTTTCGTGCTACCTGTCCTGCGGCTCGCTCAATCGTTCCATTCCAAACTTCGAGGCGGGCGCAAAAACGCCGCTGGCGTCGGTGTTTTCCGCGCTGCTGCTGATGCTGCTGGTGGCGGTGTCCGCGCCGCTCCTGGCGTTGATCCCGCATGCGGCGATCTCGGGGCTGCTGTTGCTGGTGGCCTGGACGCTGCTGGACATTCCCCGCTGGCGTCACCTGTTGCGCACGCAACGCGGCGAATGCGCAATCGCCGCGGCCACGCTGGCCGCCACGATCGCCATCCGCATGGAGGTCGCGATCCTGCTGGGCACGGTGCTGTCGCTCATGGTGTACCTGCACCGCACGTCGCGGCCGGCGATGCGCACGATGGGCTTTGATTCGCGCGGGCCGGATCGCCGCTTCGTCGTCCTGGAGCATCACCCGGACGCCTTGCCGGAATGCCCGCAGCTCAAGCTGCTGCGCATGGAGGGGTCAGTCTATTTCGGGGCGGCCGCGCACGTGGCGCAGCGGCTGCACGATCTGCGTTCGGCGCCGGGCGCGCCGCGCCATTTGCTGGTGATGGCCAAGAGCATGAACTTCATCGACCTGGCCGGCGCGCAGGTCTGGGACGACGAGTTGGCGGCGCGGCGCGCGATGGGCGGAGATCTGTATTTCCATCGGCCGCGGCCCGAGGTGATGGACATGTGGCGCCGCACCGGATTTCTGGCCCGGCTGGGCGAGGACCACATCTTTCCGGACAAGGCGACGGCGTTGCACGAGATCTACGCCAAGCTGGACCGGAACATCTGCGCAGGGTGCACGGCCCGGATTTTCTGGGAATGCCAGCCGGACCGCCCGCAGCGCGACGGTTGAGGCGTTTGGCGGGTCAGGCTTTCTGCGGCGTCTCGGTGCCCAGATAAGCGGCCTTGACCCGCTCGTCGGCCGCGATGGCGGCCGGCGCGCCTTCGGCCAGCAGGCCGCCCCGTACCAGCACCGCGATGCGATCCGCGTGCTTGAACACGACATCCAGACTGTGTTCCGTGAAAAGCACCGCAATGCGCTGCGTGTCCGCCAACTGGCGGGTCAGGCGCATCAGCGCATGGCGTTCGTTGGTGGCCATGCCGGCGGTGGGCTCGTCCATCAAGAGCAGACGCGGCTGGTGCGCCAGCGCCATCGCAAGCTCCACCCGCTTGACGTCGCCATAGGCCAGCGTGCCGCACGCCTCGTTGGCCTTGTCCGCCATCTGCACTTGCGACAGCAGGGTCTTCGCTTCTTCAACCGCATGGCGGCCGGCGCGCCGCCATGGGTTGAACAGCAACCGGTCGCGCGACAGCAGGGCTGTCTGCACGTTTTCCAGCACGGTCATCGAGCGGAACGTGGCGGCGGTCTGGAAGCTGCGGCCCACGCCCAGCTGGCAGATCTTGCCGGCCGACAGGCCGACCAGTTCGCGCCCGTCCAGCCGCACCGAACCCGAGTCCGGGCGCAACTGGCCGCCCAACACATTGAAGCAGGTCGATTTGCCCGCGCCGTTCGGGCCGATCAGGGCCAGCATGTGGCCCGCGTCCAGGTCGAACGACACATCGGCCAGCGCGTCGATGCCGCCGAAGGATTTGCGCAGGTTGCGCACCTGCAGCAGGGGGGCGGCCGGGGTCATGCGGACCTCTTGCGCAGCCGGGCGGCAGCGCCCGCCAGGCCTTCGGGGAAGGCCATGACGAGGGCCAGGATCGCCAGGCCCAGCACCGCGTGCCAGTACTCGGTGCTGCGCGCCGCGGCATCCTGCAGCCAGGTGTAGGATGCCGCGCCGACAAGCGGGCCGGCCAGCGTCTGGATGCCGCCCAGCAGCACCATCACCAGTCCATCGACCGAGCGGCTGACGGCCAGCACGTCGGGCGCGATGCTGCCCTTGGAAAATGCGTACAGGGAGCCCGCCAGGCCCGCGGCGAACGAGGCGGCCACGAATCCGGCCCACTGGATGCGGCGCGTGTCCATGCCCAGCGCTTCGGCGCGCAAGGCCGAATCGCGCGCGCCGCGCAGCGCGAAACCCAGGGGCGAAAACGCCAGCCGGCGCAGCCACCAGACGCCGGCCGCGCACAGCGCCAGCGTGAGGTAGTAGAACCAGGGCCCCTGCGCCAGCCAGGCCGACGGCCACAAGCCCGTCAGGCCGTTGCTGCCGCCGGTCACGTCATCCCATTGATAGGTCAGGGCCCACAAGATCTGCGCGACCGCCAGCGTCAGCATCGCCAGATACACGCCGGACAGCCGCACGCAGAACCACCCGAACACCAGGGCGCCGAACGCGGCGGCAAACGGGCCCAGCAGCAGCGCCGCCTCCATGGGGATGGCGGCCAGTTTCAGGAGCAGCGCCGCGCCGTAGGCGCCCAGTCCGAACCAGGCGGCGTGGCCGAACGAGGTCATGCCCGCCAGCCCGGTCAGAAAGTGCAGGCTGGCGGCGAACAGGGCGGCGATCAGGATCTCGGTCATGAGGATGCTGAGGTAGGGCCAGTACAGCGTCGCGACGGGCACCAGCGCCAGCAAGGCCAGCAGCACGCCATAGGCCAGACGCAGGCGCGGACCCGCCGGGGATATGGGGCGCTCCGGCATGCCCGCGTGCGAAGTTGGGGCGGGGGGCTTACCCATCAGGCCCCACGGCCGCACGACCAGCACCACGGCCATCACGGCGAATTCGGCCAGCAGCGTGAGCTTGGACAGGTTGAACACCCACGGGCCGATGGCGACCTGGCCCAGGAACACGAACAGCGCCTTGACCGAGCAGATCAGCACGGCCGCCAGGAACGCGCCCGGCACCGATCCCAAGCCGCCCACGACCACCACGACAAAGGCGCTGGCGATGATTTCAAGGTCCAGGCCGAGCGTGGCGGGCACGCGCGGCGCCGCCAGCGCGCCGCCCAGGCCGGCGAGGAACGCGCCCAGTGTGAAGGCGGACGTGAACAGCCAGGCCTGATTCACGCCCAGCGCCGCCAGCATGGTGCGGTTTTCAGCGGCGGCGCGCAGCAGCCGGCCCCAGCGGGTGCGCATGAGCAGCAGCCACAAGAGGCCCAGCACGATGGGGCCGGCGGCAATCAGCAGGAGGTCGTATTCGGGATAGCGGCGGCCCAGGATCTGCACGGCGCCCGACAGGCCCGGCGCGCGGGCCGAGAACAGGTCTTCGGGGCCCCAGATGGCCAGGGCCGCGTCGCCGATGATGAGGACGAGGGCGAAGGTCGCCAGCAGCTGGAAGAGTTCGGGGGCGCGGTAAAGGCGCTTGAGCACCAGAAGTTCGGCCGCCGCGCCGATCAGGCCGGTCGCCAGCGCCGCCAGCAGCAGGCCGAACCAGTAACCCGCGCCGCTGCCGAAATGGCTGGTGAAGGTCCAGGCCAGGTAGATGCCCAGCATGTAGAACGAGCCGTGCGCGAAGTTGACCACGCGGGTTACGCCAAAGATCAGCGACAGGCCCGCGGCGACCAGGAACAGCGCGCTGGCGTCGGCCAGGCCATTGAGCAGCTGCAGCAGCAGCCCGGACACATTCATCAGTGTGCCGGCCGCATCTTGCGCACCTGTTCGTCAGGCGGCTGCAGGCGCGCGCCGTCGATGTAGGCAAAGTCCTTCATGATGCCCTTGCCGTCCTCGACCGCGGTCACGCCCACGTAGACGCCCATCGTGGATTGATGGTCGATCTTGCGGTACTGGATCGGGCCGTAGGGCGTGTCCACCTTCAGGCCGGCAAAGGCGTCGACGAGCTTTTCCGTGTCCACGGAGCCGGCGGCCTTCAGGCCCTGCGCGATCGACATCAACGATGCATAGCCGACCACCGACCCGACCTTGGGCGTTTCGTTGAAGCGCTTCTTGTAGGCCTCGACAAAGGTCTTGTTGGCCGGCGTGTCGATGGCGTACCAGGGATAGCCGGTGACGATCCAGCCGGTGGGCGTGTCGGCGCCCAGCGGCTCCAGATATTCGGGTTCGCCGGACAGCAGCGAGACGACCGGCATGTTTTCAAAGAGGCCGCGCGTGTTGCCTTCGCGCACGAAGCGCGTCAGGTCGGCGGCGAACAGCACGTTGAAAATGGCGTCGGGTTTGGCGTCGGCCAACGCCTGCACCACCGCGCCGGCATCCACCTTGCCCAGCGGCACGGCCTGTTCCGCGACGAATTCCACGTCGGATTGGAACGACTGCATCATGGCCTTGAACGTGGCCACGGCGGATTGCCCGTATTCGTAATTGGGGTAGACGATGGCCCAGCGCTTCTTGCGCAGGGCCAGCGCCTTGGGCGCCACCGCCGCCACGTGCATCCATGTGGACGGACGCAAGCGGTAGGTGTAGCGGTTGCCTTCCTGCCAGGTGATCTTGTCGGTCAGCGGTTCGGCGGCCAGGAAGAACACCTCTTGCTGCTTGGCGAAATCGGTCAGCGCCAGGCCGGTGTTGGAAAGGAACCCGCCGAACAGCAGCTCGACTTTTTCGCGCGCCAGCAGTTCCTGCGCGGCGCGGACCGAATCACCCGGATTGCCGTTGTCGTCGCGCGAGATGACTTCGAGTTTTCGGCCCAGGACGCCACCCGCGGCGTTGACCTCTTCAAGCGCCAGCTGCCAACCCTTTTTGTACGGGCCCAGGAAGGCGGGAATGGCCTTGTAGCTGTTGATCTCGCCGATGCGGATGGGCGGTTCCTTGTCTTTGGCGGCGGCGGGGGCGGCCGGAGCCAGGGCCAGGGCCAGGATCGCGGGCGCAAGCGCGCGGCGCAGCAAAGTGAGGCAGGGACGGATCATGGTGGAGTAATCGCAGGCTGAAGATGAATCGGGCCTCGCGCGCGCCTGAGGCGCCGCCGGTGCGGCCTAATTGAAACATGGGCCTTGGCGCAGCGGCAAATTAATGGCAATAAAAAGCCGGCAACAAAAAGCGGGCGACAAGAAGCCGGCAATAAAAATGGCCGGCAATAAAAAAGGCCCTGCATGACAGGGCCTTTTTTGCGGGATACCGGCTGAATTACTTCAGCTTGGTTTCCTTGTAGTCGACGTGCTTGCGAGCGACCGGATCAAATTTCTTGATCAGCATCTTCTCGGGCATGTTGCGCTTGTTCTTGGTGGTCGTGTAGAAATGACCCGTGCCGGCGGTCGACTCGAGCTTGATCTTTTCGCGGATACCTTTGGCCATGTCGTGCTCCTAGTATGTAGATTGGCGGGGCGGCCGATTAGGCCATTTCGCCGCGGGCACGCATTTCGGCCAGCACGGCTTCGATGCCGTTCTTGTCGATCGTGCGGATGGCCTTGGCAGAAACACGCAGGCGAACCCAGCGGTTTTCGCTTTCAACCCAGAACCGGCGCGATTGCAGGTTGGGCAGGAAGCGACGCTTGGTCTTGTTGTTTGCGTGCGAAACATTGTTGCCCACCATCGGGCCTTTGCCGGTCACTTGGCATACGCGTGCCATGGATGCACCTCTTTAGTGTCGTTCTTGCCGCGCATCGCTTCGGGGGAGTAGACGGGGGTTTAGCCGCCGGGCTGTGAAGGCTGCTGTACGCTGCCTTGGCCGGCCACCCAGTCTTAGTGGATGAGGGGGAAAGTGATTTCACCCCAGTGCTTATACCCGCTGCCTGCCGCCCGCTTGCATTCACAACACGCGGTTGGGGGTCAGAGTGCTGAACTACAAAGCATAGTAGTCCTGCACGGGAAACTTCATGTGAAGACCGCGATTCTAATACGAAAATCTTAAGTAAATCAAGCTGCAGGGCTACGCGGTGTGCGAACGCGCCACACGCCCGGCCGTCCAGGACAGGCATGCGCAGGCCGCCAGGGTGGTGGTCAGCGGCAGGGCGGTGTCGGATTGCCAGGCGCTGACGGCGAAACCCGCGAGGGCGCCGCACGACAACTGAAGTGTCCCCAATAGCGCGGACGCCGCGCCCAGCCGCTTGCCCTGGTCCGCCAGCGCAAGCGCCGCCGAGTTGGGGTTCACGAAGCCCTGGCTGCCCATGTAGCAGATCAGGCACAACATCAGCAGCGGCAGCGTCAGCAGCCCGGCCAGCGTCAGCGCGACGGCGGCGAGGCTGGCGCAGGCCAGCGTGACCAGCGCGCGGCTTTGCAGCTGGCGCGGGGTGTAGGTGCGCAGCAGCCGCGCGCTGATCTGCGAGCAGATGATGAGCGACAGCGCATTGGTGCCGAACAGCAGGCCGTAGTATTGCGGCGGCACGCCGTAGAGTTCGATGAAGACGCGGGGCGAGCCGATGATGTAGGCAAACATGCCGGCCTGGCCAAAACCGCCCGCCAGGCTGTGCGACATGAAGCCGCGGTGCGCGAACAGGCCGCGATAGTTTTGCAGGATGGTGCTCCAGCGCAGCGGCACCACGCGCTCGGGCGTGAGCGATTCCTTCATGATGAGGATGACGGCCGTCATCAGCATCGCGCCGCCCGCGAGCATCACCCAGAAGAGGCTGCGCCACGAGGTGATGGCCAGCAACTGGCCCCCGATCAGCGGCGCGAGGATCGGCGCCAGGCCCATGATGAGCATCAGCAGCGACATGGCGCGCGCCGCCTCGTGGGTCTCGTAGTGGTCGCGGATGACCGCGCGCGGAATCACGATGCCGGCCGCGCCACCCATTGCCTGCACGACGCGCCAGCCGGTCAGGGCTTCGACCGATCCCGACAGCGCGCACCCCAGCGAGGCGATCATGAACAGGGTCAGGCCCACCAGCAGCGGCGGCTTGCGGCCGAAGCGGTCGGCCATCGGGCCGTAGAACACCTGCGCCATCGCCAGGCCGATCAGGTACGCCGCCAACGTGCGCTCGACATCGCCGCGGGAGACGCCGAGATTGGCCGCGATCGTGGGGAACGCGGGCAGGTACATATCGATGGCGAACGGGCCGATGGCCGTCAGCGCGCCCATGAGGATGAGCCAACCGGGCAGGCTGCTGCGGGATGTCTGTGATGGGGGCATGTAGATCGCGATGAAACGCAGGGACAGGGCGCGTGGCGGTGCAGGGGCTGTACTGGCCGCGCCAAGCCGGGGACTTTATCATGGGCTGGCTTACAGGAAAATTGCGGGAGTTTTCCGAAAGCGTCCCTGGCGCCGCTACGCATCCGGAGGAGAAGCCGTGAATCCTTTGCTATCTGTCGTGGAACGCAAACTTCAGGCCCTGCCTGTCCCTGTGCAGCTCGTGCTGCCCGATGGCGCCGTGCTCGGCGCGCCGTCCCCCCGCGTGCGGTTCGTGACGCACGACAAGAATGCGCTGGCCCATCTGGCCGAAGGGGCCGTCGGCGTGCTGGGCCAGGATTACGTCGAAGGCCGCATCGATATCGAAGGACGCATGCGCGACGTCATGGCGGCCGCGGCAAAGCTGCTGCCCGGTTCGCCCATGGACGCCGCGAGGGGCGGATGGCTGACCGATCTGGTGCGCAAGGTGATGTCTGTGTGGCGGCATTCGGTCGAGCGCGACGCCAAACAGATTCAGTTCCACTACGACCTGTCCGACGACTTCTACGCGCTGTGGCTGGATCCGCGCCGCGTCTATTCGTGCGCCTACTACCGCGAACCGGGTATGACGCTGGCGCAGGCGCAGGAGGCCAAGCTCGATCTCATTTGCCGCAAGCTGCGTCTGTCGGCCGGCGAGCGGTTCCTGGACGTGGGCGCGGGATGGGGCGGGCTGCTGCTGTGGGCCGCCGAGAACTATGGCGTCGACGCCACCGGCATCACGCTGTCGCGCAACCAGCATGCGCACGTCAGTCGGCTGATCGAAGAGAAGGGGTTGTCCGGGCGGGTCCGCATGATGCTGCTGGATTACCGCCAGCTGGACGAATCCCAGCCCTACGACAAGATCGCATCGGTCGGCATGTTCGAGCACGTGGGGCGCGCGCAACTGGAAAGCTACTTCGCCAAGCTGCGGAGGCTGCTCCGTCCGGGCGGGCTGATCATGAATCACGGCATCACCGCGGCCGGCGTGTACAACGCCGAACTGGGCAATGGCATGGGCGAGTTCATCGAGAAATACATCTTCCCAGGCGGCGAGCTGACGCACGTCAGCGTGGTGATGCAGGCGCTGGCCAATGGCGGGCTGGAAGACCTGGACGTGGAGAACCTGCGGCCGCACTATGCGCGCACGCTCTGGGCCTGGAGCGATGGACTGGAGGCGCGCTTGCCCGAAGCGGCCCGCATCCTGGGCGGGGACCAGGGCGAGCGGTCGCTGCGCGCGTACCGGCTGTATCTGGCCGGCTGCGCCATGGCGTTCGAACATGGGTGGATCGCACTGCATCAGATTCTTGTCCAGCATCCGGCGTCGGGCCGCTCGGACGAACTGGACGGGCCTGGGGATCTGTCTTATCCGTGGCGGCGGGACTATATGTATGGGGATCGCGGTCCGTACTGAGGGGGCCACCGCCGCGGTTTGAACCTTTGACTGGCGGGTCCGGAATGGTGTCAATTGGAGCCATCGTACAAGCATGAATGTTTACGCTTTCTGGAACCAATTCCCGTGTTGCAGTGCACTCTGGAACGCGCTGAACGTATTAATAGGCACATAATATTAACTAAATGTATCGGTCTTTTCGGGTTTGGTCTTCCTAGGAGAAATCTGCCGTTTCCCCCTGATCTACTGGGGTTTTCCCGGAGCAATTTGGCCGCGAATGTATCTGTTTCATTCACCCCTGGGGTTGGGCGGCGCAGCAATTTCGTTTAAGATGCTGCCTTCTTCGTTCAGTTTGTTCTCTTTCTGTGAGTATTCAAAAACCCGTTTTTGAAGCTCCCTGTCTTGCAAGACGCCGCACCCCTCGCGGGCAGTCTTGTTGCTAGTGTCGGTTTGTATTGGCGGTTCAGCCCGTCTTCCGCACAACCCCCTTAGCTCCACGGTGCCGCCCAGGCCTTCATCCTGGCGTGAGTGCCTGAACCTATGGAGGCAAAAGCCAATGCGTTTTACCCCTGTCAAGTCCCTGGCCGCCGCGGCCGTTTTGTTTGCGTTTGCTGGTTCGGCTCAAGCCGCCGACGCCCCGCAATGTGAACTCAAGCGTCCGGTCACGTTCGGCGCCATGAACTGGGAATCCAACCTGGTCCTGGTCGACGTCGAACGATTCATCATGGAAAAGGGCTACGGTTGCAAGACCGAAACCCTGCCCACCGAGACCTTGCCCGCCCTGGCCGCGCTTGAGCGCGGCGATCTGGACATCAACACCGAGATCTGGCTGAACAGCGTGGCCGATCCCTGGGCCCGCGCCGAGAAGACCGGCAAGGTCAAGCGCATCGGCGATCTGTACATGGGCGCCGAAGGCTGGTACATCCCCAAGTACACGGCCGAGCGTCTGCCCGAGCTGAAGTCGGCGGCGGACCTGCCCAAGTTCAAGGATGAATTCAAGGATCCGGAAGAACCCGGCAAGGGCCGTTTCTATGGCTGCCCGGCCGGCTGGGGTTGCGAAGTCACCAGCAACAACCTGTTCCACGCCTTGAAGCTGGACGACACCTACACGCTGTACTCGCCCGGCACGGGCGCGGCGCAGAAGGCGGCCCTGATGTCGGCCTACAAGCGCAAGCAGAACGTGGTCTTCTATTACTGGTCGCCCACGCCGCTGGTCGGCGCCATGGATCTGGTCAAGCTGGACCTGCCGGCCTACGATGCTGAAAAGCACAAGTGCCTGACGTCGCCCAAGTGCGCCAAGCCCGAGCCCAGCGCCTACCCCGACAACCCTGTCTTTACCGCGGTGAACACCAAGTTCTCCGAAGATGCGCCCAAGCTGACCGAATTCCTGTCCAAGGTCTCGGTGCCGCTGCCGGTCATCAATGAAACCCTGGCCCACATGGAAGAGTCCGGCGATGAGTCCAATGCCGTGGCCAAGTGGTTCCTGAAGAACAAACCCGACGTCTGGACCAAGTGGGTCCCCGCCGACGTCGCCGGGCGCGTCCAAAGCGCGCTGTAAAGCACTGTGATCCTGGCTGCGCGCCGCGGTGGCGCGTACCGGCTCTTCAAGGGGCCGGAACTCTTTGCCGGGATGGCCGCCGGCCGGGCGCATGCGTCCGGCCCGGCAAGCGTGCTTGTGCCGCCACCCGCGGTGGCAGTGATTCCGGTGCCGGGCACCGATGCGGAATGGATTTGCGCAATCAGCGGTCCTTCCGGGTGCCTGGCGCCAGTCTCAGTCTCGATGTCTTGTCCTGCGCCAGCGTGCCCGGTGGCGACACGGGCGGCGAGCGCGCCAGAATGGAGTCGAATGTATGTTTCCTGAAATTATTCCCGCCCGTCAGGTACGGGGGGCGATCGACGGTTTCGTCGATCACCTGGTCACCAACTACGCGGACACGCTGGAAAAGATGTCCCAGCCCGTGCTGCACGCGTTGGTGTGGCTGGAGCAACTGCTGCGCAATTCGCCCTGGTGGGCGGTGGTCGCGGTCACCATCGCGATCGCCTACGGCGTGAGCCGCCGCATCGGCCTGAGCCTGGCGATGGGCGCGCTGCTGTGCGTCATCGGGGTGCTGGGCTTGTGGGACGCCGGCATGCAGACGCTGGCGCTGATGATCATGGCCGCCGGCCTGTCGGTGCTGATCGGCATTCCGCTGGGCGTGCTGATGGCACGGGTGAACTGGCTGCGCTCGGGCATGCTGCCCGTGCTGGACGTGATGCAGACGATGCCCAGCTTCGTGTATCTGATTCCTGTCGTGATGCTGTTCGGCCTGGGCAAGATCCCCGCCATCATCGCAACCGTCATCTACGCCGTGCCGCCGCTCATCCGCCTGACCGACCTGGGCATCCGCCTGGTCGACCGCGAAGTGCTGGAAGCGTCGCGCGCCTTTGGCGCCAACCCGCGCCAGCAGCTGTTCGGCGTGCAGCTGCCCCTGGCGCTGCCCAACATCATGGCCGGTATCAACCAGACCACGATGATGGCGCTGTCGATGGTGGTGATTGCGTCGATGATCGGCGCGCGCGGCCTGGGTTATGAAGTGCTTCTGGGCATCAACCGCCTGGAAGTGGGCCGGGGCCTGCTCGCCGGCCTGGGTATCGTGGTGCTGGCCGTGCTGTTCGACCGGATCACGCAATCGTATGGACAGCGCATGCGCACGGGAGGCCAGCGATGAGCAAGATCGAAGTCAAGAACATCTACAAGATTTTCGGTGCGCATCCGAAGAAATGGCTGCAAGCCGCGCAGGGCGGCATGAGCAAGGAAGAGCTGCTGGCCAAGAGCGGCCACACGCTCGGCCTGCGCGACATCAGCCTGTCCATCGAAGAAGGCAGCATCTACGTCATCATGGGGCTGTCCGGTTCGGGCAAGTCCACGCTGATCCGCCACTTCAACCGCCTGATCGAGCCCAGCGCGGGCCACATCCTGGTCGACGGCGTGGACGTGGTCAGCCTGAACAAGCGCGACCTGGAAATCTTCCGCCAAAAGAAGATGAGCATGGTGTTCCAGCGTTTTGGCCTGTTTCCGCACCGCACCGTGCTGGACAACGCCGCGTACGGCCTGACCGTGCAGGGCGTTGGCAAGGCCGAACGCGAGAAGCGTGCCCGCGAATGGCTGGAACAGGTGGGCCTGTCGGGCTTCGAGAACCAGTATCCGCACCAACTGTCGGGCGGCATGCAGCAGCGTGTCGGCCTGGCGCGGGCGCTGGCCACCGATGCCGAGATCCTGCTGATGGACGAAGCGTTTTCCGCGCTGGATCCGCTGATTCGCCGCGAAATGCAGGATCAGCTCCTGCAGCTTCAGGCCAAGCTGAACAAGACCATCGTCTTCATCACGCACGATCTGGACGAAGCGCTGCGCCTGGGCAACCGCATCGCCATCCTGAAGGACGGCGAACTGGTGCAGGAGGGCACGCCGGAAGACATCCTGCTGAACCCGGCCAACGATTACGTGCAGTCGTTCCTGCAGGACGTGAACCGCACCAAGGTGCTCAACGCCACGCACGCCGTGAATCCGGCGCGCCTGACGCTGACGATGCGCTCGCGCCCGGCGCACGCCGTGGACCGCATGAAGGCGCTGAACTATGAGTACGCGCCGGTGCTGGATGGCAAGCGTCTGGCTGGCGTGCTGACCGCCGAGGCGGCCCAGAAGGCGATGCAGGAAGGCGTGCGCGACGTGTCCCGCTTCGTCGAGGACCTGGCGTCGGTGCCCGCAACCGCGGGACTGGGCGAGGTGCTGGCGCAATTGGTGCACAGCGACCAGCCGGTGGCGGTGACGGGCGAGGACGACGAGTTCCTGGGCATGTTGTCGCGCAAGAAGGTCGTGGAGCTGGTGACACCGGCCCTGACCGAGACGCAGGTAGCGGGCGACACCGCCACGCCCGATGCCGCTGCGTTGACGGCCCAGCCCGAACAGGAAAGCGAGGGCAAGGCCGCCGCCTGATCCCCGCATTGTCGGCATGACCCCATGCGCCCGCGTGCACCCGCTTGCATGCGGGCGCAGTCACGATATGATGGCTTGCCGGCCGGTTTGGCCGGCTTTCCTCGTCATGCACCCTCGGAACCTGTCATGCCCCTCTTGAACGTCCAGATCATGCAAGGCCACTCGGCCGCCCAGAAAGCCGCCCTGTTGAAGGCGGCGTCCAACGCGGTGGTCGAAAGCATCGCGGCCCCGGTGCCCAGCGTGCGCGCCGTGCTGCACGAAATCCCGGCGGAACACGTGATCGTGGCGGGCGAGATCGGCAAGCGCATGGCGCGCGTGGACGTGGACCTGATCGAAGGGCGCGACGAGGCCAAGAAGGCGGCGCTGATCGCGGCGCTGAACCAGGCCGTGTGCGCCAGCCTCGACATGTCGGGCGAAGACGTGCGCGTGATCCTGCGCGACGTGCCCAAGACCGACATGGGCGTGGCCAATGGACTGAGCGCCAAGGCCGCCGGACGCTGATCCGGCCCGCCCTCAGAACAGGAAACGCCCGCTTGCCGCGGGCGTTTCTCATGGGCGAATACGTGGGCTGTGCAGTCAGTCCAGCTTCACGTTTGCCGCCTTCACCACCTCGCCCCACCGCGCGATCTCGCTCTTGATGTAGGCGGCGTACTCCTGCGGTGTCGACCCCAGCGCCTGCGCGCCCTGCACCTTGAGCTGCTTCTGCATTTCCGGGGATTTGAGCGCGCGCAGGATCTCGGCGTTGAGCTTGTCGATGATGGGCGCGGGCGTGCCTGCCGGCACGACGACGCCTTGCCAGGCGCCCATGCCAAAGCCCGGCGCCACCGTCTCAGCCACCGTCGGCACGTTGGGCAACTGGTCGCTGCGGGTCTCGCTGGTCACCGCCAGGGCGCGCAGCTTGCCTTCGCGGATGAATCCCAGCGAGTCGTTCAGCGTGTTGGTCATCACCTGGACCTGGCCGCCGACCAGGTCGGTCATGGCCGGAGCGCTGCCGCGATAGGGCACGTGGACCGCGTCGATGTTCAGCGACTTCAGGAGCAGCAACGCGCCCAGGTGCGTGACGTTGCCCGCGCCCGCCGAGCCGTACGACAGCTTGCCGGGATGCTTGCGGGCGTAGTCGACGAACGCGGATGCGGTGTCGGCGGGCACCGAGGGATGCACCAGGAGGACGAGTGGAATGACGGCTGTGCTGGAGACGGGCGCAAACTCCTTGACCGGGTCGAACGCCAGCGAGCGGTACAGGTTGGGGCTGAGTGCGATGGACGAGGTGTTGTACAGCACCGTGTAGCCGTCTGGCTTGGCCGCGGCTGCGTATTGCATGCCGATGTTGCCGTTGGCGCCGCCCTTGTTTTCGACGACGACGGTCTGGCCGAGCTGGTCGGTGAGCTGTTTGGCCAGCACGCGCGCCACCAGGTCGGTCGGCCCGCCGGGCGGGAAGGGCACCACCATCGTGATCGGGCGGTCGGGCCATGCGGCCTGGGCGCTTGCGGCGCCTCCCAGCGCCAGGATGGCCAGCGTCGCGGCCAGCATTGCTTTTTTCATGGTTGTCTCCTTGTGCTGTTATGGGTACTGCGAACTGGCGGCCGCGTCCTCTGCCGGGACCCGTGCCGCCGCAGGGGCATTCAGCCGGGTCTGCCGGCCAGCATGCGCACGGCCGTGTAGGCCATCACCGGCTTGCCATGCTGGTTGCGGACGTCGATCTCGGACGTGACCACCGCGCGGTTGTGCTGCGAGGTGGGGCGCACGCCGGTCACTTCGATCTCGGCCCAGACCGTGTCGCCGGCCACCACGGGCGCGATCATTTTCTTGTGGACTTCCAGCAGCGCCAGGCCCGTTCCCTGCACCATGCCCTGCATGATCAGCCCTTCGATCAGGCCGTAGGTCAGCGCGCCGGGGGCGGGCCGGCCCTTTATCGCACCGTGGCTGTAGGTGGCGTCGATGAAGATGGTCTCCAGCATGCCCGTGACGCTGATGAAGTTGACGATGTCGGTCTCGGTGACCGTGCGGCGAAACGTCTGGAAGCGCTGGCCGACGGTAAGGTCCTGCCAGTAGTAGCCTTGGCCCAGTTGGGCGGCGGGCGAGGCGTTGCGGTCTTGGGTCATGCGGTGTCCTTGGCGTTGTCGGAAGAGGGGGAGGGTGCTTGGCCGGCGGCGCCCGCTTGCAGCAGGGCGTCGATGGCGGCCGGTGCAAGGCCGGCCTGGCGCAGCACTTCGTGGGTGTGCTCGCCCAGGCGCGGCGGCATGGCGGGCGGCACGCTGGACTGCTGCAGGCGCACCGGGTTGCGGGGAAAGCGGTATTGGCTGCCGGACGCGCTTTGCAGCGGCACGAAGAAGCCGACGCTCTCCAGGTGCGGATCGGTCTCCAGGTCTTCCAGCCGGTTCACGGGCGCGGCCGGAATCTCCAGCCGCTCGCACAGGGCAAGCCAGTACGCGGTGTCGTGGGCCGCGACGATGCCCGCCTGCAGTTCGTACAGCGTCTCGATGTGCCGGGTGCGCGCCGAGATGTCGGCAAAGCGCGCGTCCCGCGCCAGGTCGGGGCGGCCTGCGGCGTTGAAGAAATCGCGCCAATGGGCGTCCGTATAGGGCATCAGGCAGACGTGTCCATCGGCGGTCTGGCAGGGCCGGCGCCACGGCGTCAGCACCCGCGGATAACCGGCCGGGCCGGGCGCATCGGCCAGATGGCGGCCGTAGTAATGCTCCACCAGCGCAAACGACGCCATGCTTTCGAACATGGGCACTTCCAGCTGCTGGCCGCGGCCCGTGCGCTCGCGCTGGAACAGCGCGGCCAGGATGGCGTGCGCGGCGATGAGGCCGCAAGTCTTGTCGGCGGCCACGGTGGGCAGGTAGCGCGGCGCGCCGGTCTGGCGGCCCACCAGGTCGGCAAATCCGGACAGGCCCTGGATGATGTCGTCGTAAGCCGGGCGGCCGTCGTAGGCGCCGCCTTCGCCAAAGCCATACAGGCCGGCATACACCAGCCGCGGATGGCGGGCGCACAGCGTGGCGGGGTCCAGCCCCAGCGCGGCCATCTTGGCCGGCCGCATGCTGTGCATCAGCACGTCGGCCTGGTCCACCAGCGTCAGCAGCGCCTCGCGCGCGGCCGGCTGCTTCAGGTCCAGCACGATGCTGCGCTTGTTGCGGTTCAGCCCCAGGAAGATCGCGGACAAGCCGGGCTCCTGCGCGGGGCCGGTGTGCCGGGTGGAATCGCCGCCGGGCGCTTCGACCTTGATGACGTCCGCCCCGTAGTCGGCCAGGATCTGCGAGGCATAGGGGCCGAACACGACGGAGGTCAGGTCCAGGATGCGGATGCCGTCCAGCGCGGAGACGGTCGGGGAGGGAGGCGTGGTCATGGCGGAAATCCTATCGGCGCCGCACATACGCGTCTAATATGGCTTCGGTATTGCTTGATACGGAATCTGTTATGGCTATAGATTTGCGCCAGCTTCGGCAGTTCGTCACGATTGCCGAACTGGGCAGTTACCGCCGCGCGGCCGACGCGCTGCACATCGCGCAGCCGGCGCTGTCGGTGTCGATCCAGAAACTGGAGCACGCGGTGGGCGTTCCGCTGCTGGTGCGGGGCGCCAAGGGCGTCTCGACGACGCCGGCGGGCGATGCGCTGATGGCGGACGCGCGCCGCGCGCTGTTTCATACCGACCAGGCGCGCCAGGCCGCCCGCCGGGTGGCGCTGGGCGAATGGGGCACGCTGCGGCTGGGCTTCGTGGGCTCGGCCACCTACATGCTGCTGCCGGGTTGCCTGCCCGCCTTCCGGACGCAGTACCCGGACGTGCAGCTGGATCTGCGCGAGGACAGCACGGTCGGCCTGGTGGCGATGCTGCGCGCCAACGAAATTGACGCCGGCCTGGTGCGCGGGCCGCTGGCCGAAGACAACGAACTGGATTCGTGGGTGGTCGAGCGCGATGACCTGATCCTGGCCGTGCCCGCCGGGCATCCGCTGGCCGGCGCCGGCCCGATCGCGCTGGAACGCATGCGGTCCGAGAACTTCGTGCTGTATTCGCCGGCCAAGGTGCCGGGGCTGAACGGGGTGACGCTGGCGCTATGCCACAAGGCGGGGTTTTCGCCCCGCATCAGCCAGGAAGCGATCCAGGTGCAGACGCTGGTCAGCCTGGTCGCCAGCGGCCTGGGTGTGGCGCTGGTGCCCGGCGTGACCCGCGCCTATTCGACGCCGCATGTGGCCTTTGTGCCTTTGACCGACGCGGACGCGCAGGGTGCGTTGTCCCTGTCTCTGGTGACGCATCGCGACACCTCCTGCGCGTCCGTGCTGCGGCTGCGGGACAGCATGCTGGCGCCGGCCCCAGCCTGACCGGCGCTACACCGCGTAGACGACGCGGTGCGCCTCGGTCGGCAGCGGCAGGTCCCAGCGGTGCAGCATGCCCGTCAGGGTCTTGTTGGACAAAGACGTGTCGCGCCGGGCATTGCGCCGCAGCAGCTCGGCGCGCGGCTTTTCCAGATACACCAGCTCCACGTCGGCCTGATACGCGTACAGCAGGTCCAGCGTCTTTTTGCGCATCAGTTCGCTGAGGTTGGTGGCGTTCCACACGAAGGGTGCGCGGGCGCGCAGCAGGGCCTTCGCGCGGTCGACGGCCAGGTGCGCCACCATGCCCTCGTTCTTGCCGTGGCGCAGCCCCAGTTCCTCGCGCGCATCGTCGAACGAAACCACCGGCAGATCGGGATGATGCGCCGCTACCCAGGTGTTCTTGCCGGAGGCGGGCAGGCCCGACATCACGATGACGCGCGAACCGGGCTCCTGGAACAAGGCGTAGTCCGGATGCACGTCCGCGCCGCGGAAATAGCTGACGGCGGTGTGCGCATCGGCAAAGGCGCGGGGCTGGCCAAAGCACGCTTCGTCGCGCGCCAGTTCGCAAAAGAGGGCGATGTTGTCCAGCACGCGGCCCGCGTCCGCGCAGAGGCGGCCGCGCATGTCGGCCTCGGCCAGCATGGCAAGCAGCGGAAGGGACACTTGCCAGGACAGCTCGCGCACGATGAATTCGGGCGAGCGGCCGCGGCGCGAGCCTTCCAGCGCAAAAAACGGCACCTGGTGCGTGGCAATCAGCCGGCAGATGGCTTCGCGCACCGCGAAGGGGACGCCGGCGTCCCACAAGGCGATGCGCGCATCGATCGCGCCCTTGCGCGAATGGCCGGGCTGGCCGATGGCGCCCGTCACCGGGTCGATCACCGTGGTGCTGTGCTTGGCCACGTCGTGCAGCAGCGCCGCCAGGAACACGATCTCCTGGTCGGCGCGTGATGCAGCCTGGTACTGCGGCAGCGCGAGCAGCGCGTCCACGACCATTTGCGTGTGCGTCCATACGTCGCCCTCGCCGTGATAGCGCGGGTCCTGCGGCGTGGTCTTGGCCAGCTCCAGCGCGGGAAAGGCCGCCAGACACGCGGCGTAATCTACGCCGCGCGCTGACGTGGGAACCAGTGCCCGGATCTGTTCGTAGTTCATGATGTCTCTCCGTCGCGGGTGGCGCCGCGCAAGGTGTCCCAGTCCACCGCAAGGCGCGGCGCGTACAGGTCGACGCCGTCGGCGAGCAGATTGGGGATGTAGGGCTGCTCCGAATGGTGCATGTCCGAATCCAGGATGGCCTGCACGAAGTCGCGGCGCACCCACTTGTAGCGGGCGAGCGTCTTGCCGTCGGCTTCGGCCTTGATGTAGAGTCCTTCGGACAGATCCGACTTGTCGCACTGCTTCCAGGCGCGCGCCAGGTCCAGGCCTTCGCGCAGCACGGTGGCTTCGAACGCGTCGCGCCAGCCGGTCGTCTTGGCCAGCGAGGGCTTTAGCAGGGCCTTCAGATCGGCCAGCCGCGCGGGCGCCGGGCCTTCGTACAGCACGGGCACGGACAGCACCGGGCCGCCGGCCAGCAGCGCGCGGCGCGCGCCGGTCGACAGGAATTGGCCGGTGCGGCGGTCCAGTACATCGAATTCAAAGAAGTGATGCGGCAGCGCGTCGTAGAACACGGAGTGCTTTTTCGACAGGGTTTCGCCGTACATCACGTAGCGGTCTTCCAGCCGGTCCAGCAGCCAGTCCGCATGCGCGGCGGCCCAGGCCTTGATGAAGCTGAACTGCCGTTCGCGCCCGCCGCCCACCAGATAGTGGCCGCGCGATTGCAGCAGCAGTTCGCCCGACGGGCTGAAACTGATGCCCGTGTTCGCGCCGTCGAGCTTTTCTTCAACGACAAGGGTCTGGCCCGCCAGCGCGCGGTAGGGCACGTGGTCGTGGCCTTCATCGCCTTCCTGCAGGCGCGAGCCTTCCAGGTGGGGCGTTCGGGGATATCGGAACAGGTCCAGCGATTGCGCGTAGGCGCAGAAATCCAGCGTCATGGGTCTTCTCCAGCAGATGGGAAAAGCCGACAACGCAGTCTTTACGGGAGGGGAAGCAGAGATGGGGTGGTGTTGCGCTTCCTGGATCCGCGCCTGCCGGGCGGGGTGTGCTCATGACATGGCGTTGAGCAGCGAATGCGGGCAGGCTGACCGCGGTACCAGGACGGTACTCGTCGGCGTTCAGGCGAATTGACGAATGGCAGACACGGTTGCACCCAGAAAATGGCAAGGGTTGAAAAAGCAGGGCCGAATGCTAAGTCAGCGCGGCGGCGCTTGTCAATGCGCCGCCGAAGTGGCCCGCTCGCCAGCGTCAGGCAGGAGGCGCGGCGCGCAGCACGATCTGCGTGATTTCCGACGGCCGTCCGAGCCGGATGGGAAAGCCCGGCCACAGGCCCGCGCCGTTGCTCACGTAGAGCTGCATGCCGCCGACCTGATACATGCCGGACACATAGCCCTCGTTGGCCAGTTGGGTGATGAAGTGCGGACCCAGGATCTGGCCGCCGTGCGTGTGGCCCGACAGCTGCAGGCCGGCGCCTGCCTGCGCGTGGCGCTTGGCGCCGACCGGCCGGTGGCTCAGCAGGATCACCGCCGACGACGGCGGCACACCCTTCATGGCCGCGTCGATATCCGGCAGCGGCTGGCCGACGCGCGCGGCCACGCTGTCGGTGATGCCCGCCAACACGAGCGGCTGGCCGTCGCGGTCAAGGACCATGTGTTCGTTCAGCAGCATGCGCAGGCCCAGCTTCTCGAAGGCCTGCAGCCAGCCCAGGTATTCGGCGTAATACTCGTGGTTGCCGGGGATCGCCACCACGCCATGCGGCGCGCGCAGATCGGCCAGCGGTTGCACGTCGGCGGCGCGGGCCGCGGGCGTGCCGTCGACCAGGTCGCCGGTGATGAGCGTCAGGTCCGGATCAAGCGCATTGGCGCGCGCCACGACGGCCTGCATCCAGTCGCGTTGCAGCAGGCGGCTGGCGTGCAGGTCGGTCAGATGCACGATGCGAAAGCCGTCGTAGGCGCGCGGCAGATTGGGCAGGGCGACTTCGATGGTTTCGACTTGCGGCACGCGCACCGCCTGCCAGACACCCAGCGCGGACAGCGCCAGCGCGGCCACGGCGGACACGGCGCGCAGGCGCGCGCAGCCCAGCAGCGCGCGGCCGCGGCGGCGCGAAAACAACGACACGGCAAGCCCCGCCACGTCCGAGACGAACAGGAGGACGGCCAGCAGAATCAGCGCGCCAAACGCCCAGCCCAGCGCCATCAGGACGGCGGCGGGCACCTCGGGCGAGGCCATGGTGCCGAAGAAGGTGCGGGTGATGAGGTGATGTTCGGCGGCAAGCAGCACCAATGCCGACAGCAACACCTTGCCGGCGGCCGGCCAGCGCAGACGCCAGACGAAGCGCCAGATGACGTAGAGCGCGATAAACGCGGTGATGACATGAAACACGTGCGACATCCTGAACCTTGTTGTTGGAATCGGCGGGGTCAGCCTATTGCGGCCGCCCCAGCGAAGTGTCCCGCGAGGGATCGCCGATTAAACAACGGATTGCGGGGGGGGATTGAAACAGGGCGCGGCGTAGAATCGCTGGCGCCTGCATTTGGAGATTTCTGCGCCCCATGTCGATCCGTTTCGCCCGTCCCGAAGATGCCATCCTCTTGCCCGCCATCGAACGATCCGCGGCGGCGGTGTTTCGCGCCGCGCCCGGGCTGGCGTGGATCGCGGACGATGCGGTCATGTCCGAATCCGAACATCGGCGCCTGATCGCGCTGGGCACGGCGTGGGTGGCGCAGGACGCCGATCGTGTGTGCGGATTTCTATGCGCGGAGCGCTTTGACGACGACCTGCATGTGTGGGAACTGGCGGTCGATGCAGATCATCAGCGGATGGGGCTCGGTCAGCGTCTGGTGCAGGCCGCGTGCGGCCATGCCGCGGCGGCTGGGCTGTCCGCGGTCACGCTGACGACCTTTCGCGATCTGGCCTGGAACGCGCCGTGGTATGCGCGGATGGGGTTTCGCGAGGAGGCCGCGTTGCCCGGGACGCGGCTTTACGCGGTGCTGCAAGCGGAAGCCCGGCACGGGCTGCCCGCGCAGCGGCGTGTGGCGATGCGCCTGCCGGTTGCCGGCGGCGCGTGACTGGCCGGGGCAGCCGCCTAGCGCCCAGCGCCCGTCAGCCCCGCAAAAAACCGCGTCGCATTCGATTCCAGCCCATCGATGTAATAGCCCCCTTCCTGCACGATCAATGTGGGCAGGTTCAGGCCGCCGACCTCGCGGCCCAGGCGCTCGAAGCCGTCTTCCGTCACGCTGACCATGGCCTGGGGATCCTTCTCGAAGATGTCAAAGCCCAGCGACAGCACCAGGGCATCGGGCTGGAACAATGCGATCGCGCGGCGCGCCTGCGCCAGCCGCTCGAAGAACACGGATTCCGGAGAACCGTGCGGCATGGGCAGGTTGATGTTGTAGCCGTAGCCCGCGCCGGCGCCGCGCTCGTCCTCGAAGCCCGCCACCACAGGGTAGAAGTTCTCGGGATCGCCGTGGATGGAGACGTACAGCACGTCGCTTCGTTCGTAGAAGATTTCCTGGATGCCCTGGCCGTGGTGCATGTCGGTGTCCAGGATGGCGACGCGGGGAAACCGGCGGGTCAGCCGCTGGGCGGCGATGGCGGCGTTGTTCAGGTAGCAGAAGCCGCCCGCGGCATCGCGCCGCGCATGGTGGCCGGGCGGGCGGCAGATGGCGTAGGCGCTGCGGTCGCCGGCCAGCAGCGCATCGGCGCCCGCGATGGCGCACTGCGCCGACCAGTAGGCCGAATGCCAGGTCTTCGGGCCAACCGGGCAACTGCCATCGGCCAGGTAACGCCCGGCCTTGGCCAGCACGCCGCGCAGCGCGTTGGGCTCGCGCACGAAGACGTTCGACACGACCTCGCCGCCCCAGTCTCCGGGCAGCTTCATCCAGTCTTCATGCGCATCTTGCAGAAAGCGCAGGTAATCCAGGCTGTGCACCGCCGCGATCGCGCCCGCCCCGTCGTCGGCCGGCGCCTGGACGTCGAAGCCCAGCTTGCGCGCCGCCTGCACCAGGCCGTCCAGCCGCGACGGCACCTCCTGCGGCGTGCGCATCTTGCCGCGCGAAAAGTAGGTCTGCGGATGGTGAAGCTTTTGATCGTCGTGAAAGAACGCCTTCATGCCTGGGACCTCTGGACTGGTTGGCTCGCAAACCATGAATTCTTATCCAGCGGCGCGGCGCTGCTTATGGGGGATTACCCGCGCCGCGCGTGCCCGCGTCCGGTCCGAAGGTCTTTGCGGCCCGCCTTTCCCACTACTGCGGCTTGATTTGCGCTGCCTTGACGATGTCCCGCCACTTTTCGCCTTCCGACACGTTGAATCGGGCAAACGTCGCGGGGTCCGATCCCACCGGCTTGGCGCCCAGGCCCGCATACTGCGTCACGACATTGGGCTGGCTAAGCGCCCGGGCCGCGTGCTCGGACAGCTTGGCCACGATGGCCGGTGGCGTGCCTTTGGGCGCCCACAGGCCGTACCAGGTGCTGATGTCAAAGCCCGGAAATCCGGACTCGGCCATCGTGGGCACGTCGGGCAGCTCATCCACTCGCCGGCTTGTGGTGACCGCCACCGCGCGCAGCTTGCCGGACTTGATGAAGGGCATGGCCGACGGCATGGAATCGAACATCAGCTGAATCTGTCCGCCCACCAGATCCGTCAGCGCGGGCGCGCTGCCTTTGTAGGGCACATGCTGCATCGGCAGGCCGGTGCGCACCTTGAAGGACTCGCCCGCAAGCTGCTGCGCAGACGCCGAGCCGGCCGAACCGAAGTTCAGCGGCTGGGTCTTGCCCTGCGCCACCAGGTCCTGCACGGTCCGCACCTTGGACGTCTGCGGCACCACCAGCACCAGCGGCACGTCCGCCAGCTGCGTGATGGGAACGAAATCCTTGAAGGCGTCATAGCGCATCGACGCGTAGATGTACGGGTTGATGACATGCAGCGAGGCGTTGGCCAGGAATGTGTAGCCGTCGGGCGCGGCGCGCGCCACCAGGTCCGCGCCGATCATGCCGCTGGCGCCCGGCTTGTTGTCGACGACGATGTTCTGGCCGATGGTCTTGGACATTTCCGCGGCCACCAGCCGCGCCACGATATCGGTCGGGCCGCCCGGCGGGTAGGGCACCACCATGGTGATGGGCTTGCTGGGGTAGGCATCGGCAGCCTGCGCCGCGGCCGTAAAGCAGGCGCAACTGGCCGCCAGGGCCAAGGCTGCAAGCTGGCGAACGCGGGGCGCTACATCGATCGCTGCGCGGGCGCGGCGCGGCCAGGCGGCGCGCCGGAAGTCGTGGGTACGCATGGGGTTGTCTCCGTCGTTATTGTGATCGCCACCTTGCCGACGACTTGTCGGCTTTCCAGGGCGGCGAGTGCTGCGGCAAGACCGGTGATCGGATAGATCGCCGTTACAGCCGGCCGGATCCGCTGGCGGCGGGCCCAGTCGAAGAGGGTGGACATGGTCCGCTGCACGGCGGGCGCGTGGACGATGCGTTCGTCCGCGGGCGTCCAGCCGATGTAGCGGCCAAAGAAAAACCCATGCAGGGCAATGTTCTTCACAAGCAGCAGGTTCAGCGGCACGTCGGGAATGCGGCCGCTGGCGAACCCCACCGACACCATGCGCGCGTTGGCTGCCGCGGCGCGCACGCTGTGTTCAAAGGCGTCGCCGCCCACGGCGTCCAGCACCACGTCCGCGCCATGCCCGTGGCTGGCTGCCTTGACGGCCTGCGGCATGTGCGCGTCGGCGGCGAACGCATGGGCCGCGCCCGCGTCCAGCGCGGCCTGGCGCTTTTCCGGCGTGCTGGCGCAGGCGATCACGTTTGCGCCCAGTGCCGAGGCAATCTCGACGGCTGCCAACCCCACGCCGGAGCCGGCGCCCAGAACCAGCACCGTCTCGCCGGGCTGCATGGCGGCGCGCCAGAGCAGCGCTGTCCAGGCGGTGCCGTACGAAATCGGGATGGGCAGCGCGCTCAGGAGCGGCAAGTCTTCGGGCACCGGATAGACGGTGTATTCGGGCACGGTCAGGCGTTCGGCGTAGCAGCCCCAGCGCGCCAGCGCCACCACCCTGTCGCCGGGCTTGAGGCGCGTGACCTTGGCGCCGCAGGCGATGACGCGGCCGGCGGCCTCCGTGCCGGGCGCAAAGGGCAGGGGCGGGCGGCTTTGATAGCGCCCCTCGATCAGCAGCTTGGTTGCATGGCTGACGCTCGCATGCTCGATGGCGATGGTGACCTCGTCGGGAGCGGGGGCGGGCGCGTCGGCAAGCTCGCCGGGCACGACGTCCTCGACCGGACCGTGGCGATGGCAGACCAGGGCGCGCATCAGACGGCCTCCTTGCTGCAAGCAGCCTGGCGCAGCACGCCGGTCTCAAGCAGGGCCTGGATCTGCCCGCGCGGCACGCCCCAATCGGTCAGTGCCTCCACCGTGTGCTCACCGACCGCGGGCGCGGCGGCAAGGGGCCGGCGCGACAAGGCGCCGGCCGCGCGCGCATAGGGCAGCGGCTCGCCGCCCGGCTGCGCCAGCGGTTCCAGCAAGCCCAGGTGCGCGGCCTGCGGATGCGCGGCCAGACCGTCGTAATCGCGCACGCGGGCGTGCAGCACGTCTTCGCGCGCTAGCCGTTCCACCCAGTGCGCGGCGGGATGCAGCGCCAGTTGCTCGGCCATTTCCCGATGCAGGCGGTCGCGCTGCGCCATGCGCCCCGCGTTGGTGGACAGGGCCGGGTCGGCCAGCCAATCGGTCCGCTCCAGCGCGCGGCACAAGCGCGCGAACTGATCGTTGTTCAGCGCCAGCACCGACAGGCGCGCGTCGGCGGTGTCGAACACGCCGTTGGGCGCGCTGACCGCCACCGCCTCGCGCTGCCCCGCGATGCCGTAGGCAAGAATGTCGTTCACCTGCAAGGCCGCGCAGGCGGCAAGCAGGCTGAGCTGCACATGCTGGCCGCGGCCGCTGCGCGCCTGCTGGTAGAGCGCGGCACTGGCGGCCTGCACGGCGTACAGCGCGGTGGCGATGTCTGCCATCAAGAGGCCGATGCGGCGGGGCTCGCCGGCGGGCGTCTGGTTGGCGAACATCAGGCCGCTGTCGGCCTGCATCACCGAATCCGAAGCCGGCGCGTTGGCATAGGGGCCGTCCGGTCCGTAACCGCTGATGGACACGTAGACGAGGCCGGGGCAACGCGCCGCGAGGCTGTCGTAGCCCACCCCCATGCGCTCGGCCACGCCCGGCCGGAAGTTCTGGATCACCAGGTCCGCGCGTTGCGCCAGCTCCGCCAGAAGTGCCTTGCCGCGCGGCTGGCGCGCGTCCACGCACACGCCGCGCTTGCCGGCGTTGTAGGCGATGGACAGCGCGCTCTGGTCGTCGCGCACAACGCCCACGTGCCGGCCCCAGTCGCCGTCGGGCGGCTCCACCTTCATGACGTCGGCGCCTTGCTGCCACAGGATCTGCGCGCAGTACGGGCCCGCGATCCCCTGGCTCAGGTCCAGCACACGCAGTCCGGCGTAGGGGCCGCAAGAAGCGTCAATGGGCGGGGTCGGCATGGGGATCGGGCGCTCCTCGGCAAGGGGTCTAGGGCAATGAAGACGATGCTAGACTCGGCCGACGCATTGGACAATCCATCGGTTTGTGCCGGGAATGGTGAATCATGATTGACAATATGCCGGACCTGAACCTCGTCAGGCTATTTGTCGCGATGGTCGAGTCGCGCAATCTCAGCGCAGCCGCCCAGCGCTGCGGCATGACGCGGTCGAACATGTCGCATCGGCTGAAGCGGCTGGAACTCGATCTGGGGGCGCAACTGTTCCGGCGCACCACCCGCCATGTCGAACTGACGCAGGCGGGGCAGTTGCTGTACCGGCACGGCATCCGGCTGCTGGACGAGATGCGCGCGGTGCAGGCGGCCATCGACAGCCTCGATGGCGCGGTGCGCGGCGATGTGCGTATCCGCCTGCCCACGGGGCTTGGCCATCTTTATCTGGCGCCGGTGCTGCTGGAGTTCGCGCGCGCCCATCCCGACATCGCGCTGCGCGTGCACATCAACGACGGCATCGGCGACCTGATCTCCGCCGAGGTCGACATTGCGCTCAAGATCACCTCGTCTCCGCCCGAGGATCACGTGGCGCGGCGGCTATGCGGCATCCAGTGGTGCCTGTGCGCATCGCCCGGCTTCCTGGCGCGCAACGGGCCGGTGCGGCACATCGAACAGTTGGGCCGTTGCGACCTCATCGCGCCGCAATCGATGGGCCGGCGCTTCGATCTGCGGCTCAAGCAGGCGCACGGCGATCCGTTGATCCTGCGAGTGGCGCCGCGGCTGCAGTCGGGCGATTATCCGTTCCTGCGCGACGCGGTGCAGGCGGGCCTGGGTGTGGCGCTGCTGCCGCGCTACGCCGTGTGGGAAATGCTGCGCGATCAGACGCTGGTGCAGGTGTTGCCCACGTTCGAGCCCGAGGGCGTGGGCGATGCCATCTATCTGCTGTCTGCACCGAACCGCTTTCCGTCGATGGCCACGCGCGTGCTTGCCGACTTCATCCGCGGGCACATCGAGCGGCATGCGCGGGACTGGGGCGGGACGCTTGGCGCCGCGCAGTAATGCGAAGGAACTTGCGCGTGCGCAGCGGTCAGGTCTTTACGCGGTCCTGACCCAACCGCGCGATGGCCGCCTCAAGATCGTCGGCATGCACCATCAACGCCCGCACCTGCTGCAAGCACGGAAACTGATTGAGCACGGGGCTCCAGCGTGGCTGTGCAAGCAGTTGATGCCATAGCGGCGCAAGCGTCTGCGAATCCGGCGCTTCGCCTGCGATCGTCTGGCTGGCGTAGTCCAAACTCTTTTGCGCGGAAAGCAGCTGCATGCGGCTCGCGGCGCTGAGCAGCCGGGGCGCGGGTTCTGCGGGCGCGTCCGAGAAATACAGGATCGTGCTGGCCAGCTCGTCCGGGTCCGCCGGCAGGGCGGCCAGCGCCGCCCCGCGCAGCCGCAGGGGCCCCTGATGGCTGTCGAACACATAAGTGGTCTGCGCATCGGCATGCTTGAGCAGCCGCAGGCCCCGCAGCAACCGCGGCAGATCCGTGGTGGCGGCATCCGTGGACGCCTTGGCCTCCACCAGCAGACACACATCCCAGACCGGGTCCGCCGCATCGCCACCCGACTGGCGCAGCAGGGCCACGTCCCATTCGGTCTTGGCGCGGTCGGCATTGCCGGGTATCGATGCCGGTACGCGCAGGGACGTGGCCACCCGATAGGTCTCGCCAGCCGCCTGCGCAAGGTGTTGGGCCAGCGCAGCGATTGACGATTCCGCGCGCGCCTCGACGGCCACACCGCGGCGCCGGGCGTCCAGCCCCTGGGCGGCGGCCTCGGGCGTGCCGGTGCGCGGGCCTTGGCGCTGCCACAGGGATTGATAGCGTTGAACCTGGGGATCCGACGCCAAGTCGTCCTGCCGCCGCAGACGCGCCAAGGCGGGGTCGCGAAGCAACCCCTCCAGTTGACCGGCAAGCGCTGGGTCCGCCTTCTCATCGGACCCCAGTGCGGAAAGCAGGGCTTGCACGCCTTGCGTCAGCGCGCGCCATTCGCCGGCGGCGCAGGCGCCATCCAAGTCCGCGAGCGCATCCGCCAACGGCCCGGCGGGCATCCGGCGACGCTTGCCGGGATGCGCAAACGCAGCCACCGCCGTGCGCACGGCGCGCCGGTCCGCGCCCGCATGCGCCGATAGCGAAGCATGTTCGCGCACCTGCGCACTTTGATGGCGCAGGACCATGGCCTGGAAAACGGGATCTCCGCCCCGGTCCCGCAGGGCGTCGCGAATCAACCGCGACAGCGCGGCGACAAAGAGATGCTGATGCTCACGCTGGGGCTCGGCACCGGAAGTCAGCGCCGCGCGGCCCGCTTCGATGGCGGCGGCAAGCGCCGCCGCCGGGTCGGAATCTTCAAGCCCGCGCGTGGGTGCGGACATCGCCGCGACGCGGTAGCGGCGCGCCACGGCGCGCAGCGTCTGTTCGATCAAGGCGGGCGGTAAGGCAGCGGGCATGAAGGTTCCGTGGCATGCCCGGCCTCGTCGCTAGATAACTACCAGGGTACGACCGACACGGCGATCGATACCACGACGACCAGGGCAATGATGGTGAGGATGTGATTTGTACGCATATTTTCTCCTTTGAGCCACCGCTACACACTACTTGCTTGCGACGCCCCTCGTCTGCAACTGAAGTTTTAAATTCTCATCGGATGTTAGCGGCGCGCGTTTGGCGCGGATTTCCCGCGGCGGCGCGGGGTATAACCAAGGCAAGCGGCCGCGAACCCCTTGCGCCGCGCCGATCGGGAGGTGCCATGCGCGATATCGTGCAATTGCGTCCGGAAGGGCTGTACTGTCCGGCCGGCGGCTTTCATATCGATCCCTGGCGGCCGGTGGACGTGGCCGTGCTGACGCACGGTCACGGCGATCATGCGCGTTCGGGCATGGGCCGCTATCACACCAGCGCAGAAGGCTTGCCCATTCTGCAATGGCGCCTGGGCGACCAGGATTACCGGGTCCATGCGTACGGCGAGACCTTCACGTTGGGCGACGCGCGCGTGTCGCTGCATCCGGCCGGCCACGTGCTTGGATCGGCGCAAGTGCGCATCGAAGTCGGTGGCGAAGTCTGGGTTGTGTCCGGCGACTACAAGCGCCAACCCGATCCGACGTGCAGCCCCTTTGAAGTCGTGCCGTGCGACACCTTCATCACCGAGGCCACCTTTGGGTTGCCCATCTATCGCTGGCCCAGCGCCTCGGACGTGGCGCGCGACATCGTGCAGTGGCGCGACCACTGCGCCGCGCGTGGCGAGGCGGCCATTCTGTATTGCTATGCGTTAGGCAAGGCGCAACGCGTGCTTGCGGAATTGATCCCGTTCATCGACCGCCCGGTCTACCTGCATGGCGCAATCGCCGCAGGCGTGGACGTGTACCGCAAGGCGGGCGTGCCGCTGGCCGAGACGCGGCTGGTCATCGACGCGGACGGCCCCGCCGCCTCGGGCACGGGATTTGCTGGGGAGCTGATCCTTGCGCCGCCGTCAGCTGCCGGCAGCCCGTGGCTGCGGCGCTTTCGCAAGGCGCAGCATGGGTTTGCGTCCGGGTGGATGCGGCTGCGGGGCAATCGGCGGCGGCGCAACATGGATCGGGGTTTCGTGGTGTCGGACCATGCGGATTGGCCCGATCTGGTGCGCACGATCCGCGACACCGGCGCCAAGCGGGTCATCGCCACGCACGGCGACACCGAGGCGCTGGTGCGGACGCTGAATGATTCGGGCATCGCCGCGGAGACGCTGGTGACGCAGTACGGAGAAGACGACTAGGACGGACACGAACATCCTGGATCATCGACAGGGGAACGGACGCAGGCATGAAGCGATTCGCGGGGTTGTATCAGGAGCTCGACCGCAGCACAGCCACCTTGGACAAGCGCGCGGCGCTGGTGGCGTACTTCCGCGATGCGCCGCCGCGCGACGCGGTCTGGGCGCTGTATCTGCTGGCGGGCGGCAAGATCACCAGCGCGCGCAAGAAGATTGCCGGCGTGGGCGAGCTGCGCGCTTGGGCGGCCGACGCCTCCGGCACGGCGCCGTGGCTGCTGGACGCCTGCTATGACCAGGTCGGCGACCTGGCCGAAACCTTGGCGTTGCTGGTGCCGGATCCGGTACAGGCCGCGCCCGATCGCGGGCTGGCCGATTGGATCGAAGAGGTCTTGCTGCCTGTGGCCAATCGCGACGAGACCGAGCGGCGCGAGGTCGTCGTGTCGGCGTGGCTGGGCCTGCCCTATGCCGAACGTCTCGTGTTCAACAAGCTGCTGACCGGCGCGCTGCGCGTCGGGGTGTCGCAGCGCATGGTGCAGCAGGCGCTGGCCGAGATGTCGGGGGTGCCCATCGCCCGCATCGCGCAGCGCATGCTGGGCGCGTGGTCCCCCAGCCCGGCGTTCCTGCGCGACTTGCTCAGCGTCGAAGAGCTGCCCGGCGATCGCCAGCAGCCTTACCCCTTCTTCCTGGCCTCGCCGCTTGAAGGCGAGCCCGCCATTCTGGGCCCCATCGACGAGTGGCTGCTGGAATGGAAGTGGGATGGGATCCGCGCGCAGCTGATCCGGCGCCACGGCGAAGTGTCGCTGTGGTCGCGCGGCGAAGAGCGGCTGGACGGGCGTTTTCCGGAAGTGGAAGCGGCCGCCGCCGCGCTGAACGTGGACTGCGTCATCGATGGCGAGTTGCTGGCCTGGCAGGATGGCCAGACGGACCCCATGCCGTTTTCAGCACTGCAAACCCGTATCCAGCGCTTAAAGCCCGGCCCCAAGTGGCTGGCCGAGGCGCCGGTGCAGATGCTGGCGTACGACCTGCTTGAACTGGAGGGCGAGGACCTGCGCGAATTGCCGCAGGCACAGCGGCGTGAGCGACTGGAAGCGCTGCTGCGCCGCCACCCCGATCCGCGGCTGCGCATGTCGCCGGCCGTGGCGCCCTCGGACTGGGACGAGGCCCTCGCACTGCGCGCGGAATCGCGCGAGCGCGGTGTCGAAGGCTTCATGCTCAAGCGCCGCAGCGCGCCCTATCAAAGCGGGCGGCGGCGCGGCGACTGGTGGAAGTGGAAAATCGATCCGCTCACCATCGACGCCGTGTTGTTGTACGCGCAATCCGGTCATGGCCGGCGCAGCACGCTCTACACCGACTACACCTTCGGGCTGTGGGATGGCGATGCGCTGGTGCCGATCGCCAAGGCATATTCGGGGCTGGACGACAAAGAGATCCTGGAACTGGATCGCTGGCTGCGCGCCCACACGCGCGAGCGCTTCGGGCCGGTGCGCTCGGTCGAGCCGGTGCAGGTGTTCGAACTGGGCTTTGAGGGTGTCAACCTGTCCAAACGGCACAAGTCCGGCGTGGCGGTGCGCTTTCCGCGCATCCTGCGCTGGCGGCACGACAAGCCTGCAGGCGAGGCCGATCAGCTTGTCACCCTGAAGGCGCTGGCGCGATGAGTGGCGGGGCCCGGGGCAGGGACGCGCCGCTGATCGCGTGGTTCAAGACACGCGGCTGGAAGCCCGCGCCTTTTCAGCGCGAAACGTGGCGCCGTTATCTGGATGGCGAGTCGGGGTTGCTGCACACGCCGACGGGCAGCGGCAAGACATTGGCGGCATTTGGCGGCCCGCTGCTCGAAGCGCTTGAAGACGACACACCGGTGCGCGCGGCCGCGGGCGAGGGACCGCGCGTGCTGTGGGTGACGCCGCTGCGCGCGCTGGCCGCCGATACCACGCGGGCATTGACGCAGACGGCGAGCGAATTGGGCATCGACTGGACGGTCGCGTTGCGCACCGGCGACGCCAGCGCGCGTGACAAGCGGCTGGCGCGGCAGGGCAAGGCGCACGTGCTGGTCATCACGCCCGAATCGCTGGCGCTGCTGCTGTCGTACGCCGATGCGTCGCTGCGCTTTCGCGCGTTGCGCTGCATTGTGGTGGACGAATGGCACGAGCTGCTGGGCAACAAGCGGGGCGTGCTGTTGCAGCTATGCCTGGCGCGCGTTCGGAAGCTGTCGCCGGCCGCAAGGACCTGGGGGCTGTCCGCCACGCTGGGCAATCTGGAGCAGGCGCGGGCGGTGCTGCTGCCGCAGGCGCCGGACAGCGCGCTGGTGGCGGGCGCCAAGCCGCGCAAGATCCAGATCTCGACCTTGCTGCCGGAACGCAGCCGCGCGCTGCCTTGGGCGGGCCACCTGGGGCTGTCGCAGCTCGAACGCGTCTTCAAGCGCCTGTTCGACGTGCGCGCGACGCTGCTGTTCACGAATACCCGGGCGCAGGCCGAGCTGTGGCATCGCGCGCTGGAATCGATCTGGCCGGAAGCCCCGGGCACGCTGGCCCTGCATCACGGCTCGCTGGATCCCAAGCTGCGCGCCGGGGTCGAGCAAGGGCTGCGCGACGGCACGGTGCGCTGCGTGGTCGCGACGTCCAGCCTGGATCTGGGCGTGGATTTCCCGGCGGTGGACCAGGTGCTGCAGATCGGCAGCCCAAAGGGCGTGGCGCGCCTGTTGCAGCGGGCCGGCCGCGCCAAGCATCGGCCGGGCGAATCGGGCAACGTCGTCTGCGTGCCGGCGCAGGCGCTGGAACTGATCGAATATGCCGCGGCCCGCCAGGCGATTGCGCGCGGCGAGATCGAATCGCGCATGCCGCCCATCGGCAGCCTGGACGTGCTGGCCCAGCACGCCGTGACGCTGGCGCTGGGCGGCGGGTTCGACGCCGCCGAACTGTACGAGGAAGTTCGCGGCACGCATGCCTACGCCACGCTCGACGCTGCAACGTGGCAGGCCGTGCTGGACTTCATCGTGCAAGGAGGGCGCGCGCTGGCAAAGTACCCGGACTACCACCGCGTGGTGCGCGACGAGGATGGCTGCTACCGCGTGCACGACCGGCGCATCGCCTTCCGTCATCGGTTGTCCATCGGCACCATTACGTCCGACGGCGCGGTGGCGGTGAAGTATCTGCGGGGCGGCAGTCTGGGGTCCGTCGAGGAAGGGTTCCTGGCGCGTCTGCGGCGCGGCGACCGCTTTCAGTTCGCCGGCCGCACGCTGGAGCTGGTGCGGCTGGAGGGCATGGTCGCCTACGTGCGCCGCGCAAAGGCCGGCGACGGGCCCGTCGCGACGTGGCAGGGCGGCCGCATGCCCTTGTCGACGCAGTTGGCGAGCGAAGTGGAAAGCCTGTATTCCCATCCCGGCGACCATCCAGAAATGCGTGCGGTCGGGCCGCTGCTGCGGATTCAGGAAGCGGCCAGCGCGCTGCCCGACCACGGCCGGCTGGTGGCCGAGCTCATCAAGACGCGGCGCGGCACGCATCTGTTCCTGTTTCCGTTCGCCGGCCGCGCCGTGCACGAGGGCATCGCCGCGATGGTCGCGCTGCGCTGGGGCCGGCGCCAGCCCAACACGATTTCCTACACCGTCAATGACTACGGCCTGATGCTGACCTTGGCCGAACCCGCCGCGCTGGACGACGCGCTGCTGCGCGCGCTGCTCAGTCCCGACAACATGGCCGAGGACCTGCGCGAGGGCGTGAATCTTGGCGAAATGGCGCGCCGCCAGTTCCGGGAGATTGCCCGCGTTGCCGGCCTGCTGACGCCGTCGTTGCCGGGGCAGGCGGCGCGCTCGCTGCGGCAGGTGCAGGCGTCCAGCGGTCTGCTCTACGACGTGCTGCGCCGCTACGATCCCGATCACCTTCTGCTGGCGCAGGCGGAGCGCGAAGTCTTTGAATTGCAACTGGAGGCGCCGCGCCTGCTGGCGGCGCTGCAAGACTGCCAGCGCCGCGATCTGGCCTTGTGCGAACCGCGCGCGCTCACGCCGCTGTCGTTCCCGCTGTGGACCGAAAGCCTGCGTGGACAGCTCAGCACCGAGACTTGGCAGGCGCGTGTCAAGCGCGCCGCCGAGCGACTGGAGAAGCGTTATGCACGCGTCGCCTGACGCAGGCCTGGCGATGGCGCTGGCGGGCGAACGCGTCGTCCTGCTGGGCGCGCGCGCCATGCACTGGCCGGCGCGGTCCCGGCTGGTGATTGCCGACCTGCATCTGGGCAAGAGCCATGTCTTTCGCCAGGCGGGCATCGCCGTGCCGCGCGGCGCGACGATGGATGACTTGAATCGCTTGTCGGCGCTGATCGCGGCGACGCAGGCGGCCGAGCTGCTGATCGTGGGCGACGTGCTGCACGGCCCCGCCGCGCAGGCCGCCTGGCGCGATGCGTGGATCGCGTGGCGCGAGGCGCATGCGGGCGTGGACGTGGCGGTGCTGGCCGGCAACCACGACCGGGCGCTGGACGCGCCGGCGCTGGGCATGCGCCAGCTTGGGCAGGCGTGGGCCGACGGCCCATTTCTTTTCCGGCATCTGCCAACGCCGGACACGCAGGGCCGGCACGTCATTGCCGGCCACGTGCATCCGAAGACGCGCGTGCCGGGCGTGCCGCGCAGCTGGCCGGCCTTCTGGCTGCGCCCCGGCATCACCGTCCTGCCGGCGTTTTCCGACTTCACGGGCGGACATCCGGTGCAAGGCGGGCAGGGCGCGTCGTTAGTCGCATGCGTGGAAGGCGATGCGCTGGCGCTGGGGTGGTCCCCACCCCGGCCGTGACGCCCCGCCGTGACGGGCACGACGCTTGCTGAACAGGGCGCATCTTCTCGCGCACCTTGTGTCCCAATCTTCATGACAGACCATCACGGCCCTGCCGCTCAGCCGTCCTGCCTGCACATCCTCGATCAGGCACTTTCAGATGCCCATGCGCCGCTCGATCCCGGGCGGTGGCTGCGGATCCTTGTCGACCAGGGTTGCGGCCGGTTGCCGCTGCCCGCCTCGGGCCGCACGCGCGAACGGTGGCAGGCGCTGGCCCGCGTGGCGGCAGCGGATCTCAGCCTGGCCAAGCTTTTCGAGGGCCACACCGATGCGCTCGCCATCCTGGCGGAGTTACAGGCGTCGCCCGCGCCCTCGATGGCGAATAGCCGCTGGGCCGTGTGGTGCGCCGAACCCCCGGATCACCGCGTCCAGATCACGCAGCGCGCCGATGGTTCGGCGCTGCTGCACGGCGTCAAGGCCTGGTGTTCCGGCGCGGCATCCGTGACGCACGCGCTCGTCAGCGGTTGGAATCCGGCCGGAGAACCCTGTCTGGTCGCGGTGGCAATGGATCAGGATGGCGTCAAGGTGACCGATGCCGGCTGGCACGCCGTGGGCATGCGCGCGTCGGCCAGCGTCGACGTGGCCTTCAGTCACGTGCCGTGCACGCTGGTAGGCAAGCCCGGCGCCTACGTGAATCGCCCCGGTTTCCTGCACGGCGGCGCCGGTGTCGCGGCGTGCTGGTATGGCGGGCTGGTGCACATTGCGCAGTCGTTGCGCGCGGCGTTGCCGGTGACGTCCGCCGACCCGCATCGCCTCGCGCATCTGGGCGCCGTTGACGTCGCCCTGGCGCAGGCGCGGGCAGTGCTGCGCGAGACCGCTGCCGAGATCGATGCGCATCCGCGCCAGTCGTGCGCGATGGCTTGCGCGCGAGCCCGCTTGGCCGTGGAGGCGGCGGCGGCCGTGGTGGTGGAACGGGCGGCGCGCGCGCTGGGCGCGGGGCCGTTGTGCCGCGACGCCGGCTTTGCGCAGGTGATGGCCGATCTGCCCGTCTTCATCCGTCAGAGCCATGCCGAACGCGACCAGGCCGCGCACGGACAAGCGGTGCTTAACCACGAGGGCGCGCCATGGGCGCTGTAGCCGCGGATCACTTCGAACGGCTGTACCGCGCCGACGCCGACCCGTGGCGCGTGGCAAGCGCTTGGTACGAACGCCGCAAGCGCGGCCTGCTGCTGGCGGCGCTCGGCCGCGAACACTATCGCCACGCCTTTGAGCCGGGTTGCGGCACGGGGGAGTTGACCCGATGCCTGGCGCTGCGGTGCGCGCAGGTCTGCGCCGTCGACGTCGCGCCTGCGGCAGCCGCGCGTTGCGGCGAGCGCATGGCGGGCGAGGGCCTGGACCACGTCGCGGTGCTGCCCTTGGACCTGCCGCGGCAGTGGCCTGACGTGCCGCCGGACGGCTTTGACCTCATCGTGCTGTCGGAAGTGGCGTATTACCTGGACGACGCGGCGCTTCGCGCTTTTTTGCATGGCGTGGACGCGTCGCTGGGCGCCGGCGGCGAACTCGTCGCCTGCCACTGGCGCCCGGACTTCGATGACCGTCTCCAGCCCACGGATGCGTTGCATGCCGCGCTCGGCGCGCTGCCCGGCCTGGTGTGCACGGCGCGGCACGAAGAGCCCGAGTTCCGCCTGGATGTATGGCGCAGACAATCTCAAGGAAGCGATTCATGATCGGCGTGTGTATTCCGGCGCACAACGAAGAGCGCCATATCGAGGACTGCCTGCGCGCCGTACTGCGCGCCTCGCGCCATGCGCGGCTGGGCGGCGAAGCGGTGCGGATCGCGGTGGTGCTGGATCACTGCGTGGATCGCACTGCGGGAATCGTCGCCGGCTGGCCGGTGGATCTGTTGACGGTCCACGCGCGCAACGTGGGCGTTGCGCGTGCCGCCGGCGCGCATCATCTGCTGGATGCCGGCGCGCGGTGGCTGGCCTTCACCGATGCCGACACGAACGTGTCGCCCGATTGGCTGGCCGACCAGCTTTCCTTGGACGCGGAAGTGGTGTGCGGCACGATATCGGTCGCGGGATGGGAAGCGCACGGCGCGTTTGCGCAGCGGGCGCGCGGTGCGTTCGCCGCGCATTACCAGGACCGCGATGGCCACCGGCATGTGCACGGGGCGAACCTGGGCGTCGCGGCGCACGTGTACCGGCGCATTGGCGGTTTTGCGGCGTTGACCTGCAGCGAGGACCAGGCCCTGGTCGACAAGCTGGAAGCCGGCGGCGCGCACATCGCATGGTCTTGCCTGCCGCGCGTGACCACCAGCGCCCGGCCGTATTCGCGCGTCGAAGGCGGATTCGCGACCGCGCTGCGCAGAGGGTGGGACGCGGCGGCAGGCGTCGAGGTCGCTCAGCCGGACCCGGAGCCGGACGGGGAGGCCGGAACGCCGTTCTGCCACTGCTCGTGATAGGCAATCATCCTGGCCAGCGCGTGCTGCGCGCTGGCCCGCCGGATCGCGTTGCGGTCGCCTTCGAAACGCGTCGTCTCGGTGTAGACGGCGGGCGCGCCATCGGCGGGGCCGGCCTTGAATACCCATGCGTAACACTGCGTGCCGGCGGGAATGTCGGGGTCGGTGCCGTCGGTGACGCCCGTGTTTGAGATTGCGACGTTCGCCGGACTGTTGCGGGCGGCGCCCAGCGCCATTTCCCTGGCCACCGCTTCACTGGTCAGATTGTGGCGCTGCAGCGTACGCGCCGCCACGCCCAGGCACTTCTGCTTGGCCTGCGGCGAGTAGGTCACGAACGCGCAGTCCAGCAACGCGCCCGCGCCCGGTATGTCGGCAAGCGTGGCGGCAATCAGCCCAGCCGTGCACGACTCGGCCGTCACCAGTTGCAGCGAGTGCTCGTGCATGTACGCGGCAACTCGTTCGATGGCATTCATTCGCGTCCCTCCTGGCGTGAATGCCCGGGCGGCCAGCAAGCTGCGTGCCGCCCGCGTGCCGCCCGCGTGCCAACTGCCTGCCCCGTCACCTGTCAGGCGGTTTGTGCGCCACCGCCACCCCCACCGACCCGCACGGCAGCCGGTATTTTCCTCCCCCCAGCCACGTGACGGGTTCGCCGGTCGGAAGGGTGCAGACGTAGATGGGGACACCGGATGCTTCTTGCGTTCTCCTTGCGATCAAACGCCGTTCTACGCGGCAGGTGGAGCGATCGGGGAGTTTTACGATTACATCGGACAGCCTGGATCCTGAAGCCATATTTCATCTCCTGAATGTCGTGTGTCGTGTTGCCGGATGCGGTTGTTGGGCCTTGCCACGGCGTTCTGACCGCATGCTCCATTCTTAGCACCGCGACTGCCTTTGGCCTATCGGCCATACAGCGTGGACCTTGTGCGGTCAGACGGGCTGCGTCCGTCCGGCACAGCACTTGCTGCCCTGACCAGGCGGGCGGGCGAGGGCGCGCAGTTGCCCCCGAAGCCGGCCCGCTTGATGTGCAACTTGCAACGGGAGAGACGATATGAGCAGAGACCCGAGGAACACGTCGGCATTTCGCGGCGAGCGGGAACCGTGGCAGGATCCCGCGCCTTCGTTCGGATACCAGAGCGAAGGCACGCGCCAGGGCGGCGCGCGCGAGACGCGAGAGCCTGTGCGCAGCCGCAGCGCGGATCCTGGCCAGAGCAGCTACGGCGGATTCTCGAACGAAGATCCCTCGTTTCAGCGTCAACAGGTGGTTGAGGGGCAGGGTCGCGGGCGTGGCGGCGATGACCGCCACCATGACGCGCGAGACCGATATGGGGATCAGCGCCGCGGCGCGGGCGGCCAGGGCCGCGATCAGGGCGGTCGGGACCGCGCCTACGGCCGCGATCAGTCCTACGACGGCCCCACGTCCTTTGGCGACGACGAAGGCGGCTATTACGGCGACCGTCCGGCCTGGCGCGAGGAATCCATGTCCTTCGAAACCGCCGAGCGCGGCGGGTACAACCGTGGCCCGACGGCGTGGCGCGACCGCGCATCGCGCAGGACCGATCCCAAGGGCTACATCCGTTCGGACGACCGGATTCGCGAGAACGTCTGCGAGGCGCTCGCCCATAGCGGCCTGGACGTGAGCGACGTGTCGGTTTCGGTCACCGATGGCCGGGTCGTGCTGGAGGGCACCGTCCCCAACCGCCGCATCAAGCATCACATCGAGGATTGCACCGTGGAGTGCGCCGGCGTCAACGACGTCGACAACCGGATCCGCGTCAATGAAAGGAGCAAATCATGACCAAGCAGATGGACGACAAGCACAACGAGACCGGCGCGGACCGCACCCAGGACGATACGCCCCGGCAATCGCAGGCGAGCCACGGCGACACGCAGAACCGCACCAAAAAGGAGGGCCATACCACGCAGATCGGGACTGGCCAGGACCAGCAGAGCCAGCGCAACCGCGGGCAGGGCGCGCGGTCCAAGCCTTGATCCTGTCCTGTGCATTGAGCAGGAACCGTAGCCGATGACGCTGGACGCGTTGTGGGACTTCCTGCAATGGCCGGCCATGGCGGCGTCGCTTGCCGCCGCCTGGCTGGTCGCCTCGCGCAGCCCTGCCCGGCGCACGGCCGGTTTCTGGGTATTTCTTGCCAGCAACGTGTTGTGGGTGGCCTGGGGGCTACACGACGACGCGTGGGCGCTTATTGCGCTGCAACTAGGATTGGCCGTGCTCAACGTGCGCGGCGTCCTTAAAAACGATTCATAGGGCGCCTGACGGCCGGGCCAAAGGCCTATACTTTTTCCATCACGCACGCTCCGGCGCACGACACAGGGCGTCTGCCGCCTTCCCCCCGCGCGGCGTTCGCCGGGCATTCATGTGCACAGGGTCATGGCCCCTTTTCCAAGGAGGCAATTCCCATGTCGCGCCCCAGCAGATAGACGGCTTTACACGCGGTTTGTAAAGACATCGCCATCAAGGAGATGTGTGATGAACAACCTGTCCAGCAGTAGTTTGGACGATCTGCGGGCGGCGGCCCGGGGTCAGATCCTGTCGGCCGGCGATGCCGGTTACGACGAGGCCCGAAAAATCTGGAACGCCACGGTGGACCGGCGGCCTGCCGTCATCGCGCGATGCGCCGGGCCGGCCGACGTGCGTCGCGCCGTGGATTACGCGCGCGAACACGGCCTGGTGATTTCGGTGCGGGGCGGCGGCCACAATATCGCGGGCACCGCCGTCTGCGACGGCGGCATGATGATCGACCTGTCGCCCATGAAATCGGTGCGTATCGATCCGGCGCGCGCCAGGGCCTACGTGGAACCGGGCGCCACGTTGTCCGACCTGGATCACGAAGCGCAGGCGTTCGGCCTGGCGGTGCCCTTGGGCATCAACTCCACGACCGGCGTGGCGGGCCTGACGTTGGGAGGCGGTTTTGGCTGGTTGACGCGCAGGTTTGGCTTGACTATCGACAATCTGGTGTCTACGGATGTCGTCACCGCCGACGGCCAGATGCTGCGCGCCAGTGAATCGGAGAACCCGGATCTGTTCTGGGCGCTGCGCGGGGGCGGCGGCAATTTCGGTGTGGTCACGATGTTCGAGTTCCAGCTTCATCCCGTGGGCCCCGAGGTTTACGGCGGTCTGGTGGTGATGCCGCTCGAGCAGGGCCGCAAGGCGTTGGCGCGCTACCGCGACGCATTGCCATCGATGCCGCCGGAGCTGACCGTGTGGGCCGTGCTGCGCCAGGCGCCGCCGCTGCCGTTCTTGCCGGCGTCCGTGCACGGAAAGCCCATCGTCGCCTTCGCCGCGTGCTACACGGGCGGGGTGGACAAGGGGCCGCAGGCGCTGGAGGCGGTGCGGGCCTTGGGCGAACCCTATGGCGAGCACCTCGGGCCGATGCCTTATGCAGCCTGGCAGAAGGCGTTCGATCCCTTGCTGACGCCCGGCGCGCGCAACTACTGGAAGTCTCACAACATCGGTGAGCTGCAGGACGGGCTGATCGACGCCGTCGTGTCGGCGGTCCAGAACGTGCCGTCACCGCAATGCGAGATTTTTTTCGGCCACATTGCCGGCGCGGCGATGCGTGTGCCCGTTTCCGCCACGGCCTATCCGCACCGGTCCGCGCAGTTCGCCATGAATGTGCACGGACGTTGGGACGATCCCGGAGACGATGCGCGGTGCATCGCCTGGACGCGCGACATTTTCAAGGCGACCGAGCCCTGGTCGCAGGGCGGTGTGTACGTCAACTTCCTGACGCAGGACGAGACGGCAAGGGTGGGCGCGGCCTATGGTGAAAACTTCGACCGGCTGGTGCAGGTAAAGACCCGCTACGATCCGCACAACCTCTTCCGGCACAACCAGAACATCAGGCCGTCCGCGCCTTGAGGCATGCGGGGCGGCGTGTCAGCCCGGCCGGCGCATTGCGGCATGCGACCGGCCCCGCTGCTTGCGCCGCCAGATCAGCACGCCGGTCACGGACAGCATGACGACGATCAGCCCGAGCAGGCAGGCGAAGATCCGATAGGGCAGGCCGAAGACATGCGCCATGTGCAGCGCGCCCAGCCAGTTGCTGAAGGTGTCGCCCCATGCGCCGCGCGTGGGCAGGTACATGCCGCGCCGCTCGCCCGTGTTGGCGTCGATCAGGATGGCGGTGTTGCCCACGTGGCGACGCAGGTCGGCGTCGCTATGCGCCAGGTACGCGTACACGCCGCGCCGCCGGTCCAGCATCAGCGACTCCTCGCCATCCACGGTAAAGCCGCGCTCTTTTGCCAGTTCGCCCATCGCGCGGCGCGCGGCCGCAAGGGCGGCCGGGCCTTCCAGCGCGGGCGTGGAAAGCGGCTGCGGCAGGACGGGCGCGCCGCGCCACGATGTGTCGAACGGCATGATGACCGACATCACCGGCTGGTACACCTGGGCCCGCAGGTTGAACATGACGCTGGACCATGCATACACCAGCAGCAGGGCCCACAGCCAGAGGCCGAAGGCGCGGTGCAGATCCAGCGTGACGCGCGCCGCCGAGGCGCCTTGCTTGACCGACCAGGCGGGCCGCCACCCGCGCCAGAATCCCGCGCGCTTTGCGCCCTTGGACGGCAGGGTCAGGTAAAAGCCTGCAAAACAGTCCAGCGTCCAGATGAGCGCGATCATGCCGTACAGCAAGCGGCCCCAGACGCCGGGCAGCGTCAGATCCAGATGCAGCCGGTAGATGAAGGGCAGCAGGTTCTCGCGCGCGAGCGACACCGCACCCTCGTTGCGCCAGCCCAGTACCTTGCCGCTGTAGGGATCCGCGAAGGCATGCGTGGCGGGCAGCGGCAGCATGCGCCCGGTGGCCGCATCCTGCCGCGGCGTCAGCCGAAAGACCACGGCCCGGTCCGCCTCGCGCCGCAGCGGCACCTGCTCGATGCCGGCCCACGGCAACTGCGCGCGAACCGTGTCGCGCAGGACGAAGGGATCCAGCAGCGCGCGTCCCTCGGCGGGCGCCAGGAACAGCTGCGGATTCAACCAGAGGTCCAGGTCTTCCTTGAACGCCAGGATGCTGCCCGTCAGCCCGGCCACGCACAGGAACAGGGCGGTGGCCAGCCCCGCCCATCGGTGCACGCGGACCCAGAACGGGCGCGCTGCGATCGCCATGCCGCGCTCAGTACTTGGCGCGCAGCGTCAGCAGGAAGGCCTGCGGCTCGCCAAAGATGTTCTGCGAGCGCGGCGAGCTGATGGTCGCGTAATACTTGCGGTCGAACAGGTTGGTGACGTTGAGCGCCACATCCAGGTTGCGGTTGATCTCGTAGCCGATCTTCATGTCGACCGTCGCATAGCCACCTTGCTCCAGCCGCGCGCCGTTGTACTGCGGCAGGGCAACGTAGGTGCCGCTTTGCACGTTGACGCCGCCGCCGATGGTCCACCGGTTTGCCACGCCCGGCAGCCGGTAATCCGTCCACAGCCGCAGCAGATGGCGCGGCGCGACGGCGGTCACGTTCGAGTCGTACGAGGCGCTTTGGTCCACGCGGGTCTGCAGCCACGTGTAGCCGGCGTAGATGTTCCAGCCCGGCTGGATCTCGCCGTTGACCTGCAGTTCGAAGCCGCGGTTGCGCGTCTTGCCGTTGGCCGTGTAGACCGTGGTGGAATCCGGCGAGAGCGTGGCGCGGTTCTCGTCGCGGATCTCGAACACCGCAAACGAGGCATTGAGCGCGCCGTCCAGGTATTCGCCCTTGATGCCGGCCTCGATCTGCTTGCCTTCCAGCGGCTTGAGCATGCTGCCGTCCGCCGTGGTGTATCCGTTCTGCGGCAGGAAGATCTCGGAGTAGCTGGTATAGACCGAATAGGTGTCGTTCAGGTCATAGATCAGGCCCAGGTTGGGCGTGAACTTGCCGTCGTAATTGGCCTGCTGCGCCTTTTCCGCGGTGAGCGTGCGCTGGTTCGAAGTCAGGTCCCACCAGCTGAAGCGCCCGCCCGCCACCAGCGTCAGCGGCTCGGCCAGACGCAGGCGCAGGTTGCTGTAGAGGCCCCATTGCTTGGTGCGCGCGTGGTTGCTGTTGTTGAAGGCATAGTCCAGGCGGTCGAAGTCCGAGCGCGGGTTCGTGATGTCGATGCGCGGCGCCCAGTTCGGCGTCGGATAGTTCCACGCGTTGTCAAAGCGCGAGTCGGTGTAGTTGGCGCCCAGCGTCAGATTGTGCTGGCGGCCGAACAGCTGGAAGGGGCCGTCGGCGTAGGCGTCGTAGGACGTCTGCGCCTGCCGCGTCGGACCCTTGGCCGACAGCAGCTGGATCAGGTTGTTCGAGGTGTTGGCCGGCCCCCAGCCGTACGCCTGCTCGCGGTCCAGCTTGTTTTCGGCGTAGCGGCCGGACAGCTTGGCGGTCCAGCCATTGTCCAGGCGGTGCTCCACGTCGGCGAAGGCTTCGGTGGACGTGAACTGGTCACGGTTCCAGTCGGCGCCGATGAAGGTGGAGCGCTTGATGTCGGCCAGCGAAAAACTGGGCTGGCCGCCGGGGCCCACGGTCATGAGCGCCGGGATCGACCACATCGACGCGTGGATGTCGCGTTCCTGGCGGCCGCCGCCCACCGTCAGCGTGGTGCGCGGCGTGAAGTCATACGCCAGCGCACCGTACAGCACGGAATGCTGCTCGTTGGTTTTGTCGTAGAAGAAGCGGCGGTCCTGGTAGACGCCAACCAGCCGCCCGCGTAGCGAGCCGTCCTCGTTCAGGCCGCCGGTCAGGTCGACCTCGGAGCGGTAGTTGTCCCACGAGCCGGCCGAGACGCTGCCTTCGAAGCCGAATTCCTTTTGCGGGCGCTTGTGGACCAGGTTGATCGCGCCGCCCAGCCCGCCGGCGCCGTTGTACAGGCCTGCGGGGCCTTTCAGGACCTCGACGCGGTCGTAGATGGCAAGGTCCGTCGAGGACAGCATGCGCCAGTCGTATTGCGTGGGAATGCCGTCGATCTGATACGACGTCATGTCAAAACCGCGCGAGTGGAAGATCGAGCGGCTGTTGTCGCGGCGTTCGACGGTGACGCCCGCCGTGTTGCGCATCGCATCGTCCAGCGTCTGCATGGCCTGCTGGCGCATCCGCTCTTGCGTGACCACGCTGATCGACTGCGGAATCTGGCGCTGCGTGAGCGGCGTCTTGGAACCCACCGTGGTCGGCGGGTTGTAGCGTTCGGCCGCCGAGTCGCCCGTCACCGTGACGGGGGCCAGCGTGCTGACCGACGGTGCAGCGGGCCGGATGACGAAGTGTCGTTCGCCCGTCTGCTCGGCGACCAGGCCGCTGCCTGCCAGCAGCGCCGCAAAGCCCTCGGCGATGGCGTAGGGCCCGTGCAGCGCCGGCGCCTGCCGGCCCGTGGTGAGCGACGGATCGAACGACAGCGTCACCCGCGCCGACGCGGCGTACTGGTTCAAGGCGCTCTCAAGCGGCGCGGCGGCCTGTTCGACCGTCACGCGCGCGGACTGGGCATGAACGGCGGGGGCAAGCGCCAGCGCGGCGCATAGCGGAAGCAGGCGCAGAAGGCGCGTCGGGGTGGGGCGGGCAGAGCGGGACATGACGTAGGCGATCCTGGTTCAAACGGGGGTTGTCATTCCCTATGTCGAACGAGGTCGCCAAAACCCGTAAACGGAATCGCCAAAAAGTTGTAACGGCATTCAGGCGGGCAGCACGCGGGTCCACAGGCCCGCGTAGCGCTCGATCCGCGTGGGCAGCGCGCGGGACAGCGTATTGAGCGCGCCCGGCAGGTCGTCCAGCAGGAAGACGCCCGACACCCGCAGATCGGCCACGGCGGGATCGCAGCTGATCCAGCCGCGCTGATAGCGCGACAGTTCCTGCAGGAAGTCCGCGAGCCGCATGCCACGCACGGTCAGCACGCCGTCGGCCCAGCTATCGGCGTCAAACGGCGCGGCGGGTTCGCGCCGTGCATCGCGGTCCGTCACGCGGTAGCGCCCGCCGGGCTCGGCGCGCGATTCGGCGCCGTGCAAGGGGGCAATGCGCAAGTCGCCGCGCTGCATGTCCAGCAGCGTGGCGTCTTCGATCGTGCGCAGCAGAAAGCGCGCCTGCGTGGCGGTGAAACGCGCCTGGCGCGTGCGCACTTCCCACGGGGCGGGCGCCGCGCCCGTGTCCATGCGCAGCTCGCCGGCCAGCAGGGTAAGGCGCCGGCCGCCCGGGTCGGTCCGCACGGCGCTGCCCGTGTTCAGCCACAGTTCGGCCCCGCCCTCCAGCGCGAACCGGCGACGCTCGCCGACGCCGCTGCGGTAGTCGGCGGTCATGCGATCCCAGGCGCCGTCGCGCCACGCCAGCGTCGCGCCAGCGCCCACCGTTCCCAACGCCAGCATGGCAAGGACGCGGCGGCGGCCGCGGGCGGGGGCGGCTCGCAGCGCGGACGCCGCCGCCGAGCCGGACACTGCGCGCAGATCCGTCTCGATCGCCTGCAACTGGCGCCAGACCCGTTCGTGTTCGGCGTCGGCCTCGCGCCAGCGGCGGCAGGCCTCGTGCTCGGCGGCATCGGCGTGGCCCGAGTTCAGGCGCACCGCAAAGGAAATGGCGCGATCCAGCACCACGGCGCGATCAGCCATAGCGCAGTTCGTAGCAATGACGGATGGCGGCGGCCATGTATTTTTCGATGGAGCTCACCGACACGCGCAAGGTTGCCGCGATGTCGGGATAGGTCATGCCGTCCAGCCGGGACATCAGGAACGCCGCCTTCGCCTTGGCGTTCAGGCCGTCCAGCATGCGGTCGATGCGCACCAGGGTTTCGAGCAGCAGGGCGCGGGTTTCGGGAGAAGGGGCCTGGGCTTCTGGCAGCAGGGCCAGCTCGTCGAGATAGGCCCGCTCCAGCTTGCGCCGGCGGATGTGGTCCACGGCCAGGCCGTGCGCCAGCGTCGTCAGGTAGGCGCGCGGCTCTTGCAGGCCGCGGGCGCGCTCGGGCGCGGCCAACAGCCGATGAAAGGTGTCTTGCGCGATATCGGCGGCGTCAAAGCCGCACCCCAGCTTTCTGCGCAGCCAGTTCACCAGCCAGCGATGATGGTCCACATAGAGTGCGCCCACATGATGGTGATCCGGCGCCAGGCTGCGAGTCATGGAAGTGCGGCGAAAGGGGAGACGTTGGCAATCCCGGACGGAAGGTGTCGAGATTGAGAATGGTTCTTATTGTATCAGCGGTTTGCGGGGGGCGGCATCAGGGAATCCGAGGGGGGGCAGGTGTCAGGCGGGACGCTGGCTTTCCAGCTCGTGCTCGATGCCCGCTTTCAGCGCCAGCAGATCCGGGGCATGCCGCTGCGCCACCGCGGACGGCGCGTCGTCGGTGGTGAGGCTGATGTTCAGCGCCATTGCCGGGCCGCCCAGCGGGCGTAGCGGCGTGGACAGCGCCACCACGCCCGGCTGCCACGACGCCACGCAATATCCGCGCGCCGTCACCTTGGCGATGGCGCTGTCGATGTCCGCGCGGATCGGCTTCCAGGTGGCGCTGCGATAGCCCCGCCGGATCTGGTCCAGCAGGGCGTCGCGCGTGTCGGCGTCCAGCGTCGCCAGGTAGGCGCGGCCCAGCGACGTCAGCTCGATCGGAACCCGCTGGCCCGCAACGATGGTGCGCAGGGACGCCTTGCGGTTGTAGCGGATGGATTCCAGGTAGACCATGTCGGCCCGGTCGGCGCTGGCCAGGCCCACGTTCAGGCGCTGCTTGACGGACACCTCGCGCATCAGCGGCGTGGCCGCGCGCAGCACCGGCGACGAGGCGTGCATGGCGTGTCCCAGGCTGAGCACCGGCGCGGCCAGGCGATAGGCGCGCGCACGCCGGTCGTGTTCCAGAAAGCCGCTGGTCACGAGGGTCTGCGTCAGCCTGCTGACCGTTGCCGCCGACAGGCCCGTGCGTTCGGCCAGATCGCCATTGCCCAGCAGGTCCGTGCCCGGCTTGAACGCGCGAAGGATCTCCAGGCCGCGTTCCAGCGAGCGGTTCTGGCTGACGCCGGTGAAGCGGCGGCTGGCGGCGGTAGCGGATTCGGTTGCGGCGGGCATGGTTGAAGCAATTCCACTAGATGGAAATGGGGCGGTGCATTTGCACACTGTAGCGCCTACCTTGTCGGTGTTGCCAGCCCGGCAGCCGTTGTGGATTCCGGGGCTGGCCCCGGAAACGACGGAGCACGGAAATGGCTGACTACGAATTCATCAGACTGCAGACGCGGGACGGCGTGGCGACGCTGACACTGAACCGCCCCGACAAGCGCAACGCGATCAGCGACGCAATGCGCAGCGAATTGATCCAGGCGCTGGAGCACGTCGCACAGGACCGCGCGATCCGCGCGCTGGTGCTGACGGGCGAGGGCAAGGGATTCTGCGCAGGGGGCGACATTGCCGGCATGCAGGGCAGGATGGACGCGCCCGCCGGCGAGGTCGGATTCAACGGATGGTCGCGCCAGCAGCGCGTGCATCACGCGCAAGGGCTGCTGTTCAACATGCCCAAGCCGACGATCGCGGCGGTGAACGGCGCGGCGGCGGGGTTGGGGGCGGATACGGCGCTCAGTTGCGACTTCATCGTGGCGTCCGACAGCGCCTCGTTCACGTGGAGCTACATTGCACGCGGCCTCATTCCGGACGGTGGCGGCATGTATTTCCTGCCGCGCCGCGTCGGCCTGGCGCGCGCGAAGGAATTGATCTATTCCGGGCGCAAGGTGGCGGCGCAGGAGGCCCTGCAACTGGGCATCGCCGACCGGCTCGTGCCGGCCGGTACAGAAGTGGAGGCGGCCCAGGCGTGGGCGGCCGAATTGAGCCAGGGCTCGGCCACGGCGCTGGCGCTGGGCAAGTCGATCCTGGACCAGACGTTCGAACTGACGGCCGACCAGGTGTTTGCCATGGGCAGCCAGGCGCAAGGCATCTGCTACACCAGCGCCGAGCACCGCGACGCCGTGGCCGAGTTTCTGAAAAAGATGGCGCAGGCGCAGGCAGCCCGCGCCCAGGGAGAGAAGCCGTGAGCGCCCTGGACAAGCTGCTGCGGCCCCGCAGCGTGGCAGTGGTCGGGGCGTCGGCCGACCCCGCCAAGACCTCGGGCCGGCCCGTGGCCTACCTGCGCAAGCACGGGTTTCAGGGCAGCATCTACCCCGTCAATCCGAAGGCGTCCGAGATCGACGGATTGCGTTGCTACCCCGACATCCGCTCGCTGCCGCAGGCGCCCGACGTCGCCATCGTGGTGCTGGGCGCCGAGCGCACGCAGCAGGCCGTTCGCGAGCTGTCCGCCATCGGCACGGGCGCAGCCATCGTGCTGGCAAGCGGATACTCGGAAAGCGGCGAGGAGGGCGCGCGCCGCCAGCAAGCGCTGCGCGAGGCCGCTGGCGCCATGCGCATTCTGGGACCGAACACCATCGGCCTGGTCAACCTGACCGACCGGGTCACGCTGTCGGCCAGCGGCGCCCTGGAAATCGACGACCTGCAGCCCGGCGCGGTGGGGCTCGTCTCGCAAAGCGGCGGCATCCTGGGGGCGCTGCTGTCGCGCGCCGCCGCCCGCGGCGTGGGCCTGTCCAAGCTGATTTCGACCAGCAACGAGGCCGACCTGGAACTGGCCGACTTCGTGGACGCGCTGGCCGACGACCCCGCCACGCGCGTCATCGCGCTGTACGTCGAGAGCATTCGCCATCCCGCCAAGTTCCGCGCCGCCGCGCGCAAGGCGCGGGCCGCGGGTAAACCGGTGGTGGCGTTCAAGATCGGGCGTTCGGAATCGGGTGCGCGTGCGGCAGCGTCGCACACCGGGGCGCTGGCCGGCGCCGACGCCATGTACGACGCGCTTTTCGAGGATGCGGGCGTCATCCGGGCGCAGACCTTTTCGGACCTGCTGGATATTCCGGCTGCGCTGGCGCACGCACGCAAGCTCCCCGGACGCCGCGTTGCGATCCTGACATCGACGGGCGGCGCCGGCACGCTGGTGGCGGACTGCCTGGGCCTCGCGGGGTTCGAGCTGCCGGCGCCTGACGACGCCACCGGCGCGGCGCTGCGCGCCCTGCAACCCGGCACGCCCGCCGCGCTGGACCGCAATCCCATCGACGTCACGCTGGCGGGCCTGCAGCCCGAACTGCTGCGCGGCGCCATCCGCATTCTGCTCGACAGCGGCAGCTATGACGCGCTGGTGGTGATCGTCGGTTCGTCCGGCGTGGCGCAGCCCGAACTGATGGCAGGCGCGTTGAAGGACACGTTGGCTGGCGCCACCAAGCCCGTGATGGCCTACATCAGCCCGCACGCGCCCCGCGCCGCCGAGGTGCTTGGCCGCTACGGCATACCGGCGTTTCACACGCCCGAAGGCGTCAGCGCGGCCATGGCGGCGATGTGGCAGGCACAGGCGCGCGTTGAGGCGGACAACGCGGCGCTGCCGAACGCCGGGTTGCCGGACGGCCTGGAACTTGGAGAAGGCGGATCGCTGGACGAGGCGCAGGCCAAGGCGCTCTTTGCCCGCTTCGGGGTGCCAAGCGTCAAGGAAATCGTCGTGCAGGACGAGGCGCAGGCCTCGCAGGCCGCAGCCGCGCTGGGCCCGCGGGTCGTGCTCAAGCTGCTGTCGCGCGACATCACGCACAAGAGCGACGTGGGCGGCGTGGCCGTGAACGTGGCGCAGGAGGACGTGCCCGCACGGCTGCGGCAGATGCGCGAGGACGTCCTGCGCCATACCGGCGACACGCCTCGCGCCTTCCTGGTCCAGGAGATGGTGACCGGTGCGGCGGAAGTGATCGTCGGCCTGCACCGGGATCCGCTGGGGTCGGCCATTCTGCTTGGCATGGGGGGCGTGGTCGCCGAACTGGTCCGGGATACGACGCTCTTGATGCTGCCCGAAGACGGGACCGGCCTGTCGCCGGCGCAGGTGATGGCCGGGCTGCGGCGGCTCAAGACCTGGCCCTTGCTGGACGGCTACCGCGGGCGCGAGCGCGCCGACGTGCCGGCGTTGGTCGCCGCCGTCGTCGCGTTCTCACGCATGGCGGGCGCGTTGGGAGACGTCCTCGTCGAAGCCGAAATCAATCCGCTCTTCGTTCGGCCTGCGGGCCAGGGCGTTTGCGCGGCGGACGGCGTGGCCGTCCTGCAAAGCCGCTTGAACTAGTTCAGGCGGGTGGATAAAAACAGGAGACAACCATGAAACAGCAAAACTTCTTCACGCGTGGCGGCATCGCCATGGCCGCGGCGGTACTGGCGCTGGGCGCATTGGCCGCGTCGCAGGCGCGCGCGGCCTACCCCGACAGGCCCTTGCGCATCGTCGTGCCGTTCACGCCGGGCGGCGGCACCGACCTGATCGCGCGCCAGTTGGCCAAGGGCCTGACGCAGGAATTGGGGCAGACCGTGGTGGTGGAAAACCGCCCGGGCGGCAGCACCATCATCGGCACGGAGAACGTGGCCAAGAGTCCGCCTGACGGCTACACCTTGCTGATGGCCACGTTTGCTCATGCGGTGAACCCGGCCATTCACAAGAAGCTGCCCTACGATACCGAGCGGGCCTTCGCGCCGGTCGCGATGATCGGCAAATCGCCCAACGTGCTGGTGGTGCCGCCGAACTCGCCGTTCAAGAGCGTGCAGGAGATCCTTACCTATGCGCGCGCCCATCCCGGCAAGCTGACGTTTGGATCCTATGGCAACGGCACCTCGGCCCATCTGGCGGGCGAGCTCTTCAAGAGCCTGGGCAAGGTGGACATCCTGCACGTGCCCTACAAGGGCGCCGGTCCCGGCATCAACGACCTGATCGGCGGGCAGATCGACATGATCTTCTCGACCTCGGCCAGCGTCAGCGGCCACATCAAGAGCGGCCAGCTGCGCGCACTGGCCGTGACCACGAAGCAGCGTTCGCCGGCCTATCCCGATGTGCCGACCGTCGCGGAAGCGGGCGAGGCGGGATATTTCGTGGATAGCTGGTATGGCGTGTTCGTGCCGAACGGCACGCCGCCCGCCGTCATCGACACGTTGAACGCGGCAATCAGGAAGGCGTCCGACGACCCGGATTTCCGCGCGGCGCTGGAGCTGGAAGGCCTGGCGCCCGATGTGGGCACGCCCGCCGCGCTGGGCGAGTACGTCAAGGAGGAAGAGGCGCGCTGGAGCCGGATCATCCAGGACGCCGGAATCACGGACAAGCCCTGAGCGGGCCTGCCCGGTGTTCGCGGGCGTGCGTTCAATGCAGCTGGTCGGACCCTTCCGGCTGCAATTCCGACAGCGCCTTCCAGTCCGGATCCTGGAACATGCGCAATTGAATCGGATACACGGGATGCCCCGCCAGGCACTTGTTGAACGCATCCAGAAACGCCTCGACATTCGGCGTGTAGTAGCGCCACTCTTTCTGATGATTGCCCGTCAGGCAGGCCACCTGCACGCCGGCGTCCGAATTCTCGAAGCCCTGCTCGACGGCCTCTTCGAAACGGTTGGTGCGCTGCTTGTCTTCATCATTGGGCATGCCCGATTCGATGCCCTCGTACGGCCACGTGATGATGATCAGGTTCTCGTTGATCTGGCGGTCGGCCTCGGCCGGCAGACCGTTGCGAAAGCGGATGACGACCGGCAGTCCGTTGACGCGGGCTTCGCCCACCGCCCAAAGATCGCCTGGAAAAATGCTGGGCATTGCTTGAACTCCTTTTCACTACTTCGTCGAAACAGGCCACGAGTCTATCGCAAGCGGTCCAGACGGGCCGCGGTGCCCTTGCAGCGGCCCTGCGCAGGGGCCTCGGGGATGTTGACGATTGTCAATTTCGGGGTTTCTGGCCGATCTATGCTGGCGCTGCGCAGGCGTTGCGCGCAGTGAACCTTGTGCGATTGGCAATCGGGTGGAGATCGATCATGAACATGAAGACTGCGGCCATTGCCGCAATGCTTGCCTTGTCGGCCCCTGGCCTGGCGCTTGCCGCGCCGCCCAGCGACGCGCCCGCGCGCCCGGCCCAGCCGGCCTCGCCGGGCGGCAATGTCCAGAACTTCGACAAACAGGCTGCGCAAGTCAGGGAGAATCTGGAAAACATGCAAAAGCAGATGGATGAGATCCAGAAGACCACCGATCCGGATGCGCGGCAGAAGCTCTTGCTTGAGCATCGGCAGCTCATGCAGAACACCATGGGCATGATGCGCCAGATGTGGACGGGCGGCATGGGACCTTGCTGCGCGCAGGGGGGCGGCGGCCCGCATCATCGGGGAGGCCCGATGATGGGGTGGAACGCCATGAGAGGCAATTACTCCGGACTGACGCCTGAACAGGTCCGGGAACATCAATACATGCGCGACCAATACATGGGAATGCAGCAGCGGATGATGGAGCAGATGCTGCAGCAGCAACTCAATTCGGCCACGCCACAACGGTGACCGCCGCGGTGCGCGCGTGCGCCTGGCAGTGGCGACGCCAGTCGCGTCGCGGCGTTATCGAGCGGCTCCGCATGGCAGCGCGCCTGCCGCGCTCAGCGGCCGGCCCAGCGGCCGCAGTCCACGCGCCACCGGCCACACTGTCACTGCGGCCAGCAGTGCCGCCGTCCATTCCCGGATGCCCAGGGGGCCGAATTCGAACAGCCCGCGCAGGGCAGGCCATTGCAGCGTCAGGGCCAGCAGCGCCAGCGTCGCCGCGACCGCCAGCCGGGTGGCGCCGTCCCATGTGCCGGCATGCCGCTGATGGGGCGAGCGGTTGTTGACCATCAAGGTCAGATTGCCCAGCACCAGCGCACAGAAGGCGGTGGCGCGCGCGGTATCCGCGGGCGTCTGGGTCTGCTGCAGCCAGGCGTAGAGAACGCCGGCGGATGCCAACAGCGCCAGCCCCTGGGCCAGGCCAATCAGGAAGGTTCGTAGTGAAAACAGCGGCTTCTCGACGGGCAGGGGAGGGCGGCGCATCAGGTCCGGCTCTGCCGCGACGGACTCGAAAGCCAGTCCGCACAGGGGGCCGATGACGATCTCCAGGAACGCCACATGGGCCGGGCGCAGCAGTTCCGGCCAGCCAAAGAGCAGTGGCAGGATCACCAGCCCGGCGATCGGCACATGCGCCGCGACGATGTAGACGATAGCCTTGGACAGGTTGTCGAACAGGCGGCGGCTTTGCCGGACCGCGTTCAAAATGTCGGAGAAATCGTCGCGGGTCAGGACAAGGTCGGCGGCTTCGCGCGCGACATCGGTGCCACGCGCGCCCATGGCGATGCCGACGTGGGCCGCGCGCAATGCGGGGGCGTCGTTGACGCCGTCTCCCGTCATCGCAACGATGGCGCCTTGCCGCTTGAGCATCTGGACCAGGCGCAGCTTCTGTTCCGGCTTTACGCGCGCGTAAACGCAGGTGCGGCCGACCAGTTCGGCCAGATGCTCGCCGCCTTCCCGCGCCAGCACATCGCCTTCAGCCACGTAGTCCGCCGGAATGCCCGCCTGGCGGGCAATGGCGCGGGCCGTCTCCGGATGATCGCCCGTCAGCATCAGCACGCGTATGCCCGCCGCATCGCACGCGGCGACCGACTCGGCCACGCCTTCCTTCAGCGGATTTTCCAGGCCTACCAAGCCCGCGAACTGCAGCGGCAGGTCGTCGGGCTGATCGGGAAGCCGCCCGTTCGGCCAGCGCCCGCTGGCAGCCGCCAACACCCTCAGCCCCGCCGCGGCCATGCGCTGGACCTCGGCCTGCAGCTGCGCCGTGCGTGCCGGCGACAGCTGGCAAAGCTTGAACACCGCCTCCGGCGCGCCCTTGCACGCGAGACGGGCGTCATCCGCTTGCGCTGTAGTCCAGACGTGGATCACAGCCAACCGTGCGGACGAGAAGGGATAGGCTTTAACCAAGGCAAGACCGCCCGCCGGCGGATGCCTGCCAAGCGACGCGGCAAAAATGCGAAAGGCGTCCTCCATTGCATCCCCGGAATCGGGCACGCTCGCCAGCGCAAGCGTTTCGGCCAGGGTCATGGCCTCGGCCGCGCAATCCGCCGCCGCGCCCGCGAGATCGGCGGCATCGATGCGCACTGAGCCAGCGTAAAGCGCGCGAACGACCATGGTGTTTGTCGTCATGGTGCCCGTCTTGTCGGCGCACAACACGGTGGTCTTGCCCAGGGTTTCGACCACGCTCAGCTTGCGGACAAGCACGCCTTCGCCCGCGATGCGCCGGGCTTCCAGCGCGGAGAAGATGGTCACGATGACGGGGAAATCCTGCGGAAGCAGACTCATCGCCAACGCGATGCCCGCCAGCATTCCTTCGAACCATCCTCCCCGCATGTAGACGTACAGGGCCCAGGTGGCCAGCGACAGGAAGAACCCCACCCACATGAACCGCAGGATGAAATGGCGGGTCTGCAGTTCCAGGGGCGCGCGTTCCGGCGTCAGTTGCCGAATCGACTGGCCCAGCGCGCCCAACCGCGTGTCGTCTCCCACGGCAAGAACGCGCAGGGTGCCGGTTCCTGACAGCACCAGCGTCCCGCTCAGCACGTCGGCATCGCCCTCAACCGTGCCCGATGGCCGCTTGTACACGGGCTGGAACTCGCCGGTAAGCGGCGACTCGTCCACCAGCAGACCCTCGCCGTCCGTCAACCGGCCGTCCGCGGGGACGCGGTTGCCTTCGGCAAGCAGCACCGCATCGCCCGGCTTCAGTTCGGCCGACGGCACCCAGTGCCGCTTGCCGTCGCGCAGCAGCAGGGCGCGGGGCGCCGCCAGACGATCCAATGCGTCAAGGGCGCGTGCGGTACGTAATGACTGCGCCACCGTCAGCGCAAAAATGACCAGTACAAAAAGCAGCAACAGCGCCGCTTCCTGCCAGGCGCCCAGAAGCGTGTACAGGCCGCCGCCGGCCAGCAGCAACGCGAACATCGGATCCTTGACCAGATCCAGGCTGATCGAGGCCAGGGTGCGCTGATGGTCCGGCGAAGGCATGGCGCATCGGCCTAGGTGATCAGCACCACCGGAATGTGAACCGTGTGCAGCACCTTCAGCGTGGTCGATCCCAGAAACAGGCTGCCGGCCGCGCCCAGTCCTCGCGACCCCATGACGATATGGTCGCAACCCTGCTCGGTGGCGTGGGCCTTGATGCATTCGGCAATGTTGCCCACCCGCGTCGCCTTTTGATAGACGATGCCCGAGCGGTCCAGCAAGGCCTCCGACTCCGCGAGGGCGGCCTTGGCTTCGTCCTCATAGAATTCCTCGATGGCATCCGGCTCAAAGAATGCCGATATCGTGCCGGAAGCAATGGGCGGCTGCACATTCAGCAGGTGGATGGCGCAAGGGCCATGTTCGCGGACCTGGTCGACCACATAGCGCACGGCGCGCAGGGAATTGCCCGATCCGTCAACGGGGATAAGCACGTTTTTCACAACCCCTCCGATAGCAGTGTCCGCCCGGGCCGCATGGCTCGGGCGTGATGCCATCATCGCGCCGATGCGGTCGTGGAAGTTGACGTCAGTCAAGCTTTCGCCCGATCGCCTGGACGAGCGCGGCCAGGTCTGCGCGGGGCCCGACGTTTGTCCCCGATTTCTGCATGACAAAGGTCAATTTGGCGATTCCGGACGGGGGCAACATGGAGAGGCGGGCGAACCTCCCGCGTCTCATCCTCACGATAAGGAGATAGCCATGTCGCGCTTGACGCAATACAGCCCATTTTCGAGCGAACCCTTCGCGGACGTTTTCCAGGCGTTCCTGCGGCCGATCCGGCAGAACGGGGAGGATCAGGCCCCCCGGATGGACATCGATGTCACCGAGGCAGGCGACAAGTACGTCCTGAAGGCCGACGTGCCCGGGATCGACAAGAAGGACATCACCGTGCAGATCGATGGCAACACGGTGATGATCTCGGCCAACAAGGAAAAGCACAGTGAAACGAAAGAGGCGGGAAACGTCATCCGCCGGGAGCGTTTCTGGGGCCAGGTTCAACGCTCCGTGTCGCTGGCCAGCCCCATCGATGAAGCGGCCGCCAAGGCGGTCTGCGAGAACGGCGTCCTGACCCTGACACTACCCAAATCGGCCGGAAGCCGGAACAAGACGCTGCAGATCGAATGACGGCGGTTTACAGCCATGTCCCTGTATAGACGGATCCTCATTCCCATCGACGGCAGCCAGACCGCCGAACTGGGGCTGGACGAAGCCATGCGTCTGGCCGTGTGCAACGGCGCCCGCATTCGATTGATCTGCGTGGTCGGGGAACTGCCCTTGTCCTCGCGGATCGGCGCGGATTGCTATTCCCCAAAAGAGGTGCGCATGCTGTCGCGCGAGCTTGGCGTTCAAGTGCTGCGCAACGCCGCGCGCCGGGTGCGCGCACGTTGCATCCCGGTCGATAGCGCGCTGTTCGAGGCAGGCGAACAATCCTTCGAGGAGCGCGTGGCCCAGGAGGCCGACGCGTGGGGCGCGGATCTGATCGTCATGGGCGCTCGCGGGGGGGACGGCTTTAATGCCATCCCCCGGGGCGCCGGAGCCAGGAGCGCCCGCCGCGCCGCGCCCATGCTGCTGGTGCACGAATCGGCGCGAAAAGCGCAACGCCTCTCAGTGCACGGCGGGCGTCAGGCCGAAATCGCCTCTAGGCTTGCGTATCGCGTCGACTCGTCCTGAATCCACCAGGCAGGCGGATCGGACCGGTCAATCAACGTGCGGCAGCGCGCGCCGGCACGGCCCAGCCCGGCCGGCTCTCGCGTTCGGTGTCGACGATGATCAGATAGCGTCCAGCGCCATTTGCTGGCGTCCTGCCGGGTTGCAGCACCCACGGCGGCGCGATCAGATCGGCCGCGAGCTCGTAGTCGGCGTCCAGCAATCCGTAGCTGTCGAGCAAGCGGTTCAGGGTTGCCGGAATGCGGATGCAGCCTTTGGATTGCGGCGTTCCCAGCTTGGACTCCAGCAGGACGGGATCGGTCGCGTGCATCTGCAGGCGCATCGTGCTGACGCCGCCATTGCCCCATCCCCGCAATGCCTGCTGCCAGCCGAAGTCATAGACCCGCATGCCCTTGGCGCCGTAGCCCAGGATGCCATTCGCGTTCTTCGTGCCCTGGGCGCGGAAGTCCGGATTGGCCAAGGTATGCGGGTACACGCCCGTGGGCGTTTCAAAGTGATCGAACTGGCCGATCCTGCCGGTAGACACCGGCGCCGCGCCCACATGGACGGGCATGCCGATGGCGGGCAGCCAAAAGAGGAAGACCGCCTGTACCTTTGGATTGCGGTCGACCACGAGGGCGTACTGGGGGCCCAATAGGCCGAGCCCCGCTTCCTTGAGCATCCCCAGCGCCAGGCTTGCATAGCGGATCTGCTCGTCGGCCGGAACCGTCAGCGCGGGCGCAACGCGCAGCGCAAAGGTCTGCATGACGTCCTGCGGCGTGACCTGAGCCGGTACCGGGCTGGTCATCATCGCCGACAGGACGGCGCACCACACGGCAGCCCGGGCGGTGGCGGGGCCATGGCCCGATCTCCCAACGGAACTCGGCTTGTTTTTCATGGTGTCTCCGGCGCTTTCGCGTACCAGGCCGCGGGCCTGGCCATGCAAGCATGATCGCGCGGCTGCCGCGGACGCGATTGACGCCGGTCAATCTCTCTTCCAATTGCGACGTCCGTGCCGGCCAGGATGCGGCACGCGTGCGAAGGATCGTTCGACCAAGCCCCACCGCAAGGGCCGCCGGTCAGCGTCGAATTCGTGATTTTGGTCAACAAGCGCTTGCCAGACAGGTTCAAGATGAAACCCATGAAGACAAGCGTCCTCGCCGTGTTGCTTCACCTGATTCTGGCTCTGCTGCCGGCTAGCGCCGCGCTCGGACAGCCGGCGGATTCGTTGATGCCGGTACCGCCCGGCCTGTTGAACCGCGTTGATCAGGAAGCCGAGGCCACGCTGTCGCGGCTCTATCGTCTGTCGCCCGCGGCCAAGGCGCTGGTTGGCCGGTCATTTGGCGTGCTGGTCGTGCCGGCCTTGCACGCCGACGGAAGCATCCTGGGGATGGCCTATGGGCGCGGTGTACTGATCGACGCCGCCGAGGGGCGCTATTACTACAACGTCATCGCCAGTCCGCCGGGCTCGGTGCTTGGGCTGAACGACAAGGCGCTGATCCTGGTCTTCTCGTCCTATGCGGCCCTGCGCGGGTTCCAGGCCGGGCCGGGGTGGGAAGAGGGCGCCAGCGGAACCATCCAGATCCTGGACGAAACCGTCATGGCCGCGCGCGAGCTGGTCGTCGAACCGATCGCGGGCTTCATCCTGTCGGCAACCGAACTGGTTCGAGGCCTGTCGCTCCAGGGCATGCTGTTCGTCAAGGTCCCGGTTTACATGTGCGCCGATGAAGCCGATGCCTGCCGCGGAAAAACCGGAATTCCCTTCCAACCTTGATGCTCTCGGCCATGTATAGACGGATTCTCATACCGATTGACGGCAGCTCGACCTCTGAATCGGGGTTGGATGAGGCAATACGCCTGGCCTTTCTCCATGACGGTGTCATTCGGCTGATCTGTATCGTCCAGCCTCGGCCGTCGTCCGGCGCGCTAGGCGCAAATTGCTATTTCCCGGCGGAAATTCAGGCGCTATTGTTTGAGCATGCCGCCGAACTGCTGCGCAATGCGGCAACAAAGGTGCGCGCCAACTGCATTGCCGTCGATAGCGCGCTCGTCGAAGCAGGCGAACGCTCGTTCGAGGAATGCCTGGCGGCCGAGGCCCGGGCCTGGGAGGCCGATCTGATCGTGATCGGGGCGCACCGGTCGCGCGACGTGCGCAGGATGCCGATGGCCAGCCCGGCCCCGAACCTGCCGCGCGGCGTGGCCGTCCCCTTGCTGCTCGTGCGCGAGGCTGCGCCAAAGGCCGTTCAACCACTCGTCAACAGTTGGAGGTAGGGCATGAATACCACCATGAAAGCAGTCGTCTTTGCCAGCCCGGGCCGCATTGAAATACGCGAAAAACGCATTCCGGACGTCGGGCCCAATGACGCGTTGATCAAGATCACCACCACCACCATTTGCGGCACGGATATCCACATTCTCAAGGGCGAGTATCCGGTGCAGCCGGGCCTGACGATCGGCCATGAACCCGTCGGCGTCATCGAAAAGCTGGGAAGCGCCGTGACGGGTTATTCCGAGGGCCAGCGCGTGATCGCCGGCGCGATCTGCCCGAATTTCAATTCCTACGCCGCGCAGGATGGTGCGCCTTCGCAGGACGGCAGCTATCTGGTGGCCAGTGGCATGTGCGGATGTCACGGCTACCGCGCCACCGCGGGGTGGCGCTTCGGCAACATGATCGATGGCGCCCAAGCCGAATACCTGCTGGTTCCCGACGCGCAGGCCAATCTCGCGCCCGTGCCAGACGGCCTGAGCGACGAGCAGGTGCTGATGTGCCCGGACATCATGTCCACCGGATTCAAGGGCGCCGAAAACGCCAACATCCGCATTGGCGACACGGTCGCCGTGTTTGCGCAGGGCCCGATCGGACTGTGCGCGGCGGCGGGCGCCCGGTTGCTGGGCGCCACCACGGTCATCGGCGTGGACGGCAATGCGCGGCGTCTGGAAATATCTCGCCAGTGGGGCGCCGATATCGTCCTGAACTTCCATGATTGCGACGTCGTCGAGGAAATCCTGCGTCTCACTGGCGGCAAAGGCGTGGACTCGGCCATCGAAGCGCTGGGCCAGCAAAGCACCTTTGAATCTGCCCTGCGCGTATTGAAGCCGGGAGGCACGTTGTCCAGTCTGGGCGTCTATTCCGCCGACTTGAAGATCCCGGTATCCGCGTTTGCCGCCGGTCTGGGCGACCACAAGATCAACACGGCGCTCTGCCCGGGCGGCAAAGAGCGCATGCGCCGGCTGATGAACGTGTTGCAGTCGGGCCGCCTGGATCTCGCAAAAATGGTCACGCATCGCTTTGCGCTGGACCAGATCGAGGACGCGTACGACCTGTTCGCCAATCAGCGGGATAACGTGCTGAAGGTTGCGATCCGGCCGGGGGCCTGATTCCTCTACAAGCAGCCCCGGCGGCGCCGTGGCGCGCCTGGGCGGCCGTCGTGGCGGGCCGCATCCTCGGCTGGCCTGGCCAGGTGCTGGTTGCGCGCGCACTTCAACGTAATCGCCAACCCACGGAAAATTCGCAGCAACTTTCCGCCAGTTCGGCCACGCTCTCGCAAAACGCCACGTCCGCATCCCGGCGGAACATCGCGCTGTACACCGATTGCGGCGGCGCCACGCTGGTGCGCGCAATGACGAGCTGCCGCGTGCTGACCATCTCGGCAAAATAGTCGCGCGGCAGGCAGCTCACGCCAAAGCCCGCGGCGGTCAACCCGGCCATCGCGATCAAGCTGTTGATGGTGAAAATGTTGCTTTGCGCCGTGTGGGGGCGCAGCCATTCGTCATAGATCATGTTCAGGCCGGACTCGCGGCTCTGACGCAGCAGCGGCAGGCGGGCGATGTCGGCCGGCGTGTAGACGTGGCTCGTGTCGATCAGGTCGGGACTGCCCATCCACGCAAATTCCAGGCGCTGCAACGCCACGACCTGCAGGTTCGGCTCGGCGAATTCGCCGTGCAGAAAGGCCATGTCCAGCTGCCCGGCCAGCAGCCGCTTGTGCAGGTCGCCGCCCAGATCGATATGGGGCTCCAGCGTGATGCGCGGATAGTGGACGCGCAGCAGACGGATGAGCGCGGGAAGCCAGGTCATCGCGGTGATCTCCGTGATGCCGAAGCGGAAGGTGCCCGTCAGGGTGTGCTGCCCCTTCAGGCGCGCCAGCAGGCGGTCGCGGTGACCCAGCATCTGCTCGGCCAGCGCGTAGATCTCGTGACCCCGGGCCGTCAGCTCGGCGCGGTGGCCCGACCGGTCAAAGAGCGCGATGTCGAAATCGGCTTCCAGCTCCTGGATGCGCTTGGTGATTGCCGATTGCGTGGTGTGCAGCTTCTGCGCAGACGCGGAAAACGTGCCTAGCCGCACCGTCCAATAGAGCGCCTCGATTTGCTTGAAAGTCAGCATGCGGCGCCCATGAGATCGGCAGAGTTCATTCCGAATTTTCCCTTAAGGGGTAACCCCTATATTCTGAAAAGTGATGAAGTTCGCTGAAATTTAATCCCTTTTTCGGAATCGCAAAAGCTCGCACCATTCGCTCTGACTTAATTCCTGCCGACCGGATCCGCTTCAAAAAGCCGGAGAACGAGCGGCCTTCGATTCAGGACAAGCAGATCGTCATGGCTACCATTTCCACCGGCGCACGCATACTGCCGGCTTCTCCCGTCGCGCCCGCCGCCATCCTGCAAGCGCTTGCAGGCATCGTCACGCCGCATCTGAGCGACAACCTTGCGCGGCGCGAGGGCATCACCGGGCTGCGGCGCTACAACCGAGCGGGCAAGCTCGTGGGCACGGCGCTGACCGTCAAGACCCGCCCCGGCGACAACCTCATGATCTACAAGGCCATGCTGCAGATCCAGCCGGGCCACGTACTGGTGGTGGACGCCGGCGGCGATCTGTCCAACGCCGTGCTCGGCGAAATCATGAAGCGCTATCTGCAGATCCACGGCTGCGCGGGCGTGGTCGTCGACGGCGCCATCCGCGACGTGGCAGCGTTCGAAGCCGACAGTTTCCCTTGCTACGCGCGCGGCCACATCCACCGCGGTCCCTACAAAGACGGTCCCGGCGAAGTCAATGTGCCCGTCTCGATCGGCGGTCAGGTCATCAATCCCGGCGATATTCTGGTGGGCGACGAAGATGGGCTGGTCAGCTTTGCCGCGTCGGACGCCGACGCGCTGATTGCCGCGGCCCATGCGCACGCCGACAAGGAAGCGCGCATCATGGCCGAAATCGCCACCGGCGAGAAAACGCAGAGCTGGATGCAGGCCGCGTTTGCGGCAAAGGGGCTGGCATGAACGCCGTCACCCCCGAATTCCTGGCGCAACGCGCGCGCGCCATCAAGCCTTCGCCCAGCATGATGGCCAAGAGCCGCGTGGATCAACTACGCGCTCAGGGCCGCGACATCATCGATTTCACGGTGGGCGAGCCGGATCTGCCCACACCTGCCCACATCGTGCAGGCCGGCATCGACGCGCTGAACAGCGGCGACATTCGCTACACCGCGTCGGTCGGCGCCAAGCCGCTGCTTGAAGCGGTGCGCGCCAAGTTCCGCCACGAGAACGGACTGGACTACGGCCTGGACGAACTGATCGTCGGCGTGGGCGCCAAGCAATTGATCTTCACCGCGCTGGCCGCCACTGTGCAGGCCGGCGACGAAGTCATCATTCCGGCGCCGTACTGGGTGTCCTATCCCGATATGGTCCTGGTCAACGACGGCACGCCGGTCGTGGTGGCCTGCCCGGAGGCCGACGGATTCAAGCTGACCCCCGACGCGCTCGAGCGCGTCATCACGCCGCGCACCAAGTGGCTGCTGTTGAACACGCCCAGCAATCCGACTGGCGCGATGTACGGCGCCGACGAGCTGCGCGCGTTGGCGCAGGTGCTGGCGCGTCATCCGCAGGTCTGGCTCCTGACCGACGAAATCTACGAGCACCTGGCCTATGGCGGCGAGGGCCACGCGTCGCCCGCGGCCGTCGAGCCGGCGTTGGCCGCGCGCACGTTGACGATCAACGGCGTCTCCAAAGCCTACGCAATGACCGGCTGGCGCCTGGGGTACGCAGGCGGCCCGAAGGCGTTGATCAAGGCCATGGCCACCCTGATTTCGCAGAGCACCAGCTGCGTCAGCGCCATCAGCCAGTCGGCCGCGCGTGTTGCGCTGACGGCCGACCAGCAATGCGTGCGCGATGCCGCGGCCCTGTTCCACGACCGGCGCGACCGCATTGTGGCGCTGCTCAACGAGGTGCCCGGCATCCGTTGCCCGGTTCCCCAAGGCGCGTTCTACGTATATCCGTCGGTCGAAGGCCTGCTTGGCAAGACGACGCCCAACGGCCGCAAGCTGGAAAGCGACCTGGACGTCGTGATGTTCCTGCTGGACGAGGCCGGCGTCGCGGGCCTGGACGGCGCGGCCTACGGACTGTCGCCTTACCTGCGGCTCAGTTTCGCGACGTCGATGGAAAACATCGAAGAAGGCTGCCGCCGCATCCGCGAAGCCTGCGCCCGGCTGGCCTGAAAACCGGATTTTTAAGTAGCACCCATACCTACACATCAAGGGAATCCCATGAAGACGTTCATCTCCTCCTTCGTTGCCATCGTCGGCCTGGCGGCCACGCTGGCGCCCGCCGCCAATGCCGACACGCTGCAGGACATCAAGGCCCGCGGCAAATTCATCTGCGGCACCATGGGCACCGCCGAGCCGTTCAGCTTCCAGGATCCCAAAACGCGCGGCATCGTCGGCTACGAAGTGGATGTCTGCCAGGCGCTGGCCGACAGCCTGGGCGTGCCGCTGGAGCTCAAGCTGATCGCCGTCGAGGCGCGCATTCCCGAACTGATCGCCGGCCGTGTGGACGTCGTGGCCGCCAACCTGGGGTGGTCGCCCGAACGCGCCAAGCAGATCGATTACTCGCACCAGCACTTCGTGAGCCCGCAGAAGATCCTGTCGCGCGAGTCGGACAAGGACCTGAAGGCGCCGGCCGACCTGGCGGGCAAGCGGGTCAGCGCGGTGCGCGGATCGTCATCGGAGCAAGGTGCGCGCAAGAACATCCCGAACGTCGATCCCGTGACGTTCAAGGATCCCAGCGGCGCGTTCCTGGCGCTGCAGCAGGGCAAGGTGAGCGGCTTTGTCGGGTCCGAACTGATGCTGGTCAAGCTGCAACACCAGGCCGCATCCAGCGCGGTGCCCGTCAAGATCCTGGAGCCGGCGCTGTTCATCGAACCGTGGGGCGTCGGTGTGCGCAAGGGCGACACGGCGATGCTGAACCAGGTGAACAAGGTGCTGGACGGCATGGAGGCGTCCGGACAGGCCGCCAAGACCTTCGACAAGTGGTTCGGCCCCGGCACGCAGTTCAACATCAAGCGCGACTTCCGCATCGAAGAAATCAAGGGTTGACGCGCCAAGCGTCCTGGAGCCTGGTTCGATGCACTACATCTTCGACTTTGGCGCCATTTTCCAGGGCGAGTATCCGGACTGGCTGCTCAGGGGGTTGATCACCACCCTGGCGCTGGCCGGGCTTGCCTGGATCCTGGCGTTCGTTGTGGGCAGCCTGTTGGCGGTGATCCGCCTGACGGGCTCGCCCATTGCCAATGGGTTGATCGCGACGTACGTCGCGTTCCACCGCAACGTGCCCATGCTGGTGCACATCATGTTCTGGTATTTCGGTGTGCCGGCCTTGCTGCCGGCCCCCGTCACGGACTGGCTCAACAGCCACGGCAGCGAATTCATCCTGTCGTGCATCGCGATCGGGCTGGTGATGTCCGCGTATGTCTGCGAAGACCTGCGCAGTGCGGTGCGGGGCATTCCGCCCGGCCAGGTAGAGGCCGCGCGCGCGCTGGGCCTGAGTTTTCTGAAGACCATGCGCAAAGTCGTGCTGCCCCAGGCTTTTCGCATCGCCATTCCGCCACTCTTGAATCAGACCCTGCTGCTGCTCAAGAACACCAGCCTGGCGATGGCCATCGGCGTCACCGAACTGACGGCGGCCGCGCGCGAGATCGAGAACAACACTTTCCGCACGTTCGAGGCCTACGCGGTCGTGACGGTGATCTACCTCTTGCTCTCGTTCGTCATCATGGGCGGGGGCGCAATGCTGCAACGACGCTATCGTCCGCTGGGAGTCCGCTGACATGTGGGACATACTCAAAGACAATTGGCTGCTGCTTCTGATCGGCCAATATCCGCATGGACCCATCGGCGGGCTGGTGGCCACGCTGGGCCTGGCCGCGATCAGTCTTGCCTTGGCGCTGCCGTGCGGCGTGCTGCTGGCGCTGGGCCGCATCAGCCCCTATCGCATCTTTTATTGGCCTTCGTCGGCCGTGGTCTACCTGGTGCGCGGCCTGCCGCTGCTGATGTTCATCTTCTGGGCGTATTTTTTCGTGCCCCTGATCATCGGCCGTCCCGTGGCTGGCACGACGACCATGGTGGTCGCGCTGGTCTGCTACGAAAGCGCCTATCTGGCCGAGATCATCCGCGCCGGCATCCAGGCGCTGCCGCCCGGTCAGCAGGAAGCCAGCCGCGCGCTGGGCTTGTCCTACATGCAGACGATGCGCCGGGTCATCCTGCCGCAGGCGCTCTACAACATGCTGCCCAGCATGCTGAGCCAGTTCGTGTCCACGGTAAAGGAGACGTCGTTGGCCTACGTGATCAGCGTGCAAGAGCTGACCTACGCCGCCAACCAGATCAACAGCGTCCTGCTGACCAAGCCCTTTGAAGTCTTCGGGCTGCTTGCGCTGACCTATTTCGTCCTGAATTTTGGCCTGAGTCTTTTGGTGCACCTGACCGAACGCCGCATTGGCCGCCGGCGCGCCGGACCTGCGCCTACCCAGAAAGTGGTGCCCACATGATCCGATTTTCCGAAGTGCAGAAGTGGTATGGCGATTATCAGGCGCTGGCCGACGTGACCGCGCAGGTCGCCCGGGGCGAGGTCGTGGTGGTGTGCGGACCCTCCGGGTCCGGCAAATCCACGCTGATCCGCACCGTCAATCGGCTGGAGCCCATCCAGAAAGGGGTGATCGAAGTCGACGGCAAGGACATCTACGGCAAGGACGTGCACCTGGACGCATTGCGCAGCCATATTGGCTTTGTGTTCCAGCAGTTCAATCTCTTCCCGCATCTGTCCGTGATGGAAAACCTGATGCTGGCGCCGCTGCAACTGAAGCGCGCCCGCCGCCCAGAAGCGCGCGAGCGCGCGATGCAACTGCTGGAACGCGTGGGTCTTGCGCACAAGGCCGATGCCTTCCCCGCGCAACTGTCCGGCGGCCAGCAGCAGCGCGTTGCCATTGCGCGCGCCCTGGCCATGAGCCCGCCCGTCATGCTGTTTGACGAGCCCACCAGCGCGCTCGACCCGGAAATGGTGGGCGAAGTGCTGCAGGTGATGAAAGGCTTGGCAAAGGACGGCATGACGATGGTCTGCGTGACGCACGAGATGGGCTTCGCCCGGGAAGTGGCCGATCGCGTCTGGTTCATGGACGCCGGCCGCATCGTCGAAACCGGCACCCCGGACGCGTTCTTCAACCGGCCGCAAACGGCCCGGGCGCAGAAATTCCTGGCGGAAATCCGGCACTGAAGCCTGAGGTTGCCGTGCGGCGGGCGTTACTATCGCCAGACCACAAGCCGCAAGGAAGGGAATGAATCAGAAGCCGCGCACGACCAAACGCCGCCGCATTCCGCGCAAGGTCTGGGCCCTGGGTCTGGCCATCGCCGCAGGCGCGGCGGTTTATGCCTGGCATGAATCCCCGCTGGGTCCGGGCCTGACCGAAAGCAAGATACACAAGATCCTGGTCGACGCCATGGCGACGCCCACCAACGCGCCGGGCAGCGCCTGCGTCAACGTGGTGGGTGTGCGTCCCTTGCCGACGGATGTCTATACCGTCTTCCTGCAAGAGCAGGACAAGATCGTGCAAGGGCTGATCAAACACCAGCTCATCACGGTCAAGCGCGTCAGCGCCGACGGCGACGGTTCACCGCCCAAACCGGGCGAGAAACCCGAAGACGCCACCAGCCACATGACGCTGACCGAAAAAGGCCGCGCGTACTACACGGACGGAGAGGCGCACATCGGTTCCAAAGTGCTCTACACCGCGAAGTTCTGCGCGCCCGGCCTGCAAGTGGGCAAGATCCTCAACTACACCAAGCCGGGCAAGAATCCCTTCGACGACAACCCCAACGCGGTTTCGGCGGTCAAGTTCGAATGGCGGCTGGATCGCGCCACCGCGGATTGGGCGGCGGACCCCGCCTTCTATCCTCAGATAAGCGGCTTTCCCCCCAAGGACCAGCCGGACGAATGGCAGACCCGCCACATCATGCTGGAACGAAAAGACGGCGTATGGGGGCTGGGAGACAGGCCCTACACGATTCGCTGGTAAGCGGGCCGGCACCCAGGGCGGGGCGGCCTATTGACGTGCCAGCAGCCTTGGCAAGCACGCTTGCCTTCAGGCGGCAGACAACGTTTTCGCTTTAAGGTGTCGTTTGCAAGCCATTAAGGAGGCCATGCCATGACACCCGCAACAGACACCGCAATCGCCATCGTTGGTCCAGGCGCCATCGGCACAACGGTTGCCGCCGCGCTGCATCAGGCCGGCCGTACGCCGCTCTTGTGCGGCCGCACGCCCCGGGACCGGCTGACGCTCCTGGATGGCGATCGCCGCGTTGACGTTCCCGGCCCTGTACTGACGGATCCGGGTCAGGCCGGCCGCAAGATGGACCTCGTTTTCCTCGCGGTCAAGGCGACGCAGACCGAGGCTGCATCGGGATGGCTCGCGGCATTGTGCCGGCCAGATACCGTGGTCTGCGTGTTGCAGAATGGCGTCGAGCAATTGGAAGCGGTTGCAACGCATGCGCCACCCGCGCGGATCATCCCCGCTGTGGTGTGGTTCCCCGCTCAGGCGCAAGCCGACGGCTCGGTACGCTTGCGCGGGGATGCGCGCCTGAGCCTGCCCGACATGCCGGCCGCTCACGTGGTGGCCGAGGCGCTGCAGGGGACTCAGTGCGCAGTGGATATCAGCGACGATTTCCAGTCTGTGGCTTGGCGCAAGCTGCTGCAAAACGCAGTCGCTGGCCTCATGGCCCTCACGCATCGCCGCGCGGGCATGTTTGCCCGGCCGGACATCGCCAAGCTCTCCTTGGCGTATTTGCAAGAGTGCCTGTCTGTCGCGCGCGCGGAAGGCGCAAAACTGGGGGACGAGGTCCCGCAGGAAATCCTCGCCAAGTTTCAAGCCGCGTCCCCCGACCTGAGCACGTCCATCCTGACGGACCGCGAAGCCGGCCGGCAACTGGAATGGGAGATACGAAACGGCGTGATCTCGCGTCGTGCACAGGCCCATGGCCTATCCACGCCGATCAGCGACATCATCGTGCCCTTGCTGGCTGCGGCGAGCGACGGGCCGGGTTGAACGTGGCCTGGGCGGCCAGAGTTCGCGCCAACGATCAACGCGGTCCGAGACTTTCGCGAATGTCCGACGACGCTGTAGACCAGCGCATTCCCATACCACGCCACTCGCCACGGTGTTCATGCCGTCAGTTTGCGCTGCTGCGAGCGGGAAAAAGGAAGCGCGAGTCAGGTGTACGGCGCGCGGCTTTCGCGGCTCGGTCGAGTTCACGGCCATGCGCTTCATCCGTGCTGCTACGCGCTTTCGCGGCTGCGGCGACGGGGCCGACCCTGTCCGGCGCAACGAATGCGGCTGCGCTCATCTGCTCTGCAACGACCGGCGGGACGCCCGCCGCGTACCGGTACGCTTGCTGAGGCAAGAGGCCCTGTATCGTGCCGAGGTCATTGGCCGCGTTCGTGCGCGCCTGCTGTTTGGACATTTCTTCTTGGGCGGCCCGGTTTGCCGCCTGCGCATGCGCCACTTGCCTGGCCTGCTGCGCGTGATAGGCCTCGATGGCGAGTTTCAGGCAATGCGCCGTGTACGCCTCGCCCAGCGGATTGATGGCAGAGCGAGTCTTGGTAACGGGTTCGATGGGCAGCTTGGGGGTTGAGGCTATAGCCTCCGATGCGGCGTTACGCACGGCCGGTAGCGGTATGAACCGCGGCGCCTGTGATCGCGCCGCACGCTCTGTGTGCGTCTGGGCGCGCAGGCGCTCAACACGGTAAGGATCGCTGGCGTCGTCGGCGCGGGCCGGCGCCAGCGGGTTTAGGGCAGCTAAGCGCAAGAGAGCTCCTGGTTCAGGCGTCTTAAAGTGCATTGGTGGTTGGGACGGCTACGACCGCTGTCCGAGGACGCGCCGCTGCGATCGAATCCAGATCAACTGGGACACGGCCCCCACGACAAATACAGCCAGCCATCCCGCCAGCGCACTGCGAACCAAGTGAGATTGCGGCCCGTCGGCAAGCGGATGGGACACGGGAAGTCGCGTCAACGTTTCCGCGATTCCTGGGACCCACAGCAGGAAGAAACTGAATGAGTACCCCAATTGCGACAGATAAGGCCGCGCACGCAAAAGCAATGACGTGCGCGAGATGAGCAGGGCGGCTGACACCGACAGCAGGGCCAGGATGCCGAGCGCATGTCCGGCGTTGAACCCGCCGGAGCTGGACAGCCCAAATGATGTCAGGACGGCGGCCACCAAGCCGCCTAGATATAGCTTGCCGGCGCGAGTGGCTGCATTGATTTCGCGATAGCGTGCAAAGCTGTACAGCCCGGCTATAGCGGCTGCCAGACTGATAAGGGTGTGGGTGACGCCGAGCGCGGAAATGGGGTGTGGCATGGCAATGGTCCTTGTGGTTTATGGATGAGGGTTCATCACGAGACAGGCTGCATGGCTGCGGCAGCATTGGGCGAATGAACCAACTAGTTGGTCGGTTATGGGCGCAAAAAAAGGGCACACACCGGGGTGCGCGCCATGGTTGTGTCAGGGGGGGTTGGTCAGTTGACGGAGGGCAGCCCGCGAAATGGCCGCGAATGCCTGGGGGTCTCCACACGCTCGCGCAGTCAGCATGGCGCCGTACACGGTGGACATGAAGGCTTGGGCTTCGGCCTGCACGTTGTCACGGAGCTGAAATTGCCCTTTTGCCGCGCCGCTCTCGAGCACTGCCGCGATCCAGGCGGCCAACTCACCGAAATAAGCGCGCACCTCGTCCGCGATCGTCGTGGGAATCATGGGCAGTTCCGCCGCCAGCATCGCGCAGATACAAAGGGGCATCGTGCCCTCGCGGATGCACTGGGCCCAATACTCGGTGTAGGCCGTCAAGCGGCCGAGCGGATCAAGAACCCGCTGGTCCAGTGCCGCCAAGCCTTCTCGCGACTGACTTCGGTGCTGGACAACGACGGTGAGGACCAGGTCCGCCTTGCTGGGGAAGTGGTGGTGAATACTGGGTTTGCCAATGCGGACCCGTTCGGATATGTCGGCATAGCTAAACCCGTGGTAACCCCCCGCAGCAAGCAGTTGCTTGGCCTGTTCGACGATTTCGGCGGCACGTGGGGACAGCTCGAGGCTCATTTGGGTGGGACCTTGAAAAGGACGGCGTGCAGGGTGAAAGAGGCGCGTCCTTGGACGACTGCCGACCAATCTACTAGTTGGACGGTAGAGTGTCAAGATTTCGTTGGCCAGCCCATTGAGAGAAGGTATTCCGCGTCCAGCTCAATGGCCGCAGGAAGCGTTCAAGGCGTGGGAATGATGGAATTCGATAGCATCGCGTCGGCGATATCCAGCATTACCCGCAAGCGATCCATGTGGCGCAGGTCCTGGTGGTAGCCAACCCATATATCCCGCGTAGGCGGCTGATCCGGCGTGTCCAGGCGCTGCAATCCGGAAACTGCATCGCCCAGCGGCCTTGGCAGTACGGCGATGCCTACGCCCCGCAAGCACATCTGCGCCTGCACCGAGCGATTCGTGCTGGTAAACGCGCGCCGGCAGTGCGGAAACCTTTCCAGCACCCAAGCCACATCGGGGAAATGCGACTGTGCGGTGTTCATCAGAATGACACCCACGGATGCGGGGTTGTCCTGCAAGGCCTGGGCGGTCGCCGCCGACGCATACACCCCATATGACATGCGCATCAGACGGCGCTGGACGATATCCGGTTCGCTGAACGGCACGATGCGAAAGGCCACGTCGGCCTCCCGCCGTGAGAGATCGAGCAAGCGATGGCTGGCAATCACTTCCGGCACGACAGCGGGATGGCGGTGTGTCAACTCGACCAGGACCGGCGCCAGGACATAGCCGGCGAACCAATCCGCTGAAGAGATTCGCAGGATGCCTTCAAGACGCTGGTCGTTGCCGGTCAGACGCCTTTCCATGGATAGCGCGGAATCCTCCATGGACTCCGCCAGCGCCCGCACAGTGTCACCGGCATCCGTGAGCACCAGGCCATCCTTTGTTCTCCGAAAGAGCGCCTGCTTGGCTTCCTCCTCAAGCACCTTGATTCGGCGACCCACTGTCGGATGACTCACGTTCAGCGCACGGGCTGCGCCGCCCAAGGATCCGCTGCGAGCGACCGCTAGAAAGATGCGAACGTCGTTCCAATCCATGCCCGTCCCACCGTACAAAAATGTACGGAAAATATACATTGATGTCAGTGGTGGAACAATATTGTTCAGAGCATCATGCGCTTCATGAAATGTCCTGGCGAACCTTCGCGCCCACGCTCAGGCACATCTGATTTGGAGCCTCAAGCTATGAATGTTCAACCCCGGCACGTCGCAGGCGCGCTCGAAGCCGCGCTGGCGTCATCCGAACACGCCGCTGGGAAACCAGCCCCTGACCCCCGTCGCTGGCTCGCTTTGGCCGTCCTGTTGACCGGCACACTGCTGCCACCTTTGGACTTCTTCGTGGTCAACGTGGCGCTACCTGCGATCAGGACGGACCTGCAAGCTTCTTCCGACGTCTCGCAATTGGTGATATCGGTGTATGCCGCTGCCTACGCCGTCACATTGATCTTGGGCGGTCGTCTGGGTGATCTGTATGGCCGCAAGCGGGTATTTATCGCTGGCATGCTCGGATTTGGCGTCGCGTCGGCGTTGTGCGGCCTGGCGCCGTCACCGGGCGTGCTTGTCACCGGCCGGCTGCTGCAAGGGATATCTGCAGCGGTCATGGCGCCGCAATCGTTGGCATCGATCCACGCCATGTTTCCGCCAAGTGAGAAGAATCGCGCGCTCAGCCGATACGGCGCGACCTTTGGCTTGGCCTCCGTGGGCGGCCAATTGCTCGGCGGAGTGCTGGTTTCCACCAGTCCTTGGGGATTGGGGTGGCGCAGTGTGTTCTTGATCAACCTTCCGATCATCATCGTTGCCATTCCAGCCGCAACAAAGTTGCTGCGCGAAAGTCGCGCCGAACATTCGCCCCGCTTGGACGTACGGGGGGCGGTGCTGCTGGCGATGGGCTTGCTGGCGCTCGTGGTGCCACTGATCGAAGGGCAGCAACATCGATGGCCGTGGTGGTGCATCGTGCCGCTGGCGTTGAGCATGCCGTTGTTATGGCGCTTCTGGCAGCACGAAAAGGCAGAGGAGAGCGCCGGCAGAACGCCGCTGGTTCTGCCATCGCTTCTTGCCGGGCGCGGGTTGCGACGCAGTCTGGCATCCACGTTCCTCTTCTATGCGCTCGCCGCGTTCTTCCTGGTATTCGCCGTGTACGAACACGCCGGCCTGGGGCACGATGCGTTGACAGCCGGCCTGGCCATCCTGCCGCTTGGCGTCGGGTTTTTCCTTGGCCCTTTTTGCAGCCCGCACATCGCTCGGCGAATGGGCTCACGAACCGCCGGCGTTGGCATGGTCATGGAGGTGCTCGGTCTGGTCATGGTCGCAGCGCTGGCGTTGGCCGGTGCGTCGTCGTGGTTGACGTTGCCCTTGTTTCTGATTGGCGCAGGACAAGGTATCGCCCTACCTGCGCTCGTGCGCCTGAACGTGGACCATGTGGAAACACGCTGGGCCGGTCTGGCCTCGGGTTTGGTAAACGCCACCTTGCAGATCAGCGCCGCAGTGAGTGTTGCCTTGTTCGGTGGCCTATTCATCGCGATCGCCCCGGATGGGGCAAGCGCTCAGGACGTTCAGCGTGGGTTTGCCGTGGCTTCATTGGCGATAGGCGCGTCGCTGGCGCTGGCCGCAGCACTAAGTTGGAGACGCCAAGAACCATGAGAATTCGACATTCCTTTTGCATCGTGGATGCATGCTTTCAAGAGAACACGCCGTCATGAACAATGCCTTGAAAAATCCCTTGCCTGGTCTCGCCCATAAACGCGCGCTTGTAACGGGCGCGGCGCGTGGCATCGGCGCGGCCATCGCGCTCAAGCTGGCCGAAGAAGGCGCGGACATTGCTATCACGTACGAAAAATCGGTTGAGAAGGCCGAGGCGCTGGTTGCCGAAATTCGCGCCCTCGGCCGCGAAGCTATCGCCATCCAAGCCGATGCGGCAAGCCCCGATGCCGTGAAGGCCGCGGTTGCGCGCACCGCGGAAGAACTTGGAGGGCTGGACATCCTTGTCAACAACGCTGGCGTTTTGATCTCAGGCCCATTCTCCGAACAATCGCTCGAGCAGATAAGCCGGCAACTGAACGTCAACGTGCGAGGCGTATTCATGACCACCCAGGCCGCGCTGAAATATCTTCCCGATGGCGGCCGCATCATCACGATTGGCAGCAATGCCGGCCTGTCTGTGCCATTCGCGGGCATCGCGGTCTATGCGGCGACCAAGTCGGCGATGGAGAGCTTCACCCGTGGGCTGGCGCGTGAGCTGGGTCACCGTCACATCACCGTTAACCTGGTTCGTCCTGGCCCCATCGACACGGACATGAACCCCGCCGAAGGTCATCTCGCCGCCTCCATCCTGCCAAGTCTGTCTATTGCCCGCTACGGAAAGACCCGAGAGGTCGCCGAAGCCGTCGCCTTCCTGGCGGGACCTGGCGCTGCTTATGTCACCGGGTCGGGAATCCTCGTCGATGGCGGCATAAGCGCGTGATACGGAAGATCTTGACTGGCGAGCTTGCCCGCCGAGGCCGGATAACGCTCTGGGGGTGACGCTTGTTCGAGTCATCACTTTAGCCGCGATGCCGAGGTCAGGCTCAGTCGTGTAGGCCTACACACGCGATGTTGTCCGGACGCGCCGCTTGTCTGGCGATATCGAGGCGGCATGATGCTCTTGAACGCCGGCTCGGTTGACACCGCTTCTGTGCCTTTCGGCGGCGTCAAGCATTCAGGCTACGGTCGCGAGGGTGGGCTCGGCGCTATAGTAGCGTCGCGTCAACGTAAGACTCTCACTGCCATGGCCCGCCGCGATCTACTTCCGCCACTGAATCCCGCCCGAGCGTTCGAAGCCACTGGACGCCTGCTTAGCGTTTCCAAGGCAGCCGATGAATTGTGCGTGACGCCTGCGGCGGTCAGCAGGCAGGTGCGTGCGCTGGAAAGCTTTCTGGGCACGCCGCTGCTTTTACGCACACGCGGCCGCCTGGAGTTGACGCCGGCGGGCGCACGTTATCTGTCGGACTTGATTCCGTTGTTCGCAACCTTGCGCGAAGCCACGCAGGCGGTTTCCGGCAGCAACGTGGGCCGGGATACCTTGCGCATCAGGTCGCCCGCCACCTTTGCCGTACGATGGCTCATCCCGCGACTGGCGAGTTTTCATCAGAAGCATAAAGACATCGACGTTCAAGTCATGACCTCGTTCGCACCACTGGATTTCCAGCGCGAAGACATCGACGCAGGCATACAGCTGGGCGATGGCCGCTGGCCGGGGATGCGCACCCTGCAGCTTGTGCGCAACGAGTTGGTTGCTGTGGTGGCGCCCACGCTTCGGCTGTCGCAAAGGAAACAACTGGCGACGCAAACCTTGCTGCATTCGATGGCCCGGCCCGACGATTGGATGCTATGGCTGCGCGCCGCAGGTTTGCGCAACGTCAACCCCGCGCAAGGCATGAAGTACGAAACCTCCTTGCTTGCCTACCAGGCAGCCATCGAAGGTCATGGCGTTGCCATTGCCCAAAAGGCCCTGATCGAGAAAGAGCTGGCGGACGGAACCTTGGTGGCGCCGCTGGATCGCATGCTGGATCGTGAGGATTACACGTATTACTTCGCCTGGCCTACAGGCAAGCCTCAATCCAGGGCGTTGCGTCTATTCCGCGATTGGCTGGTCACCCTCGTCGCCCTCTGAGCCGCGCGCGCCTGCACTGACCTCTTTACAAAAAGTCAAAGCGTCCTGCCGATAAAGTCGTTTGCCGGCTCGATCGGCCCTGCCTATTCTGCCCGCATGACAAGTGATCACGACCACCTATCAGGCCGTGTCGCGCAGGAGCCAGGATATGTTCAAACGCAGCTTGCAAGGTGTGCGAGTCGTGGATTTCTCGCACGTACTCGCGGGGCCCGTCTGCACCATGATGCTCGCAGATATGGGTGCGGAAGTAATCAAAATCGAGCCGCCGGGCGGGGAACTCGGGCGGCAGATCGGCCCTCCCTGGATCGCGGGAGAAAGCGCCGTTTATTTGAGCGTGAATCGCAACAAGCGCGGCATGGCGCTGGATCTGAAGTCCGACGGCGGCCGAGAAGTCGCCCGTCGCTTGATCAACCGTGCGGACGTGGTGGTCGAAAACTACCGGCCGGGCGTCATGCAATCGTTTGGGCTGGACTACGACACGCTGGCCGACAGCAACCGCGGATTGGTGTACTGCTCGATCTCCGCGTATGGCCAAACCGGCCCGCTGCGAGGCCGGCCTGGTGTGGATGGCATCATCCAGGCCGCCAGCGGCTTGATGAGCACCTTGGGCATCGCGGGCGGAGAGCCGGTAAAAGTCGCAACGCCCGTCGCCGACATGGTCACTGCCTATATCGCGACGATTGCGATTCTGGCGGCGTGCAACGCGGCACAGCGCAGCGGCCAAGGCGAATACCTGGACATCAGCCTCTACAACGCTACGCTGATGCTGCAGCAGATCGGGTACGCATCGTTCTTCGCCTCGGGCGCTGTACCCGCCAAGGCTGGCAGCGCCGCTCCCTACGCCGCACCCAATGAGGCCTACCAGACCCTCGATGGATGGATCATGGTGGCCGCCTACCATCCCCAGCGCTGGCAGGCGCTGTGCGCCGCCTTGGGGGCGGCCGAGCTGGAACATGATCCGCGCTTTGCCAGTAATGAGTGCCGTGTCGCGCATCGCGAAGAACTGCGCCGGGTGCTGACGCCGTTGTTTCGGCAGCGAGCCACCGAAGCGTGGGTAAGTCGGCTGTCCGGACTGGACATCCTGTGTGCGCCGGTAGCGAACTACGACGATGTCGTCCGCTCGCAGGAATACGCCGCTAGCGGAATCGACAGTTGGGTTGACCATCCTGTTGCTGGAAAAGTGCGCATGCCGGGCTTTGCGCCTGGGCCTGCTCACGCGGCAAGCGCGCACGACCCCATCACCGCCGCGCCAACGCTGGGCCAGCACAGCCGCCAAATCCTGAATGAATGCGGCTATGACACAGCCGAGATAGACGCCATGTTCAGTAGCGGCGTGCTGGGTAAGCCCGAACGATTTTCTACATAAGCCAAGGAGACACCGATGAAAACCAATGAATCCAGCGTCTCGGGAAGTGCCTGCGTCCCGGGTGATGTGCTGATCCGGCAAGATGTCGCCGACGGCGTTCTCACATTGAGCCTTAATGACCCGGACTCAGGCAATGTCATGTCGGTGCGCATGGCTGAGGCCCTTGCCGAGGCACTGGAGCAGGCCAATACGCTGCCAGACGTTCACTGCGTATTGCTGCGCGCCAATGGCAAGTACTTCTGCACGGGCGGCAATGTGAAAGACATGGCTCGAGGATCCGACTTGATGCAGGGGTCGGTCACAGAGCTACGCGCCCGGCTGAAATCGACGCTGCATCGAATCACGCATGCAATGCAAGCACTGCAGGTGCCGTCCATTGCCGCGGTCAACGGCGCCGCGGTTGGAGCCGGCTGCGACCTGGCGCTCATGTGCGACCTGCGTGTGGCCAGCGAACGCGCGACGTTTGCCGAGAGCTTCCTGCGGCTCGGCCTGGTATCCGGCATCGGCGGCGCCTGGTTCTTGACGCGCATCGTGGGGAGGGCAAAGGCGTTGGAGCTAACGCTGACCAGCGAGTTCATCGATGCCCAGACCGCGCTGCAATTAGGCATGGTTTCCCGTGTCGTGGCGCCGGAAGCGCTAGACGAGACAAGCGCCGCCTTGGGCCGCCGCATCGCATCGAACCCACCCCAGGCCTTGCGCATGGCCAAGCGCCTGGTATTGGATGCCGCCGAATCCACGTTGCCGATGGCGCTGGAGGCTGCAGCCGCCCTGCAGGCGATTTTGCTCTGCGGCGATGAACACAAGACCGTCGTGCGCGAGTTTCTGGCAAAACGCGCCCGACGCGATCTCCAGCCGAAACCCGCTGGCGTGCGTTGACAGCGCAACCGCGGACGGTGGCATACGCAACGTGCGGGTCCTCGACGCCGGCACGGACAAATCACAGGAGACAAAAATCATGATCCGCATCACTGCTTTTATGATCCGCGTGGCGGCGTCGTTGTCGGCCGCCCTCGGTCTGGCCTGGGCCGTACCGGCGCAAGCGGCTGATTACCCTGCAAAACCCCTGACGTTTGTCGTTCCCTTCGGCGCGGGCAGCGCGACCGATTTGCTGGCACGCGCATTGTCAGCGTCGCTGACGCAACAAACGGGGCAGGCTGTCGTCGTGGAGAACCGACCCGGCGCGAGCGGCATGATCGCCGCGCAGCATGTTGCCCGAGCTACCCCCGACGGCTATACGGTGTTAATCACCAGCAATACGACGCAAGCCGCCAATCCGCACCTCTTCAAGAAGCTCCCCTATGACCCGGTGGGGGATTTCACGCCGCTGACAGGATTGGGACGGGGCGGCCAGATTCTGGTGGTGAAAGCCGATTCTCCGTATCGCACCGCCGATGAGTTGATTCGCGCGGCACGGCAAGCCCCGGGAAAATTGAGCTTCGGCAGCGGGAATTCGTCCAGCCGCATGGCAGGCGAAATGCTCAAGCAACTGACCGGCACCGATATCGTCTGGGTCGGCTACAACAGCAATCCCAATGCGCTCAACGATCTGCTGGGTGGTCACATCGACATGATGGTGATTGACACCGTGACGGGCTTGTCGCAGATCGAAGCGGGCAAACTGCGTCCGCTCGGCGCGTCAACCCTTGAACGCCTGCCTCAACTTCCAGAGTTGCCCACGCTGAACGAGGCCGGCATCAAAGGTTATGACATGGGCTATTGGTTCGCCGCCTACGTACCGACCGGCACACCCGCGCCGGTGGCAGCGACGCTTAGACAGCTACTGGTCAAGGCGGTCGGGAGCGACGGCGCGCAGACGTTCTTTCGGAACTCGGCAACCCAGGCGTGGACGACGACCCCCGACGGGTTGCGACAGTTTCAGGCTGCCGAGATTCAAAAATGGGGCAATGTCATCAAGGCGGCTGGAATCGAGCCGGAATGAGCTGCCACTCCAACCCAATTGCCCAGCCCCGCGCTTGCGGGGTGGGCGGGATGCTGCATTAGTCGATGCGGGCGCCGGAGATCTTGACCGCCTCGGCCCACTTCGCAATTTCCTTCTGCACGAAGGCCTGGAACTGTTCCGGCGTGCTAGGCGTGAACTCGCTACCGGCGGCGATCATCTTTTCCTTCGCCTTCGGGTCGGACATCGCTTCGCGTATGTCCGCCGAGATCTTCTCCACGAGCGGCTTGGGCGTGCCCTTGGGTGCAAAGAAGCCAGACCAGGGCGGCGCGGCATAGCCCGCAAAGCCCTGCTCAGCAACGGTTGGGTAGTCTGGGGCGCTTGCAAAACGCTCAGCCGTGGTCAGCGCCACGATCTTCAGCTTGCCGCTCTTCGCGTAGGCTTGCACGGCGGGCAGGCCGGTGATGCCTACCTGGATCTGACCGCCCAGCAGGTCGGTCACCATAGGCGCACTGCCGCGATAGGGAATGTGCGAGAGCTCGAACTTGCCCTGGCTCTTGATCAGCTCCATCCCCAGGTGCGAAGCGGTGCCGTTGCCGTCGGAGCCATAGGAATAGTGCGCATCGGGCTTTTTCAGCAGTGCGATGAGTTCTTGCAGGTTGTTGGCCGGCACGTCATTGTTGACGATGATGGCATTGGGATAGAGCGTGGCTTGCGTGATGGCTTCGAAATCCTTGATCGGGTCGTAGCGCATGTTCTTGTAGAGCGAGGTGTTGATGCCGTGTGACCCCGTAACGCCCAGCACAAGGGTGTAGCCATCGGGCGCTGCGCGCGCGACGTATTCCGAGCCAACGTTGCCGCCCGCGCCAGGCTTATTCTCGACGACGACGGATTGCCCCCATTTTTTGGACAGACCTTCGGCTACCAGGCGCGCGGTAAGATCAGTGGCGCCGCCGGCCGGGAACGGCACCACGATCGTGACCGGTCGCGTTGGAAAGTTGTCAGTACCCTGCGCAAAGGCAGGGGCGGCGACAAGCCCGACGGACCCGGCAAGCGTGACCAGCAGGCCCAGGGCTCTGCGGCGCGACATGCGCGTGTGCGTTGCGGAAGTAATCGAGTGCGTCATGATTCAAGCCCCTTGTTATGTGGTGTAAGCACTGCGTGAATAAGACGGTGACCGCGCTACTGCGCGGTGTAGCCGCCGTCGGCACGAATGTCCGTGCCGGTGATGAACGAGGCATCCTCGCTGATCAGAAAAACTGCGGTCCTTGCAATCTCTTCCGCGGTGCCAAGCCGCCCGACCGGATACTTGGTGGCTAACGCGGCGGTGGCAGCGTGTTCGCCCCCGTAGCGATCCACTAAACGGCTGGTCAATACCGCGCCGGGCGACAAGCTCAGCGCACGGACTCCGTCGGCGGCATGGTCCACGGCAATGGCGCGCGCCAGCGCGATCATGCCTGCCTTGCTCGCGCCATAGGCGCCGCGCCCTGGCGCGGCCACGCTTCCTAATTGCGAAGCAATGTTCAGCACGACGCCGCCGCCATTGCGCGCCATATGCGCAATCGCCCACTTGCTCATCAGCCATGCGCCGGTCAGGTTCACGTCCAGCGCGAGCCGCCATTGTTCAGGTGTCAGGTCAGCGACCTTCGCGCCTGGCGTGACCGTGGCGGCGTTGTTTACCAGCGTGTCGATGGCGCCCCAGTGCGTAGCGACGCGTTCCACGGCCGAACGCGAGGCGTTGGCGTCCGCGACGTCGCAGCGCAGGGCCAGGATTCGGGATGGCGCGACGGCCAACGTCCGGCAGCATTGCGCCAGCATGTCCTCATCCCGATCCAGCAAGGCCACGCGGGCGCCGGCATCCAGACAATGCTTGGCGATAGCTTGGCCTAGCCCGCCGGCGGCGCCGGTCACAATCACGATCTTTCCGTCCAGCACGAGTGCGTTCGCTGTTGTCATGCCGTCATTGCCCCCAACGAGGCGCCGCCGCAGACGTAGAGCGTCTGCCCTGTGATAGCTCCCGCCTCGTCGCTCAGAAAGAAGGCGATGGTCGCGGCAACTTCGCGCGCGTCAATCAGGCGGCCCAGCGGCAGGTCCACACTCGGCGCGGCCCCGCGCTTGGGATCATTCAGCATGGGGGTGTCCACCGCGCCGGGCGCGACGACATTGACCGTAATGCCGCGCCCGACGAGCTCCGCTGCCAGGCTTCGGGCCATGCCAATCTGTGCGGATTTGGTGGCGGCATACGCCAAGCGGTGCGCGCGACCCAGCACGGCGCGGCTGGACACCAGCACGACGCGGCCGCGGCGGTCTGGGAGTTGCGGCGCCAAGGCCTGGACCAGCGCCATCGGCGCTGCGCCATGCAGGCGCCAGAGCAGCGCTGCGTCCTCCGGTCGCGTGTCCAGCGCGCCGCCCGTGCGCACCAGGCCGGCGCAGTGCACCAGCGCAGTCGGGGCGCAATCGCCCAGACCCGCGCACAGGGCGTGCAGCGCGGCCGGGTCGGACAGGTCGCAAACGTGGTGGCAGTACTGGGCGTTGTCGTGGACGGCGGCGGGCGCAATGTCCACGCCGGTCACCCGCCAGCCCGCCGCCAGAAGCCGCTCGGTCAACGCAAGACCGATGCCGGATGCCGCGCCTGTCAGGACGCAATGCGCCGACGCGCTACGCTCGATCATGTCAGTGCCTGATTAGTTGTCCAGCGTCGTCAGGCGCTTTTCCATCGCGCGCATCTGCTCGTAGCCCATCAGTTGCATGATGTCTTCGATGCCGACCAGCAAATCGGGGCGATCCGCGGGTTCGCCCGTGGTGATCACACCTTGCATGACCTGCAGGGCCTGGCGCATGCCGTAGATGGCGGCAGCGGGCAACATGCGCGGAAGGCTGATGCGCTTGACGCCGATCTCCTTCAGGCGCGGCAGCGGAATCAGCGGCGTGGTGGGGCGGTTGCGGATGCCGAAGCCCATGTTGATGCTGACGGGGATGCCCGCGGCGTCGACAAGCCGCTTGATGTCGTCTTCGGTGCGGACCGCATCGGGGAACAACATGTCCGCGCCCGCCTGGGCGTAAGCGCGGGCACGCTTGACTGCGCCTTCAATGCCCTCGATGGCGAGCGAGTCCGTGCGGGCGATGATGACGAAATCGTCGTCACGTCGTGCGAGGCAGGCAGCCTCGATCTTCTTGACCATCTCGGCCTGGCTGACGACGTCTTTGCCGGGCATGTGACCGCAGCGCTTGGGGCTGACCTGGTCTTCAAGGTTGATGCCTGCAACGCCGGCTTCCTCGAACATCTGCACGGTGTGGTAGACATTGACGGGGTTGCCGTAGCCGGTATCCGCGTCGGCAGTAAGGGGGATGGAGACGGACCTTGCCAGGTGGCGGCAGTGGGTAACGTTTTCGGCCAGGCCCATTACGCCGATATCGGCGATGCCAAGCAGCGCATTCGACACGGCCGCGCCGCTGGTGCAGGCGGTCTTGAAGCCCGCAGCTTCAACCAGGCGAACGCTGTATCCATCGTAGACACCGGGGGACACGAGAAAAGGTTCGTTCTTCAGCAATTGCCGGAACTGGTGGCGCGGGTTGTTCATGTCGTGCTGCTCCAAAGGGCGTTATGCGGCCGAGACGGGATGTCCGGCGATGCCGGATGCCCCTTCTGCCAGGTGTTCAAAAAGGTGTTGTGCTGCGCGTTCGATGTGAGAGCGCATGAGCGACTCAGCCAGCTCAGGATCGCGCGCGCGGATGGCGCGCAAGATCTGCCAGTGTTCGGCGTAAGCGTCGTCCTTGCGTTCGAGCACGGTGCCCGAGTGCCGGCGATAGACGCGCAACAGGTGATAGAGGTCGCCGCACAGGGCATTGATGATGCGGTTGTTTCCGCTGGCCAGCACGATGCGCTCGTGAAAGTCGAAGACACGCGGAGCGGGCGCGCCGCCGCTGGCCGCGGCCAGGCGGCGCTGCCGGTCCTGTTCCAGTTCGGCGAGCAACTGCGCGATTTCCTCGTCGCTCATTCGGCGAGTGGCCAGGTTGCAGGCTACGCCTTCCAGCGCCATCCGCATTTGGAACAGTTCCAGCGCGGACTCCGCGGACAGGGTCACCACGCGCGCCTTGATGTAGGGCTCGCGCGTGACGAGTTGAATGCCTTGCAGGCGCCGCACCGCTTCACGAACCGGGCCGCGGCTGACGCCGAACTCCTGCGCCAGCGCCACCTCGTTGATGACGCTGCCCGGCGCAAGCCGGCCTTGGTAGATCGCTTCCAGCACTCGGTCAAACACCACGTCGGCCAACGGGCCGGAGGCGTCTTCCTTGGGAGTGATGGGGGCCGTGGAGATGGTCATAGTGTTAACAGCCTATCAAGGGAGTTATAAAAGTGTCAACTCTTTGGAATGAACGATCGGTTGATTAAATTCCGGGTTGGCGGGGTATTTCTACAGCGATCAGAGGATTTTACGCATATTTATCAGGGTCTTCCCTAGGTGGGAAACAACGGATCGGATGTTGGCACTTTCGATGGGGGGTGATCGTCGCACTATTAAGCTTGCTGACGCTTTGCGTATTCTCGGCGCTAGTGTTGACACTATTGTTTTCGAGGCCGTAAGATGGCTTCAATTGATATTCTCGCGATTACGATTGCCATGATCCAGTCTTTCTCCTGTAGCGGCAGGGTGCTGCGCTACGCGGATCTGTCCGTTGCCGCCCAATCGGAAGGGCGCGACATCCAGACGTATCCTTATGTCATCCGCGTGCTGCTGGAGAATCTTCTGCGGCACCGAGCCTGGGGCGCGGCCGTATCGGATGCGGAAATCCGCAGGCTGTGGAATTGGGGAACGCACCCTGGGGCGGATTTGCCGCTGCATGTGGCTCGCGTGATCCTGCCGGACTCCAGCGGGCTGCCGGTATTGCAAGACCTGGCGGCGCTGCGCGACGCGGTCGCCCAGGCTGGCGGAGATGCCTCGCAGGTCGACACGCGAATTCCGGTGGATCTGATCGTGGATCATTCGCTTCAGGTCGACTATTGGGGCGAGTCGGGGGCGATGCAACGCAATCTGCGCCGCGAATTCGAACGTAACGACGAACGCTACCGGTTCCTGAAGTGGGCGCAGCAGGCCTTCAAGGGACTGCGCGTCATCACGCCTGGCATCGGGATCATTCATCAGGTCAACCTCGAGTATTTGGCGCCGGTGGTCGCGCGTCAGTCACGACAGGACGGCGAATGGGTCTACCCGGATTTCGTGATCGGCGGCGATTCCCACACGCCCATGGTCAACGCGCTGGGCGTGTTGGGTTGGGGCGTGGGCGGCATCGACGCCGAGGCGGCCCTGTTGGGCCATGCCTACACCTTTCCCATTCCGGAGGTGGTTGGGGTGCGGCTGCACGGCGCCATTGAGGCGCCAGCCCTCACGACGGATGCCGCGCTGCTGGTGACACAGCGACTTCGCGCCGCAGGCGTGGTGGGCAGCATGGTCGAATTCTTCGGCCCCGCGGTGGCGGCGCTCAGTGTGCCCGAGCGAGCCACGATCGCCAACATGGCGCCCGAGTATGGCGCCACCTGTGGCTTCTTTCCGATCGACGCGCGCACGCTGGAATACGCGCGCATGACCGGGCGCAATGAAGAACAACTCGCGCTGATCGAAGCCTACGCGCGCGTCAACCTGTTGTGGGGTGACGCGTCGCAAGCGGCGCCCGCCTATAGCCGGGTGATCGACATCGACTTGTCGGCGGCCCGCCCAAGCCTGGCTGGTCCGCGCCGCCCGCAGGACCGCATGGATGTGTCGAATGTTGCCGCAGACTTCCTAAGCCGTCTGAGCGTGCCGCAGTCGGAAGGCGGGTTCGATGTGACCACGGACGCCGCGCGTCCGGCGAGCCGGGACGTCGTCGGCCATGGCTCGGTGGCGCTGGCGGCGATTACCTCTTGCACCAATACCTCCAACCCCAGCGTGATGCTGGCGGCCGGCCTGATCGCACAGAAGGCGCTGGCGCTTGGCCTGACGCCGCCCGCCTGGGTCAAGCGATCGCTGGCGCCCGGCTCGCGTGCAGTTACCCGCTACCTGGAAGCCGCAGGGTTGCTGACGGCGCTGCAAGCCCAAGGCTTTCATGTGATCGGCTACGGCTGCACGACTTGCGGCGGCAAGTCAGGCCCCCTGGTTTCCGCGGTGGCAGACGCTATTGTCGAACGCGGCCTGGTCGCCGCCGCCGTGCTGTCAGGAAATCGGAATTTCGAAGGTCGAATCCACAAGCTGCTTCGCGCCAACTACATCGGGTCGCCGGCGATGGTGGTGCTGTACGCGCTGGCGGGCCGCATCGACCTGGATTTCGAGCACGAGCCGCTGGGGCCGGGCGCGGACGGTGCACCGGTCTATCTGCGCGATGTCTGGCCCAGCCAGGAAGAGATCGCGGCCTTGATGCCATTTGCTTCGGCCCCTTCGCTGTTTGCCGAAGTCTATGATCCCGCCAGCCTGGACAGCGCGATCTGGCAAGACTTGTCCGCGCCGGCCGGCTTACGTTTTCCCTGGGACCCAGACTCGCAATACCTGGTCGAGCCTCCATTCTTCAAAACCGAACCGGGCCGCGACGCGCTGGACGACTTGGCGTGCGCCTTGGCGCGCGGACGGGTGCTGGCGGCGTTCGGCGATTCGTTGACCACCGACCATATTTCGCCCAGCGGTGAAATTCCCGCCGACACGCCCGCGGGCATGTACTTGATCGGCAAGGGCGTTGCGCCGCGCGATTTCAACACCTATGTGGCGCGCCGCTGCAATCATCACGTCATGACGCGGGGCACCTTCGCCAACATCCGCATCAAGAACGCGCTGACGCCGGGCGTGGAAGGCGGCGTCACCCGCCACTATCCCAGCGGCAAGCTCATGCCGATTGTCGATGCCGCGACGGCCTACCGCGATGCCGGCGAGGCCTGCGTCATCCTGGGCGGCAAAGACTACGGCATGGGAAGCAGCCGGGATTGGGCTGCGAAGGGCTCGGCGCTGTTGGGCGTGCGCGCGGTGATCGCGGAGTCGTTTGAACGCATCCATCGCGCCAATCTGGTGGGCATGGGGGTGCTGCCGCTGGCGTTCGCCCACGGCCAAGGCTGGCGTGCGTTGGGGCTGACCGGCGCGGAGACGCTGCGCTTGCAGAATGTGGCGGATGGCGTATTGAAGGGGGAACCCATCGACGTGATCGCCGAGGACGGGGATCGCCAGGTGCGCTTCCAGGCCTATGCCCAGGTGCTTACGCACGCCGAACGCAAACTCATCACGGAAGGCGGCATCCCCGCCAGCGTCCTCAACGCATTCTTGACCGACACGGTGGCCGCCGACACGGCCCATTGCTGACAACGCGCATCACTCAGGAAACTCGACATCATGCTGGACCTCTTACTGACCAATGCAAGGCTGCTGCTCCCGCAGCAAGGCCTGACCGAGGGCGTGCTGGGCGTCATTGACGGCCGCATCGCCATAATCGCCGAACCAGGCGCGCCGCTCGAGGCCCGTGAAACGATCGATTGCCAGGGACTGTGGGTGCTGCCAGGCCTGATCGATCCTCACGTTCACTTCGGCTTCGGGTCTCCGGAGACCGACTTCGAGACCGAGTCGCGCTTCGCCGCGCTTGGCGGCACCACGACAGTGCTGTCGTTCCATCGTTCCGCCGACATCCGTGAATCTTTTGAAAAGGTGCGCGACCGCGCGCTGTCGCAAAGCTGTGTCGACTTCGGCTTCCATTTCGGCATCACCAGCAATCTGCATGTGGATACGCTCGAGGAAACCTCTCGCCGATTCGGCGTGTCATCCTACAAGCTCTACATGATGTACAAAGGGGCGGCCGGACTGTCCAAGGGATTTACCGACATCGACGACGGCCTGCTGTATTCGGCCTTGCGCGCCACGGCCGCCATCCCCGGCGCAATCATGGGCGTGCACTGCGAAAACGTCGAGGTCATCCCTGTCCTGAGAGACCCCCTGCGCGCGGCAGGCCGTGACGACTTGAAGGCCTGGAACGAGCAGAGCCCGGACTTCCTGGAAGCCGAGAACGTACATCGCGTGTGCTATTTCGCGGCGAAGACGGGCGCTGCGGTCAATATTGTGCACCTGAGCAGCCGCGAAGCGCTGGACGAGGCGCGGCGCCATCGCCGCACGCCTGGCGCACCGCCCATTTACGTCGAGACCTGCCCGCACTACCTCTTCCTGAACGATGAATCGCCCGCCGGGACTTATGCGAAGGTCAACCCGCCGGTGCGAGGCCAAAGCGATGTGGAAGCCATGTGGGAAGGCGTGCTGGACGGCTCCATCACCACGATAGGCACCGACCACGTGCCCCGCAAGCGGGCCACCAAGGACACCGACATCTGGGCGGCCAGCAATGGGTTCCCGGGCACCGGCCTGATGTTGCCGATCTTGCTGCACGAAGGCTATCACCGCCGTGGCGTCCCGCTGGAAACGCTGATGAAGGTCAGTGCCGAGAGCGCGGCACGCATCTATCGCATGCCGGGCAAGGGCAGCATCGAGATCGGCAAGGACGCGGACCTGGTGATCGTCGACCCCGACCTGCAACGCACGGTCGATGCGGCCACCCTGGAATCGAACTCCGACTATTCGCCTTACGAGGGCATGACCCTGAAAGGCTGGCCCATACGCACGCTGGTGCGCGGGCGCACCGTGGCGCAGGACGGCCGCATCACGGACGCGGCCCGCGCCAATCCTGGCGGCCGCTATCTCAAGCGTCTTTGAACTGAATCCATCTCCCTTCTGACGGAAATCATTATGAGCGACACCAAGCGAATCTGGGACGACTTCCTTACCGAACGCGACAAGCAAGTGCTGGCTCAGGCCGGCTACGGCAAGCGTGGCGGCTTCGGCAAGCGCCCCGCGCTGTTCATCATCGACGTGCAATACAACTTTTGCGGCGACACGCCTCAAGACATCCTGGAAGGCCTGAAGCAATATCGCACCCATTGCGGCCGCGAGGCCTGGGACGCGGTCGCGCATATTGTCCCGTTGCTGGAACTGGCGCGCGACAAGAATATCCCCGTCTTCTATACCGAAAGCGGCCGGCGCGCCGACCTGTTGGATAGTGGCGTGCAGGTAGGCAAGAACCACCGCGGCGGTGAAAAGACCGTGCTGGCAAACACCCATGCGACGCAAACCGTGGAGCCGCTGGCGCCGCGTCCGCAAGACATTCGCATCACCAAGCAGAAGCCATCCTGCTTCTTCGGCACGATCTTCATGAGCCACCTGAATTTTCTTGACGTGGACACGCTGATCCTGGTGGGATGCACGTCGTCAGGATGCCTGCGCGCCACCACGGTTGACGCCTACTCCTACAATTTCAAGGTAATCATTCCCGAAGAGGCGGCGTTCGACCGCTTCCAGGCCAGCCACGCCATGAGCTTGTTCGATCTGAATTGCAAGTATGCGGACGTGATTCCCTCTCGCGAGGTGCAGGACTATCTGCGCGGCCTGCCCGCGCCCGCCGACGCGGCCCGTGAATGATCCGGAGAAGGATGCCGACGCCATGGCCAGCAATGCCGGACCGATTCCCGTCTACCTATTGACCGGCTTCCTGGGAAGCGGCAAGACCACACTGTTGTCGCGTCTGGTGCGCAGCCCGCGCTTTGCCGATACGGCGGTGGTCATCAACGAGTTCGGCGAGATCGGCCTGGATCATATGCTGGTCGGCAAGGCGGATGACACCGATGTCGTGCTGCTGGATTCCGGCTGCCTCTGCTGCGCGGCGACAAGCTCGCTGCAAGACACGCTTGAGTCGCTGTACTACCGTCGCCAGCGCGGTGAAATTCCGCAATTTGAGCGGGTGGTGGTAGAGACCTCAGGGCTGGCCGACCCGTGTCCGGTCATCAACACGCTATCTGCCGACCCCCTGATCGCCCGCCATTACCGGTTCGGCGGCGTTGTGGCGACGGCGGATGCGCTGCACGGGATGGCGACGCTGGACGCCTATCGCGAAGCCAGCACCCAGGTCGCCATCGCCGACCGCATTGCGCTGACCAAGGTGGATCTGGCCGGGGATGGCGCGATTCAGGCGGTAAAGGCAGCGCTAAGGGGATACAACGCCAATGCGCCAATCCGCGCTGTGTCGCCTGGCACGGTGGACGAGGACGCGCCCGCGCTGTTTGACGGCCTGCGTCCAGAACATCTGGACGCGGCTGTGTTAAAGGAGGCAGCGCCAGCCGCCTTCAAGCCGGTGGCACATGTGTTGCGCTACGGCATTGTGTCCTATGCATTCCGGCAGCATACGCCCGTAACCTGGGAAGCCTATGCGAACTGGACCCGGCACATGCAACGCCATGTCGGAGAGCGCCTGTTAAGGGCCAAGGGCGTGCTGCGTTGGGACGACGGCAGTCTGCGCGCCGCGCATGGCGTGCGGCTCGTATTCGCCACGCCCGAGCCGATTGCCGAGCCGGAAGGCGCTGCACGGGCGACGGGCGCCATGGTCGTGATCGTGCAAGACCTTTCCGCAGATGAAGTTGAGCAAGCAATGCAGCCGCTAGGCATGTGAGGTCCGGGAAGCGCTTCCCCGGATGCGTGTCTGATACCAGGCACGGGTTCGGCTGGCAGCAGCGCCAGGCAAGCAGGGCATTTCGGCCCTGGCTGAATGACAATCCCGCCTCAAAGCGGCGTCAACAGCGGCTCGCCCGCATACACCCGGCGCGTATTTTCCAGGAATTTATCCACCATCAATTGCATGGCCTCAGGCGACCAGCCGGCAATGTGAGGGGTGAGCACCAAGTTGGTCAAGTCGGCCAAAGCCGCAGGCAACTCGGGTTCGCCCTCATAAACGTCCAGTGCCGCGCCGGCGATGGTCCGCTGGCGCAGGGCGCGTTCCAAGGCAACGGTGTCCACGACACTGCCGCGCGCGATGTTGATCAGGTAGCCGTTGGGGCCGAGCTGGTCCAGGATGGCGCCATCGATCAGATGGTGGGTTGAATCGCCACCTGGGATGGCGACGAGCAGCACGTCGGACCACCCGGCCAGTTCGCCTACGGAAGGAAAGTAGCGGTGCGGCGACCCCGGGCGCGGGCGGCGGTTGTGGTAACCGATCTGCATCTCGAACGCCTGCGCGCGCAGCGCCACTTTTTCGCCGATACCGCCCAGGCCGATGATGCCCAGCTTTTTTCCAGAGACGTTGGGCGGCAGGGGCAGCTGCGTGCGCCAGACGCCTTGCCGCGTGAGCTGGTCCAGGCGGGGAATGCCGCGGATGACGGCGATCATCAGGCCCATGGCGTGGTCGGCGACGCAGCTGTCGTTGGTGCCCGCGCCGTTGGCGACCTTGACGCCGCGCCGCCTGGCGTAATCCAGGTCGATCTTTTCGTAGCCGGCTCCCATCGAGTAGATCAGCTTCAGGTTGGGCAGCGCGTCGATCTGGCCTGCAGTCAGGCCAATCGCGCCGATGGTCATGACCACTTCGACGCGCGGCGCGTGCTCGGCGACGGCTTGCGCATACCGCTCCGGCGTCGGGGCGAAGACGACTTCGAAGTGACGGGCGATCTGGTCCCGGTCGGCCTGCGTGACCGGGTTCATGATGATGAGCAGAGGCTTCGGGGTGGGGAATGACATGCGGATAAAGGGAGGCAGTTAAATCTGGGTGTGGCGGGCGACCAAGCCAACGCGCACGTTGCAGAGGTGCGCCTGCATCGCGGCGCGCGCGGCGTCGGGGTTGCGATCCAGGATGGCCTGCAGGACGGCCATGTGCTCGTCGCAGCCCGGAATCAGCCGTTCGGGCGCGCCGTTCTGGTCGAAGCAGCGGGCCTTGATGCGCAGGTCGTGGATGGTCTGTGCCATCAGCCGGTTGCCGCTGGCCTGCGCGATGCTGTCGTGCAGCAGGTTGTCGACCCGATGGTTCTCCTCGTGGGTGGTTTCGTTGCGGCGCCGGATCTCGCTGACTTGCTCCAGGAGGGCTGCGGCCTCCTCCGGCGCCATGCGGGTGGCGGCGGCCGCGGCGGCGTCGCCTTCCAGCAGCACGCGCATCTGGAAGATCTCCAGGTATTGCCGCAACGAAGGTTCGGGCACGATGAGCTGCCCGCGCGCCGTGCGCATGGCGAATCCGGCACCGATCAGGCGGCTCATCGCCTCGCGCAGCGGGGTGCGCGACACGCCCAGCGCGCTGGCCAGGTTGCGTTCCTGCAGCGGTTGGTTGATGGGCAACTGGCCCAGCTGGATCATGTCCAGCATGGTCGAGTAGGCCTCGTCGACCAGGTCGCGCGCGTCGTCGGCGACCGGGGCGGCGGCCGTGGCGTTGAGCAAGGGGCTTTCCATGGCATGAATGATGGACATAGGAATCATGGAAACAGTAAGGGGAAGATGGGAAAGTTCGGGTCTGCGCGCAGGTCGTCTTCGCGGGCGTGGACCCATTCCGTGTAATCGCGCCAGCGCTGCACGGCCTGCGCCAGGTCCAGGGCTTCGAACCGTAGCGGCTGGCCCGGGCGGATCTGGGCAAGACGAGGCAGGTCGGCCGAGATGACGGTGGCGATCTTGGGGTAGCCGCCGGTGGTCTGGCGGTCGTTCATGGCAATGAGGGGTTGTCCCGCGCCCGGGATCTGGATGCTGCCCGCGGCGATGGGATCGGTGATGATGTCGGCGCCCCGGGCGTGCGCAATGGCCGGCCCATCCAGACGCAGGCCCATGCGGTCGGACTGCGGCGCCAGGCGATACGTGGCGCCGAGAAAGCGGTCGATCTCGGCGGGCGCGAAGTGATCCTGCTGGGGACCGAGGACGACACCGATGGGCGCATCCCGATAGAACCAGCCGGTGTCGCGGGCGGCCAGCCAGCGGCGCGGCGAACGGCGCCGGGCGTCGCCGGTGGCAAGCACGTAGCCGCGCGCCAGCGCACGGCCGTCCAGGCCGCCCAGCCCGGCACGCGTCAGGGTGGACGCGCTGCCCAGCACGGGCGTCACGGCGATGCCGCCACCGACGGCCAGATATCCGCGTACGCCGCGCTCCAGCGGCCCGATCGTCAAGGTGGCGCCCGCCGGTACACGGTGGGATTGCCACGGACTCAGTGACCGGGCGGGCGAGGCGGCCGTGGCGCTGGCGTGCAGCAAGGCGTCGCCGGCGAAGGCGACGGTGCAATCCGCATCCAGCACCTGCAACGCGCCGCCCAGCAGGGTGAATTCCAGTGCGGCCAGGCCGGGTGCGTTGCCGACCAGTCCATTGGCGATGCGCAGCGCGCCGGGATCCATGGCGCCCGACGGCGGCACGCCCATGTGTTCATAGCCCGGGCGGCCCAGGTCCTGCACCGTGGTCAGCAAGCCGGCCTTTTCGACGCGAAGGCGCGCGCTCATGGGCCGTCTCCTGGCAGCGGTCGCGGCCGGCGGGCGGGGTCGTCCTGCAAGGCGGCAAGGCGTTCGAACTCGTCTTCATCGATGGGGGTGAACACGATCTCGTCGCCGGCCTCGAACAGAAATGGATTCTCGTGGCGCAGATCGAAGCTGCGCCACGGCGTGCGGCCGATCAGGTGCCAGCCGCTGGGTCCGGACACCGAGGCGATGGCCGTCTGCTGGCCGCCGATGTTGATGCTGCCGGCGGGCGTGTGCGCGCGTGGCATGGCGCGGCGGGGTGTGTGCAGCGCAGGATCCAGGCCGCCCAGATACGCGAAGCCCGGCAGGAATCCCACCATGTAGATCCGGTAGACGGGCGCGGTGTGCCGGGCGATGACCCGCGCGGGATCAAGCCGATGCTGATCCGCCAGCGCCTGCAGATCCATGCCGTGGGCGCCGCCATAGCAGACCGGGACTTCCCAGCGGCGCGGTGCGGGGACAGGCGCGAAGGGGCTGGCTTGCAGGCTGCGGCCGATCAGCTCGCCAATGGCGTCGTGCCCGATCAGTAGCGGATCGAAGTTCACCGCGAGCGAACGGTATGCCGGCACCACGCTCAGGAGTCCGCGGACCTTGCGCAGGCTGCCCCGCAACGCCTTTGACAGCGCGAGCACGCGCGCATTGGTCTCGGCGTCGATGCGGTCGGGAAACTCGACCAGCAGCGTGCGATCGCCCGCCGCCACGATGCGCGGCGCGGCAGTCCCGCAAGAAGTTGGCGCGTCGGTCGTCATGCTGCGTTGGCGAATTCCATGGCGTCGTCCGGATGAAAGCCCCACGTGACCGCCTGTCCGGGCGTGCGCTGGGCTGAGTCAACATCCAGCGGCGCGTAGGCCAGGATCACCTTGTCGAAGGCTTCGATGAAGACTTTCCAGTGCACGCCGCAGAACGTCGACGCCACGATCTTGCCCGGGTGGCGCTGATCGGCGCCGGCCAGGCGGCTGCCCAGGCGCAGGTGCTCGGGGCGCACGCCCAGCACGCCGTCGTTGGCGGGCAGGAAATTGCATTCGCCCAGGAAGCCGGCGACAAAAGCGCTGGCGGGCTTGCGGTACAGGCTTTCCGGCGAGCCGGCCTCGACGATGCGGCCCTGTTCCAGGATGACGATGCGGTCCGACAGGTTCATGGCCTCTTCCTGGTCATGCGTGACGAAGACCACGGTCAGCCCCAGTTCCTGGTGCAGCCGGCGCAGCTGCAGCTGAATGGATTGCCGCAGATTCTTGTCCAGCGCGCCCAGCGGCTCGTCCATCAGCAGGATGTCGGGCGTGAACACCAGGGCGCGCGCCAGCGCGACGCGCTGCTGCTGGCCGCCGGACAGCGCGCCGGGCTTGCGGTCCTTCAGCGGCGCCAGGCTCACCAGGTCCAGCGCGTCAAATACGCGGCGGCGGATGTCCTCTTCGTTCAGGCGCCGCATGCGCAGCGCGAACGCGACGTTCTCGAACACGCTCATGTGCGGAAACAGGGCGTAGTTCTGGAACACCATGCCGATGTTGCGGTCCGCGATCGGCGTATGCGTGACGTCGCGCCCGCCGATCTTCACCACGCCGGCGTCCGGCGATTCGAAGCCGGCGATGATCTTGAGCAGCGTGGTCTTGCCGGAGCCGGACGCGCCCAGCAGCGTGCAGAACTCGCCGCGCGCCACGGTCAGGTCGACGTCGGGCAGCGCAATCGAATCGCCGTAGCGCTTGTGGATGCCGGCAAGCGTCAGCTCCTTGCCCTGGCGTTCCGGCGGGCGTTGCGGGAGGATGTCGTTGGCGATATGCATGTCAGTGTTCCTTCTTCCTGCTGATCAGCAGGTTTGCAAGCAGGATCAGCGCCGTCGCCCCGACCAGCAGGCAGGAGGCGGAGATCACGGTGGGATCGAAGTCGTTGGCCAGGCCCTCGAACATCAGCTTGGGCAAGGTGCGGTTGCGGATGGTGGTCAGGAACAGCGCCATGACCACGTCGTCGAACGAGCTGACGAAGGCAAAGACGGCGCCGCCGATCAGGCTGGGGATCAGGGCCGGTAGCATGACCAGCCGGAACATCGTCGGCCAGGAAGCGCCCATGCTCAGCGCGGCCAATTCCAGGCTGGGGTCCAGGCTGCGCAGCGCCGCCCGCATGGTGATGTAGACGTAGGGCGCGGCAAGCACGGTGTGGCCCAGAATGACCGCCATGGAATTGGCGACCCAGCCGATGGGCGCGAACAGGTAGTACAGCGCGACCGCCGTGACGATGGCCGGCACCGACATCGGGACGATGAAGAAGGCATCCAGCCAGCCTTGGTGGCGCTTTGCCAGCCGGCTGACGCCCAGCGCGGCGGCGGTGCCCAGGACCGTGGCCAGCAGCGTCACCACGACGGCGATCCGCGTACTGGAGGCCAGCGCGGCCAGCCATTTGCCGTCGGTGAAGAAGTTCTCGTACCAGCGCAGCCCGTAGCTGGGCGGCGGGAAGATGGGGAAGTCGGTGGTGCCGAAGCTCATCGGAATGACGACGACGATGGGCAGCAGCAGGAACACCGCGCACGCCACGCCCAGGAGGGCCGACATCCGGCCGCCCGGCGTGCGGCGATACCCGCTGGTGTTGCTGCCTTTGCCGGAACTGGCGCTGATCAGGCTGTTCAGGCCGAACAGCCGGTTGAACAGCCACAGCGACAGCAGCACGGTGGCCAGCAGCACGCCTGCCAGCGCCGAGGCCAATCCCCAGTTCAGCTCTTCGGTGATGTTGTGCGAAATGAGTTCGGCGGCCATGCGCTGGGCGGGACCGCCCATCAGCGACGGGGTGATGTAGTAGCCCACCGCGTTCATGAAGACAATGATGCCGCCGGCGACCGCGCCCGGACTGGTGAGCGGCAGGATGACCCGGCTGAAAATGCCCGCAGATCCCGCGCCCAGGCCTTGCGCGGCCTGCACCAGGCTGCCGTCCAGGGACCGGAACGACGCATACAGCGGCAGCACCACGAAGGGCATCAGCACGTGCGTCATGCCCACCATCACGCCGGTAAAGTTGTAGAGAAACGCCATGGGCTGGTCGAGGATGCCCACGGTCGTCAGCAAGGTGTTCAACGGCCCGTTCTTGCCCAGCAGCGCGATCCAGGCCGATGTGCGGACCAGCGCGCTGGACCAGAAGGGAAGGAGCACCGCGAAGAACACCACGCGCGCCACGGTCGGCGATACGGTCGCCATCAGGTAGGCGAGCGGATAGCTCAACACCACGCAGGCCACCGTGACGGCTGCGGCAATGGTGAACGTGTTGACCAGCACGATCCGGTAGATTGGCGTGTCCAGCAGGTGGCGGTAATGGTCCAGCGTCAGGCTGCCGTCCTCGCCCTTGAAGCCGTTGCCCAGCAAACCCGCAATCGGGCCGGCGAAAAACAGCAGGAGAAACAGCAGCAGCGGCAATGCAGCAAGGGCCGCGACGCGGCCGCGCCGGGAAGCGGCGGCCGGGCGCACGCTGGCGACGGGCAGGGGAAGGGCGTCGGTGCTCGTGGTCATGGCATTGGGGCGCCGGCGCACGCGCCGGCGTCTGAGTAAGGAAGCAGAAGGATCAGCGGGCGCGGACCTGGTTGTAGCGCTCGGTGATGGCGGGGCCGTGGGTATCCCAGAACTCCGAGTTCAGGAAGATGCTTTTCTTCAGGCGCTCGGTGGTCGAAGGCAGGCGCTCAAGCCGCTTGGCGTCGATCAGGGGCAGGGCCTGCTCGGTGGTCGGACCGTAGGCGATGTACTTGCTGAATTCGGCCTGGTGCTTGGGCTGGATCATGTAGTTCAGCAGCTTGATCGCCGCGTCGCGGTTGGGCGAGCCCTTCACGATGGCGAAGTAGCCGACCTGGGCGATGCTGTCGCCCCAGCCCATGGCGATGGGCAGGCCCGAGTCGATGCCGGCCTGGAAGCGGCCGTTCCAGCCCAGCGCCATCACGACTTCGCCGGTTCCCAGCGCGTTGACGGGTTCGGCGCCGCTCTTCCACCAGCGGGCGACGTGGGGCTTGATCTCTTCGATCTTCTTGAACGCGCGGTCAAGGCCCTCGGGCGTGGCCAGCACCTTGTACACATCGGCGGGCGGGACGCCGTCGGCGATGAGCGCCGCCTCGATCACCGTGGCGGGATCGTCCTGCAGGGTCCGCTTGCCGGGGAATTTCTTCACGTCCCAGAAGTCGGCGAAGGTGCTGGGTTGCGGCTTGCCGGCGGGGAAGGCCTGGGTCGAGAAGCCGATGTTGGTCGAGAAGATTTCCGACGGCACGCCATAGTCGTTGCGGGCACTGGGGATTACGTGGTCCTGGTTGACCATCTCCGGCGTGATCTTCTCGAAGACGCCCAGCTTGATGCCGCGCGTCAGGCGGGCGCTGTTCTCGGTAACCACATCCCATGTGACCGACTTGGTGTCGATCATGGCGCGGATCTTGGCGACCTGCGGATCGGTGTCTTCGTGGACGGTAATGCCGGTTTCCTTGGAGAAGGGCTTGAGCCAGGCGTCGCGGATCGCGCCCTGGTAGTTGCCGCCCCAGCTGGCGAAATTGAGTTCTGCCGCTTGCGCCACGCCAGTCGCCATCGCCAATGCTGCGGCCACGGCGCATGTGGCGTTCTTCCATTTGAAATTCATTGCTTGGACTCCGTTCATTAAAAAAACGCGGTGGGCAGACCTGCCCCGATCCTGGGCATATCGCCTCAGCAAGTCCTTGGCATGCAAATTGCATGCCAACGGTATGCCAAACATTGAAATTCGCTTTTTTCGGAGTCCTTCAGATGCGCGACGTAGACCTCAATTCCGACCTGGGAGAGAGCTTTGGCCACTACAAGATTGGTGCGGACGAGGCCATGCTGGACCTCATCACGTCGGCCAACGTGGCTTGCGGTTTTCACGGTGGTGATGCATCGGTCATGCACCAAACTGCGGCATCCGCGCTAAAGCGGGGCATCGATGTGGGCGCCCATCCGGGGTTCAACGACCTGTGGGGATTCGGCCGGCGCAAGATCGTCGGCGACAGCCCTCAGGCCATCGGCGACATGCTCGCGTACCAGATCGCCGCGATGCAGGGCATGGCCCGCGCCGCGGGCCATCGCGTGACGCATGTGAAGGTGCACGGCGCGCTGGCCACGCTGGCCTTCGAAGACCGGGCGCTGTCAGAGGCGCTGACCTGGGCCATGCGCACGCTCGATCCGGAGTTGGTGCTGGTCTGCACGCCGCACAACGAGACCGAGCGCGCCGCGCGCCGGGCCGGCATCCGCGTGGCCTGCGAGGTGTTTGCCGACAGGCTCTATGGCGACAATGGCCTGACGCTGCCGCGCAGCGAGCCCGGGGCGGTGATTCACGATCCGGCCGCGGCCGCCGCGCAGGCGGTGCGCATGGTGCGCGAGCAGGCGATCCGCACGGTGGGCGGCAAGGTGGTCGCCATGCCGGTGCACACGATCTGCGTGCATGGCGACAATCCGCAGGGCGTCGACATCGCGCGGGCTGTGCGTCAGGCGCTGCAGGAAGAGGGCGTGCGCCTGCGGCCGATCTCGCAGATGGATTTTCAGTAGGGCGCGTCTTTTTGCGCCTGCCGGATCAACGTCTTCAGCACGGTCGCAAAGCGCTTGGCGGTGCTCGATAGCGGGCTGCTGGCCGAATGCAGCAGATGGATGGCGTGGCTCAGGGCGGGTTCGGTGGGAAGCAGCACGAAGTCCTTGCCGAAGCTGGGGTGATAGCCGAACGATTCGATCAGCGCCACGCCCACGCCTTGGCGCACGAGCGCCAGCGCCTCGGGCGTCGAGCGGATTTCGATCTGCGGCTGCACCGGCGCGGGGCCGGAGTTCAGAAAGCGGCTGGCAAGCCGCCCGAAGGGCGTGTCGGCGCCATAGCCGATCAGCAGATGACCTTGCAGGTCTTCGGCGCGAACGCGCCTGCGCACCGCCAGCGGATGGCCGCGCGGCACCGCGCAGCCCAGCCAGCCCTGGCCGATCTCTTCGCTGACGATATTGGCATTGACCGGTGGCGGCATCGACGCGATGCCGAAATCGGCCTGTCCCAGCAACAGATGCGGCAGCAGCGCGTCAAAGGCCAGCGGCCGGTAGCGGATGGGCGTGTCGGGATGCCGCTCGCGGAACTTCTGGATGGCGTGCGGGATGAGCCATTCGCTGAAGCTGGGGCTGGACACCAGACTGACCGTGCCTGCCGAGCCTGCGCCCAGCGCGCCCGCCAGGGCATTGAACCGGTTGACGCGGCCGAAGATCTCTTCGGCCTCGACAAACAGGCGCCGGGCCTCCGGGGTGGGGTGCAGCCGCCCCTTGACGCGTTCGAACAGCCGATAGCGCAGCCGGTTCTCGGCCGAGGCCAGCACGCGGCTCACGGCGGGCTGCGTGACGGACAGCATGCGGCCCGCCTCGCTGAGCGAGCCGGTCAGCATCACGGCGTGGAAGACCTCGATCTGGCGAAGCGTCAGCGCTCCGGGCGCCGAGGGAAGGGGGCCGGCCATAGGGAAGGGGGCGTAAGTGGAAGGGATGTCAGCGCCAGCCATTTTATGGCCTGCAGGCCGGCGCGGCGTGCGCGCCACACGGGTGCCATGACGTTTTGCGCGCAGCCCATTACTAAATGCACAGTCCCGCGGCCGGCTGGAGCCTTGTCCGGCGGCGGCAAACCCTTTGTTTTCAAGGGTTGCGGGCCCGTTTTACGGCTCGCCGCGATCCGCGTCCCGCCTGGCGGACGGTCTTCCCGCGGCCGGGCGCGCACGTCATGCTGGCGTCGGATATCGCTCACACAACCCAGGATTACCACATGTCCCGCATCGTCACCGTCGCTGCCGCCCAATTGGGTCCGATTCAACGTTCCGAAGGGCGCGACGTGGCGATCGGCCGCATGGTCCGGCTGATGGAGCGCGCGCATCAACGCGGCGCCCAGGTCGTGGTGTTTCCGGAACTTGCGCTGACGACCTTCTTTCCGCGCTGGTACTGCGAGGACCTTGACGAGGCGGATGCCTGGTTTGAGCCCAGCCTGCCGTCGCCCGCCACGCAGCCGCTGTTCGACGCCATCAAGCGCTACGGCCTGATGGTGTACCTGGGATACGCGGAACTGGCCTGGGAACCGGACGAACGGGGCATCGTGCGCAAGCGCCGGTTCAATACGTCGGTTGTCATCGCGCCCAACGGCGAGATCGTGCTGAAGTACCGCAAGGTTCATCTGCCGGGGCACGCCGAGTTCGCCGAGCATCGCCAGGTCCAGCATCTGGAGAAGCGCTACTTCGAAGTGGGCAACCTGGGATTCCCGGTGGTGCGCGCGCCCGTTGCGCCCGGCGTGGACGCGAACCTGGGCATGCTCATCTGCAACGACCGGCGCTGGCCCGAGGCCTGGCGCGTGCTGGGCCTGCAGCAAGTCGAACTCGTCATGCTGGGCTACAACACGCCCAGCCGCAACCAGGATAACCGCGGCTTCGAGGCGCATCACCTGCGCGTGTTGCACTCGCACTTGTCCATCCAGGCGGGCTGCTACCAGAACGCCACCTTTGCCGCGGCCGTTGCCAAGGCCGGCACTGAGGACGGCCATGAACTGTTGGGCCATTCCATCATCGTCAACCCCCAGGGCGAAATCATCGCCATGGCCGCGACCTGGGACGACGAGCTGATCGTCGCCGATTGCGACCTGGACCTGTGCGAATTGGGCCGCAGCACCGTCTTCAATTTCGCCAAGCATCGCCGTCCCGAGGCCTACGGCCGCCTGGTCGAGCAGACCGGCAGCGTCGCGCCCGCCGTCTGGACGCCTTCGGCTTAACCCGTCCGAATTTCCCTACCTTGCTGGATAGCCTCATGACCGCGATGCTTCTGCCTCCGACCATCGAACACGAAATGCTCGGCACCCTGCGCGTGCCGCAATACGCCGACGTGACCGCCGCCGCCGAGCGCCTGGCGCCCTACGTGCGGCGCACCATGCTGTTGCGCTCGCCGGCCCTGGACGAACGGGCGCAGGCGCCCATCTGGCTGAAGCTGGAAAACCTGCAGGTGACGGGCTCCTTCAAGGCTCGTGGCGCATTCAACGCTCTGCTGAACATGGGCCCGGCGCAGCGCGAGCGCGGCGTGGTGGCCTATTCCACCGGCAATCATGGCCAGGCCGTTGCCTGGGCCAGCCGCTGCCTGGGCGTGCCGGCCACCATCGTGATGCCGGTGGATGCGCCGGAAAACAAGGTCGAGAAGGCGCTGCGCCACGGCGCCAAGGTTGTGCGCTACGACCGCACGCGCGAAAGCCGCGAAGAGATCGGGATGCGCCTGCTGGCCGAGACCGGCGCCACGCTGCTGCCGCCTGGCGACCATCCTGACGTGCTGGCTGCACAGGGCACGCTGGCCCTGGAGGCGTTGCAGGATCTGCCGGCCGCGGCGCGGGCCAACCTTGGGCTCTTTGCCACGCCTTGCGGCGGCGGCGGCATGGCGGCGGGCTGCTCGCTGGTGCTGCGCGAGCTGGCGCCGCAGGCGCGGATGGTCGCGGTGGAACCGCACGAATTCGACGACACGGTGAGGTCCCTGGCCTCCGGCAAGCGCGAAACCAACCCCGCAGGCGCCAAGACCTTGTGCGATGCGTTGCAGGCTGCGACGCCGGCGGAACTGCCTTACGCGATCAACAGCCGCTGCCTGAGCGCGGCCGTGTCGGTGAGCGATGACGAAGTCGCCAGCGCCATCCGCTTTGCGCTGGACGAATTGCGCCTGGTGGTCGAGCCGGGCGGCGCGGTGGCGCTGGCCGCGCTGCTGGCGGGAAAGCTGTCTGCCGAAGGCCGCGACGCGGTCATCGTGCTGTCGGGCGGAAACATCGATCTGCCGCTGTTGCGTCAGATCGCACTGGACTGAGCGTTCGCGCGACCGTCCAGGCCGGCGGGGCCGCAAGCCCCGCCGCGTAGTACCGGCGTCGTTCAGGCGCCGTGCAAGATCCGCGGGGGACGCAGAGCCCGCGCGGCTACACCTATAACAGTCCAAGGAAGAAAACCATGTCCACGTTCCAAAGCAGCGCCAGGCGCTGGCTCGCGGCCGCGAGCGCAGTGATGAGCCTGACCGCGGTGTCCGCCGCCCATGCCGCCTATCCCGAGCATCCCGTGACGATCGTGGTGCCGTTCAATACCGGCACCACGCCCGACCTTGTATCGCGCCTGCTGGCCGCCGAAATGGCCAAGCAGACCGGCGGCAACTTCGTCGTGCAGAACCGCACCGGCGCATCCGGCATCATCGGCACGCAGGCGGTGGCCAATGCCGCGCCCGACGGCTACACCATCGGCTTTGCCAATGTGGCCACGCTGGCGATCAACCAAAGCCTGTACGCGAAGCTGCAGTACGACGCCGACAAGCAATTGGCGCCGGTCGCGCTGACCGGTTCCGTGCAGAACCTGCTGGCCGTGCGTCCGGGCCTGAACGTCAAAAGCGTCGCCGAGCTGATCGCCCTGGCCAAGAAGGAACCGGGCAAGCTGGTGGTGTCGTCGGGCGGCAACGGCACGACGGGCCATCTGAGCGCGGCGATGTTCGGCGCGATGGCGGGCGTGGAGTTCATGCACGTGCCTTACAAGGGCGGCGTTGAGGCGGACCTGGCCGTGCTGCGCGGCGAAGCCGACCTGGTGTTCGACAATATTTCGTCCATCGCCGCGTTCGTGGACCAGGGCAAGGTCGTGCCGCTTGCCGTGACCGACCTGCAGCGCGATCCGTCCATGCCCAATCTGGCGACGCTGGACGAGCAGGGGTTGAAGGGCTATCGCGCCGTGGCCTGGACGGGCTATGTCGCGCCCGCCGGCACCGACCCCAAGGTGCTGGACTACCTGAACGGCGCAATCAATAAGGCGCTGCAGTCGCCTGACGTTCAGGAAAAGCTCAAGACGCTGTCCTATGTGCCGAACATCGGCCCGCGCCAGCAGCTGTTTGACCGCGCACACGCCGAGCGTCCAGTCTGGGCGCAGGTGATCAAGCAAGCCAACGTCAAGATCGACTGAGCCTTATGAATCACGAACGCTACGATCTGCTGATCCGTGGAGGCACGGTGATCGACGGGACGGGCGCCGACCGCGTCCGGGCCGACGTGGGCGTGCGCGACGGCCGCATTGCGGCCATCGGCGACCTGGCGGGCGCCGTGGCCGACCAGGTGCTGGCGGCGGACGGCCGCATCGTGTCGCCCGGCTTCATCGATACGCACACCCACGACGACCGCTACCTGTCGATCGATCCCGGCATGCCCGCCAAGCTGAGCCAGGGCGTCACCACGGTGGTGACCGGCAACTGCGGCATCAGCCAGGCGCCGTGGCGTTCGGGCTGGCGCAGCGAGGTGCCTGCGCCTGTCAATCTGCTGGGCAACGACGCCGGCGATTTTCCGTACGAGACGTTCCGCGCCTATCTGGAAAACCTGGATCGCCACCCGCCCGCCGTGAACGCGGCCTGCCTGGTGGGACACACCTCGCTGCGCGCCGCCGCGATGGACGACCTGGACCGGCCGGCAACCGCCGCCGAGATCGAGTACATGCAGGCGCTATTGCACGAGGCCATGCAGAGCGGCGCCATCGGGCTGTCCACCGGCACCGCGTATCCGGCCGCCATGCCGGCGACGCTGGATGAACTGATGGCGGTGGCCAGCGTGCTGCGCGAGTATGGGGGGCTGTACGCCAGCCATATCCGCGATGAAGGCGATCGCATCTTCGCGGCGCTGGATGAAGCGTTTGCGGTGGGGGCGGCGGGCGGCGCGCCCGTGCTGATCTCGCACCACAAGCTGATCGGTCCACGCAACCATGGGCGTTCGGTGCAGACGCTGGCGCACATCGGCCAGGCCAGCCAGCGCCAGGAGGTGGCGCTGGATTGCTATCCCTACGTGGCCGGATCCACGATCCTGCGCAAGGACCGCCTGGCGGTATCCAGCCGGGTCATCGTGACCAAGTCCGTCCCGTATCCGCAGTACGCGGGGCGGGATCTGGACGATATTGCCCGCGACATGGGGCTGAGTCCGGAAGATGCAGTGGATGCGCTGCAGCCGGCGGGCGCCATCTACTTCATCATGGACGAGGCCGACGTCGAACGGATTCTTGCGTACCCGGGCACGATGATCGGTTCGGACGGCATGCCTCACGATCCCGCGCCGCACCCGCGTCTGTGGGGCACCTTTCCGCGGGTGCTGGGCCACTATTGCCGCGACGTCGGGCTGTTCACGCTGGAACAGGCGGTGCACAAGATGACCGGCAAGCCGGCCGCGTATTTCCGGCTTCCCGCGCGAGGGCGCATCGCCGAGGGTTTCGCGGCCGACATCGTGGTCTTCGACGCGGATGCCATTGCGGACACCGCCACCTGGGCCGCGCCCACCCGCCAGGCACAGGGTATCGATCACGTATTGGTCAACGGGCGTTTGGCGTGGAGCTTTGGCGCCAGCACGGGAACACATGCTGGCAGTGTCATACGACCGAAGTCGTGACGGAACGGCCCGAGCGCCTAGCCGATGACAGACGACTTGCCGCGCACATTCACCGGGGAGCCCGGCTCCCCCGTGAATTCCACTTCGATTCGGCAGGGCATGCCCATGTCCTCGCCTTGCAGGATGACGATTTCGCCTTGCGCTTTGCGGCCCAGGTCGCGCAGCATGCCGGCAAAGGCCGCGGCGGCTGCGCCGGTTGCCGGGTCTTCCAGGACGCCGCCAATGGCGAACGCGTTGCGCGCGTGGAACAGGGTATCGGTCTCGCTGAACACGAACGCGATGGTTCCGATGCAGTGGGTTTGCATGAAGCGGCGTCCTTGATCGAGGTCGTAATTCATGCGCGCCAGCGCGGCGCGTGAAATGAGCGGGACAATCAAGTGGTCGATCCCCGCGTTGGCCATGCAGGGCGCGAGCGTGGGATCCAGGTCGTCCATGGCGTAGCCGAAGAGTTCGAGCGCCTCGGTCAACAACCCTGGGCTGGCGAGTGCGCTGCGCGTCGGCGGCGAGCGCAGCACGCTTACCCATTCGCCATCCTGGATTCCTGCCGACACTTCAATTTGGGCATTCGCCAGGGCCAGCGGATACCGGGCCGGCCCAAAGGTCTGACCGAGCACCGCGCCTAGCGCGATGGTCGCATGCCCGCAAAAGGCGACTTCGGCTTCAGGCGAGTAGTACCGGGTGCGCCACGAGCCATCGCCGTTAGGACAGGAGAAGACCGTTTCCGAATAGCCGACCTCGGCCGCCACCCTTTGCATTTCCTCGGGCGAGGGCAGTTGATCCGCAAGAACGACGCCGGCGGGGTTTCCGCCTTGACCGTGGCTGGTGAATGCAGCGATCCGGTTAATGTGCATGAGGATTTCTCTTTTGTCGTGAGGTGGCAATTGGGTATGGGGGGTAAGAATAAGGCAATGTGTCGATGTTCCGCCGGGCGGTTTCAGGCGCAGGCCAAGCCCAAGCCCAGAATGGCGGCCATCGCGGCCAGCGTCCGGAGCCGCCGTGGCGCATAGCTGAGCGTGAGGGTGGTCAGGATCGCGCCGCACGACAGCATGCCCAGCCAGACCAGCGCCGCCACCGTGATGCCCCAGGCCTGCAGGCAGGCGGCCATCGCGGCAAGCGCCAGCAGCGCGGCGCTCAGACGCAAGCCGCACGTGATCCCGAAGGTTATGGTTTCGTGACCGGTTGCCTGTTCCTGATGCCGGTCCATTGCCAGCGCCAGGCAGGCAAAGGTGGCAAAGGCCAGCGCCAGCGCGGCCAGGGCTGCGATCGTGGTGCTCATGCAATCCCCATCGCCCAAGCCAGCGCTGCCAGCACGGCAATGCCGGTCACCAGCCAACGCCACGCATCCTGCGCCGCGAACACCCACAGCGCCGCCACCGTGTAGATCAGAAAGCTCAGCAGGCTGGCCACGACCACCCCGATCGTGGGGCTGACAAGGCCGCCCAGCGGCAGGATTTGAGCCAGGACGATCGCGCCCACCGTCGCCAGCGCGTAGCCGCCCAACACCGCGCAGAGCACGCGCGCCAGCACACGCCAGCGATGGCCTCGCGGCGCGGCCGTCACGCGCGCCTGCCGCGGGGCGGTCCAGTCCCCCGCGCGCAGGCGCCACGCCAGCACGGTGAACAGGCAGCCTAGCACCACGATGGTGGACTCCACCATTGCCGCCTGCCAATTGCCGCGACGCACATAGGCCAGCGCATGTTCCCCGGTGGTCAGCACGTTGGTCACGGGCAGCAAGAGGCACAGCAGCGCGGTGCAGGCAACCTGCTCGACCCAGGCGCGCCGCACCGGCCGCACGCAGGCATGCGCCAGGCTCAACAGCCAAACCAGGAAAAAGCCCCTGATCTCCCAGGCGTCGCGGCCGGGCAGCGCTGCCGGGAGCAGGCGGTTGGCGTGGAAGTAGGCGATGCAGGCCAGACTGGCTCCCGCAATCGCCGCCACGTTGAGTGCTTCGGCAATGCGGTAGAACGCTGGCGTGGCGGCGCCGAATTCGCTTTGGCCCTTGTTGCGCCGCTTGATGGTGTAGAGGACCGCTCCCGTCGCCATCATCAGCGTGCCCGCCAGTCCGCAGACGAAGTACAGCCACTTGATCGTCCAGCCTCCATACGAGGCCACATGCAGGCGCTCCATCACTTCATGTGCGGCGTCGCCCGCTTGCCGGCCAGCGGCGGGATGCAGGGCGGAGAACGCGCCGCTGGCGCCGTCGAACACGGCGCGTCCCGCAGGGCTGGTGAGATCGCGTATCGTGGCCGCGGAATCCGGCCGGCCATACACGCTGATGCGCTCCCGCGGCTGACCCGGACGCTCCACCATGATCATGCGGGCTGGGCTTGCCAGTGCCGTCTGGGCCGCTTGCAGCAGGGCACCCAATTGCTGGCGCGCCGGCAGGCCGCCGTCCAGCTGAGGGCGTGAGGGCAACGTGGCGGCCCCGGCTTGCGGGGCCCGCTGGGCAAGCTCTGCCTGCCAGCGCGCCGCCCCTTGCTCGCCATAGACCGCGCGGAGCGGGCCTGGCATGTAGCTGGTGTAGAAGATTGCCAGCCCGGTATAGGCGATCATCAGCTGGAACGGCAGCGTGAGTACGGCCGATGCGTTGTGGCCGTCAAGCCAGGCGCGCTGGCCGCGCCCCGGACGAAAGGTGAAGAAATCCTTGAAGATGCGCTTGTGAACAACGATGCCCGACAGCAGCGCTACCAGCATACCTATCGTCAGCCAGCCCACCAGCCAGAAGCCGAACGTGCCGGCATGCAGGCTGTAGTGCAGCGTCATGAAATGGCGACCGCCTTCGCTCTTGCGTCCCCAAGGCTGGGGTAGCAGGGAGCCGTCACGCGGATCCATCGCGGCCTCGTGCGTGACGCCCGCGTTGGTGCGCCACACCAGCCGCATCGCCTGCGTCGCCGCTTCGGGCAGCTCGATGCGCCAGAAACGCGCGTCGCCTTCCTGGTCAGCCAGAAAGCGCGAGGCCGCCGCCAGCACCGCCTCCTGCGGCAGCACGTGCGTCGCGGGCGGCAAGGCGGGTTCGGCCGTCATCCAGCGCGTAATCGGCTCCCGGAACACGCTGATGGTGCCCGCCAGGAAGATCAGGCACAGCAGCCACGCGCACACCAGTCCGCACCAGGTGTGCAGCCAGCTCATGCGCTGGCGCAGACCGGTCTTCATTGTCAGAACGTGCCCCGCAGCGTCAGCATGGCATTGCGGGGATCGCCGTAATGCACGCCGTTGACCAGGTTGCCGACGGCGCTGTAGTACGTCTTGTCGAAGATGTTGTTGAGGTTGACCGTGGCGGCCCAATTGCGGTTGATCTGATACTTCGCGTAGGCGCTCCACACCGCGCGTCCGCTGGCGTGCACGGTGGTGGCGCCGATCTGGCGCGACTGCCCGCTCTGCACGTTGACGCCGCCGCCCACCGTGAAGGCGTTCAAGTCGCCAGGCAATTGATACGTGGTCCAGAGCCGGAAGATGTGCTTGGGCGTGTACCACGCAAATGCCTGGCCTTCGCTGTCCTGGTCCTTCAGGTACTTGGTCGTGTTGAAGGTGTAGCCGGCAAAGAGGTTCCAGCCTGGGGTCAGCTCGCCGCTGATCTCCGCGTCAAAGCCCTGGCTGCGCACCTTGCCCGCATCGGTGTAGCAGAAATAGCCGGCAGCGCAGGTCGGGCTGGTGTTGAAATCGACCTGGGCGCGGTTGTTCTGGTTGATCCGAAAGAGCGCGAACGCGGTATTGACGCGGCCGTCCAGCAACTCGCCCTTCAAGCCCAGTTCGTAGCTTTCTCCTACGATCGGCTTAAGGGACTCACCCGCGGCGTTCACCTCGCTTTGCGGCTGGAAGATGTCGGTGTAGCTCACATACGTCGTCCATTGCGGCGACAGGTCCAGCATCAGGCCGGCATAAGGCGTGAAGTGGGTGTTGGCCTGCTTGGTCTGACCGTTGACGAGCTCGCCGGCGGTCGTCGTGTCGGTCGTCCAGACCCGGTTGGAACGGCTGAACCGGCCGCCCAGCACCAGCTTCAGGGGATCGGCCAGTTGCAGGCGCGTGGTGCCGTAAAAGCCCAGTTCGCGGTTCGAGCCGATGCGCGCCTCATCAGTGCCTGCGCGTATCTCGGCCGTGGTGGGCTCGGGCAGGTCCGGATTGAAGTTGAACGCGTTGAAGGTCGCGTAGTTGACCAGATACGCGTAGGACGTGTCGATCTTGGTGTGTCCGTAGTTGGCGCCCACCACCACCTCGTGGGTGCGGCCGAACGCACGGAACTTGCCGGTCAGATTCGCGTCCACGCCCGAGGTGTCGATGTCGGCCACGGTCCTGGCCACGCTGACGGTCGCCATCTGCGTCACGGGGTTCACCGCCCGGCTCGACGCGGTGTATTTCAGATACTGACTTTCCTGCACGTAGGCGCCGGTCATCTTGAAGCGCCAGTCGTCATTGAACGCATGCGTGAAGTCGGCGTAGAAGCCCTGGTTCGAGGTCTCCTGGCGGTTCCAGTTTGCGCCGAAGCTGGTGGACCGCTTGAAACCGACCTCTTCACCGTTGCTGTAGCGCGGCAGGCCCGACATCGAAGGGCGGCCTCGCAGGTCTTCGTAGCTGTAGCCCAGATTCACCTGCGTGCGCGGTGAGAAGTCGTATTCGACCGTGGCGTAGACGGTGGTGTTCTTCAGGTTCACCCGGTCCACGAATGAGTGTTCGTTCTGGCGGTCGATCAGGGCGCGGCCACGCAGGCTGCCGTCTTCGTTCAGCAAAGCGCTGCCGTCGACCTGCATGCCGTAACGGTCCCAGCTTCCGGCCTGGGTCTCGACCATGAAACGGTCTTCCTGCAACGGCCGTTTGCGCACCAGGTTCACCGCGCCGCCAGGCGAACCGGAACCTTGCAGCAGGCCGGCCGCGCCGCGCAGCACTTCGACGCGGTCATAAAACGCGGTGCCGCCCGAGTAGTTGCTGGCTCGGCCATACATGCTGCGTTCCAGCGGCACGCCGTCATACTGGATCACGCTGTTGTTAAAGCCGCGGGAATAGATGTATTTGCCGCCCTGCGGGCTCTGTTGCAAGGTCACGCCGGTGGTGTTTTCCAGCGCGTCGTACACCGAGGTCAGGTTTTGCTCGTCCAGGCGTTGGCGTGTCACCACGCTGACCGATTGCGGAATGTCGCGCAGCTGCTGCTCGCCCTTGCCGATGGTGACCGCCGACGTGGTGTAGGAGCCGGTGCCTTCGGTCATGAGGCGGTACTCCTGCCCCGTCACGGTGACCGGTTCGAGCAGGGCCGCGCCGCCGCCGGGCAGGCGCCGCACGGCATAGCCGCCGCTGGAAAGCCTGACCCCCTCGAATCCGGTACGGGACAACAATGCGCTCAAACCGCGCCCGGCGCTCCAGCGTCCTTGCAGACCCTCGGTTCGCAGCCCGCTCACCTGCGCAGCATCGAACGACACATTCACGCCGGCGGCGCGGGCAAACTGGTTCAGCGCCGGCTCCAGCGGCCCGGCGTCGATGGCGAAGGTGTATTCCGTTTCCTGCGCGGCAACACCGGCCTGCGCCTGGACAGCGGGTGCAATGAAGCCTAGGGCGGCGCCGCATAGCAGGCCGGAAAGAACGGTGGACAACACGGTCGGGACGGGCGTCAGGCGCGCCGTCCTGGAGGTACGAGCGAGGGTCATTGCGAAATCTTGATAGGCCAGGTTGAAAGATGTCTTTCCCTGTAGGCCGGTCGAAAACGCAAATCCCCTCACTTTTCATGAAAAAAAATCGTGGCAGCCGAAAAACCGGGCGGGCAAGGGCTTCACGCGGGCCCGACGGCAACCCAGTAGCGGGTCCTGTAGCGCAGCCGGATCGGCAATGTCTGGGCCAGGAACGCAAGCGTCCGATCGGTGTCGTTCACATGATAGGTGCCCGACACGCGCAGATCGGCGACCTCCGGCGCGCAACTGATGCGGCCATGGCGGTATCGCGACAATTCGGCCAGCAGGTCCGCCAGCCTCATGTCCGTGCCCTCGATCGCGCCGTCCAGCCAGGCATCGGCCACCATGGCAGGCTTGCTCATCAGCCGTGCGCCCAGGCGGTCCAGCTGGGCGATCTGGCCTGTCTCGGCGATCACCGGGGCGGCGCCGTCGGCGGGCCGCAGCGCAACCGCATGCTGCTGCACGCTGACCCGGGCGCAATCGTCGTCCAGTCGCACCACGAATCGTGTGCCCAGCGCCTGGACCGCGCCGTACGGCGTCTGCACGAGGAACGGCCGCTTGATGGGTGACAGCGCATCGGCGCCGGTCTGGATCGAGATCTCGCCGCGATAGAGCACGAGCACGCGGTTGTTGCCTTCCATCCGGACACTCACCGCGCTGTCGGTGTTCAGCGCCAGGATGGTGCCGTCCTCCAGTGTCAGGCGGTCGCGCACGCCCACGCCGGTGCTCACGTCCGCCAGCATGCGCTGCCATGGGGTGTGCTCGCGCACGGCCCAGCCCGTGCCCGTCAGCCCGCCCAGCAGCAGCATGCCCTTGACCAGGGCACGGCGCTGCTGCCGCCGCGCGTCGTGCGCCGTTCCCATGGCGATGAGCGTGTCCAGCGCCAGCCCCTGCGGCACGGCGGTGAAGTCGGCATTCAGCGCCTGCATGCGCAACCAGGCCCGCTCATGCAAGGGCGCCGCGCGGCGCCAGCGCTCGAAGGCGGCACAGGTGTCAGGATCCGGTGAGCCGAAGTTCAGCTTGACGGACCAGGCGATGGCCTCATCGACCACGGCGGCAGGAATCGCGGCAGCCTCGCTCACGCGTCACCAAACCGGAAGGCATAGCATTGGCGCAAGCCCGCCGCCACGTAACGCTCGGCGGTGGCAAGGGACACGCCCAGACGTTCGGCGATCTGTGGGCAGCGCATGCCCTCCAGTTGCGCCCACAGAAACGCCTGGCGCACCTTCGGCTTGAGGGAATCCAGCATCTGATCGATCTTGATGAGCGCCTCAAGCACCAGCATCCGGTTCTCTGGCGACGGCGCCAGTTCTTCGGGTGTGCGCTCCAGCACCGCGAGCCAGGTCCGCTCGAGCTCGCGGCGGCGCCAGTGGTCCACCAGCAGCCCGCGCGCGATCGTACTGAGATAGGCGCGCGGCTCGCGCGTCTCGATCACCGCCGGCCGGCCCAGCAAGCGCAGGAAAACGTCGTGAGCCAGGTCGGCGGCGTCGGAGGAATTACCTAGTTGCTTGCGTATCCAGCCCCGCAGCCATCCGTGGTGGTCCGCATAGAGCGTCTCGACTTGGGCCTGCTTGGTAGGGGACATCGCATACGTTTGCAAATGATAATTATTCTTTATTGTAGAGAACTGCCGAGGCGCAGGCAAGGCGCGAAGTCACACATCAAATCGAGCGCAGACGACCGTCCGCAACCCATCTGCCAAAAAATGGACTCCGTCTCAAAAGCTCATTTCATGCTCAAAAGCCGCCGCAGTTCGGGAACCCTTTCCTTCGCGACGTTGCGCAGTTCATCGACCAGTTGCTCCGTTGCGGGGCTTCGGCGTTTGCCTTTGGGAAACACTAGTCCGTAGTGCAGCTTGACCGTGGGGCGGAATTTTCTGACGGCAATGTCCAGATGCCGCTGCGCGAGCGTGGCCATGGGGTCGGCCAGCGCAATGCCGCAGTTCATGGCCGCCAGCTGGATGGCCATGGTGCTGAAGGAGACTTCGAGCTCGCTGTGCGCGGCGGCGTTGGTGGCTTCGAAGGCGGCCAGGCAACGCTGTTCAAGAATGCTGCGGCGGCCCAGGCTGATGTAGGGCTCGGTCTGCAGGTCTTCGGGACCGATCTGCGAGCGCCCGGCGTACGGATGACTGGGGTGCATGACGGCGACGATTTCGCTTTGACATAACAGCTCGGTTTCGATGGCGGGGTGCTCCAGGGGAAGCTGGACCAGGGCCAGGTCGAATTGCTGCTGCGCCAGCCACCATTGCAGCTCGGCGGGCATGCGCGCGTTGAGCGCAGCGGTGAAATCGGGATTCTTCAGGCGGCAGCGGCCCACGGCCTCGATGGCCAGCCCGTCGATGATGTGGTTGGCGGCCAGGACTCGGACGCGGTCGCGACGGCCCTGGCGCATGTCTTCGGCGTAGTCGGCCACGGCGTCCTGGGCGCGCAGCAGGCCGTAGACGCGCTTGTAGAACTCATGGCCGTCGTCGGTAAGTTCCAGGCGGCGGCCGGTCTTGCGCAAGATTTCGAAGCCGGCTTCTTCTTCCAGCTGCGCCAGCAGGCGGCTGACCTGGGGCTGGGTGCGGTGCAGGCGCAGCGCTGCCTGGGCGACGCTGCCGCCTTCGACGAACGCGTGCAGCGCTTCGTAGGCGCGGTAATTCATGCAGACTTCCCTTCGCTGAAATACATGCGTTTGGTGCAAGTATTCGATCAAATTTCGAAATTGAATTATATGTCCGCAGCTTTCAGAATTTCTCCCTGAGGCCGTCGTTGAAGGCGCGCGGGTAACAAGGGAGTGATAGGCGGTGAGTCAGGATCCGATTGTTGTGTGGGGGGGCGGCGCGATTGGCGGCGTGGTGGCAGCAAAGCTGGCGGATGCAGGGCAGGATGTGCTGCTGGTGGACGTGGTGCCCGAGCATGTGGAGGCCGTGCGCACGCGCGGGCTGGAGATTGTCGGTCCGGACGGCAAGAGCACGTTTTCGCGGATGAAGGCCTGCCTGGCCTCCGAGGTGGACGGGACGTATTCCCGGATCATGCTGTCAGTGAAAGGGCAGCACACCCGCCCGGCGATGGCGTCGATCGCGCCGCGACTGGCCGCGGACGGGTGGGTGCTGGCGCTGCAGAACGGCCTGACCGAGGCGACGATCGCCAGCGTGGTCGGGCAGGCGCGCACGCTGGGCGCGCTGGTGAATTTTGCGTCGGACTACGTGGGGCCGGGCCGCATCCAGTTCGGCGGCCTGGGCAGCCTGCGCGTGGGCGAGATCGACGGCGGCGACACGGTCCGTTCGCGTCAGGTGGAAGCGCTGCTGCGCCAGGTGGATCCGCAGTCGGGCTGGACGGACCGCCTGATGGGCTACAAGTGGAGCAAGGTGGCCATCGGGTCGCTGCTGTTCACGACCGCGATGTCGAACGACACGATCGTGGAGCAGCTGGGCAACCGGCAGTATCTGCCGCTGTGGCGCGCGCTTTGCCGCGAGGTGGTGACGGTGGCCCGCGCCAGCGGCGTGGACCCGGCGCCGTTTGACGGCTTTGCACCGGATGCCTTCACTGCGTCGGCTAGCGTGGACGATGCCTGGGCGCAAATGCAGCAGATCACGGATCACTGCCGCCGCTGGGTGGGCAAGCCGCGTAGCGGCGTGTGGCGCGACCTGGCGGTGCGCAAGCGCCCGACCGAGGTGGATCCGCAGATCACGGACATCGTGGCCCATGGCCAGGCCGCCGGCATCGACACGCCGACGGTGTCGCGCCTGATCGCGATGATCCGCGAGATGGAGGCGGGCACGCGCGATTTCGGCAACGCCAACCTGGACGCGCTGATGGAAACCGCGGCATGAGCGCGGCCGATTTTTCGGACCGCCACGTGCTGGTGACAGGCAGCAACGGGCACTTCGGGCGCGAGCTGGTGCAGGCTTTTGCACTGGCGGGCGCCAGGGTGACCGGGGCTGACCGCGCTCAGGAAGCCGCTTGTGTCGGGGTAGGGCATCACATCGAATTGGACGTCACCGACTGCGCAGCCATCGAGCGCTTGGTCGCGGGCTGGGACGATCAGTCCCTGCCCCATGTGCTGGTGAACAACGCGGCGATCTTTCCGTTCGCGGACATCCTGGATGCGCCGCCGGAATTGTGCCGCGCAATCCTGGATGTGAACCTGCTGGGCCCCTTGCAGTTGATCCAGGCGCTGGCGCGGCGCTGGATCGCCGCGGGCATCCGCGGGTCGGTGGTCAACGTGAGCTCGGCGTCGGCCGAGGTGGCCCGAGGCAATGGCGCGATCTATGGGCCATCCAAGGCGGCGCTGGAGCAGACGACGCGCATTCTTGCGGTGCGGCTTGCCCCGCACGGCATCCGCGTCAACGCCGTCCGTCCGGGGCTGGCGCAGGGCGAAAACAGCCCCGTGCTGCCGCCCGCCCATCTGGAGAGCATCGCGACCGCGATCCCGCTGGGACGCATGATCCGGCCTGGCGAACTCTCGCGGGCGGTGCTGTTCCTGGCCAGCGACGCGGCGTCGTTCACGACGGGCCAGGTGCTGTCGGTGGATGGCGGGGGCGGCATCAACCGGCGTGCCGCAACCTAAACGATAAAGACGAATGATCAAGGAGAAATCAGATGGACACCTCCATGCGCGCAATCACGATGCACGACGACAGCCGTATTTCATTTCCGGCGTACGCATGGCCCGAGGGCAAACGTTGCGCGGTGGCGTTCACGCCGGACCTGGACGCCGAGTCCCCGTACTTCTGGACCGCGCGCGACAAGCAGCCGGTGGCGCTGGGCGAGCTGGAGCAGCGCCGGTATGGCCCGCGGCAAGGCGTGGCGCGGATCCTGGCGCTGCTGGACAAGTGGGGAATCAAGGGCGCGTTCTACGTGCCGGGCGTGGTGGCCGCGACCTATCCCGATCTGCTTCCCATGCTGCTGAAGGCAGGGCATGAGGTGGGCTACCACGGCTATTTCCATGAGCGGCTGGATACGCTGGACGACGCCACGCTGGACGATTACCTGGGACGCAGCATCGAAGTCTTCCGGCAGCAGACGGGGACGGCCTGCCGCGGCTACCGCGCCCCGTCGTTCGAGCATTCGCCCGCCAGCCTGGCGGCGCTGCGCCGCGCGGGCGTGGCCTACGACAGCTCGCTGATGGGCTTCGATCATCCGTATTCGATCGACGGGCTGGTGCAGGTGCCGGTGACCTGGACCATCGACGACGCGCTGTACTTCCGCTACACCAACGGGCCGCGCGACAAGACGCACCCGGCCAATCCGAACGCCGTGCTCGAAAGCTGGATCGAGGAATTCGAGGGCGTGCGCGAATGGGGCGGACTGTGCATGATCACCGTCCATGACTGGATCTCGGGCCGGGCGCAGCGCCTGCGCCTGCTGGACAAGTTTTTCAGCCATATCGCCAACGCCGAGGGCGTGTGGTGGGCGACGCCGATGCAATTGCACGACTATCACCGCGCGTCGGCCAACGCCGGCCGGTTCGAGGTCAGCGCGCACGTGGGCCGGTTTGCGCCGGATTCCAACAAATAAATCGACAAGGGGAAATCATGAACGAAAAACGTCGCGCCCTGTGCGCACATCTGGCCGGGCTGCCGCTGCTGTCGCTGGCGGGCGCGGGCGCCATGCCCTGGCGAAGCGCGCAGGCCGCACCCGGCTATCCGGACAAGCCGGTGTCCGTCGTGGTGCCGTTCGCGCCCGGCGGGAACACCGACATCGTGGCGCGCATGATCGGTACCGGGCTGGCCAAGCGGCTAGACGCCAACATCGTGGTGGAGAACAAGGCCGGCGCTGGCGGCAACATCGGGGCGGCGACCGTGGCGCGGGCCAAGCCCGACGGCTACACCGTGCTCTACAGCACGGCCAGCACCTACGCGATCAACCCGCACATCTACGCGAACCTGCCCTTTGACCCGGTCAAGGCGTTCGAGCCTTTGGCCGTCACTATCCAGGTGCCCGTGGTGCTCGTCGTCTCGGCCAGCTCGGGGATCAAGTCGCTCAAGGACCTGATGGCGCACGTCAAGGCCAATCCCGACAAGGCCAGCTTCGGCTCCAACGGTAACGGCACGTCGAGCCACATCGCGTGCCACGTGCTGGCGCAGAAGATGGGCGTGCCCAATCTGCTGCACGTGCCGTACAAGCAGGGGCCGCAAGTGTTGACCGACCTGACCGGCGGCCAGCTCACGTTCGCCTTCGACGCATGGTCGGTGCTGGGTCCGCAGGTCAAGGCGGGACGGCTGGTCGCGCTGGCCGTGTCGGGCACGGAACGGCTCAAGGCCGCGCCCGAGATCCCGACGGTCGCCGAGGTCCTGGAGACGGACTACGACATCGTGACCTGGAACGCGTTCTGCCTGCCCAGCGGCGTGCCAGCGGAGATTGTCGCAAAACTACGCGAGGCGGTGCAGGGCACGATGGAGGATCCCGCGATCCGTTCCCGCCTGGAGAACGAAGGCGTGCCGCCTTACGCGCCCATGTCCCAGGCAGAGCTGGACGCGTTCTTCAAGCGTGAGTACGAGAAGTGGGGCGCGCTGGTGAAGCTGGTCGGCGCTACCGGGATCGCGTGATGGCCACCCGTGACGCTGACACGCGCACCACGCTCGCCGACCTGCAGGACTTGAAGACCGAGCTTACGGCGCTGCGCCGCGCGCTGCACCAGCAGCCCGAACTGGCGTTCCAGGAGCACGCCACGTCGGCCCGCGTGGCCGGGCTACTGGCGCAATGGGGCTACGAGGTCGTCACGGGCCTGGCGGGCACGGGGCTGGTGGCCACGCTGACTGCTGGCGCCGGGAGCCGGCGATTGGGTCTGCGCGCCGACATGGATGCGCTGCCCATCGCCGAGACGACGGGGCTTGCCTATGCCAGCCAGGCCGAAGGGCGCATGCATGCGTGCGGGCACGATGGCCACATGGCCATGCTGCTGGGCGCGGCCCGTCATCTGGCGCGCACGCGGAATTTCTCGGGCGTGCTGCACCTGATTTTCCAGCCCGCCGAAGAGCGTGGGTTTGACAGCGGCGCCAAGCGCATGGTCGAGGAGGGGCTATTCAAGCGCTTTCCGTGCGATATGGTGCTGGCCATGCATAACCATCCGGGGGCGCCCGTGGGACATTTCCTGTCGCGCACCGGGCCGTTCATGGCCGCAGGCGACCGGGTGTTCGTGAAGGTCATCGGCAACGGCGGACATGCCGCGCGGCCACATCTGGCGACCGATCCGGTGGTCGCGGCCGCGGCCATCGTGATGGCGCTGCAGACGGTCGTGTCGCGCAATATCGATCCGTCGCAGGCGGCCGTGGTGTCCGTGGGCCGGCTGCGTGCCGGTGACGCGCTGAACGTAATTCCGGGCGAGGCCGAGATCGGCATCTCGGTGCGCTCGTTCAGCCCGCAGGTGCGGGCGCGGTTGCGCGAGCGCATCGTGCAGGTTTGCACATCCACCGCGGAAAGCCACGAGGCCAGCGTGAAGATCGACTACGTGGAGGGCTATCCGGTCGTCGACAATGCCGACGCGCCCACGGCGCTGGCGCTGGCCGTAGCCCGCGAGCTGGTGGGAGAAGATCGGGTGACGGGAGATATGCCGCCGTTGATGGGCAGTGAAGACTTCGCGTATATGCAGCAGGCCATTCCGGGCGCACTGGTGCGGCTCGGAAACGGGCCCGCCAGCGGTGGGCGCGCGTTGCATAACGCTAATTACGACTTCAACGACGACAACCTGTGCGTGGGCGCGGCTTTTTGGAGTCGGCTGGCGGAGACTTACTTGCGAGATGCGTGCTGAGTTTCTCCCGTCGCGTCTTGCCCGGTGTTTAGTCCATCCGCACGCCGGCCTGCTGCGCCAGCTTGCCCCATTTCTGGCTCTCGTTCCGAATGAAGACGGCGAACTCCTCGGGCGTGCCTCCCATCGGATCGGCGCCTTGTCCTTTGATAAACGCGTCGACCTCGGGTGTGCGCAACACGCGGCCCAGCGCGGCGTTGATCTTCTCCACCACATCTCGGGGCAGCTTGGCGGGCCCCATGATGCCGTACCAAGTCCCACTGATCACATCTGGCAGGCTTTCCTCGGCCGTAGTGGGTACCTGAGGCAGAGTGGAGATGCGATTGGAGGATGTGACCGCCAGAGCGCGTAGCCGGTCGTCGGCAATGAAGGCGGACACGGCGGGCGCGTCCGCGACCATCATGTCCACGGTACCGCCGATTACGTCGGCAATGGCGGGCGCGGCGCCACGGTAGGGGATATGTGTGATGGACACGCCCGCGGAACGCTTAAGCAATTCCGCGCCGAGTTGCGTGGTGGTGCCATTGCCCGCCGACGCGAAGTTCAGCGTATCGGGCTTTGCCTTGGCTGCCCCGAGCAGGCTTGAAAGCGATGTGTAGGGGCTTTTGGAGGCCACCACCACGACCTGCGGCGTGTTCACCGCCAAGCCGATGGCGACGAGATCCCGGTCTGGGTTGTAGCTCACGTTCTTCGTGATGGCGGGAATGATCACCAGTGCGCCCGTCGACGAGAAGAGGATGGTGTGGCCGTCGGAGGCCTTGGCCACTTCGGCGGCTCCAAGTGTGCCGCCCGCGCCGGCGCGATTCTCCACGATCACCGTCTGTCCCAGCTCGGGACCCAGGCGCGCGGCGATAAAGCGGGCCAGCGCGTCGGCGGGGCCTCCCGGCGCGAACGGGACGATCAAACGAATCGGTTGTCTTGGCCAAGATGCCGGTTGGGCTTGAGCAGGCGAAGAGAGCAGCAGTCCGCCGCAGGCGATCAAACTGGCCAATATGGCCGAGACGGCGCGGCGCCGAGCTGGAATCCGGGGATTTGTCATGTTGTCTCCTGTTATTGATCTATTTGGCCGCCGTGACGCCGGCAGCCAGGTCCTTGCTGATTTAGCTTTCGGGCGGCTTGCGCGTGCGCGCCAGCTCCGCCAGGATGTCGGGAAGTCTCTGCCGAGCGCTGCGGCGGACATCCTCGTACAGACTGTTGCCGTGGGCGTCGATTCCCACCGTGGTCGGCCCCAGCCCTTCGACGCGCAGGCGCACGATGCGGTAATGGGTCAGCATGTCGGGCCATCCCACTTCGAGCACTTGCTTTACGGCCTGGGTGAGCGGCGTGCACCCGCCGCCGAGGAATGACAGGTAGACGCCGCCCGTTTGCCGCAGCGCCTGGACACTCGCGGAATCGAGGCCGCCCTTGCCGCCGACGGCGTGCAGGCCCAATTCCCGGATCAGCGTGGGCATGTAGGGGTTGAAGCGGGTGCTGGTCGTCGGGTTGATGTAGCGCACGTCGAAATGGTGGCCGCGTTGTTCGCTGTAACTGCCGATATGGAACAGGCTTTGATCCTTCATCGCCAGCGGCAGCGGTTCATGCCCCTCCAGCGCGCGCAGTAGCCGTTGATGAGTGGGCAGCCCAGCCGTTACCAGAATTTCTCCGTCCAGCACCACAAGGTCGCCTGCGCGAAGCTTGAGCGCAGCCTCGGCGGAAAGCGGGAAGCGCAATCGGTGCAGGGTCGGCGTCATTCGATCACCTCAACGCGACCGTCGTTATGCAGGCGAGCCCGGGTGCGGCGGTTTATCCAGCAATTGAAGGCGACCGCTACTGGGATAAATCCGTGCCCGGCAGCGTAGTTGACGTGCACGGCATAGGCTGTGCTCGTTCCGCCCGTACCCATGGGGCCAAACCCGGTCTGGTTTACTGCCGCTGCCAGCCGGCGCTCCATGTCCGCCACGAATGGCTCGGGATGAACCTGTCCGATCGGACGCAGCGTGGCTTCCTTGGCCAATTTGGCGGCGTAGTCAAAGGTTCCCCCAATCCCCACGCCCACAACCACTGGCGGGCAGGGCTGAGTACCGGCTTCCATCACGGCCTCCATGATGAAGGCTTCGATGGTCGCCAGGTCGGGAAAACTGAATATCTTTAGCGCTGCCCACCGCCCGGAGCCGAGTGCCTTGGGACTGCAGGTAATGTCCAGGCAATCGCTGCCGTCGACGACGTCGAACGTAATGATGGGCATGCCCGGCCCGGTGTGGCCGCGCTGCAGTGTCAGCGGATGGGTGACATGGGGAAGCAGTGGCGGGTTGATGGTGTCCACCAGCGCTTCGTAACCGTCGACGATCGCCCGGCGCAGGTCGCCATCCAACTTTGCCTGCGTACCCACGCGCACGAAGTAGACGGGTATCCCTGCGTCGGAGCAGACGAAATGATTGGATTGTTTGGCTGCATCGGCGCTCTGCAGCATGATCCGCAACGTGTGCCTGGCGGTTTGATCTGATTCGCGTTGTTCCGCTTGCGCGAGCGCCAGGCGGGTGTCATCAGGAATGCCGCGCAGGGATCGGTCATACAGTTGCGCGCACACGGCGGCGATCAGTTCAGCGGAAATTGCCATGGGGCGTCTCCGTGTTGGATGCCGCGGCCAGCGACCGGGCTCGGAGCGCCGCCAATGCGTGAACCGTGCGGCAGTGGGGCATGTCCACGCCAGTCTGCGCGGCCAACTCGATTACCGCGCCCAGGATGGCAGCCAGTTCGACTGGACGTCCTGCCTCGGCGTCCTGAAGCATGGACGTTTTGACGTGGCCAAGGCGCCGCGTCGTTGCGATACGTTCCGCGGGCGACACCGTCGGCGCGATACCCAGGCTCTGTCCAAGCGCCAGTAACTCGCACATCATCTGCGTGAACACGCCACGTACGCCTGGATCGTCGATCATGACGTCGGTAGCGGAATCGGTCAGTATGCTGACGGGGTTAAAGCATGCGTTGCCGAGCAGTTTGCTCCAGACTTCTGTTCGGATGTCTTCCGTCGTATGCGCGTCCAGCCCGCAATGGCGTAGCAGCGTCACCCACTGCGATAGCCGTTCTTTGTCGGCATCTTGAACGACATTGCCGAAAACCAGCCGCGAACCCGCGCCGTGCCGGGTGATGCCGGGCTCGGGACTGGAACAGGACGGGTACACGACCGCGCCGATGATCCGATCTGGCGGAACCGCGTGGCCGAGTTCGCCATGCGGATCCGTGCTGGTCAGCGGCGCTGCCAGCGAAGATTTGCCCGCACCAAACCACCACGGAACACCATTTATCGCTGGCACGACGATGGTTCCCGGGCCGACCAGGCGCGCGAGCAGAGGGGCCAGCGATGGCAGGGAATGGGCTTTGACGGCCAACAGGACGACGTCCGGCATCCATGCATCATCCTGCTCGAAGCCGCTGCCGATCTCGGTGTCGAAGGCGAGAACGCTTGCGCGAATACGCTGGCCACCGATATCGAGCCGCCAGCCGTGCTGCCTGATGGCGGCCAGGGTCTGGCCACGTGCGAAGACGCGGACATCCACACCGGAGCACGCCATTTGAACGCCAAGAAAGCCGCCGATGGCGCCCGCGCCGATGACGCAGACCCGCGTTGGCGGGTTGGGTCGCAGGTCAATAGAACACTTTTCCATGCTTCGATCCTTCGGGAAAGTACTGAATTGAATCCGTTGCTCCGGCGCGAGATAAATGAATTCTTCGGCTAGACTCATAAGTTCAACTTATAAATATCGCGCCATGCATGTCACTTTGCGTCAGTTGCGAGTCTTACTCGCCGTAGCCGAGACGGGCAGTTTCAGCGCTGCGGCGCGGGTAGTGGGGTTGTCTCAGCCGGCGGTCAGCCAGAGCATCCGGTCCGTGGAGCAGGCGCTTGGGGTGTCGCTGCTGCAGCGAACCACGCGCCATGTCGTGCTGACGCAGGCTGGCGAACAACTGGTCTCGCCGTTGCGGGACGCGTTGAAGACGCTGGAAGACGTCCTGACACAAGCGCAGCAGGCGGGAGAGCGCATGCTGCACGTGGTGCGTGTGGCCGCCACGCCTTCGCTGTCCGGCAGGCTATTGCCGCGCTGTCTGGCAGACGTCGCACGGCAATTCCCTGGCGTTGCGGTGCAATTGAAAGAGCAGGCGCAAGACGCCGCGCTGGCATCCGTCAGGCAAGGGACGGTGGATTTTGCGTTGGCAGTCGGTGATTTTGGGCCGTGTGAGTTGCAGCGCACCTCGTTGCTAAAGGATCGCTTCGTGCTGGTCTGCCGCGGCGATCATCCATTTGCCCGTCGCGACAAAGTCTCGATTGGACATCTTGCCCTGGAGCGTCTGATCGTGCTTGACGCGGCGAACGGCGGACGCCGGGGGCTGGACCGTGTGCTGGTCGCGCACGGTGTCTCGGTCGACGTATTGCAGGAGGTCGCGTCGGCCTCGACCGCGTTCGAGATGGTGAAGGAGCGGTTGGGCGTGGCACTGCTTCCGGCCAGTTGTGTGCCGACGTTCTCAATGAAGCAATTGCGCTCGGTCAGCCTGGAGCCGGAGGTCTTGCGTGACGTGTCACTGTTCAGTCGCCGGCATGAGGACTTGTCCGAGGATGCACGCGCGGTACACGACATCATTCTTGCTCGGGCGCAAGGCGGTACGCGAGGCGTGCCGCGGCCGCTCACTGTCCTCGTTCCGTTTCCGAAGCGAGGACCGGTGGATAGCTACGGCAGAGCGTTCGCCAAGCTGCTGGCTGCGCGCCTGGGCAAGGATGTGGTCGTGACCAACACGGTCGGCTTGGGTGGCGCGCAAGGCGTGCACGCCGTCACGCGCTCGCGGGCGGACGGCTACACCATCGGTATCGCGGGCAATGGTGCGACCGTATTTACGCCGGCCAGTGGGCGGCAACCGTTGTTCGACGTCTTCGAGGACCTCACGTTTCTCAGCGGTCTGGTGCGTGTGGCTGCCGTGCTGGTGGTAGGGGCGCATACCGCCGCCCGCGATTTTGCGCAGTTGTGTGCCCTTGCCCGACTGCATCCTAAGCGTTTCGTTATTGGCGCGGCGGGAACGGGTTCGAGCCGGATGCTTGCCGAACTTCTGGGGCGCTTGACCGGCATCGAGCTGACCCATAAATCCTATGACGGGCTGGCGCCGGCGCTGGACGACCTCGCCAAAGGCAAACTTGACATGGTCTTCGGGGAGCCGGCCGGCGTGCTTGCGCTGGTGCGAGCCGGAAAGGCATTTGCGCTGCTCACGACCGGCGATGAGCGTTGCTCTTTGCTGAACGAAGTGCCGAGCGCGGCTGAGGCCGGCTTGCCGGATCTTGCGACTGACGGGGGATACTGCCTGGTGGCGCCGCCATCATTGCCGGCCAGCGTCCTTGAGCGGCTGTCAGGCGCGATCGCGGAAGTTCTGCAGTCCGACGAACTGAATCGGACTTTCGCCGCGCTGGGTGTTCGGCCCGATTTTCGAAGCGGCCCATATTACGAGAATTTCGTCAGGGGAGAGCAGTCTCGTTGGCAAGCATTTCTCGAGAGAGATTGATTGGTGTTCGATGGTTAGGTGCGAGGGAAATGTGCCGCTATCAAATTGGATTTCAGTAACCAAGCGCGCCCATTCGACAAAACGAGGGTAACCTTGATTCAAGTCATCTCCTTAGCCGCGATGCCCAGATCAGCCGCATAGTGTGCAAGCTGCTCCCCCACATGAAGCTTCAGCGCGTCCACGAACAGCTTGATCTTGGCATCGACGAACTGACGCGATGGGTACAACGCATACACGTTGCGTTGGTTCGTGTAGAGCTTGGGCAATACACGTACCAGCGTTCCCCGGCGAAGATCTTCGATCGCTGAGAAGCCCGCCAGCAGACCGATACCGGCGCCATCGCGCAGCGCGGTCGCCATTGCGTCCATGTCGTTCACGCAAAGGTGTCCGCCGGTCGGCCGGTGCGTGAACATGCCGTCCTCGCCTTCCAGATGCCATTCGTCGGGGGCATAGTCCACCGTGGTCAACAATACGCAAGCATGGTGGGCAAGGTCCTCGGGCGTTTCCACGGCAGGGTGCTGTTCAAGGTATTCAGGGGACGCCGCCAAGATGCAGTGGCTGACGCCGATCTTCTGGCTGACGTAGGTGGAATCCGGCAAGGCGCGCGCGATGACGATGCCGACGTCAAGCTGCTCTTCCAGCAAGTTCGGCATGCGCTGAGATAAAAGAAGGTCCACCGAGACGTCGGGGTGGGTCTTTCTGTAAGCCAGGGCGGCGCGGGCGACCAGCGTTCGTCCCAGGCCGGGCACCGCGTGAACGCGCAATACGCCGCGTGGCGAGACCGTTGCATGCGCCGCTTCGGCTTCCGCTTGCTCAACGTCGCTCAGGATCGCGATGCACCGGTCATAGAAGCGATGCCCCACATCGGTAACGACAAGCCGGCGGGTGGAGCGCTGAATCAGCCTGGCGTTCAGGCCTTCTTCCAATACCGTTACAGCGCGCGAGATGTTGCCGACCGTGGTCGAAAGATGGTTTGCCACCGCAGTGAAACTGCCCATCTCCACTACTTTCGCGAAAACCGACATGTTGTATAGCTTGTCCATCGTGCGTCCATTGTGTTCGTGCGACTTTTTCTCTGGAAGGAAAAGTCATTCTTCCGTAAGGGGCTAAATCCTCGCGTCCGTCATGCCTAGACTTCGTTCCAAGGTTTTCGATCAATCTTATCGGAGTTTGCAACCATGAACGGCGACTATGACCCGCTTTACCTCTTCATCAACGGCGAATGGATAGGCGCTAGCGAGCGCGACACGGCCAGCGTTGTCAACCCTGCCACGCGCAAGGAGCTGGGCCGCGTACCCCTTGCGACGGCAGCAGATCTGGATCGCGCGCTGTCCGCGACGCAGCCCGCCTTCGACATCTGGCGGCGGACGTTTCCCAATGCGCGGGCTGCCGTTCTCAATCGTGCAGCGGCCTTGATGCGCGAACGCGCCGGGCACATTGCCACGTTGATGACCCTTGAAGAGGGCAAGCCCCTGGCCGAAAGCCGCGACGAAGTGTGGCGCGCCGCCGAGTATTTCGAATGGTTTGCCGAAGAAGCCAAGCGGATTGACGGCCGTGTCGTGCCCGCGAACCGCCCCGGCGTGCAGCAATTGGTCAAGCGGCAGGCGATCGGCCCGGTGGCTGCGTTCACGCCCTGGAATTTTCCCGCGATCACGCCGGCCCGAAAACTTGCCGCTGCGCTCGCCGCCGGTTGCAGCGTCATCATCAAGCCGGGTGAAGAGTGCCCGGCCACCGCACTGGCGCTGGCCCGCGCCCTTGACGATGCCGGGTTGCCGAAAGGGGTGCTGCAAGTTGTCTTTGGCGTACCGGACGACGTGTCGCGGCATCTGATTGCGTCGCCGGTAATCCGCAAGGTGACATTCACGGGATCCGTACCCATCGGCAGGTTGCTGTCGGCGCGCGCCGCCGAAGGTGTGAAACCCATCACGCTGGAATTGGGCGGACACGGGCCGGTGCTGGTGTTCGACGATGCCGACGTCCAGCGCGCCGCGGTCGAAGGTGCGGCCAATCGCTTCCGCGGCACGGGCCAGGTTTGCATTTCATCCACGCGCTTTCTGGTGCAGCGCGGCGTTTATGGCGAATTCCGCGAACATTTCGTCAAGGCTGCCCGCGCGCTGAAGGTGGGTAACGGCCTTGATCCCGACACGCAAGTCGGGCCGTTGGCCAACCCGCGCCAGTTGGAGAAGATGCAGTCGCTGATTGCCGACGCGGTGGCATGCGGCGCCACGGTATTGACCGGGGGCAACGCCATAGATGGCCCTGGCTACTTCTTCGAACCGACGGTGTTGGCCGACGTCCCGATGCACGCCAAGATCATGCATGAAGAACCGTTCGGTCCGATCGCAGTGCTCATGCCGTTTGATGAACTAGCCGACGGATTGCAGGAAGCCAACCGGCTGCCTTATGGCCTGTCGGCCTACGCGTTCACCAGCAACGCCCGCACGGCGATAGACGTGGCCGATGGTCTGGAAGCCGGCATGATCGGCATCAACCAATATCGAATCGTTGCAACGGAGTTGCCCTTCGGCGGCATGAAGGAAAGCGGACATGGCTCAGAGGGCGGGGTGGAAGGCATCGAGTACTACCTCACGCACAAGGTCATCAGCCAGGCCTGAAAAAGGAGCATCCCATGTCGAATATCGATTTCAGCCAACCTCGCGAAGCGGCGCGTGCCTTCACCCCGGCGCTGTCGGCATTTGTCGACAACACCCTATATCCCGAAATCTGGAGCAATCCCGCGTTGGCTCCGCGAGACCGGAGTCTGATTACCGTGGCCGCCCTGATTGCCGCGGGCCATACGGATGAACTGCCGGCGCACCTGCGCCGCGCCGTCAGCAATGGGCTGACGCAGGATGAACTGTCGGCCGCCATCACGCATCTGGCGTTCTACGTCGGGTTTCCTGCCGCGATCACCGCCTCTGCGATTGCGCAAGCCACCTTGGCCGTGTCACACACAAACGACTTGAAGGATAAGCAATGAAAGCGATTATTTTTGAACAGTTTGGCGAGGCCGACGTGCTGGAAGTGGCCGATGTTCCCCAGCCAGAAATGCGGTCTGATGATCTCATCGTCCGCGTCCATGCAGCCGGTGTAAATCGCGCCGACCTGACCCACCGCCGTGGCGGCTACGGCCGCCCGAATTTCGGCGACTCGACCATCATGGGCCTGGAAATCGCGGGCGAAGTGCTGCAGGCTGGCAGCGCCGTGCGCGGCTTCAAGGCCGGTGACCGCGTGATGGGTGTGGTGGGCGGCGGCGCTTATGCGGAGATTGCCAGATTGGACTGGCGCATGGCTTTGCCCATTCCTCCCGAGCTGGACTACGTCCACGCCGCCGCCATCCCCGAAGTGTTCGTCACTGCGCACGAAGCCATGCTGCATCTTGGCCGCCTGAAAGCGGGGGAGTCCGTATTGATTCATGCGGCAGCTGGCGGCGTGGGGTCGGCAGCGGTGCAGCTTGCCAGGGCAACGGGCGCCACCGTGTACGCAACGGCCGAGGGCAGCAAGCTTGAGCAGGTCAAGCGACTGGGCGCCGACTGCGTCATCGACTATCGCACGCAGGACTATTCGCAGGTCGTGGCTGAACAGACGGCCAAGCGCGGCGTGGATGTCGTGGTCGACTTTATTGGCGCGCCCAACTTTGCGCGCAATATTGCGTCGCTGGCCAACGGCGGGCGGCTGGTTCAGGTGGGTATCCTGGGCGGCGGCGGCCAAGTCAGTATTGCGCTAGAGGACATCCTGTATCGTCATCTGCAAATTTTCGGCACCGTCATGAAGTCGCGTCCACAGGCTGACAAGCACGCCATGGTGCAGCGCTTTCGCGAACACTGGCTGGACCGCTTTACCAGCGGCGCCGGTCTGGTTCCCGTGGTCGACAGCACCTATCCGCTTGAACGTGCATCCGATGCACATCGCCGGATGGAGTCGGCGCAGAATGTGGGGAAAATCATCCTGACGATGACCGTTTGATAGGTGGGCATTTGACGGTGTGTCGGCCGGCGGCTTGCCGCAGCAGCGCGCTGCGCTTGCCGTCGGGATAAAGACGGCGCGGATTTAAGTCCGGGCGAAAAGCGACGTCAAGGTGTGCGCGTCCCCTGAGGAAAGGACCGCGCATCTGTTAAAGTCGCGCAATCAAAGACCGTAGGGCTGCGCGTTGCGTCAAGTCCATCGGCTGGGTGGGCTCCTTCCCCTCAATTTTCCTTACGGCTCCCCACCATGATTCCAATAAACCGCCCGGCCGGGTCCTCGGCATCAGATGGCCTGTGCCGCGCTTGCAAATCAGGTGAGAATGCGCCGATCGACATGACGTTCGCGTTTCAACCTATTGTCGACCTGACATCGGGCGAGGCATATGCCTATGAAGCCCTTGTGCGCGGGCCTCAGGGGGAATCTGCAGCTTCCGTGTTGGCGCATGTGGACGACAGCAACCGCTATCAGTTTGATCAGCGTTGCCGCACGACCGCGATCGAACTCGCTGCCGGGTTGGGGATGGACCGATTCCTATCCATAAATTTCATGCCGAACGCGGTCTATCAAGCCGCCGCGTGTATTCGAACAACCTTTGAGGCGGCGGAGCGGCACGGTTTTCCTATCAGCCAGATCATTTTCGAAACCATAGAAACCGAAAACATCATCGACCGGGCGCATTTGTTGAAGATATTCCAAGCCTACAAGTCATATGGTTTCCAGACGGCTATCGATGACTTCGGCTCGGGCTATTCGGGCTTGACGCTCCTGGCGGACTTTCAGCCGGACATCATCAAGCTTGACATGGCATTGGTGCGTGGCGTCGATGCGCATCATGCCCGCCAGCGCATCGTCTGCGGCATACAGAAAATCTGCTCGGACTTGGGAATTCGCATCATTGCAGAGGGTATCGAAACCATCGGCGAGCGCGACTTTCTAGCATCGCAAGGCATCACCCTCATGCAAGGGTATTTGTTCGCCAAGCCGGCGTTCAAGGCGCTGCCATCGATAGCCAATGCGAGTTAGTCATCGCGATCGCCGACTGGGCTGCCCGGCGATAGACGTACCACTGAGCGGGAAAAATGTCGCAACAGAAGCTATTTGAAGCTGCATTCATGCAGTCGTGGAACGCGTTGGTGATTACGGATGCGGACCTTTCGGCGGGATGCCGGGTCGAGTTCGCCAATCCCGCCTTCGTGGCCATGACCGGCTACTCCCTGGAGGAGTTGCGCGGACAGTCCCTAAGGATGCTTCAGGGTCCAGCTACCGACAAAGATATCCTCGCGCAATTGCGCGCCTGTTTGAAGGAAGGCCGATATTTTGAGGGTAGTACGACCAACTACCGCAAGGACGGCTCGGACTACATCGTCCGTTGGAGCGTTTCACCGATTCACGACGCTCAGGGAAGCGTCACGCACTTTGTGTCGGCGCAGGAGGATATTTCCGAGTTTGAGCGCGTCGACCGCACCAATCGTTTGTTGGCGCGCGCACTCGACGCGACAAGCGATCTGGTGATGCTGACGGACGCCAAGTCGCGAATCATCTTTGTTAACAAGGCTTTCGAAGATGCCACGGGCTACCCGCTGTCCGCAATCAAGGGCAAAACGGCGGCGATACTTAAATCCGGCAAGCACGATGACGCTTTTTATGCGGCCATGTACGGCACCCTTTCAAGCGGTCAGGATTTTCGGGCCAAATTCATCAACCGCAGGCGGGATGGGTCGCTCTTTCATGTCGAACAGACCATCTCGACGATTTTCGATGATCTCGGGCGAGCCACCCACCACATCAGCGTGAGCAAAGACGTTTCGAAGCAGGTGGAGAAAGAACAGGCCCTGTGGCGCGCGGCGACCAAGGACAAACTCACCGGGCTGTTTAATCGTTATCAGGGTGAAAAGACGCTGCGGGACGCCATTTTCAAAGCGCAGGCAGATGGCGGCGCGCTGAGCTTGCTCATTGCGGATATCGACTACTTCAAGCGGATCAACGATCGCTTCGGGCATCTCGCAGGAGACCGCGTCCTTACCGAAATCGCGAGAATTCTGAACGGTGCGGTACGTAGCCAGGACGCAGTCATTCGCTGGGGCGGGGAAGAATTCGTGATCGTGCTCGCCGATTGTCCGGTCTCTGAGGCGATCGAACTGGCGGAGCGCATCCGCAAACGGGTTCATGCTTATCGCGATGGCGAAGTCGGTTCTGTCACGTTATCACTAGGGGTCGCGCAGTTTTCCCCAGGCGAAACAATTGAAGCCCTGATCGCGCGCGCAGACACCGCGCTTTACGATGCCAAGCACTCCGGGCGAGACAGGCTGGCCGTCGCGGCCAAAGCGGGAAAGGCGCTGACTTGACACTGGCCGGCCGTTGTTCTGCCGGGACTCGTCGCATGAGGAATATCGGCGGCAAACCTGCAGGAGATCGAGGCACGCCAGCCGGCTCACGGCTGGGCCAATGCATCGATCGCCAGAATATTCTCCCTGTATCCGCTGCTCACAGGCCAGCATCGCGCTCACCACGGCGCGATGCTCCGCGAGGCGACATGGCTGGTCGAAGCCGGCAAGCTCATGCCGAATCTCGATCCTCGCCGGTTCGACCTGCGTTCCGCGGAAGTTGCCTACGAAGCTATCTCGACTGCAACCGCGAGGGGGAAAATCGTGGTGGAAGTGGCATGAGGCTCTCACCCTGCATTGCTGGTGGCGACATCGGTTGGCGATTGGCTGCGGACTCAATAGATCATTCCTTGCTCGGCGCTATGGTTCCGAGCCCCGGGATTTCGCGTGCCGCGCCGCAATCCATGACAAGGTGCCGACGTCGGCACCTCCAGACTCGATGACGGTGGTGCCGGCCATCATCAATCCGTAACCGTGTTCCTCGTCCCAGGCGCAGCGGAAGTCCAGGCCGATATAAGGCCCGCCTGCCACAGGGTGGAGCGTGATGCTGTTCAGACGGATCAGTTTCCGCAAGGCTTGGCCATCCCAGTGCTGTGGCAGGCGGAAGGCATCATCGTCCAGAACGATGCCATCCTGCTCGGCGCGCAGGCGCGGCAGATCCGCCAGCATCGCCTTCATTACCGCCTGGTAGAACGCCTCGTCATGGTCCAGCAGCCAGCGCGCCGCCTCGATCATCGTTGACGCCGGCGCTTCGCCGGAGCCATCGTCATTTTCAAGGTAAGCAATGACTTCCCCGGCTTGTGCGATCGCATCGTCGCGCGCGTAGCCCTTTGAAGCGGGGAGGGCATCGGCGCCGCGCAATCGCGACGTTGCGGGCAGTGGCAACGCGGTGATCCAGACGCACCAGGCACTTCTAGGCCCATAGAGCGTAGGCAGGCCCGTTATCGAAAGCGGCACATAGTCTGATGGAATCTGGCCGGTATGCATTGAATCGCTCCTTGAATCTTTGTTGAGGCGACGCCAGCCTCAATCTCCGGTCGTGGCTGCCGTCAGGGCCGTCAGCGCCGCCAGCAACGCCGTGTCGGCACCGTCAGGCGCAGAGGCCACCGCCGCGCGCACCCGTTGCGCCAAAGCGCTGTTGAAATCGGCCGCAATGTCGGCGCGCAGTGTGAGCCGCCTGCCGGTCTTGTCCAGAAGCATGTCCGGCGCTACCCCTACCAAGTCCAACCGGGCGCCATCGGCGCGGTGGACGCGGGCGGTGGTGATCACCAGCGCGCCCTGGTTGCCGGGCAGGGACCGCACGGTCTGGATCGTGCCAGCGCCCATGGTTGCCTTGCCGATCAGCAAGGCACGGCCGTGGTCCTGCAGCGCGGCCGCCACGATCTCGGCTCCGGCGCCCGTTCGGTGATCGATCAGCACCACCACCGGAACCCCTTGCGGCACGAGGGGGGCGCGGGCGCGCAAGGTGCGCGCATTGTCAGGCGTGCGACCGCGCAGGCTGCCGATCTCGGATCCTTCGGGCAACACCATGCCGGCGACTTGTTCGGCTGCGTCGAGCAGCCCGCCGGCGTTGCCGCGCAGGTCCAGCACCAGTCCCGCCAGCGGCGCTTCGGCATGTGCGGACGCTGCGTCGAGCGCATCTTTCAACTGGCGGCCCGTTCGGCTGTCGAAAGCGGAGATCCGGATCACCGCAAGCGCGCCATCCAGGTCCCAACGTACCGTGGGAGGCGCCTGTACGGGTCCGCGCACAGGCTGCGCCGTGATCGCGCTGGCCGAACCCGGCCGCAGCAGGGTGAGCGTGACGCGGGTGCCTGCCGCACCGCGCAGCAATGCGACGGCTTCTGGCAAGGGCAGGCCCGCGGTGGCACGGCCGTCCACGTGGGTCACGATGTCGCCGGCCTGGACGCCGGCGCGTTCGCCCGAGCTGCCGGGCAGGGGCCGCACGACGGTCAGGGCACCGTCCCGGATCGACAGCTCCAGGCCGACGGATGCCGGCGGGGCTGCCAGTTCGGCGCGCGTTGCAACGCGGCTGTAGGGGTCCAGACCCGCCATCATGCCGCGCAGGGCCGCGTCCAGCGCCATCTCGCGCGGTGTGCCGTCGGCAAAACGCAGGATCTCGCCGGTCAGGAGGCGGATCTGGGGTGTCATGCCTTCCGTCTGATGCCCGGTCAGGACGGCCTGTTCGATCGCGGCCTTGCGCGATGGATCTTCAGCGCCTGGCAGCGCCTTGAGCGCGCTCAGGCCGTTCGCCACAAGGACACGTGAATCCAGGGGATCAACGTACTGGTTTACAACCTGAGTCATGGCAGCCGCGAGCGTGGCTTCGATTTCCTGGCGCGTCATGGCGGCGGCAGACGCGTGCACGATGGTGCACGCCCACAGCAGGGCGCAAAGCGATTGTCGCAGCGAGCACCCGTGCCCGGCGTTTGATGCCTGCTTTTTCACGGGCGCCGGCCCCGCCCCGCTCGAAGGCGGCGATCGTAAGGGCGCGCAGAGGAGGGCGGTCCGGAACGCTTCAGCCCAAAAGGCAAAGGAAAGTTTCGTCATCCTGCGGAATGCGCCGCGTGCGCGTCGAATTGTCGAGTGCGCTGATGTTAGCAGCCATGAAAGCATCGCCAATTTGCGGTGAGAGTGTCGGGTCCGGGCTGCCTGCGCCTGGGGATCGCGCAGGCAGACAGTATGACAACCACTGCTGCGCGTCGCCGCAGGCCTGGTCTCAAAGACGGTCGAGTTGATCTCGCGGGTGAAACTCGGCGTCGTCTTTGCCGTCCAGCATCGCGTCCACCATGGCGTCGAATGCGCCAGCGGCATTCCCGAACGCATCGGAAGCCAGAAACTCGGATCTGCCTATTCCGTCCAGTCCAAGCGCAGCAACGGTTTCCCGTTCGCCTTCCTCGCCCCAGATGTAATCGTGAACCACCGCAAGGCCTCGACCATCCGCCTCGAAAAAATCTGCCGCGCCACGCGCTACCGTCAGAAAAACGATGAGGTCGTAGAGATTTTCGGAATAGGTCAGCGACCCTGCAACGAAGTGCGTCTCCGAAGAATCGTAGGCCGCAACCTTGATGTTGTCGGCTTCGGCGGATTGCAGGATGGCTCGCAGCGCCGCGCGATTGTCCGAATGGCGAGCCAGCATGGCGTCGCATTCCGAAACAAGCTTGCCCAAATCCTGGCCGCTGGAGGCAGCCAAATCCTTGCCTCCCGACAGATACCACTGCCCGCCAATGGTGCGCCAATCCGACCATCTTGATGCCGCCGGCACAGGGGCAGCGAGCCATCTGGCTAGATTCTCGCGGGGCATCTGGAATTTGAGAAAGGCGGAATAGGGTTCGGACATGGCAGCTATCGATCCTCAGGTGCTCAGCAACTTTGCTTTTATCAAAATGGCGCTGCAAATTCTACGGTTGCGTCTTCAGCACGGCCTGCCGCAGGATGTCGTAAACCGACAGGCCCGGAAGTCGCGAGAAGAACGTGTTCCTATCGGCGGAAGCTGTCCACGCAGACCACAGCGTCAGCACGGAAAGCTGACCATGCTTCCATGCGACGAGCGCCTCGATATCGCCCGCGTCGCGGCCGTTCTTGTCTTCGACGGAAAACCGGAAGGTGCGCGCGGAAAACCCCTGGTCCGCCAACGCACTATCCTCTTCGCTCGACAGCATCACGGGCGACCGCGCGTCGGATGTCTGCTTGACGAAGTAATCCTTCACGAGCGCGGCACCGTCTGTTTCAAGGTCGGGTTTCTCCTTCATGTTCTGAACGAAGAGCCAGACCAACCCGACATCCTTTCCGTTCTTACGCCTGACCATGTGCAGCTCGGCGGGAAGTGGTCCGTGAAAATCGTTGATGGGAACGTCCCATCCATTCGGGATGCGAATCCGGTGTTTCGTGGCGCCGATACGAAGCGGTATCTCCTGCATTTCCCGTCCGAAGCTCGATTGCTGCTGATTGGCCCATGAAAGGCTGTCAATGAGCGCAGTGGCGTATCGATCGGCTTTATGCACCAGGTTGTTCGCGGCATCCATGCTGGCGGCACGGCTCACGTCGACGATGAAGAAAATGCCCACGGCCTGTTTTTCGCGGACGAAGCAATAACTAATAGCGGCGCTCTTTGGCTTCCCGTTGTCGGCTTTCTGGGCCAGAAGTCCCACTTCTGTCAGGTCGTCCGAGCTTTTGGAGATTCGCGGTATATACCCGAGCGCTTCCACTTCGAAAGTGCAGAGTCGCCATGCCGTGGCGGGCGCCGGGAGGTTGTAGCCCAAAATGCTGGTCTCGATTTCCGGATTGTCTTTATCCGACGTGATTTTTCCAATCACCTTCACGTTGCCGATGGTGTCCGGCGGATTGGGCTCCATGGGCGCGGTCTGCACGTTCGCATCTCGTGGAACGGTGCTTTCGAAATTTAAGGCAGGTGCTGAAAAATCGAATTGCCGGGTTACCCGTGGTCCAACATCAGGCGATGTGTCATTGCCTAGAGCGAAGGCCGATCCCATGGTAGCCAGTGCCAAAATTGGCACCGTGAAGAACATGTTGGCAAGGGGAAAGTTCATCTTCTTGCTGCTCACTCGCGTTTCTCGAGGCGTCGCTAATTGACCGCATACCTTGGCACAACCGATACACAGGAGTGCTCAGTTGAAAGCGTCCTTGTTTGCCCGAAAGTAACCCCAAAGGTCCTCCATATCCACCATCTCGAAGACGAACCATCCCGCAGTAAATAGCTGCTGTTGCCTCTTGGATGCGCTGGCGATCATTCCCGTATCGTCGGTGGCCTTGGCTGCAGCGAGTTCATTGCCAGCTTCGGCTGTTAAGGTTTGCAGCGTGCCTTGAAGCGCCAAAATGGCGCCTCTAAATAGGTCTCGATAGGAAGGATTGCCTACATATCTGTTCAGGCAGTCTTGCAATCGCTCGATACAGTCCGGATAGTCCTTGAGCAGATCGCATAAGGATTGAGGGACCGAGGGAGGAGGGAGAGAGGGCAAGGAATACTCCATTTCAAGTGTTCCGTAGATGTCCGATGCTTCGATCATTGTGTCTCACTCAATGTCGCAAATTTCGCTCGTGACGGTCCTAGCACGCTGTATATGAATGGCAGCAGTTCAGCTACGTCCAACGCCGCAATGCTGCGCCCTCCTTCAATCCGACATCGAAGTACGTCGAAGATGGCGCCTTGCCCGCGCCCTTCGCATCGAACGGGGAATATATATAGAAGAGTTGTGCGCCCGGTCTAAGACGGGGGCTCTTCCAACGCGCTTTAAACCACAGCCTTCTCACAACACCAACAAGAGAACAAGTTGGAGGAAGCGCCTTTGGGCCGTGGCGTGAACTTCGAGATCAAGGTGAAGTCGATCGACACCTTGCACAAGCGTTTACTGGACGCCGGTTGGCCGCTCTACCGGGAACCCCAGGAGCGCTGGTAGCGATCCGAACAAATCGAGATCGGGGTGCGACAGTTTTTAGTGCAGGACCCTGATGGCTATCTGTTGCGCTTTTCCGCCTGGATTGGAAACCGCCTCCTATGATGCTGAAATGTCCGACGCGGACTCATACCGTCCGCTCGGACAAACAGCACCAACAGAACAGGGGCGCGCATAACCAGCCCCCTCATCACGCTCTGAGCAACCCCAGAACGCTTCCCGCTACAAGGTCGGCTGCGGAATCGGCGTGTCTTTCGGAACCGTGCCCGAAATCCGCTTAGGGCAATTTGAAATGCCCCACTTGGTCACCATGCCCTTTTCGATCATGAATTTCTCTGAACATATGTGATATGCGGAGATAGGGCCCCAGATGTCCTCGTACGAAATAATTTTCGCCCCGCTTTCAAGCGTGTAGCTCTTCTTGGGAGGTCCCCACTTGGAAATCAGCTGTTCTTCCGTGCTGCCGACCCAGACTGCATTGACATCGTTGTAGGTCTTGTTCCGCGTGCCCGTCAGCATGTTCATCTGTCCAGTAGTACATCCCGCGAGCAGTGAAGGCAGGACGACAAGCAGTACCAATTTTCTCATTTTGACCGTTACCCCAAAGGCTTCATTGTTGAGAGATGGGTGTTTTGGCGCGGCATGTCATTGAAATGACTTATTGCGCGCCTCCGACATGCCCGATGCAACCTGGCCGCGAAGCAGCCCCAGCTTGTTTTATTTTGGGCGTCACTGTATCAGAAACCTTGGCGCCAGACGCTTCGGTTGCGTCAGGCCCGTCACTCACCGGCCTTGAACGTCGCTGGCGATTTTCCTGGACGTCAATGTGATGACGAAAAACTCGCCGCGTCTGTCGGCCGGGACGGCGTCGAGCTGATTGCGGCCGTAGTCGGTATGTTGCCGCTGCTCGAAGTTGGGGTAATACCCTTTCCAGAAGTAGCGCGCCTGTGTGTCGCTAGCGAGCACCTTTTGCGCTGGCAGGCCTGCGACGAAGCGTGTATCAGCGCTGTCTGTTCGCGCGCGCACGGCGACGCGGGCTTCGGTCAACTGCCAATGGCATACCCCTCGCCCGTAATAGTCTTCGTCGAGCAGCATGTCGGCATATACCGTGCCTATATATTCGGTGGCCGATATGCGGGAAAGGCGGAATGGTTCATGGCTGGAAAGCGTTGGCACGTTGCCCGCCAGGGCATTGGATCGGCCGCAGCGGGCCGCGTTGCTGGCGTCGAACTGCGCGGTGCCCTCGACCACCGTAAACGGCGATTTGTCGTCGGCCGCGCTTGAAAGCTCGGATGCGTTGGAAAGGGTCAGCCGTATCTCGTAGGCGTGTGCCGGGGCGGGGTTCAGCTTGCGCAGCGCCGGCGCGCGCGTATTTGATGCGGCATCAGACTTGGCCGGGGTATCGGCGAGACTTGCGCCGCTGATTGCTGCGGCCAGCAGCGCCAGCAACGGCAATGCCCCGAGCAAGGCTGACGCAGAGAAAAATCGAACGCGTTGCGACAAGATGGATGTTTCCTATATGTGCGAATAAAGGGTTATTCCACTACCGGCGAATATTCGTGCGTCATCGCCCCGCCAAACGCGGATTATGGCATCGTCGGAACAGCGGCCTGGCGCGGCTTGCGCTTGCCGGGCCTCCTTCTAGGTTTTTCGCCGGCAATAATCCTGCCTGCGCCGCGATTTGCAGGCCGCAATACTTCGCTTGCTTCCGTCGATGGCTGCGCGCCGAATCTCCCACTCCAATTGCGTTAATCTCTGTCGCTGGCAAATCCTGGATGGCACGATATGTGGCGCACGTTCTGCAAAATCTCGCTGGTGGCGGGTTGGATGCTTTGGCTGGCCGCCATGGCGTGGTTCGCGGTTGGCATGTTCCGGTATGTACCGTCCGCCGACGCGACGCTGGCGCCGATCACGCTTACGTCCGGTCAGACAGCACACGCCGAGGTTTATCGAATCCGCGAAGCGCCCCTGTGGATGGAGGCGCGTTTCGGCGGCCCGATGGGCACGGAGCGGCCCGAATTGGGGGAATACACGACACGCGTGGGCGCGCCGGACGCGAAGCGGGGCTTCATCAACCCCGGAGAGCCGGTCCGGATTCGGGTGCGCGACGGCAAGGGACTGGACGTCGTGGTGGCCGCGGCCCCGCGCAGCGGCAATAGCGCCACGCATTTCTACCGCAAGTTCTGGCCTGAAAGCCATGTCGATGGCGCGCTGCTGGAGACCGAGGGGCCTTTTCCGAAGCTGGCGAAGGGGACTTCGCAGCTCACCTTCACGGTGGAGGAAGCCGGGCCGGCGCTTCAGGGCGAACAGATTGAACTGGAAATCAGCGCGCCCATCGGGCTCAAGCGTACGGCGCCCGGCTGGGAGGATGTCTCCACTTTTATCTTCTGGCCCTTCATGGGCGCGATCCTTGGCGCTTGGGCGCTGGTGTGGGCGGGGCTCAGCTGGTGGTATCGCCGCCGGGCTCGGCGGACTGCTCAGAAGGCACTGGCCTGAGTTCGCAAGCGGGGAAGCCTGTGCGTTTGCAATGCAAGTGCGCATACTGCGTTGATTCAGCACCGGTCTTGCAACGCAGAGCACTAGATGTATGCTGAACTGCATCGGAACAGGCTACAGCAACGCCCGCCGAGCGACAGTAGGGTCGCCTAGAATGACCAGGGTCTGCCTGGCTATCGCAACGTTTGGTGTAGCGTTGCCGCCGTTCGGGAATCAGGTACGAACATTTCCGCACCCATGCCGGACCGGCTTTCCCGAAAAATATGGCAGACCGCTTCTGGCCGAGAGCCGTCCTTGTTGACCGGCCGATGACGACCCGAAGCAGCCATTCAATTCGCCGATTTCATTGACGAAATGGAGTGGCGTACGCATCGTTTTCAGCCGAGGCCGTTGGTCAACGACCGACAACGTACAACCCAAAAGACAAGAAGAGATGCGCAATTACACCCCAGCGGAAATTACCGATATCGCAAATCAAGTGTGTGCCGCCTACATAGGGGAAAATTCGCTACCCATGTGGTACGCAGCCTACCAGTGGCAGGATGAGCCGGTGGGGCCTTCATGGTTGGCAAGGCAGGAGTTACAAGCAAATCTTCTTGCGACCGGCTTTGCCCTCCCCGAGTTGCAGGCCATCCACCGCTGGGGTTTCAACGGTGCTTCCTGCCCTGCCATGAACGATCCTGAAATCCTGGCATCGCTCCAAGCCTGCCTACACACATTTCGGGCTGGGACACGCGCTCAACAGGAGGCATCTCTCACGGACTTTCTTGCTCAGCAACGTACAGCCAATGCCGGAATCGGGCTGGCGCGTGTATCCAAATGGATCTGCTTCGTCGACCAAGCCCGCTTCGCGATTTTGGATTCCAGGGTTTCTAGGGGCCTCTATCCAGTTAGCGTCGCGCCAGGGCACCGCGCGTTTCCCGTCTTGGCGGGTAGGGCCGCTGGGGCGGCCGACCCAATAGCGAATTGGAGGCCAGATCGTCTGGCCCGCATGTATCTCAACTACCTGGACGTGATGCAACAAGTCGCAGAACTGCAAGACGGCATGCAACCGGCTCAAGTCGAAATGGCTTTGTTCATGATCGGACAGCCTGCACTTCCAAGGCCTCTGAACCCCCGACTTCGTCGCACGATGTGGTGCTGATATTGGTGATGCAGTTCTGTGGCAAGGTAAGCGCCCAAACCACGCGCAAGCAGTCATCTAAGAGCGCGTCCGAGTGACAACTACGGGTCGGAGGCGGTGTAGGCGAACGCATGCTTCCGCCCCAAAGGCGGCTAAGGCGCGAGTCTCCAATCTCTTGCTCCAGCTCCTTCAGTCGCTGAGCGTCCGAGACGGTCATACCGCCGAACCTCGCCTTCCAGTTGGAGTAAGTCGCCTCCGAGATCCCGTGCTTGCGGCACATTTCGGCTGCCCCGAAGGGATAGTTTCGACAGCCACTGCGTGGCGCTGACTTTCTTACCCTATATGACAACCCGGGCAACACGTGGGGCGTTGTGCGTGCCGCACTCGGGAAGCTAGCCTGGGAGATTGGCCGGAACGCGATTTCAGTTGCCGGCAGCGGAATGCGCTTCTCGTTCTGGCGCAGGATGGCAAGAGGCCATTGCAGACTCGGGTCTATCGCCGCAGGCTTGCGCAACGTCTACTCGAGGATCCGGGTGCGCGGGTAGCGGTGGAGCGTCAGACGATGCTGGACGCAATCTTCCACCGTGGCGAATAGCAGTGGTCAAACGGGTTTCGATATTTCGGCTTCGGCTTCGGCATTGGCTTTGCTTCCGTCTTTCGGCTGTGGGCGATGCAACTTAAAGTTTGATATTAGGTAGTCCCCTCCAACTTCATGCGGCAGTCCCGTGTCATCGGTCACTCGCAGCCTCTCCGAAAGCCGAAAGCAAACTTGGTATAGCTGTCCGCGAGTGAATACTCGAACGCTGTTGCCAGTCTCGTCCTTCTTGAAAATATCTGATAGAGGTTCAATCGCGACAATGTATGCAAGGCAAAGGGTGCCGTTCAATTTATTCTCCAGAATGAGACGGGTGATTTGCGTCTGCCTTCGTAGGGCCTACGGTGGAAGTCGCAAAGCGTACCAGTGATTGGTGCTTCAAGCTCAGCCTGTGCGTACTGGCGGAAAAGTTCGGTCTTTGAAGGCGGTTGCGGCGAGGTCATGTCCCTTTTTCTGCAAGGAAGATGAGCGTATTCTCCTCGTTGCTCATCTGATGGCACATCAGGGCCAGAACTCGCAATGACAGTTCTGCCCCTGGTGTATGCTTCTGGCCGGCAAGCGACCGCTCGCCGGCCGGGATGCATCAAACCTCTGTTTGTTCAGCCATCTCAAGAGCATCGTCGACCTCGATGCCAAGGTAGCGAACTGTGCTTTCCAGCTTCGTATGCCCGAGCAGCAGCTGTACGGCTCGAAGATTCTTGGTCCGGGGGTAGATCAGCGAGGCTTTTGTACGGCGCATAGTGTGGGTTCCGTATGCGGTATCGTCGAGGCCAATCGATGCGACCCAGCGATGCACAATCCGGGCGTACTGCCGCGTCGAAAGATGCGGCGACGTATGCAAACGGCTCGGAAACAGAAAATCCGCCGCCTTTAGGCCTAGCGCTTCGATCCATGCGTCAAGGCTCTCACGGGTTTGCTCCGTAATCTCGAATTGGACGGGACGCTGGGTCTTCTGTTGCATGACGGTAGCTCTCGCGGCTACGTGGCTTCCGTGTCGGATGTCCTGTACCTGCAATCGCGTGAGATCGCACGCTCGAAGCTTGCTATCAATTGCGAGATTGAACATCGCGAGTTCCCGAGTGTTCGAAGCCATCTGAAGTCTCATTCGAATTGCCCAGATTTCTCAGAGCTTTAGGGGCGGTTTCTGCCCGGTGAGCTTTCCCTTGTTCCATGGCACACGACGGTCAACGGCGGCATTCGCGGATTCCATGACAATCTCCTTTTGAGTAAAGGGAGATTCAGTGTGCTCCTACGCAGGGGCGCTGTCCGACCCGAAGTGGTCTTTCGGTTTGCCATAAGGCGGACGTTCGAAATAATACGCACGCTTCAAAAGTCGCACTTCGTGCCACCGTCAGACCTATAATGCTGCAGTTTGGCCGTCGGATCCGAAGGCCATTAGCCTTCAGTGATAGTTGTCCGTTAGATGAAGCTAATTAGGGGAAACGAAAAAATGCAGGAAGCTGAGTTCAAGGCGTGGCTTGAAGCGCAGAAATACAATGATGCGACTGTCGCCATGCAGGTGAATCGCGCACGCCGAATTTCTCAGAGCTACGGCGATCTCGATGAGCTTTTCAAAAGTGGCGGACTTGAGCGATTGCAACAAGAGCTCGCCTATTCGAAAGAGGATGAGCGATCTCAAAAACCGAATCCTGCGAAATTTTCGATAGACGGAAATATCTACAATAACATGGCCACCTATCGTAAAACGATAGATTACTATCGACAGTTTTCAATGAACGGAACGAAAAAGCAGATTAAAAATCGAGACGCAACCAAAGAATCCATCGAGGCGGCGATGGATGAATTTGACGAAATTGGACTTAACGGGTTTAAAGAAAAATATGGCTTTGGAAGTCCGCAAAAATATTGGGTGCTGCGACCGACAAATGGAAAGCGCTACCCTGCGAAAGCCATTGTAGGCGTTTCGTATGGTCATTTTGAAGATGGATTTCCACTGAAGGTAGCAGATTTCTCTGGCGGGCAAGGTGAGCAAGCCGCCAACGGTATATTACGCAAGCTGGGGTACGAAATCGTAACCTCCGGGTCGGAAGAACCCGAAAGTCCAGAAACCCAAGTTCTTAGTGAAATGCTGATGCCCGGCCCCACAAACCTCATTCTCTATGGCCCTCCCGGCACCGGTAAAACCTATCACACCGTGCGGGAGGCTGTAGCGCTATGCGATGGGATAGCGGACTATCCTGCATCAAAGGAGGGGCGCGCAGCGTTGATGGCACGTTACAACGAGCTGGTAGCCAAAAACCGGATTGGTTTCGTCACGTTCCATCAGAACTACGGCTACGAGGATTTTGTTGAGGGTCTGCGGCCCGTTCCGATCACGAACGGGAATGGGGAGTCGGTTGGCTTCCATTTACAGCCAGAGCCCGGCATCTTCCGCCAGATTGCGGAGCGCGCAGCAACCGAGCGGCTCGTTGCGGGCAGCGAAGCATTCAATCTGACTGATCGTGCGATTTACAAGATGTCGCTGGGCGACGTGGCCGATTCCGCATCAGATTTCGTCTTCACGGAATCCATTAACGGCGGTTACGCCCTGCTCGGTTTTAGTGACACCGACTGGAGCGATCCACGCTTCGAAGATCGAGACGAGATTTTTTCTGCCATTAAAGAGCGATTTCCCGATGAAGGCATCACGGCGAATAAGGGATTGGTTCAGTCGCCCGACGTGTTCCGTAATCAACTTGAGATCGGTGACGTCCTGATTGTCGCCAAGGGAAACCATCGTTTCAGGGCAATCGGCATTGTTGACGGCGGCTATGAATATGCCCCTCGCCCGAATGGGCGATATTGTCATCGTCGTAAGGTTAACTGGTTGTGGCACAACAGGGAGGGTTTGGAGGTAGGCGAGCTCTACCCACCTAAGTTCATTCAGAAAACGATCTATCGGTTGAAGGATTCCGAGCTGAATCGCCCACTGATCGCGCAGCTCATTTCTGATAGCGGCGATGCCGGTGAAATGACTGAGCCTTTGTCACATGTTCTTGTTATCGACGAAATCAACCGCGCCAACGTGTCCAAAGTGTTTGGCGAGCTGATTACGCTTCTTGAGGCGGACAAGCGCGCAGGCATGGGGAATGCGTTGTCAGTGACGCTCCCATACTCAAAACGGTCTTTCTCCGTCCCGGCCAATCTCCACATTGTCGCTACGATGAATTCGGCCGATCGGTCGATTGCATTGCTCGACACGGCATTGCGGCGACGATTCAGTTTCCGAGAGATGGCACCCGATCCTACTCTGTTAGGCATGGTGGAAGGCATCGACCTCAACGTCGTCCTTGCTACCCTTAACCGCCGGATCGAATATCTTATCGACCGCGAACACCGCATCGGACACGCCTTTTTTATCAATTGTGAGACCAAGGAACAAGTCGAAGACGCGATGCGTGACAAGGTAATCCCGCTGTTGCAAGAGTATTTCTTCGAGGACTGGAGTCGGATCGCGGCGGTTCTAGGAGACGGATTTATCCGAGAAGAAAAGATCGATCCGCCACCCGGAATAGAAGGGGACAGCCAGTCAAGTTGGTCGGTGCTTTTGCCGTTCAAGGATGACGCCTTTGCGAGATTGGTGGGCAAAACCGTGGCGGTGGCCGACTCCGCGCCCCTGGCTGCTAACGAGTCTGGAGAATGACTCACATCACTGTCCACGAGTGGGGCCGCATACCCGTTTGCACAGAAAAGATTGGCAGCGGCTCGCATGTCTTCTCCCGCGCCCAAGCCAATGCTTTGCTCACGGCAGCACGCTCACACCCCTTAGCGAACCAGCATGGCACTAACATTCTGATCGACCGGCATAGCGAAATCATTGCAGGTCAGATGGTCGGTGTGATCGCTGCGCCTGGATGCAGCCTTGAGATTCTGCCCAAGATCGACTCCGAAGCCATCGAACCGGACGCCACAATCCGGCATCGTCTGGTGCGAATGCTCGATGTCGCTCTCGGTCTTGAAATAGGCGCCGGGCAAGCCGCAGCGATGGCGCGGCAGGCCGAAACCTTGCTCGACATTTTCACACGCTTGTTCGCCGACCGGCTGCTGGCCGAAGCGCGACGCGGATTGCCGCGCGTCTATCTGGAGCAGGAAGACGACTTGCCTGCACTGCGAGGAAGGCTTAATGTCAGGCGACAATTCACCGAGCTCGCTGTGCGGCCTGACCTACTTGCCTGCCGCTATGACGCGCTGTCAGCTGATACGGCGCTGCTCCGTATCATGAAGGCTTGCGTCGCTCTGCTGCGCTTCCATGCTCGCACAACCGAAACCATCCGCCGTCTCGATGAGTTGCGCTTCCTGTTAGCCGATGTCAGCGACGTGCCCCCTAGCAATCTCCCGTGGTTGCAGGTTCGCATCGATCGGACAAACCGCCGCTGGGAAACGCTCTATAAATTTGCGCGTTTGTTCCTGAAGCGAGAATGGCAGGCAACGCATTATGATGGCGGCGGACAGCATGGGATCACGCTGCTATTTCCCATGAACGACCTATTCGAGACTTATATCGGGGCGCTCGCCAAGCGGGCGCTGCGTGGCACAGAATGTACGGTCCATACTCAAGGCGGCGGCTTGTTTTGTCTGATCGAAGAAGGCGAAGGTGGTAGGCAACGCTTCCAGACCAAGCCCGATCTGCTTATCAAGAAAGGCCACAATAGTGTGGCCGTAATCGATACCAAATGGAAACGTATCGGTCGCAACCCGGAGGACGCCAAGCGCGGCGTGTCACAGGCCGATATCTATCAGATGATGGCCTACGCCCGGCTCTATCGCTGTCCCGAAGTGATGCTCCTCTATCCGCACCACGCGGGACTTGGCACCTATACTCTGAACGCCGCCTATCGGATTTTGTACGGCGAGGAACATTTGCGAGTGGCAAGTGTCGATCTGGTGTCTGGTGAGGCCACTGTTATCGAGCAATTAATCGACTTACTCTCAGCAACCAAGCCGCGGCCGGTGCGGAAAACCACGTCGGTCGACTAATTGGCGCTGGTCATCAACAGTGGGATTTCCCTCCGGGAGTTGTGACCATCTATCCACTGCAGCATGGGCCCAATGCACCGGGTGGCACGAGAATATTGAATTGCCCGCTATCTTGGACCGGACTTCAAATGTCCGTTCCTGGCCGGAAGCGGCCACTGACCACAGGGGTATCGGAGCCCTCCATGCCCGAATCCGCGGGCTTAGACCGTTGCGCGAATTTAATCGCACCTATCGCGAAGTAGGCCTTTTGCAACTGCAGGCTCTCCGTTCGCACAGACCAAGAATCGCCCACGCATTGGCCGGCATCACCGGGCAAAGCCACCTGCCGAACTCCCTCCCCCCCGCCCCAGGTTTCCCCTAATCAAATTCCCCTTGCGGAAAATCAATGCTCTATAGGACACTTTGTGTCATAGCGCCGCGACGGCGCATACAAGGGGAATGGCATGAAGGTCTTGGGCATGGTGGCAGCGTTGGCGATGACGGCGGGATTGGCGGGGCACGCGCAGGCGGCGTTTCCGGAGCGGCCGATCCGGCTGGTGGTGCCGTTTGGCGCCGGCGGCATTACGGATATCGTGGCGCGGCAGGTGGGCAAGGGAATGGGGGACGTGTTGGGGCAGGGGATCGTGATCGAGAACCGGCCCGGCGCGGGCGGCGTGATCGCGGCGCAGGTGGCGGCGACGGCGCCGGCCGATGGGTACACGATATTCATGGGGACAGTGGGCACGCAGGTCGTGAACCCGTTGATCTACGCCAAGCTCAGCTATGACGCGGACAAGTTTGCGCCGGTGGGCATGGTGTCCGGGTCGCCCTATTTGCTGGCCGTGCGGTCGGGTTTGCCCGCGGCGTCGTTCGCTGAGTTCGTCAAGTATGCCAAGGCCAATCCCGCCAAGCTGAATTTCGGCTCGGCCGGCAACGCCAGCTCGCCGCACCTTGGCCTGGAGCTCCTGAAGCTGACGGCGGGCGTGGACATCGTGCATGTGCCGTTCAAGAGCGGCAGCGAAGCCGTGAATGCGGCGATCGGCGAGCAGGTGGATGTGGTGATGGATGCCAGTCCGGTCATCATGCCGCACGTCGCGTCGGGCAAGTTGCGGGCGCTGGCGGTGGCGTCGGACAAGCGGCTGCCGTCTGCGCCCGCAGTGCCAACCAGCGTCGAGGCGGGCGATGCGGGCCTGCAGATCAGTTCGTGGAATGCGTTCTTTGCACCCGCCGGCACGCCGCCGGACGTGGTGGCTGCGTTGAGCGCGGCCTTGCAAAAGACGCTGGCCTTGCCCGACTTGAAGGAACGGCTGGCCGCGCAGGGCACGCAGCTCTACACGGGTACGCCCGAGGAATATCAGCGCTTCATCGGCGGCGAAAAGACCAAGTGGGCAGAAATCGTGAAGCGCGCCAATATCAAGATGGAATAGGAGACACGCAAATGGAAAGGAGCTACGCATGAATACCGGGGCGTCCCACCCGCTGGCGGGCAAGCCGCTGGAACTGGCCGATACGCTGCGGTCGGGCAACGCATGGAAGATCCGGCTGGCCTGCGGGCTGATGGGTCTGCCGCTCAAGCGGCGCACGTTCGACATCGTTCAGGGCGACCTGGAGACCGAGGCGTTCGCGCGCATCAATCCGTGGCGGCAGGTGCCGGCGCTGTTGACGCCGGAAGGGCAGTGGCTGGCGGAGTCGCAGGCGATCCTGTGGTATCTGGGCATGGGCACGTCGTGGCTGCCCGAGGACCGGCTGGCGCAGGCGCAGGTGTCGAGCTGGTTGAGTTTCGAGCAGACCCAGCACATGCACGCGTTTGCGCAGCCGCGCCTCTTGATTCACCTGCGCCAGACCGCCAAGACGGACGATCCTGACATGGTGGCGTGGCGCGCGGCGGGCATGAAGGCCGCCGCGCTGATGGACGCTCACCTGGCCGGTCGCGAGTTTCTGGTGGGCGCCTCGCCCACCATCGCGGACATCGCGTTGTACCCCTACACGAGCATGGCGGGCGAGGGCGGTTACGACCTGTCCGGCTTTGCGAACCTCACTGCCTGGCTGGCCCGCATGCGCGCCTTGCCGGGATTTACGCCGTTGATGGAAACGGCATGACGGAGACATGATGGCCGATACGATGCACCTGGGAAAGGACGAACTGATTGCGCGCGCGCAGGCCGAGATGCAGCGCCAGTTCGACACCCCGCAATGGACATTGCGCGAGCGGCTGGCGCTGACCTGCCGCATCCTCTTTGACGGCGGGCATGATTCGGGCCTGGCGGGCCAGATCACGGCGCGCGCCGACGCGCCCGACCGCTATTTCACGCAGCGTTTGGGGTTGGGCTTCGATGAGATCACGGCCAGCAACCTGCTGCTGGTGGACGAAGACCTGCGCGTGCAGGAAGGCGGCGGCATGCCCAATCCGGCAAACCGCTTTCATTCGTGGATCTACCGCGCGCGGCCCGACGTGAACTGCATCATCCACACGCATCCGCTGCACGTGGCGTCGCTGTCGATGCTTGAGGTTCCGCTTGAGGTCTCGCACATGGACAACTGCCCGCTCTACGGCGACGTGGCGTTCCTGAAGGACTGGCCGGGCGTGCCGGTGGGCAACGAGGAAGGCGAAATCATTTCCAAGGCGCTGGGTTCCAAGCGCGCCATCCTGTTGTCGCATCACGGCATGCTGATTGCGGCCGGGTCGGTGGAAGAAGCCTGCGTGCTGGCGCTGCAGTTCGAGCGTGCCGCCCGGATGCAGCTGCTGGCGATGGCCGCGGGCAAGATCCAGCCGATTCCGCCGGAACTGGGCCGCGAGGCGCACGACTGGATTCTGACGCCCAAGCGGTCGCAGGTGGGGTTCTCGTACTACGCTCGCCGCGCCCTGCGGGCGCACCCTGATGTGCTGAGCTAGGCGAAGCAGGGCGGGGCGGCTCGACGGCGGCGGGCTTTTGGGGCATTCTTGCCGGTTGTATTTGCGCCTTCCCCGCCCATGATCGACCTGCCGCACCGCCTACGCACCCTGCGCCGCCAGCAAACCCTGTCCCTGGAACAGCTGGCGCAGCGCACGGGATTGACCAAAAGCTATCTCTCCAAACTGGAGCGGGGCCTGAGCGAGCCGTCGATTTCCACGGTGCTGCGCCTGGCCGAGGCCTATGGCGTGGGCGTGTCCCAACTGGTCGGGGACGACGGCGCCGCGCAAGACGAAGTGGTCAGCGTGGTGCGCGTGGCCGACCGGGAGGCCCTGCAGCGGCGCGGCCTGGGCAGCGAGTACCATTACGAGTCGCTGGCGGGGCGGCGCAAGGTCAAGGCGATGGAGCCTTTCGTTGTGCATCCGCCGCGCGAATTTCCGGACGCCGCTGCGGTGTTTCCGCATCCGGGCGAGGAATTCCTGCTGGTGCTCAAAGGCGCCATCGAGGTCCACGTGGGCGAACGCCAGTTCCGCCTGGAAACCGGCGATTCCGTCTATTTCGACTCTGAATTGCCGCACCGCATGCGCACGGTCAGCCGGGCCATGGCCGAGGTGCTGGTGGTGGCGGCGCACTGAACGCCCGGGGCCGGCGCACTGACTCGCTATTGAAAGACACAGGATCAACCATGAAAAACGATCAATCGCGGCTTGTCCGCATCGATGCCGGCCCGATGAAGAACCCGGTGCCCGGCAAGCCGCGCCGCCCGATTTCGGGCGATGCCGCGTTTCGTACCGTGACCGCCTTTGAAGGCAACGCGGGCAAGGCCGAGGCCGGCGTGTGGGAAAGCACGGCGGGCTCGTTCCAGTCCAACACCACCGGCTACATCGAATTCGGCTATATCGTCGAAGGCGCCGCGCGTCTGGTGGACCCGGACGGCACGGTGCACGAGCTGACCGTGGGCGAAGCCTTTGTCATGCCCGAAGGCTATACGGGCCGCTGGGAAGTCGACCACTTCGTCAAGAAGATTTATTTCATCACCCGCATGGGCTGACTCGCTCGTCTACACCCCGTCCACACCCCGGAGCAATCCTCATGACCGCAATTCCCGCTGCCCCCATGCAGGGTGCAGCGCTGCCCGCCCGCACCGCGCAGGTGGATGTCGTCTCGATCCAGTCCCAGGTCGTCTACGGCTATGTCGGCAACAACGCCGCCATGCCGGTGTTCCGCAAGGCGGGGCTGCGCGCGATTGCGCTGCCCACCGTCATCCTCAGCAATACGCCGCACTATCCCACGCTGCACGGCGGCGCGGTGCCGCTGGACTGGTTCGAAGGCTTGCTGCAAGGATTGGTTGAGCGTCGCGTGAGCCAGGTGGCGCGCGCGGTGGTCTGCGGATATCTGGGGCAGCCGGGGCAGGCCGGATTGCTGGCGCGATGGCTGTCGGCCGTGCGGGCCTCGCGTCCTGAGCTGCGGGTGTTCATCGACCCGGTGATGGGCGATCGCAATGACGGGCTCTACGTGGACGAGGGGCTCGTCGCGCAGTATCGCGATCTGCTGGTGCCGCTGGCCGAGGGCATGACGCCCAATCATTTCGAGCTGGAATTGCTGGTGGGTCGCACGCTGTCGTCGGTCGACGAAGTGGTGACTGCCGCCCGTGAGTTGATCGCGCGCGGGCCGCAGTGGATCGTCGCGACCAGCGCCGCGCCGATGACGGCGGCGCCCGGCACGTTGCAATTGGTGGTGGTCACGCAGGACGACGTCACGGTGGTGACCCACCCCGAGATCGCCATTCCACCGTCGGTGCACGGCACGGGCGACGTGTTCATGGCGGGCGTGTCGTCGCGATTGCTGAACGGCCTGACGCTGGTTCAGGCGGTGCGCGAAGCGGCAGCCCAGGTCACGGTGACGCTGCAGCGCACCCGCGAACTGGGCTGGGAAGAACTGGCCGCCGAGGGCTAACCGCAGGCGCGGCCCGCCCCGCCTGGCGCGCCTTTAGTACGTCTTGTACGGCAGGAACTTGCCGCTCATCACGATCTGCACGCGGTCGCCCTTGGGGTCGGCCTCGCGCGACAGATCCATCTTGAAGTCAATGGCGCTCATGATGCCGTCGCCAAACTCTTCGTTGATCAGCGCCTTGAAGGTGGTGCCGTAGACGTTGATCAGTTCATAGAAGCGGTAAATCAGCGGATCGGTGGGCACGGTGCTGGGCAGCGAACCCTTGTAGGGCACGACCTGCAACTGCACGACGGCGTCAGCCGGCAGGTCCAGCACGCGGGCGGCGGCCTGCGCCTGTTCCTCGGTCATGGTCATCTGGCCCAGCAGCGCGGCGGTGGTCCATTCCTTGCTCTGGCCGACGGCTTCGGCGATGGCGCCCCACGAGAGCTTTTTTTCGAGCTTGCGGGTGACGACGAGTTCGGTGACTTCAGCGCGGGACATCATGGTGGTTCACTCCTTGTGGATGGCCTTGTCGACCAGGAAGTCGACGAGATGGTTTCGGATGTCGTAATAGCGGGGTTCGTGATGCAGGCTGGCGCGCGTGCGGTCGCGCGGCAGGTCCACGGTGACGGATTCGGCGATGCGGGCGTAGGGACCGGCGCTCATGAGCAGGATGCGGTCCGACAGCAGGATGGCCTCGTCGACGTCGTGCGTGATCATGAAGACGGTCTGGCGGGTTTCCTGGACGATGGCGCGCAGCTCGTCCTGGATGGCGCCGCGGGTCAGCGCGTCCAGCGCGCCAAAGGGCTCGTCCAGCAGCAGCATCTTGGGCTGGATCGCAAAGGCGCGGGCGATGCCCACGCGCTGCTTCATGCCGCCGGACAGTTCGCAGGGCTTCTTGCCGGCGGCGTGGCCCAGCCCGACCATGTCGAGGTAACGCTGACTGTGCGCGCGCACTTGTTCGCGGCTGTAGGCCGGCCAGCGCGAACGCACGCCGAATTCCACATTTTGAAGCGCCGTCAGCCACGGCAAGAGCGCGTGGGCCTGGAAGACGACGCCGCGTTCCAGCGACGGCCCCGCGATCTGACGGCCGTCCATGATGACGATGCCTTCGTTGCTATCGTCGATGCCGGCCAGCACGTTCAGGATGGTGGTCTTGCCGCAGCCTGAGTGGCCGATGACGCAGACGAACTGGCCCTTGTCGATCTGGAAATCGATGTTCTCGAAGACGGGCGGCTGCGGACGGCCATCGCGCCCCGGGTAGCGCTTGCCCAGCCCTTGGACCTGCAGGAAAGATTGGCTCATGCGCGTTACTCCCGATAGCTCACCAGCCGCGCGGCGCGCGCCAGCAGGTTGTCCAGCAGCATGCCGATCAGGCCAATGAAGACGATGGCGCAGATGATGTTGGAGATGGACAGGTTGTTCCATTCGTTCCAGACGAAGTAGCCGATGCCGGTGCCGCCGATCAGCATTTCGGCGGCGACAATCACCAGCCACGCGATGCCGACCGAGATGCGCATGCCGGTCATGATGGTGGGTGCGGCAGCGGGCAGGATGACCTGCAGCGCGGTCCGCAGCCGCGACACTTCCAGCGTGCGCGCCACGTTCAGCCAGTCCTGCCGCACGGCGCCCACGCCGAACGCGGTGTTCACCAGCATGGGCCACAGCGAGCAGATGAAGATCACGAAGACGGCGGAAGTGTTGGCGTCCTTGATGGTGTAGAGCGCCAACGGCATCCACGCCAGTGGCGAGATCGGCTTGAGCACCTGGATGAAGGGATCGAACGCGCGGTACACCGTGCGCGACATGCCGATCAAAAATCCAAGCGGTATTGCCACCAGCGCGGCCAGGCCGAAGCCCGTCAGCACCCGCGCCACGGAGTAGCCCAGCTGGATGCCGATGCCCTTGTCGTTCGGTCCGCGGTCGTAGAACGGATCCTTCAAGTGCTGCCACAGCTGCGCGCCGACTTCGGCGGGGCCGGGGAACGGCGTCTTGGAACCGCTGGCCGCGGCGTTGCCGACCAGCGCCGCATAGGCCGGGTCCACCGTCGCCTCGCCCGCATCGGGGCGGGTGGCGGCGTGCCAGAGCAACAGGAACGCCAGGAACAGGGCGATGGACAGGAATGTGGCCCGCCAGTGTTGCACGGACCCCATCAGGTCCTCCGGATCTTGAAGCTGGCGAGGTAGGCCTCGGGCTGGCTGGGGTCGAAGGGCTTGCCCATGACGCTGAAGGTCTTGCCGGTTTCGGCGGGCGGAGTGAGGCCCGCTTCGCGCATCAGGCGCACGGCGTCGGTCGCCAGGAAGACGTCGCTTGCGACCTTCTGATAATCGACGTCGCCCTTGACCTGGCCCCAGCGCTTCATCTGCGTCAGGATCCAGACGGCGAACGACTGCCAGGGCATGGGATCGAAGTCGATGCGGTTGGGATCGGTCAGCACCTTGCCCAGGCCGTCGGCGTAGGTGCCGGTCAGCACCTGCTCGACCACGGTGACGGGCTGGTTCAGGTAGTTGGGCGCGGCGATGGCGGTGGCGATTTCCTTGCGGTTGGCAGGATTGCGGGCGTAGGCGGTGGCCTCGATGATGGCTTTCAGCAGGGCCTGATAGGTGTTGGGCATGGTGGTGACGAACTCCTTGCTGGCGGAGAACGCGCAGCAGGGGTGGCCGTCCCAGATGGCCTTGGACAAGGTGTGGATGAAGCCCACGCCGTCGTACACGGCGCGCTGGTTGACGGGATCGGGCGCCAGGAAGCCGTCGATGTTGTCGGCGCGCAGGTTGGCCACCATTTCGGGCGGCGGCACGGAGCGGATCTGCACGTCGGTGTCGGGATCCAGGCCGTGTTCGGCCAGGTAGTAGCGCAACAGGTAGTTGTGCATGGAGTAGTCGAAGGGGACGGCGAACTTGAAGCCCTTCCAGTCCTTCGGGTCGCGCCGGTCCTTGTGCTTCATGGACAGCGTGATGGCCTGGCCGTTGATGTTCTCGACGGCGGGCATGGTCCACGGCACGGCGCGGCTGGCGCCGACGCCCATCGAGATGGCGAGCGGCATGGGCGACAGCATGTGGGCGGCGTCATACTCGCCGGACATGGCCTTGTCGCGGATGAGCGCCCAGCCGGCGGTCTTGACGACTTCGACGTCCAGGCCCTGTTTGCCGTAAAAGCCCATGGGGTGCGCCATGATGATGGGCGTGGCGCAGGTGATGGGGATGAAGCCGACCTTGAGCTTCTGTTTTTCCAGCGGGCCGGCGGTCTGCGCGAAGGCTTCCTTGGCGGCGGCCAACGGGAAGATCGACGCGATGGCGGCCATGGCGGTGCCGCTGCCGACGGCGCGCAGGAAGCGGCGGCGCAGCGCATCCTGCGGGAACAGGGCGCGCATGACGGCCTGTTCGACGGCGCTGCCGGCGGCGTCGCCCTGCAAGACGGCTTGCGTGGCGCGCTCGTGTTCGGCCTGCGAGGCGTGGCGTCCGCAGCCGCATGCCAGGCGGCTGTTGGCGTCAAACGGGTTGCTGAAAAGGGACATGGTGGCTCCTTCGGTCGGGAATGGAGCCATCATGGGGCTGGCCGGCGGCGGCCGGTATCGCCGGTTCAACGATACGCGTGTAGGGGCCTTACTACGTGGTGCGCGGGTTGCGCCGGGATAGTGCGGCAGGCGCTCAGATCGCACCCAACTGGTGCGTGTTGGCGTAGGCGACCAATTCCACCAGCGTGCGGACGTTGAGCTTTTCGAAGATGCGGCTGCGGTAGGTGGAGATGGTGTTGACGGACAGGGCAAGCTGTTCGCCGATGGCCGAGACGGAGCGGCCGGCCACCAGCAGCTGCAACACCTGGAATTCGCGGTTGGACAGCAATTCGTGGGGCGGGCGGGAGCTGTCCTGGCGCACGGTGTGGGCGAGCAGTTCGGCGACAGTGGGCGTGACGTACATCTTGCCGGCGGCGGCGTTGGTCAGGGCGGCAAGCAATTCTTCGGGCTCGCAGCCCTTATTCAGATACGCATGGGCGCCGGCCCGCAGGGCGCGGACGGCGAACTGGGATTCGGGGTAGACGGAGAGCATGACGACGCCCAATCCCGGATGATCGGCGCGCACGCTTTTTAGTACATCGAGCCCGTCGCGCTCGCCAAGGGCGACGTCCAGGACGATGGCGTCGTAGTTGGCCTGGCGCAGGGCGCGCAGGGCGGCGGGGCCGTCGGCGGCTTCGTGGACAAGGGCGACGCGCGGATCTTCTTCAAGGATGCGGGCGAGGCCGCGGCGGATGATGAGGTGGTCGTCGACGATGAGCAGGTTCAGGGGCATGGCGCGGTTTCCTTCAAGCAGCCAGCGGGTTCAGGCGCAGGCGGGCGCGCATGCCGGCGCCGGGGGCGCTGTCCAGTGCAAGATCGCCGCCAATGGCGCGGGCACGCTCGCGCATGCCAAGGATGCCGAAGGTGTGGCGGTCTTCGGGCAGTTGCATGCCGACGCCGTCGTCTTCGACGGTGAGCACAAGGCCGTCGGCGCCACAGACGGCGCTGACGCTGACGCTGCGGGCGCGAGCATGCCGCTGCACGTTGGTGAGCAGTTCCTGGACGATGCGGTAGATGGCGATTTCGGCGTTGCGGTCCAGGCGCAGGCTTTCGGTGTCGGGCGGGCAAAGGTAGCGGCATTGCAGGCCGCTGCGGGTCTGCAGGTCCTGCAGCAGGGCCTCAAGGGCGGCCCAGAGGCCAAGGTGGTCGAGGACGACGGGGCGCAGGTCGTTGAGGATGCGGCGGGTGGCGCCCATGGCGGTCTGGGTGACTTCGAGCATGCGGTCAAGGTGCGCCTGGAGGTCGGGCGCGGCGCTGAGCTGGCGGCGCAGCCAGTTCAGGTCGAGCTGCAAGGCGGTGAATGAGGCGCCAAGATCGTCGTGGATGTTGCGGGCGATGTGGGCGCGTTCTTCTTCGCGCAGGGTGCTCAGGTGCGAGGACAGGCGGCGCAGGGATTCGTGGGCGGCGCTGAGTTCGGCGGTGCGTTCGCCGACGCGGCGTTCTAGCAAGGCCTGGGTGCTTTGGAGTTCGCGTTCGATCTGTTTGCGGGCGGTGATGTCTGAGAAAGTGACGACGGCGCCGACGACTTCCTGGTCGTTGCGGATGGGGTATGAGGCGTACTGAGCGTCAAAGCAGGTACCGTCGCGGCGCCAGAGCACTTCGTCGTCGGCGCGTTCGCCACGGCCGTCTCGGAAGGCTTTGAAGATGCGGCAGTCGTGGACGGGCATCAAGGTGCGGTTGGCGTGGGAGTGATGAATGAGGTAGTGCATGTTGCGGCCTACCAGTTCATCGGGGGTATAGCCGAGCATGTCGGCGCCGGCGCTGTTGATGAAGATGCAGCGGCCGCGCAGGTCGATGCCGTAGATGCCTTCGCCGGCGGATTCGAGCAGCATTTCAAGCTGGCGGCGCCAGGCGGCGTGGTGCGAGAGGTGCTTCAGGTCGGCGAACATGAATGGCTTTGCTTGTGCTTTATCTGTCCGGGGCTAGCGGCCCGGATCCCCTTGGTGCGCGGTGTTTTTGGGTGCGCTTTGGGGCGGAGTTTACGGGACGGGGTTGGAGTTTCGGGGGGATTGAGGGAAATCCCTTTGTTGGTTTTCTCTGGTGGTTCTTGCGGGGTCTGGGGCGGGCTTGGTGCGGGTTCTTGAGACGCCCGGCACGGCGGCGGCCTGGGTGCGCGGGGCTACGATTGCGGTCCGGAGCCTTCGCTCCGGACTGCCCCGTCGTCATCGTCGTTGTCGCCTTCGGCGACTGCCTTCCGATTCCCTCGGGCGCATCTACACGCCCCGCGCACCCAGGCCGCCGCCGCGCCGGGCTGCGTCGTAAAAGGTCGGGCGGCCGTTGGGGAGGGTGGCTTGCTTGACCTTTTTCTACAGGTCTGTTCGGGTTCGGAAGATCTTGCGGGGCTGCCAGATGTCGGCCGCGCGGGCGGCCTTATCTGGCGTTCGGGTGTCTTGCGTCGGCGCTCGATAGCGAGGTGTCTGACACCCGTTGAATTGCGGCGGCGTTCTATAGCAAGGTGTCTGACACCCGTTGAATTGCCGTCACGGGCTGACGCCCCTCTCTCCCGGGTGTCTGACACCGTCTCGCCAACAGAGATAGACCCCAAACGCGCGCCCAAAGTAAATCGCCGGCGTTTCAAGCCGGCGATTTTCATTCAACGATTCCGTGCCGCTTTAAGCCCTTACGGAATCAGCGACAGGCCCACGCGGAACTGGCTTTCGTTGCGCTGGTTGTAGCCCAGCAGCGTTTCGCCGTAGCCGTTGAAGTACTGCAGGTGCAGGTAGCCGTTCCAGTTCAGGAACGTGCGTTGCAGCGGCCAGGCGAAGTCCAGTTGGGTGGTGCGGCGGCGTTGGTCGCCCTGGCGGTACATGGCGGTGACGACCGCGCCGTTGTCCTGGGCCCAGCGCAGTTGCCAGTCGACGTGGCCGGCGTAGGCGGAGTAGTCGCTGTTCTCGTTGGCGACGGCGAAGTAGGCCTTGACCTTGGGGGCGAAGGTGAGGGTGCTGCCGCCGTCGAAGCGGTAGTGGAAGCGCGGTTCGATGTAGCCGTCGTTCAGGGAGCGCGAGTCTTCGCCGTCCTTGCCGTTGGAGGCATGTTCGACGCCGACGTTCATGCCGATGCGCCAGTTCTGGTTTTCGGATTTCCAGACGTCGTCGGATAGCCAGAAGACGCTGGGGTTGAAGGTGGTGTCGATGAAGGGCTTGGAGTCGCTTTCCAGGTCCCAGAGCGAGGTCTGGGTGTAGCCCAGGTAGAAGTCGTCGTGCCAGGTGTCTGCGCTGCCGCGGGGGCTGATGAGGCGGTATTTGGCGCTGATCTGGAAGCGGGCAGTGGTCAGGCCGCGGGTGCCGACGGCGAAGTAGACGGGTTTGTAGGCCGAGAAGGCGCTGCGGAATTTGTCGAAGGCGGCCTGTTCGACGGTCTGTTCGACGGCGGCGGCGGGGGCGGGGCCGGCTTCGGGCGAGGCACCTGCCGCGGCGACGGCGGCGGGCGGGACGGGCTGGCCGCTGCGGGCGTCGACGACGGGGGTTTGGGCGGGCGTGGTGGCCAGGGTGCCACTATCGCGGCCGGTGGCGTCCAGCGCCATCATGGACGGTTGGCCTTCGATGGAGACGGCTTGCAGGCCGCGCGCGGTGGCGGGCACTTCGGCGGTCCAGGACATGCGGGCGAAGTTGTTGACGGGCACGCTGTAGTTGTCGCGGCCGCTTTTCAGTTTGGCCAGGCTGCGCACGATCTGGCCGTTGGGGCTGCGCCACTGGAGGACGAGTTCAGGCGGGGCCTGCCAGTCCACGCGCGAGCCCCCTTCGTTGAAGAACACGGCCTCGATGGTGACGGTTTCGCCGGGCGCCGCGGAGGGGCGGTCCAGCCGGTAAGACACGCCTGCCGCGGCGGAGCCGGCCGCGCCCAGGGCCAGGATGGCGGCGATGAGGCGGGAAGTGGGAGAGCGATGAAAGGGACGGCTGGAGGTCATTGAGGACGTGTATGGTTTTTGTGATGAGGCAATGTAGCATCGTCCCCGGCAACAGTTTGTAAGTCAGGCTAATTGGTTGTATGGGCTGTAAGCAATGCGAAAACCCCGCGCATTGTCGACAATGCGCGGGGCTTGGAGAGAGGTGTTGCGCGAAGGCGCTGCGCGGCGGATCCGGCGGGCCTTGCGGCACGATGATCGGCGGTTATTCGCCGAACTTGATGCCTTGGGCCAGCGGCAGGTTGCGCGAGTAGTTGATGGTGTTGGTGGCGCGGCGCATGTAGTTGCGCCAGGCGTCGGAACCGGACTCGCGGCCGCCGCCGGTTTCCTTTTCGCCGCCGAAGGCGCCGCCGATTTCGGCGCCAGAGGTGCCGATGTTGACGTTGGCGATGCCGCAGTCGGAGCCGGCGGCCGACAGGAAGGTTTCGGCTTCGCGCAGGTCGTTGGTGAAGATGGCGGACGACAGGCCTTGCGGCACGCCGTTCTGCATGGCGAGCGCGTCGTTGAAGTCCTTGTAGCGCATCACGTAGAGGATGGGCGCGAAGGTTTCATGGCAGACGACGTCGGTCTGGCCAGGCATTTCGGCGATGGCGGGGCGCACGTACCAGGCGTCGGGGTATTGGTCGGCCAGCACGCGTTCGCCGCCGGCGACCTTGCCGCCTTGTTCGCGTGCGGCGGTCAGGGCAGCCTGCATGGCGTCGAAGGAGGCGCGGTCGATCAGGGGGCCGACCAGGTTGCCGCTGTCGAGCGGGTTGCCGATGGGGGCGCTGGCATAGGCCTTGTGCAGGCGCTGGACCAGTTCGTCGGCAATGCTTTCGTGAACGATGAGGCGGCGGGTGGTGGTGCAGCGCTGGCCAGCGGTGCCGATGGCGCCGAAGACGATGCCGCGCGCGGCCATGTCCAGGTCGGCCGTGGGGCCGACGATGATGGCGTTGTTGCCGCCCAGTTCCAGCAGGACGCGGCCGAAGCGCTGCGCGACGCGCGGTCCGACCTGGCGGCCCATGCGGGTGGAGCCGGTGGCGGACACCAGTGCGACCGTGTGCGAGTCGACCAAGGCTTCGCCGACTTCGCGGCCGCCGATCAGGACTTCGGACAGGCCGGCGGGGGCGTCGCCAAAGCGTTGCACGGCTTGCGCGAAGAGGGCCTGGCAGGCGAGGGCCGTGAGCGGCGTCTTTTCCGACGGCTTCCAGACGACGGCGTTGCCGCAAACCATCGCCAGCGCGGCGTTCCAGGACCAGACGGCGACGGGGAAGTTGAAGGCGCTGATGACGCCGACGACGCCCAGCGGATGCCAGGTTTCCATCATGCGGTGGCCGGGGCGTTCGGAGGCGATGGTCAGGCCGTAGAGCTGACGCGACAGGCCGACGGCGAAGTCGCAGATGTCGATCATTTCCTGCACTTCGCCTTCGCCCTCGGCAACGATCTTGCCGGCTTCCAGGCTGACCAGGCGGCCGAGTTCCTGCTTGTGCTGGCGCAGGGTCTCGCCAAATAGGCGGATCAGCTCGCCTCGGCGGGGGGCGGGGACGTCGCGCCATGCCAGGCTGGCTTGGCGGGCGCGGGTGATAGCGGCGTGGGCCTGGGCCACCGTGTGCTCATGCACCTGCGCCAGCTCGGCGCCGTCGATCGGGCTGCGGGCGATCAGGGTGCCGCCGGTGAGCGCGCTGGAGTTGAGTCCAAGATTGCGCAGGATGTCTTGAGGAGTGTCCATGCCGGTTCCTTCAATGCCTAGCGAAGTCAGCGTCTTCGCTTAAGGGTTATGCCTAAGTGGCGATTCTGGAAAAAAATTTACTATACGAAACTATGACGTGAAATGCGAAATATTTTTGAGGTGCACTGCACCTGAAGGTGAATTCGTGGCCGAACCCTTGCTCGTAGTTCAGGCAGTCAGAAAGACCTATCAGCGCGACGGGCATCCCCCGCATCTGGCGTTGGACGGCATCGATTGCCAGCTCGAACGCGGCGAGGTGATGGTGGTGGTGGGTCCATCCGGCTCGGGCAAGAGCACGTTGCTGCGCACCTTGAATGGTCTGGAAAGCATCGACAGCGGCAGCATCCGCGTGAACGGCGTGTCGCTCACGGACCCGGCCACAGACGTCAACCGCTGGCGCACCGACGTGGGCATGGTGTTCCAGCACTTCAACCTGTTCCAACACCGTACTGCGCTCGACAACGTGGCGCTACCCCAGCGCGTCGTGCGCGGGCGCAGCCGCGCCGACGCCGAGCGCTACGCCCGCGAGCTGCTGGGCCGCGTCGGCATGGCGGAATTTGGCGATCGCTATCCCAGCCAGTTGTCTGGCGGTCAGCAGCAGCGTGTGGCCATTGCACGCGCGCTGGCGATGGACCCGCAACTGATGCTGTTCGACGAAGCCACGTCGGCGCTCGATCCCGAGACGGTGGGCGGCATTCTTGAATTGATGCGCGCACTGGCGCGCGACGGCATGACGATGGCGGTTGTGACGCACGAAATGGGGTTTGCCCGCGACGTGGGCGACCGCGCGCTCTTCATGGATGCCGGCCGCATCGTGGAAATGGGCACGCCCGACGAAGTGTTCGGCCACCCCAAAGAGGCGCGCACCCGCGCTTTCCTGGAAAAGATTCTGTAGTCCCGCCGGTCCGGCTTATCCGGGCGCTGCCGGCGCGATGTGCCTTGCCCGGAACGATATGGGTCCAATCACCAAAGGGGTTAGAAATGCTGAAGATCAAACAATGGCTGGGCGTGGCCAGCGTCGCCCTGGCGGCCGCCACCGTGGCCCTGCCGGCACAGGCGGACGAACTTTCCGACATCATCAAGCGCGGTGAATTGCGCGTGGCGGTGCAGACTTCCGGGCCGCTGATGAGCTTCATGGACAAGTCGGGCAAGCGCACGGGGCTGGCAGTGGAAGTGGCCAAGCGCATGGCGGACGACCTGGGCGTGAAGCTGGTGCTGCAGGATTATGAATGGAAGGGCCTGTTGCCTGCGCTGCTGTCGGGCAAGGCCGACATGGTGGCCGCGGACATGACGCCCACGCCGCAGCGCGCCGCGCAGGTGCTGTTCTCGCTGCCCATGTTCTACGCCGACACCGTCGCCGTGGTGCCCAAGGATTCCCCGTACAAGAACTTCACCGAACTGAACAAGTCCGGCGTCACCGTCGGCGCGCTGGGCGCCAGTACCTATGCCGAAGTCGGCAAGAAGATGCTGCCGTCGGCCACGCTGAAGGAGTTCTCGGGCGGCAGCGCCCCGGTCGGCCAGGCGCTGTCCAGCGGCCGGCTGGACGCGGGGATCATGTCGCTGTCCACCGCCAACCAGTTCCTCGTGGACTTCGGCAACCTGCGCGTGCTGGAAGGCGTCATGGTGCGCGAGCCGCTGGCGTTCGCCGTCGGCCCCAACGCATTCCGCCTGAAGTTCTGGCTGGACAACTGGCAGACGCTGAAGACCGCCGACAACTCGCTGCCGGAGCTGGTGCAGTACTGGTACTCGACCGATTGGAAGAAAGACCACTGATCGGAGACGGGACCGCCCATGGACTGGCTGATCGATTTCTATAACTGGCGCATCGTCAGCCAGTACACGGGCCAATTCGCCGAAGGCCTGGCCAATACGCTGATTGCCGCGGGCGCAAGCCTCGTGCTGTCGGTGCTGGCCGGGGTGCCGCTGGCGCTTGCCCATATGTCGTCCCGCGGCGCGGTGTGGCGCCCGGTGGCGGCCTATGTGCAATTCGTGCGCTCCACGCCGCTGCTCGTGCAGATCTACCTGGTCTATTACGCGGTGCCGTACCTGGTGCCCGGCGCCAAGGGTTGGAGCGAGATGGTGCTGGGCATCATCGCCATGACCGTGCACCATGCGGCCTACATGAGCGAAATCATCCGCGTCGGCATCGAGTCCGTGCCGCGTGGCCAGATCGAAGGCGCCAAGGCCTGCGGCATGAACTACCACCAGCGCCTGCGCTACGTGGTGCTGCCGCAAGCCTTCGCCAATACGCTGCCGCCGCTGTTGGGCCAGACCGCCGTGCTGATCAAGGACACCTCGCTGCTGTCGCTGATCACGGTGTTTGAACTGGTGGCCGCCGGCGTGCAGATGAACAGCGAACGCATCGTGCCCAACGAAGCCTTCCTGACCATCGCCGCAGGCTATCTGCTGATCTACTGCGTCATGCTGCTGCTGTCCAAGGGCGTAAGCCTGTGGCTGGCCGGCCCGGCCTGGAACGCGAGGTAACCATGCTGGAATCCTATCTCTCCACCGCCGGCGTCGTCTTGCCCTTTCTGCTCAAGGGCTTCTGGGAAACGCTGAAGATCTCCTTCGTAGCCATCATCGCGGGGTCGCTGCTGGGCTTTGTCATCGGCGTGATCCGCAGCTACCGCATTCGCGGCGTGCACCAGATCCTGGGTCTATACATCCACATCCTGCGCGGCACGCCATTCCTGGTGCAGCTCTACATCTTCTACTTCGTGCTGCCCAGCTCCGGCATTGAAATGCTGCACTGGGATTCCGGCACGGCGGCCTTCGTGGCGCTGTCGGTCTACACGTCCTGCTACGTGGCGGAAATTGTCATGGGCGCCATCCAGGCCGTGCCGCGCGGCCAGACCGAAGGCGCGATGACGCTGGGACTGCGACCGCTGCAGATCCTGTGGCTGGTCATCCTGCCGCAGGCCATGCGCCTGATCGTGCAGCCCATGAGCGGCGTCTACGTGATGCTGATCAAAAGCACCGCCATCCTGTCGGTCGTCGGCATCACCGAACTGACCCGCCAGGGCGAAGTCTTCATCATCACGTTCCCGGCGAAATCGCTTTTCATCTACGGCATGATCGCCGCCATCTACTTCATCTACTGCTACCCGCTCCTGCGCCTGGCCAACTGGCTGGAAAAGCGCCTGACCGGGGGCCTGCAAGGCGCGGGCCTGCACTGAGCGGACACCATGGTCTCCGAGTACATCGACACCTACTACAAGCGCACGCTCGCCGACAGCGAAACCTACTATCCGCCGCTGGCGGGTGCGGCCAGCGCCGACGTCTGCGTGATCGGGGCGGGCCTGGCGGGCCTGTCCACCGCGCTGGAACTGGCCCGGCGCGGCCGTAACGTCACCCTGCTGGAGGCGCGGCGCATTGCCTGGGGGGCGTCGGGCAGAAACGGCGGCTCGGTGTCGCCGGCCTTTTCGGCCGGCGCCGATGCCATCCGCAAGCACGTCGACGAAGACCACTACCGCCAGCTTTACCGGCTGTCGATGGAAGGCGTCGAGATCATCCGCAACAACATCCGCGATCTGCGAATCGCCGACGCCCACAAGGTGGACGGTCGCCTGCGCGTCGTGCGCTACGAGGCGACCGACGCGCTGCGCCAGTGGTGTGACAGCCAGCAGCGCGACTTCGGGCGCGACGTGCGGCTGCTCTCGCGCAGCGAGGTCCGCGAACGGCTGGTGTCGGACGTCTACTTCCAGGGGATAGAAGACCCGTCGTCCTTTCACTTCCATCCGCTGAACTACGCCCGCGCGCTGGCCCGCGAGTGCGTCCGGCTGGGCGTTCGCATCCATGAAGACTCGCCGGTCGTGCACGCCACGCTCGACGGCGCGGTCAAGCACCTGAAGACCGAACAAGGGCAGATCGACGCCGCCAACGTCGTGCTGGCCACCGGCGGCTACACCGGCGACGTCGTGCCCGCCTTGCGGCGCGCCATGCTGCCCATCGCCACCTACATCATGCTGACCGAACCGCTGGGCGACCGCGTCCGCGAAGCCATCCGCAGCAACGCCGCCATCGGCGACGACCGGCGCGCCGGCAACTATTACCGCGTCCTCGATGGCGGCCGCATCGGCTGGGGCAGTAGAATCACCACCCGTGTCGACGACCCGCCCGATCTGGCCGAGTCCCTGCGCCGCGAATTGCTTGGCGTCTACCCGCAATTACAGGGGGTGCGCGTTGAGGCGGCGTGGTCGGGACGCATGGCCTACGCGCGGCACCTGATGCCGCAGATCGGGCTGCTGGGCCCGGGCGTCTGGTACTGCACGGCGTTTGGCGGCCACGGCATGAACACCACCTCCATAGGCGGACGCGTCGTGGCCGAGGGGATCACCGGCGACACGCAGCGCTACAAGCTCTTCGAACCGTTCGGGTTGGCCTGGAATGGCGGGAGCCTGGGCACGGCGGCGGTTCAGCTGACTTATTGGTCTTACCAGGCGCGCGATTGGTGGCGTGAACGTCAATCGCGGGGCTGATTATTGCGGGCCTGATTATTCAGGCCCGACTACTGCGGGCATGACAGGGTGTAGAGAATGCAAGGCAACAAACAGAGCGCATTGGCACAACGGCTGCGAGCCTTGCGCCAGGCGCGCGCGTGGACGCTGAAGCAGGCGGCCGAGGCCACCGGCGTGTCCGCGTCGACCCTGTCAAAGATCGAGAACAGCCTGCTGTCCCCCACCTATGACAACCTGATCAAGATCGCCGCCGGCCTGGACCTGGACGTCGCCGAACTCTTCACCGCGTCCGACGCCCACATGGGCACCGGCCGCCGCAGCCTCAGCCGCCAGGGCGAAGGCCGCCAATACGAAACCCCGTACTACGACCACCGCCTGCTGTGCACCGCGCTGTCCCACAAGCGCATGATGCCGTTCCACACGCGCGTCAAGGCCCGCTCCTTCGACGAATTCCAGGACTGGAGCCGCCATGGGGGAGAGGAATTTGTCTATGTGCTGGAGGGAGAGGTGCAGCTCTATACGGAGTTCTATGAGCCCGCGCGGTTGAAGGCGGGAGAGAGCTTCTATATAGACAGCCGCATGGGGCACCGGGTGATCAGCCTGAGCCCGGAGGATGCGATCGTGCTGTGGGTGTCCACGCATACGGACATTGGCGAGGAGTAGGGGGCGCCTGGCATAGGGCGCCCAGCTAGGGGCGCCCCGCGTGGGGGCGACAAACTTTTTTCCGCAACAGGGTAAAATGCGCGGCCCGGACAGGTTCCGGGCGTCTTCACACCGCGCGGCAGTAGCTCAGCTGGATAGAGCACGGGCCTTCTAAGCCTGAGGTCGGGGGTTCGAGCCCCTCCTGCCGCGCCAGAAATAATAATTAAATAAATTGGTCGTGTCGGTGTTGGGGGGCGGGCGCTTACGCCCACATAGCGGCATTGAAGTCGGCAGTATTCCAAAAGCTCGCGGATAATCGAGCCTGCGCACGGCCCCAATTTCTTTACGAGGGGTAACACGCATCCGTTCGCTCCGGCTTTTCCCTCCCGGTGGTGGGGTTCCCCCGCATCCCGCATGTGCCGCCAGCCGGGATCAATTAAACGCGGCGGATGTCACGCAGTATCGAGCGGGGAACGCGGACTATGATGCCGTACAAGTAGGGTCAGGTGTTTGTTCATGACAGTCATTTCACTCAACCCGGCTCCACTAAACCACTGTGCTATAGCAGGTATTTAGCCTGGGGATGCCAATAGTGATGTGTAAACGCTATTAACTCTACCTGAGAATGTGAATTCGCAACGTCGCCGGCACTTGGAACACGTTGCCATTATCGTCGCGCAGGTTGAACCAATGTCTCAGCTGGACGATGCCTTCGTTGCGGGAATTGGCAATGGAGACTTCTCTAGGCGGTAGGTAGATATTGTTGTGGTAGATGCCGCGGCTATTTGCTCGAACGGGAAACGATCCCCCAAGAATTCTATTGAATCTGGTAACTGGAGATATAGGCGTTCCGTCCAGTAGTACCCATTGTGCATCCTCGCTTTCAACTTGAAAGCCAACATTGTTTAATGACTGAAACACATAATTGACGGGACGATATCCGTTAGGGTATATGCCGACGGTATCTGGATCGGCTGCTACTCTAAGTGATGCTTTGTGGTCCGAGTCATTCGACTTATTTCCACCACAATTCGCATATCCCTGCTTGGCGGCGGCAAGACTGTCCGCTCGAGATGGGTAGTCGGACGTCCCTTGCTCCAGTCGAAGCTTATAGAATAAGTCCTCTAATGTCTTGGCGTCTCCTCCAAGACTCGCAACAGCGCATCCCGCGCTCAGGTCGGCTTCTGTTTCCATTTGCAATCTTGGTATGTGTTGTCGACCCTCAAAGTGCTGGTTATAGATATGTCCCAGTTCGTGGCCCAGTAATGCAACAGCCAAAAATTTATCTGTTCCGATGGTTTCCCTCAGCCACGTATTATTTATCGCGATATACTCGCCTTCGGGGATCGGTGCATTTTTTTTCGTGGCTCGCCACGCTATTGCGGTGCGAATGTAGTTTTCGCAGTAGGTAATTTTTATGGTCCCCTGGAATGCGATGCGTCTTGCAATGTCCGAGACAATTACTTCTACCTCAGAAGGCGAAACACCGAGAGCAGGGCCCATCTTCGCTTCTCTTGCGAGGTGCGTTTGAACGCATAGCGCAACGTCATCGTTGGACCTTGCAATGCTGGGGAATGTACTAATTATGATGCTCATCGCTATAATCAAAGTACGCATTAGGGCTCCCCGATATCTATGTCATAAAGAACATCAAACGAGGGGGTGGCGCCAACCCCTGAGATGACGCATTCATCGCGCAAAAATGGACCGGTCGGAGTTCCTTTTAGCGTTCCTGCGTACAATTTTGATTCACACGATCTTCTGTCCTTCAATCCTTTTAAAATTGTGCCATTGGCCTTAATCCAACGGTTGAACTCCTGCGCTGCGAAATCATGTTTTTCTTGATTTACAAGTACTAAAAGTGTGGAGTTTTTGAAGTTCTTCTTTCCGACATTAAACGCAAATGAGGAGAGCGCGCTGAATTGGTTTTCGCTAATCGGCTTTGTAACGAGGGAATGTACGGCTTCTCTTGCGCTTTGGGTGTCAGTTTCTAATAGAAGGCGCCCGTCGCTAACGCTTAGCGGTTTTGAGAAGTTTCCCAGAGTAGAATCTTTGCATGCGCTTTTGGATATTAGATGGCCATAACCGATAGTGCAAAATCCAGCGGGATCGTCGTATGCGGTAGGGCGCCACCCTTCAAAGTCCATTAGCAATAGCATTCCGATAGGAATTAGGGTCGGGGCCGGCGGGTTGGGCGCGGCTCCCAGTGCCTTGCTGTCGAAATCCTCGATTTGACTTCTAGGAACTAAATACTGTGCTTGGGTCGTCGTTACGCAGAACAACAACACCGAAGCAAAAAAACGATTGGCCACTGTGATGTTCATTTCGCTATCCTTTGTAAATGGCAGCCCGTGAAGGCATAAAAAAATGAATGGCCGTTATTAATTTATATGAGATGGTTGGTGACCCGCATACCAAATATTGAGTATGCGCATGGTAGGGTTTTCATCACTGTTGGTGTGCAGGCGATAACGAGCAGGTCACCGCGAGCGGCACGGCCGGTTCGGTGCGTTCACGACTTGTCGATGTCGTCTCCATATGGGGCGTGGTTATCAGCCGCTTAGGATCCGGATTTGATGGCATGCGCATTGGCGTTCGCCGCTTTGCCGAGCAGGGGAATTGCTGCTGACTGCGCTGGGGCAGTGATCTTCGGTGTAGGAGGGGTAAATCGCGCCTTGGTCTTGTCGGAAAGAAAGATCATCCTTCGTAAAGATGAACATTATTATTTTCGACGCTACAAGCATACTTACCATCCGAAAAACGCTGAGGCTTGAGCATTAGTTCACTTATGCAGCGCGGGCAAAGCGTTCTTGGCGGATGGGAAGTGCGGACCATGGCTCCGAGAGCAACAGCAGCAGCACCGGCCGACTTATGCAAGAGGTGGCTCGCATCGGCGCCGCTGATTGGAAGGATCCATCAGTCGGGTCAGCCCATTTGTCCGGAATTCTGGGGCATGAGCCTGTGAACCTTCACTGGTGGCGTTGTGGCGATGACCTGTCTAACCCAATTAAATCAGGCGATCAGTCGGTGTGTGAGTCGTCAACGAGGCATCATCAGAATAAAACCTCCTCTCACGACGCCTATCGCTGACTAGGAGATGGTCATAGTGCCGAAAGACACCCTTTCTTTTTGATCCCGATTCCTCTGCGCCCCGGAGCCCCGCACACTTCGATTCGACCCATCCCCTTCGACAGATGGATCAATCAAGCCCAACCCAACCCCGCCGCCTCACCAAAATATAGTGGATTAAATCAACTAATAAGCCTATAGTCGCTCCGTGGCCGCGGCTTCTTGCGGTGACAGCAACCGAACGATCAGGAGCAGGCATGACCCGGACTTATCACACGATTCTGTTTGACGTGCAGGACCATGTCGCCACGGTGACGTTGAACCGGCCCGAGAGTCGTAACGCGCTTAGCTCGCAGATGTGCGCGGAGCTGGTGCATGTCATGGAGGCGATTGCGGCGGATCCCGGCGTGCATGTGGCGCTGATCATGGGCAACGGCCTGGCGTTTTGCGCGGGCGCTGACCTCAAGGAGCGCAAGACCATGAACAGCCAGGAGATGACGGCGCGGCGGGTGCAGGGTTTTGCCGCCTATGCCGCCATTGAGCGGCTGCCGCAGCCTGTGGTGGCCGTGGTCCATGGTCCGGCGTTTGGTTCGGGTTGCGAGATCGCGGGCGCCTGTGATTTTGTGTTGGCCTCCAGCGAGGCCGTGTTCTGCTACCCCGAAGTGGGTTGGGGGACGGTGGGCGCGACGCAGCGTCTGCCGCGTATTGCCGGCCCTCGCAAGGCCAAAGAGCTGTTGTTTACCGGCCGCCGGTTCGACGCCGCCGAGGCGCGCGAGATCGGGCTGGTCAACCATGTGTATGCGCCCGATGCGCTGCGTCAGGAAGCGCTGGCCATGGCGGCCGCCATGGCCCGGGCCCAGCCGCTGACGATGCGGCTGACCAAACGCAGCATCGACCAGGGCCTTGCCACGACGCGCGAAGGCGCGATGGCCATCGAACTGCTGGCCATTGAAGAAAACCTGCGTGGCACGGATTGGCAAGGTGCGATTGCCGGCTTTGGCAAGGAGCCGCAAGCATGAAGACGATGACGCTGGCGGCCGAATTGGCGCAGACGGTGGCGGTGCGAGGCCAGCAAGAGGCCTTTGTCGCCCCGGGCGAACGTTTCAGCTGGGATGAACTGGCTGCCGGGGCGCGGTTGCGCGCGCAGGCGATGTATGCGGCCGGTGTGCGCCGGGGCGACCATGTTGGCATCTTTCTCGGCAATGGCGGCGACTGGCTGCAGCTGTTTTACGCGTGCGCCCTGATAGGCGCGGTGACGGTGCCGGTCAATACCCGGTTCAAGACGGAAGAGCTGGCGTTCTGCCTGCAACAGGCAGACGTCAAGCTGCTGCTGACCGCCGATACGTTTCTGGGCATCGACTTCCTGGATCTGCTGCAAACGGTGGAGCCCGCTCTGGCTGAAAGCCTGCCAGGCGCGGTGCTGCCGAGGCTGGAGAAAGTGGTGGTGCTGGGCGATCGCGGGCTGCCGGGCACGACCGCCTGGGCAGACTTCATCGAGGGTGCAACCCGGGCCGATGCCGCCGGTTTTGATGCCGCTGCGCGCGCCGTGAGCAGCGACGATGTGCTGCTGATTCAATACACGTCGGGCACGACGTCCTTTCCGAAGGGCGTCATGCTCACCCATGCCAATATGCTGGGCAACGCGGCGGCAGTGGCGCAGCGCATGGGCGTGCAGCCGGAAGATCGCTATTTCAGTATCCGCCCGTACTTCCACGTGGCCGGCACCACGCTGTCCATTCTGGTGAGTCTGGTGACGGGATGCTGCCTGCTGACCTTGCCGCGTTTTGAAGTGGGCGACGCCTTGCGCATGCTGGACGAGGAGCGTTGCACGCTGACGTCCGGCAACGACACCATCTTCCTGATGCTGATGGGGCACCCGGATTTTGACCGGCAGCGGATCCATTTGCGAGGCGGTTGGGCCGCGGCTGGTCCCGAGGTGATGCAGAAGATCCGCGATGTCATGGGCGTGCCCTCGGTGTGCAACGCCTATGGGCAATCAGAAGCGTCGCCCAATATCGTCATGTCGGCCTGGGATGATGCTTTTTCGCTGCGCGCGCAGGGCTGGGCCTTGCCGCATCCCGGCATGGAAATCCGTCTGGTCGATCCGGCCACCGGCGCGGTGGTGGCGCTTGGCGGGCAAGGCGAGATCCAGGCGCGTGGCTGGAGCGTGATGAAGGGCTATTACAAGATGCCCGAGGCAACCGCTCGCGCGCTGAGCGCGGATGGTTGGCTAAGCACCGGCGACCTGGGAGAAATGGATGCCGAGGGCCGCTTGCGCATGGTGGGCCGCTTGAAGGACATGTTCCGGGTCGGTGGCGAAAACGTGGCGCCCGCCGAGGTTGAAGAGGTCCTGCATGGTCATCCCGCCGTGCGCATGGCGCAGGTGGTGGGCGTGCCGGACGCCCGGCTGGGCGAAGTGCCGGCCGCTTTTGTGCTGCTACGTGAAGACCAGCAGGCCGAGACCGCCGAGCTCATCGCCTGGTGCAAGAGCCGTTGCGCCAATTTCAAAGTGCCGCGCTATCTGGAAATCGTCGATACCTTTGAGAACATCGGCATGACCGGGAGCTCCAAGGTGCAGAAGAACAAGTTGCGCGCCCACGCGGTCAGCCTGTTCGGCCTGGGAGAAAAGCCATGACGCGCGACGTGGTGCTGTGCGAGTGTTTTGCCCGCGATGGCCTGCAGCATGAGCCGGATTTCATTGCGACAGGCGTCAAGACCGAATTGGTCGACGCGTTTGCGGCGCTGGGCTTCGAGCGGGTGGAGGCAACCTCGTATTCCAATCCCAAGGTGGTGCCGCAGTTTGCCGATGCCAGCGAGATGCTGGCCGCGCTGCCGCGACGGGACGGCGTCTGGTACAAGGCGACCTGCGCCAATGAGCGCGCCGTGCAGCGGGCGCTGGCGGATCTGGAGCAGGGGCAGGGCGCCAACGAGATCAGCTTGCTGGTATCGGCCAGCGAATCGCATTCTGAGCGCAACCTGAAGCGCAGCCGCGCGGATCAATGGGAGAACATCGCCGGGATGGCCAGGCTGGCCAGTGGCCGATTTCGCATGATCGGCACGATCTCGGTGGCGTTCGGGTGCCCCTTTGAAGGCGCGGTCTCGGCTAATAGCGTACTGCGCGACGCCGAGCGTTACGCCGCGCTAGGGGTGAACATCGTCACGCTGGGCGACACCACCGGCATGGCCACGCCGCAAACCGTGCGCGACTTGTATGGCGCCCTGCAACGCGAATTCCCGCAGCTCACGCTGGTGGCCCATTTTCATGACACCCGCGCAACCGGCCTGGTGAATTACGTGGCGGCGCTGGACGCCGGCGTACGCTGGTTCGATTGCGCCGTCGGCGGCGTGGGGGGGCATCCGGCAAAGGTGAAGTATGGCGGGGGCCATACCGGCAATGTGGCGACCGAAGACCTGGTCAATCTGTTCGAATCCATGGGGGTGCGCACGGGTCTGGACCTGGACGCACTGGCTGTCGTGTCGCAGCGTTGCCGCGCGGTGCTGGGGCGCGACCTGCACAGCCGCGTGGCCGACAGCGGCTTCAATCCGCTGATCCGCGCCGGCGCTTGAGCGGCGTTTGTATATCATGCCCTCGTCACCGCAACCGCTCCAAGAGAACTCCATGGCAACTCGAAGCAAGCTTTCCTCGGGCCGTACCGCGCCCGCCGCGCTCAAGGAGCTGTTTTCCTATCGCTTGAACCGGCTGGCCTACGTGTCCAGCCGCATTGCGGCGGGCCTGAACGAAAGCCGCTATGGCGTGGGTCCGCGTGAGTGGCGGATCCTGGCCTTGCTGGGCGCCGCGCCCAATATGTCGTTGAACGCACTGGCTCGGGAAGCCAACATCGACAAAAGCCAGGCGAGCCGCACGGTGTCCGACCTGATCGACCGCGGTCTGATCGAGCGCTGCGCGGATGCCCAGGATGCGCGCGGGGTCAACCTGGACCTGACGCGCGCCGGGAAAAAGCTCTATCAAGAGATGTTTCCCGCTGCCGTTGAGCGTAACGAGGAGATGCTGGCGGTGCTGAGCGAAGACGAGCGCGAAGTGCTGGAGCGAGCCCTGGAAAAGATGACGACGCACATGCTGGACATGCTCAATGACTTGAAGGCCGAAGTGCCGGCCCGCCGCGGCCGCGGCGTCCAGCCGCGCTGAGACGATTGCCTGTCCAAGACAGGCTTTCTTTTATTCATAAAGTTGATTAAATCAATTAAATAGAGGCAAAACCATGGCTGAATTGATTGTCGAGAACCAAGGCGCGGTGCGCGTGCTTCGGCTGAATCGCCCGGAGAAGCACAATGCGCTGAACACCGCCTTGACCACCGGGTTGCTGGCCGCGCTGCGCGAGGCCGACCAGGATCCGGCGGTGCGCAGCATCGTGCTGACCGGCAATGGCAAGTCCTTTTGCGCCGGCGCGGATACGACGGAGTTTTCGGCGCTGACGCCCGAGCATCCCGAGGCCGTGCTGGCGCGCGCCAGCCTGACCACCGATCTGCATCTGGTCTTCTCGCGCATGAGCAAACCTGTCATTGCCGCCGTGCATGGCAATGCGCTGGGCGGCGGCGCAGGACTTGCGCTGGCGTGCGACATGGTGGTGATGGCCGAGGACACGCGCTTTGGCTATCCCGAACTGCGTCACGGCATCGTGGCGGCCGTGGTGATGGCCAATCTGGTGCGGCAGCTGGGCCGCAAGCAGGCCTTCGAACTGGTGGCCATGGCCGAGCCCATCGATGGCCATCGGGCGGTGGCGTTGGGGTTGGCCAACCGGGCCGTGCCCGCCGCCGACGTCATGCCGCAGGCGCTGGCCTTTGCCGAGCGTCTTGCCGGGTGGGAAGCGGCGGCCATGGGCCTGACCAAGCGCGCGTTCCATCGGTGCGCTGACCTGGGGCTGGAAGACGCGCTGGGGGTGGGTCGCGATGCCAACGTCATCATGCGCGGTTTTCGTCAGGGGGCGTCGCGATGAAGCCGCTTGATGGCATCACCATCCTGGATTTGTCGCGGGTGCTGGCGTGCCCTTTCGCGTCGATGATCCTGGCCGAATTGGGCGCCACGGTGATCAAGGTCGAGCAGCCCGATGGCGGCGACGAGACACGCGGATTCGAACCCAAGGTGCACGGCGAGGACGGGGACGAGTCGGCCTATTACCTGGCCTTCAACCGCAGCAAGCAGTCAATCACTGTCAATTTCCGCAAGCCCGAGGGCCAGGAGGTGATACGCCGGTTGGCGCAGGATGCCGATGTGGTGGTCGAGAATTTTCCGGTGGGCACCCTGGCGCGTTACGGCCTGGACAAGACCCACATCGCGCCGGGAAACCCGGACTTGATCTATTTCTCGTGCACCGGCTTTGGGATGACCGGGCCGTACGCCCCGCGCAAGGGCTATGACACGGTGTTCCAGGCGATGGGCGGGATTATGAGTCTGACCGGCGAGCGCGATGGCGGACCGGTGAAGCCGGGGTTGCCGGTGGCCGACCTGACCTCGGGCCTGTGGGCGGCGATTGGCATCTTGTCCGCCCTTGTCGGCCGCGAGCGTAGCGGGCGCGGGTGCCATATCGATTTCTCGATGCTGGACGGACAGGTGGGTCTGTTGTCGCTGGCGGCCGCGCGCTATTTCGCGTTGGGAGAGGTGCCGGCGCGCATGGGCACGGAACATCCTGGCCGGGTGCCGTCGGCGGCCTTTGAATGCCGCGATGGCAAATGGGTGCAGATCACCGGCAGTGATCAACACTGGAAACCGCTCTGCGACCTTCTGGATCTACCGCAATGGGGCGCGGATGCCGACTTGGCGCGCAATGCCGTGCGGGTAGCCCGGCGGGAGGAAGTCATGGCCGGTTTGCAGGCTGCCGTGGCCCGGCTGGATCGCGACGAGCTTTGCCGCCGTTGCGATGCCGCAGGCGTGCCGGCCGGGCCGATTCTGGATGTCGGCGAAATCCTGAATAACGAGCATGTCCGCGCGCGCGGCATGGTCTCCAGCTATGACCATCCCCGCATCGGCCGTTTTGGCGCGGTGCCGGTGCCCTTTAAGTTCGAGGGCTATGAAGATCCGCAGGTCGAACGTCCACCATTGCTGGGCGAGCATACCGACGAGGTATTGCGCGCAAGGCTGGGGCTGTCGGCCGAGGAAATCACGGCGTTAAGGCAGCTTGGCGCCATTTAGCAATACGAAAAAAAGCATCCCGATGAGGATCAGGAGACAACGATGAAGACCTTGAAGCGATTGCTGTGCGGCCTGGGTGTCAGCATGATTTGCAGCGGTGCGAGTCTGGCGGCGGACGCCTACCCAACCCAGCCGATCACGCTGGTCAATCCTTATGCCGCCGGCGGCCCCGCCGATGTGCTGGGACGCGCGCTGGCGCGCGAGCTGGAAAAACAGTTGGGCAAGCCGGTCATCGTGGAGAACAAGGCCGGGGGCGGTGCGGCGATCGGCGCAAATTTCGTGGCACGGGCCAAGCCGGATGGCTACACCCTGCTGCTGGGGACGTCGGCCGCGCATGTCGTGACGCCCTTGATGCAGCGGACGACTTACGACGGTATCAAGGATTTTGCCTTTGTGACCATCGTGGCCAATCAGCCCAATATGCTGGTCGTGCGTTCGTCCTTGCCGGTATCCACCTTGCCGGAATTGATCGCGCTGGCGCGCAAGGAGCCGGGCAAGATCAACTATGCGTCGGCCGGGCCCGGCAGTTCTCCGCATCTGGGCGGCGAGCTGTACCGTCAGCAGGCCAAGGTCGACATCATGCACATTCCCTATAGCGGCGCCGCGCCGGCCATCAATGATCTGGTGGGCGGGCAGGTCGATATGGCCGTCCTGAACCTGGCGGCCAGCGTGCAGTTCATCCGCAGCGGCAAACTGAAGGCCCTGGCGTATGCTAACCCCAAGCGTTCGGCCCTGTTTCCCGATGTGCCCACCTTGGCTGAAGCAGGCGTGATCGGCGCTGAATCAGCGTCGTGGTACAGCCTGGCCGCACCCAAGGGCACACCGCAAGCGGTGCTTGAGAAACTGAACAAGGCCGTGCAGGCCGTGAACCAGTCGCCGGAGTATCGCAAGCTGATGGACGCTCAGGGTGTGGAGCTCTGGACCCTGACGCCGCAGGAAGCCACCCAATACGTGGAAAAAGACCAGCTTGCGATGCGCAAGCTGGTGGACAGTGCTGGTCTGACGAAGAAGTAGGGCGCGCGCGGGGTGGCGGACTTGCGCTTCACCCCAGCGCGCTAAGCCGCCGGATCGCAACCAGCGTCTCTTGAACCAGGCGCTGCATCAATTCGGCGGCCGGCACCAAGTCGCCGATCAGTCCCGCGCTTTGACCGGCTTCCACCTTGCCGAGGTCGACATTGCCTTCCAGCGCAGCCTGCTTCAGCGTGCTTTGCGCGAACAAGCCGTCCAGTGCTTCGTCGCTGCTGGTGCGTTCGGCGTTCAGGTACTGCTGGGCAAAGGCGTTGCGCAGCATGCGTACCGGCGAGCGGCCGCGGCCGACCAAGGTGGTGTCGCTGACGCCGGCGGCCATCACCGCCGCCTTGTAATCGGCGTGCACGCTCGCCTCGGGCGTCAGCAGGAAGCGCGTTCCCAGTTGCGCGCCAGCCGCGCCCAGGCACAAGGCTGCCGCAATTCCGGCGCCATCCGCGATGCCGCCTGCGGCGACGACCGGCAAGTCCACGCGCTGCACCGTTGCACGCAGCAGCACCTGTGTGGTGATCTCGTCCGGGCCTGGGTGTCCGCCAGCTTCCAGGCCCACCGCTATCACGCCATCCACACCAGCCGCTTGGGCTTTCTCGGCGTGGACAGGGCTGGCAATGACCTGCAGCCATTTCATCCCGGCATCGTGCACGCGGGCCAGATGCTCTTTCGGCCCGCCTTGCGAGGCAATAATGATCGGTGCGCCTTCGGCGATGGCGATGTCCAGATGTTCGCGCGCGCGCTTGTTGTACAGCGGGATGTTGACCGCGTAGGGCGCGTCGGTCAGGGTGCGCAGCTTGCGCAGCGCGGCTTGCAACGCCTCCGGGTACATCGGGCCGGATGCCACCACGCCCAGGCCGCCGGCGGCCGACACGGCGGCGGCCAGTTCCGCGTTGGAAGACGCCCAGCTCATGCCGGCTTGAATGATGGGGTATCGGATACCCAGAAGATGGGTCAGCGGGGTTTGCAAGGTCATGATGGCGTCTCGTCCGAAAGCAACCATTCTCGGACAAGTCGTTGATTTAATCAACTAAGTCGCAGCGTCAGCCCGTCAAATTCACCGTCGCCCCATGCCGAACCACGCGCTTGGCCAAATCGCCGCCCACCCAGTAAGCCAGCTCTGCCGGATGCGCAATATCCCAAACGACAAAATCCGCCACCTTGCCCGCCTCCAGCGTCCCGCGCGTCGCTGACAAGCCCAACGCCCGGGCCCCATTCGCCGTCACGCCCGCCAGCGCTTCCTCCGGCGTCATCCGGAACAACGTGCACGCCATGCTCAGCATCAAGCGCAGCGACTGCACGGGCGACGTCCCGGGATTCAGATCCGTCGAAATGGCGATGGGTACGCCGTGTTGGCGCAGCAGGTCCACCGGCGGCAGTTGTGTCTCGCGCAGCGCATAAAAGGCCCCAGGCAACAGCACCGCCACGGTCCCGGCCTTGGCCATCGCCCGCGCATCCGATTCGGTCAGGTATTCGAGATGATCCGCTGACAGCGCCCCATGGCGCGCGGCCAGGCTTGCGCCGTGCAGCGAAGACAGTTGCTCGGCATGCAGCTTCACGGGCAGGTTCAGCCGTGCCGCGGCCTGAAACACGCGCTCCACCTGAGCGGGCGTGAACGCCAGATGTTCGCAGAAGGCGTCGACGGCATCGACCAGGCCCTCGGCCGCCAGGGCGGGCAGCATGCGCTGCGTGACTTCATCAATGTAGTCGTCGGGGCGGCCTTGGAACTCGGGCGGCAGCGCGTGCGCGGCCAGGCAGGTTGCCTGCACGGTCATGGGCAGCGTCTGGCCCAGGTGCCGGGCCACGCGCAGCATCTTGCGTTCGTTTTCCAGATCGAGCCCGTAGCCGGATTTGATCTCCAGCGTGGTGACGCCGTCGCGCAGCAAGTGCAGGGCGCGGCGGCGGGCGCTGGCGTAGAGCTCGTCTTCGGTGGCCGCGCGCGTGGCGCGCACGGTGCTGGCGATGCCGCCGCCCTGGGCGGCGATGGTGGCGTAGTCGACGCCTTGCAGGCGTTGCTCGAACTCCCGGCTGCGGTCGCCGCCGAACACCAGGTGAGTGTGGCAGTCGATGAGGCCTGGTGTGACCCACGCGCCGCCCAGGTCATGCACGTGCGCGGCGTCCACGTCTGGCAATTGGGCTTCGGGACCGATCCATTCGATGCGCTCGGCGCGGGTCACGATGGCTGCGTGTTCGATGAGGGAATACGCGCCGCCCGCCATCGTGGCCGCGTGGCAATGCCGCCAGACTTGTCTCATGCACTTCTCCTTCAAGCAGCTGCCGGCCAGCGGATTGCCCCGGCAGGCGCCGCGTCGATCAATCCGAGCCCTGCGTGGCCAGCACGGGGGCGCCGCCGCCGGGGCGTTTGGGATGCACCCACAAGCGGTACGCCACGCATAGCAGCGCGATCCACACCGCGCCCACACCGAGCGCCGTCTGCGTGCCGGGGAAATACCCCAGGACGGCGATCACGAACACCATGAAGGCAATGGCCAGCAAGGGACCCAGCGGCCAGAACGGAACCGGGAACTTCAATGCGGCGACGTCTTCGGTGCGCATCTTGCGGCGCATCGCCACTTGCGAGAGCAGAATCATCAGCCATACCCATACGGTGGCGAAGGTGGCGATGGAGGCGATGAGCAGGAATACATTCTCCGGGATCAGATAGTTCAGCAACACGCCGACCAGCAACGCCACGGACATGACCACCACCGTCATCCACGGCACGCCGTTGCCCGAGACCGAGGCAAAGCCGCGCGGGGCCTGACCTTGCTGCGCCATGCCGAAAAGCATGCGGCCCGCGCCGAAGATGTCGCTGTTGATGGCCGATACGGCCGCGGAGATGACGACGATATTCAGGATGGTGGCCGCCGAGCCGATGCCCAGGCTGTCGAAGATCTGCACGAACGGACTGCCTTTGCTGCCGATCTGCGTCCACGGGAAGATGGACATCAGCACGAATAGCGTCAGCACGTAGAAGAGCAGGATGCGCATCGGGACGGCGTTGATGGCGCGGGGAATGGTGCGGCCCGGGTCCTTGGCTTCGCCGGCGGTGATGCCGATGATCTCGATGCCGCCAAACGCGAACACCACCACGGCCAGCGACGCAATCAGCCCGCCCACGCCATTGGGCATGAAGCCGCCGTGCGCCCAGAGGTTGTGCACGCCGGTCGCGGCGCTGTCCGCACCCAGTCCCAGGCCAAACAGCATGATGCCCAGGCCGCCCGCAATCATCGCAATGATGGCGCTGACTTTCAGCAGCGACAGCCAGAACTCCAGTTCGCCGAACACCTTGACGGACAGCAGGTTGATGGCGCCGATGAAGCAGACGATGGACAGCACCCAGATCCAGCGCGGCACGTCGGGATACCAGAAGCCCATGTACAACCCGAACGCGGTGATGTCGGCCAGACAGACGATGATCATCTCGAACGCGTAGGTCCAACCGGTCAGAAAGCCCGCGAGCGGGCCCAGGTATTGCGTCGCGTAATGGCCGAACGAGCCGGATACCGGATTGCGGACCGCCATCTCGCCGAGGGCGCGCATCACCATGTACACGGCGGCGCCGGCGACCAGGTACGCCAGCAGCACTGACGGTCCGGCTGCCTGGATCGCCTTGGCCGATCCGTAGAAGAGCCCCGTGCCGATGGCCGATCCCAATGCCATGAAGCGGATGTGCCGGGCATTCAGGCCCCGTGTGAGCGCCTGCGCGGGGGCCGGTGCGTCGGACTGCTTGGTTGCTTGCATTGTGTCTCTCTCGTGTTCCCTTGGACGTTCGGCATCAACCGCCGCGAGAGGCGCCTTCTGGTGGGCGCGTGCACGCGGCGTGGCAATGGCGGCCGGCGTCATCCGGCCGTCACGGACGGCATCACAGGCTGGGCAAAAGACCCGGGGGCATCAGGCCGTTCATGACCTGAGCGGCGAGCAGTCCGCTGGCCGCCGCGATGTCGGGCGCGAAGAAGCGGTCTTCTTCGTAGTGGGACACTTTTTCGCGCAGGGCGCGGCGCGCCTGTTCCAGTTGCGGAGAGGTCTTGAGCCCCTCGCGGAAATCCAGCCCCTGGCACGCGCCCAGCCATTCGATGGCCAGGATGTCACGCACGTTGTCGGCCATGGCCCACAGACGCTTGCCCGCGTTGGGCGCCATCGAGACGTGGTCTTCCTGGTTGGCCGACGTGGGCATGCTGTCCACGCTGGCCGGATGCGCCAAGGCCTTGTTGTCGCTGGCCAGCGCCGCCGCCGTCACCTGGGCGATCATGAAGCCGGAGTTCACGCCGCCCTTGCGGACCAGGAACGGCGGCAATTGCGACATGTGCTTGTCCATCATCAGGGCGATGCGCCGTTCCGACAGGGCGCCGATCTCGGCCAGCGCCAGCGCCAGGTTGTCGGCGACGAGTGCGACGGGCTCCGCATGGAAGTTGCCGCCCGAGATGACGTCGCCTTGTTCGACGAACACGAGGGGATTGTCGGACACGGCGTTGGCTTCGATCTGGAGCACCTGGGCCGCGTGGCGGATCTGCGTGAGGCAGGCGCCCATGACCTGGGGCTGGCAACGCAGGGAGTAGGGGTCTTGCACCTTGCCGCAGTCGGCATGGGAATGGCCGACTTCGCTGTCCTCGCCCAGCAGGCTGCGGTAGACGGCGGCCACGTCGATCTGGCCGGTCTGGCCGCGCGCGGCGTGAATGCGGGCATCGAAGGGCGTGCGAGAGCCCAGCATGGCTTCGACGCTGAGGCTGCCGCAAACGAGGCCGGCCGCCATCATGTCTTCGGCTTCGAACAGACCGCGCAGGGCAAACGCGGTGGACACCTGGGTGCCGTTCAGAAGCGCCAGGCCTTCCTTGGCGGCAAGCGTCAGCGGCGTCAGGCCGGCGCGCGCCAGGGCGTCGCGCGCGGGCAGCCATTCGCCCTGATGGCGCGCCTGGCTTTCGCCCAGCAGCACCATCGACATGTGGGCAAGCGGGGCGAGGTCGCCCGAGGCGCCCACCGAACCCTTGAGCGGAATGTGGGGATAGACGCCCGCGTTGACCAGGGCAATCAGGCTGTCGATGACTTTGCGGCGCACACCGGAATAGCCGCGGGCCAGGCTGTTGATTTTCAGCACCATGATGAGGCGCACCATCGCGTCGTCCAGCGCCTCGCCCACGCCGGCGGCATGCGAACGCACCAGCGAAGTCTGCAAGGCCTGCAGGTCCTCGCGCGCGATCTTGGTGGAAGCCAACAGGCCAAAGCCGGTATTGATGCCGTAGACGGTGCGGCCTTCGGCGATGATGCGTTCAACCGTGGCCACGCTGGCGTCGATGCCCTGCGCGGCGCCGGGATCCAGCGTCAGGCTTACGGGCTGCCGGTAGGCGCGCCGCAGGTCGGCCAGCGTCAGGTGGCCCGGTTTCACATGCAATTCCATTTCCTCTTCTCCCACGCCGGTTGCCCGGCTGCTTGCGATCGTTGTTGTGCGGTCAGTCGCGCTTGCCGGTCACCATGGGCAGGTTCAAGCCCTGCTCGCGGGCGCAATCGATGGCGATCTGGTATCCGGCGTCGGCGTGCCGCATCACGCCCGTGGCCGGATCGTTGGTCAGCACCCGGGCGATGCGCTCGGCGGCCGCGTCGGTGCCGTCGCACACGATGACGATGCCGGAATGCTGCGAGAAGCCCATGCCGACGCCGCCGCCGTGATGCAGCGAGACCCAGGTCGCGCCGCTGGCGGTATTGAGCAGCGCGTTGAGCAGCGGCCAGTCGGACACGGCGTCCGAGCCGTCGCGCATGGACTCGGTTTCGCGGTTGGGGCTGGCGACGGAGCCGGAATCCAGGTGGTCCCGGCCAATGACGATGGGCGCCGACAGCTCGCCCGACCGGACCATCTCGTTGAATGCCAGGCCCAGCTTGGCGCGCGCGCCCAGTCCCACCCAGCAGATACGCGCGGGCAGCCCCTGGAAGCTGATGCGCTCGCGCGCCATGCTGAGCCAGCGGTGCAGGTGGGCGTCGTCGGGAATCAGTTCCTTGACCTTGGCGTCGGTTTTGTAGATGTCCTGGGGGTCGCCGGACAGCGCGGCCCAGCGGAACGGCCCCACGCCCCGGCAGAACAGCGGCCGGATGTAGGCCGGGACAAAGCCGGGGAAGTCGAACGCGTCGGCAACGCCTTCTTCCTTGGCCATCTGCCGGATGTTGTTGCCGTAGTCGAAGGTGGGGATGCCCTGCCGCTGGAATGCCAGCATGGCCTGCACGTGCACGGCCATCGACTGCTTGGCGGCCTTGATGACCGCCGCCGGCTCGCGCTGCGCGCGGTCCCGGTAGTCCTGCCAGGTCCAGCCGGCGGGCAGGTAGCCGTTCAAGGGGTCGTGCGCGCTGGTCTGATCGGTGACCATGTCGGGCCTGACGCCCCGGCGCACGAGCTCGGGCAGGATCTCGGCGGCGTTGCCGCAGAGCGCGACGGACACCGCGCGGCCTGCTTGTGTGTGTTTGGCGATGCGGGCCAGGGCGTCGTCCAGGTTGGCGGCCTGTTCGTCCACATAGCGCGTGCGCAGGCGGAAATCGATCCGGCTTTGTTGGCATTCGATGTTGAGCGAGCACGCGCCCGCCAGCGTGGCCGCCAGGGGCTGCGCGCCGCCCATGCCGCCCAGGCCGGCGGTCAGGACCCAGCGCCCGGCGAGGTTGCCGCCGTAGTGCTGGCGGCCCGCTTCGACGAAGGTTTCGTACGTGCCCTGCACGATGCCCTGGCTGCCGATGTAAATCCAGCTGCCGGCGGTCATCTGGCCATACATGGCCAGACCCTTGGCGTCCAGTTCGTTGAAGTGTTCCCACGTGGCCCAATGCGGGACAAGGTTCGAGTTGGCGATCAGCACGCGGGGCGCGTTGGCGTGCGTCTTGAACACGCCGACCGGCTTGCCCGATTGCACCAGCAGCGTTTCGTCGTCGTTCAGGGCCGTAAGCGATTCGACGATCTTGTCGTAGCAATCCCAGTCGCGGGCCGCACGGCCGATACCGCCGTACACGACGAGCTCGTTCGGGTTCTCGGCCACGTCGGGGTCGAGGTTGTTCATGAGCATGCGCAAGGGCGCTTCGGTCAGCCAGCTCTTGGCCGTAAGTTGGCTGCCGCGCGGGGCGCGAATGACGGTGTCGCGGAATCGGGTCGAAGGCTTCAAGTGTGTCTCCTGGATCGGGTCGAGGCGCGCGGTGATCCAGCGCCAAGGTGATCGAATCTTATGATGCCTATGGTTGTATATACAATAGCAGACGACTGATTTTGAGACTAGGGATTACCCCAATGAAAAATGCCGAACCCGCGGGGATTCGGCTTTGGCGATAGAAGCAGGGGGGCGCCGCAATGGCGCGGACATCACGTCGTGAACTTGCCTTCCAGGCGGTGGCGCGAGCCGGGGTGGATCAGGCGGGCCAGCGTCACCGCGCGGTCGCCGGACCAGGTGCGCCGGCTGATGAGCAGACATGGCTCATCGCGTTCGATCTGCAGCAATTGGCACTCGCGCGGCTTGGCCAGGATCGCCTCGACCACGTGCTCGCCCGCGCTCAGCGGCGCCACGCGGGTCAGGTATTCATAGGGCGTGCTTTGCGTGAAGTCCTGCTTCAGGTAGTCGGGCGCAAGGCGGACGTTTACGTAGCGGTCTTCCAGCTGGATCGGCACGTCGTCCTCGTAGTGGACGATGATCGAATGAAAGACCGGCTGCCCCGCGCGGATTTCCAGCGCCTGGGCTTGTTCGGCGCCGGCCGGCTCTTCAGCCAGCCGCACCACGCGGCTGTGGTGCCGGTGGTTCCGCGCCGCGATCTCGTCGGCGATGTTGTTCACGGCAAACAGGGCCGAGCGCGCCTTGGGCTGCGCGACAAAGGTGCCGACGCCTTGCATCCGCACAAGCAGGCCTTCCGATGTCAATTCGCGCAGTGCGCGGTTGATCGTCATGCGGCTGAATCCCAGTTCCTCGACCAGTTCGGCTTCCGACGGCACGCGGTAATGCGCGGGCCAGGCGCCGCTGCGGATCTGCTGCGCAATCATCTGCTTGACCTGCGCGTACAGCGGAGCGGGCGGGGCATTGGCTGGGACAGGCAATCGGGGAGGGGAGGCAGCCACGAGGGATCCTGGGTGTGCAACGTGTGAGCGGTGAAAATGCGGGCTCTAGTATAGACAGGTACACATCGCGCGCGCAGGCCTGGCCTCAGCCTCGCGCCGGCCTGCTGACCCGGAGTGCGGCGACCACCAGCGAAAACGCCGGCGACGGTTGCCGCCGGCTGGGGTAGTAAAGATGGTATCCCTCGAAGCTGGGGCACCAGTCCTCCAGCACCCGGACCAGCTGGCCGGATTCCAGATAGGGCATCAGTTCGTCCTCCGGCAACAGCGACAGGCCAAGCCCCGCCAGCGCCGCGTCGATCTGGGGCTGGGTGGTATTGAAGATCAGCGGGCCGTCCACGCGGACGTTGACCTGGCGGCCGCGGCGCTCGAAGTCCCACACATACAGGCCGCCTGAACTTTGCATGCGCTGATTGATGCAGGCGTGCTGCATCAGATCCTGGGGCACCTTTGGGACGGGCCGCGATTCGAAGTAGCCGGACGACCCCACCACGGCCAGGCGCATTGGCGGACCAATGGGCACGGCGATCATGTCCTTGTCGATGGTCTTGCCCATGCGCACACCGGCGTCGAACCGGTCCGCCACGATGTCGCGGAACCCGTAGTTCACGTCGAACTCCAGCTTGATGTCCGGATACTCGCGCATCAGCGGCGTCAGCTTGGGTAGCAGGATACTGTGCAGCACATAGTCGCCACAGGTGATGCGCACGGTTCCCGCCGGCTTGTCGCGCAGTCCGGTCAGCTCGTCCAGCTCTGCCTCGATCTCGTCGAAGCGGTTGCCGATGGCGTTGAGCAGCCGCTCGCCCGCCGCGGTGGGGGAAACACTGCGCGTGGTGCGCCTGAGCAGCCGGATCTGCAGGCGCGTTTCCAGGCCACTGACGGACTGGCTGAGCGCCGATTGCGTCACGCCCAGCAGCGACGCCGCGCGGGTAAAACTGCCTTCGCGCGCGACCGTCACGAAGTAAAGGAGGTCATTGAGGTTGCGACGGGCCATGGGACGAATGAGGAAATTGATTCGCTGATCTTATAAAGCTCTTAAGCATTGATTAGCTAGCTTCCGGCTCGGCCGTTTGCGGGGATTCGGGCAAAGACAAGCGCGAATCCGGACTGCCGGCGGGCGGCGCCTGCGAGCGGCGCCGGGTCTTATCGGGCCGTGACCCCATTCTTGACCGCCAGAATGTGCGCCATGACGCTCACCGCGATCTCGGCGGGCGTCTTGCTGCCGATGTGCAGTCCGACCGGCGAGTGCAGCCGTTGCAGCGACGCTTCCGTTTCATCGAAGTGTTCCATGAACCGCTCCCGTCGGCTGGCGGCGTTGCGGCGTGAGCCGATGGCGCCCACGTAGAAGGCTGGGCTGTGCAGCGCTTCCAGCAAGGCCATGTCGTCAAGCTTGGGGTCATGGCTGAGCGCCACGATGCAGGTTCGGGTATCGGGGGCTAGCGCGCGCACGGCGTCGTCGGGCATTTCGGTGGTGAAGGCCACGCCGTCCACGGACCATGTGCCCAGGTGCTCGATGCGCGGGTCGCATACGGTCACCGCGAAGTCATTGAACAGCGCCATGGTGGCGACGTATTCGGCCAGCGATCCGGCGCCGATGAGGAGGAGCCGGTATTGGGGTCCAAGCGTGCTGGACAGCGTGACGCCATCGAAATGCAGGGCCTCGGGCGCCGATGCGTCGCCAAGCGTCACGGCCCCGGACGCGCAATCCACGGTCCGCTGCACGAGGTGGCCCGCCTCAAGCCGGCGGACCAATGCGTCAAGCGCCGCGCCGTCGGGTTCGAATTCAAGCAGCAGCTCAAGCGTGCCGCCGCAAGGCAGCCCGAAGCGGTGCGCCTCGTCGGCCGTGACGCCATAGCGAACGAGTTCGGGCGCCGACTGCGGAATGGCCCCGTCGCCGTAGGCCCGCGTGTAGCGGTGGATCAGGTCGTCCTCGATGCAGCCGCCGGAGACCGACCCGATGCAGCGGCCGTCCTCGCGCAGCACCATCATCGAGCCGACGGGCCGCGGCGACGACCCCCACGTCTTGACGACGGTGGCCAGCATCAGGCGATGACCGGCCACCTGCCAATCGCGCGCCGCGCGCAGCACGCGCACATCAACACTTTCCATCATGCCACCTTGCGCACCGGCAGGCTGCGGATCCGCTTGCCGGTCGCGGCGAAGATGGCGTTGCACAGGGCGGGGGCCACGGGCGGCACCGGCGGCTCGCCCACGCCGCCCGGCGGCAACGCGTGATCGTCATTGACCAGATGCGTGCGGATCACGCGCGGCGAGGCGTTATGGCGCAGGACTTCGTAGTCATGGAAGTTGCTTTGCTTCACGCGGCCTTTTTCGAAGGTGATTTCGCTGGTCAGCGCCAGGCCAAGGCCCATGATGGCGCCGCCTTCCATTTGCGCGCGGATGCGTTCGGGATTGATCTGCGGGCCGCAGTCCATGGCCATGTCCACGGCGACGACGCGGACCTCGCCCTTGTCGTCCACCGCCACTTCGACGACCGTGGCCGTGTAGCTCATGAAGCTGTAGCAGAAGGCCAAACCCAGGCCATGGCCCTTGGGCAAGGTGCGGCCCCAGCCTGCGCCCTTGCACGCGGCCTCGATCACGCCGCGCAGGCGGCCGGTGTCGTAGGGGTAGCGTTCAGGCGACTCGGTGTAGTTCCACGTGTCGGCCATCGTGCCCGGGTCGATCTGGCGGGCCGGGCCGATGAGGTCCAGCGCGAAGGCTTGCGGATCTTTGCCCGCGCGGTGGGCCAGTTCGTCGATGAAGCACTGGGCGGCGAAGGCATGGGGAATGTTGGCGACTGACCGGAACCAGCCGATGCGGGCGTGAGCGTCGACTTCGGCGGTCTCCACGCGCACGTTCGGAATGCGGTAGGGCATGTTGATCGCCGACATGGCCGATTCGAACATCTGCTGCCCCTTGGCGCCTTGCGCGAACAGCGAAGCGATAGTGGGCGCGGCGCTGCGGTGCAGCCAGGATTGGACTTGCCCCTGCGCGTCCATGACGGCTTCCAGTCGCTCGACCGACACGGTGTGCAGATAGTCGTGATGGATATCGTCCTCCCGCGTCCAGACCAGCTTGACCGGCGTGCCGTCGGGCATGGCGCGGGCCACAATGGCGGCTTCGTCCACGAAGTCGGGCTTGGACTTGCGCCCGAAGCCGCCGCCCAGCAGCAGCACGTTGACCTTGACGTTGGCGGGGGCCAGCTTCAGGCGCGCCGCGACAGCGCTTTTAGCGGCGGCCGGATTCTGCACGGACGTCCAGACCTCGGCGCTGTTGCCCTTGATCTGCACGGTGGCGACCGGCGGTTCCATCGATGCGTGCGCCAGATGGGGCACGTAGTATTCCGCGGCCACGCGCTCGGCTTCGGGCGCCTTGGCCCAGGCATTGGCGGCGTCGCCCTGGTTGCGCATCGTCTTGCCGGGCGCGCGGGCCGCCGCCTGCAGGGTTTGCCGGTAGGCGGCCGAGTCATAGCTGCCGTTCGGGCCATCGTCCCATTCGATCTCCAACGCGTCGCGTCCCTGGCGGGCGGCCCAGGTGTTGCGCGCCACGACGGCCACGCCGCCCAGCGGCTGGAATGCGGGGGCGCCCTGCATGGGGGGAATCTCGACGACCTTCAGCACGCCGGGTACGGCCAGCGCCTTGGCGCTGTCGAAACGCCGAAGCCGGCCGCCCACGACGGGAGGGCGCGCCACGACGGCATAGACCATGCCGGGCAGGCGCATGTCCATGCCGTAGGTGGCTTGCCCTTTGCCGATGGCTTCGAGGTCCACGAGGCGAACCTGATCCTTGCCGATGTACCGGAATTCTGACCGGTCCTTGAGCTTGAGCGCGTCGCCGGCCGGCACGGGCTGCTTGGCCGCGTCCGCCGCCAGGTCGCCATAGGACAGACGACGGCCGGTGGGCGCATGCAGCACTTCATGCTGTTCGGCCTTGACCTCGGCAACAGGCACGGCCCATCGCACCGCTGCCGCGGCTTCCAGCATCTGCCGGGCCGCCGCGCCCACGCGCCGCATCGGCATCAGGAAGTGCCGCATGCTGCGCGAGCCGTCCACGTTCTGATTGCCGTAGCGCGCTTCGTCGCCGGGCGCCTGCACGACCTTCACGCGTTCCCAGCGGGCTTCCATCTCGTCGGCCACCACCATCGGCAGGCTGGTGCGCACGCCCGTGCCCATTTCCGCGCGGTGCGCCACGATGGTGACCGTGCCGTCGGCGGCGATGCTGACAAAGACCAGCGGATCGTCCACCGTGCCGCCAGGCATGCTGTCGGCGCCATACGCCTTGGCGGCCGGCTCGGCGGCCACCGCGGTCGTGACCCATCCCTTGGCCGTGACGGCAAGCGTCAAGACGCCCAGGCTGCCCTGCAGGAAAGCGCGGCGCGAAAGTTGAGCGGCGGCGGTCATTGCTTGCCTCCTTGGGCGAGGCGGCTTGCGGCCTGTTGAATGGCAGCCAATATGCGCGGGTAGGTGCCGCAGCGGCAGATGTTGCCGCTCATGGCGTCCGCGATCTCCTGTTCGGTCGGAGTGGGATTGGCCTTCAACAGGCTCACCGCCGTCATGATCTGGCCCGCCTGGCAGTAGCCGCACTGCGCGACGTTGTTGTCGACCCAGGCCGTCTGCACCGCCCGGCCGACCGGATCGGCATCCATGCCTTCAATGGTCGACAGCTGGCGGCCGGAAGCCACCGAGACGGGGGTAAGGCAGGCGCGCACGGGCGTGCCGTCGATATGCACCGTACAGGCGCCGCACAGCGCCATGCCGCAACCGAACTTGGTGCCGGTCATGCCCAGCTCGTCTCGCAGAACCCATAGGATCGGCATGTCGTCCGGGACGTTGACGTCCTGGGTCTGACCGTTGATTTGCAGTTGCGTCATGGGGGCAGTTCCTGAGAGGCACGGCGCAGTCGTCTTGCCTCGGGTGGGGGGATAACTTCTTGAGTCCGGAATTTTGCCGAAAAAATCCCGGTTTTATTCATTAGCCTTACTAATAGGCCTGTTAAGGGCCGGTTATGCCTGCTCGGAAACCGGTCCCTGGGTTGCGCTACGACGCGTCCGGCCGGTAAAGCACGGCGCGCATGTCGGATGAAGCGCCCAACCTGCGCGACAGGTCGTCGGCGCGTTCCAGGATCATGGCCTCGAATGCCTTGGCGTCCACGGTCTTGAGCCGTGCCGAGGGGCCGGCAATGGTCAGCGCGCCGACGAAGCGGTCTTCCTGGCCGATGACCGGAACAGACCAGGACGACGTATACGGATCGCGCGCGCCGCACGAGAAGATCGGCAGGCGGACCTGATCGCGCCGTTCGCCTTGCGCCCAGATCGCAAAGACCTGGCCCGTGGAGGATTTGTCGGGCGGCATCACGCTGCCGGCAATGACCTGGCTGTGCAGGCCTTCGTGCGGCTGATGCCGGAAAAGGCACAGGCGCTGGCCCGGTTCACCGCCTTCGACGTAATACGCCGCGCTTTCACCGGTGTCTGCCGACAGCCGCTCCAGCACCGGCATGACGACGGCCTCCAGGTCGAAGCCGCGCTCGTAGACCCGCGCCAGGAACAGCACGCGCGGGCCCAGCCCATAGCGGCCGTCGGGCTCGCGCACCACATAGCCGCAGCGCGCCAGCGAATTGAGCAGGCGAAAGATCGTCGTTTTGTGCAAGGGCAGGCGGGTTGCGAAATCGGCCAGCGACAGGTGCTCCGCGCCGGGACGAAAGCAGTCCAGCACGCTGAGCGCGCGTTCAACGGCCACGACGCCATCATTGCTCATGAATTCTCCAAGAGGTGCTTTGTTGCTTGCAGATTGTACGTAATACAACGTCGTTTCGTAAATTTAAAATGCACCCAGTCTGTTGATTCGGGAGGCCGGGATGGCAAATTCGATGGTGGTGGTAACTGCCCATGTGGGCGATTTCGTCTGGCGTTGTGGCGGCGCGATGGCCCTGCATGCGCAGCATGGCGTGCAGGTGCATCTGGTCTGCCTGAGCTATGGCGAAAACGGAGAGTCCAACTCGGCGTGGAAAGGCGATACGCAGCGCGAGGCGGTCAAGGCCCAGCGTCACGCCGAGGCGCAAGCCGCCGCGCAGATCCTGGGCGTGAGCAGCGTGGACTTTCACGACCTGGGCGACTATCCGCTGCCCGACTCGCCGGACGCCGTGCGCCGCATCTCCGAGACGCTGCGCCGCACGAAGCCGTCGGTGGTGCTCACCCACCCCGAGCACGATCCTTCCAACCTCGATCACTGCCGCACGTTCGAAATGACGCTGCGCGGCCGCATGCAGGCGATGGCGCCAGGGCATGGGGCCGATTTCGTGGTGCCGCCGCAAGTGTTGTGTTTTGAGCCGCATCAGACCGAGTTGTGCGGCTTCAAGCCCAATGTGCTGCTGGACATCACGGAGGTGTGGGAACGCAAGTGGCAGGCCATGCAGGCCATGCCGACGCAAAGCAACCTGTGGGCGTACTACGAGCGAGTCGCGCTGCAACGCGGCGCGCAGGCCGGGCGCCGGGGCAAGACGGCGGGCACGCGCTATGGCGAGGCCTATCAGAGCATTTTCCCGGCCGTGGTTTCGGCCTTGATGGAGTGACCCCATGCGCGACATCCACGAATCCGGCTTGACCAGCACATTGCTGGCGGACGCCGGCGCGCGCTATCTGCGCGCGGCGATCAAACCCCTGCGTGCGGGATGGACCGTGCGCGGCCGCGCGGTGACGGTGTCGGTCCCGGCGGGCGACAACCTGGCGATCCACGCGGCGCTCGCGCTTGCGCAACCCGGCGATGTGCTGGTGGTGGATGCGCAGGGCTACACCGAACGCGCGGTGATGGGCGGAATCATGTGTGCGCAGGCCGCAGCAAGCGGCATCGCCGGCGTGGTGATCGACGGTGCGGTGCGCGACGCGGCAGAGCTGCGCCAGGGCCAGCTGCCCGTGTTCGCCGCTGCGATATCGCCAGCGGGGCCCGCCAAGGCCGGCGGCGGCACTGTGAACCGCCAGATCCAGTGCGGCGGTGTGCGCGTCGATCCGGGCGACTGGATCCTGGGCGATGACGACGGGTTGGTCGTGGTCGCCCAGGCGGAAATGGACGCGATGGTTGCGGCAGCCTTGACCAAGGCCGAAGCCGAAGCCCGCCGCATGGCCGCCATCGCGCGCGGCGAACTGCGGCCCGTGTGGCTTGACGACGCGCTGGCCAAGGCCACGCTGGACATTGGGCCGTCGCTGCCTGCGTCCGAATAACCGCTATTCAATACAACAGGAGGAAGACAATGAACTTCAAGCACACGCTGGGCGCGATCGCCCTGATGGCGGGCCTTGCGCCCTTTGCCGCGGCCCACGCCGACTATCCCGAAAGGCCGATACGCATGATCGTGCCGTTTGCGGCAGGCGGCCCCGCGGACATGGTCGGACGCGAATTCGCCAAGCTGTTTGGCGAAAAGCTGGGGCAGCCCGTGGTGGTTGTGAATGCGGGCGGCGGTCACGGCGTGCCGGCGTTGAACCAGGTCCTGGGGGCCGAAGCGGACGGCTATACGCTGCTCATGCCTGCCTCGGGCAACATGACCGTGCCGTCCAAGGCCATGCAGGGCAAGAAGGTGCTGGAAGTGCTGGCGCCCATCAGTCTCTTGACCGAAAGCCCGCACGTCCTGGTGGTGAACGCGCAGTTGCCGGTGAATTCGGTGCCGGAACTCGTCGATTACGCGCGCGCCCATCCCGGCAAGGTCAATTTCGGGTCGGCAGGCGTGGGGGGCGTGGCGCATCTGGGCATGGAGCTTTTCAAGAGCAAAGCCAAGGTGGACGTGGTGCACGTGCCTTACCGGGGTACCTCGCAGGTGCTGACCGACCTGGCGTCGGGTCAGGTTCAGGCGCTGTTCAGCAGCATGCCGTCGCTCAAGCCCATGATCGACAAGGGGTCCGTGAAGGCGCTGGCGATGAGCGCGCCCAGCAAGGGCGCGGACACGGCGAAGCTGCCCCTGATTTCGCAGACCTTGCCGGGCGTGTCGTACACCACCTGGTACGCGCTCTTTGCCAAGGCGGGAACGCCGCCCGAGGTGCTGGCCAAGCTGAACGCGGCGGTGGTCGACACACTGAAGAATCCCGAGCTGAACCAGAAGTTCGAGTCGCAGGGCGTGGAGTTCGTCTCCAGCACGCCGCAGCAGCTTGCCGACACGGTGCGGCGCGACACCGCGCAGTGGACGGCGCTGATTGACGAAGCCGGCATCGAAATCGAGTAGGCATCGCGTGGCGAAGCGGGGAGGGCGGCCGCCTTACCCCCTCTTGCTACGACTTAACACGTCTTTTCCGGCCAGGCTTTGCTATAACAGCGCCTACAGCATTTCTGTAGGGCCGGGAAAATGTCGATTCTTACGATCAGCCGCTGCGGCGCGGCCTTGTTCTTCGTCGCGCTGGTGGCCGGTTGCTCGTCCACCAAGCCGACGCCAGAGGAAAAGGCCAGCGCGACCACTACCACGCCCGCTCGGGCCAGCAACGAGTGCAAGTCCAATCGCAAGCAGTGCCTGCACGAAGGCTCTTACGATGTCGGCGAGCGGGCATACGCGGAAGACGAGGCCAAGCGCCTGAACCTGGCCGAGTCCCAGCGCCTGCGCCGCCTGTTCGATAAATAGTCCACCGTTAATGTCTTGCGCAACGCCGTAGAACCGTCGTCGATGACCCGAAAACCGCTCGCCATCATCCAGATGGGCCGCCCGCCCGAAGACCTGCGGCACGCGCAAGGCGAACAGTCCGACTGGATGCTGGCCGCGCTGGACGACCCGGACCTGCCGGTGCGCGTTTGCAAACCCCACGATGATGAGGCGCTGCCCGCGTGGGGCGAGCTGGCCGGGGCCGTGCTGACCGGCTCCTGGTCCATGGTGACGGATCGCGAACCCTGGAGCGAACGCACTGCCGAATGGTTGCGCGGCGCGCATCGCGCGCAGTTGCCGCTGCTGGGCATCTGCTACGGCCATCAGTTGATGGCGCACGCGCTGGGCGGCGTGGTCGATTTCCATCCCCAAGGCCGCGAGATCGGCCAACATGCCATCGACTTCTGCGCGGACGTCGCCGGCGATGCGTTGTTTGGCGCGCTGCCGCCGCGCTTTCTTGCCAACCTCACGCATGAGCAGAGCGTGCTGACGCCGCCGCCGGGCGCCGAGGTGCTGGCGCGGTCGCGGCACGATCCGCACCAGGTCCTGCGCTATGGATCGAACGCGTGGTCCGTCCAGTTCCACCCCGAGTTCTCTTCCACCTTGATGTCGGCCTGCCTGGCGCGCCGGGCGCCGGTCTTCGAGGCAGAGGGCTACGACGTGGCGGCGATGGTCGCCGGGCTGGGACCCACGCACGATGCGCGGCAACTGTTGCGCACCTTTGCGCGGCGCTTCGCCTAGCCGAATCGCGTAGCCGCTTGGCATTTCGGCTTCAAATTGCGGCTTCAAATAGCGGCTTCCTGCCTTCATATTGGCGTCGAAGACTTCAAGGCCAACTCGTACATGGTCGGCCTGACCGTGCCGCTCGGCGCCAGCTCGATGCTGGCTTCGTGGCAACGTGCCGATCCGGACAGCGATCTGCTGACCGGTGGCGATTCGGCCATGAACGTGTACAGCATCGGCTACACGTACAACCTGTCCAAGCGTACGAACGTGTACGCGCTGGGTTCCTACGCCACGGACTTCGCGTTCATCGACGGCGTCAAGAGCACGGTCGGCATGGTTGGTATCCGTCATCGCTTCTAAGCGGCAGACGTGATGAGCGGCGCGCCTGGCGCGCGCCGCTTGCGCCCTGCACCGCGGTTGCACTGAGCGGATTGGGCGTCTTACCCGGCCACAGACGCGAAAAAAGCGGCCACCTCCCTAGCTCCACTCTCAGTCCGCTCACCCGAACTTCGATCATGGCAAACCGAAGGCCCGCGCATTCTGGCGCGGGCTTTGCCGTTTCTGGCTGACCACCGGCCACGCCTTCCCACAATCCCTCATTGCGCGGCCGCGGCCCAAAAGGGCCGCGCGGGCGTTGTAGTATTGGAAGCTCAGCCTAAACATCGGATAGCTATGCAAACGCACAATGCTCGGCTCGCGGAAATGACTTTGGCGTTGGCGCTGGCCCTGACCGCAACGGCCGCGCCTGCGCAGACCCCGGATGCCTCGCCGGCTGGCGCCAAGCCGGCTGAAGCGAAGCCTGTCGAATCGAAGCCTGCCGAAGCCAAGCCTGCAGACGCTAAGCCAGCAGAAGCCAAACCAGCAGACGCTAAGCCAGCAGACGCTAAGCCAGCAGACGCTAAGCCGGCCGAGGTCAAACCGCCCGAAGCGAAGCCCGCGCAAACCAAGCCGGCCGAAACCAAGCCGGCTGGAACGAAGCCAGCAGAAGCGAAGCCAGCAGATGCCAAGCCCGCCGACGCCAAAGCGTCCGGCGACCCCGCCGCCGCGCAGGATCCGAATGGCGCACCCGTGGACGCCGCGGTGGCGCCGCCGCCACCTCCACCGCCGCTGCAGGTCCTGGACGGCAAGCTCCGCGTCGCCATCCCCGCGGGTTTCGCCGAAACCGAGTTTCCGTCCGATCCGGCCACGCCCGAGGTCTCGGGCAAGATCTACCTGAACCGCGCGACCATGCAGGCCATCATCGTGATCGATGTGCCGGTTGAACAGGCTGTTGGCGATGACGACGCATTCACGCTCGGGGCGATGGCCGCGGGCTTCCAATCGCAGCAGCAGGCCGCGGTGCCCACGTTCAAGAAGACGGGCGACGGCGCGTTCAAGGTCGGCAGCATCGGCGTCTTTCAACTTGATGCAACCAGCAGGCTGTCCGGCCGTCCCGCCGAACTGACGGCGCTGTTCGCGGCGTCGGGCAAGAAGGTCGTGACCTTTTCGGTCTATACGTTGGCGCAAGAAAAAGCCCGGCATCCCGGGCTGGTCGAAGAACTGAAAAAGGGCATGTCGGTAACGCCGTAATGGGCGCGGCAGGCCAGATCGCCCGTCATGCCGGCGGGAATCAGTTCGGCTTCCAGAACACGTAATCGGCCTGGTATGCCACCTGCGTTTTCTGGCCCTTGTTGGCCGGCGAGCAGGGCGTTTGCGGCACGCCGCCGCCTGCGCGAACCAGCCGCTGAATGTACGTGACGCCGGTCAGCACACCCACGCCTGCCGAAGGATTGGCCAGCACGAGCTGGTCGTACAGCCGGTCCGGTCCGGCATATGCGCGTACGGTTTCCATCCCCGTCAATGTCGAGCCGTCGGCGGCCCGCCAGCTTTCAGGCGGACTCTTGTACGTGCCGCGCGGCTCCGATGATCCCGCCTGGCCTGCGCCCAGCGTGGCGCTGGCGCCCGCGATGACCCAGGCGTAGCGCGCGCCGTCGGTCTGAATCATCCGGCATTCGTAGGTGATGACGCCTTCAGCCGGCGCGCGCCATGCGACGCTATTGTCTGCCGGCACCTGCATGATCTGCGGCACGTTGTCCTGGGCCGCCGCGGCGGAGGCGGCCAGGCTGGCCGCCAGGAACAGTCCGGCCAACGCCGGGCGAGGGTGAGTCGGAATGCGGTTCATCCATGCTCCTTCGGGCGGGCAGGGCGCCCGCGGTGGCAGTTGCGGGCGCGCTTGGCCCAAGGTCCGGCGGGGCCGGAATCGGGCCATTCTGCCACGATTCCCCGCCGGCGCTGGTCTCAATTGATTTGCAGCGTGTAGGCGGCTTTGCCGCGCAGCAGCGTCAACACCAGCGGCTGCGCGCCCGCGCCGCTCAAGAGGTCGCGCAGGTCGGCCAGCTTGCTGACGGGGCGCTGGTTCACGCCGATGACGATGTCGCCGCGCTGCAGGCGCGCAGCCACCGGGCCCCGGTCCGGATAGGTGGCGCTGACCGCCGCGCCGTCATTGCCCTGCACGCGCTGCGCGCGTCCCACCTCGGTGAACTCGACGCCATTGAAGCGCGCGTCCAGCGAGCCGCCATGCAGGCGCTCGTTTTGTTCGGGTTCGATGCGCAGCACGACGTCCCGCTTTGCGCCCGCGCGCAACAGCCCCAGGCGCACCTGGCGGCCCACCGGCAGCAGGCCTTCGGCGTTGCGCAACTGCGCGCTGGAACCGATCGCCTTGCCGTCGATCGACAGGATCTGATCGCGGGCCTGGATGCCGGCCTTCTGCGCGGGAGAACCATCCGCCACGCGGGCAACGGCCACGCCCGTCGATCCCGGCGCCAGGCCAAGCTGGCGCGCATTGCGCGGCGTGATGTCCAGCGTGTCCAGACCCAGTCCTCCGCGTTGCACCTGCCCGTGCTGCAGCAACTGCCGCATGACCTCGCCCGCCAGGTTGGACGGAATGGCAAAGCCGATGCCCACGTTGCCGCCCGACGGCGTGTAGATCATCGTGTTGATGCCCACCAGTTCGCCGTTCAGATTGACCAGCGCGCCGCCCGAGTTGCCCGGATTGATGGAGGCGTCGGTCTGGATGAAGTTCTGGTAGCCGGCGGCGCGCAGGCTGGACCGGTCCAGCGCGGACACGATGCCCGACGATGCGGATTGGCCCAGGTCGTAGGGATCGCCGATGGCGACCACGAAGTCGCCCACGCGCAAATCGCTGGAATCGGACAACGCCAGCGCTTGCAGGTCTTGCGCGGGGATGCGCAGCACCGCCAGATCCGTGTCCGGATCGCTGCCCACGACGGTGGCGTTGAAACTGCGGCCGTCCTGCAACGACACGCGGATGGTGGCGGCGCCGCGAATCACGTGGTGATTGGTCAGCACGTTGCCCTGGCTGGCGTCCACGATGACGCCCGATCCGACGTTCTGGCGCATGCCGCCGGGCGCGCGCACCGGGTTGGCCGCTTGTCCGTCGGATTGCGCTGAGATGTTCACGACTGCGGGCGTGACGCGCTCGAGCATGGGGGCCAGCGAGGGCAAGGGCTGACCGTCGACAGCCAGCGGAAGCGCGGCGCGCGCCGGCGGTAGCGGCGCGGCCAGCAGCAGGGCGCAGCAGGCCGTGGCAAGGAATGCGGGTAGGCGTCGCGCGCGGCGCGATGCACTTCGCGCGACGCAACGGAGTTCAAGAGGCGGCAAGGGCAGGCGGGGCATATCGATCCTTCCGGCAACGAGGCGGCAGTATTCACCGTCCCCGCTGCACGCGTGTGACGACGCGCGCGGCTTGCGGCCGGCGCGCGAGCGGTCACGGATTGTCGCCGAACTTTGGCGCCCGGTCCGGTGCGCCCCGCGTGGTCAGAATCCGACGGCCTGGCCGTCGCGCCGCGAGTCGGACGCCGCGACGTAGCCACCCTGCGGCAGGCGGCAGATGAGCTGGGCCGAGCCGAACTCCAGGCTGTCCACCGGCGCAACCGCCACGTTGTGGCCACGCGCGCGCAGCGTATCGACCACGTCGGCCGGCAGGTGCGACTCGACGTTCACGACAGGGCCGTTCTCGACGCGGAAACGCGGCGCGTCGCTCATGGCCTGCGGGTTCTGGCCGAATGCCGCCAGACGCGTGACCATCTGCAGATGGCCCTGCGCCTGCATCGACCCGCCCATCACGCCGAACGACATGAGAGGTTGGCCGCGGCGCGTCACGAACGCCGGGATGATGGTGTGCATCGGCTTCTTGCGCGGCGCAACCTGGTTGGCGTGGCCTGGCTTCAGCACGAAGTTCAGGCCGCGATTGTGCAGGCTGATGCCGGTGCCGGGCACGACCACGCCCGAGCCAAAGCCGTGATAGTTGGACTGGATGAAGGACACCATCGTGCCGCCGGCGTCGGCGGCGGTCAGGTAGACCGTGCCGCCGGTAGCCGGCGTGCCTGCGGTGGGCACGCTGGCGCGGTCCATGGAAATCAGGCGGGCCCGTTCGGCCAGATAGGCGCGGTCGAGCAGGGCACGCGCGTCGGTGCGCATGTGGCGCGGGTCGGCGACGTGGTGGTGCAGGTCCGCAAATGCCAGCTTCATGGCTTCGATGCTGACGTGGTAGTAGTCGGCGCTGTCGCGGCCCATGCCTTCCAGGTCGAATTGCTCAAGCATGCCCAGCGCCATCAGCGCCGAGATGCCCTGGCCATTGGGCGGGATCTCGTGCAGCTCGTAGTCGCGGAACGATTGCGAGATGGGCTTGACCCATTCCGGCCGGTGCTCGGCGAGGTCCACCGCGCTCAGGGCGCCGCCCGTCTTGCTGGCGAAGTCCGCGATCTTGCGGGCCAGTTCGCCGCGGTAGAAGCTTTCACCACCGGTCTCGGCGATGTCGCGCAGCGTCTTGGCCTGGTCCGGAAAGCGCCACCATTCGCCGGCTTGCGGCGCGCGGCCTTGCGGCAGGAAGGCGTCGGCAAAGCCGGGTTCGGCGGCAAGCTTGGGCGCCTGGTTGGCCCATTGGCGCGCAATGGTCGGCGACACCGCGAAGCCTTCTTCGGCGTAGGCGATGGCCGGTGCAAACAGCTTGGCGAAGGGCAGCTTGCCGAAGCGGTCGGACAAGGCCTTCCAGCCGGCGACCTGGCCCGGCACGGTGACCGTGCCCCAGCCGGTGCCCGGCATCGCGTCGCGGCCGTTGAAGTATTCGGGTGTCCACGCGGCCGGCGCGCAGCCGCTGGAATTCAGGCCGTGGAGCTGGCCGTCGTGCCAGACCAGGGCGAACATGTCGCCGCCGATCCCGTTCATCACGGGTTCGACGACGGTCAGGGCGATCGCGGTGGCAATGGCGCTGTCAACGGCATTGCCACCGGCCAGCAGCATGCGTAGTCCCGCCTGCGCAGCCAGTGGCTGGCTGGTCGCGACCGCGTTGGCGGCCAGGACCGGCATTTTTCGGGAAGCGTACGGAAAAGACCAATCGAAGGGGGAGGACATGGATGCTGGAACTCGTTGGAAAAATTACTGCGGGGTGATGCCGGCCTGGTCGATCAGCTGCTTGGTGCGCGGAATCTCGGCCTTGATGAAGGCGGCGAATTCCTCGCGGCTGCCGCCACGCGGCTCGGCGCCGGCTTCGGCGAGCTTACCGCGCAATGCGGGATCGGCGAGCACTTTGTTGACGGCGCGGTTGAGCTTGTCGAGGATCGGTACGGGCGTGCCCTGCGGCGCGACAAGACCGTACCACGGCGCGATGTCGTAGCCCGAAAAACCCTGCTCGGCGATCGTGGGAATGTCCGGCGCCAGCGCCGAGCGCTGCGAGTTGGACATGCCCAGCGCCAGCAGCGCGCCGCTCTTGGCCTGGGGCAGGCCGGTCATGATGGTGTCGAAGTACATCGACACCTGGCCGCTCAGCAGGGCGGGGATGGCTTCGCCCGCGCCCTTGTACGGCACGTGCAGGATGTCGATGCCGGCAACAGACTTGAGCATTTCGCCCGCCATGTGCGAGGTCGTGCCCGTGCCGAACGAGGCATAGGTCAGCTTGCCGGGGTTGGCGCGCGCATAGGCGACCATTTCGGGCAGCGTCTTGAAGGGTTGCTTGGGGTTGGCCAGCAGGATGTTCGGGGTGTAGGCCACCATCGAGACCAACTCGAACGCGTCCGGATCGTAGGCCAGGCGCTTTTGCAGGAAGCGGTTGGTGACGACGGCGGCCGGGCCGCCCATCAGCAGCGTGTAGCCGTCCGCCGCGGACCGCGCGACCGATGCGCTGCCGATGGCGGCGGCGGCGCCGGGTCGGGCTTCGATGACGAAGGGCTGACCCAATTCGGCGGACAGCGCCGCGCCAAGCTGGCGCGAGATCAGGTCCGTGGCGGAACCGGCCTGGAAGGGCACGACGATGCGCACGGGATGCTGCGGCCAGTCCGTGGCTTGCGCGCCGGCCTGCGCCGCAAAGGCCACGGCGGCAGCGCCTGCCAGCGCCCGGATGAGACGAAATTTCATGGATTCCCCTTGATCGCGTTATGGAAAGCGTATGGGCCGGGCGGGTCTCTTGCCCCTTCCGGCCGAGCGGGCGCGGCATGCCGCGTCCTGCCCTGGATTAAACGCAAGCGGCGCGCATCCGGCCATTAGGATTTGTATTCATGGATCATTGGATCCAGTTTGTGTTATTTTCGCCGTTATCTATCATGGCGGCTTTCCAAGCCCGGGGACGAAAGTGCTGCAATTCCAGAAGACAGCCATCAGCGCCGAAGACGAGGCGTACCTGCATTTGCAGCGTGAAATCCGCCTGGGCCACTATGCGCCCGGCCAGCGGCTGGTGCCGGACGTCGTGGCGGCTGAAATCGGCACCAGCCGCATGCCGGTGCGCGGCGCCCTGCGCCGCCTGGCCTCGGAGGGCCTGGTCGAGATCCGCGCCAACCGCGGCGCCGTGGTGCGCGGCCTGAACCAGCAGGAAATGCTGGAGGTCTTTGAAATGCGCTCGGTGCTGGAAGGGCTGGCGACGCGCAACGCCGTGGCCTACATGGGGCCCGAACACATCCGCCGGCTGGTCAACATGCTGGCGCAGCTGGACCAGGGCGCGAACGAAGACCTGGACTGGACCGCCGCTCACCGCGAATTCCACGAATACCTGTGCAGCTTCTGCAAGCAGCCGCGCCTGTTGAACCAGATCTCGGAACTGCACTCGGTCGTCGAACCCTACATGCGCCTGTGGGCAGCCCAACCCGGCCGCGTGCTGCGCGTGCGCGAATCGCATCAGGAATTGATCGACGCCCTGCAAACCCGCGACGCCGCCCGCTGCGAGGCCGCCATGCGCCAGCACGTCCTGAACACCGTTCCGGCGCTGCAGGCGTTCCTTGAACAGGCGGGCTGATCCGCGCCGCCGCGCCAGTTGTCCGACACCCGGCCGCCATTGCAAATCCGCGCCTGCCAAACGGCTTCAATGCGCTGACCGCTCACCGGACAGGATTTCCATTTCCCCGTCCCCTTCGCATATAGCCAGGAGTAATATGTGACGCGTCCGGCGGCGCACGTCCGCCGGCGCAAGCAAGCCGAATCACGCCTGGTCCTTCCCACCCCCTGTCGACAGCGGAGCCCCCTCCGTGCCTGCCCTCGGTGTCTGCAAGTCCTGGCGCGCAACCGGCCATAAAAAAGAGACCGAGGAGAAGAGGAATTGGACAAGCAAGAGTCGGGCGGCTGGTATTTCGGCTGGAACATCGTTGGCGCCGCCACGGTACTCACGCTGTTTACGGTCGGCCTGCGCATGGGGATCGGACCGTTCTTTCTGCCCATGGCCGAAGGCTTGGGTTTTTCGCGTAGCCTGCTGTCGGGCATCGTGGCGATCGGCATGCTGTGCTATGGCCTGGGCATGCCGCTCGCCGGCTATCTGGTCAGCATCCGCGGCACGCGCTTCGTGCTCCTGACCGGCACGGCCATCGTCGTCGCCGCCTCCATCTGGACCGTCTTCGCGCGCAGCCCCCTCGAATTCCTGCTTGCCTTCGGTGTCGCGCTGTCCATCGGCCTTGCCTTCACCAGCCCCGTCGCGCTGACCCCGGTGATCAGCTGCTGGTTCACGCGCCAGCGCGGCATGGCGCTCTTCTTCCTGTCCACGGGCTCGATGGCCGGCATTGCGCTGATGACCCCAACGCTCACCTACGCCATTTCCGCGGTGGGCTGGCAGGAAACGCTGTTGGGCTTTGCCGTGCTGTTTGCCGTGCTGACCATCCCCATTGCGCTTTTCGTGATGCGCGACGAGGCGCCCGAGCACACCGACCTGCTGCCGCATCAGATCATCGAGAAATCCAGTTCGGCCAAGCCGGCCGCCAAGGCGCCCGCGCCGCAGCTGGGCGAGGCGCTGCGCACGTTGCCGTTCTGGCAGGTTGCGCTGGGTCTGTTTGCCTGCGGGTTCAGCATGAACCTGCTGGGCACGCATGGCATGCCCATGCTGATGGATCACGGCTTTGACCCCACCACCAGCTCGCTGGGCATCGGTCTGATCGGCCTGGTTGCCATCTTCAGCACGTTGGTGCTGGGCCGCATGTCCGATCAGGTCGAGCGCCGCAACATTCTCGCCGCCATTTATCTGGTGCGAGGCCTGGGATTCTTTGCGCTCGTCATGGTGGGCGCGCATTGGGAGCTGTACCTGGCCGCGACCATCGGCGGCATCGTCTGGGCCGGCAGCATCGCGCTGTCGTCGGCCATCCTGGCCGACGTGTATGGCATCCGGCTGGTTGGCGTGCTGTATGGGCTGACGTATCTGGGCCACCAGGTGGGCGGCATGATCAGCTCGTGGCTGGGCGGCTGGGCCTTCGAAACCTTCGGCACGCACTGGGTCGCGTTCGGGTCGGCCGGGGTGTTGCTGTTGCTGGCGGCGCTGATTTCGCTGCGCCTGCCGCCGCGCGGCGTCCTGCGGGCGCCGCCCGTGGCGGCCGCTGCCGGACGCTGAACCCGCCGCGCCGCGGCAACCGGCCAGGGATGCGGCGCATCCCCGGCGCGCGGGGCGGCTAGCGGTCTTTCAGCAGCGACACCAGTTCGGGCACATAACGTTCGCCGCCGCCTTGCGTGACGGCTTGGTCGAACGTGTGCTGCACGGCGGCGCCGATCTCGCGCACGGCGCCGGCTTCGGCGGCCATGGTGTTGTAGTACGAAAGGTCCTTCTGCGCATTCGACATGAAAAAGCGCAGCGACGACGGATCCTGTTCCAGCAGATACGGCTTGATGCGCTCCAGCGCCACGCCGCCGCCGCCGCCCTTTGCCAGGACCTCGGTGAAGACGGCCGGGTCGATGTCCGAGCGCAGCGCGCACGCCGCGGCTTCGGACAGCAGCGCCACCACGCCCAACGACACATAGTTGTGCAGCAGCTTCATCCGGTGGCCCGCGCCCACCGGCCCGGCATGGGTGATGTTTTCGGCAAAGCAGGCCAGCAGCGGCTTGCATTCCTCGAACAGCGCGGCATCGCCGCCCACCAGCAGGTTCAGCCGGCCCTCGGCGGCTTCCTTGGGCGTGCGCGTCATGGGCGCGTCCAGGAAGCGCCCGCCGCTCTCGGTGACCGCCTGGGCGACCTTCACGGTGGACGAGGGGATGGCGGTCGAGCAGTCGATGATGACGGTGCCCGGACGCAGTCCCTCGAGCACGCCGCCCGGCGACAGCAGCACGGCTTCGACCTGCGGGCTACCGGTCACGCACAGGATGATCACATCCGACTGCGCGGCAAGCTCGGCGCCGCTGGCCACGCTGACCGCACCAGCAGCCTTGAGCGAGTCCAGGGGCTGATTGCCCGGATGCTCAAGCACGGTCAACGCGTGACCGTGCTTGACCAGGTTGCTTGCAATACCGTGGCCCATGAGGCCGATTCCAACCATGCCGACTTTTGCCATCTTCCACTGCTCCTGCCATGTAGGGTGATTGTTGTGCCGTAAATCTTACCCGCAGAAGCCGCAATCGGGGCCAACGCGCACTCGCGGCCGCTCGCCGGGCGTCCGCGCGCCGATCACCGCGCTATGCCGGGGCGGGCGCGTCTGCAATACTTTCGGGGATCGTCCATCGGGACTCTTGCAGCGGCAGCCATGACAGACTCCATCCCCGCCGGTTTCACGCCCTGGTATCCCAGCAGCCAGTTCATGCGCCACCTGAACGATCTTGGCCCGTTCTACCGCCGCAAGGCCGACAACGTGCTGGGGCTGCGTGTCACCACGGCGCACGGCAACATGCACGGCATGGCGCACGGGGGATTCCTGGCAACGTTTGCCGATAGCGCGCTGGGGCTTGTCATCTCGGAAGACGCCCACGTCTCCGTCGTCACGGCGCAGATGTCCGTTGAATTCCTGAACGCCGTCAACCCGGGCGACTGGCTTGAGGCGCACGTGCAGATCGACAAGCAGGGCAAGCGTCTGATCTATGCGACCTGCCGCCTGCAGGTGGAAGGCCGCGCCATGCTCAAGGCCAGCGCCGTGTTCGCTGTCCGCCACGCCGCCGTGCCCGCCTCGGACGGCTAGCCACGGCGAGCCGCGTGCGTGATCAATGCCGGTGATCACCGCCGGGGCAGGGGGGCGCTACAGATAAGGCGTGGCCAGCCAGATCACCTTGTTGCGCAGGCGCTTGGCAAAGGGCGCTTGCAGCAGGTCCTCGAGCGTCACGCGGTGCGCGTTGGCGACCAACGCATCGAAGCGCGCATCGAGCCACCGCGCCACGTCGCGGTCGTAGATCTCGGTGTCCAGCTCGAAATTCAACCGCAGGCTGCGCGGATCCAGATTCGACGAGCCGGCATACGTCCAGGCCCCGTCCACCGTCATCAGCTTTGAGTGGTCGAACGCGCCGCTCGAGCGCCAGACGCGGCAGCCCGTGCGCACCACCTGGTCCAGCTGCGCCGTCATCGCGTAATCGACCAGCCGCAGGTTGTTCTTACCCGGGATCACGATGTCCACAATGATCCCGCGGCGCGCCGCCGTGGCCAGCGCCCCGATCAGCGTCTGGTCCGGCAGGAAGTACGGCGACTGGATCCGCACGTGATGCCGCGCCACGGCCAGGGCGCCCAGCAGCATGTTGTGCGTGCTGCCCAGCGCGCGGTCGGGTCCTGACGGCACGCAGCGGATCGGCACGCGGCCCGACGGCGGCATGAAGTCGGGATCGAACCACGGCTTGGCGGGCAGCGACTCGTGCGTCGTGAAATTCCAGTCATGCGCAAACACCGACATCAGTTGCGTCACGATCGGTCCTTCCACTCGGAAATGCGTATCGTGGTTGGTGGCGTCGCCCGCCAGCGCGCTGACAAACGCCGCCCGCACGTTCATGCCGCCCGTAAAGCCCACCCGGCCGTCCACCACCAGCACCTTGCGGTGGCTGCGCAGATTGGCATAGGGCATGCGCAGCACTCCCATCGGATTGGTCATGAACCGCGCCACCGGCACGCCCGCCCGCGCCAGCATGCGCACGATCGGCGGACGGGAGTACTTGGACCCCACCGCGTCGATCAGCACCCGCACCTGCACGCCCCGCGCCTGCGCCTCGATCAGCGCCTCGGCCACTTCCCGCCCGATCGGATCGTTGTCGAAGATATAGCTCTGCATCGCCACCGTGTGACGGGCCTCGCGAATGGCCTGCAGCATGGCCGGATACGTCTCGTCGCCACCGGCCAGCGGCCGGACCTCGTTGCCGGCTAGCAGCTGAAACCGGCTGACCCGGTCACCCAGCACCTTCAGCGACGCGAACTGCTCCCCCGAGATCGCCACCACATCGACCGGCGCAGTCTCGACCTGCTCGGCATCTTCCTGCATGGCGTCGTCGCGCTGCTGCGACACCCGCGTCTTGTGGATCCGATTGATCCCGGCGACGAAATAGAAGAGCGCCCCAAGGATCGGCGAGAACATCGCCACCCCCACCCACCCGATGGCCGCCCGCACATCCTGCTTTGTCATCGCGGCATGCACCGCCGCGCCCGTGCCCGCCACGATGCTGATGGCAAAGGCAATATGAGGCCAATATTCGATCAAAAATGCGTGTATGCGATCCATGGCGAGGGCTTGAGACGCGGCCTCCATCGGTTATCCAAGCGCAAGGATAGCAAGGCTGCCGCGGGTGGCAAACGTGCGACTTCGGGGCGATTTCACACGCTTTAAAAAAACGTGCTAGAATTCGGCCTCTTCGTTGTTGAGCTTCCTTCGAAACACGTTTCAGAGAAGTTTGCGGCGAAAGCGCTGTAGAAGTTAAGCAGTGCTTAGCAGTACCAGTGGTGGCTGTAGCTCAGTTGGTAGAGTCCCGGATTGTGATTCCGGTTGTCGTGGGTTCGAGTCCCATCAGCCACCCCAAGAATTCCTTAGAAATCAGCCGCCTAGAGCGGCTTTTTTCTTTTGTGCGTTCTGCAAAATGGTGGCATGAATCAAGAATGGTGACATGCATTGAGCGCTGCCCTCGATTTCGGCCACCCGGCGCCCATCATCAACGCGGTGCGTCGTTGCCGCAGTCGCGTGCGTTTCCGGGTTCTCGTCCCTGCCCACCAGCACTATCGCAAAGTAGGCGTGCAGGCCGTGAAAGGTGAACCGCTCGCGGCCAGGCGTCTTAACCCAATCTCCCCTGATTTTGGAACATAGCGCCCCGAAGCCCTGTTCGGCGCATAGTTGCTGGCCATTCCAAATATTGACCAGGTACACGGATTCCCGAATGGCCAATTTAACGCCGCGCGTTATTTGGTCCAACTGAGCAAGGTCGGCAAACAGTTGGCGCAGGGCCGCAGTCCATTCGATCGGGGCGCTAGCCGAGCCTGGGATGTTCTCAATGCGTTCACTGAGGAATTTGCAGTGCGGGCACGAGATATTCTGATTGAGCTAGAGCGACGCCTGAAAGCTGCTAAAGAATTCCGCCAGTAACAGGGCGGCAGAAAATCGGTGACTATAATCGCCCGGGGCCGAAAGCAGCGGCCGCCCGATTATCACATCACGCAGATTAGAAAAACATTACGAATGTCAGACGTGCATCTGAAGTACCGGCCTGAAATCGACGGACTACGCGCTATTGCAGTGTTGGCGGTCATTCTGTTTCACGCGAAAATTCCCGGAATGGCGGGTGGTTTTGTCGGCGTTGATATTTTCTTCGTCATAAGCGGCTACCTGATCACGACGATCATCGCGCGCGAACTGGATGCCGGGTCGTTTTCGTTCGGCAGCTTTTATGAACGGCGCGCGCGGCGTATTCTTCCCGCGCTCTTGGCCGTCCTGATCGGCACCACCATTGCCGCCTGGTTTTTGCAGGGACCGTATGCACTGGTTCGTCTTGGACAGGGGCTGGTCGCGGTGACCACTTTCGTCTCCAATATCTTCTTTTGGAACACGACGAACTATTTCACCGCTGGTCTGGACAACCCGCTGCTCCACACATGGAGCCTCAGCGTCGAAGAGCAGTTCTATGTGCTATTCCCGCTGCTCATGATCGCAATTTGGCGTTTTGCACGCAGATCCGTTGTCTGGGTCTTGTTGCTTTGCGCGCTTGCATCGTTGGCGGTGAGCGAGGCGGCGGTACAAACTGGGCGTTCTCTCGCCGCGTTCTATTGGCTTCCGACCCGCGCTTATGAGCTGTTGATCGGCTCCCTCGCCGCGGTGTCTCCCTTCGGAAGATTCCTGGCTGCTCGGCCAAATATCCGCACCCTGGTTGGGTGGATCGGGGCCGCCGGCGTGTTTGGCGCCATCCTGTCTTTCGACAGCGCCGTGTTCTTCCCGGGCCTGTCCGCGCTGATTCCCGCCGTGGGTTCGGCGTTCGTTCTCTTGGGCGCCACGCGGACCAATTCGCTGGGGCGGATTCTGTCGGTGCGGCCGCTGGTGTGGGTCGGGCTAATCTCCTACAGCGCCTACCTGGTCCATCAGCCGTTGTTCACGTTCGCGCACATTATCCGGCCCGGCTTCGGGATTCGGGGCAGCTTGATCTTGACCGGACTGGCGCTGGTGCTGGGCTGGATCAGTTGGCGTGTGGTCGAAAAGCCATTTCGTGACCGTGCAAAATTCAAAACCCGGCCGGCCATGTGGACCCTAGGGCTTGGATCGTTGGCCGTCTTTGGAATCGGCATGGCGCTGTGGGTCTGGCAGGGCGCCATTGTTCGTCACAACGAGGAACAGAAGCGCTGGCAGGAGTACGACAACGTCCAGGCGCAGACGCCCTACGTCATCACTCGCTTTAACGCGCTTGAGAAGGACTTCGACGAAGTCGGCAAGCGCCGCGTGCTGGTGATCGGAGACAGCCAGGCGCAGGACTTCGTGAATATGGCTGCCGAGGCCGGCGCCTGGAAGGCCGACGAGGTCCGGACTATTTACGTGCCTGCGCAATGTCAGATTGTCTGGACGGATGACGATGTGTCGGCGCACATTCCTGCAGCCGAGCGGCACATGTGTGCGAACGCCCGCTCCTTGAAGAAGTCCACGGCTCAGGTTGCGAAGGCTGACGTGATTTTCCTGGTCGCAAACTGGCATCTATGGTCCGCATCCAGGCTGCGGGAGACAATTCAACGCATGAATTTGCGTTCGGATCAGCGCTTGTTTGTGGTCGGCACGAAGGAGTTTGCTCCACCGGACATTCGCAACATGATGAGAATGACGGCGAAGCAGCGTGCCGAGGTGCGGTCTTTCCCCAACGCTGGTCACCTGGAACTCGGCCGAACGCTGCATGAGGGCGTTGCGGGCTTTGGGACATACGTGGACTTCTTCAACGCGGTATGCGCAGATAATGGCTGCCCAGCCGTCACCCCGGACGATGAGCTGATTTCCTACGATCGCATCCACCTGACAGAAGGCGGTGCGCGGTATCTTGGCCCGATCCTTTTCAGAAACAACACACTACGTGAATTCGCGGGAGCCGAATGAGTCGTGCGTGGCGGCCGCGTACCCTGATTGCCGTGCATTCCACCGGAGCGGTATTTCAGTTCGGCCGCCCGGTGCCGTTATCTGAATATGACGATGCCTTGTCGGAGCGCAGGTAGATGAACCACATGGAAAAGTTGACCGGCGCGGATTGGGCGCTGTTTGGGCTGGCGCTTCTGTTGCTGGCCCCTCCGGTGGTGGTGATCATGTTTCTGAACGACGGCGACGCTGCTTCGTTTTTCACTTCCTCGGACGGAAGGGCGTACTTTCTTTCCTATTGCTCGTTCTGGCTTGCCGCCATGGCTGGGTTGACTGCGGGCCGTGGCGTCGTCCGGCATCAGCGGGGAACACCCAAAGCCGAGCTGGCCATCGCGTCGATCCAGGATTACATCGAAAGCGGCATGTTGCTGGTCAGTTCCGCCTGCGCGCTGGCGCTGACGGCGCATGATGATCTGCTGCCGCATCGCACTTTTTTGAATCTGTTGATTGCGTATCCCCTCGTTTACGCCGGCTACCTGCTGGTCCTGAAGATTTGGGAAAAAGGGCGGCTCAAGGGGAAAAAGGCGGTTTCATTGCCATCCGCGGGACTTCAGAATGCCAGGCGTGCCTTTTTGGTAGTTGCCTCGGTTGCGGCTGTCGTGATCTGGATCATGGACCGATCTGCCGTCCTGACCCTGATAGGGTAAATGCAGGCTCAAAACAGCAGCCAGACGATCACCGTGCCCCATGTCGTGATCAGAATATGTCCGAAGGCGACTGTGCCGGAATAGCCTATGACCGCGACGGGGCTATCGGATTTTTCTTGCACCGCGGCAAGGCCGGCTGTCATGGTTTGCACGCCGGCCAATGCGCCCAACAATAAAAGCGGCTCAAGCTTCAACAAATATCGGCCCACCAGCAAGCCAACGAACAAGGGCACCAACGTCACGACGATGCCCGCCAGAAAGATCGTCAGTCCAACTTCTTTCAGCGCGTCGACAAAAAGAGGCCCGGCTTTCAATCCGATCATGGCGACGAAACCGGCCAGCCCGATCGACTTCATGAATTCCAGGGAAGCGTGGGATATTCGGCCGAATAACGGCTTGCCAGCGTTGCGCCAGCCAACCAAAAGGCCCAGCACCAACGTTCCGACGCTGCTTCCAATGGCGATCGGCATGCCGCCGATGGGCAATACGAGCGAGGTGCCGATCACCGCGCCAAGAAACACGCCGAAGCCCAGCGCGACGAAATCGGTGGAATCCGCTTCCTGCACCACGCTCCCCACAAGCGCGGCCACGCGCTCCACCGCCGTTTCCGGGCCAACGATGGTCAGGACATCGCCGCGTTGGAGTACGGTGCCGGGGCCAATCGGGATCTTCTCACTTCCGCGCCGGATATCCCGCAGGAATACGCCTCGCACTTCCTCGGCGCGATCGGCGATTTGAGCGACCGTTTTACCGACAAACTCTCGCTTGGACAGCACGACATCAAACATGGCGCTGGGAATGTCGAGCAGCTCTCGATCGGCTTGTTCGATGGCGTTACGATCCAGCACTCTGAGAAGGACTTCGCTTTTGCCGGAGACCGCGATGACGTCGCCCGGTAGCAGGCGGGTCTCGGGGGTAGAGACAAGCAGACTGCCGTTACGTCTGATTCGCTCTATGAACAGGCGCTCCGGCGCGAAAAGTGATTCGGCCTGAGCGACCGATTTTCCTGCGATCGTGTGATTGTCCTGGACCAGATACGCGCGCAGGTCGAATCGTCTCCATGCGGAGGTCACGCCGACTTTCTCGCGTTCGATGCCATAGACCTGTTCAAGCCTCGCGCCTTCAGCTTTCAAGTCAATGTGCAACAACTTTGGTCCCAGGCTCGAGCAGAACCAGATGACGCCGAACGTACCGAAGATGTAGCACAGCGCGTCGGCCACGGCGATTTGGCTGATAAGGCGATTTTGTTCGTCGGCGCTGATCGGCAGGTGCCGGATCGCCTCGCTGCCTGTTCCGATGACCGGAGATTCGGTCAGCCCGCCTGAGATGAGGCCCACCGCATAGCCGATCTCGAGCTTCAGCAAGGTGGCAAGCGCCCACGCGGTCGCCAACCCCGCTACCGGCACGACGACGCCCAGCACCGCCCATCGCCAACCGCCGTCCTTCATTCCCCGGAAGAAGCTTGGGCCCACGGAGTATCCGATTCCGAACATGAATAGCAGAAACAGCACCTGCTTTGCGGTATCCGATATCGGAACTTGAACGAAGTATCCGATCAGCAGCCCGGCCAGCAACGATCCCGTTACAGGACCAAAGCCGACGCCGCGAACCTTGAATGCCCCCACCCAATAGCCGATCCCGATGGCAAGGAATACCGCCAGTTCCGGGTTGCGCTGCAGCAAATTGCTAAAGAAGTCCATGGCATTTGTCTCCCCGTAAGAGGAAGCTCCAGCGCTTCGAGCACGTCCGGCTTCGAGCCGGCACCCCGCTTTGATTTTGATTGTGCAGATGGCAGCGACTTGCGTCCCAAACAGTTTCAGACATGGGCCGTTGGGTATGTTGACCAATGTCAATTTCGTTGATGCGGGCTGCTCTACTCTGGCGCTGCACATCCGCGCTGCGCGGGCGTCGCACTGGATTTCCGAACCTGCATGACTCAGTGCTTTCCATTCAGGAACAGTCAAGGAGAGAATCATGAGTTGGTTTGTGGACACGCTTAAAGCCTATCCGGAAATCGCCATCTTCCTGGCGCTCGGCTTCGGATACTGGATAGGCGGCAAAAGCTTCAAGGGCTTCAGTCTGGGCGCCGTGACCTCGACGCTGCTCGTCGCAATCGTCATCGGCATACTGGGCGTCAAGATATCCCCCAACGTGAAGTCGGTCTTTTTCCTGATGTTCCTGTTTGCGGTGGGATACGGGGTGGGGCCGCAATTTGTGCGCGGCATTGCGAAGGATGGACTACCCCAGGCGATTTTTGCCGTCGTCATGGCGCTGTTGTCCCTGGGCGCGGCCGTCGTTGCCGCGATCCTTGCCGGTTACGACCTGGGTTCCGCGGCCGGCCTCTTCGCGGGGTCGCAGACCATCTCCGCGTCCATGGGGCTGGCGACCGATGCGATCGGGCGCCTTGGCCGCTCGCCCGAAGATACCCAGGCGCTGCTGGACGCCATGCCGATCGCCTATGCGGTCACGTACATTTTCGGCACCGTGGGCTCGGCGATCATCCTGGCGCAGATCGGCCCGAAGCTTCTTGGCATCGACCTGATGGCCGCCTGCAAGGCCTACGAGGTGAAACTGGGAGCCGGGCAGGGCGGGGCGGACGCGACCAACTGGTACGAGTTCGACGTCCGTGCCTACTCGGTGGCACAGAACAGCCCGTTCATCGGCAGGACCGTCAGCGAGATCGAGGCCGGCGTGCAGCCCGGATTCCGCGCGTTTGTCGAGCGGATCCGGCGAGGCGGAAAAATCATCGAGGCAGATCCGGCAACCGTCATCCAGGCGGGGGACGTGGTCGCGATCGGCGGCAAGCGCAACCAGATGATCGAACGGCTTGGCCCCAGCGGGCGCGAAGTCGAGGACGCCGAGCTGCTCGACATCAAGACCGAGGGCGTCGACATCTACATCTCGAACAAAAATGTGGATGGCAAACCGCTGGAAGAACTGGCGCATTGGCCGGGCGCCCGTGGCGTGTTCCTGAAAAAGATCCGGCGCGGTCCGACCGAGACGGTGATACCCATCCTGCCAAAGACCCAGTTGTTCCGGGGCGACGTCATCACCGTCGTCGGGCGCACCCAGGACATCAATGCCACCGCCAAGAATCTCGGATACGTTGACCGGCCGACCACGGTGACGGATGTTGCGTTCATGTCCTTGGCCATCACGATCGGCGCGCTTGTCGGCGCCGTCGTGATCAACGTCAGCGGCATCCCGCTCACGCTCTCCACCGCGGGCGGTGCGCTGATTGCCGGCATCGTCTTCGGCTGGTTCCGCGCCATCCATCCTACCTTTGGCCGCATTCCCGAGCCCACGCTCTGGTTCATGAACTCCGTCGGGCTCAACGTGTTCATCGCCGTGGTGGGTATATCAGCCGGGCCGGGTTTCGTCGCCGGGCTGCAGAAGTTGGGCATCAGCCTCTTCCTGTGGGGCATATTCGCGACCGCCGTTCCGCTCGTGCTGGGGATGCTGATCGCCAAGTTCATTTTCCGCTTCGACCCGGCCCTGATCCTGGGCATCTGCGCCGGAGCGCGCACCACCACCGCGGCGCTCGGCATGGTCTGCGAGGCCGCGAAAAGCCAGGTTCCCGGCTTGGGATACACGGTGACCTACGCCGTCGGCAATACCCTGCTGACGATCTGGGGCATGGTGGTGATCATGATTCTTTCCTAACGACACCCACGCGCCTCGGCAGGCTGTCTGCCGGGGCTTATGCCGGCCATTTGGGGACTGCCATGACATCCGACACGAACGATCACCGCCAACTTGACCACCTGCTCTCGAACTCGGCCGCGCGCCTGGACCGGTGGCGCGACCTGAATGCCAAGGCGCAAGCCTGGGCCGCCGAGGTCCGGTGCGCCAGGTCCGGCGCGGGCGCGGGACCCGTGCAGGAAGCGCTGGCGGACCTGCGCCCGATGGAGAGCTACTTCGCCTACCCTGGCGTGCGGCTGCTGCATGCGCTGGATGAGCGAATTGCGGACGGCGACGGCATGGGCGCGGCGCGTCTCATCCTGCGCATGAGCAACTCCCTGCTATCGGGCAGTTATCGCTACGACGAGGGCGAATGGCAGGCGACAGAGGAATTCTCCGCCGAAGGGCCCGACCGCACCCCGCCCGGACTGGCGGGAAGCCACGCCAGCCGGCCATACTTCGAGGCGCTATTCGTGAGCCCGGCGCCCGCCGTCCGCGCTGCGGCGATTACCCGAGAAATCCGTGAGCTTCGGCGGCACGACGACCCGCTGATCTACGAGCCCGTCCTGGTTGGAAGCGTCGAAGATGCCTTGCTTGCCACGATCCTCAACGGCAAGCTGGAAGCCGTCGTCATCTATGACGGCATCCCCATCCCTTCCAAGCACGATGCCCCGCTGCTGCGGGATTTTCTGAGCGTCTACGAGCACCTGGACGTGACGGTCGACGCGCCGCGCGAGATCGGCGTGAGGCTGGCCGACATGATTGCGCACATCCGGCCGGAGCTGGACATTTACCTGCTGACGGACAGGAACGTGGAACAACTGGCGGGCGACCCCAGCGCCTCGGCGATCCGCCGCGTCTTCTACGAGGTCGAAGAGCCCATGGAGGTGCACCTGAACATTCTGGAGGGCGTGCGCGATCGGCAATCCACGCCTCACTTCGACAATCTCAAGCAGTATGCCGCTAAGCCAATCAGCACCTTTCATGCGCTGCCCATCGCGCGGGGCAAGTCGATCATCAAGTCCAACTGGATTCGCGACTTCGGCGAATTCTACGGGTTGAACCTCTTCCTGGCGGAGACGTCCGCCACGACAGGCGGCCTGGACAGCATGCTGGAGCCCACGGGCAACATCAAGGTCGCCCAGGAGAAGTTCGCGCGCGCAGTCGGCGCGGACCACGTGTTCTTCGTGACCAATGGCACGTCCACGTCGAACAAGATGGTCTACCAGGCAGTGACCAAACCGGGCGACATCGTGATCGTGGACCGCAACTGCCACAAGTCGCACCACTACGGGATGGTGCTGTCGGGCGCGCAGCCGCTGTACGTGGAAGCCTTTCCGATGACGGAGTATTCGATGTATGGCGCGGTTCCGCTGCGCACGGTCAAAGAGGCGCTGCTGGCGCTGAAGTCGGCGGGGCGCCTGGACAGGGTGGCCATGGTCACGCTGACCAATTGCACCTTCGACGGGCACATCTACAACACCCAGCGCGTCATGGCCGAGTGCCTGGCCATCAAGCCCGACCTGATTTTCCTGTGGGACGAGGCGTGGTTCGGGTTTGCGCGTTGGTCGCCATTCTTGCGCATGCGCACGGCGATGGGCGCCGCAGCCGCGCTGCAGGCATGGCGCGACGACCCCAAGGCGCTCGAGGCCTGGCAGGCACAGTGCCGCGAACTTGGCGAGGATCTGGACCCCCAGGACCCGCGGCTGCTGGATCGCGTCCTGGTTCCCAATCCGCGGGCCATGCGCGTACGCGTCTACGAGACGGATTCGGTGCACAAATCCATGTCTAGCCTAAGACAGGGATCGATCATCGCCGTGCGCGATGAAGACTACGAGCACCATGTCTCGGCATTCCACGAAGCGGTGTTCATCCATGCATCCACCTCGCCCAATGCGCAGATCATTGCCTCGCTGGATGTGGCTCGCCGTCAGATGGAGCTGGAGGGCTACGAGTTGGTCATGCGCGCCATCGAGGTCGCCCTGGCCATCCGCCGCGAGGTCGCGAATCATCCACTGATTTCGCGGTACTTCAGCGTGCTGGGGGCCGACAAGATGATCCCCGAGGAATTTCGCGCATCGGGCTTTGCCGACTATCTGGCGCCGGGCATGAACTGGCTGACGGCCGTGAAGTCTTTCAAGGAAGACGAGTTCTGCCTGGACCCGACCCGGCTGACGCTGGTGTGCGGCACGGCGGGATACGACGGCACCACGTTCAAGAACCTGCTGGCTTCCCGCTACAACATCCAACTCAACAAGACCTCACGCAATAGCGTTTTGCTTCAGAGCAATATCAACAACACACGCAGTGACGTCGCGATGCTTATCAAGGTGCTGCTGGAAATTTCCGAGGAAATCGAATCAGGATTCAAGGAAAGCGGCGAAGCGGGCAGGGCAGAGTTCGCCGAGAAAGTCAGGAGCCTGATGGAAGATGTGCCCAGCCTTCCCAACTTCAGCCGCTTTCATGACGGCTACCGGGATGACCCGCGCAGCCCCACGCAGGAAGGCAACATGCGAGACGCCTTCTTCGCGGCCTACAACGAAGCGGATTGCGAATACCTGCCGCTGTCTAGTCAAGATATTGACAAGCGCCTGGAGGCGGGCCCCCCGCTGGTGTCAGCGAATTTCGTCATCCCCTATCCGCCGGGCTTTCCGATCATGGTGCCAGGCCAGATCATCGACGCGAACACCATTGAGTTCATGCGCAAGCTCGACGTCAAAGAGATCCATGGCTATAACGGGGCGCGCGGCATCAAGCTGATAAAGCCGTCGGTCTTCAGAGGCGCCGAAGGAAATAGAGCATGAGCAGAATCTTCGTGACGCTGTTCAAGACGCTTTTTGCAGGAAGGCGGCGCCTTGACGCTGCGTTCGGCCTTGCCCTGATCATGGCGGCCGGGCTGTTTCTTCAAGGGTGCACCGCGACGCCCGCCAGGTTGCAGGCGGTGCCGCACGGCTTGGTCGACCAGGTTGAAGTTCCTGGAATGCCTGGTGTGCGCTATCTGGTTGTGGCCGACTCGCCAAAAATCATTCAGGCGGCCTACGAGTCGTTGAAAAGGGAACAGGATTATCTTGCGAGGCAGGGGTATTCGGGCAAGCTGGGACCCGCTGTATTCCTTGCGATTTCTGGGGGTGGCGACAACGGGGCGTTTGCTGCGGGGTTGTTGAACGCATGGACGGAAACAGGCACCAGACCGGAGTTCAAGCTTGTGACCGGCATCAGCACGGGGGCACTGATTGCCCCTTTCGCTTTTGTCGGCAAGAAATACGACGCGACGCTGAAGGAAGTCTATACAACGACTTCGCCGGGCGACGTGATGATCAAGCGCAGTTTGCTTGGCGGCGTGTTGAGCGACGCGATGGCGGACAACCGTCCGCTATTGGCCCTGACCCGAAAGTTCGTGACTCAGGAATTCCTGGAGGAGATCGCCGCCGAGCACGCCAAGGGGCGCATGCTGTTGATCGGCACGACGGACCTCGATACCGGCCGTGGCGTCATCTGGGATATGGGCAAGATTGCCACTTACGGCGGTCCTGCGGCATTGGACCTGTTCATAAAGGTCATGGTCGCCTCGACGTCGATTCCGGGCGCTTTTCCTCCGATGATGATTGACGTGGAAGCCGGCGGACGACGCTACCAGGAGATGCACGTTGATGGCGGTGTGGTGGCGCAAGTTTTTGCCTATCCCGTTACCCTGCGCATCGCTGAGGAAGCGACGCTGCGCGGCGCCAATCGCGAGCGGGAACTCTATATCATCCGCAACGCCCGGCTGGACGCGGACTGGATTCAGGTGCAGCGCGCCACAATGAGCATTGCGGCGCGCGCGGTCGCGTCCATGATTCAAAGCCAAGGTATCGGCGATCTTTACCGCATCTACACGACGGCGCACCGTGATGGCGTCCAGTTCAACCTTGCGTTCATTCCATCGAGCTTTCGGGCGCCGCATCGAGAGGAGTTCGACACGGAATACATGCGATCGCTCTACGACACCGCCTATGACATGGCATTGAAGGGCTTCCCGTGGTCCCATGCGCCGCCGGGTTTCGCGTTGCCGACGGTTGATTCACCCGGCAAATAGATCGCGGGCTGCGTCGCGCGTGTCAGGGTTTGGCTCTTACGTCCGGAGACGCAGGCGCGGAGTACCAATGTTCCGGCGGCACGATCTTGGGCTGTTCGGGGTCTCCCTCGTAGGCAGGCGTCATGATTTGCACCTGGTATTCGTTGAAGACATCAATGATGTGGCGGTGCAGCTCGGCGTAGCGTTTGCCGATCATTTCTGTGTCGCGCACATAGACGTTCAGCTCGTATGAAACCGAAAAATCTCCCAGTTTGGTCAAGAGAATGAAGGGGCTCGGATCTGAAAGCACGCCGGCGGTCCGCCCGGCGGCGGTGAGCATCATGGCCTCGACCTGCCGCCACGGCACCTCGTAGCCGATTCCGACCGTGGTGTGAAGAATCAAACCTTTGGTGCCGGCAAGGGCACTGTAATTCGTGACGTCGCTGTTCAGAATCTGGGAGTTCGGTATCGTCACCTCTTCGTTTTTAGTCGTACGCAGATGCGTCACCTGAAGGCGGACGGTCACGACTTCGCCGACGACATCGCCCACCTTCACCCGATCCCCAACCTTGAAAACCCGCCGGTAGGTCATCAGGTAGCCCGCGATAAGGTTGGATATTGCCGTGGAAGAGCCTAATGACAGCATGAGACCGATGAAGATCGAGATGCCCTTGAAGGCTGCGGTTTCGGAGCCAGGAATGTAGGGGTACGCAACGACCACCGCAAACGCCAGGATCAGCACCCGGAGCAGTTTGTAGGTCGGCATGGCCCATTCCGGTTCGAACTGCGTGAAGACGACGCGCTTTTGTTCCACTGCGGCGAAGAATTTCCGGGCTCGGGCCAGCGTGAAGCGGGTCAGCAAATAGATGATGATCAGAATCAGGACGTCGGGAATGATTTCGGCTGTGGACTTTCCAAGTCTGCGGGCAGCATGGGTCGACAGGTTGAGCAAGTCGTTCGAGGCGGAACGGGTCCAGGGAAAGAGCGCGAACACGTATTGCAGGTATGCGTAGATCGACACGACGATGGTCATGATCCCGATCGCCAGGATCACGCCATGCAACGCTTTCCAGATCGTGTCCGATCGCACGACCTCGAACGACTGGATGTCCACGTCGTGAACGCGACGCTTCAGAATCCTGGAGACGGCCTTGTCCAGCCAGCGATTGAGCAACAACAAGACCGCAATGCCTGCCGCCAGCAGGACGGTGGCGCCGGCCGCGTGTAGGGCCGCCTTGATCAGGTAGTCCGTGCTGCGGGTCAGGCGGTATTCGTCGATGGCCTGGCGAATGCGCGCCAGGTGCAAGGCCGCGAGGTTCTCGCGCGTGGTTTGCTCGAGCTGGGCGTCCGCATCTGTGACGACCATCAATGCCGTCTTGCCTGCCAGGATGACCGAGCCAGTTTCGATGGTGTCCACTTTCAGTCCGGCGCTCGCGAAGGCGGCATCGGCGGCCGCTTCCTCGATTCTCCGCCCAATGGATTGCGCCCGTTTCTCGGCGGGAAACGATGACAGCCCACGGACCGTGAACAGAACGTGGCCGTCGATCTCGACGGGGGCTGTTTCCAGCGTCAATTCAAGGGCAGGGGCCGTGGAACGCGCCTCGTCGCCAGCGGCCCCGAACGCGAGCAGGGGCGCCAACAACACGGCGGCCAGGATGAACGACTTGAGTCTGCGGGCCATTTGTGTCTCCCACGCTCACCGCACCGTTGAGTCGTGCTTCACCGGCGAGCGTGCGCGCAAGGCTCGCTTCGCACGATTTATCCGGCATGACGACCATCCGGACAGAATTGCGGATTAAGACAGCGTCGATGTTGACTTCCATCATTAAAACGCCGGCAGCAGTGGATGCCGTTGCCACGCGAGGCGCTTGGGAGACGGACGGCCCAAAGAATCGAAGATTTCTGATGGGAACGCTTGTGGGCGCGTTCCTATACTTCGTCACTTGCGCGCAGTGCTACCCAGATTGCCGGGATGCGCGATTTTGCGTTCTTGCCATAACAGACGATGCCGTATTCCGAACAGTCGCTGCACTGGGGGCAGTACCACCCTCGGTTTATCCATGACGCGTTCCATGCGCCGCGCGGGGTGGCGGTGCGGGCGGCCCACGCGGACTCATTTCCCATCGGCGCGAAAGCCTACATCGTCGACGAGGACGAGTCATCGGAATGGGCCGTTCGTCGGATCCTGGCCAATTTTTCCATCGACGTCATACAGAGCCGGACAGTGCGTGATTTCCTGTCTATTTATTCCGAGGGCGAGTGCGACTGCCTGATCATGGACTTTGGAAAATTGACCGCAGATAGGGCCGTCGATCGCGATTTGGCCCAGGCAAACGCCGCTCTGCCGATGATCTTCATCAAGTCCGAGCCTGAATTCGGCGACGCCGTCGAGGCCATGCGGCGTGGTGCGGTGGACTTCTTTGCCAAGCCGCTCAATTCCAGCCGCCTCTACCATGCCATTCACTTCGCGCTTCACCTGAGCCGCAGCGCGCATCTGAACCGCGTCCGGGCAAACCAGGAAGAAGCGCGAAAGGCGCTGCTGACGCAGCGTGAGCTTGTGATCGTTCAAGGCGTGATTGCGGGTCATTCCAGCAAGGAAATCGCTGAGCATCTGCATATCTCCGTGCGAACCGTCGACAACCACAAGGCGCGTGTTTATTCCAAACTGAATATCAATTCTTCGCTTGCGTTGGCCCGGCTGTTCATCGGTCTGATAAAGCCTGGCACTGACTGGCGCACGAGCGAGGGGCAATCCGATTATGTGCTGGCAAAAGGGTAGTTTTACTCTCCATTCCAGCGTCCTGTTCTTGAAATAATGTGTCGCCCAGTCTTCCGATACGTCAGTGCTGATCGTGGCCTGCAGCCTTGCGCGGTTCTGCGATGTAAATGCAAAGAGACATGGCGGAGCTTCAAGTTTGTCTGAGGCGCACGCGGTTATTGGGTCTCGCAGGCCGAGCGTTTTTGCGCTCGGCCTGTTGAGTGATATTTAACGCGCAGAGCGCATCGTTGATTGAGTCACAAGGACTGTTATGAATAAAAAAATAATCTCCCGATTCGCGTGCTTGGGAGTCGCTGTTGGACTGATCGCAGTCAAGCCAGGCCAAGCCATCGCTGCCGAAGACTTCAAACCGCCCGTGGGCAAAATCTCGCAACGCGCCGCGCCCGTCAAGGGCACGCCTGCCGCCTCCCCGACGTCCACGGGCGGTCAAGAAATTGCCCGGTCCCGCGGCACGGCCATTGCTCCCGACAAGGGGCTGTCCATCACGTCGGGCGCAACGCTTAATTCGCAATTGATCCGTGTGCGCACCTCCGGCGGAACCGGCACCTTGAACTTCCGGTTGCTCGACACCAGCGGCAAGCCCGCCGAACTGCCCGCCGGCCTGGTGTTCGGATCCGACGGCTCGCTCTCGGGCGCCGCACCCTCCGTCGCCAGCCCCAAGACGCTTACCTACCTGATCCAGGTCGAAGACAGCGGTGGCGGCAAGGCCAGCCGGGCGGTGCAACTGACCATCAACCCGCCTTTGAATGTCGAAGGCGGTTCCATTCAAGCGACGGCGGGCGGCCGGATCAAGAGCCCCGTCAAGTTCATCAACGTCAGCGGCGGTACCGGTAATTACGCCGTGTCCTATTCCAACGCTGATGGCAGCGCCATGCGTATCCCGTCCGGCCTGGTGCTCGACGGCAGCGGCCGCGTCAGCGGCGCGGTGCCTAAGTCTCTGGAAAAAATGGCCGGCTTGACCGCCACCATCAGCGACGAAGGCGGCGCCCGCGTTTCCATTCCGGTCGACTTCAACCTGGCGCCCGCGCTCGAAATCTCGACCAACCCGATCGAACTCACCGCCGGCGCCACGATGCCGACGGCATTGCCGGTGGTGAACGCCACGGGCGGCAGCGGCGCGGTGCGCTACGCGCTCTTCGACAAGGACGGCACGACGCCTGCCCGACTTCCCGAAGGCCTGAAGTTCGACGAGGCCACCGGCACGCTGCGCGGTCTGGTGCCGCCCACCCCGCAAGAGGGCCGTTACGTGGTGCTGGCCCAAGACGCCGGTGGCGGCGAGGCAAGTGCCCGATTCGAATGGAAGATCAATCCCCAGCTTCAGATTTCATTCGAGTAAATCGAAGTATTAAGTAAAAATAAAAAACCCGCCTTCCGCATTCTGGAAGGCGGGTTTTTATTTTTTGGGGACGTATTGGAATCGCGCCCTGTGGTGCTGCACCCCGGGGTTTTCCTTTTATTGCACAACCCCCCTGTGCCCCACCGCAGCGATTCAGTACGTAACATCTCTTTCCGTATGAGCGGCTGATCCCATTTGCCGATGGCGATATGCTTGGTGCTTAACTCGTATTTACGGGAAAGCCATGAGCGCATCGATTGAAGAACAGACTGCGGCTTTCAAGCCTGAACCCCGCATTTCGACCGGTAATTCCGGGATTGACGATATTCTGGGCGGGGGTTTGGATCCCAACAGGATGTATCTCTGCGAAGGGCGTCCAGGCGCTGGCAAGACCACCATGGGCATGCAGTTTCTGCTGGAGGGTGTTCGCCAGGGCGAGCGCGCGCTGTATGTCGCGTTGTCGGAAAGTCCGGCTGAGCTCAACCTCGTCGCGCACCGCCATGGATGGTCGTTGGATGGCGTCGAGATCCTGGAAATCGTGTCGGAAGACGTGCTGGACCCCGAGCGCGAGCTCACGGTCTTGCACCCCGCAGAGATGGAGCTGACCGAAACCACGCGGCTCATTCTGGACAAGGTGGAATCGCTGAATCCGTCGCGGGTCGTCGTTGACAGCCTCTCTGAACTTCGACTGCTGGCGCAGGGCTCTCTGCGCTATCGCCGCCAGATCCTGGCAATGAAGCACTTCTTCGCGAATCGCCAATGCACCGTGATTCTGTTGGACGATCAGGCGGCCAAAGAGGACGACCTGCAGCTGCACTCCATTTCGCACGGCGTCATCGCTCTTGAGCAGGTGGCGGTCGATTACGGCGCCCAGCGGCGACGGCTGCGCGTTCTTAAAATGCGCGGCGTCGACTTTCGGGGCGGTTATCACGACTTCACGATCAAGCGGGGAGGCCTGGAGGTCTATCCGCGGCTCGTCGCTGCCGAGCATCACAGGGAGTTTCACCCGACGCCCACTCCCAGCGGCAATGCGGAGCTGGACAGCCTGTTGGGCGGCGGCCTGGACCGTGGTACCAACGCCCTGTTGATTGGCGCGGCCGGCGTGGGCAAGTCCTCGTTGGCTGCCACCTACGCGGCATCCGCAACGCAGCGAGGCGAGCATGCGGCAATTTTTGCGTTTGACGAAACCCGGTCCACATTTTTTGCGCGTGCCCGCGCGCTGGGGATGGAACTGGATACCGCGCTGGATGCCGGGTTGCTGAACTTCAAGCAAATCGACCCGGCCGAAATGTCCCCGGGCGAATTTACGGCGTTGGTGCGCCGCGCTGTCGAGCAGGGCGGCGCGCGCATCGTGATTTTCGACAGCCTGAACGGGTATATGAACGCCATGCCCGACGGACGGTTTCTGATTCTGCAGATGCACGAACTGCTCAGTTACCTTGGCCAGCAGGGGGTGACGACCGTGATGGTGCTTGCCGAGCATGGGCTGGTGGGCCCGATGGAAACGCCGCTGGACATCAGCTATCTCAGCGATACGGTAATCATGTTGCGTTACTTCGAATACGGCGGACGCGTGCGCCGTGCGATTTCGGTCGTCAAGAAACGCAGCGGCGCGCACGAACACGTGATGCGCGAGTTCACCATGTCGTCGGCAGGTCTGACCCTGGGGCCGCCCTTGACCGCCTTCCATGGACTGTTTTCGGGCACCCCGCAGTACACGGGCGAAGACCTGCGACTATTGAGCGTACCCGATGCTTCGTCCTGAGGATGCCGAAGCGCGTGTTCTGGTGTATGCCCCGATCGGTCGCGATGGCACGGCCGGCGCGCGGCTGCTGCAGCGCGCCGGCTTCTCTACATACGTGTGCAAGGATGCGGAAGACCTGCTGATGCAGGCGGAAACCGGCGCCCTGACGGCTTGCATCACCGAGGAAGGGCTGTTCGGCAAGAATCTGGACTTGGTGAGCGAATGGCTGAAGGCGCAGCCGGCCTGGTCCGGACTGCCGTTTGTCGTGCTGACCGGCAAGTCGCAGAGCGGACCCGTCGTGCGGTGGCGCAAGAAGATGACGGAGCTGCTGGGCAACGTGTCGCTGCTGGAGCGGCCGACCCAAAGCCTTGCCCTGACCACGATGGTGCAGACGGCAGCGCGCGCAAGGATGCGCCAGTATGAGATCCGTTCTCTGCTGTTGGCCGAGAAGCAGGCGGCCCAGGCGCTCGAGTCCATGGTGGCAAGCCGGACCCGGGAGCTGGAAATGGCCAATGCCGAACTTCAGCAACAGATGCTCGAGCGCAGCCGGATTGAAGAGTCGCTGCGCCAAGCCCAGAAGCTTGAGGCGCTGGGACAACTGACGGGGGGCGTGGCCCACGATTTCAATAACCTGCTGATGGTCATTTCGGGGGGACTGCAAATGCTGCAGCGTCCCATCGACGACGGGCGGCGCACACGCCTGTATGCGTCGATGCGGCAGGCGGTGGACCGGGGCGCCTCGTTGTCGCGGCAGTTGCTGACGTTTGCCCGCCGCCAGGCCTTGCGCCCACAGGTGGTGGACCTGAACACAGTCGTTCGCGACATGCTGGACATGCTGGAGCGCAGTCTGCGCGGCGACATTGTCGTTTCGCTGGCGTTGGCCGACGGCCTGTGGCCGGTGGAGGTCGATCCGGGCGAGCTTGAACTCGTCATACTGAACCTGGCGGTCAATGCGCGCGATGCCATGCCCAACGGCGGCGTGATCGAAATCCGGACCGAGAACGTGGCTGCGCCGGGGCAGGGCGAGTTGACGGTCGACCACGTTGCGTTGCGCGTGACGGATACCGGCACGGGCATGTCCGAAGAGGTGGCGGCGCGCGTGTTCGAGCCATTCTTCACCACCAAGGATGTTGGCAAGGGATCGGGCCTGGGGCTGCCGCAAGCGTATGGATTTGCCAAGCAGTCGGGCGGCGCCATCGAGCTTTCCACACAGCCGGACATGGGCACAACCGTCTCGGTGTGTCTGCCCCGGTCGGCAAAACAAGCCGCCACGCGCGGCCGCCCGGCCGATGTGCGTGCGGTTCGGGAACGCGCCTCGACGCTGAATGTCTTGCTGGTTGAAGATGACGCCGAAGTGGCCGCGTTGACGGCCAGCATGCTGCAAGAGCTGGGTTATGCGGTCACGCCCGCTTCCAGTGCCGCCGAGGCGTTGGAAGTGCTGAACGGCGATGGCCGCGTCGACGTCATGTTGACGGATGCCATGATGCCGGGCGGTAAGAACGGCATCCAATTGGCTCGGGAAGTGCGTATCCGGAACCCGGGGCTGCCGGTGGCGCTGATGACCGGGTTCATGGGCGAGGAAGTGAAAAAGGCCGGGCAGGAGGGCATTCCCCTTCTGCCCAAGCCTTACCGGCTCGAGCAACTGGCGGGCCTGTTGATCCGTTTGACTGGCGGGCGCGCGTCGGGGCGGACGTAGCCGTCCTGGCGCGGGAATGGCAATTGCTGCGCGAGCCCTGCCCGCCAGGCTTGACAGCCACGCGCCAAGGAGACGCCATGATTGCAGAACGATTGCGTAGATTGCGCCGCATCGCGGCCTTTGCCGCCGAACGCTCGGGGGACTATGTGGAGTTGGTGGGGATCGAGTTGTCCCTTTACCGCTCGGCGCTGGTGGCCACCGTGATCAGCAGCGTGGCCCTTGTGTTTTGCGGGTTGGGCACGCTGGGGTTTATCTCGGTGGCCGCGATTGTGAGCTTTTGGGATACCGAGCATCGCAAGCTGGCCGCGTGGCTGGTGGCCGGCGCCTGGCTGCTGATCACGATGATTTCGCTGGTCATTTCGACACGGAGCGCGCCGAAAGCGTCGCCCTTCGCGGAACTGAGTCATCAGGTGCGCCTGGATACCGCTGCTGCACGGAGCCATTATGCCCAAGACGACCACACTGGCTGATAAAGAGGCCCTGCTGGCCAAGATGGAGCGCGACCGCCAGGCGCTCGATGTTCCCATGCCGCGACGTTTACCGCTCAACAGAGCGGGCGGGGCGTGGGCCCGGACGGCCGCGCTGGCCGCCGGTGCGACGCTGGGATGGCCGCGCTTTTTGCGCCAGCCGCTGCGCGCCATGGCAGCGGTGGCCATGCGCGACCGGGTTGCGGAACTGATGGGCCGCATGCAGGTGCGGCGCGTCAGCGATCCGATGTCGGACCCGGAACTGGCCCGGTTGGAGAAGATGATGGCGGACGTGCGCGCCGCTGCCGCCAGGTCGGCCGACGACGCGGAGATCGAGCGGCTTCGGGCGCTTTTGGATCTTCAAGTGGCGCGGCTGCGCAAATTGCGTGTGCAGCAAGGTCAGCGCGCCCAGCACGTCCAGCAGTCTCAAGTCATGCAGACCATTCCGCCCACTCCGCGAACCCGGCAGACCCCTCCCGTGCCGACCGCGCCGGCGGGCCGGGACGTTTCATCGATTCCATAGCGCAAGGCAAACGCGAGACGCGCCCGCGCTTGCTGCACGGGCGGACCCTCGCGGGTCCAATCCCCGGGCGGATCATGGCCGGTCCAAGAGCGCCCACGGACCCGCACCCCATCACTGCCGGCGGCGACTGCGTGCGCGTTGCCGATGCTGTTTCCGCGCCCGGCTGGTCAGCGCGGACGCCAGGGCAAGCAGCTTTTCCTCGTCCAGTCGTTCAGCGTCGACCAGTTGCTCGTCGGCGCCTTTCACCGCAATCAGCAGTTCGTCCAGCTTCAGGTGCAGCGCCTCGCTGTCCTTGTTCTGGCTTTGCTGAATCAGGAAGACCATGAGAAACGTGATGATGGTGGTGCCGGTGTTGATGACAAGCTGCCATGTCTCGGAAAACCCGAAGGCCGGGCCCGAGAACGCCCACACGACCACGGCGATCAGCGCGATGCCGAATGCGACAGGCGATCCCGCTCGCTTGGTGACTTGCGATGCGAAACGGTCAAAAAAGTGGGAGATCGGGTTCACTTTTCCGGCCTTTCCGGGCCGAGATTTCGGCTCGCAGTTTGCTCGCCGCTTTGCTGCATTTCTCTTCGGCATGGCGCTCCATTCCTTCACGCTCGGACCTGCGTGACGTAAAACCCGACAGCAAGCCTCATGCCCGATTGCTTGCGCGCCACGCGGCACGGCACGTGCTAGGCTCACGGTGTTTTTCGCCCGCCATATCGCAATGAAATCCCTACTGCAGTCTGAAATGTTCCTGCTGCTGGCCTGCGGGCTTGCGGTCGCGGGGCTCTTTGTTGAGCCGCATCTGGAAGGGCTAGGCCAAGCCGGTAGCCTTGTCGAAACGGTCGTGCTGATCGCCGCGATTCTTGCCGCGTCGCTCAGTGTTGCGCGCCATGCGGAACGAATCGCGCAGAAGCTGGGCGACCCGTACGGCAGCATGATCCTGACTTTGTCCGCCGTGCTGGTCGAAGTGATCGTGCTGGTGATCGTGTCGGCGAAGGCGGGCTCGCCGACGCTGGTGCGCGACAGCATCTATTCGGCGGTGATGCTGGACATCAACGGGATCCTTGGCGTGGCCGCGCTGATCGGCGGCTTCAAGCACGGCGAGCAGGCCTACAACGACGATTCGGCGCGCACGTACAGCGTAATGATCCTGACCGCTGTCACGGTGTCGATGATCATCCCCGAGTTCGTTCCGCAGCCAAGCTGGCGGGCCTACAGCGCTTTCACGGTGGTGTCGATGCTGCTGATGTACGGCGTGTTCGTGCGCATGCAGACCGGGCCCCACAGTTATTTTTTCAGCTACAGCTATCCGGACAAGAAGACGCGCAAGCCCGCGCCGGCGGGCGCGCAGCCAAATTGGCGCCAGTCGGCAGTCGTGATGGCGGTGGGCATTGTGGCGGTGGGCGCGCTGGCCGAACTGATGTCGCACTCGCTGAATCGCGGCCTGAAAGGGATGGATGTGCCCGTCGGCCTGATCGCACTGGTCGTCGCGGGAATCTCGGCGGCGCCCGAGATGTTGACGGCGTTTCGCGCGGCGTTGGCCAACCGCATGCAATCGGTGGTCAATATTGCATTGGGCGCGTCGCTGTCCACGGTGATCCTGACCGTGCCGGCGATGGAGGCGATGGCCTTGATCACCGGTCAGCGGATCAACATGGCGATGACGCCGCTGCAGACGCTGATGATGCTGGTCACGTTGGTTGTCGCGGCCATCAACCTGAACGACGGGCAGACGAACGCCATCGAGGGCCTGACGCACTTTGTGCTGTTTGGGGCGTTCCTGATGCTGCTGTCGCTGGGGTTGTAGCGGGCGGGCCAGGTGCAAGCGCTCGCCCGGTCATGGCTGTGCCGCTTTCCGGGCGGTAAGGGCTAGTCCTTCGGGCCAGATTTCTTGGGCAGCACGGCAGGGGTGTCGTCAGCGGGCTTGAACACTCCGCCGTCGGTATCCGCTTCCGGAGCGGGATTGCCATCGATGGCCGGCGCCTTGCCGACGGACTCGCCCTCGCGTGCGCGTTCCCGGTCATTGGCCTTGTCCAGGCCCTTCTGGACACGGTCTGCGATGTCCACCTGGTCTTCGGTTGACGGTTCCGGGGCGGGATTGCCATCCGCGTTCGCGCCTGCGTGCCGCGGATCGCGGGTGCCGGATGCATCGAGGCTGCGGGAAGGGTGTGCGTTCATGGTGCTCTCCTTGAAAACGTCCCTGGGCGGCAAGTGCCGTGCCTGCCCTCGCGCATCCCGCGCTTACCCACGCTCGGACGCCATCACGGGTTCTGCCTCGGCCTCGCCATCGGCGGCGCTGACGTGGACGATGCGTTCGGGCAGCGCCAGCGCGATGCCTGCCGCCTTGAGCGACCGCATGATGCCTAGGTTGATGGACTGCTGCGTATCCATGTAGCGGTTGTAATCCGCGCTCATCAAGTAGTAGACGGCCTCGTACTCCAGCGCGCTGTCGCCGAATCGCGCCAGGTGGGCGCGGTCGAATCGCACATCGCTCTGCTCGTTGATCCGGTCGCGCAGGATGCCGGGCACTGCCGCGGCACGTTCGACGTCGGTCTTATAGCTGATGCGTACCGAGAAGACGATGCGCCGTTGCTGCATGCGCTTGTAGTTCTGGATCGTCTGCTTGAGCAGTTCGGTATTCGAGCACACGATCTGTTCGCCGCCCAGGCTGCGGATGCGCGTGGTCTTCAGGCCGATGTGCTCGATGCTGCCGGCCACTGCCCCGAACACGATGAAGTCGCCCACTTCAAACGGCTTGTCCAGGCCGATGGAAATGGAGGCGAAGAGATCGCTCAGGATGGTCTGCACGGCGAGGGCCACGGCGACCCCGCCGATGCCCAGGCTGGCGACCAGCGCCGTGATGTTCACCCCCAGGTTGTCCAGCATGGCCAGCAGCGCCACGGCCCAGACGAAGGTGCGTAGCAGCAGGCCGAGCAGGGTGGCGGTCACGCGGCTGGCGTCGCCACGTGCTAGCACCGCGCGGCGCACCAGCACGTCCACGGCGCGCTCCAGCCACAAGGCGCCCTGCAGCGCCAGCAGCACGAACCACAGATGGCTGATGGTGGCGCCGCTCCAGGGCAGGGGCGCATCGCTGACGTCGATGCCGGCCATCAGGCACAGCAGCGCCAGCACGACCCAGTTGGTCCGCCGCAGTATCTGCGACATGGCGCTGGCGAAACCATGGCCAGGCAATTGCGCGCGCGCCTCCAGCCGCGCGCGCACCACCTTCAGCACGGTCGCAAGCACCATGAAAAGCACCGCGCCCACGCCGAGTGCGATGATCCAAAGCGCCATCGGGTGCGCGCTGAGCCAATCTCCAAATATCCATGAATTCATTACGGGGCCTCCCATGCACGGAGCGCCGACCGCAGCAAATGTTGTTCCTCGTGCGCTTGGGAAGCCGAGGCAGGCCCCCGAAGCCTGAGCCTCAGGGGCGTCGAGACATTTACTTTTTCAGACCCGCCAAGGCGTCGCGCAGCATGAGCTTGGGGTTTTCGTTGCACTGCTTGACCAGCATCGGCGTGCGGGTGCTGATGCCCTCTACGTCGACCACAGCCTCTTCGGGCTTGCCTTTGTTGTTCAGCGCTTCTGCATAGCTGACGACGACGGGACGGAAGCTCTCTTGGACGTCGAGGAAGTCCTGGCATTGCCACATGCCGAGAGGCTTTTTCGCATCAGCTGCCTGGCCGGTGACCGAAAAGGTCAGCGAGCCAATGAGACCAATCATCAGTAGGTGCTTCTTCATGTTCGAGCTCCTGGGTTGGCTTGCAGATGGAATGTCTTACAGGGATAAGTGAGCCGGGAGGCTCACCGATTTACATTACTGAAATCGGATGGGCGTCGTCAACGCGGCCGACATCCAATGGCGGAGGGGGATCCGCTTATACCGGTGACGCCGCAACGCCCGGCGACATCATTGCAGCGCCGTGTCCAGCAGCATCATGAGCACGAATCCCAGCATGAGGCCGCAGGTCGCGGGAACCTCGTGGCCTTTTCGATGGGTCTCGGGAATGATTTCGTGGCTGATGACGAACAGCATGGCGCCAGCCGCAAAGCCCAATCCCCAGGGCAAGAGCGAGGCCGACCAGCCCACAATGGCCGCGCCAAGCACGGCGCCCAGCGGCTCCACCAGCCCCGATGCCATCCCGAAGCCAACGGCGAATGCGCGCCGATAGCCCGCGGCGAGCAGGGCAATGGCCACCACCAGTCCCTCGGGAACGTCCTGGATTGAAATGCCCATGGCGAGCGAACCCGCCTGCACGGGATCGGCGCCGGCGTAGCCGACGCCGATCGCCAGGCCTTCTGGAAAGTTGTGCAGCGTGATGGCGAAGACAAACAGCCAGGTACGGCGCAGGTTGCGTGCCGGTTTGCCTTCCTTGCCCTTGATGAAATGCTCGTGGGGCAGCACGCGGTCCAAGAGCAGCAACGCCAGTGCGCCGAGCAGGATGGCGCCGGCTATGGTCAGTCCCGCGGCCCAGGGGCCGCTGCCGAGTTGCCGGGCCGCGTCCAGGCCCGGAATGATCAACGAGAACGCGCAGGCGGCCAGCATGATGCCCGCGCCGAATCCCAGCAGCGTGTCCTGCACCCGCTCGGGCACGCGTTGCGAGAACGCGACCGGCAACGCGCCCAGCGCGGTCGCGCCCGCCGCGAGCAAGCCGCCCAACAAGGCGGCGCCAACTGCGGGATGGCCGGCGTCCAGGTATCGCCATAACGCGAACACGCCCAGCCCGCACACGACGAGCAGACCCGTTCCCATCAGACCTCTCAGCATCGAGGTCCGCGGGTCCGGCAGCGCCTGGCCGGCTGGGGAAGTCTGGCGGGGCACTTAATACGATCCCGAAAAGAGGCCGCGCGCTGCCGCAAGACGTGCAAGCGCAGACGCGGTCAACGTTGAATCCGGTTGTGAGCCGTGGCATGGCCGATCCATGGATGCTCCTCAGGGTGAAGACCGGAGCTTTGTTCACCAGGGGCTGCCGGCCGGGTGTGGCCGTCGAGCCCTAGCAATGCGCGTGCCTGGGCGGCCGGTAAGTCCCATGAAAAGAGCGCCCGAAGGCGCTCCAGCGGACCGCGCGCGGCGCGCGTCAGGTCAGGCAGAACTGCGGCGTGCCGCTAGGGTCGACGCGCCGGATGCCCTTGAGAATCCACTTCGCGTGCCGCTCGGCTTCATGCTGAGCCGAAAACAGCTTGCCGCTCGGAATGGGCCAGACTGCTTGCTGGTCCTCAAGGTCGCCGTCACGCCGGGTCGTGACGTCCAACCGGTACTTGCCGCTGGGCAACTCAATGACGTCGCAGTGGACTTTGAATCCATCTACGCAAATACCTTGTTCAGTATTCATCGTGCGCTCCAGAGAGTGTGGTGTATGAGAATCGTGCTGCCACGGGATTTTCCAAAAACTGCCTCCGCCAGGGTGCAACAAAGTGCAATAATTCCCAACCAACCTCAGCATGGTTTGAGCGACCGACCAGTAGTTGGCTGGCCAGGCTGCCAGGGCCCCAAGCAATTCGGGCCCTGGACGAGGTCCAGGGCCCGGCGGGACATGCACAGCAGGCGGATACTACCTGCGCGTGCTCATGAAGGGGGACGAAGGGGCGCGGCTCACTGCCCGAGATTTGACGCCGTCTTTCCAGCCGGCTTTCCACATCTCGACGCGGCTGCGCCATTCATTGACGGATTCGCCGGTGTGCGCAGGCATGGCTGCGGTGCGAAGGTAGGGGCAATCCAAAAGGGTCAACCCCTGGCGCGCGGCGTCTGCTCCCAGCTTCTGGATATCCACTTGCATGGCAACTCTCCCAAAAGATGCGAGCGCCTAGTTTGCCCAGCGCAAAACGCTCGCGCAACGAAGGGCGTGTAACTTCGCGTTTCTCTGTTACATCGCCGTAAGACCTGCCTGCCGATCCGCAAAAAAGTGCCCCGCAATGCGGGGCAAAGACTCACGGTTCAAACAAAACGCAAGGCCACAGCGACGTGGCGAGGCCGTGCCAGCCATCGGGCTCCCCAACCAGAATCCGATAACTGTGTCGCTGTGACACCTCGACGTCCGCAACTAACGTTCCCATCCCACACGTGCGCGGCCTACTGATTGCAAAGCGATTGCGCACTGCGTGACGCCCGCCTCGTGACGCGTGCGGGGTGAGGGGATTTCTACACGACCGGAAAAAATGACTGGCGTCGCGCCGCGTGCGTGAACAGCTCGCGGCACCGCCAATTGGCGCGGTTCGGTCAGGCCCGCGACTTGCGGCGGTCGGGCATCGCGTATCGACCACACGACAGGAGGACCGCATGAAGTTCACCAAAGCCACCAACGCCAAAGCGCAAGGCGACGCCATTGTGTTCGAGATGGAGACAGCCGGCGTCACGCGGCAGTTCGAAATATCCGGTGATGTGCTGCGGCGCCGTTTTGGCGCCGCGGACGATACGGCGCCGGAATTGCTGCGCGCTTTCGAGCGCAGCGAGGACGCGTTGCGCGACTTGGCGCATCGTACGCAATGGGTTCCGACCGATGGGCCGATAGCGGTGGGCGAAGGCGATTTCGGTTGAATGTGAGCCCGGCGATGCTCGCCGGGCGCGAAACGAAGCTCGCCATTGGGAATGACGTTTGCTGGAACGTGCCCGTTCGTCAGACGGCATCGCGCCGTCATCCGGCGACGCTACTTCTACTGGAGGTCCGAATGAAAAACCGTCTTTTGAAGGCAGGACTTGGCGCTGCAATTGTCCTCAGCATGGGTTCGGTTGCGCTGGCGCAGACGCCCGCCGCCCCTGGAGGGCAGGTGCCCGCCGCAACGAACAAGCTGGACAGCGAGGCTCGTGGCTTTTTGAGCGACGCGGCCGAGTCCGGTCATCTCGAGATTGCTGGCAGCAAGATGGCGCTGGAAAAGTCGCAGAACGCCGAGGTCAAGAAGTTCGCGCAGATGATGATCGACGATCACACGAAGGTGGGCCAGAAGCTCGAGGCGTTGGCCAAGAGCAAGGGTTTCGAACCGCCGAAGGACCCGTCGATGATGCAGTCCGCCAAGCTCAAGGCGATGGGCTTGCGCGACGAAGGTTTCGACAAGGCTTACGCGGACGAGATCGGCGTGGATGCGCACGAGGACGCCGTCAAGCTGTTCGAAAAGGCCTCGAAGGAAGTGAAGGATCCCGAGGTCAAGCAATTTGCGATCGAAACGCTGCCCAGTCTTCAGCAGCATCTGCAGGCCGCCAAGGCGCTGCAGCAAAGCGTGTCCGCCAGGAAGTAGCGCACACGCGTGCGCCGGCGCCCTGTGCGGCGCCGGGCCGTTCAAGCGGGCCTGCCCGCCACTCGTTGCACCAGGGCTCACCGGCATGCGCCTTGCTGTACTGGGGCTGGGCCAGGCCCGCTTTCCAATCGATCCACCTACAGGAGTGATCATGAGCCAAAAGACCTTGAAGGAATTGTTCGTGCACGAGCTGTCCGACATCTACAGCGCCGAAAAGCAATTGACGCGAGCCCTGCCGAAGATGGCCCGCGCCGCCAGCGACCCTGCGTTGGCCGACGCATTCACCGCCCACCTTGAAGAAACCCGTGGTCAGATCGAACGCATCGACAAGATCGTGGAAGGCGCGGACTTCCGTTTGAAGCGCATCAAGTGCGCCGCGATGGAAGGGCTGGTGGAAGAAGGCCGCGACGTGATTGAAGATGTCGAAGAAGGCCCGGTGCGCGATGCCGCGCTGATCGCAGCGGCGCAGAAGGTCGAGCACTACGAGATCGCCAGCTACGGAACGCTATGCACGTTTGCCAAGCAACTGGGCGAGACCGAAGCGCTGACGTTGTTGAAGGAAACGCTGGCCGAAGAAAAGGCCACCGACGAGAAGCTGAGCATGCTGGCGCTACAGCAGACCAACGCCGAGGCCGCCAAGGCAGGCAAGGCAAAGTAGTGGAAGGCGCGGCAGCGTGCCCGCTGCGGCGATGAGGGCCCTGCGCGGCACTTGCGCGTGCAGGGCCGTAATTCGTACTATGCGCTGAAATGGGGCGCCCAGGAGAGCATCATGAAACCAGCAGACGAGTCACCTTCGCGCGGCCGGCCCGCGCGGCGTGGGGCCAGGACCGGCCGCGGGCCCTGGTTGATGCTTGCCTTCTGGATAGGCGCCGTCGCCGTCTTGTTTCTGGTCGGCGTATTGATCCGCGGAATGTAGCGGCCCGGCAATCATTGGCACAACCTTGACGCCACCATGGTGACGACGGTGCCATCCGGAAGCTTGTAGTGTCCGTCGCCTTCCCAGGTCACGAGCTGGCCATCGGGAAGGCAGCAGTACGAGCGGGCTTTTCCGTCGCCGAGGGGCTGCGAAGAATATCTGTCGATGCGGTAGGTATTGCCGTCGGCGGCGGCGGCAACCACTTCCATGACGCGCTTGTAGGTTGGGTTTGACATTTCTGTCTCCTGTTCATCCGGCCGGAGTATTGGGGCATGCTGCCGGTACGGGGTCAATACGCATCGCAGCATCGGTCACGTATATGCGGTGGTCAGCAAGCGTCGTTCCGTCGCGAGTGGTTCATAGGTACGGGTTTTGCTGCACGCGCGGTACGAACAGGAGGATTCCACATGCCCGCAATTCCTTTGGCCGCCTACTGGGAGCGCGATGCCGCGCAAGAGGCGGTGCAGCTCGCCCGGCCCATGTTGGAGGCCGCCCTCTCGAATACCCGCGTTGGCGAAAGCGGATTCCTGCACGTGGTGGTCATGAATCCGCTGGCGCATCCGGGCAGCTGCGAATTCGCGGACGCGATCCTGTACGAGGAAAGCATCGGTGATCCCGCGGAGTGGGACGCGGACTATGGCGCCTACGCCCGCGGCAAGGCGCGCGTGAGCTGGCGCACGGGCTTGGGAACGCACGAGGTGATGGCGCTCAGGCCCCATCTGCTTCGCGCCCGGGATACGCAGGTCTGGGGCAGCGTGTGCCTGGACGGGATCGTGGTGGCGGTCAGCGGCGCGAACCCGTGGTTCGATGAGGCGTTTGCCGCCGCGGTCGCCTCGCTGTTCAAGGCGGCAGTGCAGGGTCGGCGGGAAGCGCTGCAGGTGCGATAGCGCGAGGCTGGTCTGCTGCGTGAGGGGCGCCTCGGAACGCCAGTTGCTGGCCCGCCGGGCTCCTCAGGAGGGCGCGATCGATGAGCGAGCCGGACAGCAGCACCAGTGATTTTTCCCGCAAGGAGGTCAATCGCACCATCCTGCGGGCGCTATGGAAATACCGCGGGCGCACGGCTGCGGCCGTAACGCTGCTTGTGGCGGCCAAGCTGCTGATGGTGGCCGTGCCGGCAGTGCTGAAGGCCATCGTCGATCTGTTCAGCGCGCCAGGACCTTTGGTGTTGCCGGTATTCCTGCTGCTGGGCTACGCACTCATGCGATTTGGGGGCGGTGTCTTCACCGAGTTGCGTGATGTCGTGTTCGCGCGGGTTGCGCTGCGCACCGTGGCGGACTTTACGGTCAGCGTGTTTTCGCGATTACAGCAGCTGGGCGCCCGGTTTCATGGCGGCAGGCCGACTGGCGCGCTGGCGCGCGACGTGGAGCGCGGCACTGCGGGCGTGGGGTTCTTGCTTGGCACGGGGCTATTCACCTTGCTGCCGACGCTGGTGGAGATCGTGTCGGTCGTGCTGATCCTGGTCATGGGGTACAGCATCTGGTTCGCCGCCATCGTGACCATCACCTTTATCGCCTATTTTTCCTACACCACGGTGCTGCTGCGCAAGCGCGTCGCCTATCAGCGCCGATTGAACGAGCTGGACTCGCGCGCAAGCGGGCAGATGGTCGACAGCCTGCTCAACTACGAGGCCGTCAAGCTCAATGCCAACGAAGCGCTGGAATCGGACCGCCTGTCGCGCGTGCTGGAGGAGTGGACGCGGGTCGGCGAGCGCAACCAGCGTTCGCTGTCGCGCCTGCACGTCGGCCAGAGCGGCATCATCGCCTGCGGCGTGGCGGCAGTCATGCTGTTGGCCGGGCAGCAGGTCGTGGGACGCGAAATGACGGTGGGCGATCTGGTGCTGGTCAATGCCTACATCATCCAGATTTGCCTGCCGTTGAATACGCTGGGCCTCATTTTCCGCCAGGCCAAGGAAGCGTTCGTCAATGCCGAGCGCGTCTGCGACCTCTTGAGATATCCGCCGGAAACGGGGGACGACGCCACGCTGCCGTCATTGCAGGCGGGAACGGGCGAAGTGCGCTTCGAAGGCGTGGATTTCGGCTATGAGCCCGGACGGCAGATCCTGTGGGACGTGGATCTGACGGTGCCTGCGGGGACGACGCTGGCCGTGGTGGGCGGCAGCGGCTCGGGAAAATCGACGCTCGGCCGCCTGCTGTTGCGCTTCTATGACCCGGATGCCGGGCGCATCCTGATCAATGGACACGATCTGCGCACCGTCAATGTGCGCAGCGTGAGGCGCGTGGTGGGCATCGTGCCGCAGGACACCATGCTGTTCAACGAGACCATCGCCTACAACATTGCGTACAGCCGGCCGGATGCGACGCGCGATCAGATCGTGCAGGCGGCGCGCGGCGCGCGCATCCACGATTTCATCGAAAGCCTGCCGGGCGGATACGAAACGCCCGTGGGCGAACGCGGCGTGAAGCTCTCGGGCGGCGAGCGCCAGCGCGTGGGCATCGCCCGCGCGATCTTGAAGGATCCGACGATCATGGTGTTCGACGAGGCGACCTCGGCGCTGGACACGCGTACCGAGCGGGCGATCCAGGCCGAACTGGAGCGGCTGTCGCGCGGCCGCACGACGCTCATCATTGCGCACCGGCTATCGACCATTGTGCATGCCGACAACATCGCGGTCCTGGACCGGGGCAGGGTCGTCGAGCAGGGACGCCACGACGATCTGCTGGCGCGCCAGGGAATCTACGCGCAGATGTGGACCTTGCAGCGGCAGCAGTCCGCCCTGGAAGAGGCAATGGGAAGGGATACCCGGCAGCCTGTCAACCTGGTTGCCGTGGTGGCTGGCGTGCTGGATGGCTCGCGGGAAATCGCGCAGGACAAAGGCGTGAATGTCTACACGCTGATCGGCAACGAGGCGGCGCGCATTACCGGCGACCCCAGCGCGTTGCAGCAGCTGGTATGGGACTTGTGCCTGCATGCGATAGCCGTCACGCCGCCGGGCGGGCGCATCGAGATCAGCCTGCGCCGCGAGGGTCCGCTGACGCGCCTGTCGGTCACGGACGGCCGCACTGAGCAGGACGCGGATCCCGCGCTGTTGCCCACCGATGGCATGCAGAACCCGACGGACGGCCTGCGCGTCGCGGCAGCGCTGGATCCGGCGGAATTGGCCGTGCGGGCGCAGCGCCAGGGGGGCACGTTCCACAGTACGGCCGCACCCTCGGGCGGACGCTGCTACTCCGTCGATTTTCCCGTGCGCGCCATGGAGCCAGCACCGCTGCGCGCGGACGTCAGCGTGCCAAATCTGAACGGCGCGCAAATCATGCTGGTGGACGATCAGGCCGAGGCGCGCGAGATGGTGGCGGAAATCCTGAAGGACAACGGCGCCGACGTGACGACGTATGCGGATGGTGAAACTGCCATGGCCGCGTTCGAGTCCATGCCCGCGGCAACCTGGCCGCAAGTGCTCATCTGCGATCTCTCGCTGGGCGACGTGGACGGCTACGAGGTCGTGGCGCGGGTGCGAGCGATGGAAGCGCAGCGTGGGGCGGCGCTCTCGCACCGTCTGCCTGCCATCGCGCTATCGGGCCACGTCAGCCAGGAGTACCGCCTGCGCACGTTGCTGGCGGGCTTTCAGGTGCATCTGTCCAAACCCGTCGATCCGCACGAATTGCTGGCCACGGTGGGCGCCTTGCTGCCGGCGGCGCCGGCTCAGCAACGGCGCGAGCCCTGATGGCTCGAGTAACCCGGCACTTTCTTACGCGTGCTTGTAAGAAGTGCCGGATAAAAGCGGTTCTTCCATTCGACGCGCGTGAAAGCGTATCGGCACACGACTTGCTCTCGACCCAGCGTATGCCCGATGCGGACGAATCGCGCGGAGTCCCCCCAAATGAGGTGCGCAACCCTCGTCCACGAATGCGAGCAGCCGTTGTCATCGGCATGCGCTTCTCCGTTGCGAGATCCGATGCCGGCACGGTTCCGGCTCGAATAACGGAGTTGCCCTCATGAAGAAGATTGCCATCATCAGCGAACACGCCTCGCCCCTTGCGCTGGCGGGCAGCGTGGATAGCGGTGGACAGAACGTGTATGTCGCAAACGTGGCGCGTGAATTGGCGCGCGCAGGCATGGAGGTCGATGTATTTACGCGCAGGGACAATGCGGCGCTGGATACCGAGTTTCGGTGGATGCGCAACGTCAAGGTGATTCATGTTCCCGCAGGGCCCGCCAGCTTTCTTCCGAAAGAGCAGATGCTGCCTTACATGGACGACTTCTCCGCGTATCTGATGCGGTACGTCGGCCGTCAGCCCGCGGGGTATGACGTCATCCACGCCAACTTTTTCATGTCGGCGATGGCGGCGCTGCCGGTGGCGCAGCTTTACGGCGTGCCGCTGGCCGTCACGTTCCACGCATTGGGCAAGGTGCGGCGGCAGTATCAGCAGTCGGCTGATCTGTTTCCGGATTCGCGCTTTGACATCGAGGACGACATCGCGCGGCGCGCGGACCGTCTCATCGCTGAGTGCCCGCAAGACCGGCGCGATCTCATCGAGCTGTACGGGGCCGATCCGCGCCGCATCGATATCGTTCCCTGCGGCTACGACGCCGCGGAAATGACCGCGCAGCCGATGGCGCTGGCTCGCAAGGCGTTGGGCTGGGACGACGGCGTGTTTACCGTGCTGCAGCTGGGAAGAATGGTGCCGCGCAAAGGCGTGGATAACGTCATTCGTGCCCTTGCGCGGCTGCGCCACCGCCATGGTGTCCAGGCACGGCTGTGCGTGGTCGGCGGCAACACGGAGGATGCCAGCGAGCTGGCCACCCCCGAGATCGGCCGATTGCGCGGTATTGCGCGCGAAGAGGGCGTGGCAGAGTGGGTCGAGTTCGCGGGGCGGCGGCGGCGCGAGGAACTGGCCGCCTACTACAGCGCGAGCGACGTGTTTGTGACTACACCCTGGTACGAGCCGTTTGGCATTACGCCCGTCGAGGCGATGGCGTGCGCACGTCCCGTGATCGGCGCGGACACGGGCGGAATACGCAGCACCGTGGTGCACGGTAGAACGGGGTTTCTCGTGCCGCCCAAGGACCCGGACAGCCTGGCCGACAGGCTTGCGGAACTGGCGGGGAACCGGGCCTTGTGCGAGCGCATGGGCGAGGCGGGACGCATGCGTGCGCGCCGCCTCTATACGTGGAAGCGCGTGGGCCAGGATTTGCAGTCCGTCTATGGGCGCATGGCGGCCGAGACGCCTCGGGAAGATCGGATCGCCGCGCGCATCGCGGCTTAAAGGAGCGGAACCATGCACGAATTCGAGAGCCTGGACGGGCGGGTAATCCTGGTCACTGGCGGCGGCAGCGGCCTGGGCGCGGCGCTTTGCGAGCAGCTGGCGGCCGAAGGCGCCCGCGTCGCGGTCAGCGACATCGACGAGCAGCGCGCCCATGCGGTCGCCACCAAGCTGAAGGAAAGCGGCGCGGACGTCATGGCCTGCATCATGGACGTCGGCGTTGCAGCAGACGTGGCCGAATGCATGGATGCCGTCGTGCGGCAGTTCGGCAAGCTGGACGCCATCGTCAATAGCGCCGGCGTTGACGTGACGGCCCCCATCGACCAGCTGGAGGCGGACGTCTGGGAGCGCGTGCTGCGCACCAATCTGACCGGACCCTTCCTGATGGCCAAGCTGGGCAAGAACCGTTTGAGCCCCGGCGGGCATATCGTCAACGTGGCGTCCACCGCAGCGCGGCGCGCCTGGCCGAACGCGTCTGCCTACCATGCCAGCAAATGGGGGTTGATGGGCTTGTCGCATGCGCTGCACGCGGAACTGCGCGGCATGGGTATCAAGGTCAGCGCCGTGATCGCGGGCGGGATGCGCACGCCGTTTCTCCTGGACCGGTTTCCCGATATCGACACCGGCACGCTGCAGGATCCCGCCAACGTGGCGCGCGCCGTGCGCTTCGTGCTGACGCAACCTCCGGAAACGGTCGTGCCTGAGGTCATGGTGTTGCCGATGAAGGAAACGTCATGGCCTTGAGGGCAGCCGTGTTTCTGGACAAGGACGGGACCGTGCTCGCGGATGTGCCTTACAACGTGGCGCCCGAGCGCATGGCGTATGCGCCCATGGCGCTGGCGGGCCTGTCCCGGCTTGCTCAGACGGACCTGAGCCTGGTGGTCATCAGCAACCAGCCGGGGGTTGCGCGGGGCCTCTTCGCGGCCGATGCCCTGAACGCGGTGGGCGTAAAACTGGCTGCAATGTTCCAAGCGGCCGGCGCGCACCTGGACGGGTTCTATTGGTGTCCACATCATCCCGAGGGCGTGGTGCAGCCTTACGCAATGGCGTGCGACTGCCGCAAGCCCAAGCCGGGGCTGTTGCTGCGGGCCGCGCAGGAGCTGGGGCTGGACCTGGCCGAGTCCTGGTTCATCGGCGACATCCTGGATGACGTGGAAGCCGGAAATCGGGCCGGATGCCGCAGCATCCTGCTTGACGTGGGCAACGAAACCGAGTGGCGCACGGGCCCAGACCGGGAGCCGTATTGCCGCGCCCCGGACCTGGATGCGGCGGCGCGGATCGTTGCCGAAGACGCCACCATGCGTCCGGGAGCGCAAGCATGAACGGGAATGCGCCGTGGCCGCGCGACGCGCATGTCCTTTGCATCCGGCTGGACAACATGGGCGATGTGCTGATGTGCACGCCGGCCATGCGCGCGCTGCGCGAGCAAGGCGCTCACCGCATCACCCTCCTGACCTCGCCATCGGGCGCGGCCCTCGCGCCTTTCATGCCGGAAGTCGACACCGTCATGGCCTATGACGCCGCTTGGGTCAAGAACGCATCGCAGGGCCGCGAGGAAGACGTGGGCGCCATCGGCCGGCTGCGCGCGCTGCGGCCTGACGCGGCTGTGGTTTTCACGACGTTCAGCCAAAGTCCCCTGCCGGCGGCGCTGCTTTGTCACCTGGCTGGCGTGCCGCGCGTGCTGGCGCATTGCCGCGAGAACCCGTATCGGCTCATCAGCGACTGGGTGCGGGAGGTCGAGCCGCAAGAGGGTATCCGGCACGAGGTGCAGCGTCAGCTCGACCTCGTGGCTACCGTGGGCGCCCGCAGCGAAGACGATTGCATGTCGTTCAGGATGCGCGAGCGCGACCGCGCGTCGCTGCGTGACAAGCTGCACCACGCGGGCGTCACCGAAACCGACGGATGGATCTGCGTGCATGCGGGCGCGACGGCGGCGTCGCGCCGGTATCCGGCCGCGCTGATGGTGCAGGCGCTGATTGCGTTGCGCGGCGACGGCCGGCGCATTTTGCTGCTCGGCGGTCACGAGGATCCCGCGTTGGCCGCAGCGCTGGCCGAGGGGCGGCGCTGGCTGCCGGGCCTGATCGACCTGTCGGATGGCCTGACCCTGGGCGAACTGGGCGCCGCGCTCGAAGGCGCGGCGGTGGTCATCTGCAACAACAGCGGCCCCGCGCACATCGCCGCCGCGGTCGGCGCGCCGATCGTGGACCTGTACGCGCTGACCAATCCGCAGCATACGCCCTGGCGCACCGACGCCCGGGTGCTGAGTAACGATGTGCCCTGCAAGTACTGCTATCGCAGCGTGTGCCCGCAGGGACACCATGCGTGCCTGGCGGGCGTACCGCCCGGGGAAGTCGCGTTTGCGGCCCGCGAGCTGCTTGGGCATCACCCACGGTTTCAGACGGGCCCGCGCGCCGTCAAGGAGACGATTTCATGTTCACTCTAGGCATCAATGCGGCGTATCACGACTGCTCCGCCACACTGGTTCATGACGGCGTCGTGGTGGCAGCCGCCGAGGAAGAACGCTTTACCCGCGTCAAGCACGGCAAGCGGCCCGTCCCGTTCACCACCTGGCAGTTGCCGTATTACGCGATCGACTATTGTCTGTCCGCGGCGGACATTCGGCTGCGCGACGTCGATCACATCGTTTATTCCTACGACCCGGCGCTGCTGGCCGGCGGTGCGGCGCTGCCGCAGGAGATCACGCTGCCCCTGGAGCCATCGCGGGCCGGCGCCGGCGCGGAAGGCGCGTCGCCGTGGGACGCGCTGTTTCTCTCGTATCTGGTGAACGCGCCGCGCCAGCTTCTGGATGGCGCCCCGCTGCATCTGAAGTCGCCACGCTTTGACGATCTGACGCTCAAGCACATCATGGATCGATGGATCTATCTGGACCATCACCTTTCGCACGAGAGCAGCGCGTTCCTGGCGGCCCCGTGCGCGGAATGCGCGGTGCTGACGATGGACGGCCGGGGTGAGCGCACGACGACGAGCTATGGGCAGTTCGCCGGCGGCGAGTACGCGCGGCTCAAGCAGATCGACCTGCCGCACTCGCTCGGCCTGTTGTACGAGGAAGTCACCACCTGGCTGGGCTTTCTGCATTCGTCGGACGAGTACAAGGTGATGGCCCTGGCCTCGTTTGGCAAGCCCGAGTACCGCAAGGAGTTCCGCGAGATCCTTCGGCTGGAAGAAGAGGGCGGCTATTCGCTGCAACCCGCACGCCTTACCGAGCGCTTCGGCCCGGCCAGACGCCGCGGCGCGCCTTTTGAAGACCGCCACAAGAATGTGGCCAGTTCATTGCAGTATGTGCTGGAGGAAACCGCGCTGCACATGGCGCAGTGGCTGCACGAGAAGACGGGCGCGAAGAGCCTGTGCATGGCCGGCGGGGTGGCGCTCAATTGCGTGATGAATGCGCGCATCGCCCGGGACGGCCCCTTCGATGAGGTGTGGGTGCAACCGGCCGCGGGCGACGCCGGCACGTCGCTGGGCGCGGCGCTGTACGTGGACTACCATCGGCGCGGGGGCAAGCGCGCGTGGACCATGGAACACGCGTATCTGGGGCCGTCATACCCGGACGAGGAGATCGAGCGCTTCCTGGACAAGGCGCACCTTTCCTATCGCAAGTTGAGCGACGTGTCGGGCGAGGCTGCGGCGTTGCTCGCGCAGGAAAAGGTGCTGGGCTGGTTCCAGGGCCGCATGGAGTTCGGCCCTCGCGCGCTGGGCGCGCGCTCCATCCTGGCGTCGCCCCGGGACAGTGCGATGCAGGCCCGGTTAAACGGTCTGAAGGACCGCGAGGACTTTCGCCCCGTGGCGCCCGTCGTGATGGAGGAGCGGGCTGCTCAGTGGTTCGACGGACGCGGCACGGCCTCGATCTGCGCACCGTTCATGTTGTTTGTCTATGACGTGTTGCCGCACCGCGCCAAGCAGATTCCGGCGGTGCGGCACATCGACGGCACGGCACGGGTGCAGACCATCCGTCGGGATCAGAATGCACGGTATTACGACTTGCTGGCCGCGTTCGAACAGCTGACGGGCGTGCCGGTCCTGGTCAATACGTCGTTCAATACGCGGGGCGAACCGGTGGTCTGCACGCCGCGCGATGCCGTTGAATGCTTCTGGACCTCGCCGCTGGATGCGCTGGTGATCGGCTCCTACCTTGTCGAGAAGCCGCGATGACGGCCCCGGGCGCAACAGTCGCGGTATCCGTGGTGGTGCCGACCTACAAGCGGCCAGACCTGCTGGCGCGCTGCCTTGAGGCGCTCTGCAGGCAGCGGCTCTCCGTGCCGTACGAGATCCTGGTGTGCGACGACGCCGCCAGCGAGGCCACGCACCGGCAGGTTGCGGCCTATTCGGCGCGTTGGGGCGATGCGCGGGCGTTGCGCTACCTGCCGGTGTCCGGCACCCGCGGGCCGTCGGGCGCCCGCAACCTGGGTTGGCGCAGTGCCAAGGCCGAGATCATCGCTTTTACCGACGACGACACGATTCCGCATCGGGACTGGCTTGCGCAGGGACTGCGCGGCTTCGCGCCGGACGTGGCGGCGGTGACCGGCGTCACGGAGATGCCCATCCCGGACCCGCCCAGCGACTACGAGCGCGACGCCTCGGGCTTGACGCGCGCCGAGTTCATCACCGCGAATTGCTTCGTCCGGCGGTCGGCGTTGCTGGCGGTCGGCGGATTCGACACGCGCTACACGATGGCCTGGCGTGAGGACTCGGACCTGCAATTTGCGCTGCTCGATGCCGGCTTGCGCATCGCGCGGTGCGAGCACGCGCGCGTGCAGCACCCGGTGCGGCCGGTGAGTTTCGCGGCTGGACTGGGCATGCAGAAAAAGGTGATGTTCGACATGTTGCTGCGCCGCAAGTACCCCGCGCTGTATCAGGAACGCATCCGCCGGCATGGCCCGCGCTTTTACCTGAGCGTTACGGGCGCCTTTTTGCTGGCTGCTGGTTTGTTCGCAACCGGCCATGCGGCAGCGGCCATCGCGCCAGCTGTCGTATGGGCCGCGCTGACCCTGTACTTTTTCATGCGCCGTATCCGGGGAACCAGCATGTCATTGCGCAACGTTGCCGACCTGGCGATCACGTCGGCATGCATTCCGTTGCTGTCGATTTTCTGGCGCACGGTCGGGTTGCTGCGCTTTGCGAGGAGCGCCGCATGAATAACCTGCTGCTCGGATCTGCCCCCGCGCCGGCGCGTATCGCGGTCTTTCGGGCGCTGCAACTGGGCGACATGCTCTGCGCGGTCCCGGCGCTTCGCGCGTTGCGCAAGGCGTTTCCCGACGCGCACATCGCCCTGATCGGTCTTGCCAACGCGCGCGAGTTCGTCGGCAGGTTTGCCTGCTACGTGGACGAGCTGATCGAGTTTCCGGGCATCGAGGCGTTTCCCGAGCAGCCTGCCCGCGAAGAGGGGCTGCCGGATTTCTATGCGCGGGTGCGCGACGCGCGGTTTGACGTGGCGCTGCAGATGCACGGCAGCGGCGAGCAAAGCAATCCCATCGTCGGGCAACTGGGCGCCAGGCGCTGCGGCGGCTTTGTGTCGCAGGCAGACCAGGGGATTCCCGGACAGTGGATGCCCTGGCCGGACGACTTGCCCGAGCCGCATCGATACTTGGCGCTGCTCCGGCATCTTGGCGTGCCGGCTGACGACGACAAGCTCGAATTCCCGTGCACGGTGGAAGACCGGCGCGCTGCCGAAGACCTGCTGAAGGTCCATTCGCTGGATGCTGCCCGCCTGGTGCTCATGCACGTCGGCGCGCGCCTGCCATCGCGCCGGTGGCCGCTGGAGCGCTACGGCCGCACGGCGACGGCCTTGCTGCTTCAGGGATGGCAGGTGGCGCTGACCGGAACGGCGGCTGAGCGGCCACTCGCGGATGAGCTGAGACGCCTGTCGGGACGCAATCTGCCGGACCTGTGCGGCAAGACCACGCTGGGCAGCCTCGCCGCGCTGGTCGAGTCGAGTCGGCTCCTGCTGTGCAACGACACTGGGGTGTCGCACATCGCCGCGGCGGTGCGCACGCCCAGCGTCGTCATCGCCAGCGGAAGCGACGCGCGGCGTTGGGCGCCCACCAACCACGATCTGCATGTAGTGCTGGCCGGCGATGCGCCGTGCCGGCCCTGCGCCTACGAGCATTGTCCGATCGGCCACCCGTGCGCGCTGGCTGTCACGGTGCCTCAGGTGCTTCGTGAAGCGAGCCGCCAGCTTGCAAGGGGAAGACAATGACGCCTGCCGTCCACCCGCAGCGCCGCCTGCGCATTCTGACCTGGCACGTGCATGGGAATTATCTGTATGCGCTCAGTCAGGTGCCGCATGATTTCATCGTGCCGGTTCTGCCCGGCCGCGCGCCCGGCTACGGGGCGTTGGGCAACCGCATCCCGTGGGGGGCAGGCCTCACCGAGGCGCCCGCCTTCAACTTGCGGGATATGGAGTTCGACTGCGTGCTGTATCAGTCGCGCCAGAATCTGGAGGACGCGCGGCTGTTGCTCAGCGACGCGCAGCGCGCCTTGCCATCCGCGTATCTGGAACACGATCCGCCCATGCCGCATCCCACGGAGACGCGCCACGTGTTCCGGCATGACAAGGGCATGATCGTGCACGTGACCCCGTACAACGCCGTGATGTGGGACTGCGCGGACATGCCCAGCCGCGTGGTCGAGCATGGTGTGCCCGAGCCGGACGTGACCTATGACGGCGGCATCGAAAAAGGCATCGTCGTGGTCAACCACCTGGCGCGCCGTGGCCGGCGCATCGGCGTCGATGTATTCGAACACGTGCGGGCCCGCACGCCGCTGGATCTGATCGGCATGGATTCCGAGCGGCTGGGCGGACTGGGCGAGGTGCCCAACATGGAAGTGGCGGCGCTCATGTCGCGCTACCGGTATTTCTTCAGCCCCATCCGGTACGCCAGTCTGGGCCTCTCGCTGGTGGAGGCGATGCTCTGCGGTGTGCCGGTAGTGGGATTTGGCGGCACGGAACTGCCGGTGCTGATACGCAACGGCGAGAACGGCTACGTGGACAACCGCCTGGACCGGCTGGTGGAGGTGGGGCGCCAGTTGCTGGCCGAGCCCGAGCTTGCGCGGGCCTGGGGCTCTGCAGGCCGCGACATGGCGCGGCAGCGCTTCGGCATGGACCGCTTTGTGTCGGATTGGCTTGGCGTGTTCGAATCGTTGATGGAGGCAGCATGATGGATGCAATCCCCCGTACCGGCCGCGCGCTGGTCGCCGGCGGTGCCGGCTTTCTCGGCTCGAACCTCTGCGCGCGGCTGCTCAACGACGGTTGGCAGGTGGTGTGCCTGGACAATTTTCAGACTGGCAGGGCATGCAACGTCGCGGCATTGGCGTCGCATCCGCGCTTCATGGTCATTCGCCACGACGTGGTCGAACCCCTGGGGGACATGGCGGTGGACCGGATCTACAACCTGGCTTGCCCGGCATCGCCGGTGCATTACCAGGCGGATCCGCTCAAGACGCTGCGCACCTGCGTGCTGGGCGCGATGCAGTTGCTGGAGCTGGCGCGACGCACCGGCGCGCGCGTGTTGCAGGCATCGACCAGCGAGGTCTACGGCGATCCGCTGGAGCATCCCCAATGCGAAGGCTACTGGGGCCACGTCAACCCCGTCGGCCCTCGGTCCTGTTATGACGAGGGCAAGCGCTGCGCCGAAACGATATTCATGGAATACGCCCGCCACGAGGGCGTGGTGGTGAAGATTGCGCGCATCTTCAATACCTACGGCCCGCACATGTCGCCCGACGATGGCCGCGTGGTGTCGAACTTCATCGTGCAGGCCTTGGCCGGCGAGCCCCTCACCGTGTACGGGGACGGCACGCAGACGCGGTCTTTCTGCTATGTGGACGACTTGATCGACGGGCTCGTGCGTCTGATGGAAAGCCCGGTCGAGGTGGACACGCCGGTGAACCTGGGCAATCCGGTGGAGCTGACGATGCTGGAAATGGCCGACATGGTGCGCGAACTGACTGGCTCGCGCGTGCCCGTCGTTCACCGTGCCTTGCCGGTGGACGACCCGACTCATCGATGTCCGGACATCTCGCTTGCCAGGCGCAGCCTGGGGTGGTCTCCGCGCGTGCATCCCGTCGACGGCATTGCGCGGACGGTCGCCTACTTCTGTGCCGACCGCGACCGCGCGCGGCGTGAGGGCCGGATGCCCCGGCCGAACGCCTGGGCAATGCCACAGACGCATCCTTGACCGGGCGGCCGTCCGGGCTCGGCGGCACAGCGCTTGCTGGCGCGCGATGTGCTGCGGCACGCACGCGCTCGCGTTCACGTGCCTTCGATTCACGCCTTCAATAAACCCCGCCGTGCCGCAAGGGCAGTGGCGGGGATAGGCTCACGCAGCGGTTTACGGTTGCTTGAACTCGTCGGGCGAGTTCACCTGCCCCAGTTCGGTGCCTGTCACCGGGTCGCTGCTGGGGTCGGAGGCGGTCCGTGCCGCCATTGCCTGCAAGGCCAGCGCTTCCTCTTCGGTCAGGTTCACGTTGGGCATGCCGTCGCCATCGATGGCTCCCTGTTGCTCCCGGTCGGACACGTATTCAAAATTCGCGTCGCTGTTCCACGGTCCGCGCGTGTCGCCTTCGCCCTGCGACATGTTGAAGTAGACCGAGGCAAACCGCGGATCGCCCGGCAGCTTTCCGGGCGGGAAGTTCGGCTCCATCGAGTACAGCGCCTTTTCGAAGGAGCGCTGGTGCGACACTTCACGGGTCATCAGAAAGCCCAGGGCGTCCTTGACGCCGGGATCGTCCGTCGCGTTGATGAGCCGCTCGTAGATGATCTTGGCGCGCGCCTCGGCGGCGATGTTGGACCGCAGGTCGGCGGATGGATCGCCGATGGTGTCGATGTAGCCGGCATTCCACAGCTGGCCTCCTGAGTTGACCAGCGCGGGGCCTCCGCCGTAAAGCACCTGCGTGACGTGCGAATCGTTGCCAGGTCCGTTCAGCCGCCGGTAGATTTCCGCCTCGGATTCCGTGGCCTCGGCCAGCACACCCTTGGCGCCCTTGTTCAGCATGGCGACCATCGTGCCGATGACTTCCAGATGGCTGAGTTCTTCGGTGGCGATGTCCAGCAGCATGTCCTTGCGGCCGGGATCGTCCTCGGCCAGTGCCTGCGTGAAATAGCGACAAGCCGCGGCAAGCTCGCCTTGCGGGCCGCCAAACTGTTCCAGCAGCAGGTTGGCTAGACCTGGATTGGTCTCGCTGACTCGAACGGTGTATTGCAGCCGTTTGTTATGGGCAAACATAGTGATCTCCTGTTCCCGAGTACCTTTCGGGATTTGTGGTGCGCGGTAGCATCGAAAGCCGGCGCGCGGGATTCGGACGCCATGGTTGCCGTTGCCTATGCCTCATTCATCCTTTCGGGAAATTGGCGGGCGGCGATAGACGTGCCCCATTCGATCCGGTGCGCCGGTGCCGCAACAAGCGTTCCTGGCGGGCAGCCGGATGCGCCTTTTTTCAAGCAGGCTTGAAGATCATCAGATAGAAGATCGCCAGGAACGCGACGAAGGCGACCACCCCCAACGCGACCCACCACGCAAAGCTGCGCCAGAACCCGGAGGAAAGGGGCTCGCCGGAGCGATCCGCCGCCGCGGCAGCATCGCGCATCCGCATCTGCAGCCACACCACGGGCAACCAGCAGGCGATGGCCACGCCGTACAGCGCGAGCGACCAGCCGATCCACGGTGTGGCCAGCGGCAATTGCATGAGATGAACCAGATAGAGGCCGGTGAGCGGTTGCAGAACGGCGGTGGACGCCGTGAACAGCCAGTCGGCGATGACCACCAGCCGCGCCACGCCGGCGATCACATGGACATCGCGCCGGAGCACGACGCACAGCAGATAGAAGGCCGACCCGATGCCTGTGCCGAACAGCAGCGTGGCCGAGATCACGTGGACGAGCTTGAGGATCAGGTATTCCATTGGCGTTTCCTGGCCGTGGCGGGTTCATGCAGGTAAAGCAGTGCCAACGCTGCAAGCATCGGTAAATTTTTCGACAACGGTCCGAACGGGTGCATCCAGAATTCCGGTAGCCGCACCGTGATGATCGCGGTATAGCCCACGATGAGAACCGCCTGTGCGATCCACAGCCACTGCCGGGCGCGGCCGCGCAGCGCGAGCGTCAGCACGCCGAAGGCCAGGTCCAGCGTGGCCGCGCCGTATAGCGTGATCGGCGCGAGGGAGTCGGGCACGCCGGTGCGGCGCAACAGGTCCAGGCTGGCTGCAGCCGGGTACAGGCCGAAGGACACCGCGGCCGTCCACAACCACACCAGCGCGATACTGAACCGCAGCAGAGGCAACGTGACGTCGAGCAGTGCGCTGGCACGCAGACTGTCGCGCGTCTGCGGGACGATGAAGCGGTCGGGTGCCCGCGCCGCACGCCCGAGCAAGGCAGAAAATGGGGCGGGGTCGGCGGTGTTGCCGCGCTCCAGCATCGATAGCGCCGTGGGATCGATCAGACTGCCCGGCAGCAGCGAGGCGGCGGCAGCCAGGCCCGTTGCCATCGTCATGGGAATGGGGACGACGCGTAGCGGCGTGTCCAGGCCCAGCGCGCGGCGCAGCGTGGCCAGGTACCCGCGCAAGGTGATTGGCGTGGGGCCGCAGAACGCGATCGTCACAGGCGTCGGCGGCGGGCTGTTCAGCAACGCCAGCACGCCGTCCACCACGTCGTCCAGATGGACCGGCTGCACCGGCTGGCGTCCGCCGCCAGCGAGCGGCAGCAACGGCAGCACGGCAAGCCGATTGAAAAGCGCCGCGCTCGCGCCGCCCGGACCATACACCAGCGATGGCTGCACAATCGCGGCGGGCATGCCGGACATGCGCAAGTCGTCGTCGGCGGCGCGCTTGCTCAGATGAAAGCCGCTGGCCGCGCCCGCGTCGGCCCCAAGCGCCGAAAACTGGATCACGCACCGGACGCCCTGCCGCCGGGCGGCGTGAAACAGCGCCTGCGGAGCGCGCACGTGCACTGCGGCGAAGTCGCCCGCGCGCCGTTCTCGAAAGAGGCCCACGGTGTTGATGACGGCGTCCACGTTTTTCAGCAGCGGCATCCAGGCGTCTTCCGACAGCGCCCCGCTGAAATCCATGGGTACGAAAGTTGCGTCGGGCGCGTTATGCCCTGACGGCGGGCGGCGCACGGGGCAGACCAGTGTGTGTCCCTCGGCCAGCAAGGCATGAACGAGGCGGCTGCCTATGAAGCCATTGGCGCCCGTCAACAAGATCTTCAAGCCAAATCTCCCTGGCGGACGCGACCGCGCGCCGCCTTTCATTGCCCGGGGCCGCAAGCTGCGTTCCCGTTCACCTCGACAAGGAATGCTCATGAACCCATGGCTCACCGCTTTGCGCGAGGGCGCGGTCAGCGGCTCTGCCGCCAGCGTGCTTTCAACACTTGTCCTGGCTGTCGCGGGACGCAGGCAGGCCGCAAGTTGGACTGCGCCGACGAATTCGACAAGCCATTGGGTGTGGGGAAGCCCGGCGCTGCGGGCCGATGCGCCCAGCTGGCGGCATACCGCCACCGGCTATGCAATCCACCATACGGCGGCGGTGTTCTGGGGCGTGCTGCATGCGCGCGCCACGCAGGCGATGCCCGCCACGTATCGGCCGGGACCGGGCGTCGTGGCCGGATTGACCGCGGCGGCAATCGCCTGCCTGGTGGATTACCGGGCGACGCCGCAACGTCTGACGCCCGGTTTTGAGCACCGGCTTGGCACGTGGGCGCTGGCGCTGGTGTATGGGGCTTTCGGGCTGGGGATGGCGCTGGGATCGCTGGCTTGGCGCGCTCGGGAGCAACGGCAGCCGGCTGGGGCTGACGGCTCCGCATATACGGCGCGAACCAGGAATGGAGATTGCTGGCCCCGCCGCCAGCGCGATTCTCGCGTTGCCAACCGGGAGCACTCAATGAAACTCAAACTGAAACCGCTACGCGACCAGGTGATGGTCATCACGGGCGCGAGCAGCGGCATTGGCGCCGCAACGGCCAGGATGGCCGCCGAGCGCGGCGCCAAGGTCGTGCTGGTCGCTCGCCAGGAAGAGGCGCTGAAGGCCGTGCTGGACGACATTGTGCGCGGCGGCGGGTCCGCCATCAGCGTGGCCGCGGACGTGGGCGTGCAGGATGATCACGATCGCATTCTGGAGCGAGCGATCCAGAGCTATGGCCGCGTCGATACGTGGGTCAACAATGCGGGCGTGTCGATCTTCGGAAAGCTCGAATCGGTACCGCTGGAAGACCAGCGAAAACTGTTCGACACGGATTACTGGGGCGTGGTCTACGGATCGATGGTGGCGGTGCGGCACCTGAAGAAATCCGGGGGCGCCCTGATCAACGTGGGCAGTGAAGTGTCGGACCGCGCCGTGCCGTTGCAGGGCGCTTATTCCGCAGCCAAACATGCGGTCAAGGGCTTTACCGACGCGCTGCGCATGGAATTGCGCGAAGAAGGCGCTCCCGTTTCCGTCACGCTTATCAAGCCCGCGTCGATTGCCACCGGCTTTACGTCGCACGCGCGCAATTACATGGACGTGCAGCCGACGCTGCCGCCGCCGGTATATGCGCCCGAAGCGGTGGCCGACGCCATCTTGCACGCGGCCGAGCATCCGGCTCGCGACCTGTATGTCGGTAGCGCGTCGCGCGCCATCTCGACGTTGGGCCAAAACATGCCGTCCCTGGCCGATCGCATGGCCGGGTGGCTGTTTCGCCAGCAACGCGGCGGCACGCCAGCTGGGGGCGGATCGGATTCGCTCTACGAAGGCGGCGGGTCGCATCCCGCGGAGCAGCAGGCAGGCCGCCGCAGCGTATATACGAAGGTCGCCATGAACCAACCCAGCACGTCGCTTGTGGCGGCTGCGGTGGTGATCGGCGGGGCGGCGTGCTGGTTATTGCGCGCGCGCCGCTGACGGTAATGGGCGGGCAGTGCTGACCAGCCGGCTGCGTCAACCGGACGCGTCAGCTCGAGGCCCCGGCCGTCAGCCATGCCGAACATCCCGCCGGCGCGACCGACCCGCTGACGTACATCGCGCCGGCCGCAAATAGGCGCAGTTTTTGCGCGGTGGGGACGGCGGTCATGACCCAGACGGATCCTTGTGGATCCGACCAGACGATGCGTGCATCGGTTGCGGCCAGCGCCTGGAACATCGCGGCGGGGGACGCGCCCGGGCGCAGCGCGACCACCGTGGTGTCCGCGTCGGCACGCAAGGGAAAGAGGTTCAGCATCCCGCCCGCCAGCACCGCTGCCGCGAGCAGGCCGACGAGCGATTTGCCGGTGCGGCCCGTGGGCGGCGGGCGGCGATGATTGCGGGTCTTCCAGCCGGCCAGCAGCGGCGCCAGGCCAAATACGACAAACCAGGCGATGTCCCAGATCAGCGGCTGTTCCGCGTCCATCTTGATGCGATGAATGCCGGTGATCCAGTGCGAGAGCAGCGCATCGATGATGTGCCAGGAGCCGAAACCGATCCAGAAGTGGCCCCAGCGCGGGCGGATCGGCGTGCCCGGCGATGCGGCTGACCGGGCGCGGAACAATTCGATGAGCCCGGCGGCGGCGATGACGTACATGATGGCGTGAAAGACGCCATCGGCGGCGACCTGGGCGCCCAGCGACCCCAGCGGCCCGGCCCGCACGTTCGAGAGCAGATGGTGCCATTGCAAAATCTGATGCAGCAGGATGCCATCAAAGAAGCCGCCCATGGCGAAACCCAGCAAAAAGCTGGCTCGCCGCAGGCGGCGAGGGGCGGCAGGGTCATCGGGAGTGCGGACGAGTTCCATGGCAGTTTCCTTGAGTGGCGTCGCAAGCGCGCCGTCGGCGGCGCGGTCCGCATGTCCTGTTCCTGCATGCGCGCGCGGGAACGCACGCCCGGGCAGGCGTTCAGGCAGGGGCGGACACCGTGCGCAGGGCTTCCTGGCCGCCACGCCCATCATGTCCCGACTGCAGGTCCCACAGCGCGCGTAGCGGGCCGCGTGCGGCCAGCAGTTCGTCCAGCGGGCCGTTTTCCACGATGCGGCCCGCGTCCACCACCACAATCCGGTCGTAACGCGTCAGGGACGACAGGCGGTGCGCCACCGCCACGACGGTGCGGCTGCGCATCAATTCGGCCAGCGCCTCCTTGATGAGCTGCTCGGAGTAGCTGTCCAGCGCGGACGTGGCCTCGTCCAGCAGCAGGATCGGCGCATCCTTCAGGAAAGCGCGCGCGATGCCGATGCGCTGCCGCTCGCCGCCTGACAGCAACGCGCCGCGCTCGCCGACGATCGTGTCGTAGCCTTGCGGCAGCCGCTTGATGAACGGCTCGCAATGGGACTGGCGCGCGGCGGCGATCACTTCGTCCTCGGTTGCCTCGGGGCGGCCATAGCGGATGTTCTCCATGATGGAGCGGCGAAACAGACTGACGTCCTGCGGCACGACGGAGATCGCGGCCTTAAGGCTTTCCAGCGTCACGGCGCGTATGTCCTGGCCGCCGATCAGGATCCGCCCCTGCTGCGGCTCGTCGGCGCGCTGCAGAAGCGACAGCAGGGTCGACTTGCCCGCGCCGGACGCGCCGACCAGCCCCACCTTCAGCCCGGGCCGGATGGACAGCGTGATGCTGCGCAACGCGTGGCAGCCGTCCGGATAGGTGTAGTGGACCCCTTCGAAGGTGATGGCGCCGGCCGGATCGCGCAGCGGATGCGCGCCGCGTACGTCGGGCACTGAGTGCGGCCGTCCTACCAGGCGCAGCATTTCGGCAATGACCCCGAATTGCTGAGCGGTGCCCACCAGCGCCAGCGCCAGATCGCGCGAGCCGTGCAGGATTCGGAAGGTCAGCGCGCTGACCACCACCACATCGCCGGGACTGGCGCGGCCCGCCTCCCACGCCCGCAGCACCCAAAACAACATGGCGCCAGCCACGAGCCAGAGGCAGGCGTCATGGATGACGCGCGCCTTCTCGACGTACATCCAGCTTCTGCGCTGGGCGCGCGCCTCCTCGCCCAAAGCCTTTTCCAGCCGGGCGCGCTCGCGCGCCTGCGCGGAAAAGGCCTGCACGGCCCAGATATTGGAAATGGCGTCCACGATTTCGCCGCCCACGTGCGCGGCCTGCTCGCCGTACTGCTGATGCAGGCTGCGCCCGCGCGCGCCGAACGACACGATGCTGGCAGCCAGCACCAGCACGAAGCCCAGCAGCGCGGCCGCCATGCGCCAGTCCACGGTGCCCAGGACCACGACGGCGCCCAGGAAATCGACGCACGGCGGCACGATGCTCCAGACCATGGCGCCGTAGATGGCGCCGGCGGCGCTGGCGGTGGACGAGATGCGGTTAGCCAGCGCGCCCGAGTGATGCTGGCGGAAATAGCGGGTCGAATGGTGGCTCAGGTGTTCGAAGACTTCGACCCGCAGCGCCGCGCAGGCGGCGACGATGTTGCGGCAGCCTAGCCATCCGCCGCATCGCCACAGCGCGGCCTCGACCGCGATCAGCCCCAGGAACAGGCCAAGCGCCCACCATACCTGCACGGACGCGGAGGCGCCCAGCGCCAAGGCGTCCACAATGAGCTTCATGGCGTATTGCACCGTGACCGAGCACACCCCGGCCAGGACGACGATCATCGCCAGCAGGCCAAAGGCCCAGGGCCGCTGGCGGACGTATCGCCAGAGAAAGGCCGCAGGCTGCGACGGTAGGGCGGGCAGGTCGGGCATGTTCAATCTCCGTCGGCGCGGGGGGCGGGCGCCGCAAGCAGGCCGCTGGGGCCGAGTCCCGCGCGGGCCGCCTGCGCGCGAACCTCGATTTCGAGCGGGGCGTACACGCTGCGGCGGCCGTCGGCGGCAGGGGCGCTCAAAAGACCGGTTGGGCAGTGGCGGTCGTCCTCCCATCCGGGGTAGTCCGTCACGGGATACAGACAGATACCCGACACGTCGACGCCGCGTGCCCGCGCCGACGCGACCTGGTCCGCGACATACCGTATCCAGGGTGTGCGCGCCAGGCCCTCGGCGCCCGTCTCGGCAATGAAGAGCGGTTTGCCGTAACGGTGCGCGCAGCTTTGCAGGAGCTGGGCGAGCGGCGTGTAACGCGGGTCGTCCCACGGCAGCGGCGGGCCGCGGTGCAGCCACTGGTTGTGGGGGTAGTAGTTCAGGCCGACCACGTCCACATAGCGCGCGTCGCCGCCCAGATCCGCATGCGCGAGTCCGCACAGCATGTCCAGCGCCTCGAACTGCGCCTCGCTGGCGGCGGCAGCCTCACGGGCGTCGCCGGGAAGCGCCGGCTGGACGGCGATCAGCGGTTCCGCGCAGACCAGCCGGGCGGCGGGGTCGGCTTCAAGGATTGCGTCGCTGGCCTGAATCGCGGCTCGCGCCAATTGCCGCTTCAATTCAAGGCCGCGGCCCAGCGTGCACGGCCCGAAGTGCGCCCTGTCGCCGCCGGCCCAGCTCCAATAAGAGATTTCATTGATCGGGCAATACCAGGTTGGCATTCCAGTTTCTCCGGCGATCAGGCGGGCCGTGGCGGCGGCATAGCGGGCGAACGTCTCGGGAAAGGCGGACGACCAGATGTCCAGCCACGGCGGCCAGCCATAGTGGCAAAGGTCCCAGATCACCTCGACGCCGCTGTCGCGGGCCGCGCGCACCAGCGGCAGGACCGCGGACCAGTCGTACACGTTGGCGGCGGGACACACGAGATGCCAGCGCACCCCGTCGCGGGCCGTCCGCAGCCCCAGCGCGGCGATGGCGGCGTAGTCCTGCGCCGCCCACTTTGCGTGCCCCGTCGATTCGATGAGATCCAGCTGCCGCCCGTCTGGAAACCGGTGGCACGAACACTCGAACCCGGCCTGCAGGAAACTTCGGAAGCGCATGCCCGGACTCATTCGGCCATCATTGCGTTGCGCGGCTCCGATTGGCGGCTTGCCATTTGCTCATACGTAGCCAGGGCCTGCGCCACGACCTGGTCCATGTTGTAGTAGCGGTAGGTGGCCAGACGCCCAACGAAGTGCACGCCCTCACACGCGTCCGCCAGTTCCTGGTACCGGCGAAAGAGCGCGGCGTTCTCGGGCCGGGGAACGGGGTAGTACGGATCGCCCTGCGCGCTGGGGTATTCGTAGGTCACCGCCGTCTTGGGATGGCGCTGGCCCGTCAGGTGCTTGTACTCGGTGATGCGGGTGTAGGGAACGTCTTCGGCCGGGTAGTTGACCACGCCCACGGGCTGGTGCCACTCTTCGTCCAGCGTTTCGTGCCGGAACTTGAGCGACCGGTAAGGCAATGGGCCAAAGCAGTAGCCGAAGTACTCGTCGATCGGGCCGGTATAGACCAGCTCGTCGTACTGGAAGGCGGACCTGGCCTCCTCGAAATCCATGCCCAGCGCCAGCGAGATGTTCGAATGGTCCAGCATGCGCTCGAACATGCGCGTGTAGCCCATGAGCGGCATGCATTGGTGCCGGTCGGTGAAGTAGCGGTCGTCTCGCGACAGCCGTGTTGGCACGCGCGCCGCCACGGACCGATCCAGCTGCGAGGGATCCAGGCCCCATTGCTTGCGCGTGTAGCCGCGAAAGAATTTCTCGTACAGGACGCGTCCGATCTGCGAGACCACGTAGTCCTCGGCGCTGGAGACGACCGACGCCGGTTCGGCCACCGTCTGCAGGAACTGCTCGGCCTGGGCCGCGGTAAAGCTGCGGCCGTTCAAGCGCTCGAGCGTGGTGAGGTTGATCGGCATCGGCACCAGCATCCCGTCGGCGCGCGCCAGCACCCGGTGTTCATAGGGACGCCACTGCGTGAACTGTGACAGGTATTGCAGAACCTTGTCCGAGTTCGTGTGAAAGATATGAGGCCCGTAACGGTGCACGAGCAGTCCCGACTCGTTATGGAAGTCGTACGCGTTGCCGGCAATGTGCGGGCGCCGGTCCACCACCATGACACGTTTGCCGCTGCCACGAGCCAGGCGCTCGGCCAGCACGCTGCCGGCATACCCCGCTCCCACGATCAAAAAGTCGTAACGCTGGGAAGGCATCTTGCGTGCCATGCGAACGGCGCTTGGCCCCGCGGGACCTTGTCGCAGACCGCGCGGGGAGCTGGTCCAGGCGCGATTCATCGCGTCGCAGATGCCTTCCCAGCTGCGTTCCCACGACATGCCTTCCAGCGCGCGGTCGGCGTGCTGGGCGACCGTGTCCGGCGTGGCCGAAGACGCGAGCGCGCGCGAGATGGCCTGCGCAAAGTCCGCCGCGTTGGCGGCGATCTGCACGATGGGGCAGCCGCCATAGGCGCGCACCACGTCCGCGATTGGCGTGGACACGACGGGCCTGCCGGCCGCCAGGTATTCCGGCGTCTTGGTGGGACTGATGTAGCGCGTCGATTCGTTCATGGCGAACGGCATCAAGGCGACGTCCCATCCCGCCAGATAACCGGGAAGCTGGTCATACCCCCGCGCGCCGAGATAGTGGATGTTGGGCGCCTGCGGCAGCGTTGCCGGATCGATCTTGACGACCGGGCCGATCAGCACGAACTGCCAATCGGGCCGCAGCCCGGCAACTGTCGCGAGCAGACCGGTATCGAAGCGCTCGTCCAGCACGCCGTAAAAGCCCAGGCGCGGCGTCGGGATTGCGAGCAGATCGGACGGGATGCTGACCGAGGCCCGGGCCCGCGCGAAATGGTCCCGGTCCACGCTGCTGGGGACGGCATGCACGTTGGGGTGCAGGCGGCGCTTGGCTTCGTACAGACTGTGGCCGCCTGTGAAGACGACGTCGGCACGCGCGAGCAACTGATGTTCCAGTCCAACCAGGTCTGGCGGCGCTCCACGAAACGCGGACAGCTCGTCCATGCAGTCGTACACGACGAGCCCGGCCTCGATGTCTTCGGTAAAGGGCAGACTCATCGGCGTGTAGTACCACAGGACCGGCGCGTTGAGCCCGTGTTCATGCAAGAGGTCGCTTAACAGGCGGCGCTGGTCTTGCACCGCCTGTTCCCGCGCGACATGCGGCGTGATCACGGTGACGCCGTCCACGTGGCTGGACTCGAGCCAGCCGTGTTGTGCCGCGTCTTCCCAGACGGGCTCTTCGATATAGAAGACGGCGTGGCCACGCGCAAAGCGCGTCATCAGATGCTGCGGCCGCTGGTGCACGAAGTTCCAGCGCAAATGGGAAAAGCACAATATCGCAGGGCGCTCGCGCGTCAGCCATCCATTCGCTGCGGGTGATTGCGGCGAAGCGGAAGCGTGAGCGTGAGGCGCGCCGCCAATCGAGGCATCGACGGTACGCATGGAAACTCCAGAAAGGAAGCGGGGTGGTGATGATGGGAGCGGCTGGCGCCGAAGGGGCCACCGAAGCGTGTGCAACGTCGTCGCAAGCTACGTGCCGAAGCCCTGGGCTGCCGGGGACGGCACGTGATGCCCGGCACCCCACGCGTGGCCGCGCGGCGCGTGGGGTGTCTTGGATATTTTTTGACCGACGTTGCAAGTTCTGCGTTCATCCGCGTGCCGCGGTCACGCTCCGATGGACTTCACGAGGCGACGCGGCGGCATGGCAGTTGCTGCGCCAGGCCTGATCGCGTGTTGCGGTCACGTCAAAGGAGATTCCAATGAAAGCACTTTGCTGGCACGGCAAACACGACATCCGCTACGACACGGTGCCCGATCCGATCCTGGAGCATCCGCGCGACGCGATCATCAAGGTGAGCGCGTGCGCGATATGCGGATCGGACCTGCATCTGTTCGACGGGTTCATGCCCGGCATGAAGTCCGGGGACGTCATGGGTCACGAGTTCATGGGTGAAGTCGTGGACGTCGGCGCCCAGGCGCAGAACCTGAAGGTGGGGGACCGGGTCGTGATTCCGTTCACCATCACCTGCGGCGAATGCGACCAATGCAAGAAGGGCAACTTTTCAGTCTGCGAGCGCACGAACCGCAACGCGGACCAGGCGGCCAAGATGTTCGGGCATACGACGGCGGGGCTGTTCGGCTACACCCATCTGACCGGCGGCTATGCCGGCGGCCAGGCGGAATACGTGCGCGTGCCGTTTGCCGATTCGACCCATGTGCAGGTGCCCGACGAGCTGTCGGATGAACAGGTTCTTTTCCTGGGCGACATCCTGCCCACCGGTTGGCAGGCGGCCAAGCAGTGCGACATCGAATCGACCGACACCGTCGCCGTGTGGGGCGGCGGACCCGTGGGCCAGATGGCGATCCAGAGCGCGATCCTGTTGGGCGCGCGCCAGGTGATCTGCATCGAATCCGTGCCGGAGCGGCTGAAGATGGCGCGCGATTGCGGCGCGATCACGATCAACTTTCAGGACGAGGATGTGGTGGAGCGGCTAAAGGAGCTGACCCACGGCAAGGGCCCGGAGAAGTGCATCGACGCGGTCGGGATGGAGTCGCACGCCAGCAGTTCGATGGAGCACCTTTACGACCGGATGAAGCAGGCAGTGGGCGCCGAGACCGACCGGCCGCACGTGCTGCGCGAGATGATGTATGTGTGCCGGCCCGCCGGCATCCTGTCGGTCCCCGGCGTCTACGGGGGAATGATCGACAAGATTCCGTTTGGCGCGTCGATGAACAAGGGACTGACGTGGCGCATGGGCCAGACTCACGTGCGGCGCTGGACGGACGAGCTGCTCGACCTGATTGTGCAGGGCAGGATCGATCCGTCGTTTGTCATCACGCACCGCGCAAAGCTTGAGGCCGGACCCGATATGTACAAGACCTTCCGCGACAAGGAGGATCGGTGCATCAAGGTGGTGCTCACGCCTTGACGCCTGGCGCGCGTCAGGCCCCGGCCTGGGATGGGGTCTGTTGCGCGGCAGGCTGCACGGTGTCGCACAGGGCATCCAATTCCCGCGTGACCTCGTGCCAGGACCAGCGGATCAGATCCACCGCCACCCGTTCGTCACACGTGAAGCCGCCGCCGCTGGCGGCTTCCTGCACCACGGCGTCCAGCTGAGCAAATTGTTGACTGGTGCAGCACAGGGGCGCGTCGGCGCCCCGTTCGCGAATGGCGCGCGCCAGGCCGTCGATCTGCCTTTGCGCCGCCTGCGCAACCGCATGCAGGGCAGGGCCCAGACGGCGTGAGACGTTCTCGGTGACTTGCACGCCGCCCACGCGCTCCATCAGCGGGACGGTAAGCCATAGCTCCTCGATCCGCTCCTGCAATCGCTGCGCCTGGGTGTCGCGGCCCACAAAGTCGATGGGCAGCGATCGGGACTGGCGTGCCATGTCGATCGCCCGCCAGTGCGCGCGTTCCAGGGCGGGCTTGTCGCGCGGCCGCGGGCGTTCTCGGCCTTCGTTCAGGGCGGCGGCCCATTCGACCAGCAATTCCCCGTACAGCTGCAACGAGGCGGCAAGGTTGTAGCGCATGCTGTGACGGGCCGACAGCGGCAGCACGGCAAAGGCGGCCAGGATGCCGGCGGCCGAGCCCACGACGATCGCAAGTGTCTTGTTGACGGCGCCTGCAACGAGGTCGGCGTCCGGGGTCACGGTCAGGATGGTCGCCGTGACGAGACTGTAGTTCAAGGAGGGCCAGCGTAACGTCAGGCAAGCGGCGGCACCTACGCCGACCACGATGCTCCATGGCGCCGGCAGGCCGGTGACCGAGGCAAGTGGCACAAGCGCAATGCCCAGCGCCACGCCGATCATTGCGCCCAGGATGCGGGCGGCTGCTTCGCCGACCGTGCCCTCCACCGTGGCCCGCACCACAAATAGCGCGGAAAAGGCGCCCCATGCCAGATCCGGCATCTGCTGCCACCGCATCCAGCCATAGGCCAGCAAGACGGCGGTAATGGTTTGCAGGGGTAGGCGGACATTGTCTTGTCCGATCGCGTCGCGATAGGCGGCGGCGCGTTTAAGAAATTGGGCGTAAAGAGGAAACATCTGAGCTTGGCCGCCCGCGCGCCAATCAGGCGTCTGCGTCGGCGGGAAAGGGAAGGTACATGGCGATGCGATGGCCCAGGAAACCGCGAAGCGTGTGCGCGGTCTCCTGGGCCTTCCGGTCAGGTATGGTCAGGACTCGGATTTCTTGGGGCGTCCGTACGGATCCTTGCCCGCGGGCGCCTGGGACCCGCCGGCGGGATACCCCGAATTGGTGTCGGGGTTCTGATTGACGTCCCCCGTGGGCGGGCCGTCCTCGGTCGGTTGACCCGTGTAGCCGGTCTCTGCGCGATCCACGTGAGGCGACGGCGGCGGATTGGGCGGTGGGGCGGCTTTCGAATCGGTCATGGGGTAGGTTCCTTTGTAAAGATGGGAGCGCGTGCCCGCGCGGTCAACCCAGGTTGTGATACTTGCGTCCAATTTCCATCGTGGCACGATAGAAGCCTTCCTTGCTGCCGCAGTCGTAGCGCACGCCCTCGTATTCGAAGCCGAAGACGTTTCGGGCCTTGAGCAGGGCGGCGATGCCGTCGGTCAGCTGGATTTCTCCACCCACGCCCGCCTGGGTGCTCTCCAGCAGCGCGAAAATTTCGGGCTCCAGGATGTAGCGCCCGACGACCGCCAGGTCGGTCGGCGCATCCTCGGGCTTGGGCTTTTCCACGATGCCCGTCAGGCTCATCACGCCGTGCGCCTTGCGGCTGCCGGAGACGATCCCGTACTGGTGGGTGTTGGCTTTGGGCACCTGCTGGATCGCGAGGACGCTGCCGTCGAACTCCCGGGCTACCTTCGCCATTTCGCCGATGACGGGGGCATCCGCGTCTATCATGTCGTCCGCCAGCAGCACGGCAAACGGTTCGTTGCCTACAATGGGCGCCGCGCAGAGCACCGCATGGCCCAGCCCCAGGGCAGCCGGCTGGCGGGTGTACACGCATTTGACGTTGTCCGGAATGACGTTGCGGACGGTTTCCAGCAGGGCGTTCTTGTTTTTCGCTTCCAGGTCGTATTCCAGTTCCGGCACGCGGTCGAAATGATCCTCGATGGCGCGCTTGTTTCGGCCGGTGACGAAAATCAGTTCCGTGATGCCTGCGGCGACCGCTTCCTCGACGGCATACTGGATCAGCGGCCGGTCGACGATGGGAAGCATCTCCTTGGGCATGGCCTTGGTGGCGGGAAGAAACCGCGTGCCGAGGCCCGCGACGGGAAATACAGCTTTACGAATGGGTTGCATTGCTAAGGCCCTCTATGCCCGGACGGCGCCAGGGATGGGCCGCCCACTGATCGCTGTTACAGCAAATTTTGTGCCTGCCGGGCGGCGGCTGTAACAGAGTTTTCGGGATGGCACGCCGTTTGCTGACGGGGGCTTGAGCATGAATAGACACGCAGGTGGGGACATTGCATGACTTCTTTACCGGATTTTCCGTCCGAGGATCGCTATCGTCTGCTGGTAGGGGCAGTACGGGATTACGCCATCTACCTTTTGGACGCCAATGGCCGCGTCAGCAGCTGGAATCCGGGCGCTGAACGTTTCAAGGGCTATGGCGCGGACGAGATCATCGGGCAGCACTTCTCCGTTTTTTACACGCCGGAGGACCGGAATGCCGGCGTGCCGGGGCGCGCGCTGGAGACGGCACGGCGAGAGGGGCGCTTCGAGGCCGAGGGCTGGCGTGTGCGCAAGGACGGCAGCAGGTTCTGGTGCAGCGTGGTGATCGACCCGGTCGTTGACGATCGCGGCGAACTGGTCGGCTTCGCGAAGATCACGCGCGACATCACCGAGCAGAAAGAGCGGAACGAGCAACTGCAGGAAGCCCGCGATTCGATGCACCATGCCCAGCGCAACGAGGCCATTGGCCGGCTGACGGGTGGCGTGGCGCATGACTTCAACAATTTCCTGACGGCGATCCGGTTCTCCGCGGAATTCATCAAGCGCTATCCCGACCTGCCTGCTTCGCTGATGCGTTATGTGGGCATCATCATCGACACGACGGAAAAAGCGGCCCAGCTTACCCGGCAGTTGCTTGCCTACGCCAAGCGGCAGCCGCTGCAGCCGCACGCGTTCGACGTGCGCGATAGCCTTGCTTCGATGCGGCAGCTCTTCGAAACCACGGTGGGGTCGTCCGTGGCGGTCAGCTACGAGTTCGGGCCGGGCGACTGTACGATCTTCGCCGATCCCACCCAGCTTGAGTCGGCGCTGCTCAACCTGGTCATCAACGCGCGCGACGCGATGCCCTCGGGCGGCCAATTGAGGATATCGGCCCAGATCGTGCCCGACACTGCGACGCTTGGCGGCTTGGCGAGGCTCAATGGGCCGCAGGTGGCGCTGTCGGTGCAGGATTCCGGCAGCGGGATTGAGCCGGAGGTGCTGGCGCATGTCTTCGAACCCTTCTTCACGACCAAGGGCCAGCATGAGAACTCCGGCTTGGGGTTGAGCCAGGTGCAAGGCTTTGTCCGGCAATCGGGCGGCGACGTTACGGTGGACAGCACGGTGGGCACGGGCACGACGTTCACGCTGTACCTGCCAGCCGCGAAGGCGTCGGGCGCCACGGCCGAATCGCCCGTCTCCGTTGAGCTGGCCAACGTGCCGGTGCGCCGCGAGGTGCTGCTGGTGGAAGACAACCGCATGGTCGGTGAAGTGGTATCGGCATGGCTGGAAGAGCTGGGTCAACAGCTCACCTGGACCGTTGACGCCGAAAAGGCTCTGAAGGAACTTGAACAGCGCGACGGCAGGTTCGATCTGGCCATTCTTGATCTGGTGCTGCCCGGCATGAACGGCATGGATCTGGCCTATCGGATCCGGGAGCGCTGGCCCGGCATCCGGATCGTGCTGGCCAGCGGTTACAGCGAGGCGATGGCAGGGCCCCGGGCGCTGGGCTTTCCGGTCATGCAGAAGCCTTATTCCGTTGAAGCCCTGATGCAGGTGCTGACCGAGGACGCGCATACGATGCCCTGAGCGCCGGGTGCTTCACGGGACCGGCGCTATACCCGGCGAAACCGGTTGTGCGTCCGACGTTTGATGACGCTGATGTCGCCATCCGGTTCGATATACGCCCGGCGCACCTCAGATAGTTCAAGCACCCCTTTGAGCCGAAGCTGGCTCATGAGCTCATCTTCGGTCAGGTATTCACGCCGGAGCGCCCGTTTGGCGATCACGCCGTCCCGCACCAGACACACGCGATCCGACTCCAGCAGGCGGCCCAGCGGCTTGCAAAAATAACTGACGCGGTCAACCAACACTGTCCAGCCGAGAATCGTGGAAATCAGCACCATCCCATCCAGGATGGATTTGTATTCACCGGCCATCGCATTTTGCGCGGCATCGGCAATCAGCACCAGCACCAGCATGTCGGCCACACCCAGCGAACCGACATCGCGTCGCCCGGCAAGCCGGAGCAGCAGGAAGATGAACCAATAAACGATTGTCCCGCGGATGAAGATTTCCAGCGGGGCCACGGAAAACGAAAACATCGTCGACCAATCCGGGTCCATTGCGGCGCCTCCTTCAAGCAAAACGCAATCCCTGGACAAGGCGAGCAAGTTGTGTGCCTGCGCGGCCGCAGCCCAGGGGCGGGCAAACCGCTGGGCACACGGTTTGCTGCGAGGATCCGCCAGAAGCTGAAAGGAGTGAATATGCAATCCGAGAACTCGTCCTTGCGGGCGCAAGACGTCATTGCGCGCGAACTGGGCGTCACCAAGGACTTTGACGCGGCGGCAGAACTGGAAGCGCGGATCGCATTCCTGGCCGACTACCTGACTCGCGCCGGGCGCGCGGGCTATGTGCTGGGCATCAGCGGCGGGGTGGACTCCACGGTGGCCGCTCGAATGGCGCAGCTTGCCGTCGAACGTGTGCGATCCCAAGGCAGGCCGGCCACGTTTATCGCGGTACGCCTTCCCTATGGCGAACAGCGCGACGAGGAAGATGCGGCGCAGGCGCTGGACTTCATCGCGCCGGACCGCCGCATGCGCATCGACATCAAGCCGGCGGTGGACGCGCAGCGCGAGGCGCTTCGCGCAGCGGGCGTGGCCTACGCGGACGAGGCGGCCGAGGACTTCGGCGCGGGCAACATCAAGGCGCGGCAGCGCATGATCGCCCAGTACGCAATAGCCGGCGCGCTGGATTGCCTGGTCATCGGCACGGACCAGGCGGCCGAGGCGTTGATGGGTTTCTTCACAAAGCATGGTGACGGCGCGGCGGATGTGCTGCCGCTTCGTGGACTGACCAAGCGGCGGGTACGGGCGTTGGGAACGCAGTTGGGGGCGCCGGAGCGTCTGGTGATGAAGGTGCCCACGGCCGACCTGGAATCGTTGCGGCCGTTGCGCCCGGATGAGGACGCGTACGGTGTCACGTATGCCCAGATCGATGGATATCTGGAAGGCGAGGCGATTGCGCCGGACGCCGTGGCGGTGATCGAGCGGCAGTTCAACGCCACCGCGCACAAGCGTGCGCTGCCGCCGGGGCCTGCATCGTGACGTGAAGCCGCCGCGCTTTTCGCGACCTGTATCATTGCCGATACCCTTCAGCCCGTCACCCCAGGCAAAAAATGTCCGATTCGCCGTCCGTTCCGAACAACAAGCCCGGCGTCGTCCGTAGTGACCTCAGCTTTCCTGTGGTCGGCCTGGGCGCCTCAGCCGGGGGGATCGACGCGCTTAAAACATTTTTTTCGCATATGCCGGCCAAGCCCGGCATGGCCTTCGTCGTGGTGGTGCACCTGTCCGCGGATCACGAAAGCGTCCTTGACAGGATTTTGCAGTCCAGCACCGTCATCCCGGTCGCGCAGGTCACCAAGCCGGTCCCGATCCAGCGTGATCACATCTATGTGATACCCCCGGGCGCGACGCTGGCGATGAACGACGGGTATCTGCGCGTGACCGCCGCCACGCCCAGACCGGAAGGCCGCCACATCGCCATCGACACGTTTTTCCGGACGTTGGCCGACGTGCACACAACGCGCGCCGTCGGCATCGTCCTGTCCGGCGGCGGATCGGACGGGTCGGTGGGCCTTGCCCGTATCAAGGAACAGGGCGGCGTGACGTTCGCGCAGTCGCCCCAGGACGCCGAACACGACACCATGCCGCGAAGCGCGATCGCAACGGGCGCGGTGGACATCGTGCTGCCGGTGTCGATCATGCCGGATCGCCTCAGGAAAATCGCGGAGAACATGGGCAGCATCCACCTGCCGCCGCTGACCGAGGAGGAAGCCGCGGGCGCGGCCGACGCCGAGCAGGCGGTGGATGAGTCCAAGCACGATCGCAACACGTTGCGCGAGATCCTTGCCTTGCTGCGCGCCCGCACGGCGCACGACTTTCGTCACTACAAGAAAGCGACGGTGCTGCGCCGGATCGAGCGCCGCATGCAGATCACGGGCACCGCCACCCTGGCGGACTATGGAAAGCTGCTTCAGGAACGCAGCGACGAAACCCCCAAGCTGCTGTCCGACATGCTGATCGGCGTGACGCAGTTCTTCCGTGACCGGGACGCCTTCGCCAATCTGGATGAATTTGTGCTGCCCAAGCTGTTCAAGGCACTCAGCCATGCGCCGGATTCCGCGTTGCGCGCATGGGTGGCGGGTTGTTCGACGGGCGAAGAGGCGTATTCGCTCGCCATGTTGATGAGCGCGCGGGCTGCGGCGATGCCTCAGCCGCCCAGGATCCAGATCTTTGCCACCGACATCGACGAATCGGCGCTGACGGTGGGCCGGGCGGCGGCCTATCCCATGGCGATCAAGGCCGATGTGCCCGAGGCAATGCTGCAAAGCTTCTTCAGCCGCAAGGACGACGAATACCGCATCAAGAAAGACGTGCGCGAGCGTGTTCTGTTTGCCGTGCACAACATCCTGCGCGACCCGCCTTTTTCGCGGCTGGATCTGGTCAGCTGCCGCAATCTGCTGATCTACCTGGATCGCGAGGTGCAACGCGATGTGCTGCGCATGTTCCATTTTGCGCTTAAGCCGGGCGGCTTCCTTTTTCTGGGCAGCTCCGAATCGGCCGATGCGTGCCCGCAGCTGTTCCAAGTGGTAGACAAGCGCTATCGCATCTACGCCGCGCGCGAAACCCCGGCGCAGCTGAGCGGCATGCCCGAACTGACGGACGGCGGTTTCAGTCACGTGCGGCCCATCCACGCCTCCACCGCGCCGGTGCGTGAGACCAAGGTGTCGTACGCCGCGGTGCACCAGCGCGCGCTTGAAATGTACGCGCCACCCAGCGTCATCGTCGATGCCAACAGCGACATCGTGCATATCTCGGACCGCGCAGGCCGTTTCCTGCGCCATCCGGGCGGCGAGCCTTCCCGGAATCTCCCGGCGTCGGTGCATCCCGAACTTCGCACCGAACTGCGCACGGCAATGTTCCAGGCGCTGCACTCGCGCAAGAGCGTTGAGGCGCGGCGGGTCAAGATGACCTTTGGCGACCGCCAGGCCTACATCAACATGGTGGTGCGGCCGTTCCGGCACGAGGAGTCCGCCAGCGACTACATGCTGGTGCTGTTCGACGAGGTCGAAGACGTCATGAGCGCCGATGGCAGCCAGGGCCCGACGAGCGGCTCTGCCGCCGTGCTGACGCAGCTGGAGGCAGAGCTGCAGCGCACCAAGGATCAGTTGCAGGCCACTATCGAGCAGGCCGAGACCTCGACGGAGGAACTGAAGGCCTCCAACGAGGAACTGCAGGCCATCAACGAAGAGCTGCGTTCGACCACCGAAGAGCTGGAAACCGGCAAGGAAGAACTGCAGTCCGTCAACGAAGAGCTTATTACCGTCAATGCGGAACTCAAGACCAAGGTCGACGAAACCGCCAAGATCAATGACGACCTGCAGAACCTGATCGCGTCCACGGACATCGCCACGGTGTTCGTGGATCGCATGATGCGCATTCAGTGGTTCACGCCGCGCGCCTCCGATATCTTCAATGTGATTCCCAGCGACGCTGGCCGTTCGGTGCTGGACATCACGCATCGGCTGGAATATCCGGACCTGGCCAAGGATGCCGCGGGCGTGTTCGAATCGCTGCGGCCGCTTGAGCGCGAGGTGCGCAGCGCCACCGACCGTTGGTATCTGGCGCGGCTGCTGCCCTACCGCAGTGCCGAACACCGCATCGAAGGCGCGGTCCTGACGTTCATCGACATCACCGACCGGCGCAAGGCGGAAGACCGGGTTCGTCTGGGCGAAGCCCACCTGAAGCTGATGACGGAAAGCGCGCGCGACTTCGGCATCATGACGCTGGATAACCAGGGCATCATCACCAACTGGAACATCGGCGCCGAGCTGATGTTTGGATACACCAGCGCCGAAGCCGAAGGCAAGTCGATATCCATCATCTTCACCGACGAGGACATTGCCGCCGGCCGGCCGGAATACGAACTCGATCGTGCCCGGCAGATCGGTTACGCGCCGGACGAGCGGTGGCACAAGCGCAAGGATGGCAGCCTGGTGTACTGCACCGGGGGCGTGAACCGCATGGACGACCCGGTCTACCAAGGGTTCGCGAAGATCGTGCGCGACGTGACGGAATTGAAGCTGCGCGATGCCGAGCAGGAATCGCGGCTGGATCGCGCGCGTGCCGACAGCATGCTCAAGGACGAATTCTTCGCGGTCGTGTCGCACGAACTCAAGCACCCGCTCAATCTGATTCAGCTCAATGCCGAGCTGCTGGCCCGCGCGCCAGCCGTGCGCAACCTGGCGCCGGCAGCGCGCGCCATCGATCTGATCCAGCGGTCGGTCAGGGGCCAGGCCCGCATCATCGACGACCTGCTGGACCTGTCGCGCGTGCGCACCGGAAAGCTGGCGCTGAACAAATCGATCATCGACGTCGCGGCCATCGCGAAAAATATCCTCGATGTGCTCAGGCCCGCCGCCGCCGCCGCCGGCGTCGACCTGCGCGCGGACTTCGATCCCGCCCTGGCGATCTACCTGGATGCCGACCCGGTTCGCATCGAGCAGGTGATCTGGAATCTGCTGAACAACGGGATCAAGTTCACGCCGGAAGGCGGGCGGGTCGCGCTCAAGCTCGCTGTTGAAGACAACCGTTTGAGGCTGGACGTGGCCGATACGGGCCAAGGCATCGACCCGATGTTTGTCGGCCGGGTCTTCGACATGTTCAGCCAGGGTGACATGCGTCAGAAGGCCGGCACCAGCCCCGGGCTGGGTATCGGACTGGCGGTCGTCAGCGAACTCGTCGGCGCCCATGGAGGCACGATCGAGGTGCACTCGGACGGTCGGGGCGCCGGCGCGCGGTTCACGGTTTGGCTGGACCTGGCCGGGGCGCGCGAAGAACAGGACGCGCCCCAAACCAATGGCGACATGCCGCTCGACGGGTTGAATGTCCTGCTGGTCGACGATTCCGAGGACGTCCTGCAGGTCATGCGCGAACTGCTGGATCTGGAAGGGGCCATCGTGACGGCCGTCTCCAGCGGCCGCGAGGCCTTGGAACGGCTGGATCAGTCCCCGTTCGATCTGCTGCTGTCGGACATCGGCATGCCCGACATGGATGGCTATGCGCTGATGCGGGCCATCCGCGAGCGGGAGGACGGCGTCGATCTGCCGTCCATCGCGCTTACCGGGTTTGGCGCCAAGGAAGACATGCGAGAGGCCGTCAGCGCCGGCTTCTCGGCGCACATCAGCAAGCCCGTGTCGTTGGACGATCTGCTAGAAGTCGTGCGCAAGATTCGTCCCCGCAGTTGAATGTCGCCGGCGGCCGCGCGCAGCGGCCGCCGCACCCCCTCCGCCGCGAAGTTTCAATTAGTGCCAATTTTCCGCTTCTGGAAATAATTAACCTGCATTGCCGTAAAGCGTGATGGCGCCTCTTTTGGGTTGCGCGCAAAGCATGCTGCGAAAATTCGCATATTTGCGACCACCAATCCGGACACGCATGCGCCAAGGTTTCGATGCAAGGCGTGAAAAATGCTGCCATGCGGGCGATTGACACCATCGAGAAAAGCTTGCGCTCAGCGTCGCCGCTACTTAAGCTGTCCCGAAACGCCGCGCCCCAGCACGTGACGTGCCAGCGTCGGCAAGCGGATCGCAGCGCCTTTCCGCCGAATGACCACGCAACACTTTGTCAGCCAGTTTCCCTTGTCCCGGACATAAAGGATCCTTGTGCGAAAGTCGATGGTCTTGTTGGTATCACGATGCGGCCGGCGCACGCCCGGCACGCATCGGCCTTGCCCAGTTGGGCAGGTTCTTCCTGGATCGGTTGTTTCCCGATCGGGCCCTCCTCCCTTTTCCGGCGCGTTATTCCCTTTGCGCCGCGTCGCGCCCGTAATCCACAATAAATACGCTGAACCGGCGCACCCGCCGCGCCATTGAGCTGTCCGAGCTGGGCCCTTTCCACCGGTGGGGGGAGAGGGAAGTGGGACCTTGAGTCCGACCGCGTGGGAGTAGGGGATGATGCAAGCGAGCAGCAATGTCCGTCGTGTCGTGTTGTATGCGTTGAGTGCTTGGACGATGGTGTTGGCGGGGTGTGGGGACCGGAACGATGCGGCTGCCGTCCCCCTGGCGCCCGTAAAGGTTTTCGTGATGACCGTGGGGAGCCAGCCGGTCGATCTGAACGTGGATCTGCCGGGCCGGATCGAACCCATCCGCACGGCCGAAGTGCGGGCGCGCGTGGATGGCATCGTTGAGAAGCTGCTGTACACCGAGGGCAGCGACGTAGAGGCCGGCGACCCGCTGTTCCAGATCGACCCGAGCGACTACAAGGCGCAGCTGGCGCAGGCCAATGCCATGCTGCAGCGCGCACAGGCCGTGCAGAAGAACGCGCGCTCGGTCACCGAGCGGTTCCGCCCGCTGGTGCAGCGCCAGGCGGTCAGCGCACAGGAGTACGAGGCGGCGCTCGCCGCCCTGGGCCAGGCGCAGGCCAATGTCGCCGATGCGCAGGCCGCGGTCACGCTGGCGCAGTTGCGCCTGGACCGTTGCACGGTCAGGGCGCCCATCGCCGGGCGGGTGGGACGCGCGCTGGTCACGGAAGGGGCGCTGGTCAGCGCATCCGGCGCAACGCTGCTGGCGCAGGTCAACCAGCTTTCGCCGATCAGCGCCACGTTCACCAAATCCAACACCGCCATCATGGACCTGACCGACTACGCGCGCTCGGGCGCGCTGGCCACGGCGGGCAACACATTTCCGGTGCGTCTTATGCTGGCCAATGGCCGCGAGTTCGGCGAAACGGGCGTCGTCGACTTTGCGGACCTGAGCGTGGACCGGACGACCGGCGCTCAGACCATACGTGCCCGCTTTGACAACGCCAAGCGGGAACTGCTGCCGGGGCAGTTCGTGACCGGGCAGATCCTGGTGGGCGTGCGCAAGGAGGGCATCCTGATCCCGGCGCGGGCCGCGCGGTTGAACGGCGACACGGCCACCGTGTTCGTCATCGGGCCGGGCGATACGGCGGTGCCTAAACAAATCCAGGTCGGCGAGCAGGTCGCCGGCAACTGGCTGGTGCGTAGCGGCCTTGAACCCGGAGAGCGGGTGGTGGTGGACGGCTGGCACAGAATCAGGCCCGGTCAGCAGGTCGATCCAGTCGAACAGCAAGCCGCGAAACCCTGACGGAGCCGGCCATGGGTTCATTCTTCGTGTTGCGGCCGGTATTCGCCTGGGTAGTGGCGCTTTTCGTCCTGTTGTTCGGCCTGATCTCGGTGGTGCTGCTGCCCGTCGAGCAGTACCCGAATATCGCGCCGCCTTCGATCACCATCCAGGCGACCTTCCGGGGCGCCGATACCACCACCATCGATCGCACCGTCACCTCCATCATCGAGGAGGAAATGAACGGGGTCGACAACTTCCTGTACATGGCGTCGGTCAGCCGCGCCAACGGCACGGCGCAGATTACGGTGACGCTGGAGCCGGGCACGGACCTGGACGTGGCGCGCAGCCAGGTGCAGGACCGCCTGAGCCGGGTCGAGCCGCGGCTGCCGCAAGAGGTGCGCCAGTTGGGCGTGGCCGTGACCAAGGCGTCATCCGGCTTCCTGATGCTGCTGGCATTGCAGTCCGAAAGCGGCAACGTCAGCGCCGTCGAGATGGGCAATTTCGCGTCCAACAACATCCTGAATGAGCTGCGCCGCATCCGTGGCGTGGGCGATGTGCAGCTGTTTGGCTCGTCTTACGCCATGCGGATCTGGCTGGACGAGCGCAAGCTGGCGAGTTTTCAGATGTCGGCCAGCGACGCGATGCGCGCGGTGCAGGAGCAGAACGCGCAGACGATCGGCGGTTCGCTGGGCGACCTGCCGCTGGCGCGCGGCGCGGACTTCAACGCGCAGATCGTCGCGCAGAGCCGTTTTTCCACGCCCGAGCAGTTCCGCCAGGTCATCCTGCGCGTGAACAACGACGGCTCGCTCGTGCGGTTGGGCGACGTGGCGCGGGTGGAACTGGGCAACGAAAGCTACAACTTCCGCCTCAGCGTCAACGGCAAGGAGGCCGCCGGCATCGCCATCCAGCTGGCCAATGACGCGAACGCGCTGGACGTCGCGCACCAGGTCCGCCAACGCATGACGGAGCTGGAATCGGTCTTTCCGGCGGGCGTCGGCTGGACGGTGCCGTTCGACACCACGCCCTTCATCACGACCTCGATCAGTTCGGTGCTGGTAACCATGGTGGAGGCGCTGCTGCTGGTCACGGCGATGGTGTTCCTGTTCCTGCAAAGCTGGCGCAGCACGCTGATCCCGACGCTGATCGTGCCGATTGCGCTGATCGGCACCTGCGCGGGCCTGTTCCTGTTTGGCGCATCCATCAACCTGCTGTCGCTGTTTGGCATGGTGGTGGCGATCGGCGTGTTGAACGACGACGCGATCGTGGTGTCCGAGAACGTGGCCCGCATCATGCAGGACGAAAAGCTCTCCGCGCCGGAGGCCACGCGCAAGGCGGTCGGCCAGGTGTGGGGGCCGATCATCGCCAGCACGCTGGTGCTGGTGGCGGTGTTCGTGCCGATGGCGATGTTTCCCGGGTCCAGCGGCGCGATCTACCGCCAGTTCTCCATCACCCTGTCGGTCGCCATCGTCGTGTCCACCGTGCTGGCGCTGTCGCTGGGCGCCGCGTTGTGCGCAACGCTGCTCAAGCTGCCGGACGGCAAACCGCCGAAGGGACGGGTGTCCAAGGCCAAGCAATGGGTGTTCGACAAGTTCAACGCGGGCTTTGACGCCATGACGCGCCAGTACGTGCGGGCGGTCGAGCACATGCTGGTGCGGCCGCTGCGCTGGATGCTGATCTTCCTAGGCGTGTGCGGCCTGACGATCTTCTTGTTTTCGCGCTTGCCGGGCGGCTACCTGCCGCTGGAAGACCAGGGCTATTTCTTCGTGTCGTACACCGGCGCGCCCGGCACCACGGCCGACCAGACCGAGGTGGCCGTGCAACAGGCCGAAAGCCTGCTGCGTGAGCAGCCTGCCGTGCGCAACGTGGCGTCGGTGGTCGGGTTCAACTTCTTCGGCCAGGGGCAGACGGCCGCGCTGTCGTTCGTGGACCTGTACCCGTGGAGCGAGCGCACGGATCGCAGCAAGGCGGTCGATGCGCTGGTCGGGCGCAGCAACCTGGCCTTCCGCCAGATCCCCCAGGCGATGATCTTTGCGCTGAACCCGCCGCCGATCCCGTCGATGGGCAACGCGTCGGGCTTTTCCATGAAGGTGCAGGACCGCACGGCGCAGGGCGGCGCGGGCTTGGCCGCCACGGGCGCGGCGATGATCGCGGCCGCCGCCGCCAGTCCGCTGCTGACCGGCGTACGGCTGGACGGCATGCCGCCGGGACCGCGGTTGTATGTGGAGATCGACCGCGTGCATGCTCGCGCGCTGGGGTTGCAGGTGGCGCAGGTCAACCAGGCGCTGACGCTGGCGTTCGGCTCGAACTACGTCAACGACTTCCTGCACGATGGGTCGGTGCAGCGGGTTTTCATCCAGGCTGAGGCCGATCAGCGCATGCAGCCGCAGGACATCGCCGCCTTGCAGTTGCCGAACAACCGGGGCGAGATGGTGCCGTTCTCGGCGTTTTCGCGAATGCGCTGGATCGATGGTCCGCAGCAGCTGGAACGCTATAACGGCTTTCCCTCCATCACCATTTCAGGCGAAGCCGCCGCGGGCCGCTCCAGCGGCGTGGCGCTGGCCGAAATGGAGGCCATCGCCGCGCGGGTCCTGCCGCAGGGCATCACCTACGAATGGACCGGGACGGCGTACGAGGAACAGCAAGCGGGCAACCAGGTGGCGTTGCTGCTGGCCCTGTCGCTGGTCGTGGTGTTCCTGCTGCTGTCCGCGCTATACGAAAGCTGGTCCGTGCCGGTGTCGGTGCTGCTGATCCTGCCCTTTGGCATCCTGGGCGCCGCCGCGTTCACGTTGGGGCGCGGCATGTCGGCGGACATTTACTTCAACATCGGCCTGGTGACCATCATCGGGCTGGCCGCCAAGAACGGCATCCTGATCGTGGAGTTCGCGCTGAAGGAGGAGCTTGAAGGCCGCGACCGCAAGGAAGCGGTGGTCGATGCGGCCCGCCAGCGCCTGCGGCCCATCATCATGACCAGCGTCACGTTCGTGCTGGGCATGCTGCCGCTGGTGCTGGCGACCGGCGCGGGCGCGGCCAGCCGGCAGGCGGTGGGCACCAGCGTGATGGGCAGCATGCTGACCGCCACGCTGTTCGGGGTGTTCTTCACGCCACTTTTCTACATGGTGGCGCGGCGCTGGTCCGGGCCCCGGAAACCTGCGCCCAAGCCTGGCGAGAGCGGTCCGGCCAAGGCCGAAGAGCGGGGAGAGAATCCATGACCCCCGCCCGCCTTGCCGCCGCCGCGCTGCTTATCGGTGGGCTGTCCGCGTGCAATTTTGCGCCCGAGCACCGCCGGCCCGAAGTGGCCACGCCCGCCATGTTCCCGGGCGAGGTCCCCCCGGATGCCAAGGCGGCGCAGGACGTGACCTGGGAGCAGTTCTTTGGGGATGCGCAGCTCAAGCGCCTGATTGCACGGTCGCTGGAGCTGAACCAGGACCTGGCAGCGGCCACGGCCCGGATCGAGCAGGCCCGCGCGTTCTACCGCATCGAGCGCGCCAATCAGCTGCCGCAACTGGACGCCGGCGCGGCGGCGTCGCGCAACCAGCAGCCGCTGACCGTGCTGGACCCGGCGCTGGCCGGGTCACGGCAGACCGTGCAATTCAATCAGTTCAACGCGCAGGTGATGGTCTCGTCGTTTGAGCTGGACTTCTGGGGGCGGGTGCGCAATATGACCGCCTCGGCGTTGCAGCAGTACCTGGCGACGGTGGAAGGCCGGCGCGCGTTCCGCCTGTCGCTGATCGCAAACGTGGCCTCGACCTATTACGACGCCCAGGCAGGCGAAGAGGGCATCGCGCTGGCGCAGCGCACGGTGGAGACGCGCAGCTATGCGCTTCGCGTGGCCAAGGACCGCCTGGACGCCGGCGTCACGTCGCGCGTCGACTTCGAGCAGTCCGCCATCCTGCTGACCCAGGCGCAGACCCAGCTTGCCGAATGGCAGCGCGCCACGGCGGGGCATTGGAACCGGCTGTGGGTGCTGGTCGGCGAAGACCTGCAGCAGGAGATGGCCGCCGGCCAGCCCATCGAGGCCGCGGGGCAGTTCGATGCGCTTAGCCCCGGATTGCCGTCTTCGCTGCTGGTGGTCAGGCCGGACATCCGGCAGGCAGAGAACCGCCTGCGCAGCGCCAATGCCAACATCGGCGCGGCGCGCGCGGCACTCTTTCCGCGCATTGCGCTGACCGGATCGCTGGGCTACGCGTCCACCGAGCTGTCGGATCTGTTCTCCTCGCCCAGCCAGATCTGGAACATCGGCGCGGGGATAGGGTGGCCGATCTTCGACTACGGGCAGCGGCGGGCGGCGGTGGATCTGGCCACGGCGCAGCGCGACGAGCTGGTCGCCAACTACCGCAAGACGGTGCAGACCGCGTTCAGCGAAGTGGCGACCGCGCTGGAGAACCGCAAGCGCTTCCAGGAACAGGTCACCGCGCAGGAGACGGCGATCCAGGCGCAGCGCCGGCTGGCTGAAACCGCCGAGTTGCGCTACATGAACGGTATCTCCATCTACCTGGAAGTCGTCGATGCGCGGCGCGGCCTGTTCAACGCGGAGCAGCAGATGCTGACGCTGCGGGCCTCGCAATTGCAGAACGGCGTGTCGCTGTACGTGGCGCTGGGCGGCGGGGACGAGCAGCCGGAAGCGGTCATGGCGGACGCGCCGCCTGCGGCGGGCGATCCCGCCGCGGGACCGCCTGCCGCAGGATCGCCTGCCGCAGGATCGCCCGGCCCCACGTCCACGCCCGTTCTGCCGGCGGGGACAGGTTCTTCCCCCTCGGGAGCCGCGCAGTGAACACCGGCAAGCCTACCGACGCCGTCCAGCGCCCGCGGTGGCGCCGGCTGCGCAAGGCCTTGTTCATCGTGGCCGGGGTGGCGTTGCTGATCGTCTTCACGCTCATGGGCGTGCGCCTGTACGACATCCAGCAGGGGCCACCGCTGGCGGCGTGGCACACGTATGTGCCGCAGGAACTGGACGCCGAGCGGCTGGACCGCAGCACCTGGGACGATTACCTGGCGCATGAGGATCAGCTTTTTGCGCTGGTCAGGCAGAACGTGGGCGACAAGCTGCTGCCCGAGGACAAGGTGGACAGCAACCGCTATTTCGCGGACGCGAAGGTGTACCCCGAGCATTTCGCGCATGACTGGAACCGGTCGTTCATGCTGCTGCCGGCGGGTGAACCGCGGGGCGTGGCCGTGCTGCTGCATGGCCTGACGGATTCGCCCTACAGTCTGCGCCACGTCGCCGCCCATTACCAATCCGTCGGCTACGTGGCGATCGCCATCCGGATGCCGGGCCACGGCACGGTGCCTGGCGGGCTGACGGACGCGCATTGGGAAGACTGGGCGGCGGCCACGCGCCTGGCCGTGCGCGAAGCCCGCCGCCGCGTGCCGGCGCCCAAACCGCTGCACATGGTGGGCTTTTCCAACGGCGGGGCGTTGGCGCTGATGCACGCGCTGGATGCGCTGGACAACCCCAAACTCGACAAGCCCGACCGCCTGGTGCTGATCTCGCCGATGGTCGGCATCACGTCGTTTGCGCGCTTCGCGGGCTTGGCGGGCCTGCCGGCCATCCTGCCCGCGTTTGCCAAGGCCGCGTGGCTGAGCATCGTGCCGGAGTTCAATCCCTTCAAGTACAACTCTTTCCCCGTCCACGCGGCCCGCCAGTCGTTCGAGCTGACGCAGACGCTGCAGGACAGGCTGGTCGCGCAGCAGCGCGCGGGCGGCCTGGAACGGTTGCCGCCCATCATCACGTTCCACTCCGTGCTGGATTTCACCGTCAGCACGCGCGCGCTGATCAACGCGCTGTATGCGCGGCTGCCGGCCAACGGCAGCGACCTGGTGCTGTTCGACCTGAACCGGGCCACCAAGCTTGGGCCGCTGTTCCGGCGCGGTGTCGCCTGGCAACTGGCGGGCACGCTGCCCGGCGAAAAGCGCAACTATCGCCTGACGCTCGTCACCAACGCCAGCCCCACGTCAAGCGCCATGATCGAGCGCGTCATTGAGCCGAACGCCACCGCCGTCGTGGAACGGGCCATCGGCATGGACTATCCGCGCGAGGTCTATTCGCTGTCGCACGTGGCGCTGCCGTTCCCGACCGACGACGCGCTGTACGGCACGCATCCGGACAACATCGAAGAATTTGGCATCAGCCTGGGCGCCATGTCCATGCGCGGCGAAGTCGGCGCCTTCGTGATCGGCATGGACACGCTGACCCGGCTGACCTCCAATCCGTTCTATGCCTATCTGGTCAAGCGCGTTGATGGGGTGATACCACGATGACGTCCTTCGCAATGTCCGGCATCTTTGCCCTCCTGCTGCTCGGCCTGCTGTATTTGGCCAGCCCGATCTTCGTGCCGTTGGCGTTTGCGTTGTTCGTCATCTGCCTGGTTGCGCCGCTGCGCCAGTACCTGGGCCGCAGGATGCCGGCGCCGCTGGCCGCGATCCTGGCGCTGGTGGTCACGGTGGTCGTGTCGGTGGTGTTCCTGTCGCTGGCGGCCTGGGGCTTCAGTCTGGTCGCGCAGTGGGTCATGGCCAATGCCGCGCGCTTCCAGCGTCTGTTCACGCTGGAGACCGAAACGCTGCACCCGCATGGCGCGATGGCGATCCAGATGTTCCAGGACAGCTTCAACGTGTCGTGGCTGGTGCGGGCGATCCAGGAGGTGGCGCTGCGGATCAACAGCATGCTGGGCATGATTTTCATCGCCTTTGTCTTCATTGCGCTGGGCCTGTTCGAGCTTGACGAGGCGCCAGCGCGGCTGATCCGCCTGCTGGGCGAGGCCCGGGCGCAGCGCTGGATGGCGATCGGGCGCGAGGTTGCCGCCAAGCTGCGCTGGTACATGGTGATCCGCACGATCGCAAGCGTGCTGACGGGCGTGACGGTCTGGCTGTTTGCCATCTATGCCGGCCTGGAACTGGCGACCGCCTGGGGCGGGCTCGCCTTCCTGCTCAATTACATCCCCTTCCTCGGGCCGCTGGTGGCGACGGTGTTTCCCGCGTTCTTTGCATTCGTGCAGGTGGGATCGCTGCAGACCAGCATTGCGGTGCTCGTTGTCCTGAACTGCATCCAGATCGTCTACGGCTGTTATCTGGAACCCAGGCTTGCCGGCAGCGCATTCGCGCTGTCGCCGCTGATGGTGATGTTTGCTGTTTTTTTCTGGGGGTTTGTGTGGGGCATTCCGGGCACGTTCATTGGCGTGCCCCTACTTATCACGATGACCACCGTGTACGGCGCAGGCCGCAGTTCACGCGTTGCCCGCAGCTGAGCCGGCCGGTCCGGGCCACGCCCGGCAAGCCGGCCGACCCGCTCACGTCTTTGCTCAATATTGGAGGTGCATGATGGAAAGCAGTACTCCCAAGAAGCTTGGATTGCTTGCCTTGACCGGCATGGTGGTGGGGTCGATGATCGGCGCCGGGATCTTCTCGCTGCCCAGGACCTTTGGCGGGGCGACGGGCGTCGTCGGCGCGGTGATCGCGTGGATCATCGCGGGGGCGGGCATGTACACGCTGGCGCGCGTGTTCCAGGCGCTGGCCGAGCGCAAACCCGACATGGACGCCGGCGTCTTTGCGTACGCCAAGGCGGGCTTTGGCAACTATATGGGCTTTCTGTCCGCGTTTGGCTACTGGATCGGCAGTTGCATCGGCAACGTGTCGTACTGGGTGCTGATCAAGTCCACGCTCGGCGCCTTCTTTCCCGTTTTCGGAGACGGCAACACGGTCATCGCGATCGCGGTGGCATCGGTGGGGATCTGGCTGTTTCACTTCATGATCCTGCGCGGCGTGCAGCAGGCGGCGTTCATCAACGCGGTCGTGACGGTCGCCAAGATCATTCCGATCCTGGTGTTCATCGTCGTGCTGTTCGTGGCGTTCAAGGTCGACCTGTTCCGCATCAACTTCTGGGGCGAAATGAGCGGCTACAGCCTGTTCGAGCAGGTGCGCAGAACCATGCTGGTGACCGTCTTCGTATTCCTGGGGATCGAGGGCGCAAGCGTGTACTCGCGGTTCGCGTCCAAGCGCTCGGACGTGGGGGTGGCCACGCTGATCGGCTTTGTGACGGCGTTGCTGCTGATGGTGCTGGTGTCGCTGCTGCCCTATGCGGTCATGCAGCAGAGCGACATCGCCGGGCTGCGCCAGCCGTCGATGGCCGGCGTGCTGGAATCGGTGGTGGGTCCGTGGGGCGCGGTGTTCGTCAGCGTGGGGCTGTTGATCTCGGTGCTGGGCGCCTATCTGGCCTGGTCGCTGATCTGCGCGGAAGTGATGCACGCGGCTTCCAAGAACGAAGACATGCCGCGCGCGTTCGCCCGCGAGAACAAGAACGGCGTGCCGGTCGTGGCCCTGTGGGTGACCAACATCATCGTGCAGCTTTTCGTCATCAGTACGTACTGGTCGCGCGACGCCTTTGCGCTGATGCTGAGCCTGACCAGCGCGATGTCGTTGATCCCCTACCTGCTGGTCGCCGGCTTCGGCTGGCAGCTTGCCAAGCGCGGCGAGACGTATGTCGACGGCAAGGACCGCAAGCGCGATCTGACGCTTGCCAGCATCGCGGCCATCTACACCGTGTTCATGATTCTCGCCGGCGGATTGAAATTCCTGCTGCTGTCGGCGCTGTTGTACGCGCCCGGGTCTGTCCTGTACTTCTGGGCCCGGCGCGAGCAGGGCAGGTCGTTCTTCACAGGTTGGGAGTTGGTCGTATTCATCGTGGCATGCGTCGGAGCTTTGGCCGCCATCGTCGGCCTGATCTACGGCTGGATCGCCATTTAACGTCTGGGAGCTAGTCATGGCTGATACCGAGGAATTTGGAGTCCATTCAGAAGTCGGGCAATTGCGCACGGTGATGGTCTGCGCGCCAGGACGCGCCCACGAAAGATTGACGCCCTCCAATTGCGATGCGTTGCTGTTCGACGACGTCATGTGGGTCGACAACGCCAAGCGGGACCATTTCGACTTCATGACCAAGATGCGGGACCGCGGCGTGGACGTGCTGGAAATGCACAACCTGCTGGCCGAAACGGTCGCGATACCGGAGGCAAAGAAGTGGATCCTGGACAACCAGGTGGTGGCGAACCAGGTCGGGCTGGGATTGCTCGATGAGATCCGCAGCTACCTGGACGGGCTGGCGCCGCGCAAGCTGGCCGAGACGCTGATCGGGGGGCTGTCGACCGACGAGTTTCCCGAGTCGGTGGGCGGCGAACAGCTCATGCTGATCAAGGAGGCCGCGGGCGTCACGGAATACCTGCTGCCGCCGCTGCCCAACACGCTGTACACGCGCGACACGACCTGCTGGATCTACGGCGGCGTGACGCTCAATCCGCTGTACTGGCCCGCGCGGCACGAAGAGACGATCCTGACGTCGTCCATCTACAAGTTCCATCCGCGCTTTGCCGGCAAGGTGAACGTCTGGTGGGGCGACCCCACGGCCGACCACGGGCTGGCCACGCTGGAAGGCGGCGACGTCATGCCGATCGGCAACCGCACGGTGATGATCGGCATGAGCGAACGCACGTCGCGCCAGGCCATCAGCCAGCTGGCGGCCACGCTCTTTGCCAAGAACGCGGCCGACCGGGTGATCGTGGCGGCCATGCCCAAGCTGCGGGCGGCCATGCACCTGGATACCGTGCTGACCTTCGCGGACCGTGACTGCGTGCTGATGTACCCCGACATCGTCAACAACGTCCAGGCGTTCTCCTACCGGCCGGGCAACACCCCGGGCTCGCTGGAACTGCATAAGGACAAGGGGTCGCTGGTGGACGTGATCGGCGAGGCGCTGGGCGTCAAGAAGATGCGCGTGGTCGAGACTGGCGGCAACGCCTATGTCCGCGAGCGCACGCAGTGGGACAGTGGCGCCAATCTGGTCTGCATCTCGCCCGGGGTGGTGCTGGCCTACGACCGGAACGTCTACACCAACACGCTGCTGCGCAAGGCGGGCATCGAGGTCATCACCTTCGTCGGCGCGGAACTGGGCCGGGGCCGCGGCGGCGGGCATTGCATGACGTGCCCGATCTCGCGGGATGCCGCCTAGCGGGGCATCGGCGCGCGCGACCGTCCCGGCGGGGGACGGCCGCGCGGGCGGGGCAAGCACTGGGTCTTTTTCAGGAGAAGATCGTGAGCGGGGAAACTGCCAAACTTTCTCGCATGGCGCTTGCCGCCATGGTGGTGGGCTCGATGGTGGGGGCGGGGATCTTTTCGCTGCCCAGCGTGTTTGCGCGCAATACCGGTCCGGTGGGCGGCATGGTGGCCTGGGCCATTGCCGGCACGGGCATGTTGACGCTGGCGATGGTCTTCCAGTTCCTGGCGCGCCGGCGTCCCGATCTGGACACGGGCATCTTCGCGTACGCCAAGGCCGGCTTCGGGCTGTATCTGGGGTTTCTGGCGGCGCTGGGCTACTGGACGGCCGCCTGCCTGGGCAACGTCAGCTACTTCGTCATCTTCAAGGGAACGCTGGGCGCCGTGCTGCCATTCTTCGGCGACGGCGACACCGTGCCGGCCGTGCTGGTGTCTTCGGTGCTGTTGTGGTCCACCCATTTCCTGATCCTGCGCGGCATCCGTCAGGCCGCCGGCATGAACACGGTCGTCACCATCGCCAAGGTCGTCCCGATCGCGATCTTCATCGTCTTTGCCGCCTTTGCCGTGGACCTGGACGTGCTGCGCGCGAACATCGCCGAGGGGCTCAGCGGTGAAGGCAAGGGCAGTCTTTTCGAGCAGGTGCGCAACACGATGCTGGTCACGGTGTTCGTGTTCCTGGGGGTGGAAGGCGCCAGCGTCTATTCGCGCTACGCCAAGCGGCGCGAGGACGTGGCGGTTGCGACCATTGTGGGTTTTCTGCTGGTGCTGGCGCTGCTGGTGATGGTGACGATGCTGTCGTACGGCGTGCTGCCGCGCGCGGAGATCGCGGCGCTGCGCAATCCGTCCATGGCGGGCGTGTTGCGCGCGGTGGTCGGGCCGTGGGGCAGCATGCTGGTCAGCGTGGGGCTGATGGTGTCGGTGGCAGGCGCCTATCTGGCGTGGATCCTGCTGGCGGCCGAAGTGCTGCGCGCCGCGGCCGGCGCGGGCATCATGCCGTCGTTCCTGGGCCGCGAAAACCGGCACGGTGTGCCGGCAGCCGCGCTCTGGCTCAGCAACGGCATCGTGCAGCTCTTTCTGATCGTCACGCTCTTTACCGAAGACACCTTCGTGCTGCTCAAGAACATGGCCAGTTCGATGAGCCTGATGCCTTATTTCTTCGTGGCCGCGTTTGGGCTGATGCTGACCGTCCGCGGCGAAACCTATAACGGCTGGAGCGGGCGGCGCAAGGTCGAGCTGGCGCTGGCGGTGGCCGCCACGGTCTATGCGGCCGGCCTGGTGTATGCGGGCGGCTTCCGGTATTTCGTCCTGTCTTGCGTCATCTATGCGCCTGGCACCATCCTCTTTCTGATCTCCCGCCGGGAGCAGCGCGGCAACATCTTTGCCCCGTATGAATGGCCGATCCTGATTCTGGTGCTGGTGTCGTGCGGCATCGGCGTGTGGGCGATCAGCACGGGCAACACGGCGTTCTAGGGACGCGCGAAGGAGCCGCACGGCAATGGTCAGCGAACTGGCAATCGTCCTCACCATCCTCTGCGCGGCTGTCGTGCTGTTTGTCATCGGGCGGCCCCGGTCCGATGCCGTGGCGCTGCTGGTCATGCTGCTGCTGCCCCTGAGCGGCACGGTGACCTACCGCGAGGCGCTGGACGGGTTCTCCAATCCCAACATCATCCTGATCGCCTGCCTGTTCGTCGTGGGCGAGGGGCTGGTGCGCACGGGCGTCGCGCAGGCCGTGGGCGACCTGCTGTTGCGGCATGGCGGCAAGAGCGAGGGATGGCTGGTGCTGCTGGTGATGGGGGCCGTCGGCTCGATGGGCGCGGTGATGAGCTCCACGGCCGTGGTCGCCATCTTCATTCCCATCGTCCTGCGGATCGCGCGCAAGTCCGGCATGGCCAGCCGCCGGATCCTGATGCCCATGGGCGCGGCGGCAGCCATGAGCGGCATGCTGACGCTGGTGGCAACCACGCCGAACCTGGTGCTCAACAGCGCGCTGGGCTATGCGGGCTACGAGGGCTTTCGCTTCTTTGACTTCACGCCGATCGGCATTGTGGTCTTGGCCGGCGGCATCGCCTACATGCTGTTTGCGCGCAATCTGATCGACGCGGGCCAGGGGCCGCGCGCCGCGAACCGGCCCAGCTTCGGCGACTGGGCCACCAAGTATTCCCTGCAGAACCGGGCCTGCCGCCTGCTGGTGCAGGAGGATTCCGATCTGGTCGGACGTCAGCTTGGCATGTGGGCGGGCGAACTGGGCAAGGCGGCGTTCGTCATCGCGATCGAACGCCATTCGCGCTTCGCCCGGGCCGTGATGCGCCCCACGGCGGACGACGTGCTGGAAGCGGGCGACATCCTGTTGCTGGACATGGACGCCGAGGGTTTCGACATCGACGGATTCTGCGTCCGGCATCAGGTCAAACGGCTGGCGATGTCCGGGGTGTACTTCACCGATCAGGCGCGCGACGTGGGCATGGTGGAGGTCATCATCCCCTCGGAGTCGCGGCTGGAGGGCGCGAATGCCCGCGAATCAGTGGTGCTGGCGCGGCACGGGCTCTTTGTTGTCGGCCTGTGGCGCGGCAAGGAGGCCATGCGGGACCTGCCGAATGTAAAGATGCGCGTGGGCGACACGCTGCTGGTGGTCGGCCCGTGGGCAGGCATTTTCTCGCTGCAGGCCGAAGAGCACGATCTGGTCAGCCTGGCCATGCCGGTCGAAGCCGATTCGCTGGTGCCGGTGCCCAATCGCGCCCTTCACGCGCTGTTCTCGCTGGCGACGGTCGTGTTCCTGATGCTGACCGACTGGGTGCCCAACGTGATGGCGGGCCTGATCGGCGGCCTGATGATGGGCCTGTTCGGCTGCGTGACGCTGGACGTGGCGTACCGGTCGATCAACTGGCGCGCACTGATCCTGATCGTGGGCATGCTGCCTTTTGCGCTGGCGCTCAAGCGCAGCGGCGGCGTCGATATGGCCGCGCAGTTCCTGCTGCACTATTCGGGCGACTGGGGCATCTACGGACAGCTGGCGCTGGTGTTCGTGGCGACCGTCACGTTGGGCGTGGTGGTGTCGGGCACGGCCACTGCCGTGCTGATGGGCCCGGTGGCGATCAGCATCGCCGAAAGCCTGCATGCTTCACCCTACGCGTTTGCGATGACGGTGGCCATCGCGTCGTCCGCGGCGTTCATGTCGCCGGTGTCCACGCCTTCCAATGCACTGGTCAGCGTGGCGGGGGGCTTTGGCTTTGCCGACTATCTGAAGATCGGAACGCCATTGACCTTGTTTTCCCTGGTGGTCAGCGTGATGCTGATCCCGATCCTGTTTCCGTCCTGAGGGCGGATGACTTACCCAGAGGCGCGATCATGGTTGTCAGGACTGGTATTGCATTCACGGCGGCATTGCTGATTTTCGGGGCTGCTTCGGCGCATTCCCATTCCTTGCCCGCAGCCCACGCGGCGCCGCCGCCGGGCGCGCCGGCGGCGGCCGATTCCCGGATCCTCTTCGAAAATGTCCGCATCTTCGACGGCGTGTCGGGCGAGCTGAGTCCGGCGAGCAGCGTGCTGGTCCACGGCAACGTCATCGAGAAGGTGTCGCGCGACAAGGTGCCGGCCGACGGCGCGCGGGTCATCGACGGCGGCGGGCGCACGCTGATGCCGGGGCTGATCGACATGCACTGGCACAGCATGTTCGTCGGCGTGCCGCTGGCCGTGGCGATGACCCAGGATCCGACCTACCTGAACATTGTCGCGGGCGTGGAGGCGGGCAAGACGCTGATGCGCGGCTTCACCACGGTGCGGGACCTGGGCGGCTCGGCGTTCAGCCTGAAGCAGGCGGTGGACCAGGGCGTGATCCCGGGCCCACGCATCTACCCGTCCGGCGCGATGATCAGCGTGACCAGCGGGCATGGCGATTTCCGTTCGATGGCGGACCTGCCGCGCACGCTAGGGGCGCCAGCGTCGCGGCACGATCTGGCCGGCGACAGCACCATTGCCGACAGCCCCGACGAAGTGCGCCTGCGCACGCGCGAGCAACTCATGCAGGGCGCGACGCAGATCAAGCTGACCGGCGGCGGAGGCGTGTCGTCGCCGCACAGTCCGCTGGACGTCGTGACGTTCACCGAGCCCGAACTTCGCGCGGCGGTGGAGGCCGCGACGGATTGGGGTACCTACGTGGCGGTGCACGCCTACACGCCCACCGCCATCCAGCGGGCCATCAAGGCGGGCGTGCAGAGCATCGAGCACGGCAGCATGATGGACGAGGAAACGGCGCAGCTGATGGCCCGATCGGGCGCATGGCTTAGCACGCAGCCCTTTCCGGACGAACTGGCGGACGCCTTTCCCCGCGGCTCGGACCAATGGCAAAAAGCGCAGGAGGTCTTTGCCGGCACCGACCGGACCTATCAGCTGGCGATCAAGTACAAACTGAAGACGGCGTTCGGCACCGACATCCTTTTTTCCAGCCAGCTGGCGGCGCAGCAGGGCAGGATCCTTGCCAGCCTCACGCGGTGGTACACGCCGGCACAGACTCTCATGATGGCGACCGGCACGAACGCCGAATTGCTCAAGCTGTCGGGCAAGCGCAATCCTTACCGCGGCGACCTGGGCGTGGTGCGCGAGGGAGCGCTTGCCGATCTGCTGCTGGTCGATGGCAACCCCATTGAAGACATCTCGCTGATCGGTGACCCGGAGAAAAACTTCCTGGTCATCATGAAGGACGGTGTGCTTTACAAGGACACCGTGCCGGTACGCTGAGCGTTTCAGGCGGGCGGCGCAGGCATGATGCCCCACGGCGCGCGCCGTTATCGGCGCGGCGCCGCCGTCAGAAGGTGCCGACGGTCACCAGTTGGTCCGACGCGAACATGGCGGCCGGCGAGATGATGGGTTCTTCCCAGGGAATGCGCTTGCCGTAGCGTTCCTGCATCTTGGCCTGCACGGCGGGCGAGGCCAGATCGAAGCTTTTCAGCGGGGCCAGCGCGCCAATCTGCACGCCGAGGACGCGCTCGTAGATCTTCCAGACCAGTTCGGAGCAATAAATCTGGTCGTCCGACCAGGCGAACACCAGATCGTAGGGCTTGCCCACATAGGCGGCGCCCGCCTTGGCGAGGCGGGCGCGCGCGTCGGGCGTGAGCTGCGATGCGTCGCGCAGCCGCTTGACGACGTAATGGCCGCGCTCGCCTTGCGCGATCCATTGCGAGAGGGGGGTGTAGCTGACGCGCGCCGCGGCCTCGAGCACGTAGGCCTGGCCTTGGCGCGTCACGATCATGCCCATGTGGCTATAGGGCGAATGCGTGGCCTGTTGGATGGCCAGGCTTTGCGCCGATCGCGACTGCTGGAAAACCATGTCGCCCGTCTGCAGGTCGGGCGTTGCGGCGGCGGCCATGGACAGCGCGCAAAGCGCTGCCCCGGCGGCCGCACAGACCTTTGCCGCCAGCCTCACGGGCGAGCCCGTCCTGTCGCAGGCGTCTGCTTTTTGGCGCGCGGTTTGGCCGCGGGCTTTTCTTCCTTGGGCGGCGTGTCGAACTCTTGTTTGTTGCGCTCGCCGCGTGGCGTGTTTTCGGGGTGGGGTTTGGGAAATGCCCAGGGCTTTGTTTTCTGATCCATTGCATGTACTCCTTGCACAGGCGGAACAGTAGCATTAGCCGTGGTCCCTGGGTAAGTGAGGGTTGACGTCAATATTCATCACATCGTGATATGCAGCGGAAAATGGTCACCCGCGCGTCACGGCGTTTTGGGAATTTCCGCGACCCAGATGCGGTCGAACTGCTCGCGAACCCGGCGCGCCCAGTCGTCGATGGCGCCTTGCACGTCGGCCGCCGTGGGCTTGCGGCTCTCGGGCAGGTTGCTGCCCGTGACGGCGCCCATCGAGGCGATCAGCAGCTGGTTGGTGGTGGCATCGCGCGCCGAGGCTTCGATCAACAGCCGCGCCGATTGATCGCGCAGGCCCGCGGCCTTGGCCGTCTGGCCCAGTACGTAGCCGATCGGCACGTATTCGCCCGGGCGCGGATCGCGATCGTTGCGGAAGGTGCCCGTGATGGCGGCCCGCAGCCGAACCGAGCGCGGCGCGGGCGCCGATATCAGCTGATAGCCGGCCTGCGAAAACTCCCGGCGCAAGGCGGCGTTCATGTAGTCCAGCACGCGCTGCCGCAGTTCGGCATTGTCGCGAAAGTCCAACTCGTCAGGCCGGTCGCCGGGAATGTAGGTCACATTCTCCAAGAGCAGCTTCTTGTCGAACTGGCTGCCGATCGGCGGCCCCGGCCGGACCCAGATGCGGCCGCCGCTCCAGTTCGGGTCCTGCTGGAGCTGGCTTTGGGGTTCGCCAAGCGCGGTGGAATAGTCCTTGGCCTTGGGCAGGTTGGTGCAGCCGGCCAGTCCGATGAGTGCGCTGCAGGCCGCGCACAGTGCGAGGTTGGGCTTCATGGGGGCTTTCCTTTTCAGGCAACGGCGTCCGCGGCGGCGGACTCACGACCGGCACGATTCATGCTGGCAATTATCTGCCCGAAACTCGCGCTGCCGCGGCTATTTTTTTGGCTGCGAGCATCGTCTGCGCGCCTGGCCGCATCATCCTTCTGGCCATGCGAAAACGCTGTCTTGCCGCCTGTGGCCAGCGCTACGATGGGCATGTGCACATAGAAGGAGACATCTATGGACACCGCCAACGAATGGTATGCCGCCGTCAAGGAATGGCAGCGGGCCCGCGATGAACTGACCGAAGCGATCGCCGCGATCCAGTGGCCCAGTCCGACGCCCGGCTGCCTTGAAAACTACGACCGCGCCTTTGCGCATGAAACCGAGGCCCGCGAACGCATGAACGCCGCCTACGCGCGATCCCGACGATAGCAGCGAGACGCATTGGCGGCGCCAGTTGGCGTACGAGGTGCTTGGCTCCATGAAACGCGGAAGGTGTGGCTCTTTCAGTGGGGCCACGCGCGCGGTATGTTGTCGCTTTTCCGACCTTTTCATCGCGCCGCCATCATGTACCTGCCGTCCGCCTTTCGCGAAGATTCGCTGGATATCCAGCACGAGTTCATCCGCGCCCACCCGCTGGGCGTCGTCTGCACCAGCGGCGACGGCGGGCTGATGGCCAATCACATTCCCTGTCTGCTCTATCCCGAAGGCCCGCATGGCGTCCTGCGCCTGCACGTGGCGCGCGCCAATCCGCAGCTCGCCGAACTGGCTTCGGGACGCGAGTGCCTGGTGGCCTTCCACGGGGCGCAGGCCTACATCACGCCGTCCTGGTACGCGACCAAGGCGGAGACGCACAAGGTGGTGCCCACCTGGAATTTCGTGGCTGTCCACGTGTGGGGCACGCCTGTCATCCAGGACGATCCGGCGTGGCTGCGCGCCCAGCTGGAGGCGCTGACCGACAGCCAGGAGCGTGCGCGCGCCCAGCCGTGGCGCGTGGACGAGGCGCCCGCCGATTTCATCGCCGCGCAGATGCGCGCCATCATCGGCGTGGAAATCCCCATCGCGCGCATCGAAGGCAAGTGGAAGGTCAGCCAGAACCGCAACGCGGCCGATCGCGAGGGCGTGGCCGAGGGGCTGGTCAACGAACGCGGCGACGCGGTCATGGCCGGCCTGGTGGCGCGGCGCGGCGGCGCCTGAGGCGTCAGGGCGCGACGCGCCTGGCGTGGGCGCCACGACCGGCGGCAAAGCACAGGATGGCAGCCAGTTGCAATACGGCGGCGGCGGCGAGGAAACCCGGCAGCGCCAGCCCCGTCGGCTGCAACAAGGTCCGCAGCGCCCCGAAGGCGGCCGGCGCAAAGGCATAGGCGCCTTGCGACAGCGCCACGATCAGGGGCACCACCCGGGCCGCATCCTCGCGCGCGAATTCCGCCTGTGCGATCAGGGGCGGCAGGGACGTGGCGTTGCCGATGCCCGACCCGAAGAGCACCACGCCCGCCCACACCGCCCACGCGTGGTCCCCGGCCAACATCAGCACCAGCGACCCGGCGATCTGCACGGCATAGGCCGCGCAGGCAATCCGGCGGCGGTCGGCCGCCGGAGGCATCAGCCAGCCGACGAGCGAGCGTCCGGCGATGGCGCTGGCGGTGGCAAGTCCCATTGCCAGTCCCGCCGTCTGCGCGCCCAGCAGCGGCGCCAGCAGCGACAGCAGGTGCGCAATCAGGCCGATCTGGGCGAACAGGCCCAGCGCCATGCCGGCGGCCAGCGTCACGAACGCGCGGTCGCGGCGCAGCGGGCCGGCGGCCGCCGGCGCGGTCTGGGTGGCGGTGGGCGGCTTGCCCCCCGCGTCGCCGTCCGGGGCCTGGCCAAGCTGTCGCGGCGTCACTGAAAACACCTTGCGCGACAGCACGCCGATGACAACGACCATCGCCAGCCCTACCCACAACGCCGCCTGCGCAAAGCCGGCGTGCGCGATCAGGAACACCCATAGCGGTGAAAAGACGACGCCGCCGACGCTGGCGCCGTTGTAGGCCATGCCCAGGGCGGCCGGACGCCGCCGCACGAACCAGGGGGCAATCAGGGCGTTGACGGCGGCGGCGCCCAACGTCACCCAGCCCATCCCGCTGCACGCCGCGGCGGCATACAGCTGCGCGGGCGTCTGCGCCACCGCCCATCCGGCCACGCCCACGGCCAGCAGCGCCGCGCCGCCGACGGTCGTGCGGGCGACGCCGATGCGGCGGTGAAGGCGCGGCAGGTTGGCCACCACCACCGTGCCGGCCAAAAAGTGCAGCGTGACCGCGCCCGATACCAGCGCGACGCTCCAGCCGGTGCGCTGGACGACGGCGTGCAGGAATACCGGCGGACCGTAAAAACCCACGCCCCAACCGAAGACGGCGAGCACGAAGGTAGCGCAAAGGACTTTCCAGCCGAAAAAGGGAGGGGAGGCGGACATGGTCTGGGCGATTGATGCGAGTTTCGATGCGGCGAAGTATGCTTACGGCCTACACACAACACTTTGGCCGATATCGAATCATGGATTCCGAGTTCGCCGACATCAACCTGTCCGCCGTGGCAGGCGCCATCGCCGATCCCGCGCGCGCGCGCATGCTGTGCCTGTTGCTGGACGGCCGCGCGCGCACCGCCACGGAACTGGCCGCGGCCGCCGACATCGGCGCGTCCACGGCCAGCAGCCATTTCCAGCGCCTGCGCGATCAGGGCCTGGTGGAAATGGCCGTGCAGGGCAAGCACCGCTACTACCGCCTGGCCAGCGGCGATGTCGGCCACGCGCTGGAGGCGCTGCTGGTGGTGGCGGGCGCCGAGCGCGCGCCGTTCAAGCCGACCACGCCGTCCGCGCTGCGCGACAGCCGCACCTGCTACGACCACATGGCCGGCACGCTGGCCGTGCGCATCCACGACGCGATGCTGGGCCGGCATTGGCTGACGCCGGACGGGCGCGCCTATGTGCTCACGCCGCTGGGCGAAGCGTCGCTCGCGCAAGTGGGCGTCGACGTGGCCCAGGCGCGCCAGCGCCGCCGCCGCTTCGCCTGCGCGTGCCTGGACTGGAGCGAACGGCGTTTCCATCTGGGCGGCGCCTTGGGCGCGGCGCTGCTCGATGCGCTGCTCGCGCGCGGCTGGGTCGCAAAGGACCTGGACTCGCGCGCATTGCGCATCACGGCCAAGGGCGAGCGGCAATTCCCGGCATTTTTTGGTCTGGCGGGCGACCAGCCCGCAGCCCAAAGGGACACGCATGCAGCAGCGTGATCGATTCCTCGCCTGGCCCCATTCACCGCCCTGACCGGCGGTGCACCCGCACACAACTTTTCAAGCCGCGGATGCGGCTTTTTTTACGTCTCCCGTCCCTCGCGGACCGTTCTTCAACCCTGTACAGGAGGTGGCCTTGCCTACGCTGGCCTTGCACGCGTTCCGTCACGTCATGTCGATCGTGACGGAATTGCGCATCGACGTTAACCATAGTCCCCAGGAAGTGGACAAGGAGCTCGATGCCATCCACAACCGCATGAATCGTCCGATGGACCGCTTGCATGGATTGCCGGAGGTCAAGACCGACATTCCTGGCATCGTGCTTCGCTATCGCGAGGCCGACGGCGAGTATTACGTGTATGTGGTGGACGTGCGGCGGGACCGGCTGGCGGGCTATACGGTGTTCAACCGTCTGATCGAAGTGGGCCGGCGCGCCGATCCCTACGTGCGCGCGCCGCATTCGAAGTACGCAGCGCCCTACCAGGGCATGGGCCTGGCCACCGCGGTGTACCGGTGGGCGCTGGACGCTGGCCTGTGCATTCTTAGCGGCGCCCGCCAGTCCGTCGGGGCGCACCGCCTGTGGATGGGGTTGTCGCGCCACTACGCGCTGGGTTACGTGGACCTGCGCTGCAAGCAGCTCACCTATATGGGGCGCGAGGTGGCGCCCCGCGTGCGCGATGACCTGCATACCCGCATGATCCTGCTCGGCAAGGGCTGGCGGTTGGACGACTACATGCGCGTGACAGGGATGAATATGTCCGAGGATGCGCTTTCGCAACAGACCCTAGGGTAATCCCCCGGAATCGGCGGTGGGCGCCGTTGCGTGCAGCGCAGGCGCCGGCTCGCAAGCCGCGCCGGCGCTACCTTTCAGGCATGAAAGCGGATGCGCTTCTCAACATTTGAGAAACGGGGACACGCCTGCGTTGGCGCAACAGTGTTTCTATTTTCTGCTTGAGTTACAAAACTTATCCGGATTGTCATGAAATCACGGAGTATGCTCGACGGCAGATAGAGGACTACCGAAGTGCATCAGAACAACTTGATCTACAAGGGATACCGCCTCACGGCCAAGGTGTCCCGGGGCGGCGGCGCTATCGTGCCCCCGCCCGAAGCCAGCGGCCCTGTCTTCACTGCCTCGGTGATGGTTGTCCAGGCAGGCGCCATACTCGAAGGCGGCGACGAATACCCCGTGCCCCAGTTTGCGGGCGGCGGCTTCGTCTACAGTCCGCGCGAGGCCGTGCATGCGGCCATCGTGCACGGCCGCGAAATCGTCGACGGCCTGACCAACACGCCGTCCTGAGACGGCTAGGCCGAAAACACCTCTCGCCAGTCACGGGTCTTGGCCAGCGTCTGCACGGTGGCGGACTGCTCCAGGATCGTCACGGCCTTCTTGAATTCCTCGGCCGATGCGCCGTCTTCAAGAATCACCATGCGCGAGTTGCGCGCATCGGCCATCTTCACATCCGACATCTTGCCGTGGGTCTGGTAGACCTGCGTCCAGTCCATCTTCTTGCCCGCTTTCAGGGCGATCGGCTCGATGTAGGTGAGGGCGGTGCTGCCCGCCGCGCGCACCGCGTACGCAAAGTCCGCCGTGTGGCCGCTGCTGCCCTTGGCGCGCGCGCCCTTGACCATGCGGTTCACGCCCACGCCTTCGGCCAGCGCGCGGCCCACCTGCGCGCGGAATCGCAGCTGGCTGAACCTCGGCATCCATTTCGAGCATTGGAACGACAAGGCCATCGCCAGCTTCACCGCGTCCCACAGCGCTTCCTGCAACTGCTCGATCGGACCTTCGGCCACGATGGCGCCGGACCGGTCGAAATGGGCGAGCGTGACGCCCGGCGTTTCGTTCAGGATGTCGATGCGCTTGGCCGCCACGTCGATGCCAAAGCTGGACGCATGCATGGCGGTCTCACAGGCGTCGGTCAGGTAGAACGACGACTCATCGGGATGCGCGATGAAAAAGGCGGCGTGCTGGCCGTCCAGGCCCAACGTCATGGGAGAGACGGCGCGAATGGCGTGTTCGCCCGCCGGCAGGACGGTCCAGCCGGAGGCTTCCAGAAAATTGCTCATAGGATCAGTTCGATTTGGCGGCCTTTGAGGGGATGCGCAAAGCCGCCGGCCAGCGTCAGGTTCGCTCGCGGCAGGAAATACTGCATCAGCGCGCCGATGGTGTCCAGCGCGGGCACGATGGGCTCGGCATAGCCTTCGCCTTCTTCGACCCAGATGTGTTCATGGCTGCGGTCGGCAAGCGGCTTGCGGTATTGCGGCCGGTCCGCGCCCACCAGGCTGGTGTGGAACGAATCGTCGGTATCGACGCCATACACCCGGTGCGGGCCCACGAAGAGACTGGCGCAGAACGCCTCGGTCAGGAAGATGGTGGCCTGCCCATGCACCGCCGTGCGGGCGCCCCGGTACATGACGCGGAAGATCACGTCTTCGCGCACCTCGCCCTTGATCTTGCATGGACAGCTGAACTCCATCCACTGGGCATTGCCCGCGGCGGGTTTCGGCAGCCAGAGGATCGGCTTGGCGGTTTCCTTGGGTTCGGCAAGAATCTCTTGCACCTCATCAACGGTGATTAGCGGTTCGAACTTGTTGGCCATGGAAACGAATCTAGGGTCTGGGGGCGCGCGAAGCAAAACGTGCATGCGGCATGCGCTGCGCCCCGCCGCGCCGCGGTGAAGACACGCGCGCGCAGCATTGCGAGGGGGCGTAATCTTACAAGATGAAGACGGCCGGGGTTTGTGGCCTGGATGGATATACAGGTGTTGGCGCCGTGCGGCCCGGAGCGGGCGAGGGCCGCGCAGCGCCGGGCGTCACAGAGACGTCGCGCCAAACGTGTCGCACTGCTTGATGCTGCCGCTTTCCAGGCCGCGCTTGAACCAGCGCACGCGCTGCGCGGAGCTGCCGTGCGTAAAGGCATCGGGCACGACGTATCCCTGGCTTTGCTTCTGCAGGCGGTCGTCGCCGATCGCGGTGGCGGCCGCCAGCGCTTCTTCGACGTCGCCGCCTTCCAGGATGTTGCGCGCGGCATCCGCGCGCTGCGCCCACAGGCCGGCAAAGCAATCCGCCTGCAGTTCCAGCCGAACCGACAACGCATTGGCCTGCGACGGGTTGCGCCGGCGCAGTTGGTCCACCTGGTCCGAGATGCCCAGCAGGTGCTGCACATGATGGCCGACTTCATGCGCAATCACGTACGCCTGCGCGAAATCGCCGGGGGCCTTGAACCGGTTCTGCAGTTCGTCGAAGAACGACAGGTCTATATAGACCTTGCTGTCGCCCGGACAGTAGAAGGGCCCCATGGCGGATTGGCCGGTGCCGCAGGCCGTGGGCGTGGCGCCGCGAAACAGCACCAGCTTGGGCTCGACGTACTGGCGGTTCAGTTCCTTCTGGAAGATGCCGGTCCACACGTCTTCGGTTTCGCCCAGGACCTTGGACACGAAGAGGGCCTGGGGATCGTTGGCCGGCGGGGCCGAGGCGGGCGCCTGCTCCTGCACGGCCGGGCCTTCCGCCATGTCCAGGACCACGCGCGGATCGACGCCGAAGTACATCGCCACCAAGGCAAGTACTATCGTGCCTATGCCAATGGTCCCGCGGCCGCCGATTCGTGGGCCGCTGGAACGGCGGTCTTCCACATTGTCGCTCTGGCGCGAATTATCGAGGCGCATACTGGTTCTCCGGGCGGATCGTCATTACCGCCATTTTGCATCGCCGCGCTATTGGGCGGCCTTCAAGGATGTTAGGATAAACCCATGGCTTTGTATTTCTCTGTCCACCCCGCAAATCCCCAGCCGCGGCTGCTCAAGCAAGCCGCGCAATGGCTCAATGACGGGGGCCTGGTGGCAGTGCCCACCGACTCCAGTTACGCCGTCGTCGCCCGCCTGGACGACAAAAGCGCCGCCGACGGGCTGCGCCGCCTGCGCGGACTGGACGAACGTCATCACCTCACCCTCCTGTGCCGCGACCTGGCCGAAATCGGCCACTTCGCCCGCGTCGACAACAAGCAATACCGACTGCTGAAAGCCGCGACGCCCGGCCCGTGGACCTTCATTCTCGAAGCCACCAAGGAAGTGCCGCGGCGCGTGTCGCATCCCTCGCGCAAGACCATCGGCATCCGCGTGCCGGATCACGCCGTCCTCTTGGGCTTGCTGGAACAGGCGGGTTCGCCGCTGCTGTCCACCACGCTCATCCCCAAGGATGAAACCGAGGCGCTGAACGACGCCGAGGAAATCCGCGAGCGCTACGACCACGATCTGGCCGCCATCATCGATGCGGGCGCCTGCCCGCAAGCGCCCACCACCGTGATCGACCTGACCGGCGACGAGCCGGTCGTCGTGCGCCTGGGCCGCGGCGATCCCGCTACCCTCGGACTTGTCTGATATTCCCCCTCGCCACGATGCACGAGACGCGCCGCGCTGGCGCGCGGCTCATCTACAATCCGGTTCGCCATGAATGACATCATCCAAACCATTGCGGTCTACGCGATACCGGTTATCTTCGCCATCACCCTGCATGAGGCGGCGCACGGCTACGTGGCGCGCATGCTGGGCGATCCGACCGCCTACCAGGCCGGACGGGTCAGCCTGAATCCCGCACGCCACATCGACCCCGTCGGCACGCTGCTGGTCCCGGTCGCCATCCTGCTTGCCTCCAAGCTCATGGGCAGTCCCGGCTTGCTCTTCGGTTGGGCCAAGCCGGTGCCCGTGGACTTCGGCCGCCTGCGCCGTCCCAAGAAAGACATGGCCTGGGTCGCGCTGGCCGGACCGGCCGCCAACCTGTTCATGGCCATTTTGTGGGCGCTGTCGCTGCGGCTCTTCATGGAAAGCGGCCTGCACGAAAGCTTCTGGTTCGAAATGGCGGTGGCGGGCGTCAACGTCAACCTGGTGCTGATGGCGCTGAACCTGCTGCCCATCCTGCCGCTGGACGGCGGACGCGTTCTCTTTAGCCTGCTGCCCAATCGCCTGGCCTGGCAATACTCGAAAATCGAGCCGTATGGATTGATCATCGTCATTGTCCTGCTGGTCACCGATGTGCTCTGGTTATTGATGCAACCGGTGCTCGGGCTGGGAACGACGATCGTTCAGTGGTTTCTGTAAGATTCCACCCAATATCCGTTAAACTCAGCGGTTTCACTGAATCAGGCCCTGGGGCAATCCCGCCGCGGGGTTTTGGAGCCCGACATCTATGGCATCCCCTGCTACCGCCGCAGGCGTTAATTTCCAGGGCAGCATGGTGGCCTTGGTCACCCCAATGCAACCCGATGGCAGCCTGGACTACGCTGCCTACCGGTCGCTGATCGACTGGCATGTCCAGGAAGGCACCGACGCGCTGGTGGTGGTGGGCACCACCGGGGAGTCGCCCACGGTCTCCATGGAAGAACACGCGGAACTCATCCGCGTTGCCGTCGAACATGCCGCCGGCCGCATTCCGGTCATTGCCGGCGTGGGCGCCAATTCCACCGACGAAGCCATCCACCTGACCCGCCACGCCAAGGCAGTGGGCGCGCAGGCTGGCCTGTCGGTCGTTCCGTACTACAACAAGCCGTCGCAGGAAGGCCTGTACCGCCACTTCCGCACCATCGCCGAAGCCGTCGACCTGCCCACCATTCTTTACAACGTGCCGGGCCGCACCGTTGCCGACATGAGCAACGAGACGATCCTGCGCCTGGCGCAGGTGCCGGGCATCATCGGCATCAAGGACGCCACCGGCGACATCGCCCGCGGCGGCCTCTTGCTGCGCGAAGCGCCTGCCAGCTTCCAGGTCTTCAGCGGCGACGATCCCACCGCTGCGGCCCTGATCCTGCTGGGCGCGCGAGGCAACATTTCCGTCACGGCCAACGTGGCGCCCAAGCTCATGCGCGACCTCTGTGCCGCCGCCCTCGCGGGCGATGTGCCCAAGGTCCGTGAACTTAACGCGTTCCTGGCGCGTCTGAACAAGGTTTTGTTCGTCGAAGCCAACCCCATCCCCGTCAAGTGGGCGTTGGCCCAAATGGGCCGCAGCGCGCTGGGCTACCGGCTGCCGCTGGTCGAACTGAGCGCGCAGCATCACGCAACGGTGCGCAATGCGCTCCAGGAAACGGGACTGCTCTAAATATCGTGAGGAAACGTATGAACAAGCGTCATGCCGGTTTGTCGGCATTGATGTCTCTGGTGTTGCTGGCCGGGTGCTCCGAGGTCAACCAATTCCTGGGCAATGAAGAATCGGTCGACTACAAGAGCGCGGTAAACCAGCGTGGAGAGCCTCTCAGCATTCCGCCCGACCTGACGCAGGCCAATAGCGATCCCCGCTACCGCGCGCCGGCCTCGGGTTCCACCACCTTCTCTGAATTCCAGCAACAGGGTGTGGCCCAGGCCAGCGCCCCGAAGACCAGCAACGTGCTTCCCAACCGTTCGGACATGCGCGTCGAACGCGACGGCGATCTGCGCTGGCTCGTCGTGGACCGTCCGCCCGAGCAGGTTTTCCCCCGCCTGATCGACTTCTGGACCGAAAGCGGCTTTACCGTCGCCACCAACAATCCCGGTGCCGGCCTGATCGAAACGGACTGGGCCGAGAACCGCGCCAAGATCCCCGAAAGCTGGCTGCGCCAGGCGCTGGGGGCGGTGCTGGAATCGGCGTGGGATAGCGGCGAGCGCGAGAAATTCCGCACCCGCGTCGAACGCGTCAACGGTCACACCGAAATCTACGTCAGCCACCGCCAGATGCTCGAAAAGCGTGTCGGCTCCGACGGATCGCAGGTGCAGTGGCAGAACGGCAAGGAAGACCCGGGCCTGAACGCCGCCATGCTGGCGCGCATGATGGTCTTCCTGGGTACCGACGTCGACAACGCCCGCAAGCTGGTGCAGCAGGCCGAGGCCTCGCCGCAGCGTCCCGCCGTGCAGCAGGACGTCCGAGCCCAGGGCGCGTCGCTCATCGTCAGCGAATCCTTCGACCGCGCCTGGCGCCGTGTCGGCGTGGCGCTCGATGGCGGCGGTTTCGCCGTCGATGACCGCGATCGTTCCTCCGGCGACTACTTCGTCCGCTATGTCGACACCGACACCGGCGAAAAGATGGAACAGCCCGGCTTCTTCAGCCGCATGTTCTCTGGCGACAAGAAGGCGCAGGCTGCTCAGTACCGTATCCACCTGGTGGGCAACGGCGAACAGACGACCGTCTCGGTCCTGGACGCCAACGGTACGCCGGACAGCAGCCCGACCGCGCAGCGCCTGCTGAGCGTCCTGAAGGACAAGATGTAATAGAACCGCCGGGCCGCGCGCTCACGCGCAGCGGCCGTCGGCAGGGCCCCGGGTCGGGTGCCCATGCCCGGCCGGCGGCAAGCGCGGACTTCTCGTCGCTTACGTTCCGGCAAGGCACAAAAAAACCCTGGCATCACATGCCAGGGTTTTTTTTGCGTCTTCAGTGCGGGGGTTCGTGCCTGAAGGATTACGACGCGGGGGTGGTCGAGCCGCCCGGGGTGGTCGAACCGGAGCCAGGCGTCGTGCCCGGGGCCGCCGGTGCGGGCGAGGCCGGCGGCGTGCCGCCAGGTGCGGGCGTGGTGGCGCCGGGAGTCGGGCTGGTCGCCGGCGCCGGGGCATCTTCCTTCTTGTTGCAAGCGCTGAGCGCGACGGCCAGCACCGAGGCAATAATCAAGGTTTTGCTCATCATTATTTGAACTCCTGTAGATGACGACTCTTGAAACCCCGTTAGGGGAAACCAGAACTCAGGCTACAGGAAGGTTCAGGCCGATCGCGTAGGAAAGTTAAATCGTTCGCATCCCAACGGCAACAAACCTTTCAGCTTGGTGTTATGTCTTTCTTGATGTGACCCGGTTTACAGACCTGATTTCTTTCTGTGTGACACGGATACGCGAACGTTTCCAGATACTACTCGGCTCGGTAATGAATCCAGCCCGAGTCCAGCCAATCGGCCAAACATGCCCGTGCTTCGTCGGAAAGACGGGCGCAGGCGGGATGCGCACAATCCAGGCTACGTGAATCGGCCAGCAGGCGCAACGCCGCATCCGCGGGCGTCATGACGGTTTCTCCATTGATGAACAGCTGTTTGCCGCGATAGAGCATGCGGCTGCGGCGGTCCAGCACCAGGCGCCCGGATGCGGGCCAGTCCTCTTCCAGATCCACGTCCATGCCCTCCGGCGCGTCGAACACGCTGAGGTTGCTGGGCTCGGTCAGCCAGCACCCCAGAAAGCGCGACGCCAGCGCGTCGTCAAAGCGCAGCTTTTCCACCGTTTCCAGCGTGGCGGCCACCAGTGCGTCGGGTAGCGCCGCGGGCGTGTCCACGGCCGGCTGGGCCGGATCGCGGTAGACGGCCGACAGCTTCGGGCCGGGCAGGGCGGGCTCGCCATAGGGACCACCCAGAAGGCCCACGCGGGCCATGACCTGGTCCGCGGCCGCTTCCAGGAGGCCGCGTGCCAGCGTCGCCTGCGTCGGCGCCCGGAAACCGATGGAGATCGTCATGCAGCCATCGCCCATGGCAATGCCGTCGTGGGCTGCCTGCGGCGGCAGGTACAGCATGTCGCCGGGCGCCAGCACCGCCTTTTCCTCGGGCTGGAAGTTGCTCAGGATCTTGAGCGGCAAGTCCGGTTCCAGCGACAGGTCCTTCTGGCGGCCATAGCGCCATTCGCGCTCGCCCGCGGCCTGCAGCAGGAACACGTCGTAGCTGTCGAAATGCGGGCCGACGCCGCCGCCGTGGCTGGCGATGCTGATCATCACGTCGTCCAGGCGGGCGTCCGGAATGAACCGGAACTGGGCCATCAGCTCGGCGGCCGCATCGCTGTGCAGGTCCACGCTCTGCACCAGCAGCGTCCAGTCGCCCTCGTTGTCCTTGGGCAGACGCGCAAAGGGGCCGTTTTCCATCTGCCATTCGCCGTTCTCGCGCCAGATGAGGCGCGACTCCACGTCGTCGCGGCGCGCGAGTTTCTTGATGGCCGCGATGGTGACGGGCGGCTTGAACGCCGGAATGGCCTGGCGGATCAGCAGCGGCTTCTTCTGCCAGTAACGGCGCATGAAGTCGTTGGGGCTTTGATTGCCCAGGAGCGCAAGCGGATGGTCGAGGTTCATTGGAGGTGCTTCTTCAAGCGGTAAAGGGCATCCAGCGCTTCGCGCGGGGTGAGGCTGTCGGGATCGATGGCGGAAAGCTCCTCGCGCAGGGAGTCGAGCGCCTCGATGGTGTCTGCGCGTTCGGCCTGCGCATACGCCTGGGCGTCGGCCTCGGCAGCAGCCGAGAACAACCCCAGCTGCGGCGTGGGGGCGCCTTGCGCTTCCAGGCGTTCAAGTTCGCGCGTCGCCTGCCGGATGACGGCGGCGGGCACGCCGGCGCGCTGGGCAACCTGAATCCCGTAGCTGCGGCTGGCGGGCCCTTCGCGCACTTCGTGCAGGAAGACGATGCCGCCCGCCGACTCGGCCGCGGCCAGGTGGACGTTGGCGGCCGTGGGCTGCTCGGCGGGCAGGCGGGTCAGTTCAAAGTAGTGCGTGGCAAACAGCGTCAGCGCGCGATTGTGCGACAGCAGGCGGCACGCAATGGCCCACGCAAGCGCCAGGCCGTCGTACGTGGACGTGCCGCGTCCGATTTCGTCCATCAGCACCAGGCTGTTGGGCGTGCTGGCCGACAGGATGGCCGCGGCCTCCGTCATTTCCATCATGAAGGTCGAGCGTCCACCCGCCAGGTCGTCGGCAGCGCCGATGCGGGTGAAGATACGGTCGATCTTGCCGATCCGGGCGCGCGAGGCCGGCACGAAGCTGCCAATGCGCGCCAGCAGCGCGATCAGCGCCACCTGCCGCATGTACGTCGACTTACCGCCCATGTTCGGGCCGGTGATGAGCAGCATGCGCCGCGCGGGATCCAGACGGCAGCCGTTGGGGGTGAAGCGTTCGATGGCGCGTTCCACCACCGGATGGCGGCCGGCCTCGATGTCGATGTCGGCCTGCTCGGACAGCTCGGGCGCGATCCAGTCGTGGCGCTGCGCGTGTTCGGCCAGCGCGGCCAGCGTATCCAGCTCGGCCAGCGCCGCCGCGCAGTCGGACAGCGGACGCACGTGCTCGGCCAATACGTCCAGCAATTGCTCGAACAGCCATTTTTCGCGGGCCAGTGAGCGGTCCTGCGCGGACAGCACCTTGTCCTCCCAGGTCTTGAGCTCGGGTGTGATGTAGCGCTCGGCATTCTTGAGCGTCTGGCGGCGGCGGTAGTCTTCGGGCACCTTCTCCGTCTGGCCCTTGGTGACTTCGATGTAGAAGCCATGCACGCGGTTGAACTCCACGCGCAGGTTGCTGATGCCGGTGCGCTCGCGCTCGCGCGCTTCGAGCTGGACAAGGAAGTCTCCGCCGTCCGCGGCCAATGCGCGCAGCTCGTCGAGTTCGGCGTCAAAGCCGGCTGCCAGCACGCCGCCATCGCGGATGGCCACGGCAGGCTCAGGCGCGATGGCGCGCACCAGCAGGGCGGCCAGGGTAGGGTCCACGGACAGATGCGAGATCAGTTCGCCGATGCGCGGCGAGGCGGACATTGGTTCGACCAGGTCGGCAAGCGCGGGCAAGGCCTGCAGCGCGTCTCGCAGGCTGGCGAGCTCGCGCGGGCGCACCGACCGCAGCGCCAGGCGCGCGGCAATGCGCTCGATGTCGGGAAAGGCATTCAGGGCGGCGCGCAGCGCTTCCAGCAGACCGGCCGAGCCAAAGGTCTGCTCCACGTCCATGCGCCCGGCCAGCAGCGCCGAAATGGCCTGCTGGCGCGCCAGCGCCTGGTCGTTTTCGCGCAAGGGGTGATGCAGCCAGCGGCGCAGCAACCGGCTGCCCATCGGCGTGCGGCAGCCGTCCAGCAGCGAGAACAGCGTGGGCGAGTCTTCGCCCGACAGCGTCTGCGTCAGTTCCAGGTTGCGCCGTGTGACCGGATCCAGCAGCACGAACTGCCCGGGCCGCTCGGCCGACAGGCTTTGCACGTGCGCCAGTGCCTGCGACTGCGTGCGCGCCGCATAGCGCAGCAAGGCGCCGGCCGCGCAGATGCCGGCCGGCATGTCTTCGATGTCAAAGCCCGCCAGCGTGTCCGTCTTGAAATGCGCCAGCAGGTGCGCGCGCGCGCCGTCGCTTTCGAAGTGCCAGTCCGGCACGCGGGAGCGGGCGCCCTCGAACGGAAAGTCGAACTCCGCGGTGTCGGCGCAAACGATCTCCGCCGGCGCAATGCGGTGCAATTCCGATTCCAGCTGCGCGGGCGCGCATTCGGTCACCCGGAACTCGCCGCTGGCCAGATTCAGCCACGCCAACCCCGCGCGCGGCGCGCGAGCACTGCCGCTGACGCAGATGGCCGCCAGCGCGCGATCCGCCTTGGCCGGCAGAAGGGCGTCGTCGGTCAAGGTGCCGGGCGTCACGATGCGCACGATGCGGCGCTCGACCGGCCCCTTCGAGGCGGCGGGATCGCCGATCTGCTCGCAGATGGCGACGGATTCGCCCATCGCCACGAGCCGGGCCAGGTATTGCTCCATGGCATGCACAGGCAGGCCAGCCATGGGGATGGGCACGCCGTTCGACGAGCCCCGCTTGGTCAGTGTCAGATTGAGCAGCCGCGCGCCACGCTCGGCGTCTTCGTAGAACATTTCATAGAAGTCGCCCATGCGATAGAACAACAGCAACGGCCCGGCCTCGGCTTTGAGGCGCAGGTATTGCTGCATCATGGGGGTGTGGCCCGCGTGGGCGTCGGCGGCGGTATTTTGCAGTGCAGAATTCATGCCCGTGATTGTATCGGGGCGGACAAGTCCCCGCCGAGCCGGGGCGTGGCGATTTGGCGGTGGGTTGCGATTTTTCGCATGACTGCGCACCTGGACGAATGGTGCGCATACGAAACAGGCTGAATCGCGCCGAAATCGGCTGAAATAACCTTCGGAAATGGACGCGCAGTTGCCCGCGACAAATGTCGCTATGGTTGTCGCCTGGCCGCACAACAACGCGGTGAGATGACATCGACCTCCACGCCATCGGGATCAAAATGAAAGTCAAATCCATGCTGTCTTTCGTCGTGCTTTCCTTGCTCGCCGCCGCGGGCGCCCAGGCAGACAACTGCCGGGCCAATTACCAAGGCGGGGAAGATTGCCGGTACGACGATGGCACCACGTCGTCGAGCCGCTCCAACTACCAAGGCGGCTTCGATACGACCTATAGCGATGGCAGGACCTCCACCAGCCGGAAAAACTACACTGGCGGTTTTGATACCCGCTACAGCGATGGCAGCAACTCCACCAGCCGGTCAAATTACACCGGCGGCTACGATACGCGTTATAGCGACGGCTCGTCCTCTTCCAGCCGGAAAAACTACACGGGCGGTTACGACACCCGCTATAGCGATGGCTCATCGTCTTCCAGCCGGAAAAACTACAACGGCGCGCTGGACACCCAAGCCCGGCGTGACAAAGACGGCAAGGCCGATACCCGCCGCCCGGCCGGCGCCCGCTGAATAATGTTTGTGTCTGACACCGGCGACGGCCACCCAGCCCCGCGGGGGCAAGACGCCGTAGCGCGCATGGCTTCCAAGAATGCGTTCAGTGGCATCGCCGGCACATGCGTCATTTAGTAACGGTCATATCTTTGTGGCTGCGAATGACCCATAGTGCGTGCAGGGATATTTTTCCCTGGAAAATCTAGGACTTACATTGAAGATTGAAACTGGTATTGTGAAGTGGTTCAACAACGACAAGGGGTTCGGCTTTATCATGCCGGAGCTGGGCGGTAAGGACCTCTTCGCTCACTACTCTGAGATTCAGGGCAGCGGGCACAAATCTCTTGAAGAGAACCAGCGTGTATCGTTCGTCGCCGGCCAAGGACAGAAAGGTCCGCAGGCGACAATGATCAAACCGATTTAAGAACTGGCTGGCTTGCCTCAAGGCAAGCGGGCTGGCACCTAGCAAGTGGGGCCGAATCCTTTGAAGCAAGGGATTCGGCCCTTTGACTTTTGGACGACCGCGGATTACTTGCTGATCGCATCGCGGAAGTTGAAGACGCGATGGGTTGTTCGGTGGGCGGCTCTTACAATCGCCGTTTCCCATCAATAACCTGCCCAGCCGTGAACGCAAGCGAAAAGTTGAAGGCCTGGGCCAGGCGCATCAAGCGTGACGGTGTGACGCTGTGGTTCGCGGGCAAGCATCCGCGAACGCCGTGGTACGCAAAGGCGCTTGGCGTGTTCGTGGTGGCTTATGCCTTGAGCCCGATCGACCTGATTCCCGACTTCATCCCGGTGCTGGGATATGTCGATGACGTCCTGCTGCTTCCCGTCCTGATCTGGCTGACGATCAAGTTGCTTCCTGCGGATGTCGTTGCCGAATGCCGCCTGCGCGCGGACGAATGGATGCGGGAAAAGGGTGCGAAGCCCAGAAGCCTCCTTGGCGCGATATTGATCGTGGCGATCTGGATATCCTTTGGCGTCGCGGCGTGGCTGTGGTGGGGCGCCCGAGGCGCGTGAGCGGCGCCCCGGCTACGCCAACTTGCAGCCCCAACGCGCCGCCGGGCACAATCGTCCCGACGTGGCGCGTGTGGACGCCGCGGGAGTTTCAACGCCATGCCCGATATTGCCGTTCCTGACGTGCTGGATGCCAGCGAGCGCGTTTCCATTTCAAGCGGCGACCACCAGGCCGAGCTCGCGCCCGGCGGGGGCGGCCGGCTGACGCGGCTGTCCACCGGCGGACACGACTGGATCGTGCCGCTGACCGCCACCGAATGGCCAGCGGGCCGATGGCCGCGTGCCGGATCCTATCCGCTGGCGCCGTATTCCAACCGGATCCGCGATGGCGTCTTCACGTTCAATGGCGCGCGCTACGCGTTGCAGTCCGTGCCCAACCGGCCGCAGGCGATTCATGGCTCGGGGCTGTTCCAGTGTTGGCAGGTCCGCAATCTGACGCCCGACAGTGTCGATCTGGTGCTGGATCAGCCGGCCGGCGTTCTGGGCTGGCCCTGGCCGTTTGAATGCGTGCAGCGCTGGCGGCTGGACAGCCGCGGGCTGAGCCTGAAGATGGCCATCACCAATCGAGGCGACACGCCGATGCCGTGCGGGATGGGCATTCATCCGTATTTCACGGCGCAGCGCGTCGCGCTGCACGCCCGGCGCATCTGGCCGTCGGACGAGAATGGCCTGCCCGCGGGCAGCAAGACGACGACGGTGCGAGAGCTGCGCCAGTCCGCCGAAGGCTGCGACACGTACCTGTCGCAATGGCAGGGCCGCGCGACGCTGCACTGGCCCGACGGCCACGAACTGGCGTTGCATGCCGATCCGGCGTTCGCGCATCTGGTGGTGTACACGGCGCCGGGGGCGGATTTCCTTTGCGTGGAACCGGTCAGCAACGTGGCCGATGCGTTCAATCTGGCGGCGGCGGGCGAGACCCGAACCGGCATGCTGGTGCTGGAACCTGGAGAGCGTTTTGCCGCCACGCTTCTGCTGGGGCTTGCGCCAGCGCGGAAAAAGTGAATGGCAGCTTGGTAAGCGCCGCACCCTGCGGCGATAATCCGCTCAAACCAGAATCAGGAGTCGTTACGTGAAAAAGCTCAGCACCGAACAATTGCAGGCTGCGGTCGAGACGCTTCGCCGGACGCAGGCCAAGCTGGCTCGCGCCGGCAACCTGCCGCTTGAGCCCACCATCTACGCCAGCGCCAAGGGTTTTCGCCGCAACGTGCCCGATTATGTGTGGTCCTGGCTGTCCGGTCTGCTGGCGCCGCACAAGAGCCTGTCTGCCTGGATGGACACGCACCAGCCGGGCTGGCGCGAAGGCAAGACGCCGGCGGCCGCCGTCTATGCCCGCACGGAAAACGGCTGGTTCCAGTGGCTGATCGCCGAACTGGAAGCCGAAATCAACGACCCGCACGCGCGCGCCAAGCGCGAAGGCCGAGGCTGATTGGCCTGATCGCGCCCGGCGCGGCGCGCCGGCGCACGCGATCCCGTTCGGGATCGCCGCGTTTCTAGAACCCTTCCAGCACGATCTTGCCGCGCGCCTTGCCGCTTTCGATGAAGGCGTGGGCGCGGCGCAGGTTTTCCGCGTTGATCTTGCCGTAGTGCTCGCCCAGCGTGGTGCGCAGCGTGCCGTTGTCGATCAGGCGGGCAGCCTGATTCAGCAGTTCGTGCTGCGCGATGAGGTCGGGCGTGTTGTGCAGCGGCCGGGCAAACATGAATTCCCAATGCAGGGAGGCTGACTTGCCCTTGAGCAGCCGCACATCGATCGCGGCCGGGTCGTCGATCAGCGCAATCTTGCCCTGCGGCGCAATCGCTTCGGCCATCTGCGGGAAATGCGTGTCCGTGTGCGTCAAGCCGGCGATATAGCTCACATTGTCAAAGCCGATGCGCTTGAGTTCGCCGGCCAGTGGTTGGGTGTGATCGATGACGTGATGCGCGCCCAGGTCGCGCACCCAGGCTTGGGTCTCGGGACGCGAGGCCGTGCCGATCACGGTCAGGCCGGTGAGCTGTCGCGCCAGCTGCACCAGGATCGAGCCAACCCCGCCTGCCGCTCCGATGACGAGCAGGCTGCGCTGGCTGGGCGCGGCATTATCCAGGACCCGCAAGCGGTCGAACAGCAGTTCCCACGCGGTGATCGTGGTAAGGGGCAGGGCGGCCGCCTGCGCAAAATCCAGGCTCTTGGGCATGTGGCCGACGATGCGCTCGTCCACGACATGGCGTTCGCTGTTGGCGCCCGGACGGGTCAGGGCGCCGGCATACCAGACGCGGTCGCCCGGCTTGAAGAGGCTGGTGCGCGCGCCGACCGCGCGCACGATGCCGGCGGCGTCCCAGCCGATGATTTCGGGCTGGCCGTCCTTGGGCTTGCGGTTGGCGCGGATCTTGACGTCCACTGGGTTGACCGAGATGGCGTGCACGTCCACCAGCAGGTCGTGGTCGCCCGGCACGGGTTCGGGGGCGGTGATGTCCTGCAGGGCGTCGGCGTTGTCGGCGGGCAGGTTCTTGAAGTAGGCAATGGCTTTCATGGCGGGAGCATCCGGCGGTTCAGGGGTTCAGATGATGGAGCGGACCACGCCGCCGTCCACGCGCAGGGCCGCGCCGTTGGTGGCCGACGCTTGGGTCGAGCAGGTGTAGACGACCATGTTGGCCACTTCTTGCACGGTGGCCAGCCGGCGCAGCAGCGAGGTGGGGCGATGCTGGGCGATGAAGTCCTGCTCCATCTGCGCTTGCGAGACGCCTTGCTCCTTGGCCATTTCCGCGAAGAAGTCGGCGACCCCGTCGGACCGGGTGGGGCCGGGCAGCACGGCGTTGACGGTGACGTTGGTGCCCGCGGTCAGCTCGGCCAGGCCGCGCGAGACCGCGAGCTGGGCGGTCTTGCTGACGCCGTAGTGGATCATCTCGGGCGGGATCTGCACGGCGGATTCGCTGGAAATGAACACGATTCGGCCCCAGTTGGCAGCCAGCATGCGCGGCAGGTAGTAGCGCGACAGCCGGATGCCGCTCATGACGTTGGTGTCCATCATGGACTGCCAGTCGTCGTCGGTGATTTCGGTGAAGGACTTGGGCGTGAAGGTGCCGGCATTGTTGACCAGGATGTCCACGTCGGGATGCGCGGCGCATACCGAGGCGGCGCCGTCCGCGGTGGCCAGGTCCGCCTGCACGGTCGTGACCTGGGCGCCTGCAACTTGCTGCGTGACGGTCTCAGCGGCTTGCGCCAGCTTGGTTGCATTGCGGCCGTGCAGGACGACCTGCGCGCCGGCCTCGGCCAGTCCAATGGCAATCGCCAGCCCAATGCCGCCGGAGGATCCGGTGACAAGCGCCTTCTTGCCGTTCAGTTCGATTTTCATGCGGGGACTCCTTGCGTGTCGGGGGAATGAATGCATGATTACCCACTCCGCACCGATGAAAAACGGGCTAGCATCGCAGGCAGTTTCAATAAATTTTTGAAAATGAGGCCAAATTGGTCCGATTCGAGGATTTGAAGATCTTTGTCGCCGCGTCGGATCTGGGCAGCTTTTCCGCCGCCGCGCGTGAGCTCGACCTGACGCCAGCCGTGGCAAGCGCCGCGCTCAAGCGGCTGGAAGAGGCGTTGGAAACGCGGCTTTTCGTGCGCTCAACACGTAGTCTGCGTTTGACCAGCGATGGCGAACGCTACCTGGAGTATGCGCGCTCGGCGCTATCCACCCTGGAAGCCGGCAAGAACGCAATGGCGCGCGACAAGACGGACATTGCCGGCACCTTGTCGGTATCGATCCCGTCCGACCTGGGCCGCCACGTGCTGCTGCCGTGGCTGGACGAATTCCAGCGCCAGCACCCGCGCGTCAACTTCCAGCTACGCATCAGCGACCGGCTGGCGGACCTGTACCGGCAACCGGTCGACATCGCCGTGCGTTACGGCACGCCGAACGATTCCAGCCTGGTCGCACTGCCGCTATCCGAACACAACCGGCGTGTCGTATGCGCGGCACCCGCGTACCTTGCGCGGCATGGCGTGCCGCAAACGCCGGCAGACCTGCGCCGCCACAACTGCCTGTCGTTCGTGCTGGGCGAAACGCTGCACGATCGCTGGACCTTCGAACACGAGGGGACCAGCCTCACCATTCCGGTCAAAGGCGATCGCGTGGGCGACGACGGTGACCTGGTGCGGCGTTGGGCGCTGGCTGGGCACGGCATCGCGTACAAATCGCGCTACGACGTGCTGAGCGACTTGCGCGCGGGCCGACTGGTCGAACTGCTGGCCGGCTATGGCAGCGAGCCGTCGCCGCTCTATCTGCTGTGCGTGCACCGTATGCTGCTATCGCCCGCGGTGCGGCGCTTGCGGGAATTTCTGCAGGAACGGTTCAAGGCATTCGAGGCGGGCTAGCCGCACGTTCAGGAATTGCTGCGGTATCGCCACGCAGCATCGGTTCGCCTATGTCAGACCGCCATATCAATGCGCCGCATGATGCCCGCCTGCTGCCTGCTTGTTCGCTGCACGCGTGCGTGCCGCCTTCTTGGCAGCGGCTGAGCGTCCAGCCGCACCCTTGGTCGCGGCTGCCTTGCGCGCGGCGGCCGAGCGGTCCGCAGCCGTGCGCTTGCTGGCCGTCTTGGTCGCGTTGCGTGACAGCGCGGACTTCGACGCGGGCTTGGTGCTTTCCTTCTTCAGGGCTTTGGTCGTGGCCTTGGAGCGCGTGCTCGACTTGGCATGGCCGTCGTGCGCCGCGCGGGTGTCCTGCGCTGCCTTGCGTTTGGTCTCGGCGCTGGCGTTCTTGGGCGTACCCAGCTTCACCCCGGCGCGGCGCGCCTTGGACAGGCCAATTGCGATCGCCTGCTTGCTGGATCGCACGCCATGCTTGCCCTCGCGCACATTGTCGATTTCCTCGCGCACGAATTCGCCGGCTTGCGTCGATGCTGATTTGCCTTCGCGCTTGTCCCGCTTCGCGCGCTCGATGGTCTTTCGTTCAGGCATGGTGGTCTCCTTTGCTTCGCATTGCAAAAGTGATTCCGTCGCCGGTCGAGACCGCGCGACGGAACTCGTAACACCACTCTATCGCTGCGCAGGTATCCTGTGTGTTCGAATGGATTGCCGGTCGTAAGCGCCGGAACACGGCGAAAGTACCGACGATTCACGACTCACCCCCTATGCGGAGACGAGCTATGTCGAATCATGTCTACAAGCAGATCGAGTTGGTGGGCTCTTCCACCAAGTCCACCGACGATGCGATCGCGAAAGCCATCGAGCGCGCGTCCGAAACTTTGCGCAACCTGGATTGGTTCGAGGTGACCGAAGTGCGCGGCCACATCAAGGACGGCAAGGTGGCGTACTGGCAGGTAGGGTTGAAGATCGGCATGCGCCTGGAAGGCGATTCCTGATCCCGCCGCTGGTCATTGCTTGACCACGCCTCGCAAGTGACTGTCGCATAACGAGTTTCTGTACTTGTTGTGCGACTGTTCAGAGGCTTGTCCACATTCCATGGGGACAAGCCTGTCCGCTTGTCCACCGTCCCATCTCGTCCTCATCCCGCGCGCTGCGGCGGCGGCACGGTGAGCGATTCTTGCCCGCACCCTGCAAGTCGATGATCTGCAAGGCTTTTGGCAGAGTACTCGCAGACTGTCCTCAGGCTTATCCACATTTGGCGGGGACAACCTCAGCACGGTTAAACCGCGTTTGGGCCTTTCTTGACCACGCTATGTAGGGTATTGATATGAAACGGGATTTTCCACCTGCCCTCATACTGTCCTCATCCTTGTCCACAGAAGGCGGGGACAAATCCACACTCGGGCGTGCGCCATCGCCCTGACACCCCCAACAACGCCGAAAACCGGGGATAACTCCATCAGAAATCGTCCATAAGGATGATTGCGCATTTATTGACCGCGCGTCGCAAGTGCTTGCCGAGACAGGGAATTTTTGATCTGCCCCAAGGCTGTCCTCACCTTTCTCCACAGTTGGAGGGGATAAGTGGGGGCGAGCCGGAAGATGCGATGGTGTCTGGCACCCAACGATAAAAAAAGCCCCTCGACGCATCGAGGGGCTTGATCGCCCGGAGGTAGATCGGGCGATCGGCGCCGGCACGCGCGGGGCGTGGCCGGCGTCGGCGGCAGATCAGGCGTTCATTTTCTTGATCCAGTCGACGTAGCGGTCCACCCAGCCCTGCAGGAACTTGCGGGTGCCTTCGTTGGTGATGGTGAACTGGTCGTCGACGAGGCCTTCGGAATACTGCAGGAAGACTTCCGGTGTGGTGAGCGCGTTGGCGCCTTCGGCGGCCAGGATGTTGCGCAGGTGTTGCTGCATCATGGCCGTGCCCGCGGCGCTGGGCGATGCGCCCAGGATGCCGACGGCCTTGCCGGTCCACGAGTTCTGACCCCACGGACGCGAACCCCAGTCGATGGCGTTCTTGATGGCGGCCGGGACCGAGCGGTTGTGCTCAGGAGACACGAACAGGATGCCCTGCGCGTCGGCGATTTGCTGCTTGAGCTTGGCGGCGGGGGCGGGCAGGTTGTTTTCGTTGTCCTGGTTGTAGAGCGGGATGTCGCCCAGGCTCACATACTCGAACTTGAAGTCGGCCGGAACCAGCTTTTCCAGCGCACGCGCCACGCGCAGATTGATCGAGGCGGCGCGCAGGCTTCCGACGAAAACCGCAATCTTGTATGTGCTCATGAGCAGGGGCTCCAACAAGGAAAAGGGAACGGCCAGTGTAGACCTGCAGAAGTCCGGGCTCAATGCCGTTTGCGAATATTCACAAGGCGTTCGGTAATGTCGGCCTTATGCCCGCAGGGCCCGCGCGCCTTGACGGTACGCGGGCGATCGACGATGTCACGTCATCAGACTGACATGGGCGGCGACGACGCGCCAGCCTTCGGGGGTGCGCATCCACGTCTGGCTCTGGCGTCCGGTGCGGGCGCTACCCTCGCGCTGGAATTCCAGGTTGGCGGTGGCGAAGTCCCGGCCATAGGTGGTGATGGCGGTGCGCAAGACTTGTCTTGCCAGGCCTTGCGGCGAACGCTGTGCGCGGAAGGCACGGATCTCGTCGTAACCGTAGAGGTTTTCGCCGGCGCCGTAACGCAGGGTATGAGGGCTGTTCCAGAACAGGGTGTCCAGCACCTCCACGTCGTTGGAAACCAGCGCCGCTTCGTAGCGTTCGACAACCGCGGTGACCTCGGCCACGACGTCGGGCAGATTGATGTCCATTGCTGCTTATCTCCGGTATGCACCAGCTTGGTGCGTGAGGTAGGGGTAATCACCAATATGGGGTGTGTTGCGGTGCGCAAATATCCACGCGCCGGACCCCGGAAGTCCTCGCAAGGCGGGATTGCTGCGCTGCAAGGCTGGCACGCCGTTTGCTAGGGTTAACGTGCATAACACGCTGCACGCTGCCCCAGGAGTATCACCATGTCCGCATCCGCCGTTTCCGTTCCGGTCACCATGATGGTGACGCGGCACATCGCGCCCGAACGCTATAGCGATTTCCTGTCCTGGATGCGCCAGGGCGAAATCCTGGCGGCGGGCTTTCCGGGGTTTCTGGGATCTGGCGTGCTGCAGCCGCCCGAAGGCGGCGACGAATATCAGATCTTGCTGCGCTTCACGGACGAGGCGAGCCTGAGCCGGTGGGAGAAATCCCTGCCGCGCCGCATGTGGCTGGAGCGCGGCGCCAGCCTGGTGCGGGCGAGCCACGAGCATCGCGTGAAGGGCACCGAAGGCTGGTTTGCGCCCAAGGCGAGCACGCCGCCGCGCTGGAAGCAGGCGGTCAGCATCTGGCTGGCCTACTTTCCGGTGCTGCTGGTGTTCTCGATGCTGGTGAGCGAACACTTGAACATCCTGCCGGTGTTCTGGCGCGTGCTGATCACGAGCGTGATACTTACGCCCATTATGGTGTTCTTCTGCATTCCATTCATCTCGCGCGTGCTGCATCGCTGGCTGCGCGCCGGCTGAGGCCGCGGGGGCGCTGAGCCGCGCGCCGGGCGCGGCGGTGTCCTTCACCTTCACGCGGCCTTGGCGCGGCGGGTCGAGTACAGCCGGTGCAGCGTGATCTTGCGCACGGCGTTCTGGCTGTCCTGGATATGCGCGCGCAACAGTTCCGCCGCGCCCACGGCATCGCGCGCCAGGATGGCGGACAGGATCGCGGCGTGTTCCCGGTACGTGGTGCCGATGCGGTCGGGTTGTGTGAAATCCAGCCGCCGCACGATGCGTATCCGCTCGGTGGCGGCGCGGTGCACGCGTGCGATCTCCGGGTTGCCGGCGGCCGCCACCAGCTCGACGTGAAAGCGTTCGTCCAGGTCCGCCAGCCATTCGCAATCGCTGGAACGGTCGTTTTCGTCCACCAGCCACGTCTCGGCAAGCGGACGCAGCGCCAGTAGCGGATCGGGCGACTGACCCGGCGCGCACAGCGCATGCACTGCGGCCGCTTCCAGCACGCTGCGCAGCTCATAGAAATGATCCAGCGTTTCGAAATCCAGCGGCTTGACCAGCCATCCATTGCGCTGGCGCACCTCTAGATAGCCTTCCCGCTCCAGCCGGAACAACGCCTCGCGCACGGGCGTGCGGCTGACCTGCAGGCGATCCGCGATCTCGGTCTCGGTGAAGCGGTCGCCCGGCGCCAGGCGGAAATCCAGGATGTCGCGCTTGAGCGTGGTGTACGCGGAGTCGGCCAGCGTGCGCGGCATGTCGATGGCGGCGAAGGCGGTGTCCATGTCGAGGCTCCAGGCGTTGCGGGTGGTGGGGCGGGATGGGCGGTCAGACTGGCCGGACGCGGGCTGCGCCGGCTTGTTCCAGCGCATGGGCTGCGCGCAGGCAGTCGATCTCACGCCACGGGGCGGCGATAAGCTGCACACCCAGCGGCAGATGGCCGTCCTCGTCCAGCTCCGGCCACGTGGGCGCGGTGCAGACCGGCAGGCCGATCGCGGAAATCGGTTGCGTCAGCAGGCCCATGCTGGCGCGGGCCGGCAGTTGCTTGCCCGCCAGCGTCAGCCAATCCGCGCCGATGGGCGTGGCGCTGACGGGCGTGGCCGGGGCGATGAGGACGTCGTAGTGTTCGAAGAGGGCCAGCGCTTCGAGATAGGCGCGATGGCGCACGCGCTGCGCCTGCTGCACCCAGGCCGCGGGGACCAGGCTGCCGGCCACCAGGCGGTCACGCGAATGCGGTTCGTAGTAGTCGTAGTGCGTGACGAGCCGGCGGCGGTGCAGCGCCCCGCCTTCGGCCGCGGTGATGACGAAGGCGGCGGCGCGGGCTTGCGCCGCGGCGGCAAAGTCGACCTCATCGGTGGCGCCCAGCGCGCGCGCGGCAATCTCAACGGCGCGGCGCGCCTGCGGCCCCGCCCATTCCGAAAAATACCCGCCCAGCACCCCGACGCGCAGCGCGCCCGCGCCCTCGGAAAGGGCCGGCAATGTGGGCGTGGCGGGGCGCTGCGCGCAGGCGATGTCGGCCTCGTCCGGGCCTTGCAGCGCGTCGTAAGCTGCGGCCAGATCGCCGGCGGTGCCCGCGAAGGGCCCCAGATGATCCAGGCTGCCGACAAAGGGGAAGGAGCCCGTGCGCGGCAGGCGGCCGAAGGTGGGCTTCAGGCCGAAGACGCCGCATAGCGAGGCCGGCACGCGAATCGAGCCGTTGGTGTCCGACCCCAGGGTCAGCGGCACCAGACCGCCGGCCACCGCGGCGGCGCTGCCGCCGGACGAGCCGCCCGCGATGCGGGCCGTGTCGTGCGGGTTGCGGCACGCGCCGTAATGCGTGTTTTCCGTGGTGAAGCCGTAGGCGTGTTCATCCATGTTCAGTGCGCCGATCAGCACGGCGCCCGCCTCGCGCATCCGCGCCACCAGCAGCGCATCGCGGCTGGCGGGCGGATTGGACGCGTTGACGCGTCCGCCGGCCAGCGTGACTTCGTCGGCGACATCAAAGAGGTTCTTCACGGCGTAAGGCACCCCGGCCAGCGGCGGCAGCGTGTCGCCGCGCGCCCGGCGCGCATCGATGGCCAGCGCTTCCTGCCGCGCGCGGCTTTCCGTCAGGGCCGTGAAGCAGTTGTAGCGGGGATCGCGCTCGCGCACGCGGGCGAGGGTGGCGTCCAGCACCGCCACGGCGCTGCGTTCGCCGCTGCGCACCTGGCGGGCGATATCGTGAGCGGGGCCGGTCACGGGCGGAACACCGAGGCCGATTCCAGTTCCACCGGCAGCGGCTCGTCTGCAAACGCGGCGGCGATGTCGTGGATGCGGGCGAACTGCTGCGCGACCTGCTCGGTGGCGGACTCGCGCAGCGCATACCCCGACAGCGCCAGCGCGCTGCGCACGTATTGGTCGATGGTTTCCTGTGTCATGGCGGATGCTCCCGGTGATGGCGTGGGTTACTTGCGCACTTCGCGCTGGAAGATCTCCAGGCTCAGTTTCTTCATCTGGATGAAGCTGGGCTCGGACAGCGTCTCGACTGTGCGAGGGCGCGCATCCGTGTAGTCCAGGATCTCGGCGACCCGCGTGGGGCGCTTGGTCAGGAGCAAAACCTGGTCGGCCAGGTACACGGCTTCCTCCAGGTCATGCGAGACCAGCAGCATGGTGGTGCCGGTCTGCAGGAAGACTTCCTGCAGCTTCTCGCGGATGAAAAGCGTCATCTCGAAGTCGAGCGCCGAAAACGGTTCGTCCAGGAACAGCACCTCGGGCCCGGGCGCCAGTGCGCGCATGATCGAGGCGGTCTGCTGCTGGCCGCCGGAAAGTTCGTAGGGATAGCGGTTCAGATCGAACTTCACGTCGAACGAGGCCACCAGTTCCTCGACGCGCGCGTCGACCTGGGCCTTGCTGCGGCCTTCCAGCCGCAGCGGATAGGCGATGTTGTCGATGGTGCGCAGCCACGGAAACATGGCTTCGCGGTAGTTCTGGAAGACGTAGCCGATCTTGGTCTGCGCCAGCGATTTGCCGTCGAACAGGATTTCGCCGGCATCGATGGGGATGAGGCCCGCGATCATGTTGATCAGCGTGGACTTGCCGCAGCCGTTGGGACCGAAGACCGATACGATCTTGCCCTTGGGAATGTCCAGGTTGAAGTCTTCATACAGCGGCCAGCCGGCGAAATACTTGGTCAGGCCGCGGATGGTGATGTGCGTGCCCAGCGGGCCCGGCTGAAAGGGCGCGGCAGCCGGTCCGGGGGCGATGGCGGGATTGATGACGGTGGACATTATCGGCCGCTCCAGTGAACCACGCGCTTTTCCAGCACGAGAAAGAGAATGTTGAGCACATAGCCCAGTGCGCCGGCCGCCAGGATCGCGGCATACATCTCGCGCACGTTCAGCACCTGCTGCGCATTGATGATCCGGTTGCCCAGGCCGCTGTCCGAGCCGATGAACATCTCGGCCACGATCACGATGACCAGCGCCATCGACACGCCGCTGCGCAGGCCGACGAAGGTGGGCTGCAGGCTTTCCCAGATCAGCACGTCCTTGAAGATCTGCCAGCGCGAGGCGCCCATCACGCGCGCCGCCATCACCCGCTGCTTGCGGGCATTGATGACGCCGTAGGCGCTGTTGAACAGGATCACCAGCACGGCCGCGAAGGCGGCGATGGCGATCTTGTTCATGTCGGTCACGCCGAAGATCATCAGGAACAGGGGGATCAGCGCGGAGGACGGCGTGGAGCGGAAGAAGTCCACCAGGAACTCGACGCTGCGGTAAGCCTTTTCATTGCTCCCCAGCAGCACGCCCAGCGGCACGCCGATCACGCCGGCGATCAGGAATGCCTGCACCGTGCGGTTCAGCGAGGACAGGAAGTCCGCCAGCAGCGGTCCGCCCGCCATGCCCTTGACCAGCGCCACGATGGTGGCGCTGGGCGTGGGCAGCAGCACGGGGCTGACCAGCTGCAGCCGCACCACCAGGTCCCACACGATGAACAGCGCCAGCGGGCCGATCAGGGGAAGCAGGCGCGCGCTGTTGAACTTGCGCGGCGGTTTGGACATGGCCGTCTGCGCCTTGGGTGGCGCGGTGCTGGAGGCCGTGGAAGGGGCGGGCGTGGCGCCCGTAGCCGTGGTCGCGGTCATGGATCAGCCCTTGTAAAGCATGGTCGAGACGTCGACCTTTTGCGCGAAGATGCCCTTGTCGGTGAAGAGGTCGAAGAACTTCTGGAAGTACTGCACGTCGCTGGGCGTGAACTCGTTATGCAGCGTGTAGGCGGCCAGCGGCACTTCTTCGGTCATCGGACCTTCGATGGCGGTGTAGCCCTTCAGGAAGGGGCGCGCCTCGGCGGGGTTGGTGCGGATCAGTTCGATGCCGCGCGCGTACGCGGCGATGAATTTCTTGCTTTCCTCGGGATGCTTTTTCAGGAAGGCGGTGGTGAGCGAGGCCGAGCCGCCGAACCACGGCGCCATGGGATCGCCCAGCACGTATTTGGCGATCACGCCCGTTTCCAGCACGCGGGTCGTGCCGTTCAGGCGGCCCACCGTGCCCGTGGGTTCAAGTGTGTAGCACGCATCCAACTGGCCGGCGGCAACCGCGGCGACGTGCTGGCTGATCGCCAACTCGACCACGGTTGCTCCGGTTGCGCCGGCGCGCTCCAGTACTGCCTTGGCCAGCGTGGAATTCTGGATGCCGGGACCAGAACCGACCTTTTTCCCCTTGAGGTCTGCGATGGATTTGATGGGACTGTCTTTTGCGACGATGAACTCGTCCAGCACGTTCTTTACGTTGCTGGGGTTGGACGCAAAAATCTTGAACAGGCCGGGCGAGGCGATCTCGCCGATGGCCAGGTTGGCCGAGCCCGTGCCGTTGGCGCTGCCGTCGGCACGGCCCGCGAGCATGGCTTCCATGACCTGCTGCGCGCCGGCGAACTTCAGCGCCTCGACGTTCAGGCCCGCTTCCTTGAAGTAGCCTTTCTCGATGGCGGCGTAGAACGGCAGGCCTGCGGCCACGGGCCAGAAGCCGATGCGGATGACCGGACCCGATTGCGCGCGCACCAGCGCCGGGGCGGCGAGCGCCGCGGCGCCCATGGCGGCGCCCTGGATCAGGCGGCGGCGGGTGGCGTTGAAGGCGTAGGGTGCGTTGCGATCGATCATGTGAGGCTCCTGGGCTGCTTGAGTGGGGGCGCTTGTAGACAAGCTTGCATACCAGTCATCAAGCAATACCCGTGCCAGGTTGCGCGAGGGAGGGTTTGCCCCGTGGTGCGCCCCTTGCCGCTTCAGGCTGGTGCCCGCCGTGAACCAAAATGGTGCAAGGCGCACCACATAAGGGGACATAGCGCCTCGCCGCGCAGTCGGGCACGCGCGGCCGCCGGGATGGCAGTAGCATCTGGCCCATGAACACGCGTTTTGTCGAAGCCTTTCTGTGGTCCGCCCGGCTGGGCAGTTTCCGCGCCGCCAGCGACCGCCTGCACATCACGCAGGCGGCGGTGGCAAACCGCGTCGCGTCGCTGGAAGAAGACATCGGCGCGCGCCTGTTCGAACGCGACGCCAAGGAACTGAAGCTCACCGCGGTCGGCACACGGCTGCTGGACTACGGCGAGCGCCTGCTCGAGATCCGCCAGCAGATCCTGTCGCTGGGCAAGCGGGGCGACGAGGTCGCCGGTCTGGTGCGCATCGGTGCGATCGAAACCGTCGTGCATACGTGGCTGATCGGTTTTCTGACGAACCTGCGATCGACGTATCCGGGCATCGAGGTGCAGCTCACGTCGGAAACCACGCGCGCCCTGCATCGCGGCCTGCGCGAAGGCACGCTGGACATCGCGTTCCAGACGGACGTGCTGAACGATACGGGCATCATCAGCATGCCGTGCCTGCCGATGGAAATGGGCTGGGTCGGGCCGGCGGGGGGTGAAGACGCCATGACGGTGCATGACCTGCTGGGCGAGCCGGTGCTGACGATGAGCCCGGGCTCGCAGCCGCACGAGGCGCTCAAGGCGCTGTACCGCGAGGTGGGCATGCCGCAAGGCAAGGTGCATTTCGTCAGCTCGATCTCGGCGCTGGCGCGGCTGGTGCGCAGCGGGTTCGGCCGCGCGCTTGTGCCGTTGCCTCCCATCTACGAATACGTCGCGCGCGGCGAGATCCAGGTGATCCGCACCGACCTGCCGGCGCCGCCGCAGCTGCTGGTGGTGAGCTACCTGGAAAGCGGCGGGTCCGACGCCATCCGGCTGGTTGCCGAGCTGGCCTGCCGCGCGTCGGATCAGTTCACGGCCGCGGTGGTGGCCCCGCAGGCCGAACCGGCCCGTTGGCAAGGGTGAAAACCCCGGATCGCTTTCAGTAATTCTGTTGCCGGGTGCAAGATTTATTGGTTTGCCGCGCGGCGGCCTGCGCCCGAAGATGAGGCCTTGCTCATCCCGACCCTCTGCCGCCATGACGCCTGATTCCGAATTCCCGCTTGTGCCCAACGGGCTGCTTTTCGTCGCAACCGACGTCGATCCCGCCGATGAACCCGATTTCAACCGCTGGTACGACCGCGAGCATGTCGAGGAACGCGTGCGGATTCCCGGCTTCCTGTCGGGCGCGCGCTATGTGTCCGTGCAGGGCGGGCGCAAGTATCTGGGCCTGTACCGCACCCAGTCGCTGGGCGCGTTCACCACGGCGGCTTACCGCGCCGCGTTCGAGCGTCAGACCGCCTGGTCGGTAGCCAACCTGGACCGCATGCGCGATCCGATGCGTCGCGTGTGCGCGGTGGAAGCGGTGACCGGCGCGGGCAGCGGCAGCCAGCTTGTGGTGCTGCCCTTGCCGGTGGGCTGTGCGGGTGCGCCGGTGGGACGGGCGCGTAATGCCGGCGCCGAATTGCGTGAGGTCGACGGCTTCGTGCGGTCTTGTCTGCTGGTGCCCGACGCGGCGCTCAGCACCCCGCTGCCGCGAGAGTCCGCCAGCGGCCGCGTGCTGTCGCCCCTGTTTGTTGTCGAGGCCAGCACGCCGGCCGCGGCGCGAACCTTGCGCGATGGCGCCGCCGCGGCTTTTGATGCCGATCCCGCCGCAGCGTGGTGGTACGCGCTGGGGTGGAAGCTGGAGGGGGCGGACCTCGCGTAGCGGCTTGCCGCTTGCGGCCCAGCGCGTCAATGCGCCTGCGGATCGAACTTCTTGACCAGCACGGCCCACTTGTCGTGTTCGCTCTTGATGAAGGTGGCGAACTGCGCCGGCGTGCCGCCGACCGGCTCGGCGCCTTCACGCAGCATCTGCTCGTTCAAGGCGGGCAGCGTCGCGTTGACTTCGCGGTTGACCAGATCGACCACCTGCTGCGGGGTGCCCTTGGGGGCGAAGAAGCCAAACCACGAACCCGCGTCAAAACCCGGATAACCGGATTCCGCGATGGTCGGCAGCTCGGGCAGGGTGGCGGACCGTTGCTGCGTGCTGACCGCCAGCGCGCGCAGCTTGCCGGCGCGAATGTGCCCGATCACGGACGGAATGGTCGCGAACATGAAGTCGATGCGGCCGGCCAGCAGGTCGTTCACGGCGTCCGCGCCCTTGTACGGCACGTGGGTGGCGTTGACCTTCAGTTCGTCCATCAGCATGTAGCTGGACAGGTGCGACGACGTGCCCACGCCGGTGGAGCTGTAGTTCAGATCGCGCGCGGACTTCACGTATTTCAGAAAGCCCTGGATGTCCTTGGCGGGCGATGACGGCGGCACGACCAGCACGTTGGGCACGGTCGCGATCTGCACCATCGGCACCAGGTCGGTGAGCGGATCGTAGGACAGCTTGTTCAGCGACGGGTTGACGGCGATGGGGCCGACCGAGTTCACGATCAGCGTGTGGCCGTCGGGCGCGGCGCGCACCACGTACTCGGTGCCGATGTTGCCGCCCGCGCCGGGTTTGTTTTCCACGACGAAGGGCTGGCCCAGCTTCTGCGTGAGCGTGTTCGTGACGCTGCGGGTGAGCGTGTCGGTGGTGCCGCCGGGCGAGAAGGCCACGATGACCTTGACCGGCCGGTCGGGATAGCCGGCGGCGATGGCGGCGGGCGCGGTACAGGCGCCCGCCAGCGCCGCGCAAGCGAGCAGGGCTTGGGCAGTTTTCATGATGTCTCCTCGCGTGGTCGTTGTCGTGTGATGAGGGCCCCGTGCCGCCACGCCGGCCGGGACGCTGAAAAATCGGATGGTCAGTCGCGGTAACCGGGATCGATCCGGTCCAGCTTGCGCAAGAGCGCGGGCCACTCCATGACGCCGTAGGGGCGCCGGGTGCCAGGCTGGTAGTTGTTCCAGGTTTCTTCCAGCACCGGTTGCGGCACGGGCTGAAGCCGAGCGCCCGTTGCCATGGCCGCCAGTTGCGAACGGCAGGCCAGTTCCAGGCGGTGCATCCAGTTGAAGGCCTCGCCCACGGTGCGGCCCACGGTCAGTGCGCCGTGATTGCGCAGGATCAGCGCCTCGCCCTGGCCCAGATCGGCCAGCAGCGAGGCCTGCTCGTCGGTGCCCAGCACCACGCCCTGGTAATCGTGGTAGCCGATCTTCAGAAATCGCATGGCGGTCTGCGTCAGCGGCAACAGGCCGCATTCCAGCGACGACACGGCCATCGACGCCCAACTGTGGGTGTGGATGACGCAGTCCACCTCGTGGCGGTGGGCATGCACCGCGCTGTGGATCACATAGCCGGCCTTGTTGATGCCGTAGTTCAGATCGCCGAAGTCGGGCTTGGACAGGATGGTGCCGTCCAGGTCGACCTTGATGAGGCTGGAGGCCGTGATCTCCTCGTACATCATGCCGTAGGGGTTGATGAGGAACGCGTTGTCCTCGCCGGGCACGCGGGCCGAGATGTGGTTGGCCATCATGTCGGCCATGCCGTAAAGCTCGACCAGCCGGTAACAGGCCGCCAGGTCCACGCGGGCTTGCCACTCGGCGTCGGAGCAGTGGGGGCGCATGGAGGAAATGCCCAGCCGGCCGGGGCGATTCGGAGTAGTGGTCATCGGATTTCGTGAAGGTAAATCGCCGCGGCACGCTGCCGCGACTTGATGTGGATCAATTTATCTTCTAGAAAACCGACCGCCTAGGGATCCTAAGCGTATGGGGGCATCACGAATCGAGAAGGGTGGCGCCTGGCCAGCCGCCGTGCCGGACCAGGGCGCGCATGGCGTCCAGCAGCACCACGCGCGCGGCCAGGGCCGCGGGCGATAGTTCGTCGTCGCTGATGCAGTAGATCTGGTTGCGGCGAAAAAGATATGGGTCGTCGATGGGGTGCATGCTGAGCAGCCCGGTTTCGACGCGGGCCACGGCAGCGCCGGGCTGGATCGTCGCGATCGGATGGGCCTGAACCAGGTCCATCAACGTGGTCAGGCCGTCGACCTCGACGCCGATCCAGGGCTCGATGCCGGCCCGCTCGAAAGCCGCCTCGACCCACGCGCGCAGCCCGTGCGCCTTGCTGGTGACGGCCAGCGGCAGCCCCGCCAGATCGGCCATGCGGACGGGTTCGCCATCGGGACGCTCCATCATGCCGCGCGGGGCCAGCAGGAACAGGCGTTCGTCCAGCACCGGCACCACGCTGCGGCCTTGCGCGCTGTCGTTCTGAAATAGGACGGCCAGATCCAGCCGGCGGGCGTTGAGCAGGTCGCCCAGGTTGCCCGACAGGCCCTCGACCAGATGCAGCCGCACGTTGGGATAGCGCTCGGTCATGGCGGCATAGAACGGACGCGCCAGCAGCGACGCGGTGGTGGGCGCGAAACCGACGCTGACCGTGCCGGCCAACCGCGCCTCGCGCGCGGCCGCAATGGCGCTTTCCGCATGCCGCAGCGTCAGCTGCGCCTGCCGCAGGAAGGCCGCGCCGGCGGGCGTGGTGGTCACGCCCGTGGTGCTGCGCGTGAGCAGCCGCGTGGCCAGCTCGCTTTCCAGCCGGCTGATCTGCTGGCTGAGCGCCGAGGCCACCACGCCCAGGTCTCGCGCGGCCCGGCCAATGCTGCCCAGTTCGGCGACGCGGACGAAGTAACGGAGTTGGCGCAATTCCATGGGGCGAATTCCAGAGTGAAAAAGCAGGGCCGGCAAGACCATTTGCGGCCTGCCGCAGCATACTTTTTTTGTTCAAAAAGTTGTCAGCTATCTGAACAGGGCCTGAATAACAAACGAAAATTGTTTACACTCGCATCCACAAAATTCAAGCCGGAACGGTCCGCCGCGGGGGCGAGCCGTCCGGATTACGGGAGAAATTCGATGCGCAAGTTGCTTTTGGGGGCGGTGCTGGCTGCTGCGGTGTATGGCGGAACGGCGATGGCCGCCGTCGAACCCAAGGCCGTGGTCGCCACGTACTCCGATCTGGCGCTGGCCGGCTACGAGGATTCGCTGACGGCAGCCAAGAAGCTGCGCGAGGCCATCAATGCGCTGGTCGCCAAGCCCAGCGCCGACACCCTGAAGGCCGCGCGCGAAGCGTGGATCGTGGCGCGCGTGCCCTACCAGCAGACCGAGGCCTACCGTTTCGGCAACCCCATCGTCGACGACTGGGAAGGCCGCGTGAACGCTTGGCCGCTGGATGAAGGCCTGATCGACTATGTCGACGCGTCCTACGGCACCGAAAACGACGAGAACGCCTTCTACGCCGTCAACGTCATCGCCAATTCCAAGATCTCGGTGGGCGGCAAGACGGTCGACGTCAGCAAGATCACGCCCGAACTGCTGTCCGAAGTGCTGCACGAGGCCGACGGCAACGAAGCCAACGTGGCTACGGGTTATCACGCGATCGAATTCCTGCTGTGGGGCCAGGACCTGAACGGCACCGGCGCCGCGCCCAAGGATCGCAAGGGCACGCCGCAGGAGCGCCATTCCGGCAACCGCCCGCACACCGACTTCGATCCCAAGCAGTGCACCGGCGGCCACTGCGAACGCCGCATCGAATTCCTGAAGGCCGTGACGGACCTGCTGGTGACCGACCTGGAAGAAATGGTGGGCAACTGGAAGAAGGACGGCGCCGCGCGCAAGGCCGTAGAAGAGGATCCGAAGGCGGGCCTGATCGCCATGCTGACCGGGCTGGGCAGCCTGTCGTACGGCGAACTGGCGGGCGAGCGCATGAAGCTGGGCCTGATGCTGCACGATCCCGAGGAAGAGCACGATTGCTTCTCGGACAACACGCACAACTCGCACTATTACGACCAGATCGGCATCCGCAATGTCTATCTGGGTTCGTACACCCGCATCGACGGCAAGACCGTGTCGGGCGCGAGCCTGTCGGAACTGGTCAAGGCCAAGGATCCCAAGCTGGACGCCGAGGTGCGCGCCAAGCTGGACGCCACGGTCGCGGCCATGCAGGCCATGAAGACCCGCGCCGAGACGGTCGAGACCTATGATCAGATGATCGCGGACGGCAACAAGGAGGGCAACGCGGTGGTGCAGGCAGCCATCGACAGCCTGGTGGCGCAGACGCGCAGCCTGGAGCGCGTGATTACGTTGCTGGAACTGGGCAAGGTCGCCATCGAAGGTTCCGACAGCCTGGACAAACCTGACGCCGTATTCAAGTGAAACTCGTATTAGCCGCCGTACTGGCGGCGTCGGCCCATGCCGGCGCCGCCGCCGCGCCCGCCGCTTCCGGCGGGCGTGACGACCTGACGCCCGAAGACCAGAAGCGCGTCACCGCCATCACGGCGCCCACGCAGGATTTCTCGAAGATCGAATCGTTCGAGACCATGCAGGCCGGCGCCGCCACCACCAACAAGCTCATCAACGCCGACATCTTTTCGCAGCCGTCGGCCAACATGAGCTTTGAAGGCCGCCAGGAATTCCAGGTCGGCAACGGCCTGTTCCGCAAGGACTGGGTGTCCGCGCCCGCGTCCACGCAGGCGTCCGACGGCCTGGGACCGCTCTTCAATGCGCGCTCCTGTCAGGCCTGTCACACCAAGGACGGCCGCGGCACGGTGCCGGGCTTCGATCCGCTGGAACGCACCGACGCCGTCGCCTTGCTGCTGCGCCTGGCCGTGCCGCAAGGCGCGGACCGGGGGCATCCCAAGCTGGGCGCCGGCGAGATCGCGGCCTTGCCGGAACCCGTCTACGGCGTCCAGCTTCAGAACTTCGCGGTCGCGGGCCTGCCCGCCGAGGGCCGCATGGAGATCGAGTACGAACCCGTGCCGGTCGCGCTGCGCGGCGGCGAGACCGCCACGCTGATGAAGCCCACCTACCGCATCGAGAACCTGGGCTACGGGCCCATGCGCGCGGACACGCAGATCTCGCCGCGGCTGGCGCCGCCAATGATCGGACTGGGCCTGCTGGAATCGATCCACGAGGCCGACATCCTGGCGAACATCGGCGTGGACAAGCGCGACGGCATCGTCGGCAAGGCCAACTGGGTCACCGACGCGCGCACCGGCGAGCGGGCGCTGGGCCGCTTCAACCTGAAAGCCGGACAGCCGACGGTCGAGCAGCAAAGCGCCGCGGCATTCTCCAATGACATGGGCCTGTCCACGCCGATGTTCCCCAAGCATTCCGGCGACTGCACCGCCGCGCAGCCGCAATGCCTGGACATGCCGCATGGCGCGCAGCCGCGCTTCGGCCCGGAGGAAGTGCCGGCCAAGCTGATGGACTTCATCACCACCTATTCGACGAACCTGGCGGTGCCGCAGCGGCGCGATGCGGACGACGCGCGCGTGCTGGCCGGCAAGAAGCTCTTCTACGAGGCCAATTGCGTGGCCTGCCACGTGCCCAAGTACGTGACCAGCCGCAATGCCAAGCAGCCGGAACACCGCTTCCAGCTCATCTGGCCGTACACCGACATGCTGGTGCACGACATGGGCGACGACCTTGCCGACGGCGTGAGCGACGGCATGGCCACCGGCCGAGAATGGCGCACGCCGCCGCTGTGGGGCATCGGCCTGACCAAGACCGTCAATCCCAACGCCACCTGGCTGCATGACGGGCGCGCCCGCACGCTGCTGGAAGCCGTGCTGTGGCATGGCGGCGCGGCCAAGCCCGCGCGCGACCGCGTCGTGAACATGACGCCCGACGAACGCGCGGACCTGATCCGCTTCCTGGAGTCGCTGTGATGGCCCGTTCCGTCCGCCTTCCGTTCAAGCGCGCCGCGGCCGTGGCGCTGATGCTGGCGGCGCCGCTGTCTGCGCCGATTGCCGCGCAGGCCGCCTTGCCAGCCGACCTGGGTGAACGCCTGGCGCGCGATTACGCGCGGCCGGCGGTGGCCAAGATGACGGACGCCGCCGCGGCCCTGGAAGGGGCGCTGGGCGGCTGGTGCGCCAAGCCTGACGCGGCAGGCGCCAAGCGCGTCGGCGATGCCTTCGGCACGCTGGCGCACGCGTGGTCTGGGGTCGAGATCCTGCGCTTCGGCCCGCTGGTGCAGGCCAACCGCTTCGAACGGCTGGCGTTTTGGCCCGATACGCGTGGCGTGATGCCCCGCCAGGTGCAGGCGCTGATCGCGGCCAAGGACGACGCGCTGCTCCAGCCCGGCGCGCTGGCCGGACGCAGCGTGGCGGTGCAAGGGCTGCCCGCGCTGGAATATGTGCTCTATGGCGAACCGGATCTGCTCAAGCAGACCGGCGCGCCCGGTTTTGCCTACGCCTGCGGCTATGCCACGGCCATCGCGTCCAACGTGGCAAGCATCTCGCGCGATGTGGGCGAGGCCTGGAGCCCGCAGGGCGCGTTCGGCCGTCAGTTCGCCGCGCCCAAGCCGGGCAACGACCTGTACCGCAGTTCGCAGGAGGTGGCGGCCGAGGCCATGAAGGCCTTGTCGACCGGACTGCAGTTCGCGCGCGACGTCAAGATCGAACCGGTGCTGGGCGATTCGCCGCAGGCCGCGCGGCCCAAGCGGGCGGCGTTCTGGCGCAGCAATCTGTCGACCAGCCTCTTGGCCGCCAACGTGGATGCGCTCAAGGCGTTCTATGTGGCGGGCGCGTACCCGTTGCCGGCGGGCGAGGGCTGGATGGATGCGTCGGTGCGGGGCGAGTTGTCCAGCGCGGCGCACACGCTGCGCGATGTGCCGGTTCCGCTGGATGCGGCGCTGGCCAGTGAAGAGGGACGCCGTCTGCTCATGCTGGCATCGCTGACGCTCAAGAACGCCAAGGCCATCGTTGACGAGAACCTGGCGCCTGCGCTGGGCGTGACCATCGGGTTCAATGCGCTCGATGGTGATTGACCGGCGCCGGTTCCTGGCGCTGGCCGCCGCGCTGGGCTTGCCGCCCGCCGCCGCGCGCGCCGCAATGCCAGCCGGTGGCGGGCCGCTGTACCTGACCGCGCGCAAGCGCGGCGGGCGCGACGAGGCCGTGGTGCTGGACGAGACCGGCCGCGACCGCCTGGCCATCCCGATGCCCGCCCGCGGCCACAGTTTTGCGGTCGATGGCGCCGCTGGGCGCGCGGTCGTGTTCGGCCGCCAGCCGGGCTTTTTCGCGCTGGGTTTTTCGTTGGCCGGGGGCGAGCCGGTGGCGCTGACGCTGCCCGACGACCGCCACTTCTTCGGCCACGGCGCGTTCGTGCAAGGCGGGCGGCTTCTGGCCGCCACGGAAAACGACTTCGAGGCCGGGCGCGGCGTGCTGGGTCTGTACGACGCCACGCCGGGCGGCGATTACCGGCGCGTGGGCGAGTTCGACGCCGGCGGCATCGGTCCGCACGAAGTCGTGCTGCTGCCGGACGGCAAGACGCTATGCGTGGCCAATGGCGGCATCCTGACGCATCCGGACTACGGCAAGCTGGAATTGAACCTGGACACCATGCGGCCGTCGCTCGCGTATATCGACGCGGCCACCGGCCAGCTGCTGGAAAAGGTGGAGCTCGCGCCTTCGCTGCATCGGCTGTCGATCCGGCATCTGGCGCTGGCGGCCGATGGCGCGGTGTGGTTCGGTTGCCAATACATGGGGCCGGCCGCCGACCGGCCCGCGCTGGTCGGACGGCACCGCCGCGGCGCGGCGCTTGAACTGTTCGAAGGACCGCCCGAGACGCTGCGCAACATGCGCAACTACGTCGGCTCCGTCGCGGTCGATGCCGCAGGCGGCATCGTGGCCACGTCCAGCCCGGTTGGAGGGCAGGTGATCTACTGGGATGCCGCCAGCGGCAAATGCCTGGGGACCACCGCGCTTGCCGACGGCTGCGGCGTCGCGCCCGCCGCGCAAGCGGGCTTTCTGGTCACGAGCGGTTTGGGCGCGATGATCCGCACGGACGCTCAAGGCAAGGAAAGGCCGGTCCTGCCGCCGTCGCGCGATGTCTCCTGGGACAACCACTTTCGCATCGTGCCTGCGTAACGCGGCTTTGCCTGCCGGCGCCGGAAGACCTATGCTGCAGGTCGGTTCTCTTTACAAAGCCTGACACTCCCGCCAGGCGCCGCGCCGTTTTGCGCAAGCCGCTTCTGATACATTCTTCCGTCGATTTTTTTTCGCAGGAGGTTCCTCCATGGATGAGGCCGTAAAAGAGTTCTATCTGTGGGCGCCCAGGCTGATGGACATGGGCATCAATCTGCTGGTTGCCTTGCTTATCCTGGGCATCGGCTGGTGGGTGTCGTCGTTGCTGGGCGGTTGGGTCCGCCGGGCCGCCACGCGGTCGCCCAAGATCGATCCCACGATCGTTCCCATGTTCTCCACGACCGTGATCTGGGCGGTACGCATCTTCACGGTGATCGCGGTGCTGGCGCGCTTTGGCGTGCAGACGGCCAGCCTGATCGCGGTGCTGGGCGCCGCCGGTCTTGCCGTCGGCCTGGCCTTGCAGGGCACGCTGCAGAACATCGCGGCCGGCATCATGCTGCTGATCCTGCGTCCCATCCGCGCCGGCGAATACATCGCCCTCAGTTCGGGCGCCGACGGCACGGTCGAGGAGGTGGGCCTGTTTCTCACGCGTCTCGTGCAGGGCGATGGCATTCATCTCACGCTGCCCAACAGCACGGTATGGAACGCCACCATCACCAACTACAGCCGCAACAAGACGCGCCGTCTGGATATCCCCGTGCCGGTGCGTTATGGCGACGATCTGGATGCGGTGGTCGCCAAGCTGCAGCAGATCGTGGATGCGCGTCCCGATGCGTTGAAGGATCCGGCGCCGCAGGTCAAGGTGTTCGACTACAAGGAAAACGGCGTCACCGTGAACGTGCGCGTGTGGGCCGAGTCGGGCAAGTACTGGGAATTGCGCTGGAGCCTGTACCAGGAAATCCGCCGCGCCCTCGAAGAGGCTGGCTTCCAGGCCCCGATCCCGCTGCGCGAGATCCAGAATCCCAAAACCGGCGCCGCGGCTTCCTGAACGAGGCGCGCAGGGCGTCAGGCATGAAAATGGGAGCCTCGCGGGGCTCCCATTTTTTACGTCGCAGCTTCGTGGCTTTCTTCAGTGCATGAAAGCGATGCGGCAGATCCCGGGTTCAGGCCGGCATCGCCAGCCGGGCCAGTTCCGTCTTGATCCAGCCTGCGATCTCGCGCTGGCGCTGCGCGGGCATGCGGTCGATGATGGCCGTGACGCTGACCGCCAACAGGGGCGCGCCCTGCGCGTCCAGCAGCGCGCAACCCACGCCCAGGGCGCCGCGTACCGCATGGTTGCCCACCACGGAATAGCCGCGCGCACGGGTGTTTTCGATGAGGCGGAACATCTCTTGCGGCGTCATGCCGCCGTACTCGTCCAGCCTGCCGGAGTTGCGTTCGACGATGCCGCGCGCCACGTCGTCGGGCAGGGCCGCCAGCAGCGCCATGCCGCCCGATCCCACGCCCAGCGGCTGGCGCTTGCCCGCGTACGTGGCCAGGATCTGCACGGGATAGCTGCCGATCTCGCGATGCAGGCTGATGGAATCGTCTTCTTCGCGCACCACCAGGAACACGGCGTCGCCGGTGCGGTCGGCCAGGCGGCGCAGCACGGGCAGCAGCTGTCGCACGCGCGGGTCGCGCGAACGCGTGTCCGGGTCCACGGCGAGCTGGGCGCGGTACTTCTTGGTGCCCGTGACCGGCAACACCAGGCCGGCGTCCAGCAGCGCTGCCAGCAACCGATAGATGGTGGGACGCTGAATGCCGGTCAACCGGGCAATGTCGGTCACGCTCAGGCCGTCCGGGCCTTGGTCACGCAGGGCTGCCAGCACGGCCAAACCACGGCGTAGCGTGCGTGGGCCGGCGGACGCGGCATCGCTGTCTTGCATGCAAATCTCTGAAAACTAAGGGTTATCAACGAACGGACGAGGGAAAACCATTGTCCGTAGGGTGGACTCTACCTTGATGCCATCCGCATGTATAGCGCAGAATGCGTTCATCCAATAATTCAAATCGTCCATCTAATGGACAGTACCTGCACGGAGACACTATGACTACAGGTCACAAGCCTGGCATGCGGCGTCTGGCCGCCACCCTTCTGGCCACCGCCGCAAGCGCATTTGCAATGGGTTCCGCCCACGCTGCCTATCCCGACAAGCCCGTCCGTATCGTGGTCGGTTTCTCGGCCGGCGGCACCACCGACGTGATCGCCCGGATCATGGCCAAAGAACTGACCGAGTCGCTCGGCCAGTCATTCGTGGTTGAAAACAAGCCGGGCGCCGGCAGCAATATCGCCACCGACCAGGTCATGCGCGCCACGCCCGACGGCTACACGCTGCTGTTCGTGGCGGTGACCAGCGCGATCAACCAGACCCTGTACAAGAACGTTTCGTTCGACCTGACGAAGGACTTCGCACCGGTCGCCCTGGGCGCCAAGGTGCCGAATATCCTGGTGGTCAATCCCCAGGTGCCGGTCAAGTCCGTGAAGGAATTGGTCGACTACGCCAAGAAGAATCCGGGCAAGCTGGCTTTCGCCTCGTCCGGCAGCGGCACCTCCATCCACATGGCGGGCGAGCTGTTCAAGATGAAGGCGGGCATCGACGTCCTGCACGTGCCGTACAAGGGCAGCGCCCCGGCCATGACCGACCTGATCGGCGGCCAGGTGCAGTTCATGTTCGACAACATGCCGTCGGCCTGGCCGCACGCCCAGTCGGGCAAGCTGAACGCGCTGGCCGTGACCACGCGTGAGCGCTCCAAGAGCGCGCCGGACCTGCCGACCATGCAGGAATCGGGCTTTGCGGACTTCGACGTGTCGTCCTGGTTCGGCCTGCTGGCCCCGGCCGGCACGCCGCCGGAAGTGATCAACAAGCTCAACGCCGCCATGCAGCAGGCGCTGGACAAGCCCTCTGTGCAGACCAGCTTTGAAAAGCTGGGCGCCGTGGGCGTGAAGACCACGCCGGCCGAATTCGGCCAGTTCATCAAGTCGGAAGTCGACGGCTGGGCCCCCGTGGTCAAGGCCTCGGGCGCGAAGGTGGACTGACCGGCATGACCGCCGGCGAGCTGCCGGCGGACGGGCCAAACAAGAAGGGACGGGCAATGCCCGTCCCTTTTTTATTCGTGCATTTGGCAATGCCGTTGCCGGCCTGCCGGTCCGGGCGGCTATTTCTTCTTGACCGCGTTCAGCATCGCCGTGCAGACGCCACGCATCATGTCCACCTCGTCGCGGGTGAGCGACAGGCGCGAATACAGATGGCGCATGCGCGGCATCAGCTTCTTGGGATGGGAGGGGTCCAGGAATTGGACGCCGACCAGCGCTTCTTCCCAGTGGGCCAGAAAGGCCTGGACCGCCTCGCTGGAGGCAGGGGCCGCGCCGCGCGCGGGCTCCTGGGCGGTGGAACGGGGCAGCAGCTCGGCCCCCTGGTCCACCAGCAGGGCGTAACGCAGCTCCCAGGCGGCTAATTGCAGCGCCTGGGCGACGTTCAGCGAGCTGTACTCGGGATTGGCCGGGATATGGCAGATACGGTGGCACAGCGCGATCTGCGCGTTCGTCAGGCCGGCGCGCTCGGTGCCCAGCACCACGGCGGCCACGCCCTCGGCCGTGTCCGCCAGATGCGCGCAGGCCAGGTCGGCCGCCTGCCGGATGTCGCAAGGCGGAGGGCCCAGGTCACGGACCCGGGCAGTCAGCGCAAACGCCAGCGTGACGGGCGCCAGGGCTTCTTCCAGCGTCGGGTAGATGCGGGCGTTTTCAAGCACGTCCAGCGCGCCGCTGGCCAGCGCCACGGCCTCCGGCTGGCTTGTTACATCCGGGAATTTGGGGTCCACCAGGACCAGTTCCGAGAAGCCCATCGTCTTGATTGCGCGGGCCGCGGAACCGACGTTTCCGGGGTGGCTGGGGTTCACCATTACGAAGCGAACACGTGAAAATGCTTGAGTCATTTAAAATGGCACGTTTGGCTTCGTGCCTTCCTGGTTTTTTGGGTCGATTTCCCCGTGGGGGCGACGGCGCGGCGGGGGGCGGCAAGCGGCCTATCATCAAGCCAACTCATCGCATACGTACGGAATTTTATGCACCCGATGCTCAACATCGCCATCAAGGCGGCCCGGCGTGCCGGCACCATTATCAACCGTGCCAGCATGGATTTGGAACGACTCAGCGTGGCTCGCAAGGGTCCGCGCGATTATGTCACGGAAGTCGATCGGGCCGCCGAAGAGTCCATCGTCGAAACGCTGCACGCGGCCTATCCGGACCACGCCGTTCTGGGCGAGGAGTTCGGCCTGCAGGGTCCTGACCAGGCGGAATTCCAATGGATCATCGATCCTCTGGACGGCACCACGAACTTCATCCACGGCCTGCCCAACTACGCCGTGTCGATCGCGCTGACGCAGCGCGGCCAGGTCACGCAAGCGGTCATCTATGATCCCTCGCGCAACGAACTCTTCACGGCCAGCCGCGGCAGCGGCACGTTCCTGAATGACCGCCGCGTGCGCGTGTCGGGCCGTACCCGCTACCACGACGCGCTGTTGGGCGCGCACTGGCCTAACGCCGGCGACCCCGAACAGGGTTCGCAGCGTTTCCGCCAGATGGCCGAAGGCGCCACGGGCGTGCGCCGCCTGGGTTCCACCGTGCTGGATCTGGCCTACGTGGCCACCGGCCGCCTGGACGGCTTCTGCGGCGTGGGGCTCAAGCCTTGGGATCTGGCCGCGGGCAGCCTGATGGTCCTGGAAGCCGGCGGCCTGGTCGCCGATTTCGACGGCGAACAAGGCTGGATGGACAGCGGCAACGTGCTGGCCGCCAGCCCCAAGATCTTCACGCAGATGCTTGCCACGCTGAACCCGCCGTCCGCCGCCTGATCGGCGCGGCACAAAGAAAAACCGGCCCTCGTGGCCGGTTTTCTTTTTATCAATCGGGCCGATCAGGCGTCGCCGTTCTGCGTAATCAGCTGTCCGTCGGGCAGCACCATCCACGCTTGCACACCCAGGCGTCGCACCAGCTGCGCGGTGCGATCCAGCGGCATGTTCGAGAACGCGGTCGACAACGCATCGGCCGCGGTTGCCGTGGACGCCATGACCGATACGCTGCGGTACAGCGGCCGCGCCCGGCCGCTGTGCGGATCGAAGAGATGCGAATACCGCCCCTCGGCATCGAACGGCGTGCCGTAGCCGCCGGACGTGGCAAGCGCCTGGTTGCTGATCGGCACCTGCGTCAGGATCTGTTCCGGGGACAACGGGTCGGCCAGCCCGACGCGCCAGCCCGTTGCGCCGGCCGATTCATCCAGGCCGCGGATTTCGCCCATATCGACCAGCGCGCGCTCCAGCCCGGCATGGCGAAGCAGGTCCGTCACGCGGTCCGTGATGTAGCCCTGGGCGATGCCGTTCAGCGTAAGCGCCATGCCTGGCTGCAGGCCGATGCGTTGCGGGTCGATCTCGATGCCTTGGTACGAGACGCGCTGCAGGGCCGCTGCGATGTCGGCCTGCGCCGGCCCGCCCACCGATGCCCCCGGCTGCGCGAAGTGATCGGCGTATACACGCCACAACGGCTGCACGGAGGGATCGAAGAGGCCGCCGGTCAGTTCGGCGTAGTGCCGGCTTTCGCTCAGCAGCCGGACAAGATCGGATGGCGGATCGGCCAGGTATCCCTGGCGGTTCAGGACCGACAGCGCACTGTCGTCGCGATACAGGCTGAATACCCCTTCCAGCCGCCGAAGTTCTTGCAGCGCCTGTTCGATCAGCCGTTCGGCCGCCTGGCGGTCGGGATGGTACAGCCGCAGTTCCGCATCGGCGCCCAGCGCCACGCCTTGCCAGCGCGTGGGTGCGATGGCCGCTTGCGCGCGGCGCCATAAGCTGGGGGCGAGGGCTAGCGCGGATGACGCGGCGACGATACCGAGGAAGCGGCGGCGGGTGGGACGGTTCATGGCGTTATCTACTGAAAGGGCGCGAGGGGCAGGGAGGCTTCGAGGCAGGGCGGCGGCCGATCGCTATTGGGCAAACACGTAGTCCTCGGGCACGTCGGCAAAGCGCACAACGCGGCCGCCGTGGGTCTGGGCGAAGGCAAGCGCCCGGGTTTGATCCGAAAACGGCATGGCGTCTTCGGCGCCCATGCCGCCAAGAAAGCTGGAACCAATGACATAGAACGCCTCGCGGGCGTCCACCCAGGCTTTCGGGTCGGCGGCGCCGTCGGGCCCCGCGGCCGCCATGTCGTTGACGTAGATGGCGGCAAGCCCCTTGGGTTCCTCGGGCAGCCGGGTGTAGGCAAAGACCTGTTTGATCGACGAGAACCACACGGGCGCCGCGCGGCCCTTGACGAATATCTGGCCCTTCGGCCCCGCATGGTCCTTGAGCATCATCCCGCAGTAGTGGCCGACGGCGTCGGCGGACACCGCCTGGGGCGCGGGCGGCGGCGCGGCGGGTTCGTCGCCGCCGCAGGCCGAAAGCGCCAGCATGATGGCCGAGAAGGCCGTCACTGCGGCCCAACGTTGCAGTGTCATAGCTGTTTCCTCCGGAAGCAGAAGGCGGCCAGAAGGAACGGCACCGCGATCCACAGCAATTGCGCCGCCACCAGCAGCGGCACGGGCATCTGGGCCTGGTCGCTGACCCCCGCCATGCCCGCGTACATGGAGATGTTCTCGAAGCCCGTCAGGTTCAGCAGGCGGTACACGTCGGACGGGTTGGCCAGCAGCAGCGCGTTGAGCATGCCCGGCGTGACGTGACGGCCCTGGTCCGCCGCCAGCACGCCCAGCAGGCCCATGTCGTAGATGACGACAAAGAACAGCCACACGCCCAGCGCGATGCCCGCGGCGGTCGCGCGTTCGCGCACCAGCGTGCTGATGAGGTAGCCCATCGCCAGAAAGCTCGCGCCCAGCAGCACGCTGGCCCCGATCAGCATGGCAAAGGGTCGCCACGCGCCGGCATCCATGCCGCCATAGACCCATTGCAGCGCCAGTCCCGCAGACCCGTAGCCCGCGCCGGTGGCAATGGCCAGGATGGCCAGGTGCCCGATGAACTTGCCCATGATGACCTGCCATCGCGACACCGGATAGCTGAGCAGCAGGGCCATGGTGCCGCGGTCGACCTCGCCGACGATCGCGTCATAGGCGAGCAGCATGGCGATGAGCGGCACCAGGAAGATCGACAGGCTGGACAGGCTGACCACCGTGACGGTCAGGGGATCGACCTTGACTGCGCCAGTGGGAGCGCTGCCCAAGAGGCCCAGCGCCAGCGCCAGCGCGGCCAGGAGGACTGAGGTGGCAAGGACCCAGCGGTTGCGCAAGCCGTCGCGGATTTCCTTGCCGATGATTGTGCTTACGGCGTTCATGCGTCTTCCCGTTCAAGCAGGTGGGCGTAGATGTCGTCCAGCCCGGGAACCTGGATGTCCAGGTCGCCGATGGGCGCCCGGATGGCGCCGATGCTGCGGATAGCCTCGACTTTGTCCGATTCGTGGCACAGCCGCTCGTAGCGGCCGGCTTCGACCTGTCGCCAGGACGAGGAGGGCGGGGGGGCGGACGCATCGTCCGGCCCGAGCGTCACGCTGATGCGGATCGGCAGGCCGGTATCGCGGCGCAACGCGGACATGCCGCCGTCGGCGATCTTCACGCCCGCCTTCATGACGACGATGCGGTCGGCATGGCCAGCCAGTTCCGACAAGGCGTGCGTGCTGAGCAGGATGGTCGCGCCGCTGGCGCGCAATTCATGCACGATCTCGTAGAACTTGAGCCGCGACGCGGGGTCCAGGCCGGTAGTGGGCTCGTCGAACAGCAGGATGCGCGGTTCGCCCAGCAGGGCCTGCGCCAGCGCCAGCCGTTGGCGCATGCCTTTTGAATAGCCGCCCACGCGGCGGTGCGCCGCGCCGGAAATGCCCACCTTTTCAAGCAGTTCCGCGTTGCGCGATAAGGGCTGACGCTTCAAGCGCGCATAGAACGCCAGGGTTTCGGCGCCCGTCATCGCGGGATGCAGCGCCACGGTTTCAGGCAGGTAGCCGATCCGGTCCCGCAGGCGCGCGGCAGCCGGGCTGTGCGCGTCCTGGCCAAACAGCGTGACGCGCCCGTGCGTGGGGCGGATCAGTCCCAGGATCAGCTTGATCAGCGTGCTTTTGCCCGCGCCGTTGTGACCGGCCAGCGCCACGCATTCGCCTTCGCGCAGGTCCAGGTCCAGGACGCTGATGGCCCGGTGGTCGCCATAGTGTTTGCTGACGCCCGAAAGCGTCACCAGTGGATTGCTCATTGGATGTCCTCGGCGCGTTTCGCGCCGGTTTTTGCGCCGCGCGGCCTGGCGGGCTTCATCAGCGGAGCGCTGTCGATCACGCCGCCCGGCAGGATCGCGGGGAACTGCGATTGCGCCCAGCGCACCACCGAGATGGCGGGGCTGTTGAGCAGGATGCGCGCAGCCGGGGCGCGCCACAGCAGCTGGTCCACCACGTCGTTAGGGCGGTAGGCCGTGTCGGCGATGCCATCGCCGTCCAGGTCGAAGGCGGTGTTGTCGCTCCAGTAGTTGCCGCGGCCGCCGTCCGACCATTCCATCACCCGCGTGCCCACGTACTTGACCTGGTTGCGGTTGTTGATGAAGGCGTTGCCCGAGATGCGGTTGCCTTCGGAGCCCGCGGTGAAATGGATGCCGATGCCGCAGTTGGAAAAATGGTTGTCCGCAAAGCGGTTCTTGTTGGCGTTGTAGATGAACACGCACTTGGCCGCGCCATCGACGGTGTTGCCCGAGATGTCCGAGTCGTTGGCGTAGTTCATCATCAGGCCCTGCTCGACGTTGTTCACGGCCTCGTTGCCGGTGACGACCAGGCGGTGCGAATACATGATGGCAAAGCCGATGTCGTTGCCGGTGGACACGTTGCCGCTGATCTCGCTGTCGTTCGTGTACATGTAGTGCACGCCGTAGCGCAGGTCGTGGAAGCGGTTGCCGGTGAAGCGGTTCTGCTTGCTGGTGTTCACGAAGATGCCGTCGCGGCCGGCGGAAATGTCGTTGTCCACCACCGCGCTGCCGGGCGTGTTCCACAGGGACACCCCATTGCCGCGCTCGGCCACGCGCAGTTCCTGATTGCCCACGATGCGGTTGCCCCGCACCATCGCATCTTGCGGACCCCACACATACACGCCGAACAGGTTGTCCAGAATGTCGTTGTGTTCCACCAGCGCGCGATGCGCGGTGCGGTCCAGGAAAATGCCCGCGTCCATGGCGGGCAAATCCAGCCCCGAGCGCGTGACGGTCAGATTGCGCAGCGATACGTCCGCGGCCTTGACCCACAGCGTGCGGCCTTGGCGCGTGCCGGCGATGATCGCGGAACGGTCCTGCGGTCCTTCAAGGGTGAGCGGCTTGTCGATGACGAGGGCGCCCGCGTAGGACCCCGGCGCCAGGCGCAGCGTGTCGCCCGGTTGCGCCGCGGCGACGGCCTGCGCCAGGTCCGCGCCCGCCGCCACGTCCAGCGTCGCGGCCGCGGCGGCCCCGTGCAGGGCCGGGCCGAAGCCGGCCAGCACGAAGCCGGCCGCGGCCCATGCCGCGAGTCGCAAGGTTGCGATGGCAGCCATGGATCGTTACGCGGACTTCTTGGGGTGCACGATCATCTGGCCGGACATTTCCATGTGCAGCGCGTGGCAGAACCACTGGCAGTAGTACCAGTAGATGCCCGGGCGGTCGGCCTTGAACGTCACGGACGACGTGGCCTGGGGTCCGATTTCCATTGCGATGCCGTGGCCTTCCAGCGTGAAGCCGTGCGTCAGGTCTTCGATCACTTCCATGTTGGTCACGAACACCGTGACTTCGTCGCCCTGATTGACCTCGAACTGCTTCAGGCTGAACATCGGCGCGACCGCCATCATGTACACGCGCACCTTGTTGCCGTCGCGCACCACCTTGGCGGCGTCTTCCAGCGACACGCCGTCCTTCTTGGCGATCTGGCGGGCGTCTTCCCACATGGGGTCGTCGCGCTTCCAGACGCTGATCGGGTTGATCTTGGAGCGGTGCACCAGGCACATGTCGTGCGGCTCGGCAAAGCTGGGGCCATCATGGACAAGCTTCATTTCGTCGCCGGAAATGTCGATGAGCTGGTCGTTCTCGGGCTTGAGCGGGCCCACGTTCAGGAACCGGTCCTTGGAGAACTTGTTCAGCGACACCAGCCACTTGCCGTCGGCCTCCTTGGTTTCGCCCATGGTCGAGTGGTTGTGGCCCGGCTGGTAGTGCACGTCCAGCTTCTGGATGATCGGGTCGACCTTTTCGCCCTTGTAGGCGCGCTTGGCCTTGTCGATGTTCCACTTGACCATCTGGCTGTCGATGAACAGCGTGGTGTAGGCATTGCCGCGGCCGTCGAACGCGGTGTGCAGCGGGCCCAGGCCAAGCTGCGGTTCGGCCACGACGCAGTCGCGCGGCTTGATCTTGTCGGCGAACAGGTCGTCCAGCTTGCGCACGTCGATCACCGTCACGGTGGGCGACAGCTTGCCGTTCAGCATGAGGTGGATGCCGTCGGGCGCGGCGTTGCAGCCGTGGGGCGAGTTGGGCACCGGGATGTAGCGCGTGTACTTGGAACCGTGGCGGCCATCGACGACCGGCACGCCGCCCATCGTCTTGAAGTCGCCGTCCTTGACGGCCTGCTCGATGCGCTTGATGTTGAAGACCACGACCCAGTCCTGCTCGTTGGCCGACATCTCTTCAACGGTGACGCCTTTCTCGGAGTTGTAGCAGGTGGCAAACGAGTACTTGCCCTGGTAGTCGGCATCGCCGTTGTCCAGGTTGCCGTCGACCAGCACCTGCCACGCCACCTTCATCGTGTCGCCGTCCAGCGCCGTGTAGACGGAGAAGAAGTTCTTCTTCGGGTCGTCCAGCACCTTGCCGTCGTTGGGCAGGGGAATGATGTGCTCGCCGTTGGCAAACACGTAACCGGTGCGCGGGTAGCGCTGCGGACGCAGGCCGTGCACGCCCGATACGTTGGGCAGCTCGGTGATCTTGTCGGTCTTCATCACGTCAAGGCGGATGCGCGCGACGCGGTTGTTGGCCTTGTCGTTGATGAAGAGGTAGCGGCCGTCGTAGGTCTGGTCGGTGAACGACAGGTGGGGGTGGTGGGCGTCGCCGTTGGGGAACACGCCGCCCTTGTCCTTCAGGAACTCGCGGGTTTCGGGCGTGAGGCCGTCGGTCAGGATCTTGCGGCTTTCGTTGGTGCGGCCCCAGCCCGTGGCGCTGCATTGATTGAAGACGGGGATGCGCACCAGTTCGCGCATCGACGGCAGGCCCAGCACGCGGACTTCGCCCGACTGGCCGCTGGAGTTGAACGCGTAGTATTCGTCCAGTTCACCCGGCGCGACGTGCCCGAGCACGCCGCCGTTGCCGGACTTGGCGTCCTTGCCGTGCGCGGTGGACATCTGCGCCCCGGCAACGAGGCCGGCCGCGCCGGTGATGGCTGCGGTGCCCAGGAAGCTGCGGCGGGTAAGGCCGGCTTTTTCGGGGGTCTTGTCGGACATGGATAACTCCTAGGTAGTGGCGGCGCGGTGCGCCGCGGTACGAAAATCGTGTTTCACGATTCCGGGTTGGGGCGATTCGCCGGGTTGGGGCTGGGCATGCGGTGCAGAACGACTTCGTGCACCGCCGGCTCCGGGGGCGGCGCCGGGCGCCGTTCGCGCTTGGCCTGCTTCTGGATCAGGTGAGGGCACTTCTGCTTGTGGTGGTACAGCATCTGGCAATGCAGGCACTGGATGCACTCGTTCGGGTTGATTTCGCCGGATGGGTCGATGGCCTGGACGGGGCATTCGATGTTGCAGCGCTGACAGGGGTTGCCGCAGTCGCGGTAGCGCTTGAGCCAGTTGAAGATGCGCAGCCGGGCGGGGATGGCCAGGGCGGCGCCCAGCGGGCACAGGTAGCGGCAGAAGAAGCGCTCGATGAACAGGCCCGCGACAAGCAGCGCCACGGCGAACAGCACGAAGGGCCAGTGACGCACGAAGTGCAGGATGATCGCGGTCTTGAAGGGCTCGACTTCGGCGAGCTGCTCGGCGACCGCCAGGTCATACAGCGAGAAGCCGAAAAGCAGCAGGAAGATCACATACTTGAACGTGGACAGCCGCTGCGCCACGCCGTGGCGGATCTTCAGCTGGCGCACGCCCAGCCGCCGGGCGATGCGGTTGGTCAGTTCCTGCAGCGCGCCGAACGGGCACAGCCAGCCGCAGAACGCGCCGCGGTTCCAGAACACCATGGAGATGGCGGTGGCGCACCACAGGATGAACACCAGCGGGTCCATCAGGAAGTATTCCCAGCGGAAGTCGGTGCGCAGGGCAGAGAAGAACGTCAGCACGTTCACGATGGACAGCTGCGCCTGGCCGTACCAGCCGATCCAGAACAGCGCGAAGGCAAGGAACGCCAGGCGCAGGCGGTCGTGCAGCAGCGGGCGCGACGTGAGCTGGTCCTGGAAGAAGAAGATGCCGACGAGCACCGTCAGGGCGACGGTCAGGATGGCGATCTGGCCGGCCTTGCCGTGCCAGATCTGTTTCCATAGCGCGGGCGCGGAATCGGCCTCGGGCGCGGTCGCGGGCGAGGCTTGCGCCGGGCTGGGCGCGGAGGCGGCCGGGGGCGCGACGGAGCGGGTGTAGGCCTGGGGAAGTTCGTAGGGCAGATCGAACGTGACGAACGCCTTGTCCGACACGCTGAGCACGCGCTGCACCATCAGTTGCAGGCGCCACGGTTTGACCGGGTCGAGGGACGCGTCTTCGGGCACCACAAAGAGGGCGACTTCGCGCAGCGCCGGCGCGCCCTTGGCGTTGACGTCGGCCAGACGCTGGTGGTTGCGGTCGCGAAAGCGGAAGGCGCTTTCGTCCTGGATGACCTCGATGCGGTCGAAGATGCCGCCGCGCACATAGCCCGATCCCTTGAAGGAATACAGGCCGTTGCCCGCCACCAGCACGGCCTGCTGGCCGGGCTTCAAGCGCTCTTTCAGTCGCTGCCAGCCGATGTCGCCCAGCAGGCTGCGGCCGATGGACGGCGCGCTGACCAGCGCCGCATACAGATCGATGAAGGTGTCGTCGGGGCCGCCTTCGCCGTGTTCGGCGGCGTCTTTGCGGCCGGATCGCAGGAACGCCTGATTGACGTCGTCAGGCGTCAGGCGCAGGTTCTTCACGGCGCCCGCGTCGAGCAGTTCCTGCCAGCTCTGCACCGTGTCCTTGTCCTCGTCCAGCACGCGCGTGGCGGCCGGCTGCGCCGCTGGGCGCGCCGCGCCGGACTTGTCGATGCCGTGCGCGCGCGCCACCGCGATGGCCGATCGGGTGATCGTGTCGCCGATCACCATCAGCGTGACGGTGGCGCCGCTGACGATGTCCACGGGCGGCGGCGCGCCGTGGCGGGGCGGGGCCTCAACGAAGTTCAGGCCGACGTAGCCCTGGATGAAGTGGTCGACCTTGGACTGGGGAATGCCGATCAGCACGATGGGCTCGTGGTGTTCGACGAGCTTTGCGCCCATGATGCGGCCGTCGTCCGAAAGCCCCACCAGCACGTCGATCGGCTTGCTGGAGTACCCGCGCGTGTTGACCACGTCGGTGGTGAGATAGACCAGACCCAGTTGTTTGCCGCCCGCATAGACGCGGGCGACGGCGGGCTTGCCTTCGACGGGGCCGGTGCGGTCGGCGCCGGGAAAGATCTCGGTGATGGGCGTGGCGGCCAGGAATTCAGGCAGGCGTTGCGCCTGCGCCGCTGGCGCCAGGAACAGGCAGGAAAGCCAAAATGCAATCAACGCGGCTTGAACGTATCGTGCGACCCGGTGGTGTACTTCGGTACTGCCGCGCATGCTGAACTCTATTCGTCGTGTTTGCTTACAGGCATCCTACGAACATGCACTCCGCGGCGGATTGCGGTTTGTCAATTTGGCCTTTTGAATGCGTAATAGCCCTACGAAATGTAGGGGAAGTTCCCTAGTTTTGGGGGGTATGCGGGGTTGGGCTTGATGGATGTCAAGAGAGCGATGGGAAGGCGGTCCTACACTGGTCCGCGGCGGCAACGGCGTCTGCATATGGCTGGCGTACGTGCATCGACCGCTGTGTCATCGGAGAATTTCATGCTGGCAAAAGCCACCCTCGCCATCCTTCTTTCCGCCACCAGCCTGCCCGTGCTGGCCGCGCAATGTGAAGCCACCGTCGAAAGCAACGACGCCATGCAGTTCAACGTCAAGGAAATCGTCGTCGACAAGAGCTGCAAGGAATTCACGGTCACCCTCAAGCACGTCGGCAAGATGGCCAAGGTCGCCATGGGCCACAACTGGGTGCTCACCAAGGAAGCCGACAAGCAGGGCGTCGCCACCGACGGCATGGGCGCCGGCCTCGCACAGGATTACGTCAAGGCGGGCGACACCCGCGTCATCGCGCACACCAAGGTCATCGGCGGCGGCGAATCCGACTCCGTCAAGATCGACGTCTCCAAGCTCGCCGCGGGCGAAAACTACGCATTCTTCTGCTCCTTCCCCGGCCACTGGGCCATGATGAAGGGCACGCTGAAAGTCGGCGGCTGATACGCCGACGGGCCTGTTGAGACAAGCAAGAGCCGGCCGGGGGGCCGGCTTTTTCATTGCCGGGCCGCCCCGTTCAGGCGCTTGCAAGCCTTAGTCCTTTCGGGCCAAAGCCTCTGTCCATCAGGCTTACGGAGGGGATACGTCACCGGCATGTCACGGATTTTCCATGTACGATTACCGGTCGTGTAACTTCTGGAGCTCCTGATGGAGTGGCTGCTGGACCCCGCTGCGTGGGTCGGCTTGCTTACCCTGGTCGTCCTAGAGATCGTCCTGGGCATTGATAACCTGATTTTCATCGCCATCCTGGCGGACAAGCTGCCGCCCGCGCAGCGCGATCGCGCACGCATCATGGGCCTGAGCCTCGCGCTGATCATGCGCCTGGGCCTGCTGTCCGTCATGTCCTGGCTGGTCACCCTGACCACCCCGCTGTTCAATATTGGTCCCCTGTCGCCCTCGGGGCGCGACCTGATCCTGATGGTGGGCGGCCTGTTCCTGCTGTTCAAAGGCACCATGGAACTGCACGAGCGCCTGGAAGGCAGCGCCCATACCGGCGCGTCCGGGCCGCGCGTCTATGCCAGTTTCTGGGTGATCGTCACGCAGATCGTGGTGCTGGATGCGGTGTTCTCGCTGGACTCGGTCATTACCGCCGTCGGCATGGTGGATCACCTGGCCATCATGATGATCGCGGTCATCATCGCCATCGGCATCATGCTGATCGCGTCCAAGCCGCTGACGCGCTTTGTCAACGCCCACCCCACGGTGGTGGTGCTGTGCCTGGGCTTTTTGCTGATGATCGGCTTTTCGCTCCTGGCCGAAGCCTTCGGCTTCAAGGTGCCCAAGGGTTATTTGTACGCTGCCATCGGCTTTTCGGTCGCCATCGAGGCGCTGAACCAGGTGGCCCGTCGCAATCTGCTCAAGCTGGATGCGCGCCGTCCGATGCGCGAACGCACGGCGTCGGCCGTGCTGCGCATGCTGGGCAAGCGGCCGCCCGCCAGCGACGAACCCGACCTGCCGCACGCCGACGGCCCGTCCGTCCAGGCGTTCGGGGTCGAGGAACGCAACATGGTCAGCGGGGTACTGACCCTGGCCGAGCGCTCCATCCGGTCCATCATGACGCCGCGCACCGACGTGTCCTGGATCAACATCGACGACGATCCCGAGAACATCCGCCGACAGCTCACCGAAGCGCCCCACAGCTTTTTCCCGGTGTGCCGCGGCTCGTTCGACGAAGTGCTGGGCATTGGCCGCGCCAAGGACCTGATTGCCGACCTGATCACCGAGGGCAGGGTGCGCCGCAACCGCCTGCGCGATCCCATCATCGTGCACGAGTCGATCGGCATCCTGCGTCTCATGGACACCCTCAAGCGCTCGCGCGGCCAGCTTGTGCTGGTGGCCGACGAATTCGGCGCCATCGAAGGCCTGGTGACGCCGATTGACGTCTTCGAGGCCATCGCCGGCGAATTCCCCGACGAGGACGAACTGCCCGACATCGTGGCGGACGGCGAAAACACCTGGAAGATCGATGGGGCCGCCGACCTGCACCACGTCGAACAGGTGCTGGAAACCGAAGGCCTGGTCGACGACGCCCAGGACTTCTCCACGCTTGCGGGCTATCTGCTTTCTCGCTTCGGACATCTGCCCAAGCCGGGCGACGTCTGCGAATACCAGATTCACCACCAGCATTTCCGTTTCGAAGTCCTGGAAATGGACGGCCGCCGCATCGCGCTCGTGCGCGTCGAAAAGCGCCCGCAAGAGCATTTCCCTGACGAATCCTCCCTAGCCAACGACTAACAGAAAGAGACCCCAGCCCGTGACCGAGAACACGCTCTATCTGATCAAAGCATTCATCCTGGGCATCCTGGAAGGCCTGACGGAATTCATTCCCGTGTCCAGCACGGGCCACCTCATCCTGGTCGGCGACTGGCTGAATTTCGATTCGGGCGACGGCAAGGTGTTCGAGGTGGTCATCCAGCTGGGATCCATCCTTGCCGTGATGTGGGTCTTCCGGGCCCGACTGCTCCAGCTCATTCGCGGCACGCTGACCGGCGTGCCCAGCGAGGTGGCCTTCACCCGCAACCTGATCCTGGCCTTCCTGCCCGCGGCGGTGATCGGCGCGATCTTCATCAAGACCATCAAATCGGTGTTCTACCACCCGGCAGTGGTGGTGGTGACGCTTGTGCTGGGCGGGCTGATCATGCTGTACGTCGAACGCCGCACGCGCCACACGCCGGGCGACGCACCGGGCGCGGCGGACGACACCGCATCTGACGAACGCGCATCGGCCCACACGCTGGAGCAGATCACCTGGAAGCAGGCGCTGGGCGTGGGCGTGGCCCAGTGCTTTGCCATGATTCCCGGCACCTCGCGCTCGGGCGCCACCATCATCGGCGGCATGATCGCGGGCATCCAGCGCAAGACGGCCACCGAGTTCTCGTTCTTCCTGGCCATGCCCACCATGCTGGGCGCGGCGGCCTACGACATGTACAAGAACTTCGGCCTCCTTACCCAGCATGACCTGTCCGGCATCGCCGTGGGCTTCGTCGCCGCATTCCTGAGCGCCATGGTGGTGGTGCGCGCCGTGCTGCGCTTCGTGGCCAACCACACGTACCGTGTCTTCGCCTGGTACCGGATCATCTTCGGCGGCGTCGTGGCCGCCTGGATCTTCACACGCTGATGCCTTCCCGCCACGGCGGGGCGCAGAATACACAAGGGCCGCTTTTTCAAGCGGCCCTTGTGTTTGACTTGCGCGGTACGGCAGCGGCTACGCTTCTGTTTCCAGATCGTAGAACTGCAATCCGTCTCGGTCGATGACCAGCCAGCCGCCGCGCGGGGGCGACACGTGGTCGCAGTCCCAGTCGGGCAGCACCCAGCGTTCGCGTTTTTCGCCGTCGACCTCCAGCACGTGGCGCGCGGGGCGATGCGTGTGGCCATGCACCAGCACGCGCACGCCCGATTCGCGGAAGATCGATTCGATGGCGCCCGCGTTGACGTCCATGATCTCCATGGACTTCGTCTGGTTGGCCGCCTGGCTTTCGCCGCGCGCCTGCTGCGCCATGGCCAGCCGCTCGGGGATGGTCTTGGCCAAAAATTCGGCCTGCCATTGCGGATTGCGGACCATCTGGCGGAATTGCTGATAGGCGGCGTCGTCCGTACAGAATTCGTCGCCGTGCGTCAGCAGGATCGAGCCGAAATCGGTTTCCAGCAGCGCCGGCTCGGGCAGCAGTTGCGCGCCCACGGCCTTTGCCAGTTCCTCGCCGATCAGGAAATCGCGGTTGCCGCGTCCCAGCCAGACCGGGATGCGGGCTGCCGTGGTCTTCAACGCCGCCAGCACCGTGGCAAGCCACGGCGGGGCGGCGCGGATCACGTCGTCGCCGATCCAGGCATCGAAGATGTCGCCGGGCAGCAGCAGGGCTGCCGCCTCTTCTTGCGCAACCTGCAGAAAGGCCAGGAAGGCCTCCGAGGTGGCCGGCGTGGCCGGCCCCAGGTGCAGGTCCGATGCCAGCCAGACCGGGCCGGGCAGCGTGATCTTATTCAAGAACTTCGGCCTTCTCGATGATGACGTCTTCGTTCGGCACGTTCTGGTGGAAGCCCTTGTTGCCGGTCTTCACGCCCTTGATCTTGTCGACCACGTCCTGGCCTTCGGTGACGGCGCCGAACACGGCATAGCCCCAGCCGTTCGGCGTGGGCGACGTGAAGTTCAGGAAGTCGTTGTTGGACACGTTGATGAAGAACTGGGCGGTGGCCGAGTGCGGGTCGCTGGTGCGGGCCATGGCCAGGGTGTACTTGTCGTTCTTCAGGCCGTTGTTGGCCTCGTTTTCGATCGGAGCGTGGGTTTGCTTCTGCTTCATGCCGGGCTCGAAGCCGCCGCCCTGGATCATGAAGCCGTCGATCACGCGATGGAACACCGTGCCGTTGTAGAAGCCTTCCTTGACGTAGGTCAGGAAGTTTTCGACGGACTTGGGCGCCTTGGCGGCGTCCAGGGTGATGACCATGTCGCCTTGGTTCGTTTGAAGCTTGACGCGGGGATTGGTGCTCATGGTTTTGGTGCCTTCGGAGGTGGAGGGGGAAGAAGAGGCTGCCGGGGCGGCGCTGACCAGCGCCGGTGCGAATGCAGCCAGCGCGAACGAGCACGCCGTCAGGCGCAGCAGGTGTAGAGGGGAGTAACGGGACATCATTTGCCTTGTTTATCCTTCAACATTGTTTCAACTTCGCGGACCTTTTCGCGCATGCCGGGCACGCCGTCGCCGGCGGCTTCCTTGTAGGTGCGCAGGGCCTGCAGCAACTGCAGGTCGCCCAGGTTGGCGCGGGCAGCCGCGTAGTTCGGGTCGGCGCGCAGGGCCATCTGCAAGGCATCCTGCGCCCGGTCGAGTTCACCGCGGCTTGCATATAGAGCCGCCAGGTTGTTCCAGGGTTCCGGCAATTCGGGGAACCGCGTCGTCATGTCGTCGTAGATGTCGATGGCTTCGTTCGTGCGCTTGAGCGCCGCCAGGGCGCGCGCATGCTGGAACATGAGCTGGACATCGGTGCCGCGCTGGTCCTTGATCTCGGCCTCGCGCTTTTCGATCATCGCCAGCGCCTTCTCGTTATCGCCGCGGTTCAAGAGAAGCTCGATGTGCGTCGTGATCTGGGAGGCGGACGGGGTCAGGCGCGTATCCACGCTGGGCTTGGCGGCCTCCAGCAGCTTGGCCAGGGCGTCCCAGCCGCCTTCGGGCGGGATGGGGTCCAGGGTGGTGCGAGTGGCGTTGGGGTTCTCGCCCGCGCCACCGCTCATCGACTGGGCGATGGCGACGCCCGCGGGCGAGCTGGCCAGGGCCAGGGCGAGCAGGGCAACGCAAAAACGCGGCTTGATAGTCACGTGTGGGTTCCGTTAAAAGTCTTGGCCGGCCGGCGCTTACGCGCTCGACCGGGCCGCTTGCTATACTTGACGACCACCATTTTAGCCCCGGTTGGGTTTTGGCTCGACCATCGCGTTCAGGGCAGGAAGGGAAAGCAGGTCGCGAAGTCATTCTTTTTACGCGAACCCGCCTGCCAAAGTGCAATGGGACGACCCTGAACAAAGTGCAATGGGACGACCCTGAACAAGGGAAGCCCCCTGCAAACGGGTCGGCACTGTAAATGGGGCGGCACGCGTCGGCGGATCTTCCGCCGACTGCAATTTTCCGAACCGCCACGGAACACTAATCGAAGCCTATCGCGCCATGCTGCAAATCTACAACACGTTATCGCGTACCAAAGAACCGTTCAAACCGGCCCAGGCCGGCCAGGTGCGCATGTACGTGTGTGGCATGACCGTCTACGACTTCTGCCATCTGGGCCACGCTCGCATGCTGGTGTCGTTCGACGTCGTGCAGCGCTGGCTGCGCGCCAGCGGCCTGGCTGTCGACTACGTGCGCAACATCACGGACATCGACGACAAGATCATCCGCCGCGCGGTCGAGACCGGCCGCCGCATTGGCGAAGTCACCGAGTTCTATATCGACGCCATGCACGCCGACGAGCGCGCGCTGGGCGTTGAATCCCCCGACCGCGAGCCGCGCGCCACGCAATACGTGGGCGAGATGCTCGACATCATCGGCAAGCTCGAACAAAACGGCCTGGCCTATCAAGCCGAAGACGGCGATGTGAACTACGCCGTCCGCGGGTTTGCCGGCTACGGCAAACTGTCCGGCAAGACACTGGATGACCTGCGCGCCGGCGAGCGCGTGGCCGTCGGCTCCGGCAAGCGCGACCCCCTGGATTTTGTTCTCTGGAAGTCCGCCAAGGCCGAAGAACCGGCTGACACCAAGTGGGAATCGCCCTACGGCCTGGGCCGCCCGGGCTGGCACATCGAGTGCTCGGCCATGAGCAAGTCGCTGCTGGGCCTGCCCCTGGATATTCACGGCGGCGGTCCGGACCTGAAATTCCCGCACCATGAAAACGAGATCGCGCAGACCGAAGGCGCGTTCGGCGGCACGCTGGCCAACATCTGGATGCATTGCGGCCCGCTCATGGTCGATTCGGACAAGATGTCCAAGTCGCTCGGCAACTTCCGGACCATCCGCCAGACCATTGCCCAAAGCGATCCGGCAGCCGACCAGTCCGATTACGCGGTGAACCCGCGCGAAGCCGAAATGGTGCGCTTTTTCATCGTGCGCAACCACTACCGCAGCCCGCAGAACTACACGCCGGATAACCTCGTCGACGCGCAGAACGCGCTGGATCGCCTGTACCAGGCCTTGCAGAACGTGCCGGCCGACGACCAGGGCATCGACTGGAACGAGCCGCAGGCGCAAGCCTTCAAGGCGGCCATGGACGACGACTTCAACAGCTCGGGCGCCGTGGCCGCGCTGTTCGAACTGGCCTCCGAGGCCAACCGTACCAAGAGCGCGCGCAGCGCCGGACAGATGAAGGCGCTTGCCTCGCTGCTGGGGCTGCTGCAGCAAGCCCCGGCCGCCTACTTCCAGTCCGCCACCCGCTATTCGGCGGCCGCCATGGAGCAGGGCGCGCGCAGCACGCTCGACGCCGACGCCATTCAGGCCCTGATCGACGCGCGCGCGGCCGCCAAGGCCGCCCGCAACTTTGCGGAGGCCGACCGCATCCGCGCCGAACTGCGCGATGCCGGCATCGAGCTGGACGACAAACCGGGTGGCCTCACGCAATGGCGCCGCGCGTGACCAAGCAGGATACGCCGGCCATGTCCACCGCAGATCTCGACATTCCCAAGCCTGAATATTGGGAAGCCGCCGTCGCGCACTTGATGCGCCGCGACCGCATCCTGAAAAAGATCATCCCCCAGCATCCCGAGGTCTGGCTCACCTCGCGGGGCACGCCGTTCATCACGCTGGCGCGGGCGATCATCGGGCAGCAGATTTCCCCCAAGGCGGCCGATGCCGTCTGGACCAAGTTCATCGACGCCGTGGGCAAGCGCCCCACGCCCGTCGCCGTGCTGCGCGTGGGCGTGGACGGCCTGCGCAAGGCCGGACTGTCCCAACGCAAGGCCGAATACGTGCTCGACCTGGCCGTGCATTTCGGCGAACGCCGGGTCCACCCCGAGAAATGGGCGGCCATGGACGATGAGGCCGTCATTTCTGAACTGGTCGCCATCCGCGGCATCGGACGCTGGACGGCGGAGATGTTTTTGATTTTCAATCTACAGCGGCCTGATGTCCTGCCGCTGGATGATCCTGGGTTGCTCAAGGCAATCTCGCTACACTATTTCAGCGGCGAGCCTGTCTCTCGCTTCGAGGCTCGCGAAGTCTCGTTGGCGTGGCAACCCTGGCGTACCGTGGCAACCTGGTATCTGTGGCGCAGTCTGGAACCGACGCCGGTCCAATACTGACGCAAACCAGGCAGCCCATCTACGGAACCACACTACATGCGCAATACATTTCTGGAATTTGAACAGCCGCTCGCCGAGCTTGAGAACAAGATCGAGCAGCTGCGCTATGTGCAGGCCGATTCGGCGGTAGACATCTCCGATGAAATCGGACGTCTGCAGCAGAAGAGCCAGACGCTCGCCAAAGAGATCTACGCCAAGCTCACGCCCTGGCAGACGGCGCTGGTCGCGCGCCACCCCCAGCGTCCCTACACGCTGGACTACGTGCGCGAAATGTTCACCGACTTCCATGAACTGCATGGCGATCGCATGTATGCCGACGACCAGTCCATCGTGGGCGGCCTGGCGCGCTTTAACGGCACGCCTTGCATGGTCATCGGCCACCAGAAGGGCCGCGACACCAAAGAGCGCGCCGCGCGCAACTTCGGCATGCCGCGCCCCGAGGGCTATCGCAAGGCCCTGCGCCTGATGCGCCTGGCCGAAAAATTCGGCATTCCCGTCTTCACGTTCGTGGACACCCCCGGCGCCTACCCCGGCATCGGCGCCGAAGAGCGCGGCCAGTCCGAAGCCATCGGCCACAACCTGTACGCCATGGCTGAGCTCAAGGTGCCGGTGATCTGCACGATCATCGGCGAAGGCGGTTCGGGCGGCGCGCTGGCCATTGCCGTGGGCAATGCCGTGCTGATGCTGCAATACGCCACCTATGCCGTGATTTCGCCCGAAGGCTGCGCCTCGATCCTCTGGCGCAGCGCCGACAAGGCCCCCGAGGCCGCCGATGCGCTGGCCATCATCGCTCCGCGCCTCAAGGATCTGGGCCTGGTGGATCGCGTCGTCAACGAACCCGTGGGCGGCGCCCACCGCGACCCCCGCGTCATGGCGCGCCTCTTGCGCCGCGCGCTCGGCGACGCCCTGCGCCAGCTTCAGGGCCTGACGCCCGAACAGCTCGTCGAGCAGCGCGTGCAGCGCGTGCTCTCGTACGGCGCCTTCCAGGAAGTGCGCGCGTAGAGCGGGCAGGGCGCCGGCCCCCAGTGCCGGCGCCGCGGCCCCCGCGCCTTCTGCCATGACCGACGTCCCGCCGCCCGGCATCTCCCCTCGGGCCGACGCGGGCGGCAGTTTCTCCTTGCCTCTTTGCGCCGCGCTTGCCGCGGCGTTGCGTCAGGCGCTCACGGCATTGCCCGAGCGTCCGCGCCGCATCGCCATCGCCTTCAGCGGCGGGGCGGACTCGGCCGTGCTGGCCGTTCATGCAGCCGCGGTTGCGCCGGCGCTTGGCATCGAGGTGCTGCTATTCCATGTGCATCACGGCCTGCAGGCGCAGGCGGACGCCTGGGCGCGGCATGGCCAGGACCTGGCCGCACGGCTTGCGCTGCCGCTATATGAAGCGCGCGTGCGGGTAGAGCCGGCCGCCGGCAAGGGCATCGAGGCCGCTGCACGCGACGCGCGCTATGCCGCGCTGGCCGGGTTGGCGCGCCAGCACGAAGTCCATCACATCCTCCTTGCCCACCATCGCAACGATCAGGCCGAAACCGTGCTGCTGCGCCTGCTGCGCGGCACCGGACTGGCCGGCATGGCCGCCATGGCGCCGGTGGCGCAGCGCGATGGCGTGACTTACTTACGGCCGTGGCTGGAGCGGGATCGCAGCGAGATCCTGGGCGCGGCGAACGACCTCGAAGCCGCCATCGGCTGGCGCGCCGTGCAGGACCCCACCAACGCCGATCCGCGCTACACCCGCGCCGCGCTGCGCGAATTGCTGGCGCCCGTGCTGGATGCGCGGTGGCCCGGCTGGCGCGCCATCGTCGCGCGCCATGCGCGGCACATGGCCGAGGCGGCCGAGATCCTAGGTGAAGTGGCGGCCGAGGATTTTGCGCGGCTGGACCCCAGCCCTGACGGCGTGAGCTTTTCGCTACAGGCATGGCGCGGTCTGTCGCCCGCCCGGCAGGCGCACGTGCTGCGCCATTGGCTGGCGTGCAACGGCGCCCGCATGCCGACCGATGCGCGCATGGCCGATCTGTTGCGGCAGTTGCGGGGGCTGCACAGCCTGGGCCACGACCGGCAGTTGCGGGTGGAGCAGGCCGGCCACGTGGTCCGGTGCCATCGCGGCCGCGTGTGGGTCGAGGCCCGGGACGGTTCGGATTCGTAATCGGGGCGCGGCGATGCGGGATCGCAGGTTTTAACGTGGCTGCCAGCGATTTTGCGCGCGGAATGGACATAAATTTCCGCAATCTGCGCAAATTTTTACCGTCGCGCTAGAATATATGGTTTTGCCCGTCAACACTTGCGGCGGGTGTCCAGCCAGAGTACGAGATGTCCCTGATCGTTCACAAATATGGCGGTACTTCGATGGGCTCGGTCGAGCGCATCAGAAACGTGGCGCGTCGCGTCGCAAAGTGGCACGCCGCCGGCCACCAAGTTGTTGTTGTCCCGTCCGCCATGGCGGGCGAGACGAATCGTCTGCTGGGTCTGGCGCGCGAGATTTCGCCCCAGCCCGACGGCCGCGAGCTCGACATGATCGCCGCCACCGGCGAGCAAGCCAGCAGCGGCCTTCTGGCCATTGCGTTGCAGGCCGAAGGCGTGCCCGCGCGCAGCTATGCCGGTTGGCAAGTGCCCGTGCGCACCGATTCGTCGTTCACGAAAGCCCGCATCACGTCCATCGACGACGCCCGCGTGCGCGCCGACCTGGACGCCGGCCGCGTGGTCATCGTGACGGGCTTTCAGGGCATCGACCCCGACGGCCACATCACCACGCTGGGCCGCGGCGGCTCCGACACCTCGGCCGTGGCCGTGGCGGCTGCCATCAAGGCCGACGAATGCCTGATCTACACCGACGTGGACGGCGTCTACACGACCGATCCGCGCGTGGTGCCCGAAGCGCGCCGCATGGCCGTCGTTTCCTTCGAGGAAATGCTGGAAATGGCTTCGCTGGGCTCCAAGGTCCTGCAGATCCGGTCGGTCGAATTCGCCGGCAAGTATCGTGTTCCGGTCCGGGTCCTGTCCTCGCTGACCGACCCCCTTATCCCGCTCGAGGAAGAAATGGTCTCGGGCACGCTGATTACTTTTGAGGAAGACGAAAAAATGGAAGCCGCCGTTGTCTCCGGCATCGCCTTCAGCCGCGACGAAGCCAAAATCACCCTGCTGGGCGTTCCCGACAAACCCGGCATCGCATTCTCCATCCTGGGCCCCGTCGCCGCCGCCAACATCGACGTCGACATGATCGTGCAGAACCAGTCCGTGGCCGGCACGACCGACTTCTCGTTCACCGTGAACCGCAATGAATTTGCGCGCGCCGTGGACTTGCTCAAGCGCGAAGTCATCCCCGCCGTGGGCGCGCGTGAACTGTCCACCGACGAAAAGGTCGCCAAGGTCTCCATCGTCGGCATCGGCATGCGCTCGCACGTCGGCGTTGCCAGCCTGATGTTCCAGACGCTCTCGCAAGAGGGCATCAACATCCAGATGATCAGCACGAGCGAAATCAAGACCTCGGTCATCATCGACGACAAGTACATGGAACTGGGCGTGCGCGCGCTGCACAAGGCCTTCGGTCTGGACCAGGCGCCCGCCACCAAGGTCTGACGAATCAGGTCCGGCACGATTTTTTTGCGTGAATGCCCGAACCGCGGGCGAGAGCCAAAAAAATCGTGCTAGAATCTCGTTCTCTTTTCGGAGACGTGCCCGAGAGGCTGAAGGGGCTCCCCTGCTAAGGGAGTATGTGGCTAAAAACTGCATCGTGGGTTCGAATCCCACCGTCTCCGCCAAAGACACTTGCACCAGTGACACAAGGTTGCCTCAAGACCCGTATAGCTTATTGCTCTGCGGGTTTTTTGTTTTGTTTGTGTTTGTGGTTGCGTGATTCAGCGCTGGAGTTTTGCGGGTACTTTCGGATATGCGGATCCGGTGGATGGGAGGCTCCAACATTCGGCCGACACGGCGTCCGAGAACTCCACGAAACCATCCCCCGCGCGGATTAGGAGCCTCAGTTCTTGGACGGCAGGGTATGCCATCTGATGCAGCCGGAGATCAAACGAGAAATCTACGGCCTGCCCGAGTATCTGGCGGCGTTCAACTCGGCATGGCTCAACGAAGCCGCGACGCTGTTCCGCCGAAAGTACTACCTGAACGGCAGTGACGCCGGGTTTGTGATGGATGTGACGGACGCGCTACAGGATGAGTCGTATGTGAACGACATTCGCAAGGCGATGAAAGAAGCCAGGGGGCCGGGGAACTCCCGCAATCTGTTTGTGTACGCGCCAGGCGGAAAGAAGGACGGCCTGCAGATCGTCCCTGCTAGCGAGGTGGCCGCGCGTGATGACTTCTTCAACATCAAGAACGTTTCGCGTGATGATGTGTTGGCCGCGCATCGCGTGCCGCCGCAGTTGATGGGCTCGGTGCGATCGAACTCGGGTGGCTTTGGAACGCCGATATCGGCGGCCAAGGTTTTCGCGCCAATGAGCTGGAGCCACTGCAGGCCAAGTTTCTGGGAATCAACTAATGGATTGGTTAGGAGGTGGTCAGATTTAAGCCCTACACCATCCCTGGCGAGAGCGACGAGTAAGTCGCGACCGCATCCATCTAACCCCGCCTATGCGGGTTTTTTTCGCCGCTTTTTACTTCTGTTCGCCGCGCCTGGCGTTGGGCTTCACGGCCAGTGCTTCGTTCAGACAGGGTTCGGCCGCCACGTACTCGCGCAGCTCGGCCACGCGGTCGATGATGTCCTGGCGGTGGCGCAGTCCGCTGGCGCTCCGCAAGCCGGCCCCCCAGGGCCACGATGACGCGCTGCAGGCGCCATATCTCCCATGCCATAGCGCAGGCCTCGGAGGTCGGATTGCGGGCGTACAGCTCGCGTGTGCGGGCCGCCGGCAGGGGCGCCGGCGCTGAACGGTCGAAGAAGTCCATGATGCACCTCAGAATGCTGTATAAATATACAGAATTTGGCACGGTGCGACGTCCTGGCGCGCAGTTCTCCCCCTCCGCGCCTGCGCGCTAAATCTGCGGGAAATGACTCGGCCGTAGATCACCCGCTGGCCCCAGCATTGGTTTGCCTCTGCGGGCTACTGAGGGGCTTTGTCAGGCGACGCAGAACGACGCAATCACGACGCTCTTTTACCCGCCTATTCCGGAGGCTAGTTTTCGATCAGATCGAAGACGCTACAAAGGTAGACTGATCCATCAATGCGCACGCGGGCCAGGGGTTCGCCGAGCGCGTGGGTCAGCCCCACAAAAACACCAATTTCGTTGTATTGAGCGTGGTTGGCGTTGTTGATGATGACTTCAGTGCCATGCTGGATCGGCGATGTGGGCAGGTGGTTACTTCGCATATAACTTTTTGGAGGGGCAGACGCCAAGACGCGACTGAGGTCTGGTCTGCTCAGAGATCTATTGCGTGAGTCAGCCCAAAATAGGGCCCATCAGCCGCATGACGCGCTCAGGTTGAGTTGTATAGGTGTGGACGGCCAATAGGTTGAGAAGTGTCACTCGGACATCCATATCCTTGGCGTTGTGAAGTTGCGCTGCGATCTTTACACAAAGGTCGGTCACGATCTTCTTGCAGCTGTCCCTCGGCTTGGCGGGATCAAATGGGGGAAGCCAATCGGTGCGAAGCGAAATGTTGTGATTGTTATAGTGCGCGCGCAATTGGGTCCGCACAGCCTCTCGCTCGGTTCGCAGAAATTCGACGAGCCCAACTTCGGGTGTAAAGGGCAGATATGAAATCTGGTCGCTCCTTCTGTCGCGGATGTCGATAATGTCGGCTTTCGTTGCAGTATCAAGAGACTGCTCTGCGTCTGCGTCGAGAAGTATGAATGCTCTTGAAATAGCGGGGAGTAAGTGGATTTGTTGGTCGAAAAATCTTAGAACATTTACAAAACCGCCTACCGGTACTACCGAGAAACTCGGTACGACCTGGTCATCCGCGTATTTCCGCGTCAAGAACTTTCGGGCAAATTGCTCTGCAACGATACGCGCGGCATCGTCCTCCACGTAGATGATGATGTCGGCTGCGGACTCTTCACGATCAGCCATTGCTCCCAATACGAACGAAGGGAAGCAACCTGACACCGTCTTGATCTCGCCGTCATCTTGACGCTGGAGCATCAATATTTGCCGACGATGGACACGTTTAATCAGCGTAGATGAATGCGTCGAAAAAATAACGGTTAGTTGCTTTTCATCGGCGATCTTGTGGAGGTAGTCCAACAGAGCAGCTTGTGCGAGAGGATGTAGCGCAAGCTCTAATTCATCGATTAGGACGAGGCTACCCCGCGGGCAGTCCTTTAGCGTCTTCAGTAGCTTTAGGATGCACAGTTCGCCAAGACTGAGATGGCGTTCAGAGTAATAGCGCTTAGTTTTGGATTTGGGCCCGGGAATTTCCAATAGGAACGCGTCCGCGCCGACTCCACGACGAAGGTTGACGACGTGCAGGTTATCGAACTTTTTAGTATCGAAAATGCGGTTGACTTCACTGATAAGTTCGGCATTTGCCGGCCGGATGCGCTGATGTTTGAATTCGTCGATCCGAGGTTCCATACGTGCCGCATTCGCAGCGATGGTTAGCACGGCTGGATAGCCGAGCGATTGCAACGCTTTACTGTTCTTCCGGGGTGTAGGCGCCCAGCGCTCACTCCCAGCGGTGTAGGTGACCTCGCCCTCAGGCGTCTCGTACTTGATCCAGGCGCCTTCGGACGAGTCCAGGTTTCGCAAAAGCTGCGAGCGAGGGAAGTGGAGGGCGAAGGCGTTTGGATCGCCTATTCGACGCAAGCAGGCCAGCAAGGAAGTCTTGCCGCTGCCATTTGTCCCAGTCAGCAAATGCACGCCTTGTTTGGGAATATCGAACCTCAAGATCTTGATGTGTCGCAAACCGGAAATTGTGATTGTCGCCAACGACCTTCTCCATATTCTCTATCTGTGTGTATCAACGATGCTCGCTCGGCTTTACGGGCTGCTGGTATATCTTGGTAAGTCGTGCAAGTTGTCGGGCCAATGACGCCACTTGTTATGTGGGTTCCTCCGGGCTTGCGACGGGCTGTGTCGCCTTTGTCGAAGTAGGATGGCGCGACTTCCTTCCAGTCACACGATCTGTAAGCCGCTCACGTAGGGCCGGCATAGTTTCAACGGCTCTTTGAAATGCTTTTGAATCGATGAACTCGTGCATGGGGCTGCTGTAAAGACCGGCGCCTTCGAGTAATCGAATTGGGGGCTCTTCCAATCTATCGAGAGCAGCGCTAAAGAGACGAGTGGAGAAATCCGTTACTGCGAGTGAGCTTGCTTCTTCTCTGTATCCCTCATAAGCCTTCGCGACTGATGCCTTGAATGCATAGTCTTCTGCCAAGCGAAAACGTTGTCCAATTTGGCTGGTCGCTAACCAAGCAAACCAAAGAGGTGCGCCAACGGATAGCACAGACAGCACGATTTGCAATATCAGTGATCCAGCATTTGCGTTGGTCGAAATGAGCTGGGTAAGGGCTGAAATTCGGCTGCTGCCTAACAACGCTCCTATGGCGAGCGCCGCTAAGAGTCCAGCAGTCCACCAGCCAATCGACCAATTCAGACTCGTGGCCTTCTGTTGGAATGCTCCGGCAAGTCCGGTCGACGTGGCAATCCGATAAGCATCTTTGCACTTTGCCACTATTGCGGTGGCTTCCGCTGCTTGTTCATTGAGTTTTTTAAGTTGAAGGGAAGCAGACAATTGAGTGCTTTCAATGCTCACCCTTGTTTCGGCACATGATTTCTCTGCCGCATGCAATTCCTCCCGAACTCGGTCGAGTTCCTCCAGATCCGCCGGGAATGCCTCCGCTACTTCATGGACACGCTGTATTGTGTCCAGCTTTTCCTGTAGGCCTTCACTACTGTTTTCCACGTCCTGCACACGACGTTCAGCTGCCTTGATCCGGCGCGACAGCTTTGGTGGCATCGCATACTCTTCCCGCGAACTCGGCCAGCGTAGCCATTTCGCGAGGAGCATATGGATAGGCAACAGCGTGGATAAGATGGATGACGCCGCCTGCCCACCGTTTCCGTTCCACAGGTTTGGGACGGCATTGGTTTCAAGTAGCGCAATCCGCTTTGCGAAACTCACGACGTATGTGCGAAGCGAACTTCGGGCTTCGTCTTCCCAGTCAATGTCTTGCGTCGAATCTCTCACATCGTCAACCAGCTCGTTGATGTAACGAACCATGTCATATTTGTCGATTGCCGCGCCTGCGAGTCCCACAAGCTCTTGAAAGCTCCTTCTTTCGTCTGAGCTCTCGCTGATCGCCTTGGACAACGACCGTAGCGCGTTGATAAGCCGTTGTGAGGGAGACAACTCAGCGGTAGGTTCTGACATTGCATGTCCTATTTTGACAGTTGGTGTCATCAAGGTTAGCGACCACCTGTGAGCATGACAACAGAGCAACACTCCATTTTTTTACATGAATGCGGGTACTTGTGAGGGTATGTGTAAATTAGAACGGAGAAAAACAGTTAATTATCAATGGGTTGTGAAATAAATGAGGGTGTCACCGTCTCCGCCAAAGACACTTGCACCAGTGAAACAAGGTTGCCTCAAGACCCGCATAGCTTATTGCTCTGCGGGTTTTTTTGTTTTGTGCGGTCCATTGCGGGCCGCAGTTGTGCCGGCGTAAAGCAAGGCGCGCTGCGATTCACCCCAGCCTGTCGATCAGCGTTTGCGCTTGCTCGATGACATCGGGGTCATTCGGCCGGAAATCCAGCCGCTCGGCGCGTGGCAGATTCACAAAGTGCGACTGCGAGCTGCGCGCGTACGCCGGGTCGTAATGGCGGTCGATGAGTTCGCGCGCGAGGTCTTCGCGGCGGCCTTCGTCCACCAATGTCATCCAGCCCTTGATGGTGTCTCGGCTGTGCAGCCCGACCATGCGCTGCAATTGCGCCTTTAGCCAATCCGGCGTCTCAAAGAGCTGTGCATAATCCTGTTGCAGGAAGCGCGCGCGGTCTTCGCGGCTGGCGCGTACGTCAATGCATTGGCCGTGATGCATGGCGCGCAGCAGCGATGCGGGAATTTCCACCGCGCCAATCTTGCGGCTTTCGGCTTCGATGAACACCGGCTGGCTGGCATCGAGTTCGCGCAGTCGCACCGCCAGCAGCGTGTCGAAGCGCTTTTGCGTGGGCTGCTCAGCGTGCGGCCAGGCGCCCAGCAGCGAGCCGCGGTGCGAGGCAAGCGCTTCCAGATCCAAGGTCTGCGCGCCTGCTTCGCGCAAGGCGTGTAATAGCCGCGTCTTGCCGCTGCCGGTGGGACCGGTCAGCACGACAAAACGCAGTGGTTGCGGCAGCGTCTGCAGGTCGTCCAGCGTGGCGCGCCGGTAGGTCTTGTAGCCGCCGTCCAGTTGCCGGGCGCGCCAGCCGATCATATTGAACATCAGCGTCATCGATCCCGAACGCTTGCCGCCGCGCCAGCAATACACCAGCGGACGCCATCCTTGCGGGCGGTCCGCGAAGGTGGTCTCCAGGTGGCGGGCGATGTTGAGCGCGACGAGGGCGGCGCCTGCGCGGGAGGCTTCGAACGGCGAGACTTGCTTGTACATCGTGCCGATCAGCGCGCGTTCTTCGTTGTTGAGCACCGGTGCGTTGCAGGCGCCTGGAATGTGGTCGTCGGCGTATTCAAGCGGCGTGCGCACATCGATGATTTCGTCGAAATCATGCAGCCTTTCCAGGCTGACAAGCAGGTGTTTCACGAAGACCGCCTCGGTGGAAGAATCGGAAGATTTTCGCACGCGGCGCGGGGGCGATGGGTTGGAGGGCAAGCGAAGCGGGGGCGTGCGCGGCGTGTTCGCGCTTGAGGGCGGTGTGCAGGCTGGGGCGATGGAGGGGAAGCTAGAATGATGGCCCCCGCGCCGCGCCGGTGTCAGGCCGGCGGGACAGTCTGCAGGAGCCACCCGGATGGACTTTTTCTTTACATGCACCGCCTGCGGCGAGGTTCATTACGGCTTGCCGAGCTTTGGCGCGGAGGCGCCCGCGACGTACTACGCCGTGCCGCCCGAAGAGCGCGACCGGCGCTGCGATCTGGGCAGCGATGATTGCGTGATCGATGAACAGCACTTCTATGTGCGCGGCTGCATCGAGTTGCCGATCGCCGGTTATCCCGACCCGTTCGTGTGGGGCGTATGGGTGTCGCTCAGTCTGCAAAGCTATGAGACCTGGGTGCGGATGTCGGACGAACCGAAGCGGTCGCACACGCCACCCTTGTTCGGCTGGCTCACGACGCGACTTGATCCGTATCCGGACACCATTGGATTGAAGACGCACGTGCATCTCAGGGACGATGGCATCCGGCCGTACATCGAACTGGAGGCGACGAGCCATCCCTTGGCTGTCGAGCAGCGGGAGGGGATCACGACCGGCCGTGTCGCGCAGATTTACGCGCTGCTGGTGCACGGACAGGCGGGTCCGGGGTAGACGGGCTCACGTGCCATCCGACTTGCGCAACCTTCGAAACAACGCTATTATTCAAGGCTTGCTTTTTCAAGCGCCCGTAGCTCAGCTGGATAGAGTACCTGGCTACGAACCAGGGGGTCGTAGGTTCGAATCCTGCCGGGCGCGCCAAGTTATTTCGCGGTTGTTTGCGCTATGCGCAATGTCTGCGAGACCGATGAAAAAGCAGCGTTTGTAGTGAAGAGAAGTTATGCGTCACTACAAACATGGCACGATTATTCTGATATAATTTTGCCTCTTTGCCGGAGCGCCCGTAGCTCAGCTGGATAGAGTACCTGGCTACGAACCAGGGGGTCGTAGGTTCGAATCCTGCCGGGCGCGCCAAATCATCACGGTTTAAACATCGCGATGAAAATGCGGCAAAGAAAAATTGCAGTAAAGAAAGTGCAGTAAACAAAATGGAAAGGCCTTTGATCTTGCATCGAAGGCCTTTTTGTTTTGGCGCGCGATTTTTTATGCGTGGTTCTGTAGTGCCGGTTGCCGTTAATGCTTGTGCGCGTGCGTAAGGTTTTGCTTGCTACTTGCCCCGCACGGCAACATCGCAAACGTGCAGGGCGGCAGTGCCGGGCTTCCTCCCCGATCAATGCCGATCAATGCGCGGCGCTTTCTTCCGCGCTTTCCTTCTCTGCATCCTTCGATTTTTCGTCCGCGTTGTCGAAGCCCCAATCTCCGAACAGATACCAATCTTCGCCCAGCGATTCCGCCGGGTGCATGGTGCGCCCAGAGCCGTTGCCGCAGGCCATGGAGTCGGTGGAACAGTAGCGGTCGCAGCCCCAGCATATGCGTTCGGGGTGCTTGGGGTGGAGAGGAAACTTCTTGGCCATGCTGTCTGCCTGATGTTCTTGTTGAACTCAGCGTACTGCTGTCGGGGCCTGCGATTCATTGACATCGCGCAAATGCGGGGTCGCCACGTGTGCCGAGTCTCGGTTTAAACGGGGTCGATTTGCATGGTGTGATTCTTTCGTGTTATAAACACGCCTCTTTCGGGGCGCCCGTAGCTCAGCTGGATAGAGTACCTGGCTACGAACCAGGGGGTCGTAGGTTCGAATCCTGCCGGGCGCGCCAACTTATTCGAGATCATGCTGCACAGCGTGGTTTCCGCAGAAAAAACCGCAGCAATGCGGACGCGAAAAGCGGCTTGATGAATTCATCAAGCCGCTTTTTTTCGTGGCGCGGATCACTGGCGCGGATCACTGGCGCGGATCACTGGCGCGGATCACTGGCGAGGATCACCACACGCGGTACACGCGTCCCGTCTGCGCGCCTTCGACGCTGCGGCTGAAGGCCAGCGCCACGCGGCTGGCCGGGGCCGCCTCGAAGCCCTGGAAGTAGGGGCCATAGCTGTCCAGCGACTCCTGCAGCACGGTGGGGCTGACCGCGTTGATGCGGATCCCTTGCAGTTCCACTGCCGCGCCGCGCACAAAGCCATCGATGGCGCTGTTCACGGCGGCGGCGTTGGCGCCATAGCGAATGGGCTCGTCGCTCAGAATGCCGCTGGTCAGGGTGATCGAGCCGCCCGCGTTGACGTAGTGCTGGCCGATGAGGGCCAAGTCGACCTGTCCCAGCAATTTGTCATGCAGCCCGATCTTGAACTGATCCGCCGTCATGTCGGCAAGCGGGCCGAAGTGCAGGCTGCCGGCGGCGGACACGATCGCGTCAACCTTGCCGACCCGTTCGAAGAGGTCGCGAATGCTGTCGCTGCGGGTCATGTCGACCTGATATTGGCCGCGGCGCTTGCCCACCGCGATGATGTCGTGACGTTGGCCCAGTTCGCGGGCGACAGCGCTGCCGAGCGTGCCATTTGCGCCGATGAGGATGATCTTCATGGAGTTCTCCGTGGAATGCCGTTTGGGGTGGCACCGGCGGGTCCGCCAGCGCATGAACGCATTCTGCGCGTCGCATTCCGCAAGAAAAATCCTAGAATTGTCGGATCAGTCAACACTCAGGGTACGGAATCCATGGATCGCCTGCTTAGCATGGAAGTCTTCGTGGCGGTGGTCGAGCTGGGCAGCCTGACGGCCGCCGCGGCGCAGCTGGACATGTCGCCCGCGATGGCCGCCAAGCACGTCAAGGGGCTGGAAGACCGGCTGGGACTGCGGCTGATGAGCCGCACGACGCGCCGCCAGAGCCTGACCGAGGCAGGCCAGGCCTACTTTGCGCGCTGCAAGGCCATCCTGGCGGACATTCGCGATGCGGAGCAAGGCGCCGAGGCGCTGCGATCGGCCCCGCGCGGCCATCTGCGCATCACGTCGTCGGTGTCGTTCGGGTCATTCGCGCTGGCGCCGGTGATCGCCGATTACCTGTCGATCTATCCGGACGTGAGCGTGGAACTGTCGTTGAGCGATAGCGTGGAAGACGTGGTGGCGTCGCGCTTTGACGTCGCGCTGCGTATTGGCGAGCCCGCGGATTCGGGCCTCGTGGCGCGGCGCATCGGGCTTTATCAGATGATTGTCTGCGCCGCGCCGGCGTATCTGGCCCGCTACGGCACGCCCGCCACGCCTGGCGATCTGGCCCGGCATCAGTGCCTGGATTTTTCGCATTGGAGCCGGCGCACGGGCTGGCGGCTGGGCACGGATGAGGGCGGGGAAATGGGGTATCCCACGGGGCGGTTCGTGTCGAACAATGGGCAGGCGCTGCGGCAGGCGGCGCTGGCCGGCTTTGGCATCGTGTTGCAGCCCGAACTGCTGCTGACTGACGACGTGCGCGCCGGCCGCCTGGTGCCGATTCTGCAGCCTTATTGGCCGGTCGCCCGGCCCATCACGCTGCTGTATGCGAAGGATCGCCAGGCGCCGCCCAAACTCACGACCTTCGTGGATTTCGTGGTGACGCGGTTTGCGCGGTAGCGGCAGGGCATCAGGCGCGTCGTCGGTCCACCGCCGTCAGGGATGTGCCGCTTTTGAGAAGCTGATAGGTCTGGCCGCCCAGCCACGCGACCTTTTCACCGGAGCTGGTGCGGCAGACGCAATGCGTCTTCGGGTCAAAGCGTGGCGTGCCCAGCGCGGAATACGCATCGGGATCGGAAACGAAACGTTCGATGCGATACAACGTGCCATCCGGCGATGTGGCGAGCACATCGGTCAATCGTCTTGCGGTGCCGAGCATATTCAATACCTCCATGCGCGGGCCGTCAGGTGTCGGCGCCAAAGTCGTCTGAACAATTCACGGCGGGAGCGCGAGGCAATGCCTTGCGCGCGACGCTAATGAAACTGTCCTCCTAACAATGAATCATCCAGTTGGTCTGGCGATACGCCCAGGGCCTCCGATACACGGTCAAGAATGACCTGCCGGGGCCGCGGGCGCGGCCGTTCCAACTCGATATAGATGGAGTGATCGACGCCAAGCCGGGCAGCCATCTCAGCAGTGCTGATGTTCAGATGCTCGCGCCAGGCGCGTATCAAGCTCCAATCGTTGCCGGTTTTTAGATTGACTACAGCTGGCGGCAGGCGCGCCTTGGCCCCTGCAACTTTCTTGCGAGAGGCGCGCGGCGCGGATGCCGCCTTTTCATCGCCCGGGACCGCGCCGCTGTGCCGCGATTCGCCCCGGGGTGTAGTGTGTGCCGTGACGGCAAGAAAGATGGCGCCGCCGTTCAGTTGGCGATACTTGTCGTTGCCCATCCAGCACAGCGTTTCGCCGTTGTCGAGCTTGCATTCGCAATCCAGGTGGGTATTGCTGGGCATGCCTTCGAGCTTGGCGATGGTTTCCGTGGTCGTGGCGTGACGCACCACACGGTGCAGCACACCGTCCGGCGAACGTACGAAGACGTCAGGAAGTCTCCAGGAAAACGGAATGATCATCTCCACAAACGAAGCCCATTACACCACTGTATAGCGCCGATGTAATGGTGAATTTGAGGGTTTTCCTGGAAGTGTCGCGCAAGTGTCATAGGCGTGTGGTTGGACGCCACGGATGCTCACAAAACCTCGCGGCCGCCCGGTGTTGCCGGCGTGGCCGGCAGGCCTGGCGTGAATTGCGCCGCCGCCAGCACGGCGGGCATGATCTGGGCCGCGGCGCCGCGCAGGTTGTGATGGGCGATCGCGTCCAGCGGCGTTGCGGCCGGGTTGACCTGCACGACCGTGGCGCCGCCCGCGACGGCCAGCCGCGGCAGTTCGGCCGCGGGATACACGAGGGACGAGGTGCCGATGCTGAAAAGCAGGTCGCACTGCTGCACGGCAAGGGTGGCGTCACGCCAGGCCTGCGCGGGCAGGCTTTCGCCGAACCAGACGACACCGGGCCGTACCGGCGCGCCGCATTCCGTGCACGCGGGCGGCGCCAGGCGCCGGCCGGCGTCGGGCTCTTGCGGCAGGTCGGTGGCAAACGCTTGCGGAGCGCCGCAGCGCGAACAACGCGGCGCATGCAGGCTGCCGTGCAGATGCGTGACCGCGCGGCTGCCCGCGCGCTCGTGCAGGTCGTCCACGTTCTGCGTGATGACGGCCAGCTCCGGAACATGGTGCGCCAGCGCCGCGATGGCATGGTGTGCGGCGTTGGGCGCGGCGCGCAGGACCTGCGCGCGCCGCCATTCGTACCAGCCCCATACCAGGTCGGGATGTTCGCGGAATGCTTCGGGCGTGGCCAGCGCCTGGGCGTCAAAGCGCGACCAGAGCCCGGTCAGGGCATCGCGGAACGTGGCGATGCCGCTTTCGGCGGACACCCCGGCGCCCGTGAATACGACGACGCGGCGCGCGCTGCGCAGGGCCTGCGCCAGCGCGGGCGGAATATCGTGATGCGTGTTTTTCATTTCCAACCTTGCAGACAGTTCGATACGCTGCACGCGCCGGCAAGGCGCTGTCAAGGGTGGACACACGGCGCCGCGCGGGCCAGCAAGCGGGACGCGCGTGCGTCCGCGTCCCGAATCGTGGATACTGTTTTTTCAATCTGGGATTTCATCCCGCCTTGGAGAGCTGAGAATGCCTGAATCGAACACCGGCCTGGAACGGCTGCGCCGTTTTATTGCCACTGCGACGCGGCTGGCTTCGCCGCAGGCGCTGGACCAGGGCCCCGAGCTGGCGGCCGCGTTCGCGGACCTGGTGGGTCACGACGATTGGCTGCCCGACGCCTGTACCGCCCCGCATCCGCAGTTCTACCAGCAGTACCTGCTGCATTGCGATCCGCTGGAGCGTTTCTCGCTGGTGAGCTTTGTCTGGGGGCCGGGGCAGTCCACGCCCGTGCACGATCACGAGGTCTGGGGCTATGTGGGCATGCTGCGCGGCGCCGAGATCAATCAGCGGTTCACGCGCGATGGGGACGGCCGGTTGGCGTTGGCGGGCGAAGCGACCACGCTTCGCCCAGGCGACGTCGAGCGCCTGTCGCCGGCCGAGGGCGACATCCATCGCGTGTCCAATGCCTATCCGGATAGGGTGTCCATCAGCGTGCACCTGTATGGCGGCAATATCGGCGCGGTGTCGCGTCACGTGTATGACCCCGATACCGGCCAGGCCAAGCCGTTCGTCTCGGGCTATTCGTCGCCTAGCCTGCCCAATCTGTGGGATCGGTCCGCCGCCGTGCGCGCCACGCTGGGCTAGCGTATCCGCCGGGCGGAATTTGCTGTTCCCGCATCGCGTCCCGTGCTATGTTCCCGTCCTAAATATTAGGAAAAATCACGAATGGACAAGACGCTGCTCAAAGGGCTGATGGTGTTGGAAGCCGTGACCGATGTGGACAATCCGCCGCGCACCATCGACGCGCTGGCGGCCCGCGTGGGTCTGACCCGCAGCAATACGCATCGCACCTTGCAGACGCTGATACATGCCGGCTACGTGATCAAGGACGACGACGGCGGCGGTTACCGCGGGGCCGTGCGCCTTTTCGAACTGGCGGCGCGGCAACTGGCGCAACTGGACGTGCGCAAACTGGCCGCGCCCCACATGCGCACGCTGGCGGATCAGACAGGCGAAACCGTGCACTTGTCGGTGCTGGATGGCTTTGACGTGGTGTACGTGGACAAGATCGACAGCCCGCAACCCATTCGCGCGTACTCGATGGTGGGCGGCCGCGCGCCCGCCTATGCGGTGGCGACCGGCAAGGCGCTGCTTGCGTATCAGCCCGAGGGCTACGTCGAGCGCTACGCGGAGCAGATGGTGCGGCACACGCCGTCCACGATCGTGTCCATGCCGCTTTTGAAAGACGAGCTGCGCAAGATCGCGCGCGCCGGTTATGCGGTGAATCGCGGAGAGTGGCGCGAAGGGGTGGGCGGGCTGGCGGTGACGGTGTTCAACAGTCTGGACCAGCCCGTGGCCGCGGTGGGCATCTCTGGCCCCCTGGATCGCCTGAGCGCCGCTAGGATGAAGCAGCTTGCGCCGGATGTGGCGGCCTGTGCGCAGTCCATCTCTCAGGGAATGGGCTATCGCCGCGGCTTTCTGGATCAGTGAGGGGCGTGGCGCGCAGGGTGGCCGCGATCCGCTCGGCCTGATCGCGCGCCAGGCGGGCATTGACGTCCATGGACGTGGTCCAGAAGTAGGTGCCTCCGGCCAGGCTGCCCAGCACCGAGACGCCAGCCACGTGCTGGCCGGCGCCATTTATCAGGCAGCCCGTGTCGTAGTGCAGCGTGAGTCCGCCGTGCGGATCGGCCTGCGCGTGACCTTCGCGCAGCAGTTCAGACACCAGCGGATCGTCCGTGCGCGCTGCGTCCACCGAGAAGCTCGTGGCGTTGATCAGATGATGGCTCAGGTGTTCGATCTGGCCGTCCGCCGTGCGCAGCCGCGTGCGGAACAGGCCACTGGCCGGAACGTGTTCGCAGCCGGCAAAGCCCGCCGCAACGCTGAGCTGATTCGCGCCGAACAGTGCCTGCAATTTCAAGGCGTTGCGCATGGGGAAGGTCGCGCGCCGGGCCATCCATAGCGATCGCCATTGCGACTGGAAGCGGCGCCGTTCGGTATCGGGCAGCAAGTGCCAGATCTGATCCACCGCCGCGTTGGTGGCTGCGGCCACCGCCTGCCACGGACGCGGGGCGGCGGACGACCGGCGGATCTCGTCTTCCAGCGCGGATCGCGCGTCGCCGTCCATGCCCAGCACCTCGTCGGGGTCCAGAGAACCCTGCAACGCCAGCACTTCGTCGCGCAGGGCTTGCCAGATGATGTCCAGCGTCAGCGCCCCGCCGTGCTGAGCGGCCAGGGCGAGGGCGCCGTCTCGGCTCAGGCGTTGCAGCGTGTCCGGGGGACGGTTGTGCGGGCTGCGCACGGACGGCAAGCGGCCGTTGCGCGACACGCACAGGATCGGGCCTTGGTGTCCGGCCTGTTGCAGTGCGGCCACGGCGTCCACCGCACTCAGGCTGGTGCCGACGATGCACACGGACGCATCGGGTGCGATGTCCTGCGCTAGCGCCGACACCGGATACGGGCTGTTGAAGTAACCGGCCACGCCTTCCAGCGAGGGAAACGCCTGCGAGGGCAGGTTGCCGTTGCACAGCACGGCGTGGCGCGCGTGGCGCAGCGCGCCGTGTTCGGGCTGGATGATCGCGCCGCCGTCCGGCTGCGGCGCCACGCGGTGCACGCGGCTGCGCACGTGTTCCAGCGTCACGCCCAGGGACCGGGCGAGCTGGCGGCAGCGTTCGTAGACCGCGCCCATGTAGGCGCCGAAGAGCGGACGCGGCAGAAAGTCGGCCGGATCGATCGCGGTGACGCCGTAGCCGCCGAGCCAGCCGGCATCCTGCGCGCGCAGCCAGTCGACGAAGTCCAGCCGATGGTCGGCGCGCGCCGACATGTTGCCGGCGGGGATATTGAGCAGGTTGCTGCGCAGGTCGTCCTGGTATGCGCCGCCCGGGCCGGGCACAGCCTGCGGTTCGAACAGATGGATCACCGGCGGCCGCGCCTCCCGCGCGGGGGGCGCGGCCTGCATCGCCAGCAGGAACTGATACAGGAAGCTGACGCCGACCGAGCCGCCGCCGACGATGGCCAGGTCGATTGCGGCCGGCCGGCCCGATGCGGGGGTGTGCGTCATTTCGCCACCGACAGGCGCACCACGTCGGCCCAGCGCGAGGTTTCCTGCTTGAGCATCCGGCTGGTGTCGGCCGGGGTCGTGGCGATGGCGTCGGCGCCGAGCTTCAAGGCGGCCTGCTGCACGGAGGGCATCGCGGCGGCGCGGCGCATCCCGTCCGACAGCTTCTCGACGACCGCGGGCGGCGTGCCCGCCGGCGCGAGCAGGGCGTACGTGGTGGCGACCGAATAGTCTTTCACTCCCTGTTCCATCAGTGTCGGCAGGTCGGGCAGGGCCGTGGCGCGCTTGGCGGTCGTGACGCCCAAAAGGCGGATCTTGCCGCTGGCAACCTGCGGCAAGAGGGCGGGCAGGGTTTCGATGACCATGTCGATCTGGCCGCCCAGCAGATCCGTGATGGCCGGCCCGCTGCCGCGGTAAGGCACGTGCATCAGCCGCGTGCCGGTCACCGCCTGGAAGAGTTCGCCCGCCATGTGCTGCGAGGTGCCCGGGCCGGCCGATCCGAACGTGATCGTGCCGGGTTTGCTTTTGGCCAGCGCAATCAGTTCCTGCACGTTCTTGGCGGAGATCTTGCTGCTGTTGACCGCCACCGCCATCGGCATGCTGGTGGCCATCGACACGCCGACGAAGGCCGTGCCGAAATCGTAGCCCGGCTTGTCGGGCATGGCCGCGTGGATGGCGTGGCTGCCCACGGCGCCCATCAGCAGCGTGTAGCCGTCGCCCGCGGACTTGGCGACGAACTCCGCGCCGATCTCGCCACCCGCGCCCGCCTTGTTTTCCACGACCACGCTCTGGCCGAGAAAGTCTCCCAGATGCTGCGCATAGATACGCGCGGCGGCGTCTGTGGCTCCGCCCGGCGGAAACGGCACCACCATGCGCACGGGTTTCGTTGGCCAGTTATCCGCGGAAGCGGGATTGGCCGACAGCGCCAGCACCGTGCTGGCCAAGGCAATACGCCACAACAGTCTCATGCAAGTCTCCTCGGTGGATGGGGCAGCATGCGACAGGCGCCGTGCGTATCGCCGGCGACTTGACCGCTGCAGTCCTCTTCTACTAAATCCTAAAATATAGGATCGACGTTCCAATAAATGGTTTACGTAGAATTCCACACGGTGCTATGCTGGTCAACAATTAACCGCGACACCTAGGGATTGCACTAGGCTTCGCCTGGAAATCAACGGCTTCCCGTCTTGGTCGGACTGGATGATGCCACCGTTGAAAGCCGCGTCTTATACTGTTTTTCTTATCCCAAATATTGAATTTTCATAACGAGAGGTCAGACATGACACCCAGTTCGGCGCTAACCGGCATCACAGTGCTGGAGATTTGCAACGTCGCGGCGGGACCCTTTTGCGGCATGTTGTTGGCGGACATGGGCGCGGACGTCATCAAGGTGGAGCACCCCGAAGGCGGCGATACGCTGCGCAGCTGGCCGCCCATCTCCGATGGCTACAGCGAGAACTTCGCTTCGCTCAACCGCAACAAGCGCTCGGTGACGCTGAACCTGAAGGATCCCGGCGACGTGGCCTTGGCGCGCGAGCTGGCGCTGCGCGCCGACGTGCTCATCGAAAACAACCGGCCGGGCGTGATGGATCGGTTGGGCCTGGGATACCTGCAGCTGCGCGAGGCCAATCCGCGCCTGGTCTATTGCTCGATTTCCGCCTACGGCCAGTCCGGACCGCGCTCGCAGGAAGGCGGCTTTGACCTCACCATCCAGGCCATGAGCGGGATCATGAGCGTGACGGGCGAGGCCGGCGGCGAACCCGTCAAATGCGGCGTGCCGCTGGCCGATTTTTCGGCCGGGCTGTATGGCGCGTTCGCCATCGCGTCTGCGCTGCGCGCGGCGCAGGCAAGCGGGCAGGGCACGCACATCGACGTGCCGATGCTGGGCGCGACGCTGGGCATCGCTGCCTTGCAGACGTCCGAGTTCTTCGGCAGCGGCAAGGATCCCGTCAAGCTGGGGTCGGCGCACCCGCGCAACGCGCCGTATCAGGCATTTCGCTGCAAGAACGGGTATTTCGGCATGGCCGCCGGCAACCAGGCGCTGTGGAAAGCCGTGTGCGCCACGGTGGGACGCGACGACCTGCTGGCCGATCCGCGCTTTACCGACACCAGCGCCCGCGCGCGCAACCAGACCGCGCTGCGCGACATCCTGGAAGCGATCTTTGCGGAACACGAGGCGCAGGAATGGCTGGCGCGTTTCCGCGCGGCCGGCGTGCCGTGCGCGCCCATCAACACGTATTCCGAGGTGCTGGACGATCCGCAGGTCGCGCACATGGGCTGGGTCCAGCCGCTTGAACTGCCCAACGGCGTGCAGACGCGCACGTTCGGGCTGCCGGTGCGGTTCGACGGCGAGACGACGGCGCTGCGGCGCAGGCCCCCGGCGCTGGGCGAACACAACGACGAAGTGCTGGGGCCGCTGCGTGCGGGCGGCAAAGGGAGCGCGGCATGAGCGTCCTGCGTATCGACAGACAAGGGCCGCGCCACGTGCTGACGCTGGCGCGCCCCGAAAAGATGAATGCGCTGTCGGCCGACCTGGTCGAGGCGCTGATCGCGGCGCTTGACGAGGCCGAAGGCCAGGGCGCCAAGGTCATCGTGCTGCAAGGCGAAGGCAAGAATTTCAGCGCGGGCTTTGACTTCGGCGATTGGCAGACGCAGAGCGAAGGCGATCTGCTGCTGCGCTTCGTGCGGATCGAAACCCTGCTGCAGCGGCTGGCGGCCTCGCCGTGCCTGACCGTCGCGCTGGCGCACGGGCGCAATTTCGGCGCGGGCGTGGATGTGTTCGGCGCCTGCAAATGGCGCGTCAGCGCGCCGGACGCCACGTTCCGGATGCCCGGTCTGAAGTTTGGACTGGTGCTGGGCACGCGGCGGTTTGCGTCGCTGGTGGGCGCCGAGCGCGCGCGCACGGTGCTTGAGCAGGCCGCCACGTTCAATGCCGAAGACGCATTGCGCGACGGCTTTGCCAGCCGGCTTGCGGCGCCGGCCGACTGGACGCGGATCGGCGACGAGGCGCTGGAAACCGCCGGCGCGCTCACGGACGACAGCCGCGTGCAGCTTTACGCAGCGCTGTCGCAGGAGACGCCGGACACGGACCTGGCACGGTTGGTGCGCTCGGCATCGGCGCCCGGGCTGAAGGACCGCGTGGCGGCATATCTGCAGGCGCGCTAGGCGCGTCCCATCAAGCAGGGAGGAAGACAATGGCTTCAGGATTCAATCAGAAGAACAAGCAGTGCAGCTTGCAGGAACTGGCGGCGCTGGTGCCTAACGGGGCATCGATCGCGCTGGGCGGCAGCTTCCTGCATCGCGGCCCGTTCGCGTTCGTGCGTGAACTGATCCGCCAGGAAAAGCGCGATCTCGAACTCATCAAGCAGTCGCCGGGGTACGACGTCGACATCCTGTGCCGGGCGGGCGTGCTGCGCCGCGTGCGCGCGGGCATCGTCGCGATGGAGGGCAACTTCGGTCTGGCGCCCTGGTACCGGCGCGCCGTGGAACGCCACGAGATCGAGCTGGAGGAACATGCCTGCGCCAGCCTGACTGCCGGCCTGCGCGCGGCGGCCTTCGGCGTGCCGTTCCAGCCCTGCGGCGGCCTGCATGGCAGCGGCCTGCCGGAACTGAACGGCTGGAAATGCCTGGAAGACCCGTACGGCAGCGGCGAGAAGACCTGGGTGGTGCCCGCGATCCGGCCGGACTTCGCGGTGATCCAGGCGTCGGAGGTGGATGCGCAGGGCAATGTGCGCGTGCATGGCACCGCGCATTGGGACCGGATCATGTCGCGTGCCGCCGGCAGCGTGCTGGTGGTGGCCGAAAAGCAGGTGGATAGCGCCGTGTTCGAGGCGCAGCCTGAATCCACGCTGGTGCCGTATTTCATGGTGCAGGCGTATGCGGTCGTGCCGGGGGGCGCGTGGCCGGGATCGTGCTGGCCCGATTACGCCATCGACTATCCGGCGGTGGAAACCTACATGGACAAGAACAGCGATCTGCGCGCGCACCTGGCTGCGGCGCCCGAAGCGCGGGAGGGAAATCATGGCTGAGCAATGGTCGGGCTTTTCGTACATCGTCACCAATCTGGCGCGCTTCATCCGCCCCGATGAAATCACGTTCAGCGGCGTGAACTCCACGATGCCCATGCTGGCCTGCCTGCTGGCCAAGCGTGCGTATGACTGGGACTTCGTCTACATCAACGTGGCTGGCGGCGTGAACCCGCGGCCCTCGCACATTCCGTTGTCCAGCTCCGATCCGGTGCTGGCCGAGCACACGGCGTCGATCTTCTCGAACGAAGACTTCTACGACCTGTGCACGCGCGGCCGCATGGACCTGACGTTTCTGGGCGCGGCGCAGATCGACGGCGCGGGCTGCGCCAACAACTCGTGCATCGGCGACTGGCATGAACCCAAGGTCCGCCTGCCCGGCGGCGGCGGCGGCGCGGTGATGCTGCCCACGGCGCGGCGCGCCTGCACCTGGCGCACCGAGCATTCGCGCCGCACGTTCGTGCCCAAGCTGGACTTCATGACGTCGTGGGGCGGCTTTCATGGGGTGGTCACGCCGATCGCCGTGTTCATCAAACGCGACGGCCGGCTGGCGCTGCAATCGTGGCATCCGGAGTCCAGCCTGTCCGAGGTGCGCGAGCGCACGGGCTTTGAGTTCGACGCCGCCGGCGCGGGCCCGACCGAACCGCCGACCGAGCGCGAAGCCCTTGCCTTGCGCGAACTGGACGCGGACGGGCAGTTCGAACGCGACGCCGCCGTCACGCTGCGCTGATCGCGCATCTACCCATCACATCGAGCCCGGTACAGGGGGAATCAGTCATGTCGATTGCCGATGCCACGGTCGTGGCGGCGTTTGCACGCTTGTGGGACCAGCCGGAATGGGCCGCGCGCCCCGCGCTCGTGACCGCCGAGGAAACCGTCACCTACGCGGACCTGCGCCGCCGGGTGGGGCAGGCCGCGGGCGGCCTGAGGGCTGCCGGCGTTGCGCCCGGCGACTACGTTGGCGTGGCGATGGAGCGCTCGCTGGCGCAGGTGCTGGCCATCCTGGGCGTCATGGCGGCGGGCGGATGCCCGTGCCCGCTGGAGCCGCGGCTGTCGGTTGAGGAAACCGCGCGGCGGGTGGCGGCAGTGGGGCTGACGTGGATGCTGGCCGATAGCGACAACGCCGCCACCGCGCGCGGCTGCGGCCTGCCGGCGGCGCGCGTGCTCGATGCGGCAACGATCGCGCAGGGCGGGCAGGACTGGTCCGGCGCGGATGTCGCGCCAGATGCGCCGGGGCTGTTGCTCTTTACGTCCGGCAGCACCGGCAATCCGAAGGGCGTGCTGCTCAGCCATCGGGGGCTCGTGAACAACGCGCGCGGCGTTCTGGCGCATACGGGTCTGACGCCCGGCGATCGCCTGCTGCACGTCATGCCGCTGCACCACACCAACGCGCTCAACAATCAAATTTTCACGCCGCTGCTGGCGGGGGCGAGCGTGGCGCTGGCCGGCCGGTTCCGCGCGCAGGACATGCCGGGTCTGCTGGCCGCCTTCCGGCCCACGATCATCACCGGCGTGCCGACGATGTATGCGCGGATGCTGGAATTGACGTTCGATCCGGACAGCCTTGCCGGCCTGCGCTTTGCCCGGTGCGGCTCGGCGCCCATCACCGAGGCCTTGCACCGCCGGATCGAAGCCTTCCTCGGGTGTCCGCTGGTCGTGTCCTATGGCCTGTCGGAGGCCACGTGCACGTCCACCATGAATCCGCCCGCGGCGCGGCGCGTGGGATCGGTGGGCACGGTGCTTGAAGGGCAGGACGTGAGCTTGCGCCTGCCCGACGGCAGCCTTGCGCCGGCAGGCGCCGAAGGCGAGATCTGCATTGCGGGCGACAGCCTGATGCTGGGCTATCTGGGCGTGGACAGTGCGGACGCGGGCGCGCCGCGGCTGCTGCGCACGGGCGACCTGGGCCGCTTCGACGCAGAGGGTTATCTGATGATCACCGGCCGCATCAAGGACGTCATCATCCGCGGCGGCGAGAACATTTCGCCCGCGCTCATCGAAGGCGTGGTGACGGGCATGCCCGGCATCGCCGCCTGCTGCGTGGTGGGGGCGCCGGACGAGGATCTGGGCGAGACGCCGGTGATCTTCGTGCACGGCAATGGCGACGCCGCGCCTGACGCGGCCGCGATACAGGCCGAGGTGCTGGCGCGGCTGGGCCGGATCTACGTGCCGCGTGACGTGATCTGGGTCGACCGGTTGCCGGAGAACGCGGTGGGCAAGGTGGACCGCAAGGCGCTGGCCCGGCAAGCGGCGGGGCGCGAAACGGTGCAATGAAAAAGGGGGCTCGAAGCCCCCCGATAGCAGCTACGTTCCGCTCGTCATTCGACCTTGCCGATCCGCTTGACCGCCACTTCCAGCGACGCGGAGTCCTTTTTCCAGTAGTCGTCGAACGCCGGCGCGTCCAGGTACTGCACCGGGCTGCCGGTGCCGGCGATGCGCGCCTGCACCGCGGGATCGTCCGCGATCTGCTTGACGGCATCGCGCAGCTTGTCGATGACGGCGGGCGGCGTGCCGGCCAGCGCGAAGATGCCGGACCACTGCACGAAGCTCGCGTCAAACCCCTTGGACTTAAGCGATGGCACCTGCGGCAGGCTCTCCAGCTTGCCATCGCCCCAATGCGCCAGGGGGCGGACACGTCCAGCTTGAATGAGCTGCATGACGCTGGACGGGCCGGTGGCCAGGGCGTCAACCTGCCCGCCGACCAGCGCCTGCACCGCGGGACCCGCGCCGGTGAAGGGCACGTGCATCATCTTGATGCCGGCGGCGTTCTGCAGCATTTCCATCGGCACGTGCATCGTGCCGTAGATGCCCGAGCTGCCGTAGCTCAGCTTGCCGCCCTGTTTCCTGGCCGCCTCAAGGAATTCGTCCAGCGTCTTGTAGGGCGCGTCCGCGCGCACCACCAGCACGGTGGGATCGGCGGTGATGCGGGCGATCGGCACGAACTGGTCCAGCTGATAGGCGGGTTTGCGCTCCAGCACCCGGTCGGCCGCGGGCAGGATGGAGATCGACGACAGGCTCATCAGCAACGTGTAGCCATCGGGCTTGGCGCGGCCCGCCTGGCCGATGCCGATGGCTCCACCGGCGCCGCCCTTGTTTTCGATGACGATGGGTTGGCCCAGCTTGTCGCCCAAGGCCTGGGCAATGGGGCGGGCGATGGTGTCGGCCACGCCGCCGGGCGGGAAGGGCACCACCAGCGTGACGGGGCGTTCGGGATAGCCGGCGGCCAGCACGGTCATCGTGGCCGTCGCACTCAGGCATAGCAAGGCAGCCGCAGCCACCTGTTTGCAGCGCAGTTTCATGTCTCACTCCTTATGGGCTTGCGTGCTGCGCGGCGCCGGTTTCATTGACCGGCGCTCATTGGCGCGGGCGTCAGACGAATCGGTTCTCGATCCTTCCAATGCCGTCGATTTCAATGCGGACGGTGTCCCCGCTCTTGAGGAACTGGGGCGGATTCAGGCCCTGGCCGACGCCAGCGGGCGTGCCGGTGGCAATGACGTCGCCGGGGTACAGCGTGATGCCGCGCGAGCAGGTTTCGATGAGCGTGGGAATGTCGAAGATCAGGTCTTCCGTGTTGCCGTCCTGGCGCAGCTCGCCGTTCACCCAGCAGCGCACGCGCGTGTTGCGCCCGTCCAGCTCGTCGGCGGTGACCAGCCACGGACCCATCGGGCAGAAGGTGTCGAAGGATTTGCCCAGGTCCCACTGCTGGTGGCGCATCTGCACGTCGCGTGCCGTGACGTCATTGACCACGGTGTAGGCGATGACGTGGCTCATGGCTTCGGCGCGAGAGATGTTGCGACCGCCCTTGCCGATCACCACCGCCAGTTCGGCCTCGTAGTCGATCTTGTCGGAGATGCCCGTGGGCAGCGTCACGTCGGACCAGGGGCCCACCACGGTTTGCGGCACCTTGGTAAAGACGATGGGCCAGGACTCCGGGTTGGCGTCGTTGTCCTTGAAGACGGAGTCGCGCAGTTCCTTGGCATGGGCGTGATAGTTGCGGCCCACGCAGAACAGGTTGCGCGGCTGCGCCGGCAGGGGCGCTTCGTGCTCGACCTGATCCCAGCGATAGGACGGTCCCGTCCGGGCGGGCAGGGCGCGGCCCTCGGCCAGCCACCGCACCGCCGTCAGGGCGCCGGCCGCGGCCAGTTCGGGCGCGAAGTCCAGCGCGGTAACCGTGCTGCCGTCGTCCGAGACCACGCCCACGCGCCGTTCACCATTGACTCGAAATACCGCGATTTTCATGCTTGCTCCTGCGGGGCTTACGCCGCCCGTTGATGAAATACCAAAACATACCAATTTGAATAATTCAGGCCCAATTGGTGCTGTTCGGCAGGATAAACCAAAATTCTCCGCAGGCGAATCGGTTTATTGCCGGATAAGCAGGAATTTATTGGACTGATTTGGTATCATCGCGGCATTCATCCGGGAGTCCTCATGGACAAAGCCTCCGCCATGCGGGCGGTCATCATCGAAAACCTGCAGTCGGGCATCTGGCCCGCCGGCCATCGCCTGCCGACCGAGCGCGCGTTAAGCGAGGAATTCGGCCTCAGCCGGTCTACCGTGCGCCGCACGCTGGCGCAGTTGAAGGACGATGGACTGATCTCGCAGCGCGTGGGCAGCGGCACCTACGCCAACCCGCCGTCGACGCTGGCGCAGACCGAGGCGTTCTTGCGCGGCGAGGTGCTGTCCACGAGCCCCGCCGAACTGATGGCCGCGCGCCTGGTGCTGGAACCGGCCATTGCGGCGTTGGTGGTGCAGCACGGCACGCCGGCCGATTTCGCCGCCATGCAGCATGCATGCGACGAGGCGGAGGCCGCGGCCAGCTTTGAAGCGTTCGAGGTGTGGGACGCGAAACTGCACGAACTGATGGCCACGGCCACGCACAATCTCTTCATCGAAAAGGTCTTCGCGTTGATGACCGCGGCGCGCTCGCAGGCCACCTGGGGCGCGCTCAAGCGCAAGAGCCTCACCCCCGAACGGCGCGCGGCCTACCAGGCCGAACACCGCGAAATCGTCGAGGCGCTACATGACCGCGACGCAGACCGCGCCATCGCGGCGGTGCGCCGGCATCTGGTGCACGTCAGGGAGAACTTGCTGGGGTGAGCCAGGGCGTGCGCCCGCGATGCAGGCGCCTAGTTCACGCGCAGATGCCGTTGCAGCGTATCCAGAAACACCTTCGCCCGCGCCGGCGTCACGCGGTTGTCGGAGAGCGCGTAGATGGTCGCCGGGGGCAATTTCCAGTCTGGCAGGATCTGTTCCAGATCCAGTTCCCGCAGCGTTTGCGACAGCGCCAGGTGGCTGGGCATCCAGGCAATGCCCAGCCCGGCGATGGCAAGCTGCACGCCCAGCGCCGAGCTATTGGTGCCGATGTGGGTGGGGCCGAGGACGTTCAGCAGGCTCTCGCCTTCCCCCAGTGTCCAGTCCTGCAGGTCGCCGGTGATGATGCGCTCGTGCAGGCCCAGGTCTTCCGGGCAGGTCGGCCGGCCGAATCGGTCCAGGTAGCTGCTGGCCGCGACCAGCACCCACTGCACCTGCGCGACGTGCTTCTGGATGAACGCCGAATCCGCCAGCTCGCCTGAGCGCAACATCAGGTCGAAGTGCTGGCCATTGCGGCCCGTGTCGGCCAAGCCAAGCTCCACCTCGAACGAGATCTGCGGATAGGTTTCGCGCAGCTCTTTCAGCACCGCCGGCAGGATCGTCGTCAGGCCGGGCATGACCGACACGCGCAGCGTGCCCGCCAGGTGGTTCAAGCGCGAATTGATGATTTCATGCGCCGACAGGGCGCTTTCGACGTGTTCCGCGCAATGATCGAAGTACTGCTGTCCGATGGCCGTCAGGCTGACGCTGCGCGTCGTGCGATGCAGGAGCTTGTAGCCCAGCGCCTGTTCCAGCTGCGTGAGCCGCCGCGACAGCGTGGCGACGGGGATGCCGAGCGCGGCGGCGGTGGCGGACAGCTTTCCACGCTTGGCGACTTCGACGAAGTAATGGATGTCCTGCATCGAGATATCGTTTCTGTTCATGATGAGTTCCGGGCGCGAGCCTTGATTGCCTGCCTATTGTCGGCGTGACCGCGCCTGCCGATTGTTGCCATTGCGGCAACATCATGGTCCCCGCGCCGGGGCTACTGCGGTCCGGCGGGCCGGCCTACGATTTGGGCGTCGAACAAGCAAGCGCCGCGCCCGGCAACCCGATCGGGAAGCGCCCAACCCACCCAGGAGCCATCATGAGCCAACGTCTCAACGCCTTTGCCCAATCGCCGGAACTGTTCAAGAAGTTTGTCGAATTCACCATGCTGGCCAAATCCGGCACCATCGAAAAGTCGATCCTTGACCTGGTCGACATCCGCGCCTCGCAGATCAACGGCTGCGGCTTCTGCCTGGACATGCACATCAAGCAGGCCAAGCTTGCCGGCGAGCGCGAACTGCGCCTGCACCATGTCGCCATCTGGCGCGAATCCAATCAATTTTCGGCGCGCGAGCGCGCCTGCCTGGCCTGGACCGAAGCGCTGACCACGCTGGGCGTGCATGGCGTGCCGACCGAAGTGTACGAGCGCGTGCGCGGCGAACTGTCCGAAAAGGAAATCTCGGACCTCAGCTTTGCCGTCATGGCCATCAATGGCTGGAACCGGCTGAACGTGGGATTCCAGACCGTGCCCGGCTCGGCCGACAAGGCGTATGGGCTGGACAAGGCCCAATTCAACTAAGGATCGATCATGAAAATCCTCGTCATCGGCGGCACGGGCCTGATCGGCTCCAAGCTCGTCAAACTGCTTGCCGAACGCGGCCATGAGGCCATCGCCGCCTCGCCCGCCACCGGCGTGAACACCATCACCGGCGAAGGCCTGGACGCGGCCCTGGACGGGGTCGAGGTCGTGGTCGACGTGGCCAACTCGCCGTCCTTCGAAGACAAGGCCGTCCTGGAATTCTTCCAGACCTCCGGCCGCAACCTGCTGGCCGCCGAAAAGCGCGCGGGCGTGCGCCATCATGTCGCGCTGTCCGTGGTGGGCACCCGCCGCCTGGCCGAAAGCGGCTACTTCCGCGGCAAGATCGCGCAGGAAGACCTGATCGAAGCCGCCGGCATTCCGTACACCATCGTGCACAGCACGCAGTTCTTCGAGTTCCTGGGCGGCATCGTGCAGTCCGGCACGCAGGGCGAAGAGGTGCGGCTGTCCTCCGCCTACGTGCAGCCCATCGCCTCGGACGACGTAGCGCTGGCCATGGCCGACGCCACGTTGGGCGCGCCCGTGAACGGCATTGTCGAGATCGCCGGTCCGGAGAAGGTCAGGTTGTCCGAACTGGCCCAACGCTACATGAGTAGAATCGGGGACACCCGCACCGTGCACGCGGACGCCGGCGTGCGCTATTTCGGCGCGCTGCTGGACGACAGCACACTGGTGCCGGGAACCATCCCGCGTCTGGGCAAGATCGGCTTTGACACCTGGTTCAGCCGTTCGGGTGCAAGAAAGTAGCGGCGGTCACAAGGACCTACATGAGCAAACTGCGGCCTCCTCCCCAAAGCCTCCTGGACAAGTACCGGGGCGGCGCCTTCCGTCCCCTGTACACCACCAGCGTGACAGTACGGGGCGGGGAGGCCGCGCATGGCCGCGCCTCGGGCATCGCCATCTCGGACGACGGCGAACTGCTTGTGGAATTACGGTTGCCCGTCGAACTGGGCGGCACGGGCGGCGGAACCAACCCCGAGCAGCTCTTTGCCGCCGGTTACGCAGCCTGCTTTCACGGTGCGCTCAGCATGCTGGCCCAGCGGTCCGGTCTGTCCATTCCCGACGCCTCGGTTACCGCCACGATCGCGTTCGGACGCGACCCCGTCGATGGCCTGTTTGCGCTGAAGGCGGACGTCAACATTCACCTGCCCGGCCTGGACAAGGCCATTGCCGAAGAACTGGTGCGCAACACCGAGCGCCTCTGCCCTTATTCCAAGATGGCGCAGGGCGGCATCGAAAGCGTCGTCGCGCTGACGCAATAGCGCCGCTTGCCGGGGCGCCTTTCCACGCGCCTTGCTGCCTTGCGCTTCACGCCGGCTTGACCAGCAGGCTGTCCAGTATCTGCAGGTCCATCGCGCGTATGTTCTCCGTCATGTAATCGATGAACACGCGCATGCGCACCGGCAGGTGCTGGCGGCTGAGAAAGCACAGGTAATGCCCGCGGTCGTCCGGCGCATATTGCGGCAGGCAGGCCACCAGCCGGCCCGCCCGCAGATGGTCGCAGACCTGATAGGCCGCCATCTGCGCGATGCCGTGTCCGTCCAGCACCGATTGCAGCACCAGGTCCGCGTCGTTGAAGGTCAGCATGCCGGGCGGCGCCACCTTGCGCATCTGTCCGCCCACCTTGAACTCCCATTCGAACACGCGGCCGGACGCCAGCTTGAAATTCACGCAAGCATGGTCCGCGATGTCCTCGACGCTGGCGGGCAGTCCGTGGCGCGCGGCATAGGCTGGCGACGCGCACAGCAACATCTGCATCGGGATCACCTTCTTGGCAATCACCTGGCTGTCTTCCATGCGCCCGTTGCGAAAGGACACGTCCACGCGGTCGGTCGTGAAGTCGGTAGGGCCGTCGTCCAGCAGCAACTCCACCGAGATGCCCGGATTGGCCTCGCGAAATCCCTTCAACAGCGGCGCGACGATCTTGCGGCCGAAGCCCACGGTGGCGCACACGCGTAACTGGCCCGACGGCGGGCCCTCGCGAAGGTCGCGCATGTCGTCCAGCGCCTGGATGATGCGTTCAACCCCCGGGTGGCATTGCTCGTAGAAGCGCTGGCCCTCGGGCGTGAGCGACGTGCTGCGCGTGGTGCGCACGAACAGTCGCGTGCCGAGCTGATCTTCAAGCTTCTGCACGCTGCGGCTGACGGCCGAGCGGCCGATGCCAAGCCGGTCGCCCGCCTTGGCGAAATTGCCTTCGGCGGCGACGGCGATGAAGGCCATGACACCGGCATAGCTGGTGGCAAAGCTGTCGGCCAGAGAATCCGGTCCGGCCGAAGCAGGGGTATCCGAAGGGGCAGGGTAGGGTGTCGACATGGTGGCGGCGCCGCAAGTGGGTTGATCCTACAGCTAAGACGGCGCAGCCTGCAATCTTGTGACATCACGCGCAAAAAAAGGCTTTCCCCCGAGGGGAAGGCCTGGCGGGCCGACGAAAGGCCCCCGCCGCGTGCAGGGCAACCTTATTTGACCGGGGTCAGGGCGGGCGCGCCTTGCTTCTTGATGAGGACGACCAGGAACTTGGCCGGCTGGGTCTGGCTGGCATTACGCCCCACCGTGTGAACGTCGTCCGGCCCTTCATAGAAGGTTTGCCCGGGCGTCAGCGTGACTTCCTTGCCGCCCTTGACCTGCATGACGATGCTGCCTTCCAGCACATAGACAAAACCATACGCATCGTGGCGGTGAATGGGATCGGCCCCGCCGGGCGGATAGTCGACGATGAGCATCAACGCGTCCTTGCCGGGAATGTCCGGCAGGGCCTTGGTCATCAGTTCGGTGACGATGGGATCCGCGGCCGTGGCGCCGGACGATGCGTGATGGGAGGCGGCGTAAACGGGCTGGCCGAGCAGCGCCGCCGCGGCGATGAAGGGCAATCCGAACTTGGTGGTCTTAGACATGGCCTGTCCTTGCGTGTGTGAGTGATGACAGGTCCATCGTAGAAGCGCGGCCCGCGAGGCGGTAGGCACGCACAGGGGATCACCGTGTTGCCTGCCAGGCACCAACGCATCAGGCCGCCAGTGGCGGCGCGTAGCCAGGGCCGCTGGCGGTGTCTGACACCCTTGGGACATGAACTTGGTATGAAGCGAATCTCACAAGGGTGTCAGACACCAAGAGCGGAAGCAGCCACACGCGAAGCGCCATCGCCACGACGCAAGACGCCGCGTAAGCCCACGAAGGCCGCCCGCGCGGCCGCCCGGGGGCGGGCCCCGCAAGACGCTTCTCTTCCACCCCGTCGCATGCAAGAACCTTAAGAACCCAATTCGCCCCGCTGTCCGACAAGATTCAACGGCAGAGCCCGGTGTGGCGTGGGCCTGGGGTGGGCGGGGCGTTTAGATGCGCCCGGCGGAAACCGAAGGGAGCCGAAGGCGGACGAGGTTGAGCGCGGGGCAGTCCGGAGCGAAGGCTCCGGACCGCAATCGGAGCCCCGCCCGCCCCAGGCCCACGCCGCGCCGGGCGTCTCAAGAACCCAGCCGAATCCCATGCAAACCCACCCAGTCCGCAACTCGATGCAGCGCAATTCCCCTTCCACGCCACCCGCGCGCATGAACACGCCACCCGCGCGCATCAAGAGCCCTTGAGCGCCGCGGCAACGCCCGCAAGCTTGTCCGGATTTCGCTGCACCAGCACCCGCGTCAGCCGTTCGCCATCGGTCTCGTAAGACTGCACGGACTCCAGATCGCCGTCGATGAAGCGCAAGAGGGTCCATTGCCCGTTCACCTGCACCACCCGGACATCCAGCGCGTCGCGATACCGGCGCTTGCCAGCATAAAAGAGCTGCGCCAGCCGCTTGCCGCCCACCAGACTGGCAAACGCGGTCACCTTGTCGCCGCCGTCGCCGATCAGTTCGGCGTCGTCGCTCAGAAGCGCAAGCAGTCCGTTGAAATCGCTGCGCTGCATCGCGTCGGCAAACGCCTGCAACAGGCGCTGCAGCGTCGCGCGCGGCACGGCCTCGCGCGGCGCGCCCTGGCGCAGTTGCTGGCGCGCGCGCCGCACCATCTGGCGCACGGCCGCCGGGGTCTTGTCCAGCGTTTGCGCGATGTCTTCGTAGTCCGCATCGAACACGTCGCGCATGAGAAACGCCGCGCGGGCATCCGGCGACAGGCGTTCCAGCATGAACAGAAACGCCACCGACACATCGTCCGCCTGCTCATGGATCTGCTCCGGCGTGGAGGGCGCCGCCATCAGCATGGGTTCCGGCAGCCAGACACCAACGTAGTGTTCGCGTTCAGCCTTGACAGCGCGCAAGCGGTCGATCGACAGGCGCGTGGTCACCGTGACGAGCCATGCTTCGGGATTCTGGATGACCGCGCGGTCAGCCTCGTGCCAGCGCAGCCACGCTTCCTGCACGACGTCTTCGGCCTCTGCCACGGCGCCCAGCATGCGGTACGCAATGCCATAAAGGCGGGAACGGTGCTGGTCGAAGAGGGCGGAGTCGGTCATGGTGCCAGCGCCGGGGCGAGGGGAGGGACGCAGGTATTTTGCCGTAGCGGCCTGCCCGCCACAAGCGCGCACGACGTCCATATCGGCCTCCATGCCCGCCTCCTGATGTAGCTGCACGGGCGCGACGCTGAGATCGGCCAGAGGCATGAGTTTGTTGTGCCCACAGCAACTACGAGCCGGGTGGTTCTTCGCGAGAATCGAGAAAAGGGTGCGCCGCCGCGGCGGCGGCCAGCAGCGGGCCGTCGCTGCCATGACGGCCAACGAGTTGCACACCCAGCGGCAGGCCTTCGATTGACCATGCCGTGGGCAAATGCACAGCTGGCCAGCCAAGCACGGACCAGATCCGGTTGAACGTCGATTCGCCCGTGCTTGCCAGACCAGTTGGGGCGATCCCCGCCGCGCTGGGAGTGAGGATGAAATCGAAGCCTGCAATAGCCTGTTCGAAAACTTGGCGCTCGGCGTTCGCGCGAGCCAAGGCGTTGCGATACGTGGTGTCGTCGATCGCCAGTCCGTCGCGGATCGCGCCGCGCAGTACGTCGCTTAGGGGTTGAGTTCGTAAGTAGGACTGCGGCGACAGCGAGCGGGCCAGCTCATACAGCATGATCTGACGATGGCATCGTGCCAGGGCGGGAAGGCACTCCTGCATGGAAACCGCTACGACTTCGTGGCCGGCATCGCGCATCGCTTGTGCCGCGGCGTGCAGCGTGCGCAGCGCCTGCGGTTCCAGCGGTCCCAAGGGTTCGGCATCAACGAGCATCACGCGCCATGTATCGGGCGTCGCGAGCGTGAGGCCGGGCAGCAACGCGCGTGCCGCTTGAACTGCATCCTCCGTGCTGCGGGCGAACCAACCCAGACAATCCAGACTGCCGGCTACGGGGGCGACGCCGTCGAGAGACAGAGCTCCCAACGACGTCTTGACGCCGACGACACCGCAATAGGCGGCTGGGCGTATCACCGAACCACCGGTTTGAGTGCCCAGCGCAAGTGGCACCACGCCGGCCCCAACGGCTGCGGCGGATCCGCTGGATGAGCCGCCTGGGGTCCGGTCCAGGGCGTGCGGATTGCGGGTCGGGCCGGGATGCGCGTATGCGTGTTCGGCTGTGACTGTCTTGCCGACCGGTACCGCGCCCGCCGCGCGCAGCAGCGCCACGCACGTCGCGTCGCGGTCGGCCGGCGCCGGCGTGAAGCCGGCCAGGCCCAGCGCCGTGGGCATGCCGGCAACATCGATCACGTCCTTGACCCCCACTGGCACGCCAAGCAGCGGCAAATCGCGTCCCGCTTGGACTGCGAGATACTCGGCCTCTACCTGTCGCGGATCGAACCAGCTCCATGCGCGTATCGCGGACTCTTGTCGAACCTGGGCCGACACCAGGGCGCGACTTGTTGTGGCGGTCGTTAGCGTGCCGTGGCGTAGCGCCCGGGCGATGCCAAGTGCGCTTTGGGAAGATTTGAAAAGTTTTTGCATGGTCGCAAGTATCGCCAATGCGTAAACGCTGCGACCGTAGGGCGGGCGGCGATTTTTTTTCGTGCCCCCCACGCCTATTCGTCGTTTGCCTGTCGGCTGCCCTACGGACCAGACTTGGGTTCCAAGGAGAACGCCATGCAAGAGTATTCCGATCAATTAGGCCTGCGCTGCGTGCTGATGCGCGGCGGCACTTCCAAGGGGCCTTTTTTTTTAGAGCAGGACCTGCCCGCGCCGGGGCCGAGGCGCGATGCCGCGCTGCTGCGCTTGATGGGCGCATTGGAGCCGCGACGCGTCGATGGTATTGGGGGCATTGATTCATTGACCAACAAGGTCGCCATAATCTCTGCCAGCAACAGGCCGGATGTGGATGTGGATTATCTGTTTGGGCAGATATGCGTGCATAAGAACACGATCGATTATTCGGTGAACTGCGGCAATATGTTGGCGGGGGTCGGGCCTTTCGCCATTGACGAGGGACTGGTCCGTGCAACCGGCGACGCCACCAAAGTTGCCATTTTCAACGTCAACACGGGCAAGCGGATTGTCGCGACGGTGCGCACCCGTCGGGGACTCACCGTCTACGACGGGCAAGACGCCATTGACGGGGTCGCGGGGCATGCTGCGCCCGTGTGGCTGAAGTTTTGCGAGGTGGCCGGATCCAAGACCGGAAAGCTGCTGCCGACAGGGCGCGCCGTCGATGTCATCGAGGGTGTTGCAGTGAGTTGCGTGGATGCGGCCGTGCCGATGGCCATCGTAGACGCGGCGGTGTTCGGACTGACGGGTCGAGAGTCGGCAGAAGAGATTAATGCAAATCCTGAACTGCTCGCCCATGTCGAGCGCGTGCGTTGCGCGGCGGGCAGAGCGATGGGCCTGGGGGATGTGGCGAAGCTGGAAATGCCCAAGCTCGTGACGGTTTCGTCGCCACGATTCGGAGGTTCCATAAGCGCGCGATACTTCATGCCCTACACCTGCCATACGTCATTCGCAGTGACCGGCGCAGTCTGCCTGGCCGCTGCCGCGCAGATACCCGGGACCGTAGCCGCGCACGCCGCCACTTTGGCCGCGGTGGGCAAAGTCGTCATCGAGCATCCGGCCGGTAGGCTCGATGTCGACGTGGAGGCCGACCATGCGCAGGCCGGCGTGGAGATCAAATCGGCCAGTCTCCTGCGAACCGCCAGGCGGCTGTTGGCAGGCACCGTGTATGTTCCGGCCGCAACCTTGGCGGCGCAGCAATTCGAAGCGGCAGAGCAAAGTTGATCATGAAAATCCTATCCACATTTATTTTCCTGGCCTCGACGGCCATCTTGATTTGGGGCAACCCTGCGGCTGCGGCCGATACCTACCCGTCCCGGCCGATCCGCCTAGTGGTGCCTTTTCCCGCCGGAGGCGGTACGGACACGCTGGCACGGGAGCTGGCGCGCGAACTCGACCGCCAATGGCATCAGCGTGTTGTTGTCGAGAACCGCCCGGGCGCTGGCGGCTCCATTGGCGCAGTCAGCGTGGCGAATGCCGAGCCTGACGGTTACACCATGCTGATGACGACTGCTGGTGTTTCTGCCATCAATCCTGGGCTCTACAAGTCGTTGAACTATGATCCTCAGGCGCAGTTCACGCCTGTGAGCCGCGTGGCTTCAACTGTCTTCGGCGTGCTGGTGCATCCGTCGCTGCCAGTGGACTCGATTGAGGAACTCGTCGCGCTGGCCAGGAGCAAGCCTGGGTCGCTAACCTTCGGATCTGCTGGCAACGGCGCGGCAGGTCACCTGCCGGCTGAACTTTTTCGCTCAATGGCGGACGTGGACATACGCCATGTGCCGTACCGAGGGACGACCCCGGCGCTGAACGATCTGCTGGGCGGGCAGATATCCATGATGTTCGCGATCCTCGGTCCAGCCGCGCCCTACGTCCAGGCGGGCAAGGTCAAGCTGCTCGCCACGACAGGTGCGACCCGCTCACGGAGTTTTCCCGATGTCCCCACGGTCGCCGAAGCCGGGCTGCCCGGCTATGTGGCGGACGAATGGTGGGGCGTGGCAGCGCCAAAGGCTACGCCGCCGGAGATTGTCCAGAAATGGAACGCGGCGATGCGATCGTACGTAACGAGGCCTGAAGTGCAGCGCAAGCTCGTCGAAAGCGGCTATGAACCGGCCGCTGATTCCGTCGAGGATTTCGCTGCGCTCATCACGGCCGACAAAGCCAAGTGGAGCAAGGTGATCCAAGAGGCCTCGGTCCGCGTCGACTGAAACGTGCGCGTCATCGACTCAGGACCGGACCTGTTCTTGAAGCGCCAGTAGCAGGCGCGACACCGCCGGGCTGGGAATTACGCCCGGGTCCATCACAATCCTGAGCTCGAAATGCGCCCACTCGTCCGACAGGGCGACTAGGCGCACGTTCCGGGGAACGTGCCACGACGATGGCGCGGCCGGCACGATGGCCACGCCAAGCCCGGCGCTGACCAGCGAAAACAGTGCGGGGAAGCTGGTCACCTGTGTATTCACAGCAGCCGGCTGTGCGCCTTCAGCCGAAGGTTGACCGGAGAATTGCGCCAGCGCGCTGCCAGGGGCGCGAGCCAGGTGCGGGTATATCAGGGTTTCGGCATAGGTCACCGAATGCCGGGCTGCCAACGCATGCTTTTCGGGCACTGCCAGCACCAGCGGCGTGCGGGTATAGGGTGAGGAATTCAGGCCCGCGCGGTCGGCGCTGGCGTGAGCGATGCCCAGGTCCGCGGATCCGTTGGCCACGGCATCCGCGACGGCCGCGCTGGTGGCCTCCTGGAGCGAGATCCGGATGTCGGGGTAGTCGGCCGAAAATCGCGCCAGCAGTTCCGCCAGACCGGCCGACAGGCCGGAGGTGTTGGAGGCGATCCGAACGTGGCCTCTTCGGCCTTCGGCGAAGCCCGCCAAATCTGCGTGCAGTTCTCGCAGTTCTTCCAGGACGCGTGCGCTACGTTGTGCCACCTTGTGTCCGGCCGCGGTCAGGCATGCGCCTTCCGGTCGTCGCAGCAGCAGCGCAATGCCCAATTGCGTTTCCAATTCCAGGATGCGCTTGCTGGCGGCGGAAGCGGTCAGGTGGATGGTTTCGGCCGCGCGCGCGACGCTTCCGGTCTCGTCAACTTTGCGCAGCAATTGCAGGGTCAGCAGGTCGAAGCGAGGATTCATTCGGCACATCCTTGAACGCTGCGCGATTGATGGCGATGTGTTGGACCGCCGCGGAGCAGGCTGATGCGCGTCTTTCCCATCATGCGCTTTCCCGGCGTACGATGCGAAAACCGATTTCCACCACCGACTGCGCGGGACGCTGGCCGTTGGCGCGCAAGCCGATCATCTCGGCCGCCTGCGCGCCGATCGCGGCGCCGTCCACGTGCACGGAGGTGATGGCCGGAGACATCGACGCGGCGATGTCCATGTCGCCAAAGCCCATCACGGCCAGTTGCCCAGGCACGTCCAGCCCTTGCGCCGCGGCCTCGGTCAGCACGCCGGCCGCCATCATGTCGGAACTGCAAAACACCGCGTCGATGCCTTGGCCCGACCGCTGCAGCGCGCGCAGCCCTTCGCGGCCTTGCGCGTGCGTTGTCGGCGCGGGCATGTAGTGCACCAACGGTTCGGGCAGGCCCGATTCCAGCGCCGCGCGAACCAGGCTTTCGGCGCGCAGCCGGGCGCGGTGGTCGTCGCCGCTCAGCACCGCCTGCCGCGTCTTGCCTGCGTCGCGCAGGTAGTGGCTGACGGCCGCGCCGATGGCGTCGTGCGACAGGCTGAGCAGCATGTCGATGGGGGCGTCCGTGGCATCCCATGTTTCGACGATGGGGATGCCCGATGCCTTGAGCAGCTGCCGGCCCTGCGGCGAGTGCATCACGCCCGTCAGCACGATGCCGTCCGGGCGCCGTCCGATGATGGCGCGCAGCAGCGCGTCCTCGCGGGGCGAGTCGTAGCCGCTCTGGCCCACCATGAGCTGAAAGCCCTTGGCCTCCAGCGACTGCGTCAGCGCGGTCAGCATCCCGCCAAAGAGCGATCCGGCGATCGAGGGCACCAGCACCATCACCAGGTTGCTGCGCGACAGGCGCAGGCTGCCGGCCATCAGGTTGGGCACATAGCCCAGCGCCTGGATCGCGGCGTTGACCTTGTCCAGCGTGGCGGGCGAGACCTGCTGCGGCGTGTTGATGGCGCGCGAAACGGTAATCATCGACACCCCAGCCGCTTGCGCCACCTCGCGCACGGTGACGTTGGCGCGCTCCGGGGAGCGGGAAGGGGAGTCGGCGGACGGCATGCGGGGCGGGTGCATCAAAAAGGGAGTCGAAAACGGCGGGGTGCAATTGGCGTCAAGCCTAACCGCAGACGCACGCCTTGCGGGCCAGATGGTGTCAGGGTTTGTCCGGATGGCGAACCGTCGGCGCCCCGAAATATTCTAAAAAAGCCGTCATGTTAACGTTAACAAAAGAAATGTTAACGTTAACGTAAATAAAAGAACCCAATCCGGAGACAGTAATGAAGACCAATGCGCGCAAGTGGATGCTTGGATTGACCCTGATGGCCGCCGCAGGCGCGGCGCAGGCCTGGCCTGACAAGGCGGTCACCGTCGTCGTCCCGTTCCCGCCCGGCGGCGCAACCGATTCGGTGGCGCGCGCGCTGTCCAACAAGCTGGGCGAACAGCTCAAGCAATCCTTCGTCGTGGAAAACAAGGCGGGCGCCACCGGCACCATCGGCGCGTCGCAAGTGGCCCGCGCCGCGCCGGACGGCTACACCCTGATGGTCACCTCGCTGGCCCCGCTGGTCGTGGCCCCGCATCTGATGAAGGGCATCACCTACGATCCGGCCAAGGATTTCACGTATCTCACCGTGGCCGTGCAGACGCCCAATGTGCTGGTGGTCAGCCCCAAGCTCGCGCCCCAGATCAACAGCGTGCAAGACGTGCTGAAGCTGCTGAAGGACAAGCCGGGCGCGATCAGTTTCGCGACCTCCGGCGCGGGCTCGTCCGACCACCTGACCGCCGAACTCTTCTGGCAGAAGACCGGCACCAAGGGCCTGCATGTGCCCTACAAGGGCGGCGCGCCCGCCATTTCCGATCTGCTGGGCAACCAGGTCGACATGTCGTTCCAGAACGTGAACGCCGTGCTGCCGCATATCAAGTCCGGTAAGCTCAAGGCCATCGCCGTCACCGGTTCCAAGCGCTCGCCCGTGCTGCCCGACGTTCCCACGTTCGCCGAAGTCTCGGTGCCCGGCGTCGACGTCTATGCCTGGCAGGCCGTCGTGGCGCCCAAGAACCTGCCCGCCGACGTGCGCGACAAGCTGTCCGCCGCCCTGACCGCCGCGCTGAAGGATCCGGCGCTCAGCAAACCCTTCACCGACATCGGCCTGGAGGTCGTCGCCAACTCGCCCGAAGCCTTCACCGAGTTCCAGCAGCAGGAAAGCGCCCGCTGGAAGCAGGTCATCGAGACCGGCGGCATCTCCGTGCAATGACGCAACGCGCCCGGCCCCGCCGGCCGGGCATTTTCAAGAAGCAATCATGACTCTTCACGCATCGCAAGCCTCCCAGACGCCCACGATTACCGGCATGCGCGTTGTGCCGGTCGCCGGCCAGGACTCCATGCTGCTCAACCTGAGCGGCGCCCACGCGCCTTACTTCACGCGCAACCTGGTCATCCTGACCGACAGCGCGGGCAACACCGGCGTCGGCGAAGTGCCTGGCGGCGAAAAGATTCGCGCCACGCTGGAAGACGCGCGCGCCCTTATCGCGGGCAGCTCCATCGGCAACTACCAGCACACGCTGAACCAGATGCGCCAGGCCTTCGCCGGTCTGGACAGCGCGGGCCGCGGCGCCCAGACCTTCGACCTGCGCGTGGCGATCCATGCCGTGACGGCGGTGGAGTCTGCGTTGCTGGACCTGCTGGGCCAGCACCTGGGCGTTCCCGTGGCCGCGCTGCTGGGCGAAGGCGTGCAGCGCACCTCCGTGCAGATGCTGGGATACCTGTTCTACGTGGGCGACTCGTCGCTCACGCCGCTGCCTTACCAGACGGCGCCCGACGCCGATGGCTGGCTGCGTGTGCGGCACGAAAAGGCCATGACGCCCGAGGCCATCGTCCGCTTGGCCGAAGCCGCTCATGACCGCTATGGCTTTCAGGACTTCAAGTTGAAGGGCGGCGTTTTGCGCGGCGAGGAAGAGGTCGAAGCCATCCGCGCCCTGCACGAGCGCTTCCCCGAAGCGCGCGTCACGCTCGACCCGAACGGCGGCTGGCTGCTCAAGGACGCCGTGCGTCTGTGCCGCGACCTGCACGGCGTGATGGCCTATGCCGAAGACCCGTGCGGCGCCGAAGGCGTGTTTTCCGGCCGCGAGGTCATGGCCGAGTTCCGCCGTGCCACGGGCCTGCCCACCGCCACCAACATGGTCGCCACCGACTGGCGCGAAATGGCGCATGCGCTATCGCTGCAGTCGGTCGACATTCCGCTGGCCGATCCGCATTTCTGGACGCTGCAGGGGTCGGTGCGCGTGGCCCAGACCTGCCAGGCCTTCGGCCTGACGTGGGGCTCGCATTCCAACAATCACTTCGATGTGTCGCTGGCGATGTTCACGCATGTGGGCGCCGCCGCGCCGGGCCGCGTCACCGCGATCGACACGCACTGGATCTGGCAGGACGGCCAGCATCTGACCCGCAACCCGCTGCAGATCCGCAACGGCTACGTCGAACTGCCGCAGACCGGCGGACTGGGCATCGAGCTGGACATGGACGCGATTGAACGCGCGCATCAGCTCTACCTGCAGCATGGCCTGGGCGCGCGCGACGATGCCACGGCCATGCAGTATCTGGTGCCGGGCTGGAAGTTCGACAACAAGCGGCCTTGCATGGTGCGCTGAGCGCATCAAAAAAAATCGGGGCGGCAATATGCCGCCCCGATTTGCTTGCAGCCCGCGTTCCGCGGTTCAGGACTGCCCGCGCAAGCGTTCCAGTTCAGCCGACAGCTCCGCCACCAGCGCCTGTGCGCGCGCGAGCGGATCGTGTCCGTTGACCGGCGCCTGCGGTTCCGGGGCGGGGTCATGCAGCCGCGGCTGCACGCTTTCGTGTCCCATGCTGACGTCCACGTCGAACACCAGTTGTTCGGCGCGGTGCCAGGTGGTGAACCATTCCAGCGGCTTGCCGTGCTGGTCCATGCCCTGGCCTTGCAGCATCAGCAGCGGCGTGCCGGTCTGTGTGTCGAGCAGCCTGGCGAGCTTGTCGTCGGCCGCGACGGCGCGGATCTGGTTGCGCCCCGCGCCGGGGCGCAGGCCGAACTGCCGCGTCAGCACGCCGTGCAGGGAGGCGTCGGCCAGATGGTCGGCGACGAGGCCCGGCACCGCGTCGGCGGGCAGCCAGGTGCGCACGTAGGCCAGCGGCGCTTCGGCCACGTGGCGCAGGCGTTCCAGCAATAACAGGCGGGTGGTGCCGAAGAACTCGGCCACGTCGGCGGGCGGCTCGGCCGGGCCCAGCGCCAGCACGCGCGTGCGCAGCGCAACACCGGATTGGGCGAACTGTTCGTAAAGACCCGTGGACCGCTGCACCAGGCGGCGGTGTTCCTGCGGCGCCGCCACGGTGGCGGGGCGGCCGGTCTCGCGTTGAATGAGACCCTCGGCGGCCAGCGCCGCCAGGGCCTGGCGCACCACGCTGCGCGCCACGCCGAAGCGGTCGCAAAGCGCCGCCTCGCTGGGCAGCACGGCGCCTGCCGCGAGCTTGTTCGTGCGGATGTATCCGCGCAACCGCGACGCCACCTGGGCGTGCAGCGGGATGTCTCCCGCGCGGTCAAGATCGGGCAATGCGTCGTGCGTGGCGGGCGCCATGGGAATCAACCTCCGGTTTGTGCCCGCGCAGTTTCCCATACATGCGTCCAGCCCGGGGCCAGATGCGCGGCGCGCTCGGCGGCCAGGATCAGGCTGTCTTCGCGCGCGATTCCCTTGCCGGCAATGTCGAACGCGGTGCCGTGGTCCACGGACACGCGCACGACCGGCAGGCCCACGGTGATGTTGACGCCGTCGTCGCCGTACACGGACTTGAAGGGCGCGTGGCCCTGGTCGTGGTAACAGGCGATCACGAACTTCCACTTGCCGCGCACGGCCTGCGGGAACAGCGCGTCGGCCGGGATGGGACCCGCGGCCAGGATGCCGGCGGCGTTGGCTTCGGCCACGGCGGGCGCCAGGATGTCGGCGTCTTCGCTGCCGAAGATGCCGTTCTCACCGGCGTGCGGGTTCAGGCCGGCGACCGCCACGGGTTCGTCGGCACGGCCCAGCGCGGTGGCGAACGAGCCGGCCAGCCGCAGCACGGCGCGCATGCGGGCTGGGTTCACGTCTTCGATGGCCTGGCGCAGCGACACGTGCGTCGTGGCGTGGAAGATGTAGAGGTCGCCGGCCGACAGCACCAGCGAGAACGTCTTGACGCCGAACTCATGTGCCAGCAGTTCGGTGTGGCCGGGCCACTTGTGGCCGGCGGCGTGCATGGCGGCCTTGTTCAGCGGAGCGGTGACGATGCCGTCGATCTCGCCGGCGCGCGCCAGGGCGCAGGCCGTCGTGACAAAGCGGACCGAGCCGTCGCCGGCGTCCGCGCTGATCTCGCCCAGCTTCACGTGCGCCAGCGACGGGCCGGCCTGCAGGACTTCGATCAGGCCCGGGGTGTTGGTCGCGTCGGCCGGGCGCTCGATCTTGCGCACGATGGCAGGGTCGGCGCCCAGATTGCGCACCGCATTGGCCATGACGTCTGCATCGCCGACCACGAAGAGGCGCGCCTTCTGGCGCAGTTCGTCGTGGCCCATGAGCATCTTGGCCGTGATTTCCGGCCCGATGCCCGCTACGTCGCCCAAGGTCACAGCCAAGAGGGGCAGCTTCGCGGGAGGGGTTTGTGTCATCGCTTGAATCTCCTGTCGCGGATCGCGCGCACCGCGCGAACCAGTACGTCTTCGGTGCCAAAGCCGCCGGCCTTGGTCACCACGGGCAGGCCTGCGGCCGTGCCTCCGGTCAGCGTGCCCAGAGGCACGCCGCCCATCACTTCGTCCACCAGCGCGATGCCGTTGGCTTGCAGCGCCAACAGTACGCTGCGCGCGCCATCGCCGCCGGTGGCGACCACGCCGGCCGCGCGCGAGGCGGCAATCAATTGCGCGGCCAGGCTGCCGAGGCGGTCGGCGACCTTGTCGGAATCCAGGCCGGCGCGCTGGCCTTCTGGGGCCAGCAGCAGAATCGTGCCGGCTTCCAGCGGGGCCTGCGCGTGCGCCTGCAGCAGCGGCTGGCTCCATGCCTGCCATTGCGCGTCGTCAGCAAGTTGCTCGAGCGACGGGCGCCAGGTGTCGGCGCCCGCAGCCTGCAGCGCGGCGGCCTGGCCGCGCGCGGCGCTGTGCTGCGAGGTCACCACGACCACGACAGGCGCGGTCTGGTCGGCGCCTGCCCACACGCGGGCAAGCGGCACGGCCAGTCCGCCCGCGCCCACGGGCAGGGCGCGCTCGCCCAGCAGTCCGACGGCGCGCGCCAGCCGTTCCAGGTCGTCATCGGTGGCGGCATCGACCACCACGGTGGCGCCGGCCTGCGCGATGCGCGCGGCCAGCGTTTCAGGCGTGTCGTCCGCCAGCGGCGCCACGTGGGCGCTGCCGAGCAAGGTCGGAATATGGCTTTCGGTTACCGGCGTCACGGGGTCGGTGGCCGCCGAGGTCTCGGTGACCGGCTTGCCGTTCACATACAGAATGCCTTGCTCGACCGTGCGGCCCGTGGCCGGAAAGGCGGGGCAGACCACCGCGATGGCGTCGTCGCGCCAGGCGTCGCGCGCCGCGTCGATCTCGGCCTTGAAGGCACCGCGCAGGGTCGAATCGACCTTCTTGTACAGGCGCGACACGCCGGCTTCACGCAATTGCCGCACGTTGCGGCCGATGACGTCGGCGGCATCGGCGGCGCTGAACGCCCGGCTGTTGGTCGTGACGGCCAGCACCTGGACGTCGTCGTGCGCGGGACCGGCCAGGGCCTCGTCCGCGCCGCCGATGGACAGGTGCGTGCACCAGCCAGCCCGCACGAATTGCACGGCGGTGTCGCCGGATCCGGTCAGGTCGTCGGCGACGATGGCGATGGCGGGTTTCACAAGGCCTCTCCGCGGGCTTCGGTCAGGGGCGGGGCAACGGTGGCATCGGCGTCCTCGGACTTGAGCTCACCGGCGCGCTTGAGGAACCAGGATGCCAGCACCGGGGCCAGAATGGAACTGATCAGCACGCACGCGGCGACCTGCGCGGTGGCGGCCGACACATACTGCTGGAAGTTGGGGTCGGCTGCCGCGACCACGGCGGGCGTGGCGATGGCGTTGCCGGCGGTGGTGCCGGCCGCAAAGCCCAGACCGCTCTTGCCGCCGCGGCGCAGGATCAGGCGATAGCCCAGGTAGACCAGACCGCCGGTGATGGGGCTGATGATCAGGCCCAGGATCAGACCGCTGATGCCGCCGCTGACGACCGCGCCCAGATTAATGCCGGTGCCCAGGGCAAAGGCGAAGAACGGGATGACGATATTCGGCACGGGCTTGAGCACGTCGCGCCACTTCGGGTCCAGGTTGCCCACGACCACGCCCAGCAGGAAGGGCACCAGCGCGGCCACCAGGGCGATCATCGGAATGTCGGCAAGGCCCGACGCGCCCAGGAACAGCAGGCTGAAGAAGGGGCCGTCGTTGACCGCGCTGGCCACGTAGGCGCCGCGATCGCGGGCATCGCCGTACTGGCCGGTGTAGGCCAGCCACAGGCCGCCGTTGCTGTTGTCGAAGGCGGCGAGCATCGCCAGGATCGACACGCCCCACAGGCCGTCAAGACCGACGTAGCTGCCCAGGATGATGATGAGGGTGGCGGGCACCAGCGTCTTCATCAGCAGGATGGTGCCGGCGGTGGCCAGGATGGGACCGCCCGTGCGGGCGTTGACGTGCGTGCCGGTTGCGAAGATCAGCAGCGCGATCAGCGGCAGTGCGCTGTTCTTGAAGAGAGCAGTGGTGAAGCCGCCGATGGCGAGCGCTTCGGGGGCAAAGGTGCCGATCAGGGAACCCAGGATCAGCGGCACCAGCATCAATCCACCGGGGATTTTCTGCATCGTGCCAAAAAAGGGCGAGCGGGTAGTTGCGGTCGACACTATCGGGGTCTCCAGGACGATTTTTCTGGGTTGCAGACGTTCATGCGCGCGTCTGTCGGACGGTTGAAAAAATCGTAGTGTACACCTGTACGTACAGCATGTACGTACAGGTTGACCCGAGGTGTCCGTCCCAGATATGGGGACGGTTTGGGCGTCAGAAGCGGTAGGCGCCGCTCAACATGACCGTGCGGCGCGCGCCGTAGAAGCAGTCTCCGCGGTCCAGGCACACCACTTCATACGTGCGGTCCGCGATGTTGTTGACGTTGAGCGCGTAGCGCCACGGTCCGTTCGTGTAGCTGACCATCGCATCGAACAGCGTCACCGACGGCGTTTCCGGCGCGCCGCCGTCGCGGAACTTGGACAGGAAGCGGGTGCCGGCGCCGACCGCGAAGCCGGGCTGGCCCGCGAGCGTGAAGCGGTATTTGCCCCACAGCGACGCCATGTGCTTGGGCATGCCTTCAAGCTGCGGATCGATGTCGGTGTAGATGTAGTTGGCGATCACGTCCACATTCTGGGTGACGCGGCCGCGCATCTCCAGTTCGACGCCGCGCGTGCGCGTCTTGCCTGCCTGGATCTGGTTGTTGGGGTTGTCCGGATCGTTGGTCTGGCGGTTGCTTTCGCGCAGGTCGTACGCCGCTGCCGTGAATTCCAGGTCGGCGCCGGGCGGCATGTACTTCAGGCCCACTTCCCACTGCTTGCCTCGCATGGGTTTCCAGCGCTGGTTGTAGAAGTCCGCGCCCGCGATGGGGGTGAAGGACTCGCTGTAGCTCACGTAGGGCGACCAGCCGTTGTCGGCCGCGTACATCAGGCCGAAGCGCTTGGTGGTGGCCTGGTCGGTTTCCTTGTCCTGGCCCTCGGTCGTGCTTTCGACACGATCGCGTCGGATGCCCGCCAGCAGGATCCAGTTCTTGTCGAACGTGATCTGATCCTGCGCGTAGAAGCCTATTTGCTGCTGGCGCTGCTTGGGCGTGTCGGTCAGCGTGTAGTCCGGCGCGTTGCCGTATACCGGGTGGTACAGGTTCAGCGGCGATCCCAGCCCGCTGTCGGACTGGCTGGTTTCGCGGTAGCGCGTGTAGTCCATCCCCACGATCACGGTGTGCTGCGTGCGGCCCCAGTTCAGCTTGCCTTCCAGGTTCTGGTCGGCCAGCAGCGTGCGCATGCGGGGCTTGTTGATGTAGTAGTAGCGGTCGACGGTGGTCTGCGCGTCTTCGATGTACGAATCGCCACGGCGGTCGCCATAGACGTTCGGATAGAGCGACTTGTAGTCGACGCTGCTGACCGTGTTGCGAAAGCTCTGGCGGACCTTCCAGGTGTCGTTGAACTGGTGTTCGAACAGCCAGCCCACGTTGAATTGCTCGGTGTCGTAGGCGTCAAAGCCCGGCTCGCTGGCGAAGCGGCGCGTGGGGATGCGGCCGTTCGGATTGTGGTCGACGGTGCCGCTCCAGGGCAGAAACGATTGCGTCGTGCCGGACCGGTCCTTCTGCCACGAGGCCAGCAGCGTGAGCGAGGTGGCCGCGCTGGGCTGCCACGTGAGCGACGGGGCAAGAAACATCCGGTCGTCCTGCGCGTACTGCACCTGCGTGTCGCTGTCGCGGCCCAGGGCCACCACGCGGTACAGCCACTGGCCGTCCTCGGTCAGCGGACCGGTGATGTCCGCCTGGATTTCGCGGCGGTTGAAGTTGCCCAGTTGCACGCCGATTTCGCCCTGCTGTTCGGCCTGCGGGCGCTTGCTGACCAGATTGACGATGCCGCCCGTGCTGCCCTGTCCGTACAGCATCGACGCCGGGCCGCGCAGCACCTCGACGCGTTCCAGGCCGTAGACCTCGGTGCGCGGGTTGTTGTAGTTGAAGAACTGGCGCAGGCCGTCCAGGTACTGCACGGGCTCCACGCCGCGCACGCGCACGTAATCGCCGCGGTTGTCCACGCCGTAGGCATTCGGACGCACGCCCGCCGCGTAGTTCATCGTGTCCTGCACGTTCTGCGCGCCCTGGTCGATGATCTGCTCGCGCGGGATCACGGTGATCGCTTGCGGCGTCTCGGACAGCGGCGTGTCGGTCTTGGTGCCGGTGGCGCTGCGCCGGGCCACGTAGCCGTCGACGGGGCCGGTGGCGGTCTCGCCGGTGCCAAGGACCTGCACGGCGGGCAGCGTGGCGGGCTGCTCGGGTTGCGCGTGCGCGGCGCCCGCGCCCAGGCAGGCGGCCAGCGCGGCGGCGGCGGGAACACGGGGGCGCAGCCGCGCGCGCAGGGCGGCCGGAGTGTGATGGCGTTTCAAAAGGATCTCCCCACTGGCGCGGCTAAGGGCGCGTCCAGTTACTCATAGAAATAACAACGATAACTATTATTAATTGTGTTGATGGACACAGCCAATAGCGGACGTCGGGGAAGATGTAAAAAAGCCCTGCGGCAGCGCGGGGCTTTGGGAATTGCCGAAGAAAAGCCTTGCGAATTCAGCGGGTTGACGCGCAGGACCGCGCCAGGGGCCGACGCGGGCGCTGTTGCCCGCGTGCGACAGTGCCGCGTGGGCCGAAAGGCGGCGCGCCCGCGGCGATCAGTCCTGGCCGGTCGCCTGGCGGGTGATGGCGGGAGCGGGAGCGGCGGCGTTGCCGATGGCGTCGGTCGCCGCGTGGGACGCAATGGCCGGCGCCCCGCCTTGCGCGTCCGGGCGCAGTTCGCGCCGCAGGATCTTGCCCACGGTGGTGCGCGGCAGGTCGTCGCGGAATTCGATGTACCGAGGCACCTTGTACCCCGTGAGCTGCGTGCGGCAATGCGCGATCAACGTGTCCGCGTCCAGCGTGGGATCCTTGCGGATGACGTAGAGCTTGACGGCCTCGCCGGAGCGCTCGTCAGGCACGCCCACCGCCGCCACCTCGCGCACGCCCGGGTGCAGCGCTGCCACGTCCTCGACTTCGTTCGGGTACACGTTAAAGCCCGACACCAGGATCATGTCCTTCTTGCGGTCGACCAGATAGACATAGCCCGTCTCGTCGACGTAGCCAATGTCGCCTGTGCGCAGGAAGCCGTCCGGGTACATGACCAGCGCCGTCTCGTCCGGCCGGTTCCAATAGCCCTTCGTGACCTGCGGGCCGCGCACGCAGATCTCGCCGTTTTCCCCGACCCCCAGTTCGCGGCCGGCGTCGTCGCGGATCGACAGGTCGGTGGAGGGCACGGGCAAGCCGATGGACCCGTTGAAGATCTTGGTGTCCAGGGGATTGATGGTGACGGCGGGCGACGTTTCCGTAAGCCCGTAAGCCTGCGCGATCGACACGCCCGTTGCGGCGCGCCAGCGGTCTGCGACCGAGCGCTGCACCGCCATGCCGCCGCCCATCGTCAAGCGCAGCCGCGAGAAATCCAGGTGGGCAAAATCCGGGTGGTTGAGCAGCGCGTTAAAGAGCGTGTTCACGCCTGTGAATGCCGAGAACGGCACCTTGCCCATCTCTTTTATCAGCCCCGGAATATCGCGCGGATTGATGATGAGCAGGTTGCTTGCGCCCAGTTTCATGAACGTCAGGCAGTTCGCCGTCAGCGCAAAGATGTGATACAGCGGCAGGGCCGTGACGATGCATTCCTCGCCGTCTTTCACCAGGGGCCTGACCCAGGCGTAGGCCTGGCTGACGTTTGCCACCAGGTTGCCGTGCGACAGCATGGCGGCTTTGGCCACGCCGGTCGTGCCGCCCGTGTACTGCAGAAACGCCAGGTCGGCAGCCGTGAGCGGCACGTCGGTGAACGGCAGGTCGCGGGCTTGGCGCAGCGCATCGCCCAGTTTCTGCGAGCCGGGCAGCGACCACGCCGGCACCATGCGCTTGACGCGCCGCAAGGCAAAGTCCACAAGACGACCCTTGATGGGACCCAGCATCTCGCCGATGGACGTCACCAGCACGCGTTCGATTTGCGTGGCGGGCAACGCCTTTTGCAGCGTGGCCGCAAAGTTGTCCGCGACCACGATGGCGCGCGCGCCCGCATCGGCAAGCTGGTGTTCAAGCTCGTGCGCGGTGTAGAGCGGGTTGCAGTTCACCACGATGCAGCCGGCGCGCAGGGCGCCGAAGAGGCAGACGGGATACTGCAGCAGATTGGGCATCATCAGCGCGACGCGGTCGCCGCGGCCAAGGCCGTTCGCGTGCAGCCATGCGGCGAAGCGTCGCGTCAGCGCGTCCAGTTCGGCATAGGTGATCGATTTGCCCATGCTGATGTAGGCCGTCTTGCCGGGAAAGCGCCGGAAGCTCTCCTGGATGATCGTCACCAGGGTGGTCGCGCTGTCGGTCCCGATCTCGGCGGGCACACCGTAGGGATAGCTCTTGTGCCAGATTCGTTCCATGTCTTGCGGTTCCGTTGGGGCGCAAGGCCCTAGTTGCCCAGCAGGGCTTTCTTCAGGGAGGCCTGGGCGGGGCTGTCGCCCAGCCAGACGCGAAGCAGGGCGCGGGCGAAGGCGGGATCGTCGATGCGCCCGCGCGGCTTGCCGTTGCTGGCAACGGCGACGCCGCGGGCATCGAAGTCCAGATCGATGACATCGCCCTCGCGCGCGGCGCCGATGTCGCTCATCAAGCGTGACAGGCGCTCGGCGGGCGCTTTCAGCGCGGCAAGTTCCTGCGAGGTCGTATTGTCTCGCAATCCGTCCCGCAGCGCGCCATCCAGGCTTTTGCTGTCCACGTCGCGCAGCATCCGCAGCCGCATGCGGCGCGGCTGCGTGCTGTCAATGAGTGCCGCGGCATCGTGGCTTTTCGTGGTGACGTACAGCGCGGCCACGTAGACCTTCACGACGAAACGGGTGCGCAGGCCCGCGCCGTTCAGCGTCAGCGCCTGGCTGCCTTCGGCAAGCTGTTCGGGCACGCGCACGCCGGCAACGTCCACGTCGGCAAAGGCGGGCGCGCCCGCCAGGCAGGCCGCGAGAATCAGGCTCAGGGCGGCGGTGCGCCCTCCGGGGTTGAAACGCATTTGTCACCTCCAGTGTTCTTCTGCTTGTAGAACTTCTTGTCTGCGATGTAGATCGTGCGTTCCACGACGGCGTATACGACGTCGTCCTTGTCCTTCAGTTCGACCGTGTAGGTGCGGGTCGTTTCGTGGTGCGTGGCGAGCAAGCGCCGGATTTCGGCGATCTCGCCCGGCGGCAGCCGGAAGTCGACATACAGCGTGGTGTAGGCGGGCTTGCGGAAACGGATGGAGGCCGCCTTGTCCCAGACGATGTGATCCGGGCCCAACGCCGACATCAGCATGGTCGGGTGGGCGCCATCGGTTACCGCAAAGAGCGAGCCGCCGTACATCGACCCCACGATGTTGCGGGTGCGGCGCAAGAGCGGCAGCTTGATGCGTATGTGCTGGAAGTCCGGCGACACGTGCAGCACGCGGCCGCCGGTGGCGCGAAAGGCCGGATGCAGGTTGAAGCCCACCCGCATCAGCCGCGCGCGCCACTCGGGCGACAGGTTCTTGAACCAGTAGGGCTTCACGCTGGCCGCCGTTTGGTTACATGGCCTCGAACAGGCCGGCCGCGCCCATGCCGGTGCCGATGCACATCGTGACCAGCCCGTACTTGCCGCCGGTGCGGCGCAGCCCGTGCGTGATCGTCGCGGTGCGGATCGCGCCCGTGGCCCCCAGCGGGTGGCCCAGCGCAATGGCCCCGCCCAGCGGGTTGACCTTGGCCGGATCCAGGTTCAGCTCGCGGATCACGGCCAGCGACTGGGCCGCGAACGCTTCGTTGAGCTCGATCCAGTCCAGCGCGTCCTGCTTGATGCCGGCGCGTTCCAGCACCTTCGGGATGGCGGCGACGGGGCCGATGCCCATGACCTCGGGCGGCACACCGGCCACGGCAAAGCCCACGAAGCGCGCCAGCGGGCTCAGGTTGAATTCGCGCAGGATGCGATCGGACACCAGGATCACGGCCGCCGCGCCGTCCGACATCTGCGAGCTGTTGCCCGCCGTGACGCTGCCGCGCGTGGAGAAGACCGGCTTGAGCCGCGCCAGCGCTTCCAGGCTGCTGTCGGGACGCGGGCCTTCGTCGACCTCGACGAGGCGGCGCGCGACGCGCACCGCGCCGCTGGCGCCGTCCGGCAGGTGCGTGACGACCTCAAAAGGCGTGGTCTCGGCGCGGAAGTGGCCGGCGGCAATCGCCGCGCAGGCCTTCTGGTGCGAGGCCAGCGCAAAGGCGTCCTGATCCTCGCGCGACACCTTCCAGCGTTCGGCGACCTTTTCGCCGGTCAGGCCCATGCCGAACGCCATGCCGATGTTTTCTTCGTGAGCGAAGATGGCAGGGTTCATGGACACCTTGTTGCCCATGATCTGCGGCATGGCGCTCATGGATTCGGTGCCCGCGCCGATCATGATGTCGGCCTCGCCCAGCCGAATGCGGGCGGCGGCATCCGCCACGGCCTGCAGTCCCGACGCGCAGAAGCGGTTGACGGTGACGCCCGCCACGCTTTGCGGCAGGCCGGCCAGCAGCAGGCTGATGCGGGCCACGTTCATGCCCTGTTCGGCCTCGGGCATGGCGCATCCGGCGATCACGTCGTCGATGCGGGCGGCGTCCAGCCCGGGCGCCTGCGCCAGCGCGCCGTTCAGCGCGGCGGCCAGCATGTCGTCGGGGCGGGTGGTGATGTAGGCGCCATTGCGCTTGCCCACCGGCAGGCGCGTGGCGGCAACGATGTAGGCGTCTTGGATCTGCGTGCTCATATCCATTTCCTCAACTAACAATAGCGAGATATATCAATCGGACCCCCCGCGCAAAATGGTCTCCCACAAGCGGGGCCGCGCGGATCCGGCTTTTCCGGTCCGCTTGCGGCGCCCCTGGGGGAAGCGCCGCAGGCGCCTGGGGGGGATCAATTCCGTAGCGGCTTGCCGGTTTCCAGGGTGTGGCGGATGCGCGCCTGGGTCTCAGGCGTGCGCAGCAGCGCCACGAATTCCTTGCGCTCCACGGCCAGCAGCCATTCTTCGTCGACCTTGGTGCCGGTCTCGACCTCGCCGCCGCACAGCGCGACGGCCGCGCTGCGGGCCACGCGGTAGTCGTGCGCGCTGATCATGCCGCCTTCGCGCATGTTGACCAGCACCATCTCGAAATTGGCGATGCCGTTGCGGCCGGCCACCGGCACGTTCTGCAGGCGGGCAGGCGGCGTGTAGCCTGCCTGTGCCGCGGCGCGTGCCTGGCCGATGGCCACATACAACAGTTCGCCGGGATGGAACAGCACGATGTCGTGTTCGCGGGCAAAGCCGGCCTCGATGGCTTCCAGTGCGCTCTTGGCGACCTGGGCCATCGCAATGGTCTGGAAGACCGGTTGCAGGTAGGGGAAGACTTCGCCGGGCGTGGCCGTCTTGGCCGCCAGCGCCGCCGCACGCGCGGCGAACTCCTTGCTGCCGCCGCCCGCCGGAATGAGGCCGACGCCGGCCTCGACCAACCCGATGTAGCTTTCCAACGCCAGCACGCGGTGCGAGGCGTGCATCAGGAATTCGCAGCCGCCGCCCAGCGCCATGCCCTGCACCGCGGCAACGGTCGGGATCTGCGCGTACTTGAACGACTGCGAAGCCCGCTGGAATTTTTCGACCGTGGCTTCCAGCATGTCCCACTGGCCCGCCGCGCAGGCTTCAACGACCTGCTGCAGGTTGGCGCCCACCGCAAACGGCGCGTCGTGCCAGATGACCAGGCCGTCGAATTCACGTTCGGCCTTGGCCACCGCCTGCAGCACGCCTTCCAGCACCTCGGCGCCCAGCGTGTGGTTGCGCGACGTGACCGACAGGATGGCGATGCCGGCGTCGACCTGCGGCAGGTTCCACAGGCGCACGCCTTCGTTTTCCCAGACCGTGACGCCGCGGTCGTCGGCGGCTTCGCCCACGACGCGTTCCGGGAACAGCTGGCGCGCGTACACCGGCAACGTCGAGCGCGGGTGCAGCTTGCCCGTGCGGGCGGAGTACGAGCCTTGCGGCGCATGCACGCCCTGGCGGTCCGGTTCCAGCACCCAGGCGGGCAGGGGCGTGTCGCTCATGGCGCGGCCGGCGGCGATGTCCTCGGCCACGGCGGCGGCGATGGCCTGCCAGCCCGCGGCCTGCCAGGTTTCGAACGGGCCTTGCGACCAGCCGAAGCCCCAGCGCATGGCCAGGTCCAGGTCGCGCGCGTTGTCGGCCACGTGCTCGAGCTGCACGGCGCTGTAATGGAAGATGTCGCGGAACAGGCTCCACAGGAATTGCGCCTGCGGATGCTCGCTGGCGCGCAGGGCGGCAAAGCGCTTGGCCGGGTCGCGTTCCTTGAGCAGCGCGGCCACTTCATCGGCCAGCTTGCCCGTTCCTGGCGCGTAATCCTGCTTTTTCAGATCCAGCACCTGGATCTCTCGGCCCTGCTTGCGGTAGACACCCGCGCCGCTCTTCTGGCCCAGCGCGCCCTTGGAGATCAGCGCCGACAGCCAGTCCGGCAGCGCGAAGTACCGGTGCCACGGATCGTCCGGCAGGTTCTTTTCCATCGTGCCCACCACGTGGGCCAGCGTGTCCAGCCCCACCACGTCGGCGGTGCGGTACGTGGCGCTCTTGGGGCGGCCGATCTTGGGACCGGTCAGCGCGTCGACTTCGTCGAAGGCCAGGCCCAGCCGCGCGGTATGGTGCATGGCGGCCAGGATCGAAAACACGCCAATGCGGTTGGCAACGAAGTTCGGGGTGTCCAGCGCGCGGATCACGCCCTTGCCCAGCGCGGAGGTCAGCCAGGTTTCCAGCTGGTCCAGCACGTCCGGTTGCGTGTGCGAGGTGGCAATGATCTCCACCAGGCGCATGTAGCGCGGCGGATTGAAGAAATGGATGCCGCAGAAGCGGTCGCGCAGCCCGGCGGGCAGCGCGTTGGCCAGCGCGTCGATGGACAGGCCGGACGTATTCGAGGCCACGATGGCGCCGGGCGCCACGTGCGGCGCGATGCGCTCGTACAGTGCCGTCTTCCAATCCATGCGCTCGGCGATGGCTTCGATGACGAGATCGCAGCCGCTCAGGCGGGCGAGGTCGTCATCGTAATTGGCGGGCGTGATGAGCGCCAGGCGCGAGGCGCCGGCCAGCGGCGCGGGTTCCAGTTTTTTCAGGCCGGCCAGCGCCTTCTTGACGGTGCCGTTGCGGTCGCCTTCGCGGGCGGCCAGGTCGAACAGCGTGACCGGCACGCCGGCATTGGCCAGGTGGGCGGCGATCTGCGCGCCCATGACGCCGGCACCCAGCACGGCGACGTTTTTGACGACGAACTTGCTCAAGGGAGTCTCCTGAAAAAGCGGGGGACGGCGCGCGGCCGTCCCCCGGTTCACGGCTAGAAGCGGGACGAGAGTTGCAGGCCGAGGATGTGGCCGCTGCTGTCGTAGGTGCCCGCGACACGGCCCTTGGTGGCCGCGCTGCCGGACGTGGTGTCGATGTCCGTCTTGCGCAGGTACAGATAGGTGTAGCCCAGGTCGATCGTGGTGTCCTTCGTGGCGGCCCATTGCACGCCGGTCGAGAACCAGTAGCGGTCGTTGTCGGGCAGGGACGTGGGACGGTCGGCGGCGTCATGCACCGGCGACTGATCGAACGCCAGGCCGAACTTCCACTTCCAGGCGGGGGCGAACTTGTAGTTGGTGCCCACGGCAACGCGCCAGGTATCGCGGAAGTTGAGCGGCAGCACATCGTCGCGCGCGCCCGGACCCGAGTTCTTGATCTTCAACTGGGGGATGCTGCTCCAGCCGGTCCACGAGACGTCGCCCAACAGTTCCCATTTTTCGTTGAGCTGGTGCGTGGCGCTAAGAATCAACGTGTCGGGCAGGTCGACGTTGGCCTTGGCATCGAACGACACGGACTGGCCGGTGGGGCCGATGTTGTCGATGTCGGTGTCGCCCTTGGCCGAGTGCTTGATCTTCGAGCGGTACGACAGGCCGATGCGCGTGTCTTCGGTGGGTTGCAGCATGAAGCCGACGTTCCAGCCCCACGCATCGCCCTTCAGGTTCAGGTCGGCGTCGCCATTGGTGGCCAGCGGCAGGCCGGCGATGGGCACCACGGTTTTTTTCTTGTAGGTGGCGTCGATGTGTTGCCAGTTCACGCCGAAACCCATCGAGAATTTCTCGTTGACCTTGTAGGCGATGGACGGGTTGACGTTGATGGTCTTGATGTCGAACTTGTTCGAGTGGTATTGACCGACCCAGCCGTCGTCGTATTCGGTCATCAGGCCGAACGGTGCGCCGACGCCCAGACCGATGTACCACTGCTCGTTCAGTTGCCAGGAGGCGTAGAGGTTGGGCACGACGCCCAGATGGCCCGCGTCCCCGCCATTGCCGCCGGTGGGAACCGAACCGTTCAAGCCCGATCCGGGAATGCCCGGCGCGCTGGGGTTGCGGCTGTTTCCGTTGTCCGAAAACTTGAACGACGGTTTGATCAGGTTTACCCCGCCGGAGAAATTAAGGCCCGGCAGATAGGTCAAGCCTGCCGGGTTGAAATACATGATGCTGGCATTCTCCGGGTTTGCCGCCGAGCCCGCATACGCGTTGCCCAGGCCGCTGGCGTTCTGCTCCAAGAGCTGAAAACCGGCGCCGTAGGACGTTGCGGATGCGCCCAGGCCGACCAGGATGGCCGACAGGGTGCTCAGGGACAATGGACGTCTGCGCATGGTACTGCCTCCTCGAGTTGGATGTGTGTCTCTCTTCCACTGCCGGCCTGGTTTCGCCGGTCTAATCGGCGCGAGCCGCTGTGCTGCGGTCCTGCTTGGTGCTGCCTGCTTCGTAATGCAAGGGGCCTCCCGTGAATGGCGCGAAGCCCGTCCCAAAAATCACGCCGGCATCCGCCAGATCGGCGTCGGCCACGATGCCGCCCACGACCCGTTCCCGCGTGGCGTCGATGAGCGGCTGGATCAGGCGCTGGGCCAGGCCGGCGGGCGCTGCGGCGGGATCCGCGCTGCGCTGCTTGACCGGCTTGCCATCGCGCCAGGTGTAAAAGCCCTTGCCGCTCTTTTTGCCCAGCTCGTTGCGCGCCAGGCGCTCGGCCAGGCAACGTGGCGGCTCGGCGCCGCCGGCCAGTTGCGCGCCGGCGTCGCGTGCGATGTCCAGGCCCACGGTGTCGGCCAGCTCCAGCGGCCCCATCGGCATGCCGAAGGCCACCATCGCGGCGTCCACGGTTTCCGGCGCGACGCCTTCGTCCACGCTGCGCATGGCCTGCAGCATGTAGGGCGCCAGCACCGCATTCACCAGGAAGCCGGGCGCGCTCTTGACCGGCAGCGCCAGCTTGTCGATCTGCCCCACGAAGGCGCAGGCGCGGGTCTGGGCGTCGGGGTCGCCGCCTTGCGCGTGCACGACTTCCACGAGCGGCATCTTGGCCACGGGATTGAAGAAATGAATGCCCACCAGACGCTCCGGCCGCGCAAGGCCTTCGCGCAGCGTTTCAAGCGACAGGCTGGACGTGTTGGTGGCCAGCAGCGCATCCGGCTTCATGCGCGGTTCCAGCGACCGGTACAGCGCGCGTTTGGCGTCGGGGTGCTCGCTGATGGCCTCGATGATGACGTCGGCCAGCGGCACGCCGTTGCCTTCCGGGTCCGGCACCAGCCGGTCGAAGGCGGCGCGCGCCAGTCGCGGGTCTTTCAGGCGGCGCGTGTAAAGCGCTGCGGCGCGCTTGAGGGCCGGCGCGATGCGGGACATCTCCTGGTCCTGCAAAGTCACGGTCATGCCCTTGTACGCGCACCAGGCGGCAATGTCGCCGCCCATTACGCCCGCGCCCACCACGTGCACATGGCGCGCAGGCGCAACGCCGGGCTGCTTGCCGTTGGCCTTCAGACGCTCTTGCAGGCGGAACACGCGTAGCAGGTTGCGCGCCGTGCCGGACGAAATAATGCGGTCGATGAGGTCGGGCGCCTTGAGCGCATTGCCGCCATGCTTTTCCCAGATTTCCACGATGGCGGGCGCGGCCGGGTAATGGCCCAGCGGATCCTTCGCGGCAATCTGCTTGCGGGCGCGGTTGGCGACGATGGCTTTCAGTGGCCAGCGGTTCAGCAACGCGCCCAGGCCGCGCGCGCGCCGGGCGGGCTTGCGCGACAGGACCGTCTGGCGCGCCGCGGCCAGCAGCAGGCGTGGCGGCACGCGCGCGTCCACCAGCCCCAACGCGGCCGCGCGGCGGGCATCGGCGCCGCGGCCGGTCAGCATCATGTCCAGCGCAGCCGGCGCGCCGATCACCTGCGGCAGGCGCAGCATGCCGCCCCAGCCGGGAAAGATGCCAAGCATGACTTCGGGCAGCGCCAGCGAGGCGCCGGGCTGGTCCGCCACCAGCCGGTAGCGGCAAGCCAGCGCCAGTTCCAGGCCGCCGCCCAGGCAATGCCCCTGGATCAGCGCCAGCGTCGGATAGCGCACGCCCGCCAGGCGGTTCATGAGATTCCAGCCGCGCGACACCAGCCCGCGCGCCTGTTCGGGCGTGTCCAGCGTGGCGAATTCGTTGACGTCGGCGCCCACGATGAAGCCCGTCGCCTTGCCGGACTGGATGATGAGGCCCTGGGGCGGATCGCGGTCCAGCGCGTCAAGCACCACCGAGAGTTCGGCCATGGTATCGGCCGACAGGGCGTTGACCGCGCTGCCCGCGCGGTCGAAGGTCAGCCAGGCGACGCCGTCGGGGTCGCGGTCCAGGCGCCAGTGGGAAAGCGTATCCAATGTCGTCATGGGCGGTCCTCGTCCAGGGTTTCGACCAGCATCGCGCCGCCTTGGCCGCCGCCGATGCAGATGGCAGCCATGCCGCGCCGCGCGCCGCGGCGCTTGAGCGCATGCAGCAGATGCAGCACGATGCGTGCCCCCGAGGCGCCCACCGGGTGTCCGATGGCAATGGCGCCGCCGTCGACGTTGAGGCGCGCGGGGTCCAGTTCGCCCCAGGCGGGCGTGCCGAAGTTTTCCTGGCAGTAGGCCTCGTCCCGCCACGCGGCCAGGCAACCTAGCACCTGCGCCGCGAAGGCTTCGTTGATCTCCCACAGGTCCAGGTCATTCAAGCCCAGCCCATGGCGCTGCAGGATCGGCGTGGCCGCATGCACGGGGCCCAGGCCCATGATCGCGGGGTCCAGCCCGGCCCATTGCGAATCGATGATGCGGCCCAGCGGGCGCAGGTTCCATTTGCGCACGGCTTCTTCCGAAGCCAGCACCAGCATGGCCGCGCCGTCGGTGACCTGAGAACTGTTGCCTGCGGTGATGTTGCCCCACGGCTTGTCGAACACCGGCTTGAGTTTGGCCAGCTTGTCGGGCGTGGAGTCTTCGCGTACACCGTCGTCCGCGGCGTGCAGTGTGCCCTGCGTGTCGATGACCGGTGTGACCTCGGGCATGCCGGCGGCGCGGGCCGCCAGCGCGCGCTGGTGGCTGCGCGCCGCGTATGCATCCATGGCGGCGCGGTCGATATTGAACAGCGTGGCGACGTTCTCGGCGGTCTGACCCATCGACAGGCCCACAACCGGGTCCGTCAGGCCCTTGAGCAGGCCGATCACGGGCGCCAGGTGCTTGGGCCGGAAACCGCCCAGCGCCTTGAGCTTGGCGCCCACGCCGCGCGCGGCGTACCAGCGCGACAGCCAGCGCACCATGCCGTCCGAAAACAGCACCGGCGCGCGCGACAGCGCATCGGTGCCGCCGGCCAGCACCAGGTGCGACCGGCCGTTCTGGATGTTTGCAATGGCCGAATCCAACGCTTGCATGCCCGATGCGCAGTTGCGCATGACGGTCCAGCCGGGCACCCGATCGCCGCAACCTAGCCGCAGCGAAATCACGCGGCCGATGTTGACCTCTTCGGGCGAGGCCGCCGCGCAACCCACGATGACCTCGTCCAGGTCGGTGGGCGCGTAGGGCTGGCGCAGCAGCAGGGCGCGGCCGGCCTGCACCGCCAGATCCCCGGCAGAGAAGGGGCCCGGGCCCGTGCGGGCCTTCAAAAAGGGCGTGCGTGAACCGTCGACGACGTAAACCGGTTTGAATGCCATCCGCTACCTCCCTCAGGCGACCTTGCGTTCGGCCGTGGGCCGGTCCGCGTCGGCGGCGCCGAGGTCAAAGGGGAAATCATCCACTTTCACCACGGTGTCGCGCAAGCGGTTGCGGCGCTTGACCACCGCGTACTCTTCCGCGGTGATGCCGCCGATGGCCACTGCCGCGTCGGCGATGTCGCGCACATTTGCTTGCGGATTTCCGTCCAGCACGCCGCGCTTTTCCAGTTCGCGGATCTTGGCCTCGATCGGCTCGGCGTCCAGCGTGGCGGCCAGCGCCTGCTCGATCGCGCCCACAGGCTCGTCCGCGGTGGCGGGCAGATGGCAGCCGGCGGTCAGGCGGTCGCGCGTGGCGCTGGGGCTGATGAGCAGCCGGGCCACGTCCTGGCCAAGCTGGTCCGACGGCGGGATCTGGCTGTGGCCCCACGGAAACACAATGCGGCGAATGATCCAGGCCACCGCACGGTTCGGGAAGTTGTCCAGCACGCCGTCAAAGGCTTCCTGCAATTTGCACAATGCGTCCTGGATGGACCAGTGCGCCAGCGGCGCGTCGGCGGCCTGCCGGCCTTCGTCCTCGAAACGCTTGAGCGTGGCGCTGATCAGGTACATCTGCGACAGCACGTCGCCCAGCCGCGCCGACAGGCGCTCGCGCCGCTTCAGGCTGCCGCCCAGCACCAGCATCGAGGTGTCGGCCAGCATCGCGAATGCCGCGGAATAACGGCCCAGCAGCTGGTAGTAGCGCTTCATGGCGGGCGAGACGTCGGCGTTCACGGCGGCAAACCGCGCGCCGGTCAGCGACGTGCCCAGCGCACGGAAGGTGTTGCGCACCACGAAGCCCACGTGGCCCCAGAACGCGGCGTCGAAATCATCCAGCCCCCGCTTGCGGTCCGGCGATTGCGCAGCCTGCATTTCGGCAAGCACGTAGGGGTGGCAGCGGATCGCGCCCTGGCCGAAGATGATGAGGCTGCGCGTCAGGATATTGGCGCCTTCGACCGTGATGCCGATGGGGATCTGCTGGTAGGCGCGGCCCAGGAAGTTGGACGGTCCCAGGCAGATGCCCTTGCCGCCGATCACGTCCATGCCGTCGTTGACGACCTGGCGCGCGCGCTCCGTGACGTGGTATTTGACGATGGCTGACACGACCGACGGCTTTTCGCCCAGGTCCACCGCGCCGGCCGTCATGGTGCGCGCAGCGTCCATCATGTAGGTGTGTCCGCCAATGCGCGCCAGCGCCTCTTCGACGCCTTCGAATTTGCCGACCGGCATGCGGAACTGGCTGCGCACGCGCGCATAGCCGCCCACGGCGCGCGCTGTCAGCTTGGACATGCCGGTGTTCGAGGAAGGCAGCGAGATCGAGCGGCCGGCGGCCAGGCATTCCATCAGCATGCGCCAGCCCTGGCCGGCCATGGCGGGACCGCCGATGATGAAGTCCAGCGGCATGAAGACGTCGGCGCCGCGCGTGGGGCCGTTCATGAACATGGCGTTCAGCGGGAAATGGCGCCGGCCGGTGTCCACGCCGGGGTGGTCGTGCGGCACGAGCGCGCAGGTGATGCCCAGGTCCTTCTTGCCGCCCAGCAGGCCGTCCGGGTCGTACAGGCGGAACGCCAGGCCCAGCAATGTGCAGACGGGCGCGAGCGTGATGTAGCGCTTGTCCCAGGTGACGCGCATGCCGATCACCTCGCGGCCCTGCCATTCGCCCTTGCAGATGATGCCGCTGTCGGGAATGGCAGCCGCATCCGAACCCGCCCACGGGCTGGTCAGCGCAAACGCCGGCACTTCCTCGCCGCGGGCCAGGCGCGGCAGATAGTGGTTCTTCTGTTCCTCGGTGCCGTAATGCAGCAGCAGTTCAGCCGGACCCAGCGAGTTCGGCACCATGACCGACACGGCCAGCGCGGAAGAACGCGTGGATAGCTTGGTCACGATTTCGGAATGGGCGTAAGCGGAGAACGCAAGGCCGCCGTACTGCTTGGGAATGATCATGCCGAGGAAACCCTCGGTCTTCAGATAGTTCCATACGTCGGCGGGCAGGTCGAAGCGCTCTTGCGTGACGTGCCAGTCGTTGACCATGCGGCACGCGGTCTCGGCCTGGTTGTCCAGAAAGCGCTGCTCTTCGTCGGTCAGTTGCGGGCGGGGATAGGCCAGCAGACGGCTCCAGTCGGGCCGGCCGCGAAAGAGCTCGCCTTCCCACCAGACGGTGCCCGCCTCGAGCGCATCGCGCTCGGTGTCCGACATCTGCGGCAACACCTTGCGATACAGGTTGAAGATCGGCGCGGACAACAGCGCTCGCCGGATGGGGCGCACGCCCAGCAACACGGCGGCCAGGAGCGCAATGACAACCAGCGCGACGATGACTGCGTACATTTTCTTGTCTCCTCGTTGTTCTTCAGGTGCGTGGCGGCCTTCGAAGGAGGGCGCGCCGGCCGGGCGGGCGGTGGACGGCGGTCAGGCGCCTCCGGGGCTTGCGTTCACGTGCGGCAAGGGCGAACGCAGTCCGCCCAGCAGAAAACTCATCAGGCGCGGCAGAAGCAGTTCGCGGTCGTTGGGCTGCTCGGCTTCGTCGCCGGCCAGGCCGGTGACCGAACGCAGCAGGTCGGTGCCCATGATTGCGTACGACGTCGCGCCCAGCATGAACTGGAAACGCCAGATGATCTCGGCGCGGGGGACGTCCGGCAGGGCGGCGAACAGGGCGTTGCGGTAGCGCGCGAGCACGTCGGCGTATTCCTCGGCGAATAGGGCCCGGATGAAATCCGTGGGATCGGTCATCGTGCGTTCCAGCAGCGGCAGGAACGTGCTGCCGGCCTGCGCGGGATCGGCGGCCAGGCGCAGCAGCGTGCCGAAGAACGCATCGACGATCTGCGAGGGCTTCAGGGGTTTGCCGCCGGATTGCGCCTCCAGTTCGTCCAGAAGGCGCATGCGCTCGCGATTCAGCACTTCCAGGCGGCGTTTGAGCACCGCCTGCACGAGTGACTCCTTGGAGCCGAAGTGATAGTTCACCGAAGCGAGGTTCACACCGGCCGCGCCGGTGATCTGGCGCATCGACGTCGCTTCGTGTCCTTGTTGCGCGAACAGGGACTCGGCGGTGTCCAGGATGGCTTCTCTCGTGGGTGTGGAGCGGATTTCTTGCATAAGGTTGAATTCAAACGTTTGTTTCAATGCATTATGCGGGAGCCTTGGATGAGAGGCGAGCCTCTGCTATCCCCAATAGGGTTTACCCCTAAGCGCTAGAGGCCGTGGTGTTGCTTTGGCCGCGTGCGCGCTTCGCATCGTGCGTACGGACGAGGCCCTGCCGCGAAGAAGCATGAGGCGCGGCCCGCGCGGGAGGTTGAGATTTAGCCGAATGTCCTCGGACACCAGTCCTAGGATGAATGCGCTCTGGAACGCACGCTCAAAAGCCCGCAGTATCAGCGCGAGAACATAAAAGCATTGCCCCGGGTGTGTGCCGGGCGAGGCCCTGCGCAGTCACGGCGCGGCAGGCCAATCGCCCTGATACAGGAGCACGAGAAATGACGACGTACAAGGTGGGATTGCTGGTTGACGGGTATGAGCAACCCGGCTGGATGCACGAGATGGTTGAGTGGCTACTCCACAGCCAGGAGTTCGAGCTCACGGCGTTGCTGGTGATGAACGGAGAGGTCGCCGACAGTGCACCGAGGCTGAGCGTGAAGGCGCTGTTCGGCACGCTGTCGCGCCTGGAAGGCAAGCTGCTGCCGCAGAAGCAGCGCGACATGCTCGCCTGCCGCGACATGCGCGACAGCCTGCAGCAGGCCGGCACGGCGGTCATTCCGCTGGCGCCCCGCGATGAGGATCCGCAGGCGCGCCGCGAGGTGCAGGCGCTGGGGCTGGACCTGGTGATCACGCTGGGCGCGTCGCTCGCGACGCGCTCGCAACTTTCCAGCTGGTCGCGGCTGGGCGTGTGGCAATTGAGCTATTCGGATATTGCGGTGGCAACCAGCCGTTATGCCGGCTTCTGGGAGGTCTTTCAGCGCGAAGATCACACCACCGTGAAACTCTGGCGCATCGGCGCGCGGCAGGAAGACGACGAACTCCTGGACCAGCGCAGTTTCAACACGGAAGTGTTCTGGCTGAAGAATCAGGCCCGCGCTTTCAGTTTGGGAAACTTCATGGTCTATGACGCCTTGCAGGCGCTGGCCCACGACCGGCCGGGCGTCGCGCCGCCCGCCATGCAGATCATGAGCGGTCCGCGCCGCGCCGACCCGGCTGAGTGGGACAGCGCCGCATATATTGCGCGCCAGGCGTGGTTAATGTCGGATCTGGTTGTGCGGCGCATCATGAAACGCAATGTCCGGTGGCGGATCGGTATGTTTCCCTCTGCGCGGCAGCAGGCGGTTGTATCGGAGGCGATGGTATTGCAGCCGCCCAAGGGGCGGTTTTTCGCGGATCCCTTTGTTTATACGCACGACAAAAAACCATATATATTTTTCGAGGACTATGATTTTACGTCCCGCAAGGGCACGATCTCCGTCGCGACCTACTCCGACGGGGCTTTCCGGCTGTTGGGCACCGCGCTGAACCTGCCTTATCATCTTTCATTTCCGTATATTTTTGAACACGAAGGCGTGACATACATGGTTCCGGAAACGTGCGGAAATCGCAGTATCGAGCTATGGAAATGCACGGAATTTCCGCTGAAATGGGAGCTGGATGTTAATCTGATGACCAATATTTCTGCCGTGGACACCATTATTTTTAAACACGGCGAATACTGGTGGCTATTAACAAATATCGACCGGACTGACGGCCAGAGCCACTGCGACGAGCTGTTCGCGTTTTTCTCGGATTCGCCCCGCTCGACGTCCTGGACGCCCCACGCCTGCAACCCGATCGTGCGCAACCCGATGCGCGCCCGAAACGCCGGAATCGTTGTATCGCCTGACGGAGACGTGATCCGGTGCGCCCAGTACCAAGGCTTCTGTCACTACGGCAAGGGCGTCTCGCTGAACAAGATTGAGGAGCTTTCGCCTTCCACTTACGTCGAAACCGATGGCGAGATCCACTACGCTAACTTCCTGAGAAAACGCCATGCTTCAATGCACCATTGGCATCATCAGGGGGGACATACGGTATTTGACTTCGCCTATATGGAGTAAATACGCCTGCGGGCGTAAAAATAAAAATGTTACCGTTATTTCGATTGCAGGGATCGCTCACCGGCGTGATGTGTCGACAGATACAAGTTGACAGCTTTCCCTCCCCATCCGGCACCCCAAGGCCGCGTCAGGCAGATGCCCCGACGTGGCTTTTTTTCGTCTGTAACACGGGCATTCCGGGCGTGGCAGGCCGGCAAACCGAGGCCGTGTCATAGGGAGAACCGCGGGTGCAACGGGGTGATACTGGTGAAAACCCTAGCGGTAAAAAGGACGAGATGAGGTTCCTCATCCGTATTTAGGAACATGATTAAGGCTAACGATTGATTTCTGATTTTGTCGGATTATATCGCCCTGAAACGTCTTGATTTTGACAAATCCGAACCATAAGATGGGTTCCATGCCATCCGTTATGTTGGCTACCAAAGTCGACCAGCCTAAACGTCCCGGTTCAGCTTCATTAGATATTCCGGGATATGCGGACCACCCCCGCAGGGCTGGATAAATAATATCTTCAGCACAGCGAAGATCCCTTCTAGGCCCGTCGAAAAACCGGGAGGACACCATGGCCAAGATGGTCCTGATTGAAGCCCATCCGCTACTGCGGTTGGGGTTGTGGCAAATTCTTAGCAAGTTGGATGATGTGTGGGAGATCGAGGGGATGGGCCTTGCGGACGTGTCCAAGGCCGACGGCGTGCACGCGGGCGCCGATCTTCTGATCTATGGATTGCCAGTGGATACCGATGAAGCATGGAGCGCCTTGCACGAGATTCAGCGCGTGCTGACGCCCAAGCGGATTCTGCTTCTGACGGACGTCATGCCCTTGCCCATGCCGGTGCAAGGCCTGCCTGGCGCCAGTGTGTACGGTTGCCTGATGAAGACGGCTTCGGTCGAGATCCTCGAGGCCGCCATCCGCCTGGTGATGGCGGGCGGGCAATGCTTCCCGAGCGAACAGGCGCTGCAGGCGCCGGCCTCCGCCGTATGCGCCTTGCCGTCGCGGGATGCGGAAGAAGGCGGTGCGAAGGGCGCCATGCCGGTCAGCGCGGGCGCACAGCTCCTGCAGATCACGCCGCGCCAGTACGAAGTGTTGGTGTTGCTTGCAAGGGGCTATCCCATCAAGACCGTCAGCCGGATGTTGAACATCTCGGTGGCAACCGCGAAGACGCACGCGTGCACGCTGTACCAACGCCTGCATGTCAAGAACAAGGGCGAAGCCGTGTACGCGGCGCTGCAACGCGGCGCGACCCTTGAATGGCATGAACCGAATGGTCGCGAAGTGGATGCCGGGCAGATCTATGGGCGCAAGCTCGGTTAAGCAAGGTTTGCGCTGCCTGCCCGGCAGCAGGAACGCCCGTTCCAACGCTGCCGGGACCGCGCATAGCCAATACGGCTAAGGCATAGAAAGCAGGTGTTCACGTCGCTGTCGCCTCGCTTTCCGCCACCAATCATCCTCCTGAACGAGATTCAGCGAACGTAGCCGCTGATAGCATGAGTTGTGTCCGCAAGCATGGATTGATAGGGCGAATCACTTAGTCTCGCCACTGCAATCCCAAGGCTGCGGACAGGATTCCCCTGAACCTGGCGACGCGCGTGAACCCGCGCATTGCGCGGCGTCGCGCCAGCGTCATGGGAACCGTAATGGGCCATGCGTCACAAGGTTCTTCCCGGGATGACAACCGTACTGATCGAAGACTACGCTCTGCTTCGTGTCGCAATTCAGCATGTGCTGGAACGTGTGCGCAACGCCGACGATATCCTGGCCATCTCGCCAGCCCACCTCCTTAATATGTCCAGCTCGATCAACAAGCCAGTGGAGTTGCTGGTGATCGGTTGCAGCGGCACCGCGGAAGAGGACATCGGCCTTCTATCGCAGGCCATGGCCTTTTTCATGCCCAGGCTGGTGCTGGTGCTGTATTCCGCGCTGGACCAGAGCGTGATGGCCGCGTGTGCGCGCGCCGGGGTCGCGGGCTATCTGCCCAAGGCTTCCAGCCCCGATGCGCTGGCCGCGGCAGTCAGTCTGGTGATTGCGGGCGGCGAATGCTACCCGCAACCCGCCGGCCGGCCGCCCAGCACCGCGCACGCGTCCGTGCAAGAGCTGCGCGAGCTCACGCAGCGGCAGGAGGAAATCCTGCAACTGCTCGTGCAAGGCAAGACCATGCGCGAGATCGGCCAACAGGTCGGCATCTCGGTCGCCACCGTCAAGAGCCACGCGCGCACGCTCTATTGGAAGCTGAACGCACGCAACCAGGCCGAGGCCGCGTACATCGCGGTGCAGATGGGACTGGTACGCAGCTCGAATGGGCAGCCTGCGCCGGCCAAGGGCGACGCGAGCTGAAACGAGGACGTGAGTCAGGGCCTGTGCGGGTGGCGCTGCCGCCCGCACAGGCCCTGGCTTTTTTGTGCGCCTGAAAGTTGTCGCAATAGAAGCTGACGAACTTCAAAATCGTACTTGTCTGATACCCAAGCCTGGGCAGGCGTGCCGTAATGGGCGCGCGCAGGCTGGGCACGCATTGGTGGTGTGGAAAGCCTGTGGTTTCCGGGAGCCCGACATTCCTATCCAGTCCGATTTCGCTTCGTATTTGCCATCGACGACAAGTCCTTCGACGTCGTCGTGTACACCTTGCGGGAAGGTCTGTCCAAGGCCTTCGTGTTGCCTGTGGGCCATGAAGACCCCGCTATGACAACGCCCCACAAGAAAGCGCTGAGTCCCGACCGCCCTAATGAAAAACAACTGGGCAAGGCCATCTCACCGCCATCGTGTCAGCGGTGTGTGCCCATCTACCCTTTGCGCTACGGCGTTGCAGAGCGCACCTGGGATAAAGACGTGTTTCCCACGCTAAGCGCTGAGGGCTATCCCGCGCTGACCGCCGGCAAGGCATACGGTCTGCGCGTGCTGCGTCCAGGCACCTACGTTTACCTCTGCTACTTCCAGAACGGCCGGATGTGGACGCAGCACTATCAAGTCACCGACGACATGCGATTTGCGCGCATCTGGTGGACTCCTGCAGACGAAGACGATGCCATCCCCGGGCGGCTCGCTCGCCCCGAAACGGTCAGCGCCAAACCTTGTCTGTCTGCCCCAGCGACCCAAGAAGCAGACGTCGTCTACCTGCTGACCAGCGAAACGATGCTGACCCATGCCAGGCTCTGGAGCATCGAGAACGATACGGGCGGCATCCGCTCCAGGTTGGCGACAAAGGTCAGGCCCGCTGGTGGTGTTGAGCAACCCCATGTGTTCAACATCGCGTTGCTTGCTTACGCGACGCCGGAACTGCGACGACCCGACCTGAGTGGCAAGTCGGGGTACTACACATGGAGCGAGATATCAGCGCCGGAGTCGTTCCCCACCTACGAAACCGTCATCCCGGGCGCTTACGTCGAGCTGGTTCCGATCAAGGATATCGTTCCTCTGGCAGTCGTGCTGCACGACCCGATCGGCGTCATGAGTGAACTGGCGCATCTTGTCGCAGTTGCGGCGGCAGATCGGCAAGCTTATGAAATCGATAACAATCACGCTTACACAAGCGCCACCGTCATAAAGCAGTACTTGCAGAGCGTTCAGAAGCGTGCGACTCCAGAAGCCTATGCCAAAAGGCGAGATCTGGTTCGCTTTGACGCGAACGATGACGCGGACCGCTCCCATGGCAATGCTGTTCCATACATGCGCTCGTATGAACAGACAGTCAGGCGGAAACAGGCCGACATTGACACGCTGGTGAAGGACCTTGAAGGCTGGATCAGGACTGGCGGCAGCGCCATCGCCAAGGATTGGCAGGATGGATGGTTTGGCAAGGTGCTGTCCTGTTTTGACTTGGGTGCAAAAGAGAATGCACAGGACTACGAGCGCGTTGTTGCACACTGCGTGGGTAATCTGACTCACAGCGAAAGTGGTCGATCGACGTACCGGAGTTTGTTGCTGGCCCCACCAGAAAGAAGTCCTGTCTGGTTGGCGCTAGCGCATGGCATCCCTGAGTTGCACGCCGATTTCGCCAACCCTGCGCCGCTGAAGAACGTGCTGGACGTTGGGATTGCGGCCTTTGCGCCCATCTTTCAACTGAACGTCTCCTATCCAGCGACCCAGTCCTCAGATGTACTCGTAAGCCAGATGCTTTCTCAGCTTGGTGATACGCGTTTACCCGAGGCCACAGCCAGCAGCATCGTCCGGCGATTACGCCTGTATGCAGAAGTCCGCGTTGGCAACACCATTGTCACGTACCGCGTGTCTAGCGCCGAGGCGAATTTCCAATACTCCCAGTTCCACGGTGAACGAAGCATGAACACCGAACAACTAAGGAAGTGGGGTATTACCGTCAAGCAGCCATTGCGCAATCAGCCGGCGACGGTGCTCCTTTACGAAACCGTGCGCATCGGTGATCAAGCAACCCGTATTTCTCCTGCCCAACCGTCTGTGCACAATCCGCAGCCGTTCCAACTTGAAGGAAATGTATTCAAGCGGATGCTGGATCAGGTTCGTCAAAGTAAAGCCTACGGCGCCGCGCAGACTGGAATCGTACGCGGGGAATACGGGTTCACAGGCCTGGCCGCCATTTCCGCCATCATGGCACTTCGGTCGTCGATCAAAGATCTCGCGAACGGGAAGATTGATCGATCAGTTACTGGGTTCGCCAACGGGGCTAGCGCGTTGGCGGCGGTATTCGCTGTGATGAGCTCCGGCATGTTGCTGAAGGGCGACGCGATTCAGCTACATGCACTCGCGAAAGGGAACTCGTTGAGCATGGCGCGGGAAGCAGCCCGCGAAGTGCGAAAGCTAGCGACAAAGCTAGGCGCAGTAACTGCCGCTATTGGGGCAGTCGCTGATGGATTACGTGCCGCTAGCGCCTACGCCACGCAACAAAACTCCGAAGCAGGTCGAATGTATCTGGCGTCTGCTGGCTGTGGAGTACTTGCGACTGCTGGACTGCTTTTAAGCGCCTCCAGCGTCGTCCTCGGCGTCATTGGGCCAGTCGGCTGGCTTGTGCTGGCTTTTATCGCCACCCTAGGAGTAATTTATTTCAGCATCCAGGCCGCTCTCGCGAAATATCAGCCCGACGAAGTCTGGTTGGCACACAGCTTTTGGAGTCAGGGTGATCGAGCATACCGTTATAGCTCTCTGGACCAGGAACTTGCCGCATTCCACGGTGCCGTTTATGGCGTCCGCGCGGTAGCGAATTGGGAAACCCCCGAGGTGTCGGTGGGTGATATTGCAGTCCGCAGCATTCCCATTTACGGACTCTGGCAAGACAGCATTGATCTAAATCGCGCTATCGCCCAAGAAAGGATAGGAACACTGTCCCTATCTTTGGTCCTGCCCGGCTATCCAACTTCGGGCGAAGAGTCGCAGCAAGTAAAGCATGCTGAAGTCTTCCAATACACGCTCAAAGCCAGGCGGAACGGCCAAATACTAAACATGGTTCGGGGGCCCATTGCGGCATCTCCGGAATACCGATTCCCTTTTGATGCGGAATGTATGGTTGTTGACAAGGATTTCATTCAAGATGGCACCCGCCAGTTGAGTTGGCAAATCGTTATGCGGGAAGACACAGAGGTCATGCTGGACTACTGTTACAGGCCGGATGTCGTTAACCAGCCTAGTCTCGCGCTGTTCCCGCAGCGAGAACCGCTTGTCTTTACACGCGGCACGTGGCTCACGGATCCTATTGACGAAGAGTTGCTTGCTCCAGTCGCGGAGCCCAAGTGATGCGGACTACCAAGAAAATTCGAGTGCCTCGCCCAACGTTTAGGGAAATCCAGAACAAATGGCGGCTCTTTCGCTTCGCGAGCACATTACTGCCGTCGGAGCCTAGTGCGTCTGAAACCCCAGCCATCGAAGCAATAAGCGTTAACGAGAGTTGCATCGAAGTGGTTTCCGATACCTTGCAAGATGGCCATGAGGGGGTAATCCTTCAGGCATTTACTTTCTCAGGGCTTTTTTCATTGCTGTTTGCCGTGATGGGGGGCTTCGGCGGCTGGTCTGTAGGCGTGTTAATTTTTTCTCTCGGCCTGCCCGGCTTGGGAGTTGTGTTGTTTTTCCTTTCTTGTGTCTTGGGGCCGCGCTATCGATACCGATGTTCGAAAGTACGTTTCGATCGCCGTAGCCGTCGTGTCTATTACGTCCCGTATCCCGAGGAAAGCTTGGACGCGATATGGGAACTTGATTGGGATCGGCTCCAGGGCATCAGGTGGATGACGGGGCGAGCGCAATCGTATCTTTACCTTGTGGGCTACACCTGCAACCTGCCCGAGCCGAAACTGGTAAAGATACCAATAATGGCTAATCACGAATTTTTCGCAAGCCATATCTGGGCATGGCTTCAACGTTTCATGGCCGGCCAGGTTGGAGGCTTGCCCGCACCAAAAATCATCAAGCTTCCTCAAAAGCCGAGCGATGTGCTGATGCGTTACGGGGGGCGCTTGGTCATGTGGTCCATCACCACAAGGAAAGGGCGGCGATTTTTACCTCTAATGATCTGGGTTGATCTCGCGATTCTGCTGCTATACATGCCATCCCGGGCCTTGCCGCAACTGATCATTCTCCAGTATCCGGAGATCCGATTCCCGAAAGAGAGCGATCGACATTGTGGTTTTTCTACGGAGTGAGCATGAATGGCAGGTAAGGGCGACGAATTGCATGCTGTCCCGCGACCGTCAACGCCTGCACAAAACCCGGCCCACGCCATTTTGAAGTATTTCCCCTCCCTCGCCCAGAAGCCTAAGTAATGCAAGCCACCAAGCAAGCCCGAGAGCCGCGCCCGTCGTTTAGGAAGATCCAGGAAAAGTGGCGGCTGTTTCGCTTCGCGAGTACGTTGTTGCCAGCGCTGCCCGATACGCAGGAACCCGCCGCCATCGTGGCAACACGGTTGAACGACCATTGCGTTGAGGTCGTTTCCAATACGTTGCAAACTGAAGGCGCGGGATTTTTACTTCGACTCATCACCTTCTTTGGACTGCTTTCTTTTTTTTTGGCAGTGTTCGGAGTATTCGGTGGCTGGTCTGCAGGTGTGCTCATACTTTCCCTCGGTCTACCTTGCATGGGGCTTATATGGTTTTTTTTGCCATGCCTTTTGGCGCCACGTTATCGATACCGTTGTTCGAAAGTACGTTTTGACCGCCGCAGCCGTCGCGTCTATTACGTTCCATATCCTGAGGAAAGCTCGGATGCAATATGGGAACTTGAGTGGGATCGGCTTCAGGGCATCAGCTGGTCCACAGGTCAAGCGCAAGCGTATCTTTACCTTGTGGGCTATACCTGCAACCTGCCTGAGTCTCAATTGGTCAAGATACCCATAATGTTTAGTGAGAAAATTTTCGCAAGTCACATATGGGCTTGGCTTCACGGTTTTATGGACAAGGTCGAAGCCTTGCCCGCACCCAAGATTATCGCGTTCCCTCAAAATTCGCGAGATGTGCTTATGCGCTACGGTGGTCGTTGGATCACATGGTCCCTCACCACAAAGAAGGGACGGCTATGGTTGCCTTTGATGATCTGGGTGGATTTGGCGGTTCTGCTGATGTTCATGCCCGTCCTGGCGTTGCCGCAACTGATCGTTCTTATGTATCCGGAGATCCGATTCCCGAAAGAGAGCGATCGACATTGTGGTTTTTCTCCGGATTGAGCATGAATGGCAGGTAAGGGCGACGAATTGCATGCTTTCCCGCGACCGTCAACGCCTGCACAAAACCCGGCCCACGCCATTTCAAGAGTTTCCCCTCCCTCGGCCAGAAGCCTAAGTAATGCAAGCCACCAAGCAAGCCCGAGAGCCGCGCCCGTCGTTTAGGAAGATCCAGGAAAAGTGGCGGCTATTTCGCTTCGCAAGTACGTTATTGCCTTTGGATCCTGCCGCTCACGAAGTACCAGCTATCGAAGCAACGCGTTTAAATGAAAATTGCATCGAAGTGGTTTCCGATACGCTACAAGGGGAACTTGAGGGAGTGGGTCTTCGATTGCTCACTTTATTCGGGCTAGTTGTTTTTTATATTGCATTAATCGCGGGCGTCGACGATGGGTTTGGACTGATTTGGGTGCCTATTCTAGGTCTTCCGATCATAGGGCTTTCGGGGTTTTTCCTTCCGCGCGTCTTGCTGTCGCGATATAAATACCGATCTTCCAAAGTACGTTTTGACCGCCGCTCCCGGCGCGTGTACTACGTCCCTTATCCAGAGGAAAGCTTGGACGCGATATGGGAACTGGATTGGGACCAGTTGCAGGGCATTGATTGGACAACAGGTAGATCGCAACCGTATCTCTACCTTGTTGGTTATACCTGCAACTTGCCGGAGCCTCAGTTAGTGAAGATACCCGTAATGTATAACGGTGAGGTTTGGGCGAGCCATATCTGGGCTTGGCTTCATCGTTTCATGGATAACGTTGAAGACCTACCTCCACCAAAGATCATCACGCTTCCTGAAAGGCCGAGTGATGTGCTGATGCGTTATGGTGGCCGCTGGATCAAATGGTCCCTGACTACAAAGCAGGGACGGCTATGGTTGCCTTTGATGATCTGGGTTGATCTCGCGATTCTGCTGCTATATATGCCGTCCTGGAGCTTGCCGCAGCTGATTGTTCTTCTCTATCCGGAGATTCAATTTCCGGAAGAGAACAATCGATATTGTGGCTTTTCAACGGGCTGAGCAAGACGCGCGGGGCAAGTGCTCTCCATGCCGCCCCGCACCCGCCAACACCTGCGCCAATTCCCTCACACCCCCCCCCCCCTTCAAACATCCCCCTCACTCGCTCGCGTTCCCGCCGGCGTCGCGCGGCCCTTGTTTTTCGCAATTGCCATGAACTCCCGCTCCGCCGCGCCCAGCACCGCATCCACGTGCAGGTGCGCCATCGCATACTGCCGGGCGGCGGCGCCCAGGGTTTCGCGGATCTGTGCGTTGTAGCTGAGCTTGCGTACGGCTTCAGCCATCGCTGCGGCGTCTTCGGGCGGGGTCAGCAGGCCACAGCGCGACACCACGTTGGCGAGCTCGGTGCCGCGCGCCGCGCCGCAGACTACGGGGCGGCCGGTGGCCAGCATGCCCGTCAGCTTGGACGGCATGACCAGGTCAGCCGCGCCGGCGCGTTGCGGCAGCAGGTGGATGTCGGCCGTGCCTAAAAGCGCGCCCAGGCGTTCGGCCGGTTGCAAGTCCAGGAAGATGACGCGTGTCAGGCCGCGGCACTTTTCCTCCAGCGCCGCGCGTTCGGGGCCCTGGCCGCAGAACAGGAACCACAGGCGGTCTTCGCGGTTCAGGCGGCGTGCTACGTCGGCGAGGATCTGCAGGCCCTGCTTGCCGCCCATGTTGCCCGAATACAGCGCGACGATGGCGTTGTCCGGAATGCCGAGCTGCGCGCGATAGTCGCCGCCTTCGGCCAAGGGCGTGATGGCATTGACGTCGATCCAGTTGGGCAGCAGCACGGCGCGGGCCGGGTCGATGCCTTTGGAAAGCGCCAGGTCCAGCATGCGGTTTGAAATCGTGGACACGCGGTCAAACCTGCGCATCAGCCAGCGTTCGGCGCGCTTGACCATCGAGCGCAGGACGCCGCCCTTGAGCAGCCCGAGTTCGAACGCCGCGTCGACTTCGAAGTCCTGGATGTGCAGCCAGGCGCGGGCGCCGGTCAGGCGGGCGGTCAGCCACGCGGCCGGGGCGCAGAAGAGGGCGGGTTCGACGACCAGGATGATGTCCGGCCGCCGCATTGCCGCGCGCAGCAGCGACGGCAGGCTGGACAGCGCGAAGCTGGCCAGATGCACCAGCCGCTTGGCGCCGCCCGGTCTTTCGGGGACCCACAAGGGTGCGCGCCGCACGGTCACGCCCCGGCGCGTTTCCTTGGTGTAGCGTGTGCCGCGGTAGCCGTCGTGGACCCGCCATTGCGGGTAGTAGGGCGGGGCGGTGACCACGTTGACTTCGTGCCCGCGCGCGGCCAGCCACTCGGCCAGTTCGGCGGTGTATTTGCCAGTGCCGGTCAGTTCGGGCGCGTAGTTGATGCCATAGATGAGTATTTTCATGTTGGCGTGGCGGTGCGTGGCCGGATGGGGCGGCACGGGTTGCCGTGGCACACCATCGCGGCGGGCATGTTGCGAAACACCGAGCTGCGCGCGCCGATCACGGCCTCGCGTCCGATGGTCACGCCCGGACCGACGAATACGTCCGTGGCCACCCATGCGCCGTCTTCGACACGCACGGCGCGTTCGCGCAGCGGAAAATCGGGCCGGCCGGCATCGTGATCGGCTGCGCATAGATAACTGCGTTGCGAGACCACGGCGTGCGCGCCGATGTGGATAGGGCCCAGGCTGTAGATCACGGCGTCGTCGCCGATCCAGGCGTAGTCGCCGATTTCCACTTTCCAGGGATAGGTGACCGTGGCCGTGGGCCGGATCAGCACCTTGTGCCCGACGCGCGCGCCGAAGCGGCGCAGCAGCCAGCGGCGAAAGCCGTAGGCTACCTGCGGCGACCAGCGGAACAGGGTGCCCTGCACCATCCACCACAACTGCACGGTCAGCGCCGACCGTCCGCGCTGACCCGGCGCCAGCGCGAATTGGTCCAGGCGTTGCAAGGTGCTCATTTGGCCGCTCCCGCAACGGCGTCGCGCCGCGATGCGGCCTCGCTGGCCTGGCGCGCCTTCAGGATCTCTTCGGTCTTGATGCGGATCTGCCAGTAATACATGGCGCGCGCGACCGCATAGTCGTAGCCGGCCTTTCCATCCAGGAATCCCAGTTTGAAGACATAGGAGTGCAGGAACGAGATCGGCGCCTTGAATGGCATGGCCTGGAAGATGCGCTTGAGCAAGGCCCGGCCGCCGACGTTGGCCTCTCGCGGATCGTTCATCAGGCCCTTGGTGCGCAGGTTCGCTTCCCAGTCCGAATAGCGGTTGTGCTTGTCGAAGTAGTGATACAGCGAGTCGTGGTCGTTGTGCACCATGCGCTGTCGCAGCGCAAAGGTCTCGCCCTGGACCTGCGGCTGGTAGTGACCCTCGACCTCCCACATGTTGGCGACGTCCAGGTCGTCGTAGTCCAGAAAGCGCGAGCGGTCGCGCGCCAGGAGCGCCAGCTTGTAGACGCGATGGCCATGTTCCAGCTTCTTGCCGCAGAACACGTAGTCGAAGGGCACGAAAGCGCCGCCAGCTCCCGCGGCAAAGCGCGGCAGGACCTCGCGGATCTCGGCGGCCAGGCCCGGCGTCATTTCTTCGTCGGCGTCCACGTACAGCACGACGGGGTGCGTGAAGGGAAGCTGCTCCAGGCACCACTGCTTTTTCTTCGGATACTTGCCGTCCCACTGGAAATTCGAAACGCGCGCGCCCATCGCCGTGGCGATCGAGCAGGTCGCGTCGGTGCTGTTGGAGTCCACGACGAAGACTTCGTCGAACTCCACCAGCGCCTTCAGGCACTTCGCGATGTTGCGTTCCTCGTTCTTGGTCATCACCACGACGGATACCGGTATCTTCTGCATGATGCTGTCCTGTTCAGGGCGTTCCGCGCTGCATGAGCGGGCGGAAGAGATCGATGACGTTGCGGCAGTGCCGCTCGAGGGAAAAGGCGTCCGCGCGCTCGGGGCCCTGGGCCGCAAGCTTCTCGCGCATCTCGCCGTCGTAGGCCAGTCGACGCACCGCCTCGGCCAGCGCCTCGGCGTCGCCTACCGGCACCAGCAGCCCGTACCGGCCGGCGTCCAGGATCTCGGCGGGGCCGTGCGGGCAGTCGGTGGAGATGACGGGCACGCCCAGGCACAGGGCCTCGACCAGCACGTTGCCGAAGCTTTCGCGCACGGAGGTGAGCGCGAAGGCGCCGGCGCCGGCAATGACCGGAAACGGATTGTCGATGTGGCCGGCCAGCGTGACCTGCGTGCGGGACGGCCGGTCGTCGATGCGCTTTTGCAGGGCGGCGTGCTCGGAGCCTTCGCCCAGGATCGTGAACGCAATGCCCGGATCGTCGAGCAGCGCGGCCGCGTCGATCAGCGTGGCGTAGTCCTTGACGGCTTCGAGCCGGCCCACGGCCACCACGTGATAGGGCGAGTCGCCGCCATCGGCCGTCTTCGGCTGGGCGCCCTGGCGCCGCACGTTATCCAGCGGCACGCCGTTATAGATGGTGTGCACCTTGCCGCGCAGCGGCGGAAACATGCTGACCAGGTCTTCCTTGACGCCGCGCGACACCCCGACCACCGCGTCGTGCCGCCGGTAGGTCTGGCTGACCAGCCAGCACTTCAGGCGGCGCATCTTGGAGGCGCCGTAGTGGATGGCCGGGCTGCTGTGTTCGAAGGCCACCGTGCGGAAGTTGCCGCGCAGGATCTTTCTGGCCAGCACGACCAGCATGTTGCACAGAAGGCCGTGCGAGCAGACGATGGCGGGCTTTTCGCGGCGTATGTGCTGCAGCAGCTTGAAGAACGCCACGGGCAGGGCCAGCCGCAGCTTGGTGGGAGACTCGATGATCGGAAATGCGCGGGTGACCTTGGGGTTGGCGATGGGATACTCGCGGTTGCGCGAGCGCAGCAGGAACAGGGCGGAGTCCACCCCCTGTTCCGGCAACGCATCCACAATGAAGGCGACGCATCTTCCGACGCCGCCATGCAAGTCCGGTGCGACAAACAAGACATCAGACATGGGGTATTACTCGCGTGGGTGGCGCCCGGCGCACGATGTCCGGGCGAGGGCTGGGAGCGGGAGATTCTTGGCGAGGCACGGGCATGATCTGGGCATTTCGCATCAGCGAAAGGCAGTAACACAGCAGAAAGCCGGTAAACGCGGTCTTGGGCGCATAGGCCAGGCCGCCGGACATCGAGTCGATGAAGATGTAGATGGGCGCGGTGGCGAGCAGGTATCGCCGGTGCATCTCCAGCCCGGGATGGGCGTAGCGCCGAAAGAGCGAGAACAGCAGGATGAGCAGCGGCGGCAGCATGATCATGATCGTGCCGACAACGCCGAACTTCATCAGATAGAACGCCCAGGAGTTGTGCGCGAACGTGCTGAGTTCAAAGCCGTTCTCGCCCATCACCCAGCTGCGAAAGCCCGCACCCTTGCCAAAGACGGGGCTTTCGGCAAAGAACTGCATCTGGCCTTCCATTTCCTGCACCCGCGCGCCGTAGCTGGAGTCTTCGTCCAGGCGTTCGACGCTGAAGATGCGTTGGGTCAGCACGTCCAGGTAGCCGATGCTGGCAAAGATCAGCACGCCGGCCACGGCGGCAGGCGCGAAGATCATGATGGCGCGGCGGCGGATGTCGGCATTGCCGGCCAGCAGCACGGCGATGACCACGGAAATGGCAAGCTGCAGGTATTGGCTGCGGTTCAGCGAGAACACCAGCGCCATCACCATGTACAGCGTCAGCGCGTAGGCCTTGGGGCCCGACACGTTCAGCGTCCGGCGAAAGTACAGCAGCGAGACCACGCCCATCGGAATCGCCCAGACGCCCAGGCGCACGTTGCGCAGCGGGTTGGCGACGCTGAAGCCGGTCGCCTGTTCCAGCAGCATCAGCGTGGCGACCGCCAGGCAGGCCGCCACGATGTACTTCTGCAGGATGGCATAGGCGTGGGGACTGTCGATGTCCTTGTAGCAAAGGAACGGCGTGCACAGGAAGTAGAAGACGATGCGCAGATCGCGCGCCACGTCGCCGGTCTCGATCCCGGGATGGTGGGCCGAGACCACCAGCAGATAGATCACCGAAATGGCCTGGATGCCGAGCAACACGCCCAGCGGGCCGCGTGGCAGCGCGTAGGCGCCCGGGTGGGCCAGGCGCAGCGCCTTGACGCCCAGCATGGCCACGAACAGCAGATCGAAGGGCGACAGCTTGAAGCTGCCCACCCCCACGATGAACCTGTCGTCGTTCAGCGCCAGCGCGGTGAAGACGAACAGGCCCAGGAGATGCAGGGTGGAAAGGCGGCGCGTGGTCATTGCGGTTCCGTATCAGTGAGGGCCGACTAGTGCGCGGCCCAGTCGTCCCGGCCGAAGATCTTGGTGGTCAGCTTTTCCAGCAGGTAGGTCAGGTCGCCCTGCCTGGCATGCGCGGCCACCTTCGAGGCGCGGCACGACAGTTCGAACAGCTTTCCCAACCCTGGCTCGGTCCGGCGGATGCGGCTGACGATCTGTTCGCGCTCTTCCAGCAGCACGTCCTGCATCAGGGCGGTCTTGGTCTCGTCGTGGGCGGTGTACACGCCCAGCGCGTCGGGAACGATCAGGTTCTTGCCCTCGCGCAGCAGCCGGCTCCACAGTTCGAGGTCCATGCAGTACCGCATGCTTTCCTGCAGCAGGCCGTACTTGCGCAGCAGGTCACGGCGGAAGATGGCGGACTGGTTCGGGATGGAGGCCTTGACCACCGTCAGCGTGCCGCGGTTGACGGGCGTGTAGTGGATCTTGCGGAAGATGCGGTTGTCTGCATCCGCCACGAAGAGGTTGCCGCTGACGATCGGCGCGCGGCCCTTGGCCGCGGCGGCGCCCAGTTTGCGCAGCGCGCCCGGGAAATACAGGTCGTCCGAGTTCTGCCAGCCTACGTAGTCGCCCGTGGCGCGTTCGAACCCCTTGTTGATCGCATGCGACTGGCCCCGGTCGGGGGTGCTTTCCCAATAGGACAGATAGCGCTCGTACTTCTTGATGATGTCCACGCTGCCGTCGGTGGAGCCGCCATCGATGATGATGTATTCCAGCCGCGGATACCCCTGGTTCAGCACGGACAGGATGGTGCGCTCCAGGAACTTGGCCTGGTTGAACGAGGGCGTCACGATCGTCACCTTGGGCAGCAGCCCGCTGGCGATGGGCGCCGGCGGACGAAGCTCGCGGACGAAGTCGATGAGCTGGCGTGAATACTCGTTATGGCGCTTGCGCATGTAGGACCTCAGCATGTTGGTTATCGGGTGGCCGCAGGCATGGCGCCCGGAAAGTCGGGGCGGGATTGACGGATGGCGAGGGCCACGCCGGCCAGCGTGATCGCCGCGTAGGCCATGCGGCCCCAGGCTGCGGCGTGTTCCCCCGCCACGTGAACCAGTCCCGCCATGACGCACAGCATTGCCAGGCCGCCCAGTCCGTTCAGGATTGCGACAGCGCGGGAATTGCCGAGCCCCAGGAGGGAGAAGTGCGCCGCGGCGTTCAGGGACAAGAGGCCCGATGCCACGATCAGCAACTGGAAGGTGCCCAGATGGCCGCTGGCGACGTTCTCGCCCAGCAGCACGTTCAGAAGCGGCTTGCTGACCGCCAGCACGGCCAGCGTGGCGCTGGCGGATAGCGCCAGGTTCCACAGCATCATGCGGCGGATTTCGCGTTCCGCGGCGCCGGGGTAGGGCGGCGAGACGGACAGGCGCGTCACGCGCGGCATCGCCTTCTGGAAGATGGCGACGGACGCCGTATGGATGATCTGGCCGACCTGCACGCCGACGGTGTAGATCGCCAGCGCCGCCGGTCCCATCAGGCTGCCGACCAGCACCCGGTCGACCGAGCCGAAAGCCAGCGCGCTCAGGCTGTTCAGCCACGACCAGCGCGAGAAGCGGAAGGCGGCCATCATGGCGCCGCGGTCGCGCACGGGCCGCACGATGAATCGGTCATAGGCGCGCGAGAACACCCGCATCTTCACGCTGCCCGCGATGAGCAGGCCCAGCGCCTGCGCCAGGCCGGTCCAGGTGGGCGAGGCGGTGTACCAGGCGGCCGCGCACGCCAGCGCCATCGTGCCGGTGCGGCTGAAGACCTCGCACAGCGCGGTGGCGCGAAAGTCCTCGCGTCCCTTCAGGCAGCCGGAAAAGAGCTGGTCATACTGCTGCGTGAGGTAGATGGCCAGGGCGGGCATGGCCAGCATCGTGACGGCCACGCCGCCAAACGTGGCGTCCGGCCAGCCCAGCCCCACCACGCCCCACAGCAGCACGGCGGCCAGGGTGACGACGGCCAGCGCACAGCCGATCAGCGACATGCTGACGCCGGCCGCGCGATAGGCGCCGCCGGGCTCGTGCACGCTCTCGGAGACGAGCTTGGTCGCGGTCACCGCCGCGCCCAGGTTCGCCGCGTTGCCGAACCCGGCCAGCGCGATGATCATGGAATATTGGCCGAAGCCGACCGTGCCGAGCTGGCGAAAGAGGATCGGCAGCGCCACCAGCGCCGCGACGGGACCGATGCCGTATTCCACCAGCCCCCAGAAGGAAGCATTGCCGGCGATGTGTTTCTTCACGAATCCAAGCATCGGTAACCCTGTCTGTCATGCTGGCGCGGCCGTCAGGCGACCGGCAGCGCCTGTTGCGTGCGCTCGCGCAGGAAATGGCCATAGGCCAGCGTGATGCCGTGCGTCAGGGAGATCTCCGGCCGCCAGCCCAGCGCCTGCACGCGCGACGAGTCCATCAGCTTGCGCGGCGTGCCGTCGGGCTTGGAGGTGTCGTAGACGATCTTGCCCTCGTAGCCGATCACGCGCGCCACCAGCCGCGCCAGGTCCGCAATGGAGATGTCCTGGCCGGCGCCGATGTTGTAGATGCCCTCGGCGTCCGGATGCTCCATCAGCATGACGCTGGCCTGCGCCAGGTCGTCGACATACAGAAACTCGCGCAGCGGCGCCCCGGTGCCCCAGATCGTCACGCTTTCCGCGCCGGCCTCGCGGCCCTCGTGGAATTTGCGGATCAGGGCAGGCAGCACGTGGCTGCTGTGCAAGTCGTAGTTGTCGTGCGGGCCGTACAGGTTGGTCGGCATGGCGCAGATGAAGCGCGCGCCGAACTCGCGCTGGTAGGCCTCGCACAGCTTCAGGCCGGCGATCTTGGCGATGGCGTAGGGCTCGTTGGTGGATTCGAGCGGACCGGTCAGCAGCGCGTCCTCGCGGATGGGCTGCGGCGCCTCGCGCGGATAGATGCATGACGAACCCAGGAACAGCAGCTTGCGCACCCCGGCCGCATACGCGGCGCGGATCACGTTGCACTGGATCATCAGGTTCTTGTACAGAAAGTCCACCGGATGCGTCTGGTTGGCCAGGATGCCGCCCACCTTGGCGGCGGCCAGGTACACCACATCGACCGGCGTGGTCGAAAAGAAGCGGTGCACCTGGTTCTGGTTTTCCAGGTCCAGTTCGGCGCGGCTGCGGGTCAGCACGTTCTCGTAGCCGCGCCGGTGCAGTTCGCGGGTGATCGCCGCGCCCACCATCCCGCGGTGGCCGGCGACGAACACGCGTTGGTCCAGGTTCGTCATGGCGGGCTACTCCTTGTACGCGTAGATTTCGTAGCCGTTCTGTTCGACCAGCGCATCGCGCCGCGCTTCCTTCAGGTCGCTCTCGACCATTTCCTTGACGAGCTGCGCGAACGAGGTGCGGGGCGTCCAGCCGAGCTTCTCGCGGGCCTTGGTGGGATCGCCCAGCAGGGTTTCGACCTCGGTCGGACGGAAGTAGCGCGGATCGACGCGCACGATCACCTGGCCCGCCTTGACGTCGTGCACCGGCGAGAACAGCACGGTCGCCGTCTCTTCCAGGCCTTCGCCTTCCCACGCCAGCAGGATGCCCAGCTCGCGCGCCGCGGTGTTGATGAACTCGCGCACGCTGTATTGCATGCCGGTCGCGATGACGTAGTCCTCGGGCGTGTCCTGCTGCAGCATCAGCCACTGCATTTCGACGTAGTCGCGGGCGTGGCCCCAGTCGCGCAGCGCGGACAGGTTGCCCAGGTACAGGCATTCCTGCAGCCCCAGCACGATGCGCGCCAGGCCGCGGGTGATCTTGCGGGTCACAAACGTTTCGCCGCGCTTGGGCGATTCGTGGTTGAACAGGATGCCGTTGCAGGCGTACATGCCATACGCTTCCCGGTAGTTGACGCTGATCCAGTAGGCGTACAGCTTGGCGGCGGCGTAGGGGCTGCGCGGATAGAAGGGGGTGGTTTCCTTCTGCGGCGTTTCCTGCACCAGGCCGTAGAGCTCGGACGTGGACGCCTGGTAGAAGCGCGTCTTGTTTTCCAGCTTCAGGATGCGGATCGCTTCCAGGAGGCGCAGGGTGCCCAGGCCGTCGGCGTTGGCCGTGTATTCCGGTTCCTCGAACGAGACGCCCACGTGGCTTTGCGCGGCCAGGTTGTAGATCTCGTCGGGCTGCACCGACTGGACGATGCGGATGAGGCTGCACGAATCCGTCATGTCGCCGTGGTGCAGCACGAAATTACGGGGCTGGTCGTGCGGATCCTGGTACAGGTGGTCGATCCGCGCGGTATTGAACAGCGAAGCGCGCCGCTTTATGCCGTGGACCTCATAGCCCTTGGCCAGCAGAAGCTCCGCCAGATAGGCCCCGTCTTGGCCAGTTACGCCGGTAATCAGTGCCCGTTTTGGCATGGTTGTGTCCTTAAGACTTAGTGACTGCACGAAAGGAGCCGATGGCTGCGTTACCAATGTGCAAAGAGATTACTGTTGCACCAGCCGCTGAGATATCGGCCAAAAGGTCTAAGAGATCCGCCTGCCGGTAGGGAAAAAAGGATTGGATTGATTCATCCAGCGCGCCCAACGCGGTAACCGCCAGCATCGCCACGAGCGCGGGACGCCGGTTCACCGACAGGTAGATCAGCGCGGTCAGGCAGGCGTAGGCGGCCAGGTGCAGCCGCTTGTCGCCAAAGGCATCGGACATGTCCGCCGCCAGCCCAGGCAGGTTGCCCACCGTGACCAGCACGATGAAAAAGAGGGCCGCCGCGGGCAGGCAAATCCTTGCCACGCCCGGGCGCCAGAAGGGAACTGAAACCTGCTCAGACACGACCGTACATATCCTGGAATCGCACGATGTCGTCTTCGCCCAGGTAAGCGCCCGATTGCACCTCGATGATCTCCAGCGGAATCTTCCCGGGGTTCTCCAGGCTGTGGATCTCGCCCAGCGGGATGTAGGTCGACTGGTTCTCGGTCAGCAGGTACTGCTTGTCGCCGTTGTAGATGCGGGCGGTTCCGGACACCACGATCCAGTGCTCGGCACGGTGATGGTGCATCTGCGACGACAGGCGCGCGCCGGGTTTCACGGTGATGCGCTTGACCTGGTAGCGCGGCCCCTGGCCAACGGAGTCGTACGACCCCCAGGGCCGCTGGACCTCGCGGTGGTGGTTGAGCTCGCTGCGGTGCTGCGCCTTGAACACCTCGACCAGGCGCTTGACGTCCTGCGAGCGCGACTTGTGCGCGACCAGGACCGCGTCGGCCGTCTCGATGACGACGATGTCGTCCAGGCCCACCGAGGCGACCAGCCGGCTGGTCGAATGGATGAGGCAGTTGCGCGAATCCTCCACCATGACGTCGCCCGTGGTGGAGTTGCCTTCCACCGACTTCTGGGCGATGCCCCAGACGGCGTCCCACGCGCCCACGTCGCTCCACGAGGCCGCCAGCGGGATGACCACCGCGCTGTCGGTGCGCTCCATGATGGCGTAGTCCATCGAATCGCTGGGGCAGGCCTCGAACGCCGGGCCGTCCAGGTGAAAGAGCCCGTTGTCGCCATGTCCGGTGAGCACGGCGGCCTCGGCCTGCTCCAGGATCTTGGGCGCCAGCCGCCCCAGTTCGGCCAGGAAGACCGAAGCCTGGAAGGCGAACATGCCGCTGTTCCAGTAATAGCCGCCGTCGTCGATGAACCGCTGGGCGACCTCGGGCGACGGTTTCTCCACGAACCGGCGCACGCGGCGCGCGGGCGCCATGGCGCCGGGCTCGTCGGCCTGGATGTAGCCGTATCCGCTGAGCGGCGCGGTGGGCTTGATGCCGAATGTCACCAACGCGCCCTGACGGGCGGCGTCGTACGCCTGGGCGAAGGCCGCGCTCAGCACTTCGCCATCCTCCAGCACGTGGTCCGACGGCATGATGAGCATGATCGGGTCCTCGCCATCCTGCATCGCCCTCAGCGTGGCGGCGGCGATGGCCGGCGCGGTGTTGCGCGCGAACGGCTCCAGGATGACCTCGGCGTCCTTGATGCCCAGCTCCTCGGCCTGTTCCGCCGCAATGTAGCGGTGCGCCTCGTTGCAGACCAGGATGGGACGGGCCTGCGCGCCGGCCGAGTCCAGCCGCCGCAGGGTGTTCTGCAACAGGCTGCGGTCATCGGTCAAACGGATGAACTGCTTCGGCAGCAGCTCGCGCGACAGCGGCCACAGGCGCGAGCCTGAACCGCCGCAAAGAATCACAGCCCGGTACGGGGGACGGGGGTTGGTCATGGCTCTCACTCCTTGAAGTAGGCCTGGGTGTACGGATGCACGCCGGGATCGGCGGCGATCACTTCCCCGGGCAGCCAGCGGTAGCCGCTGTGCTGCGCCAAGGGAAGGCTTGCGGTATCCAGAGAAAGCTCGGCCTCGTAGGCGAGGACGACGTAGTGGGTGGAGCGTCCCGCCTCACCCGCGAAATTCGTGCCATAGAAGTGCTCGTACACGCCGCGCGGCGTCCAGGCGAGATCGGGCAGCGAGAGGCCCAGCTCGTCCTGGACGATGCGGCGCAGCGCGCGCTGCAGGGATTCGTTCTTGCGGATCCGGCCGCCGGGCACGAACCACGCGCCCTGCGCGGGCGGATTGGCGCGCAGCCCGGTCAGGTAGTTGCCGGCGCCGTCGCGCAGCAGCAGGTCGATCGACACCAGCGGCAGCATCTCCACCGCCTGGCGGAAGTCCGCGCGGGCCAGCACTCCACCCCGCGGCGCAGGCGCTTCGCGCACAGGCCATCCCAACGGTTTAGTAGACATTGCGGCCCGTCCAACCCGATACCGCCGTGCGCGCGATGATCAGCAGATCCATCCGGAACGTCCAATGCTGGATGTAGTAGATGTCGTGTTCGACGCGGTCGCTCATCTTGCGCAGCGTGTCGGTCTGCCCGCGAAAGCCGTTGACCTGCGCCCAGCCGGTGATGCCCGGCTTGACGCGATGGCGCATCATGTAGCGCTGCACCAGGTCCTTGTACATTTCGTTGTGCTCCAGCGCATGCGGGCGCGGGCCCACCACCGACATGTCGCCCATCAGCACGTTCAGGAACTGCGGCAGCTCGTCCAGGCTGGTGCGGCGCAGGAAACCGCCGATGCGCGTGACGCGGCTGTCGTTGCGCGTGGCTTGCGTGACCACGCCCTGTTCCTGGTGCACGGTCATGGTGCGGAACTTGTAGACGTGGAACACCTTGCCGTCCACGCCCAGACGCGGCTGCGTGAAAAAGACCGGGCCGCGCGAGGTCAGCTTGATCAGCAAGGCCACGGTCAGCATTACGGGCGCCAGGCCAATCAGCGCGCACAGCGCAAAGCTGCGGTCGAAGGCTTCCTTGGCCCAGCCGCGCACGCCTGCGGCCGGCAGACTGTTCAACTGGATGGCGGGCAGCCCCAGGAATTCGCCGATGCGATGGCCCAGCAGCTGAATGGACATGACATCGGGAATCCAGCGGATGTCCACCAGGTCGTTGCGCAGGTGATAGAGCACCTCGCGCAGCTCCTGGCCGGCTTCCATCGGCAGCACGATCCAGATTTCGCGCACGTTGTTTTCGCGCACGAAGGTGGTCAGGTTGTCCAGATCATGCAGACGGCGGACCTGCGGCGGCAGGATCTCATGCGGTTCGGCGTAGATCCCCGATATCTGGTAGCCGGCCTCGCGGTACTTTTCCACGCGGCGCCACATGTCGTGCCCCAGCGCGCCAAAGCCCACCAGCAGCACGCGCTTCTTGTCCATGCCGCGATCGCGCGCCGCGCCCAGCGCCGCATACACGGCGATGCGCACGCCGGCCAGCGCCAGCGCCGTCATGCCGAACCAGGTTGCAGCCCATAAGCGGGATATCGCGCCGGTCTGGTGCATGAGAAAACTGACGAAGATGCCCAACGCGAACACGGTGGCCCACGCAGCCAGGCTGCGCACCACCAGATCGGTCAGGAGGCGTCCGCGCCACGACACATACAGGCGGAAGGCCGGGAAGATCGCGATCGCACCCAGGCCGCAAAGGTAGATCAGGAACAGATGAATCTGCGGAGGATCCGTCAAGGCCTCTTCCGAGAATTTCAAACCGGTGGCAGTCAGGCCGCAGGTGATGACGATCGCGGCGTCGAGCAAGCGATACAGATAGCTTGCTCCGCTGAACCTTGCCGACGTGTCCGTTTGGGACGGGTCCATCGCGCACTCCTGTTCGGGGGGAAGCACCCTGCGGCAAGCAACGACTGTGCAGTGCCGCAAAGCATGTGGCTACCGACAAAATCTTATTGAGAGCGCAACTCACCCGAAACCTCCAAACGATGTAGGAGAAGGCTTAGGGCATCCGTCGAATGTGCGGGACTAGGAAAAGCGTGTGGAATGTCGCAACCCGTTACGCATCGGGCTCCTTTCCAAGCAACGAAGTCATTCACAGTGGATTCGCCATGACTACAATTTTCGGAACGTTGAGCCGAGCCATAGCCGCTATCGCGCTCGTGTCCTCGCTGAGCGCTTGCGCCTTGTCTCCCGGCATGACGTTCAGCGCCAATCAACTCGCGGATCCGCTGGACCCGAACTCCAAGGCTGTCATCAAGGAAATCACGCCGTCGCTGGTGCTCGATGAGCAGCGCGCGCGTGAAGCGCTGCTCGACAACGAAGGCATTGGCCACCTGGTCGGCAAGCCTGGTCCCTACCTCATCGGGCCTGGAGACATCCTGTCGATCGTCGTGTGGGATCACCCCGAGCTCGTGCTTCCGACGCAAACCTACGCCATCGGATCGGGGGCAACGGAATTAGCCATCGGGGATACCGCCTCGGGCATTCCGGGCTATACGGTCTCATCCACTGGATATATCCAGTTTCCGTATACGGGACTGCTGAAAGTGGCGGGGTTGACTGAACTTCAGGCGCGCAATCTCATAGTCAACAGTTCTAGCAAGTACATACAGGACCCGCAGATCACCGTACGCGTTCTGGGATTTCGCAGCAAGCGCATCTTCGTCGATGGCGAGGTAACGACGCCGGGTACGGTTGCGATCAACGATGTTCCCATGACCCTGTTGGAAGCGCTCAACAGGGCCGGAGGCATTCTGCCTACCGGCGATCGCAGTGCGGTCTATGTGATCCGCGATGGCCGTCGTACTCGCGTGAACCTTCCCGCGCTGATCGAGCGCGGCCAGGATCTGAACCAGGTCATGCTCAAGGCAGGGGACATCGTGAGAGTCACGCCGCGCGACGACAGCAAGGTGTTCGTGATGGGCGAAGTCTTCCTGCCCGGCGCCTCGGTCATGCGCGATGGCCGCATGTCGCTGACCGAAGCACTGGGCCTGGCGGGCGGGCCGAACCAGCTCACGGCCGACCCTTCGCAAATTTTCGTCGTGCGCGCCACGGAGGAGGCAAAGCCTTTGGTCTACCACTTGAACGCCGCATCGCCGCAAGCCCTTGCGGTAGGCGCGAAGTTTGAATTGCAACCCAAAGACGTCGTGTTCGTGGATACGGCCAGCCTGGTGCGGTGGAACCGCTTCATCAGCAACCTGTTCCCGAGCGCGCAAACCGTACAGACCGTCAAGTCCATCGATTAGTCCGCCTGAAAAACCCGCCTTTGGGGGCGCCGCAACCGCGGCGGCGCCCTCTCCTGGAGAGCTGCATGTCGTTGCCCATCGAATCGTTCGAGCCGTCAGTACCGGCCCGTCAGCAGGAAACCCCCTTGTCGTCCCACGTGGACGCCATTTTTTCCAACCGCTGGATGATCGTTGCGATCACCCTGTTTGCGTTTCTCGGCGCGCTGGCCTACGTGATGGTGACGCCGTCGGTCTATTCGGCTGACATCATCGTGCAGGTCGAGGAGGAGCTTCCGAACGGGCAGGCGAGAAGCCTGCTGGGCGATGTGTCGTCGATGTTCGACACCAAGGCGGAAACGTCCGGCGAAATGGAAGTGCTGCGTTCGCGCATGGTCGTCGGTCCCGCGGTCGACAAGTTCCTGCTCTACATCCACGCCAAGCCTCGCTATTTCCCCGTGGTGGGCGAGTGGCTTGCGCAGCGCTATGAAAGCCTGCCGTATCCGTCCGGCTTGCCGCGCGGCGGCTATGCGTGGGGCGGCGAGACCATCGCGATCTCGCAGCTGGACGTGCCCAACGAATGGCTGGGCAAGCCGTTTCGCCTGACCACGCTGGGCGAAGGCCGCTACACGCTCAGCGACAAGCTGACCGGCGCAACGTTTACCGGCACGGTGGGCAAGCCCGAACGCTTCCTGCTGCCGGGCGGCGGCGCCATGGACGTGCATGTCGACGCGTTGTCGGGCCGTCCGGGCACCGAGTTCACGGTGTCGCGCAGCTCGCGCCTGGCGGCCATCGAGAACGTGCAGTCGCACATGGGCATCTTTGAACGCGGCCGCGCCTCGGGCGTGATCGGCGTCACGCTGGAGGGCAACGATCCGGCGCTAACGACCGCGGTGCTGAACCAGATCGGCCAGGAATACGTGCAGCAGAACGTGAACCGCAAGTCGGCCCAGGCCGAGAAGTCGCTGGTGTTCCTGGAGCAACAACTGCCGCAACTGAAGGCCGAGCTCGACGCCGCGGAAACCAAGTACAACCAGTTGCGCAACAAGCGCGGCACGATCGACCTGAGCGAGGAAGCCAAGCTGATCCTCGCGCAGTCGGTGGACGCGCAGACCCGCGTGATGGAACTGCGCCAGAAGCGTCAGGAACTGATCACGCGCTTTGCGCCGACGCACCCGAGCATCGTGGGCATCGACCGTCAGATCGCATCGCTGACCGGCGACGTCAACCGCCTGGGCAACAACATCAAGCAGCTGCCGGATCTGGAACAGGACGTGGTGCGCCTGGTGCGTGACGTGCGCGTCAACACCGAGCTGTACACGGCGCTGCTCAACAACACGCAACAGCTCAAGCTGATCCGCGCCGGCAAGGTGGGCAACGTGCGCATCCTGGATGCGGCCGTGCAGCCCGACAAGCCGGTGCGTCCGAAGGCCGCGATCATCATTGGCGTGGCCACCGCGGCCGGCCTGATCTTCGCCATCCTGTGCGCGTTCGTGCGCAACGCCCTGTTCGGCGGCCTGTCCGAGCCGGAAGACGTCGAGCGCCATACCGGCTTGCCGGTGCTGGCGGCCATTCCGTACAGCGACGTGCAGGACAAGCTGTGGCGCCGCAGCCGGCGCAAGAACGCCACCGTGCCCGCGCTGCTGGCCCAGAGTCAGGGCAACTCGCCACCCATCGAAAGCCTGCGGTCCTTCCGCAACGTGCTGCAGGCCTCGCTGCGCCAGTCGGCCAACAACATGGTCATGTTCACGGGGCCGGTGGCGGGCGTGGGTAAATCCTTCCTGTCTGCAAATTTTGCCTTCATCCAGGGCGGCGTCGGCAAGCGCGTGCTGCTGATCGATGCCGACTTCCGCAAGGGCCAGCTCAACCGCTACTTCGGCGTGCCCAAGGAAGATGGCCTGTTCGAAGTGCTGACCGGCACGATCCCGCTCAGCCGCGTCAGAAAGCACAGCGTGTCCGAGGGCGTGGACTTCATCGCCACGGGCGCCGTCACCTTCGATCCGTCCGAACTGCTGGCCTCGCCCGTCTTCGGCGAAACCCTGCGGGAACTGGCCACGCAGTACGACATGGTGATCCTGGACACGGCACCCGTGCTGTCCTCGCCCGATGCGGCCGTGGTCGGCACGCATGCCGCGGCGGTGATGGTGGTGGTGCGGTCCGGCATGAACACGGTGGGCGAGATCCGCGAGACGGCCAAGCGCCTGATCCAGGCGGGCGCCCCGGTGGACGGCGTGCTCTTCAATGGCTTGAAGCTGATGCCGGAACGCTTTGGCTTCCGGTCCAAGTACGGTGGTTATCGCTACTCCCGTGCGGCGTACTACGGTGATTTCAAACACAACGGTCCCAAGTGAACGCCACCCGGAGAAACTGGCATGCACGGAACTTTTGGCTGGGACACGCCGCAGATTCTGGATGCGGTTTTCAAGGCCTACGACATACGGGGAACAGTACCGGACGAATTGGATGCAAGGTTTGCCCACAGCCTGGGGATGGCGGTGGGCGCCAAGGCCCACGAGCAGGGGGTGCGGTCGATCGTGGTGGGCCGCGATGGCAGGCTGAGCAGCGTCGAACTGTCCGCGGCGCTGCAGGCAGGCCTGCGTTCGGCGGGCATGCACGTCATCGATATCGGCATGGCGACCACGCCGATGGTGTATTTCACGACCCGGCTGATGGACACCGGCACCGGCATTGCGGTGACGGGCAGCCATAACCCGCCCACGCACAACGGCTTCAAGATCGTGATGGATGGCGGTTCGTTGTACGGCGACGGCCTGACGGCGCTGCGCGATGCGATGCGCCAGCCGATCGATTCGGCGCCGGTGCCGGGCGGGCGCACGCAGATGCAGATCACCCCTTGCTACGCGGCGCGCCTGGTGGGCGACATCCGCATGGCGCGGCCCATGAAGATCGCCATCGATTGCGGCAGCGGCGTGGCGGGCGCGGTGGCCCCCGGGCTCTTTCGGGCGCTAGGGTGCGAGGTCACCGAACTGTTCTGCGAAGTGGACGGCTCTTTTCCGGGGCATCACCCGGATCCGGCTGATCCCCACAACCTGCAGGACCTGATCTATTGCCTGCGCTATTCGGATTGCGAGGTGGGCCTGGCGTTCGACGGCGACGGCGACCGGCTGGGCGTGGTGACAAAATCGGGACAGATCATCTGGCCGGATCGCCAGCTGATCCTGTTCGCCCGCGACGTGCTGGCGCGCAACCCGGGCGCCGAGGTGATCTACGACGTGAAATGCAGCCGCCATGTGGCCCGCGCCATCACCGAGGCGGGCGGTAAGGCGACCATGTGGAAGACAGGGCATTCCCTGATAAAGGCCAAGATGCGGGAGTCGGGAGCGCTACTTGCTGGAGAGATGAGCGGCCACATTTTCTTCAAGGAGCGCTGGTATGGCTTTGACGACGGTATCTACGCCGCCGCCCGCCTGCTGGAAATCCTCTCGTCGGCGCCGGACCCGTCGGCTTTGCTGGAAAGCTTGCCGCAGTCCTGCGCCACCCCCGAATTGAAACTGGAGACCACGGAAGGCGTCGAGCTTGTGCAGGCGCTGCGCGACCAAGGGGAATTCCCCGGCGCAGTGTCGATCAACGAGCTCGACGGGATCCGTGTGGATTACGCGGATGGCTTCGGCCTTGCGCGACCGTCCAACACCACGCCAACGGTGGTACTCCGGTTCGAAGGAGACAACGTGGCCGCGCTGGCTCGTATCGAGGAGGACTTTCGCAAGGCGTTCAAGCGCATTGCACCTCACATTCGTTTACCGTTCTAAGGAGCATCACGCGATGGGAAAGGCTCAACAGGCGATTGAGGCGTTAAGGGCAGACTCCGGACTGGCAAACAGCCCCGAGTGGATGGCTTTCGCGCAGGCTGCGCAGAACGCCGAACTGGACGCCAGTGCGCTCAAGGTGATCGAGGCGGCAGGGTTGTGCGTGGACCTGACCATGCAACGCCAGTCGCCGTCGCTGGACGGCGCCGGCATGGCGCTGCTGCAGGCGCGCGGACTGGAAGAGGCGCGCCGCGCGCTGTTTGCCGGGGAACCGGTCAACTGGACTGAAAACCGCGCGGCATGGCATACCGCGCTGCGCGCGGGACGCACGCGCGAACAGCCCGAAGGGCAGGACGCGGATTCCGTCTGCGAGTATTCGCGCATGACCGACTTTGTGCGGCGCGTGGACCAGACGGCGGACTTCTCCACCGTTCTGCACATCGGCATCGGCGGCAGCGACTGGGGCCCGCGCCTGGCGGTGCAGGCCTTCGGCGGACCGCTGCAGCGCCGGCAGATCCGCTTTGTCTCCAACATCTGCGGCCATGCGTTCCATGACGCCGTGGCCGGGCTGGACCCGCGCCGCACGCTGGTGGTGGTGTCGTCCAAATCCTTCACCACGACGGAAACGCTCCACAACGCCCGCGCCGCCATTGCATGGCTCAAGCAGGGCGGGGTGGCCGACGTGTCCGACCATCTGGCGGCCGTCACCGCCAATGCGCCGGCCGCGCGTGCGCTGGGCGTGCCGTCCAGCCAGGTCTTCAAGATGTGCGACTGGGTGGGCGGGCGCTATTCCGTCTGGTCGGTGGCCGGCTTGTCCATCGCGCTGACGGTGGGCGTGGACGTGCTGATCGGCATGCGCGCGGGCGCCGAGGCGATGGACCAGCATTTCCTGCAGACGCCGTTCGCGGCCAACGCGCCGGTGCAACTGGCGCTGGCCGGGCTGGTCAATTGCAGCGTGCTGGGATTCAACTCGCTGAACGTCGCGGCCTATAGCGGGCGCCTCTTGCACCTGGTGACCTATCTGCAGCAGCTGGAGATGGAATCGCTGGGCAAGCGGGTCGCGGGCGATGGCTCGGCAGTCGGCGTGCCCACGGCCCCCATCATCTGGGGCATGCCGGGCACCGACGGCCAGCACACGTTCTTCCAGTGGCTGCATCAAAGCGAGGAAGGCGCGCCGGTCGACTTCATCGCCAGCCTGCAAGGGCATGCCGACAGCCCCGATGCGCATCGCATGCTGCTGGCCAACTGCCTCGCGCAGCGCCAGGCGCTGTTGCGCGGCAAGAGCCTGGAGCAGGCGATGCTGGACGTGGCGCACATCGACAACCAGGAGCGTGCGCTGACGTTGGCGCAGCACATGGTGCATCCGGGCGGCCGGCCGTCGACGCTGATCGTCCTGCGCCAGCTCGATCCGCGCAGCCTGGGCGCGCTGCTGGCCCTGTACGAGCACAAGGTGTTCGTGCAGAGCGTGGTCTGGGGCATCAACCCGTTCGACCAATACGGCGTGGAACTGGGCAAGCGGCTGGCCAGCGGCATCGAGCGCGAGCTGGCGGTGCCGGTGTCGGCGGGCGTGGTCGACTGGGGCCATGATGCCTCCACGTCGTACTGGATCGACCGCTACCGCAGCCATGCGCAGGCCCCGCGTCCCCGCCATGCGTGGGTGCCGGGCATGGCGGCCCATCTCTGACGGAGCATCGACATGCCGGACACGCACGTGCTGGTGACGGGCGGCGCAGGGTATATCGGCACCCACACGCTGGTGGCGATGATCGCCGCCGGCCTGCGGCCGCTGGTGCTGGACAACTTCAGCAACGGCAGCCGCGAGGCCGTGCGCCGCGTGGAGCAGCTTTGCGGCACGCCGATCCCGCTGGTCGAAGGCGACATCCGTTCGCCCGGGCTGGTGGCCGGCGTGCTGGCGCAGGCGGCGGCACGCGGCATGCCCGTGCAGTCGGTGCTGCACCTGGCCGGGTGCAAGGCGGTGGGCGAATCGGTGGCGAACCCGCTCAAGTATTACGACAACAACGTGCAGGGTTCGCTCGTCCTCTTGCGCACCATGCGTGAGGCGGGCGTGTCGCGGCTGGTGTTCAGCTCGTCGGCCACGGTGTATGGCGAACCGCAATACCTGCCGTTCACCGAGGCCCATCCGCTGGCGCCGGCCAATCCCTATGGCCGCACCAAGCTGATGGTCGAGGAAATGCTGAAGGACGTCTGCGTGGCCGATCCCGCGTTCAGCGCCGTCACGCTGCGTTACTTCAATCCCATCGGCGCGCATCCCAGCGGATTGATCGGCGAGAGCCCGCGCGACCTGCCCAACAATCTCTTTCCGTTCATCACGCAGGTGGCGGTTGGGCGCCAGCCGTTTTTGCGCGTGTTCGGCGACGACTACGACACGCCCGACGGCACCGGCGTGCGCGATTACCTGCACGTCATGGATCTGGCGCGCGGCCATGTGCAGGCGCTGACCTATGCGGAAACCCACCCGGGGTTCGTGGCGGTCAACCTGGGAACGGGGCAGGGCACCAGCGTGATGGAACTGGTGCACGCGTTCGAGCGCGTCAATGGCTGCAAGATTCCGCTGCGCGTCCTGCCGCGGCGGCCGGGCGATGTCGAGCGCATGTGGGCCGATCCGGCGCTGGCGGCGTCGCTGTTGGGCTGGTCCAGCACGCACGGCGTGGACGCCATGTGCGCGGACGGGTGGCGCTGGCAGCAGGGCAATCCGCAGGGCTACGAGGTCGAGCCGGCCACGGCATAACCCCAACGCCATATCGGATGACTTTCGGCCTGTGCGCCGGAGCGGTTACAGTTGACGGAGTTATTGCGAAGCAGCATTGCCCGGAGCTTTATGCCGGGGGCTTCGCACCGTCAGCGAGGTAAACCCATGTTCGTTATCCATCCGACTGCCGGAACCGCCGGCTCCCTGTCCGGAGCCCGGCAATGAGCGGCCCCACCCATTTCCCCACCGCGCACTGGAACCTGGACGGCATCGTGTCCGGCCTGCGCGAGGCCCGCGTCGCCTGGCGCGGCCCGCGCGGCCGCCTGCGCGACGATGCCGGCCTGCGCGAGTTCCCGTCTCAAGAGAGCCTGCGCCAGATCGTCAAGGATCTCTGTGGCGCCTTGTTCCCGATGCGTCTGGGTCCCATTGACCTGCGCGAGGAAGTCGAGGACTTCTACGTCGGCCACACCATTGGCGCCGCGCTCGATGCGCTGCTGCATCAGGTCTGTCTGGAACTGCAATACGAAGGCCGGCATGACCCGGCCCTGCAGGCGGACACGCAACAGCGTGCCACGGAGATCGTGCGCCAGTTCGGCGCCCAGCTGCCGGCCGTGCGCGCCGCGCTCGACCTGGATGTGATGGCCGCCTATCAGGGCGACCCGGCCGCGCACAATGTGGACGAAGTGCTGCTGTGCTATCCCGGCGTGGCGGCAATGATCCATCACCGTCTTGCCAACGTGCTGTATCGCCTGGGCGTGCCGATGCTGGCGCGCATCGTGGCCGAGATCGCTCACGCCGACACCGGCATCGACATCCATCCTGGCGCGACCATCGGCCGCAGCTTTTTCATCGACCACGGCACGGGCGTCGTGATTGGCGAAACCGCCATCATCGGCGACCGCGTGCGGCTCTATCAGATGGTCACGCTGGGCGCCAAACGCTTCCCGCCCGGCGAAAACGGCGAACTCAAGAAGGGCCTGGCGCGCCACCCGCTGATCGAGGACGATGTCGTGATCTACGCGGGCGCCACGATCCTGGGCCGCGTGACGATCGGCAAGGGGTCGACCATTGGCGGCAATGTCTGGCTCACGCGCAGCGTGCCGCCGGGCAGCAATGTGACGCAGGCCAGCCTGGTCAGCGACATGCCCGATTGCGGCCTGGGGGGCTGAAGGGGCGCGGCCCGCGCGGCGCCATCTGCGGAGCGCGGGTGTGGCAATCGCGGGTGTGGCAATTCGAGGAGCGAGGATTGGATACAGCAGTTCCGGAGCTGGCCGCGCTGCGCGGCTTCATCGACCGCCATCCGCGGCTCTTCGTCCTGACCGGGGCCGGCGTCAGCACCGACTCGGGCATCCCTGACTATCGCGACACCGAAGGCGAATGGAAGCGCCAGCCGCCCATGACACTGCAAATGTTCATGGGCGGCGAACTGGCCCGCGCGCGCTATTGGGCGCGCAGCATGGTGGGCTGGCGCCGCTTCGGGCACGTTCGGCCCAACGCGTCGCATCTGGCGCTGGCGCGTCTGCAGGCGCGCGGCAACGTCGACATCCTGGTGACCCAGAACGTGGACGGCCTGCACGAGGCCGCGGGCAGCCGCGATGTCGTGGACCTGCACGGCCGCCTGGACGCCGTGCGCTGCATGAACTGCGACTGGCGGGGCGGCCGCCACGACTGGCAGGAAAAGCTGCACGCGCTGAATCCGGACTGGGTGCAGCTGGAGGCCAGCGATGCGCCCGACGGCGACGCCGACCTGGACGGCTACGACTTCTCGCGGTTCGCGGTGCCGCCCTGTCCGCGCTGCGGCGGCATCGTCAAGCCCGACGTGGTGTTCTTCGGCGAGACGGTCCCGCGCGAGCGCGTGGAGCGCGCCAATGCGGGCCTGGAAAGCGCCGACGCGGTGCTGGTGGTGGGGTCGTCCCTGATGGTGTATTCGGGCTACCGCTTTGTCACCGCCGCGTCGCGTGGCGGCTTGCCCATCGCCGCCATCAATCTGGGACGCACCCGCGCCGACAGCCTGCTGACCCTGAAAGTGGAACTGCCCTGCGCGGTGGCGCTGGAAGCGCTTTAAGAAGAAGCGGGTCGGCCGGTTTTTGAGCGGTCTAAGCAAGTGCTTGCCCGGCAACGCTTTTTTCGGCCGGTTACAGACCTTTCCATAGGGTTGTCCACAGGAACTGGGGATAACTCCTAGGGATAACCCCAGTTTTTTGGGGTGGTTTCAAGCGCGCTGTCAAGTCTCGATGGACTCCAATGCGTCCCCCAGCAGCGCCTTGCGCGCCGCATGCCAGCTTCCGGCGTCAGGGGCGTACAGCAATCCGCCCGTGCGGTGGGTGGGCTTGTAGGGCGAGCCGTCGAAATGCGCCGCATAGCCGCCCGCTTCCCGATGCAGCAGCCAGCCGGCAGCGTGATCCCAGGCGGTCAGCTGGTTGTACAGCGCCACATGGCAATGGCCCGCGGCAAGCATGCGATATTCGTGCGCGGCGCAGCGCAGCGAGGCTGTGCTGCCCAGCTGCGAGAGGTTGCCATTGACGGTGGTGCGCAGCGGCTCGGGCAGGGCGCCGGTGGAGATCATGCCGTCCATGTCATGTGGGGGCGCGGGGCTGGCAACCGCCAGCGGCGCCCGCTTGCCGTTTTCGAATTCCAGCCAGGCGCCTTCGCCGCGCACCGCCAGCGCGCTGTCGCGGCTGACCGGGTCGTAGATCACGCCCGCGATCACGTCGCCGCGATGGCAGGCCGCGATCATCATGCCGAACAGCGGCAGGCCCGCGACGTAGTTGCGCGTGCCGTCGATGGGGTCGATGAGGAATGCGAGGTCGGCGTCGACCAGCATGTTCAAGAGGGCGGGGTTGCGCGCCGAGGCTTCTTCGCCGATCAGCACTGCGCCGGGATGCAGCTTGGCCAGGCGCGCGGCGATCAGGCGTTCGGCGGCCTCGTCGGCGTCGGTGACCAGATCGCGCGGGGAGGTCTTGCCGCGCACGGCGCCTTCGGGCAGGTTGCGAAACCGCGGCATGACTTCCGCCTGCGCGGTTTCCGCCAGGATGGCCGCCAGCCTGCGGGTGTCCTCAAGGGTGAAGGTTCTGCTCATACGGACTCTTCCAGGGAACGCGCAAATCTAACACGCCTGGATGGTATCGGAATGAACAAGGCGCGCACATCGGCCACGCGGTCGACAGGCGCGGCGGGCCGCCGCGCGCGCCTGGTTTCATGCGCCGAGGTCGACGCAGAGGTACTTGATCTCCAGGTACTCTTCGATGCCGTACTTGGAACCTTCGCGGCCAAGGCCCGACTGCTTGACGCCGCCGAACGGGCCGACCTCGTTGGAGATGAGACCGGTGTTGATGCCGACGATGCCGTATTCCAGCGCTTCGGACACGCGCCAGATGCGGGCGTAGTCGCGCGTGAAGAAGTAGGCGGCCAGGCCGAAGATGGTGTCGTTGGCCATGCCGATGACTTCGTCCTCGGACTCGAAGCGGAACAGCGGCGCGACCGGGCCGAAGGTTTCCTCGCTGGCAAAGCGCATCGATTGCGTCACGTCTCGCACCACGGTGGGTTCGAAGAACGTGCCGCCCTTCGCGTGCGGCTTGCCGCCCGCGATGACCTTGGCGCCGTGCGCGGTGGCGTCGGCGATGTGCTCCTGCACCTTCTCGACCGCATTGCGGTCGATCAGCGGCCCCTGCGTGACGCCGTCTTCAAAGCCGTCGCCCACCTTCATGGCGTTGACCTTGTCGACCAGGCGCTTGGCGACTTCCTCGTACACGCCGGCCTGCACGTAGATGCGGTTGGCGCACACGCAGGTCTGGCCGGCATTGCGGTACTTCGAGGCCAGAATGCCGTCGACCGCGCGGTCCAGGTCGGCGTCGTCGAACACGATGAAGGGCGCGTTGCCGCCCAGTTCGAGCGACAGCTTCTTGATGGTGGGCGCGCATTGCTCCATCAGCGTGCGGCCCACTTCAGTCGAGCCGGTGAAGCTCAGCTTGCGCACCACGTCGCTTTCGCACAGGGCCGCGCCGATGTCGCGCGAGCTGCCGGTGATGACGTGAAAGACGCCGGCCGGCACGCCAGCCTCTTCGGCCAGCACGGCCAGCGCCAGCGCGGTCAGCGGCGTCTGCTGGGCGGGCTTGACGATCATGGTGCAGCCGGCGGCCAGGGCCGGGCCGGCCTTTCGGGTGATCATCGCGGCCGGGAAGTTCCAGGGCGTGATCGCGGCGGTGACGCCGATGGGCTGCTTGAGCGCCATCAGGCGTTGGCCGGCCTTGGGACTTTGCAGGATGTCGCCGTCGACGCGCTTGGCTTCCTCGGCAAACCACTCCAGGAACGAGGCCGCGTAGGCGATTTCGCCGGCCGCCTCGGTGACGGGCTTGCCCTGTTCGGACGTCATGATGGCAGCCAGGTCCTTCTGGTTCTGCATCATCAGTTGCGCCCACTTCAGGAGGATCGCGGCGCGTTCCTTGCCGGTCTTGGCGGCCCAGGCGGGCAGGGCGGCCTGGGCGCTGGCGATGGCCTGTTCGGTTTCCTTGCGGCCCAGCTTGGGCACCGACACGATGGTCTTGCCGGTGGACGGATTGTCGACGGGGATCGATGCGCCTTCGCCGGCGCCAACCCACTTGCCGTTGATGTAGCAGGCGTCGCGCAGCAGGTCGGGACGGGCGAGGGGATGGGACAGTGCTGTCATTTGGGAGTCTCCTTGATGGGTGCGGCGGGCCAAGCGACGACGGGCGCGGCAGGGTTCAGGCTTGAGATCCAAGCCGGGAACCTGCTACGCCCGCAATCGTTATGCCCGCCGGCCGAATAACCGGTTAGTCAGGCCTCGCGCCTCAAGCGGCAAGCGCCTCGGACAGGATGTCCAGCGCGCGTGCGAACTGGGCGTCGGGAATGGTCAAGGGATACAGGAAGCGCAGGACGTTTCCGTATACACCGCAGCTTAGCAAAATCAGGCCGGCGTCGAGGGCGCGCTTCTGCACGCGCTTGACCGCTTCGGCGTCGGGCTTGCCCGCCGCGTCGTTCAGTTCCAGCGCGACCATCGAACCCAGGCCGCGCACGTCGGCGATGCCGGGCACCTTGCCGCGCAGGCCTTCCAGGTGGGCGCGCAGCTTGTCGCCCAATTGGGTGGCGCGTTCGCACAGCTTTTCCTCGGCGATGACGTCCAGCACGGCGTGCGCCGCGGCCACGGCCAGCGGATTGCCGGCGTACGTGCCGCCCAGGCCGCCCGCGGCGGGGCCGTCCATGATCTCGGCGCGGCCGACGATGCCGGAAATGGGGAAGCCGCCGCCCAGGCTCTTGGCCATCGTGATGATGTCGGCCTGCACGGTGTGGTGTTCCATCGCGAAGAGCTTGCCGGTGCGGCCAAAGCCCGTCTGGACTTCGTCGGCGATCAGCAGGATGCCGTGTTCGTCGCAGACCTTGCGCAGCGCCGTCATCAGTTCGGGCGGCGTGATGTTGAAGCCGCCTTCGCCCTGCACGGGCTCGATGATGATGGCCGCGACGCGCTTCGGATCGATGTCGACCTTGAACAGCAGGTCCAGCGCCTTGAGCGAATCGGCCACGCTGATCGATTGCGTGGCGTTGGGGAACGGCACGTGATAGATGTCGCCGGGCATGGGGCCGAACGACAGCTTGTAGGGGGCGACCTTGCCGGTCAGCGCCATGCCCAGCATCGTGCGGCCATGGAACGAACCGGAGAAGGCGATGACGCCCGAGCGGCCGGTGGCCGAGCGCGCGATCTTCACGGCGTTCTCGACGGCTTCGACGCCGGTCGTGAAGAAGGCGGTCTTCTTCAGGCCATCGATGGGGGCCACGCGGTTGATGCGCTCGGCGAGCGAGATGTAGCCTTCGTACGGAACGATCTGATAGGCCGTGTGCGTGAAGTTGTCCAGCTGCGCGGTGACCGCGGCCTTGACCTTCGGGTGCAGGTGGCCCGTGTTCAGCACGGCGATGCCGCCTGCGAAATCGATGTATTCCTTGCCTTCGGCATCCCACAGCGTGGCGTTTTCCGCGCGCACGGCATAGAAGTCGCACATGACGCCGACGCCGCGCGGCGTGGCCAGGGAACGGCGGGTATTCAGATCCTGATTCTTCATCTCGGTCTCGATGAGAGTGATGGGCGGTAAAGCAGTTATTTAATGCTACGATGGCCCCACTTTTGGGAACCACTTTGATAAATCAGGTAGAACCAATTGCGGTCCATCGTCGGTGACTTGCTGCTGCTGCGCCTGGCCGATGGCGCCAGCGAGCCCATGAACAAGCGGCTCTACCGCGGCATCCGTGAAGCCATCCTGGATGGATCCATTGCCGCGGACTCGCGCCTGCCCGCCACGCGGGACCTGGCGGCCGAGCTGGGCATTGCCCGAAACACGGTCGTGCATGTCTACAGCCAGCTGCTCGCCGAGGGCTATACCCGCAGCCGGCAGGGCAATGGCACTTTCGTCAATGCGTCGGTGCCGGACTCCTACCTGGCCAGCGGCCGCCGCGCGCGCCAGGCGAACGAGGCGGCTTCGCGTCCCTCGCTGTCGCCACGCGGCGCGGCCATCGTCGATGGCGTGTCGGCCTCGCCCTATCAATGGGGGGCGTTCATGCCGGGCGTGCCCGACCTGACCGAGTTTCCGCACAAGAAGTTTGGCCGCATCTTCAGCGCGCTATGGCGCAACCCCGCGCCGGACCTGCTGACGTATTCCTACGGCGGCGGGCTGCCGGCGCTGCGCGAGGCGCTGGCGCAGCATCTGGCGCTGACCCGGTCGATCGACTGCGATCCCGAACAGATCATCATCACCGAAGGCTCGCACCAGGCCATCGACCTGACCACGCGCATCCTGGGCGAGGCGGGCGAAACGGCGTGGGTCGAGGATCCCGGCTACTGGGGCGCGCGCACCATTCTGCAGGCCAACGGCTTGCGCACGGTGCACCTGCCCGTGGACGAAGAAGGCATGCGGCTGCCGGACACCGTGGGCACGCCGCCGCGGTTCATCTTCGTCACGCCTTCGCACCAGTATCCGCTGGGGCCGGTCATGTCGCTGGCCCGCCGGCGGCAACTGCTGGCGGTGGCGCGGCAGTGCGGCAGCTGGATCATCGAGGACGACTACGACAGCGAATTCCGCTTCTCGGGCAGGCCGATCGCGTCGCTGCTGGGCCTGGAGTCCGACGCGCCGGTGATCTACATGGGCACGTTCAGCAAGACGCTGTACCCCGGCTTGCGCGTGGGCTATCTGGTGCTGCCCAAGTCGCTGACCGCGGCGTTCCAGGCCGCGCACGCCGAGCTGTACCGCGAGGGTCACCTTATGACGCACGCGGCGCTGGCGACGTTCATTTCCGAAGGCCATTACGCGGCGCACATCCGCCGCATGCGCATGCTGTACGGCCGCCGCCGCGCCATGCTCGTCAACCTGATCGAGCGGCGGCTGGGACCGGACTGGCTGCATCGCGACGCCAGCATGGCCGGCCTGCATCTGGTGCTGACCCTGCCGCCCGACATGGACGACCTGCGCGTGGTCGAGGTGGCCCGCAGCAAGGGCGTGCTGACGCGGGCGCTCTCGCGTTATTACGTCAACGACGAGGGACGCCGGCCGGGGCTGCTGCTGGGGTACGCCTGCGTGCCGGAGCACGACATCGCGCGCAAGTTCGAGGTGCTGCTGGAGAGTCTGGCCGAAGTGGCACGGCCCGTGGCGCGGCCTGCCGCCAAGGCGGGCGCCTGATACCCGTTCACACGCCCGGCAGCGTCAGCGCCGAGGCAAAGGCGGCGGCGTTGTTCATGCCCTGGTCTTCGAAGTTGGTGTTGAACACCGCGTGGGCCTGTCCCGATTGCGAGGCCAGCCGGGTGAAGCGGGCGACCAGTTCGGCCAGTTCCGCTTCCGAGTACTCGTACTGGAACCTTCCCGACGAAGCGGCCCCCGAGGCGTTCCAGGTGGCCGCGTTGCGCCCGTGCAGACGCAGCAGCGTCAGGTCCGGATGGGTGCTTTCCCAGACCGCCGGCACGGTGTTGTCGAAGCCTTGCGGCGCGTCCACGACGGTGTGCACCACGCCCAGATCGCGCTCGAAGGCCAGTGTGCTTGCCGTCGCGCCAGCGGTCTCGAACCAGCTGCGGTGGCGGAATTCCACGGACACCAGGTGTTCCTCCATGCGCCGCGCGCAGTCGGCCACGCGCGCCATGCCCCGGGCGTCCCGCCGTATCCAGGGCGGAAACTGGAAATGCACCGCACCCAGCTTGCCCGGCATCCGCAAGGGCTCGATGGCAAGCTGGTAGCGCCGCCAGAGTTCGTCGCGCAGGTCGGCGGGCATTCGGTCGTGGTAGATGACCGGATCCGGCCAGTCGGCCAATTCGCGCTGGATGTCGCCGGGCAGGGCCGAGAGCGGCGTCTGGTGGCCGGTGAACAGCCGGAAGGCCTTGATGTTGAAGACGAAGTCGTCCGGCGTACGCGTGGCCCACCGGTGTGCGTTTTCGGGGGTGGGCATCGCGTAGAAGCTGGAGTCGACCTCGGCCAGCGAAAAGCGCGACGCGTAAAAGCGCAGCCGGGATTCGGCGCTGCGGGCGTCGGGCGGATAAAAGCGGCCGCAGGCCAGCAGGGTAGGGTCGGTCCAGGAGGCGGTGCCGGTCAGGATGCGGGGGAAATCGGGCATGGCGCCAGGGCGGTTCAGACGGATTCGCAAAAATTCTGTATAAATATACAGTGTTCATCCGGAGCCAGCCTTGGCTCCTTCCTTTTTTGCGGCCGCAGCGCTGCGGCTCCGCGACATGCCAGACCAAGATCCTCTTTCGCATACTCCCGACAACGACAACGCCGCCGCGCGAGCTGCCGAGCGGCCCGATCCGTTGGCCGACCTGAATCCCGCCCAACGCGAAGCGGCCGAATTCGGCGTGGCAGGCGCGCCCGGCACCGATGGCCCGCTGCTGGTCATCGCGGGGGCGGGGTCGGGCAAGACCAACACGCTTGCGCATCGCGTGGCCCACCTGATCCTGAACGGGGCGGACCCGCAGCGCATGCTGCTGCTGACGTTTTCGCGCCGCGCGGCGCTGGAAATGGAGCGGCGCGTGGGATCGGTGCTGCAGCGGGTGATGAACCTGCGCGCGTCGCAGCAGGCGCCGTCGCTGCCGTGGGCGGGCACCTTCCATGCGATCGGCGCGCGGCTCTTGCGCGACTGCGCCCAGCGCATCGGTCTGTCCGAGGCCTTCACCATCCACGACCGCGGCGATGCCGAGGACCTGATGGGCATGGTGCGCCATGAACTTGGCCTGTCCTCCACCAAATCGCGCTTTCCGCTCAAAGGGACGTGCCTGGCGATCTATTCGCGCGTGGTCAACAGCCAGACGCCCGTGGGCGACGTGCTCAAGACCTCGTTTCCGTGGTGCGCCCAATGGGAGGACGAGCTCAAGAACCTGTTCCGCGCGTACGTCGCGGCCAAACAGGATCAGCAGGTGCTGGACTATGACGATCTGCTGCTGTACTGGTCCGAGATGATGTCGGACGAGGAAATCGCGGCCGACGTGGGCGCGCGCTTCGACCACGTGCTGGTTGACGAATACCAGGACACGAACCGGCTGCAATCGGCCATTCTTTTGGCCATGAAACCGGACGGCCGGGGCTTGACGGTGGTGGGCGACGACGCACAGTCCATCTATTCGTTCCGCGCGGCCACGGTGCGCAACATCCTGGACTTTCCCAATCTCTTTCCCGCGCCGGCGCGCGTCATCACGCTGGACCGCAACTACCGGTCCTCGCAACCCATCCTGAACGCCTCGAACGCGGTGATCGCGCAGGCGACCGAACGCTATGCCAAGGACCTGTGGACCGATCGCAAGTCCTCGCAGATGCCCGAACTGGTGACGGTGAGCGACGAGGCCGGCCAGGCGCGCTGGGTGGCCGACCAGGTGCTTGCGCAGCGCGAGGGGGGCGCGACGCTCAAGTCGCAGGCGGCGCTGTTTCGCACGGCCAGCCACAGCGCCGCGCTGGAACTGGAACTGACCCGCCGCAACATCCCATTCGTCAAATTTGGCGGGCTGCGCTTTCTGGAAGCGGCGCACGTCAAGGATCTGCTGTCGATCCTGCGCTGGGCCGAGAATCCGCGCGGACGCATGGCGGGTTTCCGGGTTGCGCAGCTGATGCCGGGCATCGGGCCGGCGACGGCGGGCAAGCTGATGGACGCCATGTCCGCCTCGGCCGAGCCACTGCGCACGCTGCGCGAATTCAAGCCGGGCGCGGCGGCCCAGGAAGAGTGGGGCGCTTTTGCCGACACCTACGCCGCTTTGTGCGACCCCGCCCTGAAGTGGCCCGCTGACGTGGACCTGGCGCTGCGCTGGTACAACGGCCAGCTCGAGCGCCTGTATGACGATGCGCGCGTGCGCAAGACCGATCTGGACCAGCTGGTGCGCATCGCGTCGGGCTACCCGTCGCGCGAGCGCTTCCTGACCGAGCTGACGCTGGACCCGCCCGACGCCACCAGTGACGAATCCGGCGCGCCGCTGCGCGACGAGGACTACATGATCCTGTCCACCATCCATTCGGCCAAGGGCCAGGAATGGAAGGCGGTGTATGTGCTGAACGTCGTGGATGGCTGCATTCCGTCGGACATGAGCACGGGCACCGCCGAAGAAATCGAGGAAGAGCGCCGGCTGCTTTACGTGGCCATGACGCGGGCCAAGGAACGGCTTCAGCTCGTCGTGCCGCAGCGCTTTTATGTGCATCAGCAGACAGGCATGGGCGACCGCCACGTTTATGGATCGCGCACGCGGTTCATCACCAACGCGATGCTGCCGCTCTTTGACCATCTTCCCAAGCTGCCCGACCTGCCGCCCGGACGGGCCGAGCCGCGCGAGCCGCAGGCCCCGCGCATCGACGTGGCCAAGCGGGTGCGCAGCCTTTTCTGAGCCAGCGGCCCGTCAGCGGGCTGGGCTATCATCGGCCGATAACCACACGCTGCGCGGCAGGGATCGATTTGTCCGAGGAAGTCTATGTCTACTGAAGCACAAGCCGCCGACGCGCCCAAGGGCGAGGTCGTGGCATCGATCGCCTACGTGAACGGACGGCGGGACCGCGAGGTCCCCCTTGCAGAAGCCGGCCAGTACGTCGCCCAGCGCCAGGGCCAGAGCATGTTGTGGATCGGCCTGCGCAATCCCAGCCCCGAAACGCTTGCCAAGGTGTCGCGCGAACTGGGCGCCTGCGACAAGAACCAGGAAGAGATGCTGGAAACCCACCGGCGTCCCAAGATCATCGACTACGGCAACATGATCCTGATCGTCGCCATCACGGTCGAGGTCGAGGCTGAACGCCCCATCTTCGGCGAGACGCAGTTCCTCATCGGCGACGGCTTTCTGGTCACGGTGCGGCGCGGCGCCACGGCGGCCCACAGCCCGCTGCGCGAGCGCCTGGAGGCCTCGCCCGACCTGCTCAAGCGCGGCAGCGATTATGTGGCGTCCGAACTGCTGGATTGGCTGGTGGACCGTTATGTCTCGGCGGCCGTCAAGATCGAGAGCGTCGTCGAGGGCGCGGAGCAAAAGCTCCTGATCCGCGGCGCCAAGGACTCGGATATCCGCAGGCTGTACCGTCAGCGCCGCGACCTGCTGCGCATCCATACGGTGGTCTCGCCGCTGGCCGAGATCTGCCGCCGGCTGGCGCGGGTCGAAATGTCCGCCGTCGACGAGCACGCGCGGCCCTACTTCGGCGAAGTGGCCGACCGTGTGCTGCGCGTGGATGAACTATTCAATTCACTGCGCGAGTCGCTGGCGTTCGCCTTCGAAGCCAGCCTGATGATCGGGCAGGCGGCGCAGAACGACACCACGCGCAAACTGGCCTCCTGGGCCGCCATCCTGGCCGTCCCCACCGCCATCGCCGGCATCTACGGCATGAATTTCGAATTCATGCCCGAACTGAAGTCTCCGTGGGGGTATCCGATCACTCTGGGCGTCATCGCGTCCATCTGCTCGGTGCTCTACTGGCGGTTCCGCAAATCCGGCTGGTTGTGATGCGCCGCAAATCTCCCTTTCGTGGCGGCAGCAAGCTGACCGCCCTTGTCGTTGCCCTGGTTCTGGCGGTGGCGGGTGCCATCGTGAACTGGCTTGAACCGCAGGATTCGGCGCCGCAGCGCCCGGGGCCGACGGCAAGCGGCAAGCCCTCGGCGCCGGCCGCAGGCAAACCGTCGGCCGTGGCGCCTGCGGGTGGTGTGCCGCCGGGGAGCTTCACCCTGACCGGCACGATCGTGAACGTGGCGGACGGCGATACCGTGACGTTGCGGGCGCCTGACGGCCAGCGGCGTATCCGGATGGACAGCATCGACGCGCCGGAGGAGGGCCACGGCACGGACCAGCCCGGCCAGCCCGACGCCGAGGCGTCGCGCAAGCACCTGGCAGATCTGGTGGCCGGCAAGACGCTCACGGCGCAGTGCTACGAGCAGGACCAGTATGGCCGCGATGTCTGCGCGCTGATCCTGGCCGACGGCCGCTCGGCCAACCGCGTGCAGGTCGAAGCCGGCTACGCCTGGGCCTACACGGCCCGCAAGGGCGATTACCTGCGCGACAAGGCCATGCCGGACCTGCAGCGCCAGGCCAAGGCGGCTGGCCGCGGGCTGTGGGCGCGTCCGGACCCCGTGCAGCCCTGGAAGTGGCGCTACGACTGCTGGCGCCAGCGCCAGTGCGGCTGAAGGCCGCCACCCCCGCATTTCGTCCCTAGGGGGATGCCGGGGTACTTCCCCGGCCCCCCATTTGCTATCCTCTGTCGCTACGAAACGACGGGAAGGTTTCCATGGGTGTACTGAAGCGGCTCTGGGCGTCGGCCATGCTGCTGTCGCTGGCGTTGGCGGGCTGCTCGCAGGAAAGCCCCATCAACAGCCCCTATCCATCCGGCGCCGAAAGCCAGAACACGCTGTATTCCGCTTTCGTCAAACGCTCGCCCAAATACCTGGACCCGGCCAGCTCCTATTCCGGCGACGAGACGCCCTACACCTACAACATCTATGAGCCGCTTTACGGGTATCACTACCTGAAGCGGCCCTACGAGCTGGTGCCGCGCGCGGCGGCGTCGATCGATCCGCCGGTCTACCTGGACAAGGCGGGCAACCCGCTGCCCGAGGACGCGCCCGGCGAGCAGATCGCGCAAAGCGTCTACGACATCAAGATCCGTCCCGGCATACGCTTTGCGCCGCACCCGGCCTTTGCCCGCAAGCAGGACGGCAGCTACGCCTACTATCCGCTCGCCCCGGGCGAACTGGACGACAAGTTCTACATCCCCGATTTCCCCCTGACGGGCACCCGCGAGCTCACGGCCCACGACTACGCCTATGCCTTCCGGCGCCTGGCCAGCCCGCGGGTCGTGTCGCCCATCTATTCGCTCATGGCCGAGCACGTGCAGGGCCTGAAGGACTACGGCGACCGGCTGCGCCAGCGCGACCAGGATCTGCGGCGCGACGTGCCGGGCGGCAGCGGCACGCTGCCCTGGCTGGATCTGCGCGAGGACGACGGCTTTACGGGCGTCGAGGCGCTGGATGACCACACGCTGCGCATCCGCGTCGACGGCAAGTATCCGCAGTTCAAGTACTGGCTGGCCATGACCTTCACCGCGCCCATTCCCTGGGAGGCGGACCGTTTCTACAGCCAGCCCGGCATGGCCGCGCACGACCTGTCGCTGAACACCTGGCCGGTCGGCACCGGCCCGTACATGCTGGTCGAGTCGCTTCAGAACCGCCGCCACGTGCTGGGCCGCAACCCCAATTACCACGGCGAGCCCTATCCCTGCGAAGGCGAACCCGGCGACAAGGCCGCAGGCCTGCTGGCCGACTGCGGCAAGCCCACGCCCTTCATCGACCGCGCCGAGTTCAGCGTCGAAAAAGAAGCCATTCCGCTGACCGGCAAGTTCATGCAGGGCTATTACGACGTGCCGCAGATCGAGCGCGGCGAATACGGCGTGGCGATGCTGGTGGCGGCCGGCGACAGCCAGGACAAGGCGCGCAAATACCAGGAACACGGCATCAAGCTGCCCACCACGGTCGAGACCGCCAACTGGTACATGGGGTTTAACTGGCTGGATCCGGTGGTGGGCAAGGGCGACACGCCCGAACAACAGGAGCGCAACCGCAAGCTGCGCCAGGCGATCAGCATTGCCTTCGACTGGGAAGAATACGTGGCCGTGTTCGAGAACAGCCAGGCGTCCGTCGCATACGGCCCGGTGCCGCCCGGCGTGCTGGGCTATCGCGACCCGCCCGAAGGCATCAATCCGGTGGTGTATGACCTGGTCGATGGCAAGCCCGTGCGCAAGTCCATCGACGTGGCCAAGCGGCTGCTGGCCGAGGCCGGCTACCCCGATGGCCGCAACGCGCAGACGGGCGCGCCGCTGGTGCTGTATTTCGACTCGATGAGCGGAGGCGGGTCCAACCCGCAGTTCGACTGGATGCGGCGCCAATTGGCCAAGATCGGCGTGCAGCTCGACGTGCGCGCCACCGACTACAACCGCTTCCAGGACAAGATGCTTCGCGGCGCCGCGCAGATCTTCCTGTGGGGCTGGAACGCCGACTACCCCGACGCCGAAAACTTCCTCTTCCTGCTCTACGGCCCGAACGCCAAGGCCAAGGGCGGCGGCGAAAACGCGGCCAACTACGCCAGCCCCGAATTCGACAAACTGTTCGAGCAAATGAAATTCCTGGACGACGGCCCCGAAAAGGCCGAACTGATCGCCCAGATGATCGCCGTCGTCCAGCGCGATGCGCCGTGGATGTTCGGCTACTTCCCGATGTCGGGCGGGGCCTACCAGCAGTGGGTCGGCAACGCCAAGCCCACGCAGATGGTGCGCAACACGCTGCAGTACATGAAGATCGATCCGGCCTTGCGCCAGCAGAAGATCGACGAATGGAATTCGCCCATCTGGTGGCCCATCGGCGTTTTCATTCTGCTGCTGGCGCTGGCGATCTGGCCTTCGTACGTGGCGCTCAAGCGGCGTGAACGCCAGACGGCATTCGTGCCGCCCGAACGCAAGGAGCATCAATCATGATCGGCTATGTGATCCGCCGGCTGCTGTATGGCGTGCTGATTCTGATCGGCGTCAATCTCTTCACCTTCATCCTGTTCTTCGCCGTGAACACGCCGGACGACATGGCGCGGCTGGCCATCGGCGGACAGCGCGTCAGCCAGGACGCCGTCGAAAAATGGAAGGCCGAGCGCGGCTACGACAAGCCGCTTTTCTTCAACGCCCAGGCCCAGGGCACGGCGCAGTTGACGGACACGGTGTTCTACCGCCGCTCGGTGCCGCTGCTGGTCATGGACTTTGGCGCCTCCGACGGCGGCCGCGACATCGGCCGCGAGATCAAGACGCGCATGGGGCCCAGCCTGGCGCTGGCGGTGCCCACCTTCTTTCTGGGCCTGTTCGCCAGCATCGTGTTTTCGTTGACGCTGGTGTACTTCCGGGCGACGCGCCTGGATTTCTGGGGCGTCGTGCTGTGCGTGATGCTGCTGTCGATATCCAGCCTGTTCTACATCATTGCGGGCCAATGGCTGTTCGCCAAGCTCTTGCGGCTGGTGCCGTTCTCGGGCTATTCGGGCGGCCTGGACGTGATCAAGTTCCTTGCGCTACCGGTGCTGGTGGCAATCGTGTCTCGGTTGGGACCCGAGGCGCGCTTTTACCGCACGCTGTTTCTTGAAGAAATCGGCAAGGATTACGTGCGCACCGCGCGTTCCAAGGGGCTGGCCGAACGCGTCGTGCTGTTCCGCCATGTGCTGCGCAACGCGATGCTGCCCATCCTGACCAGTACCGTGGCCGCGCTGCCGCTGCTGTTCATGGGCAGCCTGATCGCCGAGTCGTTCTTCGGCATTCCCGGCCTGGGCAGCTACACCATCGACGCCATCAATGCGCAGGATTTCTCGATCGTGCGCGCCATGGTGTTCCTGGGCGCGGCCCTGTACATCGTGGGGCTGATCCTGGCCGACATTTCCTACACGCTGGCCGATCCCCGCGTGCGTTTCGAGTAGCCGCCATGCCCAAGTTCGTCTTTCTCTGGACCGATATCGCGCTGTGGCTGATGGTGGCCGGCGCGCTGGCCTATGTGTGGCATGTGCGCCGCAGTCCCAACCTGCGCGCCACCTGGGCACGCGTGGCGCGCGATACCCCCGCCATGTGCTCGGCCGTCATCCTGGTCGCGTTTTCGGTGATCGGCCTGCTGGATTCCGTGCACTACCGTCCGCTGCTGCCGCCCGCGCCGGGCGCGGCCGCCGATGCCCCGCCGGTGTATGCGCCGGCGGTGCGGTCGGCGCTGGACGGCCTGTTGGCCGGCACCGTGCTGACCCGCCCCGAAAAAACCTATTCCGAGCCGCTGGCCGCCCATCAGTTCACCAAAGAGACCATGCTGGTCGATGACAAGCCGGTGCGCGACTTCCCGCGGTTGCGCGGCGCCGCGCTGCACCTGACCGATCCGGAGAAGGAGCGCGCGGGCGACATCGCCATGCGGCTGGGTTGGGGCCTGGCGGCCGGGCTGGGCGTGGCGCTGGCGGGCGCGGTGCTGCTGTTCGCGTGCCTGGCGCGCGCCACCGGGTCGGCGTCCCACGCCGCCGAGGAACTGCTGGCCGGCCGGGCCGACATTCCGTGGCGCGCCATGACGATCACCTTTGCGCTGCTGTGCCTGGCCGTGGGCGCGTTGGCCGGCCTGTCCAGCGGCTACCACGCGCTGGGCACCGACCGCATCGGCAACGACGTGCTGTGGCAGGCGCTGAAAAGCATCCGCACGGCGCTCGTCATCGGCAGCCTCACCACGCTGGCGATGCTGCCGCCCGCCATCGTCTTCGGCATCGCGGCCGGGTATTTCAAGGGCAAGGTCGACGACGCCATCCAATACCTCTACACCACCATCACGTCGATTCCCGGCGTGCTGCTGGTGGCCGCCTGCGCGCTGATGATGCAGGTCTACATCGACAACCATTCCGACCTCTTCGACACGTCCGCCGCGCGCGCCGACCTGCGGCTGTTCCTCTTGTGCATGATTCTCGGACTGACTGGCTGGGCGGGGCTGTGCCGCCTGCTGCGCGCCGAGACCCTCAAGCTGCGCGAGCTGGAATACGTGCAGGCCGCGCGCGCGTTCGGTGTTTCGCATTGGCGCATCATGACGCGCCACCTGCTGCCCAACGTCGCGCATCTGGTCCTGATCACCGTGGTGCTGGAATTCTCGGGGCTCGTTCTGTATGAAGCCGTGCTGTCCTACCTGGGCATCGGCGTGGATCCCAGCATGAATTCCTTCGGCTCGATGATCGACGGCGCGCGGCTGGAAATGTCGCGCGATCCCATGATCTGGTGGAACCTGATGACCGCTTTCATCTTCATGCTGGCGCTGGTGCTGGCCGCCAACCTGTTTGCGGACGCGGTGCGCGACGCCTTCGATCCGCGCACACGCCGCTACAAGCCCAGCCGCCTCGCGCGCCTGGGCTTTATGGGCCGCCGGCCGGAAGCCATGCTGGCGGCCGACGGCCGCGCCTCCAAGACCGGGGAGGCGCCATGAGCGACGGCACCCCTTTGCTGACCGTGCAGGGCCTGGATGTCGACGTCGCGGGCGAAACCGGCATCACCCACGCGGTCAAGCGCCTGGCGCTGGCCATCTCCCAACGCGAGACCTTCGCGCTGGTGGGCGAATCGGGTTGCGGCAAGAGCATGACCGCGCTGGCGCTGTTGCGGCTGCTGCCGGATGCCGGCCGCATTGTGGGCGGGCAGATCGACCTGGACGGCGAAGACCTCAACCGCCTGCCCGAGAGCGCCATGCGCGGCGTGCGCGGCGGACGTATCGGCATCATCTTCCAGGAACCGTCCACCAGCCTGAATCCGGTCATGCGGGTGGGCGACCAGATCATCGAGACGCTGACCGCGCACACGCCCCTGCGCGGGGCGGCTGCGCGCGCGCGGGCCATCGACTGGCTGCGCCGGGTCGGCATCCCCGAGCCCGAGCGCCGCATCGACGACTATCCCTTCCAGTTTTCCGGCGGCCAGAAGCAGCGCGTCATGATCGCCATCGCGCTGGCGGCCGAGCCGCTGCTGCTGATCGCGGACGAGCCCACCACTGCGCTGGACGTGACGGTGCAGGCGCAGGTGCTGGACCTGCTGGCCACCATCCAGCAGGAAATGGGCATGGCCGTGCTGCTGATCACGCATGACCTGGCCGTGGTCAAGAACGTGGCGCACCACGTCGCCTTGATGCGCGGCGGCGAGATCGTCGAGAGCGCCAGCGCCGAGGAATTCTTCCGCGCGCCGCGTCATCCCTACGCCAAGCAGCTCTTCGAAGCCATCCCCACGTTCGACAAGCGCGGCGTGCCGCTGACCGAACACGGTCGCGCCGCGGCCGCGCAGGAGCGCGCGCGGGGCGAACCGGCCAAGGCGGGCGGCGTGGTGCTGGACGTGCAGGACCTGAAAGTTCATTACCCGGTGCGCAAGGGGCCGCTGCGCCGCATCGTGTCGTGGGTCAAGGCCGTGGACGGCGTGACCTTCACCTTGCGCGCGGGCGAAACCCTGGCCCTGCTGGGCGAGTCCGGCTGCGGCAAGACCACCACCGGCAAGGCGCTGCTGCGGCTGATCGACGGCGCGCGCGTGTCGGGCCGCGCCATGCTGCAAGGCCAGGACCTGCTGACCGCCGACCGGCGCCAGTTGCAGCGCCTGCGCCAGGACATCCAGATCGTGTTCCAGGACCCGTATGCGTCGCTGGACCCGCGCATGCGCATCGGCGAGATCCTGGACGAGGGGCTGGCGTCGCTCAAGCGCGGCATGAGCCGGCCGGACCGCGAGAAGCACGCCGCGCAGCTCATCGAGCGGGTCGGGTTGCCGGCCAACACGCTGACGCGTTATCCGCACGAGTTCTCGGGCGGACAGCGCCAGCGCATCGCGATCGCCCGCGCGCTGGCGGTCGAACCCAAGGTGCTGATCTGCGACGAGCCCACATCGGCGCTGGACGTGTCGGTGCAGGCACAGATCCTGGACCTGCTGCGCGAACTGCAGGCCGAACTGGGCATCGCCTATCTGTTCATCACCCACAATTTCGGGGTGGTCGAATACCTGGCGGATCGTATCGCGGTCATGGACAAGGGCCGCATCGTCGAACTGGGACAGGCCGAGTCGGTGTTGCTGGCGCCCCGCCAGGAAGTCACCCGCCGCCTGCTGGCCGCGGTGCCGCGCTTGCACTTCGGGCCGCCCGAAGCGGCCTGATCCGGTTATCGAGGCGTCCCGACAGAAGTGGGGACGTCTTGCAGCGCCGGCCAATCAAATCTTGTATTCTGCGTGCGGAACTCCATATACCCGCCATGGCACTGAAAGTTTTTGACCTCGAGTGCGACCACAGCCACATTTTTGAAGGCTGGTTCGGGTCGCACGAAGACTACGATGCGCAGCAGGCGCGTGGCCTCGTCACGTGTCCGGTCTGCGGGTCGGCCACCATCACCAAGCGCCTGTCCGCGCCCCGCCTGAACGTCGCGCACCTGCATGCGCCTGCCGCTCAGCCCCTGGTGCCGCCCGGCGCGTCCGACGCCGAAAAGATGGCCGCCCTGCAGGCCGCCGTCATGCGCCAGGTCCGGGCGCTGGTGCGCAGCACTGAAAACGTCGGCCCGCGGTTTGCCGAAGAAGCGCGCCGCATCCACGAAGGCGATGCCGACGACCGCCCGATCCGCGGCACCGCCACTGTGGAAGAGCGCGAAGCCCTCGCCGAAGACGGCATTGAAGTCATGGCCGTGCCCGACTTCCTGGACGACGAACGGCTGCAGTAATAAAAAAAGCCAGACCGCGAGGTCTGGCTTTTTTGACGCTGGGCCGGATCAGTTGTTGACGCGGCTGCGGTATTCGTTCGTGCGGGTGTCGATTTCGATCTTGTCGCCGATGGCGCAGAACAGCGGCACGTTCAGTTCGTAGCCGGTGTTGATCTTGGCCGGCTTGGTCACCTTGCCCGACGTATCGCCACGGACGGCGGGTTCGGTGTAGGTGATTTCGCGCACGAGCGTGGTGGGCAGTTCAACCGAGATGGCGCGGCCGTCGTAGAAGACCACTTCCACGGGCATCGCTTCTTCCAGGTAGTTCAGGGCGTCGCCCATGCTTTCGGCTTCGATTTCGTACTGGTTGTACTCTTCGTCCATGAAGACGTACATCGGGTCGCCGAAGTAGGAATACGTGCATTCCTTGCGATCCAGTTGAACGACTTCGAACTTTTCGTCGGCCTTGTAGACCGATTCGCTGGCCGAGGCGGTCAGCAGGTTCTTGAACTTCAGCTTGACGACGGCGGCGTTACGGCCCGACTTGTTGTATTCGGCCTTCTGGACCACGAGGGGATCCTTGCCGACCATGACCACGTTGCCGACTCGCAATTCCTGAGCGGTTTTCATCGATAAAACTCCGGGGGTGATGGGTGCACTCGCCGTGCTTGCATAAGCCGCATCAGGCTTTTGCACACCCCGGGAGGCGTCATAGTTGAGGCCCGACACATTCAGGGCGACTCAGAAAACTCTCTATTCTAGCGTTTCTTGGCCAACTCTGCGCAGAATGCGGCCAGATTTTCCGCCAGACCGGGTAGCGCGGACTGGCTGGCGTTCCAGGCGTGCGCCGCGTCCACCCATGCCTGCCAGGCGTCGGGCGCCAGCGCGGCCGTGATGGCCGGGGCCGTGCTGCCCGGTTCGGACTGGTTCCAGGCGCGGATCAGCGCGTGGGCGGATTCGGGGGCCGGATAGCGCGCCAGCCAGGCCTCCAGTTTTTCCAGATGGACGTTTTCGTCCTGCGGATAGATCTGCCAGATCAGCGGGCGCGCGGCCCACGCGGCGCGCACGAAGGAATCTTCGCCGCGCACGAAATTGAGGTCGGCGCACCACAGCAGGCGGTCGTAATCGGGCTGGGCAAGAAAGGGCAGGCGGACGACGCGTGGCGATCCTGCCGTCTGGCAGGCGGCTTCCAGCGCCGGCGCGACGCCTTGCGGAACCAGCAGCAGGGTGGAGCGCGCCTCGGCCGCCAGCGCCTGCGCCAGTTCACCCGCCGGTGCGGACGGGTAGCAAAACAGGGACACGGTACGGGCGCCATCGCGCCGCAGGGCCAGCGCATCGTCCGGCACCCCGGCCGATCGCAGGAAGGCCTCCTGCAAGCCGGCCGACCCTTGCAGCGCTTCGCGTTCCGCGGCCAGGGCCGGCTCGCGCAGCAGGCCGCCGGTGGCCGGTGTGAAGCCGGGGAAGAAAAAGTGCTTCACCAGACCGTCCGGCCGCTGCGACGGCAGGCCGTGGCAGCTTTCGACCCAGGCCTCGGCGCTCAGGTATTCCAGGTTGATCCAGACGGGATGGGTGCGGCGCATGGACGCAATGAATGCCTCGGGCGGGTCGCACGCGAACGCTTCGATCACGACGTCGCGCGCCTGCAGCGCGGCGTCGGGCGTTTCCGGCCAATGCACGATATCGACGCCTGCCAGTTGCTGGCGCGCGGCGCCTGGCACGATGCCGGGCTGGATGTGCGCGAAACTGGCCAGGTCATCGACCCACAGGCGGACATCCCAGTGGAAATCGCGCGCAAGCTGGCGCGCCAGGCGCCAGCACACGCCGATGTCGCCGTAGTTGTCGACGACCCGGCAGAAGATGTCCGCTTGCATGGCAGGCCTAGTGGAACTGGGCGGGCGCGGCCTCGGCGTCCTCGGGCAGCTCGGCGTGCACCAGTTCGCCCAGGGGATTGGGGAAGTAGGGCGCGCCGCAGTCCTCGCAGTATTCGGGCGGGAGCACGCCGGGGATGCGGCGCACGTCGGTCACGCCGTATTCCTTCAGCAGCGCCGCGATCTCGTCGACCACGTCCGGCTGGCCTTCGTCCATGACCAGGTCTTCCTCGCGGCCGTACAGCGGCCAGACGCAGCCGTAGTACACGTCGTTGCTGTTGCGCGCGGTAAAGCCGATGCGGTATTCGTCGATGCGGCCTTCGCCGCAGCCGGCCACGACCGCACGCAATTGCGCGGCTTCGAGGTTGACGGCGCCTTCCAGCCAGCTGACCGCCGCGCGCAGCGACAGCGGACGAACCTGACGATCGGCTTCGCGGTTGCTGACGTAGTAGGCATCGGGTAGCAGGGCTTCAAAACCGCAGCCGGGCAGCAGCGCGGCCAGGGTGGGCTGCGCTTGCGCCGCCCATTGCGCCAGGCACGCATCGCGGCTGGCGTCGGCATCGCCCACGTGTTCCTGCCAGCGGAAGATCGGCTCGCCCTCGGGGACGGCCACCGTGCCGACGATGTAGCGCGTGTCGGCCAGCATGTTGGCCGTTTCGGTGTCGGTATTAAGCGCCGGCTTGGTGGTTTCGGCGCCCAGTGCTTGTGCGCCCAGGCGTTGCAGCCACTGCCAGGTCTCGGAGAACGTGCGCGGCATCTGGTCCACGCTGACCAGCATGGGCATCAGCGCGGTGCGCGCGTTGCTGGAAAGGACGTGCCCATGCAACTGCGCCAGCAGGGCCTGCTGCGCGTTGGCGGAAATCGGGCCGGTCGGAATGGCATAGCGGGTCCACGCGACGATGGGCGCGACGATCAGCAGTACGTCGTACCGGACGCCGTTTTTCTCGATCTTCATCGATTCGGACAGGGTTTCGGCCTGTTCGATCAGGACCTCGTAGGCGCCTACGTCGCTTTGGGCAAGGTGGTCCAGCGCCGCTTCAAGCGGCGCATCCTGACCGGCCTTGAGCAGCTTCGGGATCGCTTCGCCAAGCTGGGTCTCCCAAAAGACGTCTTCGACGCGGCTGCCCGAGCGATTCAGCGACTGGGCAAGCGCGACCAGCCGGGTGGCGTCACGGGTCATGCGGGGAGCGGATTGGCTGCGGGATCGGGCCATAACTTCGGGGGACGTCCATTCAGTGTGTAACGACGTAGTTTAACGCCCGCCACTCGCGGCGGGGGCGCGAGGTTCGCCCTGCGCCGGCCGCCGTCGCCGGGGCGGCCGGCAGTATCTGCAAGATGACGGATTGATGCTGATCGGGCAACAGACAATCCCCACGAAGGGGATTTATTGCGCATTTGAATCGGCTGACAATGTGAGCATCGTTAATTGCTTCTGGAGGCATCGCCATGCGTTGGCCTACGCTTTTCGTTTCCCACGGTTCTCCCATGCTGGCCGTCGAGCCCGGCCGGACCGGCCCCGCGCTGGCCGATTGGAGCGCCGCGCAGGGCCGCAAGCCGCGCGGCATTCTGGTGGTTTCGCCGCACTGGATGGGCGAAGGCCTGGCGCTGTCGACCCGTGACCAGCAGGTTGCCTGGCACGATTTTGGCGGATTCCCGGCCGAGCTCTATGCGCTGCAATACGCCGCGCCCGGATCGCCTGAACTGGCCGCGCGCGTGCAGGCGCTGCTGGCGGAATCGGGCATCACCGCCGACCGCGATCCGCGGCGTCCGCTGGACCACGGCGCCTGGGTGCCGCTGCGCTACCTGTATCCCGATGTGGACGTGCCCGTCGTGCAACTGTCGCTGGACATGGGCCGCGACGCGGCCGGCCAGATGGAACTGGGCCGCGCGCTGACGCGCCTGCGCGACGAAGACATCCTGATCATTGGCTCAGGGTCGCTGACGCACAACCTGCGCCACGTCCGCATGCCGCAGAACGCGCCCGCGGCGGACTACGTGCCGGGATTTCAAGCGTGGTACGCAGACAAGCTGGCGCGCCACGACGTGCCCGCGCTGCTGGACTGGCAGGCGCAGGCGCCCGGCGCGATGCAGGCGCACCCGCACGACGACCACCTGATGCCGCTGTACGTGGCGCTGGGCGCGGGCGGAGAAAAGGCAAAGCGCCTGAACGACGAGGTGTCGTACGGGGCGCTGGCGATGGACGCCTATCAGTTCGATTAAAGATGACCAGGGGTCAGACACCTGCCGAATCATGACGCAGGGCCAATGAAAAACGCCCCGGAACCGCAAGGTCCCGGGGCGTGTTTGTTGACGCGAACCCGCTGTCGGTCAGGCCGCCAGCAGCTGGCGCAACACGAACGGCAGGATGCCGCCGTGCTGGTAGTAATCCACCTCGATCGGCGTATCGATGCGCAGCAGCACGGTCACGTCCTGCTTGGAACCGTCCTTGCGCGTGATCGTCAGCGTCACGTCCTGCATCGGCTTGATGCCGTTTTCCAGGCCGGAGATGTCGTACGTTTCTTCACCCGTGATGCCCAGCGATTGCACGCTGTCGTTGCCCTTGAACTGCAGGGGCAGCACGCCCATGCCCACCAGGTTGCTGCGGTGGATGCGTTCGAAGCTGCGGGTGATGACCGCCTTGACGCCCAGCAGCTGGGTGCCCTTGGCGGCCCAGTCGCGCGACGAGCCGGTGCCGTACTCTTCGCCGCCGAACACCACGGTGGGTGTGCCGGCTGCGACGTACTTCATGGCGGCGTCATAGATCGACATCTGTTCGCCGGTGGGCTGGAACAGCGTTTCGCCGCCTTCGAAGCGGCTGCCGTCGGGCAGCGCCGGGATCATGAGGTTCTTGATCCGCACGTTGGCGAACGTGCCGCGCATCATGATTTCGTGGTTGCCGCGGCGCGAGCCGTAGCTGTTGAAGTCGGCCTTCATGACGCCGTGTTCTTTCAGCCACTTGCCCGCGGGCGAGCTTTCCTTGATGGAACCGGCAGGCGAGATGTGGTCGGTGGTGACCGAATCGCCAAACACCCCCAGCGCGCGCGCACCCTTGACCGTGGGCATCGCGCCCGGGGTCATGCCGAAGCCCTCGAAGAAGGGCGGTTCGGCGATGTAGGTGGAATCGGGCCAGTTGTAGGTGTCGCCGGTGACGCCCTTGATGTTTTCCCAGAGCTTGCCGGGATTGCTCTTGACCTGGCCGTAGTTGGCTTCGAAGGCTTCCGGGTCCAGCGCGTACTTGAGCAGCGCGTCGATTTCCTCGGTGGTCGGCCAGATGTTGCCCAGCCACACGTCGCCGTTCTTGCCGCGGCCCACGGGCTCGGTCATCAGATCGCGCGTCACGGTGCCGGCCAGCGCATAGGCCACGACCAGGGGGGGCGAGGCCAGGAAGTTGGCCTTGATGTTCGGGTGAATGCGCGCCTCGAAGTTGCGGTTGCCCGAGAGCACGGCCGAACACACCAGGTCGTTGCTGATGATGGCTTCGTTCAGGTCCGGGGTCAGGTCGCCGGCGTTGCCGATGCAGGTCGTGCAGCCGTAGGCGGCCACGTCGAACCCGAGCTTTTCCAGGTAGGGCAGCAGGCCCGTCTTGGTCAGGTATTCGGTGACGACGCGGGATCCGGGGGCGAGCGAGGTCTTGATGTGCTTGGGCACGGTCAGGCCGGCTTCCACGGCCTTTTTGGCCAACAGACCCGCCGCCAGCAGCACGCTGGGGTTGGACGTGTTGGTGCAGGACGTGATGGCCGCGATCAGGATGTCGCCGTTCTTGATCTTGGTGCCGGCGCTGGTCGTGAAGGTCTGGTCGAGCTTTTCGGCGGGCTGGTTGAAGCCGTTTTCGGCCACCGGCTTGGAGAACAGGTCGATGAACGTGTTCTTGACGTTGCCGATCTCGATGCGGTCTTGCGGCCGCTTCGGGCCCGCCAGCGACGGCGCGACGGTGGACAGGTCCAGCGTCAGCAGCTTGGTGAAATTGATGTCCTTGGACGCGGGCACGCCGAACATCTTCTGCGCCTTGAAATAGGCCTCGAAGGCGGCGATTTCCTCTTCGGTGCGGCCGGTGCCGCGGAAGTAGTCGATGGTGCGTTCGTCGACCGGGAAAAAGCCCATGGTGGCGCCGTATTCCGGTGCCATGTTGCCGATGGTGGCGCGTTCGGCCACGGTTAGGCTGGCGGTGCCTTCGCCGCAGAATTCGACGAACTTGCCCACCACCTTTTCACGGCGGAGCATTTCAGTGATGGTCAGCACCAAGTCGGTGGCGGTGACGCCGCCGCGCAGCTGGCCCTTGAGCTCGACGCCCACCACGTCCGGGGTCAGGAAGTACACGGGCTGGCCCAGCATGCCGGCTTCGGCCTCGATGCCGCCCACGCCCCAGCCGACCACGCCGATGCCGTTGATCATCGTGGTGTGGCTGTCGGTGCCCACCAGCGAGTCGGGGTAATAGACGTTGTTTTTCTTGTCCTGGTGCACGCCGCGCGCCAGGTATTCCAGGTTGACCTGGTGGACGATGCCAAAGCCCGGGGGCACGACGCCAAAGGTGTCGAATGCCTGCATGCCCCACTTCATGAACTGGTAGCGCTCTTGATTGCGCTTGAACTCCAGCTTCATGTTCAGGTCCAGCGCGTTCTTGGTGCCGAAGTAGTCGATCATGACCGAGTGGTCCACCACCAGGTCCACGGGCACCAGGGGCTCGATGCTCTTGGGGCTCTTGCCCATCTTGTCGGCAACCGAACGCATGGCGGCGATATCGGCCAGCAGCGGCACGCCGGTGAAGTCCTGCAGCACGACGCGGGCGACCACAAACGGAATTTCATCTTCGCGCTTGGCGTTGGCTTGCCAGTTGGCCAGCTGACGGACGTGTTCTTCGGTGACCTTCTTGCCGTCGCAGTTGCGCAGCACGGATTCCAGCACGATGCGGATGGAGACCGGCAGCCGCTGCACATCGATGCCAAGCGACTTGCCCAGCGCCGGCAGCGAATAGAACTGACAGGACTTGTTGCCGATCTTGAAATTCTTGAGTGTGTCTAGGGTGTTGTGCGGCATGATGGACTCCGTGGTTTTGCCCAGGCTGAAGGCGGCATTTTCAGGCGTTTCGGCGAGTTTGTCATTGTCTCTTGGACAAGTTTGCCGAGGGTCTATATCTTGGTTTGTGTCTTATATCTTATATAAGACTTGAGCGGCACGTCAAAGTTCCGGCACCGTATCGCGCCAGACCGGTTCGGATTCGGCGAAACCCTTACTTTGGCGGACGCGCGCCAAGCCTGCAAGGCCCTGTGCTCCGGAAGCCGCGCTTCAGGTCAGGTGCGCGGGCAATTCAGCCGCCGTGAATTCAAGAAAGCGCTTCAAGGCCAGCGGCTCGCCGCAGCGCGCCGGCATGACGGCATAGATCCGGGCGGGCGCGGGCGTCCAGTCGGGCAGGATGCGCGCCAGCCGGCCTTGATCGAGATCGTCGCCGCACAGATAGCGCGGCACCAGCGCCAGACCCAGGCCCGCCGCCGCCATGGCGCGCAGCGTGTCCATATTGCTGCTCAGGCTGCGGGGCTGGAATTCCACCGCTTCCATTTCGCCGCCCGGGCCGGTCAAGCGCCAGGTGTGCAGGCCGTCCTGCGTGCCGTGGGCAAGCAGGGGCAGGGTGGCCAGGTCGCGCGGGTGACGCGGCGGGGATTTGGCCATCGCCGGGCTGCACACCAACGCCATCGGCACGGCGGAGATTTCGATCGCATTCAACCGGGCGTCGGTCAGCGACGATGACTGGGCGCGAAAGCCCAGGTCGTACCCTTCGCCGACCAGGTCGATGATCTGGTCTCGCGTCTCCAGCAGCACGCGCACGCGGGGGTGCTCAGCGCAGAAGCGGGCGACCAGGCCGCCCAGAATCCGGGTCGCAAGCGGCGAGGGCGCGGTGATGCGCAGCATCCCGGCGGGCGCATCGCCCATGGACGCGGCCAGGTCGAAGACACTGCGCGCTTCGCGGGCCAGCGCTTTGGCGTGGGCATGAATCTGTTCGCCCATCGGGGTGAGCGACACGCGCCGCGTATTGCGCTGAAGCAGGCGCACCCCCAGGCGCGCTTCCAGCTCGGCGACTCGGCGGCTCAGCTTGGAACGTTGCATATTCAACACACGTGCGGCCGCCGAGAAGCCGCCTTTTTCAACGACTTCGCTGAAAAGCAGCAGGTCTTCAAGGCGGTGAACGTAGTTAGGCATACAGCGTTTTAATAGGGGAATTCGGAATATTTGCTGGCATTGTCCTGACGGACGGGACAATTATTCCTGAAATTGGCCCCTACTGTCCGGCAGTCCGAACTCATAAGCTGTCGCGGCAATACATGTTCAGCAACCAGCAAGGCAGCATTTTTGACTCTTCACCTTAGCGCCGTCGTTCCGGGCTCCAGCCGCTACATGGGCGACGCCTGCACCATCCGCCAGTTTCGCCATACCGATTTCTCGCGGTGCATCTCGCCCGTGGTGCTGGTGGATCACTTCGTCATGACGGGGCCGACCTTCGAACCGCACACGCACGCGGGCATCAGCGCCGCGACCCTGATGCTGGAAGACAGCACCGGCGTCATGCAAAGCCTGGACGGCATCGACAACAACCAGGACATTCACGCGGGCGACCTGCACTGGACGCAGGCCGGGCGCGGCATCGTGCACGCGCAGCGGCCGGTGGGCGAGGCCCGGCTGCACGGCCTGCAGATCTTCATCGATCATCCGGCGCACCTGAAATCCTTGCCGCCCATGACCTCGATGCTGCGCGCCGCGGACATGCCTGCCATCCAGGCGCCATCGGGCAAGGTCCGGGTCGTGTCCGGCAGCTTCGGGGGGCTGAAGTCGCCTTTGCGCACGCCCGAACCGTTGCTGATCCTGGACGGCTGGCTACGGCCCGGCGCAACCACCCTGGTGCCCATGCCGCCCGGCTGGAACGCCTGGTTTTACGCCATCCAGGGCGACCTGGGCGTGCGCGCCAGGCATTGCAGCAAGGGGGCGGGGCCGCTGCCCAAGGTGGCGGGCGGCGATCCGGATTTTGCGATCGTGCCCGCCGGCAGCGCCGCGGTGGCGGGCGCCACGCGGGATGGTGAAGAAGGGGTCCTGCTGCTGATGGCCGGCAAGAAGCCCGTGCACTTCGTGCTGGTGGCGGGATCGGCGGTGGGGGAAGTGCCGCAGCAGGGGGACGCAGCGTTGCCCGACGCGGACGGGGCGCTTGCCGAGGCGTTGGCGGCGTATGGGGAAACCGAACCGGCCGATGCGCTGACGACCTGCTGAATCGTCGCGGGATATGTTGCTTGGCCGCAACGCCGAGCCTCAATTCTGTTTGAGAGAATCAATGAGAACGATTCTCTTTTGGTAACATCGTCGCGGTCAGACCTCAAGACCCCAACCGCGAATGAGCTTGGATGGCGCCGGTCACCCCGGATAGCCACGCGATTCGAATCGGGTTTTTGCGGATCTCCCCACCGCAACGCGGACCCGCTTCCGCTTTACCAGCGCCCCGATATGAAAATCAGAACTCTCGCTTGCATGGCCGCCGCCTTGCCGTGCTTTGGCGCCGTCCACGCCCAGACCGCTCCCCAGACTCAGCCCGCCACGACCAGCGGCTCCGTGACCTCGATGGACGCCATCCGGGTCGAGGCCAGCGCGGACGCATCGGCAGGCGGTCTGTCTGCGCCGTTCGCGGGCGGGCAGGTGGCCCGCGGCGGCCGTGTCGGCATCCTCGGCACCGAGGACTTCATGAACACGCCGTTCAGCGTGACCAGCTACACCAACGAGCTGATCCAGGACCGCCAGGCCAAGAGCGTGGGCGACGTGCTGCAGAACGACTCGGGCGTGCGCGTGGCGCGGGGGTTTGGCAATTTCCAGGAGTCTTACTTCATTCGCGGCTTCATTCTGAGTTCGGATGATGTGGCGTACAACGGCCTGTACAGCCTGCTGCCCCGGCAATACATCGCCACGGAGCTCTTCGAGCGCGTGGAAGTGCTGCGCGGCGCGACGGCCTTCCTGACCGGTGCCACGCCCGGTGGCGGCGGCATTGGCGGCGTCATCAACCTGGTGCCCAAGCGCGCGCCGAACGAGCCGTTGACGCGGGTCACGACGGGGGTTTCCAGCGGCGGCCAGTTCCAGTTGTCCACCGATATCGCCCGCCGCTTTGGCCCGGACGACAGCACCGGCATCCGTTTGAACGCCGCGCAGCGCAGTGGCGACACGGCCATCGACGACGAACATAGCCGCACCAGCGTGGTCTCCTTGGGCCTGGACTGGCGGTCCGCCGACACGCGCCTGTCCGCCGACATCGGCTGGCAGGAAAACAAGCTCAAGCGCCCGCGCCCGAACGTGACGCTGGGCGCCGGCGTCACGACCGTGCCCGATGCGCCGGACGCCAGCTCCAACTACGCGCAGCCGTGGACGTATTCCAACGAGCGCGACGTCTTCGGCACGCTCCGCGCGGAACATGACTTCAGCGACAAGCTGACGGCGTACGGCGCGTTCGGCATGCGCCGCAGCGACGAAGCCAACTCCCTGGGCAACATCACGCTGACCAACGGCAGCACCGGCGCCGGCAACTTCTACCGCTTCGACAACACGCGTGAAGACAGCGTCAACACGGGTGAAATCGGGCTGCGCGGCAAGTTGCGCACGGGTCCCGTGGGGCACGAGTTCGTCGTGTCGGCGTCCTGGTTCGATCTGAAGAAGAAGAACGCGTACGTGATGGACTTCCGCAACACGTTTCCCACGAACATTTACGATCCCATCTCGTACGACAAGCCTGCCTTCAGCGCCGGCGCGCTGCGCGGCAATGATCTGGACAACCCCGCGCTGCAGGGCCGTACCCGCCTGAGCAGTTACGCCATCGGCGACACGATGTCCTTCCTGGACGACAAGGTGCTGTTCACGGCCGGCATCCGCCATCAGCGCATGTCGCAGCGCGATTACGCGTACAACACCGGCAACGAAAGCGGCGCCTACGACGCCAGCCACAATTCGCCCGCCTTCGGTCTGGTGGTCAAGGTTGCGCCCAGCGTATCGCTGTATGCCAACTACATCGAAGCCCTGGTTGCCGGCCCGACCGCGCCCGCAACCGCAGGCGGCCGCCCGGTGCCGAACGTGGGCCAGAGCTTGCCGCCCTTCGTGTCCAAGCAGAAGGAAGTAGGCGTGAAGTACGAAGGCGACAGCCTGGGTGGCGGCCTGGCGTTCTTCTCGACGGAAAAGCCGCGCGCGGCCTACAACGCCGCCAACGAGCTGACCAATTCAGGCAAGGACCGCCACCAAGGCGTCGAGCTGACCGTATTCGGCGAACCCGTGCGCAGCGTGCGCCTGCTGGGCGGCCTGACCTGGCTCGATGCCAAGCAGGTGTCGACGGGCACCGCCTCGCTGAATGGCAACCGCGTGATCGGCGTGCCGCGCTTCCAGGCCAACATGGGCGTGGAATGGGACATCCCGGGCGTCGAAGGCATGGCCATCGACGGCCGCGTGGTCTACACCGGCTCGTCGTATGCCGATGACGCCAACACGCTCAAGGTTCCGGGCTGGACGCGCTTTGACGCCGGCCTGCGCTACATGATGGACGTGGACGGCCACGTCCTGACGCTGCGCGCCCGCGTGGACAACATCGCCAACCGCAACTACTGGTCGTCGGTGGGCGGCTATCCGGGCAATGGCTACCTCGTCCTGGGCGGCCCGCGCACGTTCTCGCTGTCGGCCAGCATGGACTTCTGATCGCGGCGGGCGACCGTCCACGCAGAAAAAATCCCGGCCCGCCGGGATTTTTTTTCGTTCATGCAGCGCGAGGCGCGGTGGACGGTGTCAGACACCCGGGCGATTCAGCCCTTCACCAGAACCATCCGCCCCGCGACAGGCTCGATTCGCAGCTCTTGTACTGCGCCGTGAACTTCTCGGCGCGCGCCTGCACCTTCTGCGAGACGGTTTTCAACCATGCCTTGCGGTCGTAACTGCGGTTGCGGTAGCCGGTCCAGCCCTCGTGGTAGTTCAGATACTGCCCATACGCATCCCACTTCGAGATGCCGTTGATACGCTGCGTCTTGTTCATGTACCAGCCCATGAAGTCCAGCGCGTCGGCGAAGTTGTCGCGGCTGGATGTCCAGCCGCCCGCTTCGCGCTTGTAGTCGGCCCAGGTTTCGTCCTTGGCCTGCGCATAACCGTACGCCGAGCTCACGCGGCCCCACGGGATGAAGCCCAGGAAGTAGTAGCGCGGCGGCAGCGCGTCGTGCTTGAAGGAAGACTCCTGGTACATCATCGCGATCGGCACCGGCACCGGGGCGCCCCATTTCTTCTGCACCTCCAGCGCCGCGTCGTGCCATTCCGGCTTCTCGCGGAAGATGGCGCAGATGTTGTCGGGATTCGAGGGCGGCGCAGTGGCGCAGCCGGCTAGCGTCAGCAACAGCGTCGGCGGCAATAGCCGGATCATTGGCAGGCTTCCTCCAGGAAAAATGCGCCGGGGCTTTCCCGGCGATGGCGGCCGACGTCTCACCGGCATGCCTGGATTGTATTGAAACGTTTCGTTATACAGGCTGCCTGCTGATCCCAATCGCTCGGACAGAGGCAAAAAAAACGGCCCCGGGCGATTGCACGGGGCCGTTGTTCAGGCCGCGAGGCCTGGCTGGGGGATCAGGATCAGACCTCGATCACGTCCGCCACGTCCTTGTAGTCGGGGATCTTGTCGAAGTTCAGGTACTGGTAGATCTGGTCGCCGCTCTTGTTGATGACGCCCATGTCGGCCATGTACTCGTCCTTGGTCGGGATGCGGCCAAGCTTCGAGCAGATCGCGGCCAGTTCGGCCGAACCCAGGTACACGTTGGTGTTCTTGCCCAGGCGGTTCGGGAAGTTGCGGGTGCTGGTCGACATGACCGTCGCGCCTTCGCGGACCTGCGCCTGGTTGCCCATGCACAGCGAGCAGCCCGGCATTTCGGTACGGGCGCCGGCCGTGCCGAACACGCCGTAGTGGCCTTCCTCGGTCAGTTGCGTGGCGTCCATCTTGGTCGGAGGAGCGACCCACAGCTTGACCGGGATGTCGCGCTTGCCTTCCAGCAGCTTGGACGCCGCGCGGAAGTGACCGATGTTGGTCATGCAGCTGCCGATGAACACTTCGTCGATCTTGGCGCCGGCGACTTCGGACAGCGTCTTCACGTCGTCGGGGTCGTTCGGGCAGGCGACGATGGGTTCATGCACGTCGGCCAGGTCGATCTCGATGACCGCGGCGTATTCGGCGTCGGCGTCCGGCTCCAGCAGCTTGGGGTCGGCCAGCCAGGCTTCCATCGCCTTGATGCGGCGGCCCAGCGTGCGCTCGTCTTCGTAGCCGTTGGCGATCATCCACTTGAGCATCACGATGTTGCTGTTGATGTACTCGATGATCGGTTCCTTGTTCAGGCGCACCGAGCAGCCGGCGGCCGAACGTTCGGCGGAAGCGTCCGACAGTTCAAAGGCTTGTTCGACCTTCAGGTCGGGCAGGCCTTCGATTTCCAGGATGCGGCCGGAGAAGATGTTCTTCTTGCCTTGCTTGGCAACCGTCAGCAGACCTTGCTTGATGGCGTACAGCGGAATGGCGTTGACCAGGTCGCGCAGGGTGACGCCGGGCTGCAGCTTGCCCTTGAAGCGCACCAGCACCGATTCCGGCATGTCCAGCGGCATGACGCCCGTGGCGGCGGCAAAGGCCACCAGGCCCGAGCCGGCCGGGAACGAGATGCCGATGGGAAAGCGCGTGTGCGAATCGCCGCCGGTGCCGACGGTGTCGGGCAGCAGCATGCGGTTCAGCCACGAGTGGATGACGCCGTCGCCCGGACGCAGCGACACGCCGCCACGGGTGCTGATGAATTCCGGCAGCGTGTGGTGCGTCTTGACGTCCACGGGCTTGGGGTAGGCGGCGGTGTGGCAGAACGACTGCATCACCAGGTCGGACGAGAAGCCCAGGCAGGCCAGGTCCTTCAGTTCGTCGCGGGTCATGGGGCCGGTGGTGTCCTGGCTGCCGACCGAGGTCATCTTCGGTTCGCAGTAGGTGCCCGGGCGAATGCCGCGGCCTTCCGGCAGACCGCAGGCGCGGCCGACCATCTTCTGGGCCAGCGTGAAGCCGCGGCCGGAGTCGACCGGATCCTTGGGCAGGCGGAACAGCGTCGAGGGCGGCAGACCCAGGGCTTCACGGGCCTTGGCGGTCAGGCCGCGGCCGATGATCAGCGGAATGCGGCCGCCGGCGCGCACTTCGTCGAACAGCACGTCGGACTTGACTTCGAATTCGGCGATGACCTCACCGTTCTTGATCGCCTTGCCTTCGTAGGGGCGCAGCTCGACCACGTCGCCCATTTCCATCTTGGACACGTCCAGCTCGATCGGCAGGGCGCCGGCGTCTTCCATCGTGTTGTAGAAGATCGGGGCGATCTTGTTGCCCAGGCACACGCCGCCAAAGCGCTTGTTCGGCACGAAGGGGATGTCTTCGCCCGTGAACCACAGCACCGAGTTGGTGGCCGACTTGCGCGACGAACCCGTGCCGACCACGTCGCCCACGTAGGCGACCAGATGGCCCTTTTCCTTCAGGGATTCGATGAACTTGACCGGGCCGCGCTTGCCGTCTTCTTCCGGCTCGAACGCGGCGCCGTCGCGCTTGTTCTTGAGCATCGCCAGGGCGTGCATCGGGATGTCGGGACGGGTGGTGGCGTCGGGAGCGGGCGACAGGTCGTCGGTGTTGGTTTCGCCCGGGACCTTGAAGACCGTGATGGTCAGGCTTTCCGGCAGTTCCGGACGGCTGGTGAACCATTCGGCGTCGGCCCAGCTTTGCATCACGGACTTGGCGTTGGCGTTGCCCTTGTCGGCCTTTTCCTTCACGTCGTGGAAGGCGTCGAACATCAACAGGGTCTTCTTGAGCGCATCGGCGGCGATGGTGCCGATTTCCGCATCATCCAGCAGGTCGACCAGCGGGCCAATGTTGTAGCCGCCGAGCATCGTGCCCAGCAGTTGCGTCGCCTTGGCACGGCTGATCAGCGCACAAGCTTCCTTGCCCAGGGCCACGGCGGCCAGGTAGGAGGCCTTGACCTTGGCGGCGTCGTCCACGCCGGCCGGCACGCGGTGCGTCAGCAGCTCGACCAGATTCTGCTCCTCGCCAGCGGGCGGATTCTTCAGCAGTTCGATCAGTTCAGCGGTTTGTTTGGCCGTAAGGGGCAGCGGGGGAATCCCCAGAGCCGCGCGTTCGGCAACGTGTTGGCGGTAAGTATCCAGCATGTGAGGCCTGCTCAAAGTCGGGTTGGAAGAAGGGTTGTCGGCCGGAATTGTAGAAGCAAGTGGGGGCAGGTAGCAAATGTCTTATATCTTATATAAGACTTGACCCGATAGCCTGTTGCTCGGCGGCGACGTCCGGGAGGGCGGGGCGGCGCTGACCGGCGGATCTCAGGCCGGGCGTCATGAAAAAGGGCGGCCGCATGGCCGCCCCGGGGAAACGCCTTTCAGTCGGGTGATCAGGGCGCGGTGGCGTCGTAGACCACGCCAACGCGGGCGAAATTGCCGCCGTACTGCTTGACCTCGACCTCGAAGGGCGCGCTGTCGCCAGGCGGCAGGCGCGGCACGCGCAATTCCTTGAAGGTGGCGCCGGTGAGCTGGTCCTGGGCGTCGTACAGGCTGACCCACACGCGCACCTTCTCGACCTCGCGCTCGCTGTCGTTGCGCACCCGGCCATGCACCGTCACGTACTTGTAACGGAAGCGGTAGGTGAAGTTCAGCGTGCCGGTGCCAATGGCGGCTTCGGTGTTTTCCACGGTCACGGCAAGCTGCGGCCGCGGGCCGGGCAGGGCGGCGCGCTTGGCGGGCAGCCAGTTCGTCTTGACCTCGGAAAAGCGTTCTACGCGCCCGGTCAGCGCCACGGGCACGCGCTCGCCGGGATACAGATACGTCGGCAGGCTCCAGGACTGGCGCAGATCCAGCGGGCGCGAACCGTCGAACACCGCGATCTCGGCCCGCGGCGACAGCGCCACGTATTCCTTGCTGGTGTTGACCAGTTCCGCATACAGCACGGGCCGTTCGATCTCGTCGAGCAGGCGGCGCGGCGCCGACAGCTTAAGCGCCCCGGCGTCGAACAGCGCGAAGTCCGGGTCCAGCAATTCCTCGGTGGTCAGACGGACATGGTCGATGACCCGCGTGTTGGCCGGGCTGACGCGCACAATGCGGCTGGCGGGCGGTTCGGCCGCAGCCGGCGCGGCCTTGGCGGCGGTTTGCGCGGGGGGCTGGCTGCGCGGCCCGAGGGCGGTGAACTTCCAGGCGGCGTAGGCGCCCGCGGCAAACAGGATAAGCGCCAGCGCGGCCAGGGCCGGCCGCGACAGGCGCCGGGAGGGGGAGCGATCAGCTTTCACTTTGCACCATGTAATCGTAGGCGGCGACCTCGCCGTCGCGCAGCATCTCGCAGCGCACGTCAAACGACGTCAGCGCATCCGGGGCCAGCGGGCTGGCGGTGGCGTAGCCGTTGCCGGTGCCGATCAGCCTGCCGTCGGCGCCGTACAACATGACCGTGATCTGCGTGCTGCTGGCCGGCTGGACGCCCTGGTTGCGGATCAGGCCAACCAGTCGGTAGGTGCCGTCGTTGCGGACGAGCTGCACCTTGCTGGCGGCCACGTCGTTGTTCTTGCCACGCGCCGGCGACGGCGTGGCAACCTGCAGGTCATAGCGGCTGAACGCCTTGTCCGGCGCAGAGATCTTCAGGGGCGTGTATTCCCCCGGTTGCAGCGAGCGCGCGGGCGCCGAGCCCGACACGGTGGCCAGCGACAGGTCGCCCTGGAAGAACGATGCCGATACACGCGGCACGTCGATCTTGCGGCCCGTTTCGTTGCGCACGATCATGACGAGTTCGGTGCGCCCGCGGGTCTTGATTTCCTGCACGTCGGTCAGCTTGACCAGCGAGGCGTCGATGGGCGGTTCGGCAATGCGGGTGGGCGCGGATGACGGGCGCGAACCCAGCGTGGAGACGACCAGGGGGACGATCACCGCGGCCAGGATCGCCACCGAGATCGCCACGATCGCCACGGGCTTGATGGGCGCCGGCTGAGGCTTCTGGATGTTGCGCAGGATTTTTTCCAGGCGCTGCGCCACGTTGTCCTCGACCAGCGTGACCGCGTGGCAGTGGCTGCACTGGTATTCGTTGGTGTCCAGCTTGGTGAACTGGGCGCTGCCGCAGGTGGAGCAGGTCAGCGTCACCGTATTGATGGTGGTCTGTTTGGGCGTCATTCTCGGTACGCAGGCGGGCCGCCAGCGCTGCGCGAACGAGGTTTGCGCGGCGGACGGCAGGGGATAGCCGGGCGGCAAGGATAGCGGCCGAGCGGCATGGCCGGGGTGCATGAGCGCATCAGATTGTGACCAACTGTGTGCATTCGGCGCGAAGGGGGCCGGATCACCGCATTTCCCCGGTGCTATCATTCCCGCCGAAAAGCATTAGCCCGTTAACTCGTTAACCTGTTACCACGCCGTTTCCCGTCGATCCGCTCACTGCCGCCCCGGCGCGCAGCCGGGCAGAGCCGAGGTCTGGCTCCACCCGTCGCATGAGCATCGATCAACACCTGCTGTTTTTGGCCTGCGTGGCGCTTGCCACCTATGCCCAGACGATGACGGGCTTTGCGTTTGGCCTGGTGCTGCTGGGTCTGTCGGGCGTATTTCAGCTGGCTTCGGTCGCCGAGGTCGCCAACGTAGTCAGCGTGCTGTCGCTGGTCAACGCGGGTGTCACGCTGCTGCGCGCCAGACCGCAGGTGAACTGGTCGCTGCTGACGCCCGCCGCGGTCAGCAGCCTGGCTGGCGTGGGGGTGGGCGTGGCCGCGCTGACGTGGATCAGCGGGTCCATGGCGGTGCTGTTGCAACTGCTGCTTGGCGTCACCATCCTGGCGTGCGCCATCTTGCTGGTGACGCGTACCCAGCCGCTGGCGCAGTTGTCTTCACGCACGTCCAGCGTGTTTTTCGGCGGCGTGTCGGGCGTGCTGGGCGGCCTGTTTTCCAGCGCTGGTCCGCCCATGGTCTATCACCTGTACCGCCAGCCGCTGCCGCTGGCCACCATCCGCAACAGCCTCTTGATCCTCTTTTCGCTCAACGCCACGGTGCGGCTTGCGCTCGTGACCGGGCAGGGCGCCTTCATGGCGTCGTCTTTCTGGATGAGCGTGCAGGCGCTGCCGGTCGTGATTGGCGTGACGTGGTTCGCGCGCCGCTACAGCACCGAGAATTCGATGAAGACGGTCAAGCGCATGGTGTTCGTGCTGCTGCTGGCCGCGGGCCTGGGCCTGATCGTCCCCGCGTCGAGAATGTTGGCGGCCGGCTAGGCGCGGCCGGCTAGGCGCGGCCGGCTAGGTGCAGCCGGCCAGCCCTCTCCTTTAACCCCGTTCGCCCGTGATGTAGCGTTCCAGTTCGTGGATGATGAACTTCTGCTCGCTCATCACGTCCTTGACCAGGTCGCCGATGGACAGCAGGCCGATGAGCTTGTCGTTGTCGATGACGGGCAGGTGGCGGAAATGCCGTTCGGTCATCATCGCCATGCAGTGTTCCCGCGTGTCGGCGGGACCGACGTAGTAGACCGAGTCCGTCATGATGTCGCGCACCTTGGTCGTGCGCGATGAGCGGTCCTGCAGGACGATCTTGCGCGCGTAGTCGCGTTCGGTCAGCATGCCCAGCACCACGTCGCCTTCCACCACCACCACCGCGCCGATGCCGCGGTCGGCCATCGTCTTGATCGCGTCAAAGACCGACGAATCCGGAGAAACCGTCACGACGGCGTGATTGGCCTTTTCCCTGAGAAGCTCAGCAACTGTCTTCACGATGTGCTCCCGAAACGAACCATGCTCCATCCTAAGCCTGCCTGCGGGATTGCCGCAAGCGCGACGCGTTGTTTCGCGTTGTTGTCGCGAAACGCGTGGCGTGGCTAGGCGGCTGGCCGGGCGTACAACGCCGTGCGCAGGTAGGTCAGCGCATCGGCCCCGCTGGCGATCGCGTCCGCCCCGATGCGCTCGTGCCAGTGGGCTTCCGATCCCGCCGCCAGCCGCCAATCGCGCAGCCGGCGGGTGTAAAGCTGCAAGTCATATTCCTCGGTGACGCCGATGGCGCCGTGCACCGCGTGCGCGATGTCGGCCACCTGCGCCACGGCCTGGCTTGCGCGGGCCTTGCCCAACGCGGCAAGCAAGGGGCGGGGCAGGCCATCGTCGCCTTGAAAGGCCAGTTCTGCCGCCATGCGGGCGGCCCACACTTGTTCGGCCATCACGCTGATCTGCTGTTGCACCGCCTGAAAGCGGCCGATGGGCTTGCCGAACTGCGCGCGCTGGTTCGCGTACGCAAGCGTCATCGCCAGCACCCGGTCCATCGCGCCGGCGATCAGGCCGGCATAGGCGGCGGCTGCAAGCGTGTCCAGCGGCGCGGGACCCTCGATACGTTCGGCGTCGCCAAGCGCCCACGACGCGCCGCCGTCCAGGCTGCCGTGCACGCCGTTCGGTTCGACGCGCGCCGCCTGCATGGGCAGCAGCCAGGTCTGGCCGCCGATGCCCGCCAGCACGTAGTCGGCGCTGCGCGCCCAGGCCACGCTGACGCCGGCGATGCGTCCGCCATCGATGGCAAGGCCGTGCGGCGCAAGCGCGATCGACCCGGCCGCTTGCGGACGCTGCGCGCGGCTCAGCCAGGCGCGCGCGAGCAGGGTGTGGGCAATGGGGTAGGGGCACAGGTGCCGGCCCGCCGCCAGCACGACCGGCAGCGCGTCTGCGAGGCCCAGGCCCGCGCCGCCATGCGCTTCCAGAACCAGCGCGTCCGCAAAGCCCGCGTCCTCGCAGGCCTGCCACGCGGCGGCGGGCGGCTGGCCCTGTTCGGTCCGGCGGATCACCTCGGGCGTGCAGGTCTGGGAAAAAAGGCGTTCGGCGGCATCGCCAAAAATGTTGTCCATGGCGGTCGTCCTTATCGAAGGCCAAGTCCGCGGGCGATGATCCCGCGCAGGATTTCACGGGTGCCGCCGCGCAGCGAAAACGTGGGGGCAACCTGTTCCAGATACGCCAGCGTGCGCAGCAGCGGCAGGGGCACGGGCCGGTCAGGATGCCGGCCCAGCGTATCGCCGATGAGGCGCGGGATGGCCTGTTCAAGCTCGGTGCCCAGGTCTTTGACCAGCGACGCCTCCGTGGCGGAACTCAGGCCGGCGGCCAGCTTGCCGGCAACCGCCAGCGACATGGCGCGCAGCACCGCCATCTGCGACAGGATGGCGCCCAACGTGGCGCGGCTTGCGGCGTCGGCGTCGCGCTCGCGGCAGTGCGCCAGCCAGCATTCCAGCAGCGCGATGCTGGAGTACAGACGCTCGGGGCCGCTGCGCTCGAAGGCCAGTTCGGCGTTGACCTGCGCCCAGCCCGCGCCTTCCTCGCCGATCAGCGCATCGGCCGGCAAGGCCACGTTGTCGAAGAACACTTCCGAAAAATGCGCGTCGCCCGCCAGGTCTTCGATGGGCCGCACCGACACGCCGGGCAGAGACAGGTCCACGATGACCTGCGACAGCCCCTGATGCCGATCGTCCACGGTGCCCGAGGTGCGCACCAGCGCGATCATGTAGTGCGAGCGGTGCGCGTTGGTCGTCCAGATCTTGCTGCCGTTCAGGCGCCACCCCCCGCCATCGGGCTCGGCCCGCGTGCGGATGCTGGCCAGGTCCGAACCGGAGCCCGGTTCGCTCATGCCGATGCAAAAAAAGGCCTGCGCGGCGCAGATGCGGGGCAGGTAGAAGTCCCGTTGCGCCGGCGTGCCGTACTTCAGGACGAGGGGTGCGCTCTGGCGGTCCGCGATCCAGTGCGCCGACACGGGCGCGCCCGCGCCCAGCAATTCTTCGGACAGCACGAACCGCGCGAAATGGCCGCGCGCCGCACCGCCGTATTCGCGCGGCAACGTCAGACCCAGCCAGCCGCGTTCGGCAAGCTGGCGGCTGAATCCGGCGTCAAACCCCATCCACGAGCGCGCGCGCTCATCGGGCTCCAGCCCGTCCAGCGCATCGGCCAGGAAGGCGCGCACCTCGGTGCGCAAGGCTTCGTCCTCGGGGGGAATGGCAGTCAGTTCCAGCGTATCGATCATCAGGCGCTCCGGGTCGGACAACGGCGCCGCAAGGGGCGCCGGTGGCCACTATCGGGGAACGCGTCGAACGCTGTCCAATAGTATTTTTTGCCTTTCTGATATGGCTTCGGTATCGGCGGCCGAAACGCGGGCGCGGCGGCCCGGCAGTATGATGGACCGCACTTCAAGCAACGCATCGCGCGACTCAAAACGCACCACAAGGAGGAAACACCATGAATGAAGTCATCGTCGCTTCGGCCGTCCGCACCGCCATCGGAGATTTCGGCGGCGCGCTCAAGGATGTGCCGCCCTGCGATCTGGGCGCCACCGTCATCCGCGCCGCGCTGGAACGCGCGGGCGTCTCGGGCGACGAAGTGGGCCATGTGGCCGTCGGCCACGTCATCAACACCGAGCCGCGCGACATGTACCTGTCGCGCGTGGCCGCTATGAATGCCGGCATCTCCAAGGAAACGCCCGCCTTCAACGTCAACCGGCTGTGCGGCTCGGGCCTGCAGGCCATCGTGTCGGCCGCGCAGTCGATCATGCTGGGTGACGCCGACATCGCCGTGGGCGCCGGCGCCGAGAGCATGAGCCGCGCGCCGTACATCGCCCCGGCTCAGCGCTGGGGCGCGCGCATGGGCGACAGCGTCATGCTGGACATGATGACCGGCGCGCTGTCCGACCCGTTCGGCAAGATGCACATGGGCGTCACGGCGGAAAACGTGGCCGCAAAGTTCGGCATCAACCGTCAGGACCAGGACGCCCTGGCCGCGGAATCGCACCGCCGCGCCGCGGCCGCGATCGATGCAGGCCACTTCCGCGACCAGATCGTGCCCGTGAAGATCAAGTCGCGCAAAGGCGAGATCGTGTTCGACACCGACGAACACGTGCGCCGCGACGTCACGGCCGACAGCCTGGCCGGCTTGAAGCCGGTGTTCCAGAAGGAAAACGGCACGGTCACCGCGGGCAACGCGTCCGGCCTGAACGACGGCGCGGGCGCGCTGGTGCTGATGAACGCCTCGGTCGCGGCCAAGCGCGGCATCAAGCCGCTGGCGCGGCTGGTCGCCTACGCTCACGCCGGCGTGGACCCCGACATCATGGGCATCGGCCCGGTGCCCGCCACCCAGGCGGCGCTCAAGCGCGCGGGCCTGACGGTCGACCAGCTGGACGTCATCGAGGCCAACGAGGCATTTGCCGCCCAGGCGTGCGCGGTGTCGCGCCAGCTGAAGCTGGACGCGGCCAAGGTGAACCCGAACGGCAGCGGCATCGGCCTGGGCCACCCCATCGGCGCAACCGGCGCCATCATTGCCACCAAGGCCTTGCATGAGCTGCAGCGCGTGCAAGGCCGCTATGCGCTGGTCACCATGTGCATCGGCGGCGGCCAGGGGATCGCCGCGATCTTCGAACGGATCTGATTCTTTTCGCGCCGCAAGCCCGCAACGTCCCGGTAGCGCCGGGGCGTTGCGGGCTTTTTACTTGGCGTCCTGACCCAGGTAGTCCTTGGCCCACGCCTGGCACTCGGCGTGCAGCAAGGCGCCCATCTGCGCGCGCCGGGGCGCGTCGAGCCGGCTGCTGATGGCGCCAAAGCTGAACGCCACCCACGTCAGCTCGGACACTGGAAACGCCACGCCCACGCCCGATACGCCCGGCGTGATGGTGTCCACAATCTCGGCGTAACCCGCGGCGCGGGTCTGCCGGACCGCCTTCATCAGCGCGGTGCTGGACACGCGGATGTGCGCGTAGCTGGCGGCGTGCCGGGCATACAGCGCGGCGATCTCCTCGTCGGGCAGTGCCGCCATCAGCGCCAGGCCGCCCGCGCCCACGCCAAGAAGGCGGCGCTCGCCCTGGTCGATGGTGAAGACCTTGACCGGGAACGAGCCGGCCTCGCGCAGCAGGCATAGCGCGTAGTCGCCCTGGCGGATCACCAGGAAGACCGTGTCGCCCGACAGGCGGGCGAGCTTCTGCGCAAAGGGTCGCAGCGCGTCCAGCAGCGGCGTGCGGCGCAAGGCGGCAATCCCCAGTTGCATCGAATCCACGCCCAGCCGATAACGGCGGGTGGCGCGGTCGCGTTCGGCGAATTGTTCTTCCAGCAGGCAACTGAGCAGGCGGTGGGCGGTGGAGCGCTCCAGGCCGGTCGCGGTCATCACACCCTGCAGATCGATGCCGTCCTCCTGATGCTGCGCCAGCACGCGCAGCAGGCCGAGCGCGCGGCGCATGCTCTGGGTTCCCCCGGTTGATCCTGTCGTGTTCATATTGTGGGAATAATTGATTGAATATTTTGTATTTTAGGATTCGTGGTGCGTTAATTCAATCCAGCCGATCGCGCCGCATTCGATGGCGCGCCATTACAAGGACGAGGAGACCATGGAATACGCCACCCTGGCCGTCGAACGGTTTGACGCGGTATGCCGCATCAGCCTGGCCCGCGAATCCGCGCGCAACGCGCAAAGCCAGCAGATGCTGGACGAGCTGGACCACGCGCTGGCGCGTGCTGAAGAGGACGACGACATCCGGGTGGTGATCCTGGCCGGCCGCGGCGCGCATTTCTCGGCCGGGCACGACCTGAAGGAAGCGCAGGCCAAGCGCGCAGACTTCACCGTCGAGGAACGCTGGGCGTACGAGTCGCGCCGCTACTACGGCTATTGCCTGCGCATCTGGGACTTTCCCAAGCCCGTCGTGGCGCAGGTGCAGGGCGCGTGCGTGGCCGGCGGCTTCATGATCGCCAACATGTGCGACCTGGTGGTGTGCGCCGACACTGCGTACTTTTCTGACCCGGTGGGGCATACCCTGGCCGCGGCCGCCACCGAGGTGCTGATCCATCCCTGGGTGATGGGGCTGCGCAAGGCCAAGGAAATGCTCTACACCGGCGAAAAGGTCGGCGCCGAGGAAGCGCTGCGCATCGGCATGGTCAACCGGGTGGTGCCCGAGGCGGATCTGGAGGCTGCGACGCTTGGCCTGGCGCAGCGCATTGCGCAGGCGCCGCCCTTCGGGCTGCGTCTCCTGAAGCGTTCGCTCAATCGCACGGCCGACGCGCAGGGCTTTCGCACGGCCTTGTCGGCGCATTTCGACACGCACCAGCTCTCTCACCTTACCGAGGAATTCCAGGCGGTGCGCCAGCGAGGCCTGGCCCAGGCCATCCAGCGCAACAAGGACCTGCCTGCCCGCGATGCAAACAAGGCGGCCGAACAGTCCGGCGCGGTCTCGGGAAAGACGGGTGAAACCGCATGACGTCCCGCCTTGAACCGTTGCTTAATCCCCATTCGATCGCCATGATCGGCGCCAGCGGCAATCCGGGCAGGATCGGCGGCATGCCGCTCGAATTGCTGACCCGCTTCGGCTTTGAGGGCGGCATCTATCCCGTCAACCCGAAGTACCAGGAAGTCTTTGGCCTGCGTTGCTGGCCTGACATCGAAGCCGTGCCCGAGCCGGTCGACCTGGCGGTGCTGGCCATCGCGGCGGCGGAGGTGACGCCTATGCTGCGCCGCTGTCACGCCAAGGGCATTCCCGCTGCCATCGTCTATGCCGCGGGCTTTGCCGAGGCGGGCGGCGAGGGCGCGCGCCTGCAGGCCGAGCTGGAAGCCTTTGCGGCGGAAAGCGGCATGGCGGTTGCCGGCCCGAACTGCATGGGCTTCGCGAATCTGAATACGCAGGCGCACACCGCCTTTGCCTCGGTGTTCAAGACTGCGCCCGCGCAGGACGGGCCGGGGTCGGTCAGCCTACTGACGCAGAGCGGCAACGTGTGCGCCGCGGTGTACGCCATCGCGCGCCGTGTGGGGCTGCCGTTCTCGCACTTCATCAACACGGGCAACGAGGCCTGCCTGGATTTTTCGCAGTATCTGGAATATCTGGCGGCCGATCCGCAGACCGAGATCGTGCTGGGCTACATCGAACAGCTGCGCGATGGCGGCCGCTTCGTGCAGGCGTGCCGCGAACTCGAGCGGCGCGGCAAGCTGCTGATTGCGCTGAAGGCGGGCGCCACCGACAAAGGCGCGCAGGCGGTGCAGTCGCACACGTCTGCGCTGGCCGGCGATCGCCGCGTGTATGCGGCGGCGTTCCGGCAACTGAACGTCATCGAGGCCACGGACTTCGCGCAGATGGCGCATCTGGCCAGCCTGGCAACGCTGCGGCACCGCGCGGCAGGCAAGCGCGTGGCTGTGTTGACGATGTCGGGTGCGCTGGGCGCCATCTTGGCTGACAAGTTCATCGGTGCGGGGCTGTCGCTGCCCGATTTGCCGCCGGACCTGCAGGAGGTGCTGCGCGGGGGAATTCCCGACTACGGCATGGTGGGCAATCCGGTGGACGTCACCGGCAATGTGGTCAACGATCCGGCGTTCGTGCGCACCGTGCTCCAGGCGCTGGGAACGTCGGACGCCATCGACGTGGTGGTCGTGTATGCGCCCGGCTACATGCTTGACCGCATGGCCGACGCGTTGGCCGAGGCATCGCGCCAGCACCGGCGTTTGTTCGTGGCCATCGACACGGGCCTGGCGCAAAGCCGCGCGGCGCTGCGCGAGGCCGAAGTGGCGGTGTTCGAGGACCTCGGTCTGGCCGTGGCCGCGCTGGCGCCCTATCTTTTGTGGTGCGAAGCCCGCGCCATCCGGCGCCAGGCGGATCAACCGGTATTGGACACGGTGGCCGTGCCGGCCTTGCCGTGCAACGAGGCGCAGGCGCGCGCCTACGTGGCCGCGTTCGGTGTGCCCGAGGCCGCCACCGGGGTGGCCCGCAGCGCGGACGAGGCGGTGCGCGATGCGCGCCGAGTGGGCTATCCCGTCGCCGTGAAAGTCCTGAGTCCCGACATTGCCCACAAGACCGAGGCTGGCGGCGTTGCGCTGAACCTGGCGGACGACGAGGCGGTGCGCGCGGCCTGGGCGGACGTAACGCAGGCGGCGGCCCGCGCGCAGCCGGGCGCGCGCATCGACGGCGTGATGGTCCAGAAGATGGAACGTGGCGTCGCCGAGATCATCGTCGGCGCCACGCGCGATCCGGTCTTCGGGCTCGTGCTGACCGTGGGGCTGGGTGGCGTGCTGACCGAAATCTACCAGGACACCAGCCACCGCCTCTTGCCGGTGGACGAGGACATCGCCTTGCAGATGTTGCGCGAGCTCAAGGCGTTTGCGTTGCTGGACGGCTTTCGCGGCAAGCCGCGCGGCGACGTGGCGGCGGCGTGCCAGCGCATCGTGGCGATCGGCAACGCCTTGCTGGCCGCGCCCGCGCACGTGTCTCAGATCGAAGTGAACCCACTGCTTATCAAAGAGGCAGGGCAGGGCGTCGCGGTGCTGGACGCCCTGATCCTGCCCGCAACCCCGTAGCGCGATCGCGCACCCCCCAGGAGGAGACAAGCATGATCAAGAAATCATTGGCCAGCGTCGCACTGGCTTGCATGGGCATCACCGGCGCCGCCCACGCCCAGGACAACTACCCCAGCCGCCCCGTGCGCATCGTGGTGCCGTTCTCGCCTGGCGGCGCGACCGACATCATGAGCCGCCTGCTGGCGGAAAAACTGAGCGGCAGGCTGGGCCAGCCGGTGATCGTGGAGAACAAGCCAGGCGGCGGCACGATGATCGCGTCCGACTATGTCTCGCGCGCCGAACCGGACGGCTACACGTTGCTGATGGCCGCGTCCTCGCTGGGGATCGCGCCCAGCATTTACGCCAAGGTCAACTACGACCCGATCAAGGACTTTGCGCCGATCTCGCAAGTGGCGTCGGTGGTGCACGTGCTGGGCGTTCATCCGTCGGTGCCGGCCAAGAACGTCGGCGAGCTCATCGCCTACCTGAAGGCCAATCCGGGCAAGGTCAGCTACGGCTCGGTCGGCACGGGCAGTTCGACGCACCTGGAGGCCGAGCTTTTCAACAGCATGGCCGGGGTCCAGATGGCGCACATTCCGTACAAGGGCAGCGCGCCGGCGCTCAACGATCTGGTGGCCGGACGCCTGCAGGTGATGTTCGATGCGTGGGCATCGTCCGGCCCCTTCGTCAAGGACGGCAAGCTGCGCGCCCTGGCGGTCACGACCGCCAAGCCGTCGGCCTCGGTGCCCGAGCTGCCGACGGTGGACGCCTCCGGCCTGCCTGGCTATTCGGCCATGCCGTGGCTGGGCCTGGTGGCGCCGGCGCGCACGCCGCAGCCGGTGATCGACAAGCTCTACCAGAACATCGCGCAGATCTTGCAGCAGCCCGAGGTCAAAAAGCAGTTCGTGGGTCTGGGGCTGGACATCATCGGCAGCGACCCCAAGGCCTTCGGCGCGTTCATCCAGCAGGATGTGGCGACGTGGGCCAAGGTCGCGCGCGACTCGAACATCCGGCTGGAGTGACCGCATGACGAGGCTGGAAACCGCCGCGCAGGACGGCGCGGCGAGGGAAGACGAAGCGTTCCGGCGCGACCTGCGCCGCTGGCTCGATGCGGCCTACGCCGGGTTTGCGCGGTCGTGGCCCGGCGGCGCCGATCCGCGCAACCTGGACTACCGGCGCGCCTGGGAAGACACGCTGTGCGCAAACGGCTGGTCCGGGCTAGGCTGGCCGCGGGCTTACGGCGGCAAGGCGTTGCCCTTGTCGCGCCAGGCGGTCTTTCATGAAGAGCACGCCCGTTGTGGCGCGCCGCTGGGTGTGAACCTGATCGGCCACGGCATCCTGGCGCCCACCGTGCTGCATTTTGGCACCGAGGCGCAGAAGCAGCGCTTTCTGCCTGGCATCCTGACGAACCGCGAGGTGTGGTGCCAGGGCTATTCGGAGCCGGGCGCGGGGTCCGACCTGGCTGCCGTGCGCACGCGGGCGCAGGCCGAGCCGGGCGGTTTTCGCCTGAACGGCCACAAGATCTGGACGTCTTTTGCGGACCGGGCGCAGTGGTGCTTCGTGCTGGCGCGCACCGATCCCGACGCGCCCAGGCACAAGGGGTTGAGCTTCCTGCTGGTGGACATGCGCAGCGCGGGCGTGCGCGTGGAGCCCATCCGGCAGATCACGGGCGAGGCCGAATTCTGCGAGGTGTTCTTCGATGACGTCTTTGTGCCGCAGGACGCGCTGCTGGGCGAATTGAACCAGGGCTGGCGAATCGCCATGGCCGCCGCCAGCTTCGAGCGTGGCACGTATTTCATTCCTCGGCTCGTGCGCTTTGCGCAAGAACTGCGGCAGGTGCGCGAGCTGGCCTTGCAGCCCGACGCTCATGGGCGCACGCCCGCCTCGTCGGCGCCGGTGCGCCACCGGTGGGCGCGGCTGGCCGCCGACAGCCATGTGCTGGCGCTCAAGTCGCAGCGCGCGCTGGCGGGCGCGATGCGCGGCGATCCCCCTGGACCGGAAGGGTCGTCCACCAAGATCCACTGGAGCGAGGCGCACCAGCGTCTGCTCGAGCTGTCCCTGCAACTGCTGGGCGAAGACGCCAGCCTGGGCGTGGACGCCGCCGATGCGCGCGCCGCGCAACTGACGCACGCTTATCTGTGGTCGCGCGCCGAAACCATCCTGGCCGGCACGTCCGAGATCCAGCGCAACATCATTGCCGAGCAGATGCTCGGCCTGCCCAAGGCCTGACGCCTCATGAATCTGCATCTCAGTGAAGACCAGCGCATGTTGCGCGACGCCGCGCAACGTTTCCTGTCGCAGCGCCATCCCGTGGCCGTGGCGCGCGCCGCAATCGGGCAGGACGCGGCGGAGCGCCATGCCCTGTGGCGCGACCTGGCGGAGCAGGGCTGGCCCGCCTTGCTTGCGCCCGAGAGCCACGGCGGCCTGGGGCTGGGAATGCGCGAGGCCTGGATCGTGGCCGAGGAGGCGGGCCGTCATCTGCTGAGCCTGCCGCTCGTCGCCAACATGGCGTTGCTGCCCACGCTGTGCCAGGCGCGGGGCGTGCCCGCCGGGTGGACCGGCGACATGATGGCGGGTGACACCTGGTATGCCGACGCGGCCCTGCGTCCCGACGGGTCGGCCTTCATCGAAGGCGCGTGCGACGACGTGCGCGCGTTGGCCATGCGTAAGACGGGCGCGGCGTCATTACGCCTGATGCTGCTGTCGCCCGTGCGCGGCGTGGGCGGCCTGGATCCCACGATGCCCGTCGCGGTCGCGGCCAACCCGCAGGTCGTGGCCAGCGCGGATATCGAAACCGATCCCGGCACGTGGGAGGTTCTGCGCACGCGCTTGCGTGTGTTGCGCGCTGCCGAAATGCTGGGCGCGGCGTCGGCGGCGCTGGATATTGCCGCGGCATATGCCCGCGAACGCCAGCAGTTCGGGCGTGCCATCGGCGCCAATCAGGCAATCAAGCATCGTCTGGCCGAGGACTGGATGGCGCTGGACGACGCGCGGCTTGCGGGGTGGGCCGCCGCGGCCGCGTTGGATACCGGCGCGGCATCCGCGTCGCGCGATTGTCTGTTCGCGCCGCTGCTGGCCGGGCAGGCCAGCCGGCGCGTCGCGCAGAACGCCATCCAGGTCCACGGCGCGCTGGGGGTCACGTGGGAATGCGATGCGCATCTTTACTTAAAGCGCGTGTTGCGGCTGGATGCCAGCCTGGAGGCCGAGGTGCCAGGCCCCGATTTGCTGGAACGCATCTGGGAAGCGGCGGCGTAGCCGGAGAGGCTGGCCGCGGGCCTACAATCGCGCCCATGCACAAATCCAACTTTCCCTCCGAACTCGACCAGCCGACGCTTTCCGAAGTGGACGGCGTGCGCTATCTGCACTTCAACACCGAATGGGTGCAGGGCGCGATGCACATCAAGAATCCGTCTGAGCTGGTGCTGGAGTACACCGCGCAGATGATGGCCTGGCTGCTGTTCCTGGAACCGCCGAAGGAAGAGGCCATCGGCATGCTGGGCTTGGGCGCGGGCTCGCTGGCGCGCTTTTGCGCCAAGCACACGCGCAGCCCGCTCTTGGCCGTGGAATGGAACCCGCGCGTGACCGCCGCGTGCCACATGTTCTTCCGCCTGCCGGGCGCCAACCGGCTGCAGGTCGAACACACCGACGCCGGCGCCTGGGTGGCCGATCCGCTGAACGCCGGGCGCTGCCCCGTGCTGATGGTGGACCTGTACGACGCCGCTGCCGAAGGGCCGGTGCGCGACAGCGTGAAGTTCTACCGCGACTGCCGCCGCGTGCTGGGCGAGGTCGGCATCCTGGCCGTGAACCTGTTCGGCCGGCACGAAAGCTTTGGCAAGAACATCGACAACCTGTCCAAGGCGTTCGATGACCGCATCGTGCTGTTGCCCGAAGTCGAGGCCGGCAATCAGATCGTGTTGGCCTTCTCCGGCCCAAACCTGGCGATCACGCCCGCTGACTTGCTGGCCCGCGCCGAGGTGGTGGAAGGCAAGTACGGGCTACCCGCTCGCCGCTGGGCACGCTCGCTGACGCGGCATGCGGTGGACGGCGTTTTGCATTTTTGAGGGGCCTGGGCGGCAGGTCGGTTCATCCGGCATTCCTTCCGTCCAATATTTCAATCTGCGAAAACACGTCGGCCGCGGGAATGATGCGCCCTTCATCAATGTCTGCGCGGCCGCCTGCCAACAGTTGAAACAGGGCTCTTGACTGCTCCGTGGCCTCAATACGCGGAGGCTTCGTGATGACGTGCATTGCTTCGCTGTTGGCGATAGGTAGCGGCTTCCGGATTTCGGAAGATTCACAGGTGACCTTCTCGTAAGCGCTGTTTTTCGAGGGCATGGGCGTCATTCTGGTGAAGCATAAGCACGATTCCGGAATGTTAGGCTCGACCAGACCTGTTATGGGCTTGATTCAGTCCTATTCCCAGCCCGTCTCCTGTCCCCCTTTCATGCACGCCACTTCGTCTTGTTAGGGAAGGTCCCGAGTCTCCCGGGGGTTTACCTTTCTCCAACCCCGGGTCTATCATCGGCTTATTCATAATTATGAATTACGGCGTTTCCCGCGCCGCCTGCCCATGAACCATCCCATCGTCCGGCAAGCCTTGTATCTGGAAGTCGCGGACCGCCTGCGCGGCATGATTCACGCGCGGTCGCTTCGGAACGGAGAGTGGATCGACGAATTGCGGCTGGCTGGCGAAATGGGCATTTCGCGCACGCCGCTGCGCGAGGCGCTGAAAGTGCTGGCCACGGAAGGGCTGGTTCGGCTGGAACCGCGCCGCGGCTGCTTCGTGAACGAGCTGTCGGCGCAGGACCTGGAAGACATCTTCCCGCTGATGGCGATGCTGGAAGGGCGCTGCGCGTTCGAGGCCGCGCGCAAGGCCACCGATGCACAACTGGCCGAGCTGGAGCCGCTGCACGCCGCGCTGGCCGGTCATGCCAAGGCCGGCCGCATCGACGCCTACTACAAGACCAATTACCTCATTCACGAGGCCGTTCAGGCGCTGGCCGGCAATCAATGGCTGTCCGACATGGTCGGCAACCTGCGCAAGGTCCTGAGTCTGTCGCGCCATCGCAGCCTGTCCCGGCCCGGCCGCATCGACCAGTCCTGCGCCGAACACCTGGCCATTTTCGAGGCCCTGAAGGCCCACGATTCCGACGCCGCGCAGACGCTGGCGCACACCCATTTGATGCGTCAGCTTGAAGCGCTGCGCGTTCTCAGCAACGAAGACGCCGCCGATGCGGCGCCGTCCGATCCCATCGTCATCGAGGAGCCCGCCCATGTCCGCACCCGCCAATCTCGCGCCCGCGCGCGGCGCACGCACGCCTGAGCCCGAGGCCGATGTCGTCGACGCCGCCGCCGCGGCCGAAAGCGCCAGCCTGATCACCCGGCTGGGCCGGCTGTGGGATCGCGGCCGCCTGCCCAGCGAGTCGGAAGTCCGCCGCCTGTTCGAGGCGCGTCTGACCGACGTCGCCGCCAACAAGCTGGCGCGCCGCTGGTGCGAGCAGTACTCGGCGGCCGACGGCAAGGACCGCCGCCTGATGCTGGCCGCGCTGGCGCAGATCCGCGCCACGTACGCGGGTGAGGGCGGCGAAGGCGTGCGGCTCTTCAAACGATTCAACTCCCAGCCGCAGGGCCTGCGCTTCCTGGTTGAATTGCGCGCCGACATGCTGCGCTGGCGCAAGCAGGTGGCGGGCATCCAGTCGCTGGATAAGGAACTGGAAGGCCTCTTGTCGGCCTGGTTCGACGTGGGTCTGCTGGAACTGCGCCCGCTGACCTGGGATTCGCCGGCATCGCTGCTGGAAAAGCTGATCCTTTACGAGGCCGTCCACGAGATCAAGTCCTGGGACGACCTGCGCCACCGCGTCGCGCCCGATCGCCGCTGTTACGCCTATTTCCACCCGCAGATGCCGGGCGTGCCGTTGATCTTCGTGGAAGTGGCCTTTGCCAGCCAGATGGCCGACAACGTGCAGGTGCTGCTGGACAGCACGCTGCCGCCGCAAGACCTGGACAAGGCGCGCTGGGCGATCTTCTATTCGATTTCGAACACGCAGCCCGGCCTGAAGGGCATCAGTTTCGGCAACTTCCTGCTCAAGCGCGTGGTCGAGCAACTGCTGGAAGAGCTGCCCAAGCTGAAGGCCTTTGCCACGCTGTCGCCCATCCCGGGCTTCACCGACTGGCTGGGCAAGCAGGACGCCCAGGCGGTCGAGGCCATCGTGCGCGAAGACAAGACCCGCGCCAAGGACCGCAACCGCGAGGGCGTGCCGGACGGTCAGCGTTGGGTCGCGCGGCTGGCCAAGGCCGCGCAGGGCAAGGCGCCCGACGTCGTCAAGCGCGCCGGATTCCGGCTGGCGGCCTGCTATCTGCAATCCATGAAGAACGGCCTGCCGGTGGACCCAGTGGCGCGGTTTCACCTGGGCAACGGCGCGCGCATCGAGCGGTTGAATTGGGCGGCGGATACGTCTCCCAAGGGCCTGAAGCAATCGTGCGCCATGATGGTCAATTATTTGTATGACCTGGACGAACTGGACACCAACCTTCAGCGCCTGAACGACGGCAAGCCGCAGATCAGCCGCGGCGTGGGGCGCGTGGCCTGACCGCCGGAAACACGGCGGCGGATTTCATCAACAACAACAACGAGGGCAGGGGACATGACGGAGAACGTGGCTGGCCATGGCCAAGGCCAAGGCCAAGACCGTGTGCGGCTTGAGCGCGAAGGGCATCTGGCCTGGGTGACGCTGTCGCATCCGGGACGCCTGAACGCGATCACGGTCGGCATGTGGCGCGACCTGCGCGAGGTCTTTACCCGCATCGCGCAGGACGATGCCGTGCGCTGCGTGATCGTGCGCGGCGAGGGCGGCAATTTCGCGGCCGGCGCCGACATCCGCGAGTTTCCCGCCGAGCGCGCCGATCTGGCCGGGGTGCAGCGCTATCACCGCGAGATCCTGGCCCCCGCCTTGCAGGCCGTGGCGCAATGCCCGCAGCCCGTGATCGCCCAGATCGAGGGCGTGTGCGTGGGCGGCGGGCTGGAAATCGCTTGCCAATGCGACCTGCGCATCGCCGGCGCATCGGCCCGCTTCGGCGTGCCGATCAACCGCTTGGGCTTTCCGATGGCCCCGGACGAAATGCGCGGCCTGCTGGCATTGGCCGGCCGGGCGGCGACGCTGGCCATCCTGCTGGAAGGCCGTGTGTTCGGCGCCGACGAGGCGCGCGGTCTGGGCCTGTTGACCCGCATCGTCGACGATGGCGAGGTCGCGGCAGCGGCCCGGCGCAGCGCCGACCGCATCGCCCAGGGCGCGCCGCTGGCCGCCCGCATTAATAAGCGCTTGTCCGCCAGGCTCGCCACGGGCGCGGCCTTGACCGAAGACGAGTACCAGGATTATTTCTCCTATGCCGAAAGCCGGGACCACAGAGAAGGCGTGCGTGCCTTCCTGGCCGGCGAAGACCCTTCCTTTTCCGGAGACTAGACAGGTGAGCAACGCCAACCTATACGCTGTCCTGCAAGGCGGCTTTCCCAAAGACCGCAGCAAAGTCGCGCTGGAAACGCCCGACCTCCAATACACCTGGGACGACATCGACCGCGCGACCGCGTGCCTGGCGAACCTGCTGCAATCGCTGAACCTGCCCGACGGCGCGCGTGTGGCCGTGCAGGTCGAGAAGTCGCCCGAGGCGCTGCTGTTGTACCTGGCCACGCTGCGCGCGGGCCTGGTGTACCTGCCGCTGAACACCGCCTACCGCGAATCCGAGATCGAATACTTCCTGGGCAACGCCGAGCCGTCCGTCGTCGTGTGCGCCAGCAAGAACCTGGACTGGGTCAAGCGCGCCGCCGACAAGGCCGGCTGCCCGCACGTCTTCACCCTCGACGAGGACCGCACAGGCACGCTGCTGGAGGCCGCCGGCAGCCTGCCGCAAACCTTCAAGACGGTTCAACGCAAGCCGGACGACCTGGCCGCGATCCTGTACACCTCGGGCACCACGGGCCGCAGCAAGGGCGCGATGCTCTCGCACGGCAACCTGGCGGCCAATGCGCGCACCCTGCATGAATACTGGGGCTGGCGCGAGGACGACGTGTTGCTGCACATGCTGCCGATTTTCCATGTGCACGGCTTGTTCGTGGCCTCGCATGGCGCGCTGCTGGCGGGCGCCCGGATGATCTGGCTGCCCAAGCTGGACGCCGACCAGGCGCTGCACTACCTGCCGCAGAGCACCGTGATGATGGGCGTGCCGACGTACTACGTGCGCCTGTTGGCCGATCCGCGTTTCAACCGCGACGTGTGCGCCAACATGCGCCTCTTTATCTCGGGCTCGGCGCCGCTGCTGGCCGAGACGTTCTCGGATTTCAAGGAACGCAGCGGCCATCCCATTCTTGAGCGCTACGGCATGAGCGAGACCGTCATGCTGACGTCCAATCCCTATGACCCCGCGCTGGGCGAGCGTCTGGCCGGCACCGTCGGGCGCGCCTTGCCCGGCGTGCAGGTCCGCGTGGTCGACGATGCCGGCAAGCCGCTTGCGGCGGGCGAGATCGGCAACGTGCAGGTGCGTGGCCCCAATGTGTTCTCTGGCTACTGGCGCATGCCCGAAAAGACCCGCGAGGAATTCACGGAAGACGGCTGGTTCAAGACGGGCGACGTGGGCCGTTGGGGCGGCGAGTCCGCCGGCCGCGCCGCGCCCGACGACTACCTGTCGATCGTCGGCCGCAGCAAGGACCTCATCATCTCGGGCGGCTACAACGTGTACCCCAAGGAGATCGAGACGCTGATCGACGACATGCCGGGCGTGTCGGAATCCGCGGTGATCGGCGTGCCGCATCCCGACTTCGGCGAGGCGGTGGTGGCGGTGGTGGTGCCCAAGGACGGCGCGTCGCTGGATGCGTCGGCGATGCAGGCGGAATTGAAATCGCGCATTGCCAACTTCAAGGTGCCCAAGCGCGTGCATATCATTGACCAGCTGCCCCGCAACACCATGGGCAAGGTGCAGAAGAACGTGCTGCGCGACACCTACAAGGCGCTATAACCCCACATCGTGCCGGTCCCCTGCGGGACCGGCATTTTTTTACCGCATCCAAGGAGACTCATCCCCATCCAATGCCCCGAGAAGACCTGCCCTCAGCATTCAGAAGAAAAAGATATTCCAGCGACGAGACGCCAAAAAACAGGCGCCGTCCCCCGATGCAGCAAGAGGAGACAAAATGAACTATCGCACCACCGCCGCGGCCGTGTTTGCCGTGGCAGCCCTGGGTTTTGGCGGCGTTGCCGCCGCGCAATGGCCCGAACGCCCCATCACGCTGATCGTTCCGTTCCCCGCCGGTGGCGGCACGGACACGTTCGCCCGTCCGCTGGCCGCGCAGCTCACGACGCAGCTCGGCCAGACGGTGGTCATCGACAACAAGGGGGGCGCGGGTGGCACCGTGGGCGCCGGCGTTGCCGCCAAGGCCAAGCCCGACGGCTACACGTTCTTCATGGGCGGGGCGCACCATGCGCTGGCGCCGTCCCTGTACAAGAGCCTGAGCTACAACATCCAGAAGGACTTCGTGCCGGTCGCCCTGGTGGCGCAGCCGCCGCAGGTCGTCGTCATCAATGCCGGCAAGCTGCCGGTCAAGACCTTGCAGGAGTTCATCGACTACGCCAAGAAGCGGCCGGGCGAAATCAACTTCGGCACCGCGGGCAAGGGCAGCACGCACCACCTGGCCGGCGAGCTGTTCGCCATGCAGACCGGGGTCAAGCTGGTGGACGTGCCGTACCAGGGGGCGGGACCGATGCTGTCGGCGCTGATCGGCGGGCAGGTGGATCTGGCCTTCGACGGACTGGGTTCGTCCGCCGGACACATCCGCGCCGGCGCGATCAAGCCGCTGGCGGTGGCCGCCACGGAGCGTTCGCCGTCGCTGCCTGACGTGCCGACTGCCGCCGAGGCCGGCGTGCCGAACTACGTCGTGTCGACCTGGTACGCGATCTGGGCGCCCGCCGGCACGCCCAAGGAGGCCACGGAAAGGATGGCCGCCGAGATCACCAAGGCGCTGAACACGCCCAAGCTGAAGGAAACCTGGGCGGGCAACGGCACCGGCGTGCCCACGCTGACCGGTGCCGAGTTCGGCAAGTTCGTCGACAGCGAAGTCCAGCGCTGGGCCAAGGTCGTCAAGGACTCCGGCGTCACGCTGGACTAGCGCCTTACCGCCAATCGCTGGCCTGGCTGAGCCGGGCCAGCTGGTCGTGCGTCAGCGTCAGGCTGGCGGCCTTGACCAGTTCGTCCAGCTGGGCGAGCGAGGTGGCGCTGACAATGGGCGCGGTGATGCCCGGCTGCGCGATCTGCCAGGCCAGCGCGGCCTGCGCGGGCGTGCAGCCGGCGTCCTCGGACACCTCGTCCAGCGCCTTCAGGATGCGGTAGCCGCGGTCGTTCAGGTAGGTCTCGACGATCTTCTTGCCGCGCGCGCTCTTGCCTGCATCGCCGGGGCTGCGGTACTTGCCGCTAAGAAAGCCGCTGGCCAGCGCAAAATAGTTGATCGTGCCCATCTGCTGGGTCTTCACCAGGCTTTGCAGCCCGGATTCAAAGGGTTCGCGCGTGTACAGGTTGTACTCGGGCTGGATGCTTTCATAGCGCGGCAGGCTGTGCCGCTCGCTGGCGATCAGCGCTTCGGACAGCCGCACGGCCGTGTAGTTGGACGCGCCGATCGCGCGCACCTTGCCGGCTTCGATCTGCTTGGCGTATTCGCCCAGGGTGTCGGTCAGCGGCGTGTCCGGGTCGTCCTGGTGGGATTGGTACAGGTCCACGTAGTCGGTCTGCAGGCGCGCCAGCGACGCCTCCAGCGAGCGCCGGATATAGGCGGGCGACAGCCCCTTCTGGCCAGGCCCCATTTCCATGCCGACCTTGGTGGCGATCAGGACCTGATCGCGCTTGCCCGTTCGCTTGAGCCACTTGCCGATCAGGGTTTCGGATTCACCGCCCTGGTTGCCCGGCACCCAGCGCGAATACATATCCGCCGTGTCGATGAAGTTCAGGCCGGCGTCCAGCAGCGCGTCCAGCAGCGAAAAGGTGCCGGCCTCGTCGACGGTCCAGCCGAAGACGTTGCCGCCGAATGTGAGCGGGGGAACCTGCAGGCCGGATCGGCCCAATGCGCGTTTGATCATGGCTGGCCTCGGGATGCCGTCGCCGGGCGCGCGGAACGGGATGAACGGCGTTCGCCCAGCGGTGGTCAGTATATTCACGCCGCTGCCCCGTGGCGGGGCATGCCGTTATGGATGCACCATTACAGGGATTCCCCCCAACTCCATTTGGTGGGCGGCACGTTAGACTATACGGCTTTATGGCTGGCCGAACGGGTGGCAAATCCCGCGGTGGCCATGAAGACACCGGCAACTTCAACAAGCAATACCACGGGTTCAAGGAGCAAACATATGCTGATCGGAAAACACCATTTTCTGACGGTTGGCGCGATGGCGCTGGCAATGGCTATCGCCGCGCCGGCCGCCGCGCAGCAAAAGTCTGTCGCGGTGACCGCCATCGTCGAGCATCCGGCGCTGGACGCCGTGCGTGACGGGGTGCAGGACGCCCTCAAGCAAGCCGGCTACGAGCCGGGCAAGAACCTGAAGTGGCAGTATCAAAGCGCTCAAGGCAACAACGGCACCGCCGCCCAGATCGCCCGCAAGTTCGTCGGCGACCGCCCGGACGCCATCGTCGCGATCGCCACGCCGTCGGCGCAGGCTGTCGTTGCCGCCACCAAGGACGTGCCGGTGGTGTATTCCGCCGTGACCGATCCGGTCGCCGCGCAACTCGTGTCCAGCATGGACGCCTCGGGCACCAACGTGACCGGCGTGTCGGATCTGCTGGCCCTGGACAAGCAAGTCGAACTCATCAAGAAGATCCTGCCCAACGCCAAGCGCGTGGGCATCGTCTACAACCCGGGCGAGGCCAACTCGGTCGTGGTCGTCAAGAAGCTCCAGGAAATCCTGCCCAAATCCGGCATGAGCCTGGTCGAAGCCGCCGCCCCGCGCTCGGTGGACGTGGCTTCGGCGGCCCGCAGCCTGATCGGCAAGGTCGACGTCATCTACACCAACACCGACAACAACGTCGTGTCGGCCTATGAGTCGCTGGTCAAGGTGGGCAACGACGCCAAGATCCCGCTGATCGCGTCGGACACCGACAGCGTCAAGCGCGGCGGCATTGCCGCCCTGGGCATCAACTACCGCGATCTGGGCGTGCAGACCGGCAAGATCGTCGTGCGCATCCTGAAGGGCGAGAAGCCCGGCGCGATTCCGTCTGAAACCAGCTCCAAGCTTGAGCTCTACGTGAATCCGGGCGCGGCCGCCAAGCAGGGCGTGACCCTGTCCGACGCGCTGATCAAGTCGGCCGCGGTGGTCGTGAAATAATACGGCGCGATATCGGCCCCGCCATGCCTATCCGGCGTGCGCGGGGTTTTTCTTGCGTTTTTCGTGGTGTCTGGCTTACCCGATGTTCCATAGGGCGGCAGCGTTCACAAGACGTTCGCGGCCCGGCGTTGTTGCTTCCTTGACAGGTCTCGCACGTCTGCTGGCGCCGCCGGCGGGAAGACACGTGGGCGGGAAACGAGAGAAAATCCATGCCGGGAAACGTTTATTGCGAAAGCTCGGGTAAAACTGACCCGTGAACGCAAGAAATCGCGCGTTTCACTTCTTTAATATGCTCGTTTCTTATCTTGATTGGATCTGACCCATGTCATTGTTCTCGTTGTTAGGCGCACTGGAGATCGGGCTGATCTTCAGCCTGGTGGCCTTGGGCGTGTTCATCTCCTTTCGCCTGCTGCGCTTCCCGGACCTGACCGTGGACGGCAGCTTTCCGCTGGGCGGCGCAGTCTGTGCGACGCTGATCGCATCGGGCACCGATCCGTTTTCCGCCACCATCATCGCCACGATCGCGGGCGCGGCGGCCGGGCTGGTCACGGGCTGGCTGAACGTCAAGCTCAAGATCATGGATCTCTTGGCCAGCATCCTGATGATGATCGCCCTGTATTCGATCAACCTGCGCATCATGGGCAAGCCCAACGTGCCCCTGATCACCGAACCCACCGTCTTCACGATCCTGCAGCCGGCGTGGATTTCCGACTACGTCGCGCGCCCGCTGATCCTGATCGTGATCGTCATCCTGTGCAAGCTGGCGCTGGACTGGTTCTTCGCCACGCAGACCGGCCTGGCGGTGCGCGCCACCGGCTCGAACGGCCGCATGGCCCGCGCGCAGGGCGTGAACACCGGCCGCATGATCCTGGGCGGCATGGCGCTGTCCAACGCGCTGGTCGCGCTGGCGGGCGCGCTGTTTGCGCAGACGCAGGGCGGATCGGACATCTCGATGGGCATCGGCACCATCGTGATCGGCCTGGCCGCGGTCATCGTCGGCGAAAGCATCCTGCCGTCGCGCAAGCTGGTGCTGGCCACGCTGGCCGTCATCATCGGGGCCATCGTCTACCGCTTCTTCATCGCCCTGGCGCTCAATAGCGATTTCATCGGCCTGAAGGCGCAGGACCTGAACCTCGTCACCGCGGTGCTCGTCACGATCGCCCTGGTCATCCCCATGCTCAAGCGCCGCCTGGTCGGCAAGAAGGGGCGCTGATATGTTGTCCGCAAAAGACCTGAAAATCACCTTCAACGCGGGAACGCCCATCGAGACCCGCGCCCTGCGCGGCCTGACGCTGGAAATCCCGTCGGGCCAGTTCGTGACCGTGATCGGTTCCAACGGCGCGGGCAAGTCCACGTTCCTGAACGCCGTGTCGGGCGACCTGCCGGTCGATTCCGGCCGCATCGACATCAATGGCGTGGACGTGACGCGCCAGCCCGTGTGGGCGCGCGCCGGCAGCGTGGCCCGCGTGTTCCAGGATCCCATGGCGGGCACCTGCGAAGACCTGACCATCGAGGAAAACATGGCGCTGGCGCAGATGCGCGGCGCATCGCGCGGCTACAGCCGCGCCGTGAAGGCCTCGATGAAGGCCGGCTTTCGCGAGCGTCTGGCCACACTGGGGCTGGGCCTGGAAAACCGCCTGACCGACCGCATCGGCCTGTTGTCCGGCGGCCAGCGTCAGGCGGTCAGTCTGTTGATGGCGGCGCTGCAACCGTCGCGCATCCTGCTGCTGGACGAGCACACCGCCGCGCTCGACCCGCGCACCGCGGACTTCGTGCTGCAACTGACGGCGCGCATCGTGGCCGAAAACAAGCTCACCACCATGATGGTCACGCACAGCATGCGCCAGGCGCTGGACGTCGGCGACCGCACGGTCATGCTGCACCAGGGCCAGGTGGTGCTGGACGTGTCCGGCGACGAACGCCGCGGCATGGACGTGCCGGACCTGCTTGCCATGTTCGAGCGGGTGCGAGGCGAGAAGCTGTCGGACGACGCCCTGTTGCTGGGCTGATGTCGAAAAGAAAACGCGGTCTGCAAGGACCGCGTTTTTTTTCGCCCCGAATTTCTGCCCGGACTTTTTCCCGGACTTTTTCCCGGACTTTTGCCCAGCACAGGGCCGGACCTCTGCTACCATCGCCGCCTCTTGAAAAACGATAAGCAGAGCAGCAGCGATGGAAGTCAGCCAGGCGTCGATTGACGGCATGTACAGCAAGATGGCGCAGAACGGTTGGGATACGTTCGGCCGCTTGAAATGGAGCTACTGCTTCATGGCCTCGCAGGAACACGCGCTGGAACTGATCTTCCGCAAGATCGCCGACAGCAAGTACCAATTGGAAAGCCTCGAACAGGCCGACGACGAAGACGGCGGCTGGACGATGTGCGTGAGCATGGTCGAGATCCTGCCCGCGGACAAGCTCTTCCGGCGCTGCGACGCCTTCAATGACCTGGCCGACGAGTACGGCGCGCTATTTGACGGCTGGGACGTGGCACAGGTGGCGTAAACGCTAGATGAAGCGGCCGGGCCGGAAAGCCGGATGGCGCGCCGCGGCGCTGCCGTCCAGCATCTGGTCGGCCAGAATCTTCGCGGTGCCCGGCGCAGTGCTGAATCCGATGTGCTGGTGTCCCAGCGCCAGCCACAGGCCGGGATGACGCGGCGCCTCGCCGATCATCGGGCGGCTGTCTGGCAGGGTGGGGCGGCGGCCCAGCCAGGCGGCCGCATCCAGCCGGTCGCCCAACGGGAAGGCCTCGCGCGCGCGCTGTTCGGCCAGCGCAAGCTGATCCGGACGCGCGGGCGCGTCGCAGGCGTCCAGCTCCACGCCCGTGGACAGGCGCAGCCCGCGCGCCATCGGCGACAGCACGTAGCCGCCGCCTGTGTCGTACACGGGTCGCGTCACGCGCGCGCCTTCGCGGCCGCTGTAGTGCATGTGATAGCCGCGTTCAAACGCCATTGGCAGGTCGATGCCGGTGGTCTTCAAGAGCGCCTTGGACCACGGACCCAGCGCCACCACGAGCCGGCCGGCCGACAGGGATTCGGACGCCGTCGCCCCGTTCACGATCCAGGACGCGCCATCGCGGCGGATGCTGCGGGCGTCCAGCCGGCGGAATTGGCCGCCTTCGCGCCGGTAGAGATCGGCGTAGGCGGCCACGACCTCGTGCGGATCGTCCACTGAATACGATCCCTGGATCCACAACGCGCGGTGAAAGATCGGCGACAGCGCGGGTTCGGCTTCGGCCAGTGCCGCGGGGTCCAGTTCCTGCGTGGGCACGTCATACTGCGCGAATGTGCGGCGCGCCAGCGCGCCGGCCTGCCACGCCTGCGCCGAGCGGTACAGGAAGATCCATCCGGTGTCGCGCAGCCGGTGGCGCGCGCCGCTTTGGTCCAGCAGCTTCAGGTGCTCGGGCGCGGATAGCCGGATCAGGCCGTCCAGCGCCCGCGCGGTTTCCTGGAAGACGGCCGGCCGCGCGCTCATCAGAAAGCGCGCCGCCCAGCCCAGGTTCGCCGCCAGATACGGCCAGCGGTAGCGGAACTGGATGGTGTCGTTCTTCAAGAGGCGGGGCAGTTGCTTCCACAGCCCCGGATGATTGAAGGGCATCAAGGAACTGCGGGCCAGCACGCCGGCGTTGCCCAGCGACGTTTCCATGCCCGGTTCCTGGCGGTCGACGAGCAGGACCGTCATGCCGCGCCGGCGCAGTTCCAGCGCGCAGCAGACGCCGACGATGCCCGCGCCCAGCACGATGACGTGATTGCCCATGTCGATTTTCATCCTTGTTCGTGGTGGCCCAGGATACGCCCTGCCGCCTTGACGCCCCACCATGAGGCCTCTTCGAAGACCGAATACCCTGACAGGTCGGCGTGCGCGAACAGCACCGGGCCATCCACCGCGCGCAGCGCGGCCAGGCCCGGATTGGACAGGTAGCCGCAGACCGGCGTGGCCATCGCGTGGCCGCGCACCGTGATTTCAAGCTGGCGGGCGTTGCGCCAGAATTCCTTGCCGTACGCCGCAACCAGATCCGCCGCAGCGATGTCGCGCAGATCCTGCGGGCTGGCGCGCGTGAGCCAGTCGCGCGCCGCTTGCGGCGTCTGGCCGCTTAGCGCGTGATACGCCGTGAACACGCTGCGCGGCGTGCGCGCCACGCGCAGCAGCTGGTGCGTGGACACGACATAACCCAGCGCCTGGCCTTGGTAGACGACGTTGTCCCACGACAGGGGCTCGCCGGGCGCTTCGAGCGGGTAGCCGTCCATGACGAAGTTCGACACCATCCAGGCCGCGTGCGGCGCGGTGTGCACGGCCGGGTCGTAGCCGTACGCCTGCAGGTCGGGCAGCAGGCGCTGCGCGACGAAAAGCGGCATGGCGCACACCGTGCGGCGCGTCTGCACGGCATAGGCGCTGGCGGCGCCGTCCGGCGAGTCCTTCACGCACAGGACGCGCGGGCCGGCGGGCAGTTCGTCGATGCGCATCGCCGTGCCTTGCAGCAGCCAGCCGGTGTGGCCGAGCTGCTTGGTGATGGCGTCCCGCATGCGGTCGGCCAGCACGGCCAGCCCGCCGGGCCACGTCAGCACGGCGCCTTCGCCGGCGTTGGCGGCATGGCCGTCGCGGCTGGCAAAGTAGTGCAGGCCGGCCCACGCCGACACCTCGTCGTGCCGCGCGCCGTAGTCGTCGCGGCAGCAGTAGTTCAGGTACCAGTGCAGCGCGGGAGAGGTATAGCCCTCTTGCGTCAGCCACGCCTTGAACGTCAGGCCATCCAGCGCGCGCCAGGCCGGATCGCGCGAGGACAGTTCCAGCGGGATGCAGAACACCTTGCGGCCGTCGTTGCCAACCTGCGTGCGCAGGTGATCGATCAGCGCCAGAAAGCGCCGGTGCTGCGCGGCGTCCGCGTCCGGCACGCCCGTCATGGGCAACAGGCCTTCTTCCCAGCGCCCGTTGCGCAGCAGTCTTTCCTGCGGCGAATGCACGAGAACCGCTTCGTCGTAGTAGGGGCGGGCGTCGCCCGCGCCGTGTTCAAGGATGCCGAAGTCGGCCAGCATCTCGCGCACGTGGGTCGAAGCCAGCGACGGCAGGGGCAGGTAATGCGCGCCCAGCGGGTAGTCCAGACCATCGCGCTGGCCCGCCGCGGCATTGCCCGCGAATTCGGGGCCCTGCACCACGACGAAATCGGTGAAGCCCTCGCGCGCCAGCTTCCAGGCGCAGGACAGGCCGGCGACGCCAGCGCCCAGAATGGCGACCTGGTGCTGCCGGGTGCCCGACGGATGCGGCAGGGCCGCCTTGTCGCGCAACGCGTGGCCGGCCTGCATGCCCGGGTAGTGCACGTCGGGCGTCGTCTCGACGACGCGCGATCGCCAGTAACCGACCGAGCCTGCGGCGGCGGCCGTGGCAGCGCCCAGGAGGAAGCTGCGCCGGCGCATCAGCGGATGACCTTGCGCCAGTCCTCGTCGAAATACCGCACGAGCGATTGTTCGTTCAGGCGGTTCGGCGGCATGGCCAGCGCCGGCATGTCGGCGGGAAAATGAAAGAGCTCGCGCACGGTGACGGGGTCCAGGTAGCGCGTGGCCACCGTGATCTTCTCGGGCGGCGCGTAGTCGCGGCGCTTGCTGGCCAGGATGAAGCCCCAGTCGCCGAACGACGGCACGTAGGTGTGATACGGCCAGGTGTTCAGGCCGGCTTCCTTGAGCGTCGCGTCCACGCTCCAGAAAGAGCGCGGGGCAAAGTAGGGCGAGGTGGACTGCACGACCATGTAGCCGTTTTCGGCCAGATGCCGCGCCATCAGGTGGTAGACCGGCACGGAATACAGCCGGCCCAGGCCGAAGTTGGACGGATCGGGAAAGTCCACCACGATGAAGTCGTACACCTGCGCGTGGGATTCCAGCCAGCGGCCGGCGTCGTCATTGATGACGGTGACGCGCGGGTCCTTGAGCGAACCTTCGTTCAGCTTGACCAGCGGCTCGGAACGCGAAAACAGGTTCGTCATGGCCGGGTCCAGGTCCACCAGCGTGACGTGCTCGACGTGTTTGTACTTGAGGATCTCGCGCACGGCCAGGCCGTCGCCGCCGCCCAGCACCAGCACGTTGCGCGCCCAGGGCAGCGCCTGCAGGCCCGGATGCACCAGCGATTCGTGATAGCGGTGTTCGTCGCGCGACGAGAACTGCAGGTTGCCGTTGATGTACAGGCGCAGGTCGTCGTGCCAGCGCGTCACCGCCAGGCGCTGGTACTGCGTGGTCTCCGCATGGATCACGTCGTCGCCGTACAGGCCTTTTTCGGCCCAGGCGGTCATGCTGCCGGAGTAGACGAACCCCAGCCCCAGGATGCCGATCACCACACCCGCGCGCACGGCCTTCTCGCCGGGCCGGCTGACTTCGGCACGGAACAGCCAGGTGGTCCACAGCGCCACGCTGGCGTTCAGGATGCCAAAAAGAAAGCTGGTGCGCAGCAACCCCAGCTTGGGCGCGAGCAGCAACGGAAACACCAGCGACACCGCCAGCGCGCCCAGGTAGTCAAAGGTCAAAACGCGGCTGACGATTTCACGGAATTCCGCCTTGCGCTGGTTGAACACGCGCATCACCAGCGGGATTTCCATGCCCACCATCAATCCGATGATGAAGACGCCCACATACAGGGCCGCGCGAAAGGGCGCGGACAGCCACGCGAACACCAGGAACAGCACCGCGGCCGAGACGCCGCCCAGCAGCGCCACCAGCAGCTCGACGTCGATGAAGCGATTCAGAACGTCTTCGTCTCTTACATATTTTGACAACCACGAACCGATGCCCATGGCGAAGAGATAGCAGCCGATCACCGACGAGAACTGGAGGATCGAATCCCCAAGCAAATAGCTGGCGAGCGCGCTGCTGATGAGCTCGTAGCCCAAGCCGCAGGACGCGACGATCAGTACTGAAAGAATGAGAACGCGGTCGCGCATAGGGTGTCCGAGCCAAAAAATGCGTTCGCAGTATATCGAACGCGACGTATATACTGCGCGCAATTGGGAGGCTGGCAATGGGAGAAGCAATGCATCCGGCGGTGACCTATCTGATCTACATCGTTTCAGCGCTCATCATGCTGGGCATTTTCACGGCGGTCTACACCGCCGTCACGCACTACAAGGAATTCGACCTCATCCGCGAGGGCAACATTGCCGCCGCCCTCTCCTATGGCGGCGCGCTGGTCGGTTTCAGCCTGACCCTGTGTTCCAGCATCGCGGTCCATGCCAGCTTCGTCATGTTTGTGGTGTGGGGCGTGGCGGCGATGATCGTGCAGATCGTCGTGTATGCCGTCGTGTCCAAGGCCATAAAGGGCATGACCGACGCCATCGCGGAAAACAACATCGCCATGGGCGGCCTGATCGGCGCGATCTCGCTGGCGGCCGGCATCGTCAACGCCGCCTGCCTGACCTGAGCGCGGCGCGCAATCCCCGATCTGACAGGAGGACTTTCCATGAGTCTCGGTTCATTCATTCGCAAGCAGTTCATCGACATCCTGCAATGGAACGAGGATCGCGACGGCGTGCTCGCCTGGCGCCATCCGATGCAGGATTTCGAAATCCAGTACGGCGCCAGCCTGACCGTGCGGGAATCGCAGATGGCGGTGTTCGTCAACGAAGGCAAGGTGGCCGACGTGTTCGGCCCCGGCATGTACAAGCTGACGACGCAGACCCTGCCGATCCTGACCTACCTGAAGAACTGGGACAAGCTGTTCGAGTCGCCCTTCAAGTCGGATGTCATCTTCTTCAGCACGCGCCTGCAACTGGGCCGGCGCTGGGGCACGGCCCAGCCGGTCACGCTGCGCGACAGCGAATTCGGCATGGTGCGCCTGCGCGCGTTCGGCGTGTATTCGTACCAGATCTCCGATCCCGGCAAGTTCTATCGCGAAATCAGCGGCACGCGCGACGTATACACGGTGGACGACCTGGAGGCGCAGCTGCGCAACATGGTCGTGGCCGCCATGACGACCGCCCTGGGTAGTTCCAAGGTGCCGTTCCTGGATATCGCCGGCAACCAGGGGCTGATGTCGCAGAGCATCGCCGAGCAGCTGGCGCCCGTGTTCGACCGCTATGGCGTCAAGCTGGACAACTTCACGGTCGAGAACGTATCGCTGCCCGAAGAACTGCAAAAGGCGCTGGACACCCGGATCTCGATGGGCATGGCCGGCGACCTGGGCAAATTCACGCAGTATCAGACCGCGACGTCGATCCCGCTGGCGGCCCAGAACGAGGGCGGCATCGCGGGCATCGGCGCGGGCCTGGCCGCGGGCGCGGCGCTTGGCCAGACGATGGCGCAGGGCCTGGGCGCGGCGCAAGGCCAGCCGCAGCAACCCCCGCAGCAACCCGCCACGCAGCAGGCGCAGCAGCCGGCCCAACCCGCGCAGGCCGATCCGGTCCAGCGCCTGCAGCAATTGAAAGACCTGCTGGACAAGGGCCTCATCACGGCGGCGGATTACGATTCGGCCAAGGCCGAAGTGCTGAAGAAACTCACCAGTTAAGGCGCCATGCAGCAGGTTCTGTGTCCGCAGTGCGGCGCCCCAGTCAAGTTCACGTCCGCAGCCTCCGTCATGGCGGTCTGCGGCGCCTGCCGCAGCACCTTGCTCAAGGATGCCGAGTCGGTCAAGCGCATCGGCGAGGCGGCGGAGGTCCTGGAGGACTATTCGCCGCTGTGCCTGGGCGCAGCGGGCGCGCACGACGGCAAGCGCTTTGACGTCATCGGCCGCATCCAGATGCGCTTTGACGAGGGCTTCTGGAACGAGTGGTACCTGTGGTTCGAGGACGGCACGGACGGCTGGCTGTCGGACGCGTCCGGCCAGTACGCCGTCACGCGGCGGCGCAAGGCCAAGACCGCCCAGGAAATGCCGGCGTTCGACACCATTTCGCCCGGCGACGAATTCAAGCTGGATGGCCAGCGCTTCGTGGCGGCGGACGTGCGCGTGAGCCAGGCCGGCGGCGCCCAGGGCGAGCTGCCCTTCGTGCCGGGTGACGGCTGGCAGGCCAAGGTGGCCGACTACCGGAGCCTGGACGCCTTTCTCACGCTCGACTATTCCGACGGTCCGCAGCCCGAGCTCTACATCGGCAAAGCGTTCGATTTGTCCGCCATGCAGGCGGGCTCGCTGCGCACCGCGGAGCAGGTCGAGGAGACGGCGGGGCGCTTTCGCGGCCAGATCAAGGCGCTGGACTGCCCCAACTGCGGCGCGCCGATCTCGTTTGTGGCTGCCATGGCCACGAATGTGGTTTGCCCGTCATGCGCGGCGGCCGTCGATTGTTCCGGTCCTACCGCCGAGGTCATCGAAAAGGCGCGGCGCGTCGAGAAAATCCGCGCCACGCTCCCGCTGGGATCGGTCGCCAAGATGGAAGGCGTGGACTTCACGCTGATCGGCCTCATGAAATGCGCCGATCCCGACCCCGAAGAGCCGTCCAGCTGGACCGAGTACCTGCTGTTCAACGCCGCCAAGGGGTTTGTGTGGCTGGTGGAGTCGGACGAAGGCTGGGAACGCGTGCAGGTCTGCGACACCTGGCCCAGCCATAACAACGCCTCCAGCGTGCGCTGGCGCAACCGCGAATACAAAAAACTGTACGACTACACCTCGCGCGTGGAAATGGCGCTGGGCGCCTTCAACTGGCGCGTGAAGGTGGGCGACAGCACGCAGATCACCGATTACAAGGTCGGCACGCTGAAGCTGACCCGAGAACTGGGCGACAAGGAACTGGGCTGGTCGGCGTCGGCGCCGGTGTCGCCGGCGCAGCTGGCGCAGTGGTTCGACCGGCCGGAACTCAACCGCCAGAAGGCCATGCGCATGTCGTCCGGCAAGGCCGCCGGGGGCTACCGCAAGTGGGCCAAGGGCGCGCTGATCGCGATGCTGTTCCTGAACTTCGGCAACATCTTCGACGGCCGCTTCATTCCGGTGCTGATCGGGATGGTGTTTCTCTGGCTTCCGGCCCTCCTGGCCGACACGCTGATGGGCGAGGACGAATAGATGAAAGGCAAGTTGTTGTATGCCATCTACGCGGTGGTGGTCGTGCTGGCCACCACCAGCGCCAGTGCGCCGGGCACGCGCCTGGCCGGCGGCAGCAGTAGCAGCAGCTGGGGCAGCAGCTATTCGGGCGGATCGGGCTGGTCATCGGGCGGATCCCACAAGTGACCGTCCACGCAACACCCGGCCGCCACGTGCTGGCCGACTTTCGCGGCGTGGCGCCCAGTCTGCTGACCGACGCGCAGGCGCTGCAACGCCAGATGACCGCCGCAGCCCACGCGGCCGGCGCGCAGGTGCTGAGCGCGCATTTCCATCATTTCGGGGAAGGGGCGGGGGTCACCGGCGTCATCCTGCTCAGCGAATCCCACATCAGCATCCATTCCTGGCCCGAGCACCGCTTCGCGGCCCTGGACATTTTCATGTGCGGGGCCGCCCGGCCCGAAGACGCGCTCGATTTCCTGCGCGCCGCCCTGGCGCCCGAATCCGTCGACGTCACGACGGTTGCCCGCGGCTAGAAGGCAGCCCTTCAGGCTGGCCTGGATTATTCCTTGATATTTCATAAATGCGGCCTGGGCCAAAATTGACGAGCGTTATATACCTGGATATATTTCGGTGCCGAATCGTTGGTTTCCACAGGAGAAGGACATGCTTCACAAACGCCCGCTCATCGCGCTGACCCTGGCGCTCGCCGCCGCGTGGGGCGCCAATGCCAGCGCGGGTGAACTGGTGGTGTCGGCCGCCGCCAGCCTGACCAACGCATTCAAGGACGTCGCGCAAGGCTTTGAAAAGGAACATCCCGGCACCAAGGTGATCCTGAATTTCGGCGCCTCCGATGTGCTGCTTCAGCAAATCGTGAAGGGCGCGCCCGCCGACGTGTTTGCGTCAGCCGACCAAAAGGCCATGGACAAGGCGGTCGAGGAAAAGGCCGTCAAGCCCGCCTCGCGCGTCGATTTTGCCGCCAATGAGATCGTGCTGATCGTTCCGACCGACAGCAAGGCCGGCATCAAGACGCTCAAGGACCTGGAGCGTCCCGAGATCAAGCGCATTGCCTACGGCAATCCGTCCTCGGTGCCGGTGGGCCGCTATACGCAGGCTGCACTCCAGGCCCAGGGCCTGTGGGATGCCGTGCAGGCCAAGAGCGTGCTGGCGCAGAACGTGCGCCAGAGCCTGGATTACGTGGCGCGCGGCGAAGTCGACGCGGGCTTTGTGTTCGCCACCGACGCGGCCGTCATGCCGGGCAAGGTCAACGTGGCCGTGCGCGTGCCATCGCAGACGCCCGTGACCTATCCGATTGCGCTGACCACGCGCGAGGCCGCCGCCAAGGAAGCCGAAAGCTTCGTCAAGTACGTGCTGTCGCCGGCCGGGCAGGCGATACTGTCGCGCTATGGATTCCAAAAGCCCTGAGTGTCCGTTCAATCGTAGTGAATATCGATGAGTGATCCGGTCTGGGTCCCGCTGCTGCTTTCGTTGAAAGTGGCAGGCTGGGCGACGCTATTGGCGACCGTGGCCGGCACGGCCGCGGCGTATTGCCTATCCCGCTGGCGCTGGCCGGGCCGCGACCTGCTTGACGCCATCCTGACCTTGCCGCTGGTGCTGCCGCCGACCGTGTTGGGCTACTACCTGCTGGTGCTGCTGGGCCGGCGCGGCATCATCGGCGAAACGCTCGCGGGCTGGGGCATCGAGCTCGTATTCACGTGGCAGGGCGCCGTGGTCGCGGCGTCCGTGGTGGCTTTTCCGCTGGTGTTCAAGTCGGCCCGCGCCGCCTTCGAAAGCGTGGATGGCCAGCTTGAAAACGCGGCGCGCGTGCTGGGCGTGGGCGAGGCGGGCGTGTTCTTTCGCGTCACCTTGCCGCTGGCCGCGCGCGGGATCGCCGCGGGCGTGCTGCTGGCCTTTGCGCGGGCGCTGGGCGAGTTCGGCGCCACGCTGATGATCGCGGGTAACCTGCCGGGCCGCACGCAGACCTTGTCGGTCGCCATCTACGAAGCCGTGCAGGCCGGCGACGACGCCACCGCCAACATGCTGGTGCTGGTCACGTCCGTGACCTGCATCGTCGTGCTGCTGGCCGCCGGCAAGCTGGTGCCCATTGGCGCCGGCCAGCGCAACGGAGGCGGGCGATGAGCATCGACCTTTCCGTGCGCAAGCACATGGTGTCGCGCGATCGGAAGTTCGAACTCGACGTGCAATTCAAGTCGGCCGCCAAGCGCATCGCGCTGTTCGGCCCGTCCGGCGCGGGGAAAAGCCTGACCCTGCGGGCGGTGGCCGGACTGCTGCGCCCGGATGCAGGGCGCATCGAGGTCAACGGACGGGTGCTGTTCGACAGCCAGACAAGCATCTGCCTGCCCGCGCGGACCCGCCGCGTGGCCTACCTGTTCCAGGACTATGCGCTGTTTCCCCACCTGACCGTGGCGCAGAACATCGCCTTCGGCCTGCGCCGCGGATGGTTGAATCCGCCCCGGCGCGAGGTCACGCGCGAGGCCCGGCGCTGGGTCGACGCGTTCGAGCTGGGCGCCATCGTCGGCAGCTACCCCCACGAAATTTCCGGCGGGCAAAAGCAGCGCGTCGCCCTGGCGCGGGCCCTGATGCTGCAGCCCGACATCCTGCTGCTGGACGAACCGTTCTCCGCGCTGGACTCGCAACTGCGCGGCAAGATGCGGCAAGAGCTGGACGCGCTGCAACGCCAGCTGGATGTGCCGATGCTGCTGATCACGCACGATCCCGCGGACGTCGAGGCGCTGGCCGACGAGGTCTTTGAAGTGCGCGAGGGCAGGGTGGGGCGCCACGACGAGAACGTCGGGCTCTAGTGCGCCGGGGCGGCCGCCGCCTGCACGGGCGGCTGCGCGTCAGTCGAGCACGCCGAGGATCACGCTGGACGCCTTGAAAATCGCCACGGCTTCGGCGCCAACGTCCAGTTTCAGATCGGCCGCGCTTTCGTTGGTGACGATGGCGGCCAGCGTCGTGCCGCCGTCCATGGCGATCAGGATCTCGCTGTTGACGGCGCCCGGCCGCAGGTCGGCGATGCGCCCCTGCAACTGGTTGCGCGCCGACAGGCGCAGGCCCGGGCCCGGCGCGCCAACGATGACCGACGACGCCTTGACCAGTGCGATGGCTTCCTTGCCGGGAGCCAGGCCCAGTTCTTTGGTGCTTTCACGCGTGATCGTGGCCGTAACGGTATGACCGCCGGCAATACGCAGGAGCACTTCGTCGTTGACGGCGCCCGCGCGGATCTCGATGACGGTCCCCAGGAATTTATTGCGGGCGCTGGTCTTGAGCATGAATCGCCTCATCAGGTCGATGTCGCCGCTGGCATCCAGCCCCGCGCGCGTCAGGTTGTCCATAAACTTGCGGTGTTCGACTTCAAGCGCCCGGAAGGTCGCGATCAGGCCGCGCGCCCGATCGGTAAGCTGCGTGCCGCCGCCGCCCTTGCCGCCGGCCGCGCGCAGCACCAGCGGTTCACCGGCCAGGTTGTTCATGGCGTCGATGGCGTCCCAGGCCCCCTTGTAGCTCATGCCCACGGCGCGTGCCGCCGCCGTGATCGATCCGGTGGCGTCGATCTGCGCCAGGAGGTCGATGCGGTTCTTGCCGCCCCAGGTCTGGGCGCCGGAGCGAAACCAAATGGAGCCGTCGAGTTCAAGCATGCGCGTGTCGGTAGGAGTGGCCGGGAGCGACGGGAAGTGTAACGGACCGGGCGCGGGGCGCAATGCGGCCGCGACGATTCCGGGCGGATGTTTGGCGGTTGCGAATGAGATTCTGTTGAAACTTTGGTGGCTTCGCGGCACTATGTTGTCGCCTTGAACTCACGGAGAGATCCACATGAAAGCGTTGAAAATGCTGACGGCGGGTTCCATGACGGCATTGCTGGCGGCCTGCGCCTCCGGTCCCACGGTCAAGAGCGACTATGACCACCAGGCCAATTTTGCGCAGTATCAGACCTTCGGCTACATGTCTCCGCTGGGTACGGACAAGGCCGGCTACAACACGCTGCTGACTGAACGCCTGAAGAGCGCGGCGCGCGGCCAGATGGAAATGCGCGGGTATACCTACAGCGCCACCAATCCCGACCTGTTGTTGAACTTTGGCGCCAAGCTCCAGCAGCAGACCGAAGTCACGCCCGGCTTCGCGCCCATGGGGCCGTATTACGGTTATCGCACCGGCTTCTATGGCGGCTGGCCCGGCTACGGTTGGGGCGACGACGTCTATCAATACACCGAGGGCACGCTCAGCGTCGACCTGGTCGATGCGCGGCGGCGGCAACTGGTCTGGGAGGGCGTCGCTGTCGGCGAAGTCCAGAATCCCGGCAGCGCCGGTTCCCAGCAGAACGTCGACAAGGTGGTGGCGGAGATCTTCGCGAAGTATCCGTTCCGGGCCGGCATCGGGACGCCGCAGGTGCCGGACAAGACCAAGCGCTAGAGGACGCCGCATGACTGCAAGCCGCAAGGCCCTGGCCGAAGACACCGGCGACACGCCGCCCTACGACACCGTCGCGCTCGTGCTGCAAGGGGGCGGGGCGTTGGGTTCGTACCAGGCAGGGGTGTACCAGGGCCTGCACGAAGCCGGCATCCGGCCCAACTGGATTTCCGGCATTTCCATCGGTTCGATCAACGCGGCCATCATCGCCGGGTCCCCGGAAGACGAGCGCGTCGAGCGCCTGCGCGGCTTCTGGGAAAGCATCTGCCGGCCCACGGGCTTTGCCGCGCTGCCGTGGGGCGATACCTTGGACGGCATGTTCGAAGGGGTGCCGTTCGGGTTTGGCTCGCCCGCCATGAACGGACAGGTCTCCGCGCTGCAAGCCCTGATGACCGGCCAGCCGGGCTTTTTCAAGCCGCGCTTTCCGCCGCCTTACCTGGTGCGCGGGCGCGGCGCCGCCTCCACCAGCTTCTACGACACGACGCCGCTGGCCGCCACCCTGCGCCAGTTCGTGGATTTCGACCTGCTCAACAGCGGGGCGGTGCGGGCGAGCTTCGGCGCCGTCAATGTGCGGTCGGGCAATTTTGCGTATTTCGACAGCCTGCACGACACCCTGCGGCCCGAGCACATCATGGCCTCGGGCGCCTTGCCGCCCGGGTTTCCGTCGGTGGAGATCGATGGCGAGCATTACTGGGACGGCGGCATCGTCTCCAACACGCCGCTTGCGCAGGTGCTGACCACGGACAACATGCGTGACACGCTGGCGTTCCAGGTCGACCTGTGGCCCGCGCGCGGCCCGCTGCCGACGTCGCTGGAAGAGGTGGCCGAGCGGCAAAAGGACATCCAGTATTCCAGCCGCACCCGGTTGGTCACCGACCAGCTGCGGCGCGTCCTGAAACTGCGGCACGGCTTGCAGCGCCTCTTGGAACGCCTGCCGGAAAGCGAACGCAGCGCGCCCGACCTGGCGGACATCCGCAAGCTTTCGCACACGCCGGCCACCAACATCGTCAACCTCATCTACGAAGCCAAGCACCGCGAGCGCTACTCCAAGGATTACGAGTTCGGCACCGAAGCCATGCGTGAGCACTGGGAGTCGGGCCTGGCGGACATCCGCCATACGCTGGAAAAACCCGGCATCCTGGCCCGGCCCACGCAGGACAGCTGCTTTGTCACGCACGATATCCATCGCAACGGGACCCATCATTCGTAGCGCAGCGGCGGCTTACCGTCGTTTGCGGGGTGTGCAGGTCGGATTGGTCTGATAGATGCGCGGCGACGGGCTGAAATCCGCGCCGTGCAGGTAGCCTTCAAGGACATTCCGCAACCTTGTTCCGGGACGGGCCGCCCCTTGCATGCCGGCGGCCATCCTGGTGGAGATCCGCCTTGAATGCTCCTGTGCCCGCTCCCTTCCTTGCCAAGCCCGGCACGCGCAAGCCCGCGCGTACGTCCGCTAGCAACCCCGCATGCAGCCCTCCATGCAGCCCCGCGCGGACGCAACCGCCCGCCGGCTGGGCGCCGGGCCTGCCCCAAGACCCCGTGGACGGGTGGTGGAGCCTGCTCTACTGGGGCTGGACGCTGCAATTGCCCAACGGCGCGCGCTTGGACCTCACCGAACTCGAGCGCGCCTGCTTCGCGTGCCTGGTCAGGAATCCGCAGCGCGAATTGGTCCGCGATGAAGTGAAACACCTGCGCGGCGGCATGAACATGCGGTCGCTCAATGTCGCGATCTGCAGGCTGCGCACCAAGGTCCGCCAAGCGGGTGCGCGCCTGCCCCTGCACACGGTGCATGGCGTCGGCTATGCGTTCCTGGGCAATCTCCGAGAGCTCGCCAACAGCAAATAACTGTTGCGCAATTGCGCCTGAAAGTTCCCCCGGACCCCCCAAAGTACGTGATTTCCCCAATATCTGAGTTACATTACTGGGCTATTCACGTGTCGTTGGTGACGCTTGGTCATGATTTGATCGCTGCTCTTCGGCACGTTCGAATTGCTGCGGTACCTGACGCGATTTCACGACGCGCTTCATTACGCTACGCGGGGGTTTCAATGCGGTTTTCGCCTAAACGAATTTCGGGTCTGGCTGTTTCCGGTGGCGTCCTCGCGCTGATATTGGCCGGATGCGGGGAAAGACCCCAGATGAATCCCGGCATGCCCCAGGTCAGCGTGGTCACGGTGCAGCCGCAGCGCGCGCCCATCGTCTCGGAATTGCCGGGCCGCGTGGATGCCGTGCGCGACGCGCAGATTCGCGCCCGCGTCACCGGCATCGTGCAGCGCATCACCTTCGAGCAGGGCGGCGACGTCAAGGAAAACCAGCTGCTGTTCAAGATCGATCCGGCGCCCTACAAGGCCGCCTACGATCAGGCGACGGCGCAGTTGAAGCAGGCGCAGGCCAACCTGTTCAGCGCCAAGCTCCTGGCCGACCGCTACGCGCCGCTGGTCAAGGCCAACGCCGTCAGCAAGCAGGAATACGACAACGCCGTCGCGTCCTTCCGCCAGGCCGACGCCACCGTGGCCGCCGCGAAGGCCGCGCAGGACAACGCCGCCATCAACCTGAGCTACACGGACGTCACCTCGCCGATCACCGGCCGCATCGGCAAGCCGCTGGTCACCGAGGGCGCGCTGGTCGAATCCACGTCCGCCACACAGATGGCCACGGTGCAGCAGCTCGATCCCATCTACGTCGACTTCACGCAGTCCACCGCCGATCTGGCCGCCCTGCGCCGCGCCTTTGCCAGCGGCCGTCTGCAGCAAGTGGGCAAGGACGCCGCCCGCGCCACCGTCGTGCTTGAAGACGGCTCCGAATACGAACATCCCGGCAAGCTGCTGTTCACCGGCATCACGGTGGATCCCAGCACCGGCCAGGTGAACCTGCGCGCCGAGGTCCCCAATCCCGATGGCATCCTGCTGCCCGGCATGTATGTGCGGGTCCGCCTGGAGCAGGGCTTTGACGATGTCGCCCTGCTGGTTCCCCAGCAGGCGCTGCAGCGCACGGCCGACGGCAAGCAGAGCCTGATGCTGGTGCGCGACAACAAGATCGCGCAGGCGCCGGTCACCACTGGCGGCGCGTACGAAAACAACTGGCTGGTCACCAGCGGCCTGAAGGCAGGCGACGTGGTCGTGGTCGAAGGCTTCCAGAAGATCCGCCCCGGTGCGCCGGTGCAGGTCAGCCAATGGAACCGGAACGGCACGCCCGCGCAGGGCGGCGCGCCCGCCGCGCAGCCTGGCGCCAAGCCCGCCGAACCTGGCACGCAGCCCGGCGCCAAACCGGCCGAACCCGCCCCGCAGCCCGGCGCCAAGCCGGCCGAGCCGGCCCCGCAGGACAAGGCCGCCGGCCAGAAATCGTAAGCGGCACGCGGCGCAGCAAGCGCCGCGTTCCTCTTTGGTGAGCATCGCTTTCAGAGTCAGCCCACATGCCGCAATTTTTTATCGATCGACCAATCTTCGCCTGGGTAGTTGCCCTTTTCATTCTGCTGGCAGGGGTGTTGGCCATCCCGAACATGCCGGTTGCGCAGTACCCCGATGTGGCCCCGCCGGCCATCACGATCACCGCAACCTACCCCGGCGCGTCGGCCCCCGAAGTGGCCGAGTCGGTCACCAGCATCATCGAAGACCAGCTCAACGGCGCCAAGGGCCTGATCTACTACGAGTCCGTCAGCGACTCCTACGGCACCTCGACCATCACCGCGACGTTTGCGCCCGGCACCAATCCTGACTTGGCGCAGGTGGACGTGCAGAACCGCGTGTCCAACGTGATCGCCCAGCTGCCCAGCGCGGTGCAGCAGCAGGGCCTGCAGTACGAGCAGACCAGTACCGGCTTTCTGATGATCGTGACGCTGTCGTCCACCGATGGCTCGCTGGACCAGACGGCGCTGGCCGACTACATCACCCGCAACGTGAAGAACCCGGTTTCGCGCGTGCCGGGCGTGGGCCAGTTCCAGTTGTTCGCCGCGCCTCGCGCGATGCGCGTCTGGCTGGACCCGAACAAGCTGGTCGGCTTCAATCTCAGCATGGCCGAGGTCAACAACGCCATCGCCAGCCAGAACGTGCTGATCTCCGGCGGCAGCATCGGTGCGCCGCCCAATCCGGAATCGCAGCGCATCACGGCCACGGTCACGGCCAACGGCCAATTGAGCACGGTCGACGGCTTTGGCCGTATCGTCCTGCGCGCCAACACCGACGGCTCCAAGGTGCTGCTGCGCGACGTCGCCCGCATCGAGGTCGGCGCCGACAACTACCAGTTCGGCGCGCGCCTGAACGGCAAGCCCACGGCGGCCTTCGCCATCGTGCTGTCGCCCAACGCCAACGCGCTGGCCACCGCGCAAGGCGTGCGCAACCAGATGCAGGAACTGTCCAAGTACTTCCCGGGCAACATCCAGTATTCGGTGCCGTACGACACCGCGCCCTACGTCAAGGTCTCCATCGAGCAGGTGCTCCATACCCTGGCCGAAGCCATGGTGCTGGTGTTCCTGGTCATGTACCTGTTCCTGCAGAACGTGCGCTACACGCTGATCCCGGCGCTCGTGGTCCCGGTGGCCATGCTGGGGGCGTTCGCCGTGATGCTGGCGCTGGGCTTCTCGATCAACGTGCTGACCATGTTCGCGATGGTGCTTGCCATCGGGATTCTCGTGGACGACGCCATCGTGGTCGTCGAAAACGTCGAGCGGATCATGGCGACCGAGGGCCTGCCGCCCAAAGAGGCCACCAAGAAAGCCATGCCGCAGATCAGCGGCGCCATCATCGGGATCACGCTGGTGCTGGTGACCGTGTTCCTGCCGCTGGCCTTCATGAGCGGGTCGGTGGGCGTGATCTACCGCCAGTTCTCGGTGGCCATGGCCGTTTCCATCTTCTTTTCGGCGCTCTTGGCGCTGACCTTCACGCCGGCGCTGTGCGCCACGATCCTCAAGCCGGTGGCCAAGGGCCACCACGAGGACAAGAAGGGCTTTTTCGGCTGGTTCAACCGCAAGTTCGACGCCACCACGCACGGCTACCAGAACTGGGTGTCGCGCATCCTGCACAAGGGCGGCCGGATGATGCTGGCGTTCCTCGTGCTGGTCCTGCTGCTGGGCTGGCTTTACCTGCGCCTGCCGTCGTCGTTCCTGCCCGAGGAAGACCAGGGCTACGTGGTCAGCAACATCGAGCTGCCCACCGGCGCCAGCGCCAACCGTACCGTCGAAGTCATCGAGCAGGTCGAAAAATACTTCCAGGGCATTCCCGCCGTCGAGAACATCATTGCCGTGCAGGGCTACAGCTTCAACGGCAACGGTCTGAACGCGGCCATCGCCTTCACGACGCTCAAGGACTTCAAGGACCGCAAGGAGCGTCAAGATTCGGCCGGCGCGATCGCCTTCACGGCGTTCGAAAAGCAGCTCATGGGCATCCATGACGCGCAGGTCTTCACGCTGGTGCCGCCGGCCATCTCGTCGCTGGGCAACGCCACCGGTTTCGACTTGCGCCTGCAGGATCGCGGCGCCGCCGGCACCGAGGCCCTGGCGGCTGCCACCGCGCAACTGATGGGCGAGGCCATGAAGAGCCCCGTGCTGTCGCAAGTCCGTATCACGGGCCTGTCGGCGGGCACGCAGCTCAGCCTGAACATCGACCGCGACAAGGCGGCCGCGCTGGGCGTGGACTTCAACGAAGCCGCATCGCTCATCTCGACCGCGGTCGGCTCGGCATACCTGAGCAAGTTCCCCAACCTGGGCCGGATGCAGAACATCTGGGTCCAGGCCGATGCGCCGTACCGCATGCAATTGTCCGACGTGCTCAAGCTGAACGCCCGCAACGCGCAGGGCGGCATGGTGCCGCTGTCCACGTTCGTCACGGGCGAATGGGTGCAGGGCCCGGTGCAGGTGGTGCGCTACAACAGCTACGAGTCGATGCGTATCGGCGGCAGCTCGGCGCCGGGCTACTCCACCGGCGAGGCCATGGAAGAAATGCAGCGGCTGGTCGCTCAGCTGCCGCAAGGCTTCGGCTACGAGTGGACGGGGCTGTCGTACCAGGAATTGCAGGCCGGCAACCAGGCCCCCATCCTGATGGGCCTGTCGCTTCTCGTCGTGTTCCTGGTGCTTGCCGCGCTGTATGAAAGCTGGGCCATCCCCATCTCCGTCATGCTGGTGGTGCCTCTGGGCATGCTGGGCGCGGTGGCGCTGGTCAGTGCGCTGGGCATGTCCAACGACGTGTACTTCCAGGTCGGCATGGTGACCGTGATCGGGCTGGCGGCCAAGAACGCCATTCTTATCGTGGAATTCGCCAAGGACCAGTACGCGCGCGGCATGGGCCTGTACGAGGCCGCAGTGGAGGCCGCGCGATTGCGCTTCCGTCCCATCCTGATGACGTCGCTGGCGTTTATCCTGGGCGTGATTCCGCTGGCGCTGGCCACCGGCGCGGGCGCGGCCAGCCAGCGCGCGGTGGGCCTGGGCGTGCTGGGCGGCATGCTGGCCGCCACGCCGTTCGCTGTGATCTTCGTTCCGACATTCTTCGTGGTGGTGCTGGGCCTGTTCAAGACCCGCCCGCGTCTGCTCGGCGCCGAACTGCGCGCCTTCGAGCAGGAGCAGGCCGAAAAGAAGGCGGCGGCCGAAAAGGGCGCTGACCCGGCAACGCCGCAGACCGCACAACCCACTGGTGGCCAGGAGGGCAAGGAATGAAAGCCCTGATGTTCAGACAGACCGCCTTGTCCGCCTTTGTGGCGGTGGCGTTGGCCGGCTGCTCGCTGGCGCCCGATTACAAGCGTCCCGACGCGCCGGTCAGCCCGGCGTGGCCGGATCAGCCCAAGGTGCAATACGGCGCGTACTCGCGCGCCACCACGCTGGGCTCGCAGCCCGCTGCTGACGTCGTGCCGCAGGCCGGCACACCCGCGGCGGACCTGGGCTGGCGCGAATTCTTCCGCGATCCGCGCCTGCAGGCCCTCATCGAGCTTGCGCTGGTCAACAACCGCGACCTGCGCGTCGCGGTCCAGCGCGTCGAAGAGGCCCGGGCGCAATACGGCATCCAGCGCGGCGCGCAGTGGCCCAGCATCGGTGCCGGCATCCAGGGCCAGCGCCAGCATCTGCCGGCCAACATGCGGGCCGGCGGTCCGGATTCCAGCTCGATCAGCAGTTCCTACCAGGCCGGCATCGGCCTGACCACGTTCGAAATCGACCTGTTCGGCCGCCTGCGCAATCTGTCCGAAGCCGCGTACCAGCAGTATCTGTCGACCGAGCAGGCGCAAAAGACCGTTCACATCACCTTGGTGGGTTCGGTCGCGCAGTCGTATTTCAACCTGCGCGCCGCCGAGGTCCAGCTGGACCTGACGCAGCGCACGCTGGCCTCGCGCCAGGAATCGTATGACCTGGTCAAGCGCCGCTTCGACGGCGGCGTGGCCTCCGAACTGGACCTGAATCAGTCCAAGTCGCTGCTGGACACGGCCTCTGCCGACCTGGCGCAACTGGCCCGCGCCCGCGCGCAGGCCATGAACGCGCTGGTGCTGGTGGTGGGCACGCCGCTGCCCGACACGCTGCCCCCGCCGGCCACGTTCGGCCGCGACCAGGTGCTGGCCACGGTGCCGTCGGGCCTGCCGTCCGACCTGCTGGAGCGCCGGCCCGACATCGCCGCCGCCGAAAACCAGCTGCTGTCCGCCAACGCCAACATCGGCGCGGCGCGCGCGGCGTTCTTCCCGACCATCTCGCTGACTGGCCTCTTGGGCGTGGCCAGCCCGTCGCTGGGGGATCTGTTCAAGGGCGGGCAGGGGTATTGGAGCTTCTCGCCGTCGATCACGACCCCGTTGTTTGCGGGCGGCAGCATCCGCGAAGGACTGAACCTGGCCAAGGCGCGCGACAATATCGCCGTGGCGCAGTACGAGCAGACCATCCAGCAGGCGTTCCGCGAGGTCTCGGACGCGCTGGCGGGCGAGGCCACCTACGGGGCGCAGCTCGATGCCCAGCGCGCGCTGCAGGATTCGTCGGCGCGGACGCTGGAGTTGTCGAATTTGCGTTATACCAACGGTATCGACAGCTACCTGCAGGTGCAGACCGCGCAGGTGGACTTTTTCAACGCCCAGCTCGCATTGGTGCAAACCGGCCTGGCCGCGCTGATCAACCGCGTGGAGCTGTACAAGGCGCTGGGCGGCGGCTGGGAAGAAACAACGAAAGTGCAATGATAGAACTTGGTGTAAATATCGATCACGTCGCCACGCTGCGGCAGCAGCGCCACACGGCGTACCCCGACCCGATCGCCGCGGCGCTGCGCGCCGAGGACGCCGGCGCCGACCTGATCACGCTGCATCTGCGCGAAGACCGGCGGCACATCCAGGATGCCGACGTCTACGCGATCCGCCCGCAGTTGCGCACCCGCATGAACCTGGAATGCGCGGTCACGCCGGAAATGCTTGAGATTGCCTGCGCGGTCAAGCCCAGCGACGTTTGCCTGGTGCCCGAAAAGCGCACCGAACTCACGACGGAAGGCGGGCTGGAAGTGGCCGGCGCGATGGGCCCGGTGTCAGACGCGGTGGCGCTTCTGACCGAAGCCGGCATTCGCGTTTCGCTCTTCATCGATCCGGACCCGGTTCAGATCGCCGCCGCCGCCAAGGCCGGCGCGCCCGTGATCGAACTGCACACCGGCGCCTATGCCGAGGCCGAGGGCGAGGCCGCCCACGCCGAACTGCAGCGCATCCGCCTGGCCGTGACCGAAGGGCTGCGCCACGGGCTGCGCGTGAACGCGGGACATGGCCTGCATTACGGCAACGTCAAGCCGGTGGCCGCGCTGGACGGCATTTCCGAACTCAACATCGGCCACGCCATCGTGGCGCAGGCGATCTTCGAGGGCTGGGAAAAAGCCGTGCGCGACATGAAGGCGCTGATGGTGCAGGCGCGGTTGCACGCGCTGCGCGGGCTTTGAACGCGGGCCGATGACGCGTTTTGACCGCTAGCCAGGCGATGCCGATGTCCGACTCTTCTTCCGCCACGCCCGCCGGCGCCATTGCCGGCATCGGCATGGACCTCCTGCGCATCGACCGGATCGAGCGCGCGCTGGCGCGCCACGGCGACCGGTTCGCCGAAAAGATCCTGGGACCCGAAGAACTCCTCAAATTCCATGCCCGCCGCGCGCGCGACCCCGTCCGCGGGCTGCGCTTCCTTGCCACGCGCTTTGCGGCCAAGGAAGCCTTTTCCAAGGCGATCGGCCTGGGCATGCGCATGCCGATGACGTGGCGGCGCGTGCAGACGCTGAATGCGCCGGGCGGCCGCCCGGTGCTGGTGATCGCGCCCGAATTGCAGGCCTGGTATGCCGAACGGTTCGGCGCGGCCCACGTTTCCATTACCGATGAATCCGACATGGCCGCCGCGTACGTGGTGGTCGAGCGCAAGCCCTGAGCCCGGGATGTTTCCCGCCGGCTTGCCGCACATCTACAAGGACACCTCCATGGCCAAAAAGAAATCCAAGGCGGTCCTGCCCCCCGGCCCCGTGATGGTCGATGTGGCGGGATACACGCTTACGAAGGCGGAAAAGAAGCGCCTGCGCCACCCGCTGGTGGGCGGCGTCATCCTCTTTGCCCGCAACTTCGAGAACCGCGCCCAGCTCACCGCGCTGACGCGCCAGATCCACAAGGCGCGCAAGGAGCCGCTGCTGATCCTGGTGGACCACGAAGGCGGCCGTGTGCAGCGGTTCCGCGAAGACGGCTTCACGCCGTTGCCTCCGATGCGCGCGCTGGGCCAGTTGTGGGATCAGGATCCGCTGCAGGCGATGCGCCTGGCCACCGAGGCCGGGTATGTCCTGGCGGCCGAACTGCGCGCCTGCGGCGTGGACATGAGCTTCACGCCGGTGCTGGACCTGGATTACGGCGTCAGCAAGGTCATCGGCAACCGCGCCTTCCACGCCGATCCCCGCGTCGTCACCATGCTGTCGCGCGCGCTGGTGCAAGGCCTGGCATTGGCTGGCATGTCGGCCTGCGGCAAGCATTTCCCGGGCCACGGTTACGTCGAGGCCGACTCGCACCACGAGATCCCCGTCGATCCGCGCACGCTGGACGAGATCATGAAGGACGACGCCGCGCCCTACGCGTGGCTGGGCGACGCGGTCCTGCCGTCCGTCATGCCCGCGCACGTGATCTATCCCAAGGTGGACAAGCATCCGGCGGGATTTTCCAAGCGCTGGGTGCAGGACATCCTGCGCAAGCGCCTGGGCTACGATGGCGTGGTGTTCTCGGACGACCTGACCATGGAAGGCGCCGCGGTCGCGGGCGACATCCTGGACCGGGCCAACGCCGCGCTGCGCGCCGGTTGCGACATGGTGCTGGTGTGCAACCGCCCGGACCTGGCCGACGACCTGCTGTCGCGCCTTGAGTTCGACCATGCGCCCGAGTCCGTTGCGCGCATCCGGCGCCTGATGCCGCGTTTCGATGCGCCCGATTGGGATACCTTGCAGGCCGAAAGCCGTTACCAGAATGCCCGACGACTTCAATCTCAAATCGTTCCTGTCTGACCTGCCGCATCTGCCGGGTGTCTACCGGCACCTGGATGCGGCCGGCGAGGTCATGTATGTCGGCAAGGCGCGCGACCTGAAGAAGCGCGTCTCGTCGTATTTCCAGAAGACGCTGTCCAGCCCGCGCATCGCGCAGATGGTGGCCAAGGTGGCGCGGCTGGAGGTCACGGTGACGCGCTCCGAGGCCGAAGCGCTGATCCTGGAAAACAACCTCATCAAGAGCCTGAAGCCGCGCTACAACATCCTGTTCCGCGACGACAAGTCCTATCCGTACCTGCACATCACGGGGCATGACTGGCCCCGCATCGCGTACTACCGCGGCGCCACCAACAAGCGCGGCCAGTTCTTCGGCCCGTTTCCCAATGCCTGGGCCGTGCGCGAAACCATCCAGATCCTGCAAAAGGTCTTTCGCCTGCGCACGTGCGAAGACAGCGTGTTCGCCAACCGCTCGCGCCCCTGTCTGCTGCATCAGATCGGGCGCTGCTCGGCGCCTTGCGTGGGCGCCATCGAAGCGGCCGAATACGACCGCGACGTGCATCGCGCCGTCCGCTTTCTGAACGGCGAGGCCAAGGATGTCATGGGCGAGATCGAGGCCCGCATGCAGCAGGCCTCCATGGAGTTGCGCTTCGAAGAAGCCGCGGCGCTGCGCGACCAGATGGGATCGCTGGCGCGCGTGCTGCACCAGCAGACCATGGAAAACGTCAGCGGCGAAGACACCGACATCATTGCGGTGGCCATTGCCGGCGGCAAGGTCTGCGTGAACCTGGCGATGGTGCGCGGCGGCCGCCATCTGGGCGACAAGCCGTTCTTTCCCTCGCACGCCGAAGGCGAGGCCGCGCCGCAGGTGCTGGAAGCCTTCGTGGCCCAGCATTACACCGAGAACGCGATGCCGCCCATCCTGGTGTGTTCGCACACCTTGCCCGATCCCGAGCTGATCGCGCTGCTGGTCGAGCAGTCGGGCGGCCGGCCGACGCGGGTGCTGACGCGGCCGCAGGGCACGCGCCGGTCGTGGCTGGAGCAAGCGGCAAAGAACGCCGAAATGGCGCTCGCCCGCGCGCTGACCGAATCCGGCGCCCGGGCGGCCCGCACGCTGGCGCTGGCCGAAGCGCTGGACCTGGACACCGACGAAGCCGCGCTCGACGCGCTGCGCATCGAGTGTTTCGACATCAGCCACACCGCCGGCGAAGCCACCCAGGCGTCCTGTGTGGTGTTCGAGCACCACGACATGCAGCCTTCGCTGTACCGCCGTTACAACATCGCCGGCATCACGCCCGGCGACGACTACGCGGCCATGCGCCAGGTGCTGACCCGGCGTTTTGCGAAGGTGGCCGATGGCGACGCGCAGATGCCCGGCCTTGTCCTCATCGACGGCGGCAAGGGCCAGGTCGAGGTCGCGCGCAAGGTCTTCGCGGAACTGGGGCTGGACATCCAGACGCTGGTGGGCGTGGCCAAGGGGGAAGGGCGCAAGGTCGGCCTGGAAACCCTGGTGTTCGCCGACGGCCGCCCGCCGGTCGCCCTGGGCGGCGAATCCGCCGCGCTGATGCTGATCGCCCAGGTGCGCGACGAGGCCCACCGCTTCGCCATCACCGGCATGCGCGCCCGCCGCGCCAAGACACGCAACGTCTCGCGCCTGGAAGAAATCGAAGGCGTGGGCGCCCGCCGCCGCCAACGCCTCCTGGCCCGCTTCGGCGGCTTTTCCGGCGTTGCCCGCGCCAGCATCGAGGACCTGGCCTCGGTAGACGGCATCTCGCAAGACTTGGCAATCCGCATCTACGAGGCGCTGCGCTGACGCCCCGGACTTGCCCAAATGTCACGAATTCGTGTCACCCTCGCCGCCGACCCAACATGCCAAACCCCAAATTTCAACCACTCCACCCGACGAGCAATCCGGGCCGCGCGGATCCGGCTCCGCCGGTCCGCAGAGGCGCCCCCTTGAGGGGGAAGCGCCAAAGGCGCTTCGGGGGTGGGCTCTAGCTGTTAGGATACGGACACTATGCCAATTAACGTTCCCATTATTCTGACGTGGCTGCGTATCGCCATGATTCCGCTGGTGGTCGGGCTGTTCTATCTGCCCGAAAGCTGGATGTCTGTTCCCACGCGCGATACGCTGGCGGCATGGGCCTTCATCATCGCCGCGCTGACCGACTGGTTCGACGGCTGGCTCGCCCGGCGCTGGAACCAGACATCGGCATTTGGCGCATTTCTGGATCCGGTGGCCGACAAACTCATGGTCTGCGCCGCCCTCATTGTGCTGCTTGACCTGAGCCGGGTCGACGCCTTCATCTCGCTCATCATCATCGGTCGTGAAATCACGATTTCCGCGCTGCGCGAATGGATGGCCAAGATCGGCGCCAGCGCCAGCGTGGCCGTGCACCGGCTGGGCAAGTTCAAGACGGCGGCGCAGATGATCGCCATTCCGTGCCTGCTGTATAACCAGACAATCTACGGCGTCAGCACCAAACTGCTGGGCGACGTGCTGATCATCGTGGCCGCGGTGCTGACAGTGTGGTCGATGCTGTACTACCTGCAGCGCGCCTGGCCCGCGATCCGCGAAAAAGCCATGTAGTATCGATTTTCCGGGCCGGCTGAATAAGCCGGCCCGGCGCAGTTGCAGACCCTGCAGTCGCAAAAAAAATCACGCCCGGGCAAGTACCCGCGCGCCGCCGGAGACAACCCGCGAACCGCCTCGAGCGGAACGCATCCTGCCGCTTTCGCGGCCTTGTGCAATGAACACCGCTACCGCCGCCACCCCCTTGCTCTCGGACGCCGACGTACGCCGGCGCGACTGGAAAATCATCCTGCTCATCGGCGTGGCGCACGCGTCGTCCCACTTCTTCCAGCTTGTGCTGCCGTCGCTGTACGGCGCGCTGGGCCTTCAGTTCGGGCTGGACTTCGCGCGGCTGGGCCTGCTGGTATCGACGTTCTACGTGGTTTCCGGCATCGGCCAGGCGTCCTCGGGTTTCGTGGTGGACCGCATCGGCGCGCGCCCCGTGCTCTGGTTCGGGCTCGGCTGCTTCGTGCTGTCGGGCGTGCTGATCGGATCGGCCACCGGCTACGTCATGCTGATGGCCGCCGCCGTCATTGGCGGCATCGGCAATTCAGTGTTTCATCCGGCCGATTACTCCCTCATCAATCACCGCGTCACCGCCCCGCGGCTCGGCCATGCGTTCTCCACGCACGGCCTGACCGGCAACCTGGGGTGGGCGCTCACGCCCGTGTTCATCACCACCATCACGCTGCTGGCCAACTGGCGCGTGGCAGCCTATAGCGCCGCCGGCCTCGTGGCGCTGGTGCTGCTGCTGACGGTGCTGGGACGCGACCTGCTGGGTGGCCCGTCGCCCATCGAGGCCGGCGGCGACGCCAAGGATGCCGCCAACGCGCCCAAGCCCGCCGCCAAACCGCAAGAGGGCGTTCTGGCCACGCTGTCCGCGCTCTTGTCCAAGCCCGCGCTGTGGGGCGCTTTCCTCTTCTTTGCCTGCACTTCCATCGCGCTTTCGTCGGTGCAGAATTACACGATTCCCTTGCTGGGCCAGCTTTACGACCTGTCCAAGGTCACGGCCAGTTCCGCGCTGTCCGGGTACATGGTCGCCTCGGCGGTGGGCATGGCGGCCGGCGGCTTCCTGGTGTCGGCCAACCCGCGCACCGAGCGCACCGTCATGGTGGCGCTGATCCTGGCTGGCCTGACGCTGGTCGTGCTGGCGCTGGGGCTTGTGCCCGCCGTGCTGGCCGCGCCCGTCGTGGGCCTGGCCGGCTTCTGCTCGGGCGTGGCCGCACCGTCGCGCGACATGCTGATCCGCCGCGTGACGCCCAAGGGCTCGACCGGCTCGGTCTACGGCCTGGTGTATTCGGGCATGGACGTGGGCTCGGCGCTGGGGCCGCTCGCTTTCGGCCTGCTCCTGGATGCCGGCCTGCGGCAAGGTCCGTGGGTGGGCGCGGGCGTGGCGTTCGCCGTGGCCGCTTTCCTGGCGCAGTGGATCGCGGTGCAGGCGCGCCGCGCCGAACCGCCTGCGGCGGCGGCAGCAGCGCGGCCGTAATGCGGTGAGACCGCGGGCGCCGTTACCGCAGGGCGCCCCAACCCCTTTGATCGCCCCGCACGGCGCCAGAGCTGCCTTGCGCGCCATCAAGCACGACATTGCCGCGTGCGCCCCGGCGGGCGCCGCTTGATGCCTCGCAAGGCCAGGGCATGGCTTCCCCGATGTAATAACCATGTGGTTGAACTGGTTATTCACAGGAGAAGCAAATGAGAAAGACAAGTACGCTGCTGGCCGTGGGACTCGTACTGGGACTGTGGGCAAATCAGGCGTGGAGCGCGTCGCAGGAACCCATCCAGCCGATCGAGCCCGCCGTCATCAAGGAACCCGCCAAGGTCGAACTGGGCAAGAAACTCTTCTTCGATCCGCGTCTGTCCCGCTCCGGCGCGATCTCCTGTAATTCCTGCCACAACCTCGCCATGGGCGGGTCCGACAACCTGAAGGCCTCCATCGGCCACAAATGGCAGCAGGGCGGCATCAATTCACCGACCGTGCTCAATTCCAGCCTGAACATCGCCCAGTTCTGGGATGGCCGCGCCAAGGACCTGCGCGAGCAGGCGGGCGGCCCGATCGAGAACCCCATGGAAATGGCGTCGACCCACGAGCTTGCGGTGCAGGTGCTCAATTCCATTCCGGGCTACCGCGCCGAATTCAAGCAGGTCTTCGGCAAGGACACGATCACCATCGGCGAGGTGACCAGCGCGCTGGCCGCGTTTGAAGAAACCCTGGTCACGCCGAATTCGCGTTTCGACCAGTGGCTCAAGGGCGACAAGAAAGCGTTGACCGTCCGGGAACTGGCCGGATACGACCTCTTCAAGAACAGCGGCTGCGTCGCTTGCCACAACGGCGTGGCGGTGGGCGGCAACTCGTTCCAGAAGATGGGGCTGGTCACCCCCTACATCACCGAGAACAAGGCCGAAGGCCGGGCCGCGGTCACGGGCAAGGACGCGGACCGCTTCAACTTCAAGGTGCCGACGCTGCGCAACGTCGCGCTGACCTACCCGTACTTCCATGACGGCGAAGCGGCCACGCTGACGCAGGCCGTCGACGTGATGGGCCGCCTGCAACTGGGCCGCACGTTCACGCCCGATGAAAACGGCCAGATCGTGGCGTTCCTGAAGACGCTGACGGGCGACCAGCCAGTCATCCAGTACCCGGTGCTGCCGCCGTCCGAAGACGACACGCCGCGGCCTGAGCCGTTCGTGAAGTGAACGCAGATCGGTAATTGCTGAACAGCAAAAGCAAAACGGCCGCCCTGGGGCGGCCGCTTTTCGTGGCAGGCGCGTTACTGGCGGACGGTTCGCCTATCGGCGGGCGGCGCCGCCTCGAAGTTGCTGCGCCAGGGATTGATGTCCAATCCGCCGCGGCGTGTATAGCGCGCATACACCGTCAAATGCTCCGGGCCGCACGCCTGCATGATGTCGCTGAAGATGCGCTCGACGCAGTGCTCGTGGAATTCGGCGTGCTGGCGGAACGACACCACATACCGCAGCAGCGATTCGCGATCGATCGGCTTGCCGCGGTAGCGGATCTGCACGGTGGCCCAATCGGGTTGGCCGGTCACGGGGCAGTTCGACTTCAAGAGGCGCGACGCCAGCGTTTCCTCGACCACGTCGCCCGGCCGGGTGCGCAGCAGCTCGGGGGCGGGCTCATAGGTGTCGATCTCGATATCCAGCTTGTCGATGTAGATGCCGTCCAGCTCGCCCATCTGCAGCTCGGAAAAGCGCTGCGGCAAGAAGAAGTCCAGGCCCACCGGCGCGCCCGCGGCGGCGCTCAGGTCGCGTTCCAGCCGGCCGCGCAGGGCCGCCGAATTGACCAGGCGGGTCTGGTTGAACGAGTTCAGGTACAGCTTGAACGACTTGGATTCGATGATGTTGGGGCTGTCGGCCGGCACCGAGAACGTCGCCATCGCCACCCGCGGCTTGCCCTTGGCGTCCAGCCACGACAGCTCGTAGGCGTTCCACAGGTCCACCCCGCTAAAGGGCAGGTTGCCGTCATTCAGATTGAGCGCCGCGCGGTTGTGCGAGCGCGCAATGGGGAACAGCAGCGAGGGATCGTATTGCGAGGCGTAGGCCACGCTCTGCCCGAGAGGGCCGTGAGACAGGGTCATAGCAGGAATTCAAAAACGGGATGACGGCATTGTAGGCGCTGGAAGGGGCCCGATTTTCCACAACGTGAAATGTAACTCTCGGCATGTGAAAGCCGGTGTTGCGCAGCAGCGGGGCGGCATTTCATAAACGACAATCGCATTTCATTATACAAAATCAAGTTCATAACTCATTGATTTAAATGACTAACATTTTTCGTCTTGTATAAGACCTGCCTTCACATTGCTCCGCAGCACAGGCATAGACTTTCTCCAACGATTCACGCAATGCACGACGCGAATCCTTTGAAGTTCTCTCACTACTGACCAGGAGCATCACCATGAGCAATCGCGAAACCGAAATCCGCAACCTGCAGAAAGATTGGGCCGAGAACAGCCGGTGGCAGGGCATCAAGCGCGACTACAGCGCCGAAGACGTCATCCGCCTGCGTGGCTCGATCAGCGTCGAACACACGCTTGCCCGCCGCGGCGCCACGCGCCTCTGGGAACTCCTGCACAGCGAGCCGTTCGTCAATTCGCTGGGCGCCCTGACCGGCAACCAGGCCATGCAGCAGGTCAAGGCCGGCCTGAAGGCCATCTATCTGTCAGGCTGGCAGGTCGCCGGCGACGCCAACCTGGCCGGCGAAATGTATCCCGACCAGTCGCTCTATCCCGCCAACTCCGTGCCGCAGGTGGTCCGCCGCATCAACAATTCGTTGACGCGCTGCGACCAGATCCAGTGGATGGAAGGCAAGAACCCTGGCGATGAAGGCTACATCGACTTCTTCGCGCCCATCGTGGCGGACGCCGAAGCCGGTTTCGGCGGCGTGCTCAACGCCTATGAACTGATGAAGGCCATGATCGAGGCGGGCGCGTCGGGTGTCCACTTCGAAGACCAGCTCGCTTCCGTGAAGAAGTGCGGCCACATGGGCGGCAAGGTGCTGGTGCCCACCCGCGAGGCCGTGTCCAAGCTGGTGTCCGCCCGCCTGGCCGCCGACACGATGGGCACGCCCACGTTGCTGCTGGCCCGCACCGACGCCGACGCGGCCGACCTGGTGACCAGCGACGTCGACGAGAACGATCGTCCGTTCATCACCGGCGAGCGCACGGTGGAAGGCTTCTTCCGCACCCGCGCCGGCATCGACCAAGCCATCTCGCGCGGCCTGGCCTACGCGCCGTACGCCGACCTGATCTGGTGCGAAACGTCCACGCCCAACCTGGAATACGCCCGCAAGTTCGCGGACGCCATCCATCGCCAATTCCCGGGCAAGCTGCTGGCCTACAACTGCTCGCCGTCGTTCAACTGGAAGAAGAACCTGGACGACGGCACCATCGCCAAGTTCCAGCGCGAGCTGGGCGCCATGGGCTACAAGTTCCAGTTCATCACGCTGGCCGGCTTCCACGCGCTGAACTACGGCATGTTCGAGCTGGCCCACGGCTACGCCCGCCGCCAGATGAGCGCGTTCGTGGAACTGCAGCAGAAGGAATTTGCCGCCGCCGAAATGGGCTTCACCGCCGTGAAGCACCAGCGCGAAGTGGGCACCGGTTACTTCGACGCCGTGACCCAGACGATCGAGGGTGGCAAGTCGTCCACGACCGCGCTGACCGGCTCGACCGAAGAGGCGCAGTTCGAACACGGCAAGGCGCAGAAGGCTGCGTAAGCCGGCAGTGCCCGGCCTGTCCCGCGGGACGCCGGGCGCCGCATGCAGGTGTGTAGTCGCAGGTGCTGTTGTAGGGTGGATTCAAGGGTGCCTGCGGGCACCCTCTTTTTTTGTTTCGCGATGGCGCCATTCCCGCAGTACGCTGGACGGTGCGAAGGCCGAGGCGCCGGAACGGTCTTCTCCTTTTCATCGTCAGGAGCCATCCATGAACGCGTCCACGCAATCCATCATTCGTGAAACCGCGGAGGCATCCGCCCAAGGCCGCATCCACTTCGGCCAAGTCATCAGTCAACTGGCGGGCGCAGGGGTCGAATCCTATGTGGTCGACTACCGGTCCCGCCGCACCGCCTACTACCTGCCTGATGACCAGACGCTGGACATCCCGCTGGATGTGCCAGATGTCGCCATTGCCAATGACTTTGATCGGGATGCGCTGCAAGCCGCGATTCGCGGCGCGCAGCGGGGCGAGGTGATGTACCCGGAATTCAAGCGTCTGAGTTGCGCGGCGGGCTGCGTCGGCTACGCGGTGTGGATCGCGGGCCGGCACGTCACGTATTTCGGCCGCCTGGGTGATGCCCACGACGAGAAATTTCCCGACTGACCTCAGAAGGCCCTCGGGGAAGCAGGCTTATACGGCAGCGCGCGTTTCCTTCAGCGACGCCATGTCGATCACGAAGCGATACTTCACATCGTTCTTCACCAGCCGCTCGTAGGCCTCGTTCACGGCCTGGATCGGCACGATTTCCACGTCACTGACGATGTTGTGCTCGGCGCAGAAATCCATCATTTCCTGCGTCTCCTGCATGCCGCCGATCGCCGAGCCGGCCAGCGACTTTCGGCCCATGATGAGGTTGGCGCCGGGGATCGGATCCAGCGGCGTCAGCGCGCCCACCAGCGCCATGGTGCCGTCCAGCGCCAGCAGGGCCATGTAGGGATTGACGTCGTGGCTGACGGGAACCGTGTTCAGCAGGAAGTCGAACGTGCCGGCGTGCGCCGCCATGGCGTCGGCATCGCGCGAGACCAGCACCTCGTCCGCGCCCAGGCGCTTGGCATCGCGGGCCTTGTCGGCCGAAGTCGTGATCATCACCACATGCGCGCCCATTGCATGCGCAAACTTCACGCCCATGTGGCCCAGGCCGCCCAAGCCGATGACGCCGACCTTTTTGCCCGGCCCCACCTTCCAGTGGCGCAGCGGGGAATAGGTGGTGATGCCGGCGCACAGCAGCGGCGCGACGGCCTTGAGGTCGAGCTTGTCGGACACCTTCACGACGAAGTGCTCGGTCACCACGATGCGATCGGAGTAGCCCCCGAACGTCAGTTGGTCGCTGCCACGCTCCTTGTCGTTGTAGGTAAGCGTGGCGTTCTCTTCGCAATACTGTTCGAGGTTCAGACGGCACGCCTTGCAATGGCGGCACGAGTCCACCATGCAGCCCACGCCGGCGTAGTCGCCGACCTTGAATCGCGTCACGTTCTTGCCCACTTGCGCGACGCGGCCAATGATTTCGTGGCCGGGCACCATCGGGTACATGGAATTGCCCCAGTCGCCGCGCGCCTGGTGCAGGTCGGAGTGGCAGATGCCGCTGTACAGGATGTCGATCAGCACGTCATCGTCGCCCGGTTCACGGCGGGTGAAGCTGAAGGGAACCAGGGGAGTGTCGGCGCTGTGCGCGGCGTAGCCTTGGGCTTGGATCATGACGGCCTCTTGGGATGTTTGTTGAGCAGGCGTTCACAATAAGCTCGCCGAAAACCCACTTCAAGCTAGAATTTCGGCATGATTTATTGAATAAATTTGCATAATCATGCCGCTCGACAACCTATCCCATCTTGCCGCGTTCTCGGCGGTTGCCCGTCTGGGCAGCTTCCGCAAGGCGGGCGAAGAGCTCAGCCTGTCCACCTCGGCGGTCAGCTACGCCATCCGCAACCTGGAAGAGCGGCTTGGGGTGAACCTGTTCAACCGCACCACGCGCAGCGTGGCCCTGACTGAAGCCGGCCACCGCCTGGCCGAGCGCCTGCAGCCTGTGCTGCATGGCCTGGGCGACGCGCTGGACGAAATGAACCACTTTCGCGGATCCGCCGCCGGCACGCTGCGCATCAACACGTCGCGCGCGGCTTCGTACCTGTTGCTGATGCCCATGGCGGCCCGTTTTCTGGCTGCTTATCCGGACATCCGCCTGGAAATAGGGGAAGACGACAGTTTTGTGGACATCGTGAAATCCGGCTTCGACGCGGGCGTGCGTTTGCTTGAAGCCGTGCCCGAGGACATGGTCGCGGTTCCCATCGGCCCGCCGCTGCGCGCGGTGGTGGTGGCGTCGCCCGGCTATCTGCAGGGGCGCGAGGCGCCCCGGACGCCGGCCGACCTGCTGCGGCACGACTGCGTGCGCTACCGGTTTCCCAGCGGCCGCTATTTCAAATGGGAGTTCGAGAAGGACGGCGAAAAGGTGGAAATCGACGTGCCGGGCCGCATAGCCCTGAGCGACGTGCACGCCGAAGTGCGCGCGGCCTGCGATGGCATCGGTATCGGCTACGTTCCCGAAAGCTACGTGGCGGACCTGCTTGCATCGGGCAGGCTGGTGCGGTTGCTGGAGGATTGGTGTCCCGTGGTGCCGGGTTTCATGCTGTATTACCCCCGGCAGCGCCGCGTCTCATCGGCGCTGCGGGCATTCATCGACATGGCCCGGCAGTGATGCCGGGCGCGCCGGACTGGCGTTCGGCCTAGTCCGCTTCGGTTTCGGCGTCATACAGCGCTGCCAGGCATTCGGCCAGCGGCGCGATGCCCTGGGCCAATGCATCGACGGCCGCGGCATCCACGCGCGGCAGCGGCGGGATCTCCGCCAGCACGCGCACGCCGCCAAAACGCTCGATGGCTTCCCTGTTGCCCGCGGACGGCGGGCCGCTCATGACCACGCCCAGCACCGGGATGCCGCGCCGCTGCAACGCCTTCAGGCTCAGCAAGGTGTGGTTGATGGTGCCCAGTCCGCTGCGCGCCGCCAGCACCACCGGCATGTCCAGTCGCGCGATCAGGTCGATCATCATGTGCGTGTCGTCGATCGGCACATACAGGCCGCCCGCGCCTTCCACAATCAGCGGCGCCCGCGTCGCAGGCGGCACGATGGTGGTGGCGTCGACAATCGTGTCCTCCAGCGTGGCGGCCGCCCACGGCGACAGCGGCGCCTGCAGCACGTAGGCAGGCAGGTGCAGGCGCTCGGGCGGCAACCGCGCCAGGTGGGCGACGGTGTCGGTGTCGCCGGGCTCTTCGGCCACGCCCGTCTGCACCGGCTTCCAGTAATCGGCATTCCAGGCACGGGCCAGGATGGCCGACACCAGGGTTTTGCCGATGCCGGTATCGGTGCCCGTCACAAAAACGCCATTAGGCCGCTGCATGGTCTTTCTCCACGTACTAAACGCCAGGTGATACGTCACCGTGGCGCCTTGTTCGTCAAACGCGGCCAGCACCCGGCACAGTTGCGCCGCGCCCAGCGGCGGGCAGCCAGGCGCGGGGGGGGGGGCGCGCCGATGCCCTTCAAGCCGCGCAGGAAATGCAGGCCGTCAGGATGATCTTGTATCAGGCGTTCGCCGCACACGCCACCGGCCATATCGGCCATGGCCGGACGGATGGCGCGGGCGGGGCGGATGGGGGCGGACAGGGGGGGGGCGGACAGGGGGGACGGACAGGGGGGCGGGCGGTGCGGCGGCAAATCGCCACGACCGCCTTGATTCAGATCAAGGCGGCCAGGGGCGGGCCTGATTACCATCGCCATCATGCGTGCCAAATCCATTTTCGCCGTCCCGGCCAGCCTGCCCGACGCCGACCGCCAGCAACGCCGCCACGCGCTGGTGCGGCTGTCGCTTGCGTGGCTGGCGATGATGCAGGTCATGATGTTCGCGTGGCCCGGCTACCTGCGCCACGAATCCATGCCCGCCGACGCGCTCGAAACCCTGGATTGGGCCATCGTCCTCATGAACTGGGCCAGCTTCGCGCTGACCGTGCCCGTTGTCCTGTATTCGGCATGGCCCATCTGGCGCCATGCCGGCGCCAACCTGCGGCAGGGGCGCGCCGGCATGGACGTGCCGGTGGCGCTTGGCATCGTCGCCGCCTTCATCCCCAGCGTGCACGCCACCTACACCGGCCACGGCGAAGTCTATTTCGACTCGGTCACGATGTTCGTGGCGTTCCTGCTCACCGCGCGCTATCTCGAACTGTGCGCCCGCCAATCGTTCGGCGGCGCGGGTTCCGCCGGCCGCCGCCATGCCCGCGTCGAAGACCAGCGTCTGCAATTGGGCGCGCGCGCCGACCGCGTGGCGTCCCGGTTCGTCCTGGCGCAGGTGGCGCTGGCGCTGGCCGCCGCCGCCGGCTGGGCCTACATCGATCCCGCCCACAGCATTCCCGTCATGGTGGCGCTGCTGGTCATGAGCTGCCCGTGCGCCATGTCCATGGCCGTGCCCACCGCCATGGCGTCCGCGCACAGCGCGCTGGCGGCGCACCCCGACATGCCCGAGTCCGCGCTGGACGCGCTGCTTGCCGAGGCGCGGCGCAAGGCGCGGCAGAACCTTTACGGCTCGCTCGTCTGGCACCTCCTGATGACGCCGCTGGCGCTGGTCGGCTGGGTCACGCCCTGGCTGGCTGCCATCACCATGCTGCTGTCGTCGCTGGCGGTGGCCTACAACTCGTGGCGCTTGTGCCGCCGCGACTGGTCGGGCGCCGCGGCGGCCGGCAGCGCGCTGGGGGCGGCATCATGACCATCCTCTACCTTCTGCTGCCGCTCTCGCTGCTCTTTGTCCTGGCCATCGGCGTATCGCTGTGGTGGGCCGTTTTCAACGGCCAGTACGACGACACCGACAACGCCGGCACGGCCATCCTGCGCGACGACGACAGCGGCGCCGCCAGCCGTCGCTGACGGTCGCGCGCCCCTCGCCGCGGCCGCCGGCCAGGTCTTTTCACGGCCAGATACCCCTAAGAGCGTTGCGGTTATGCAGCGATGTCCAAGGCGTCGCACCCCGGTTGATCCAAATCAACGCCGACTCCTGTGACTAGTCCCATCATCGAAGCCTGGAAGTTCTTGTTACTTTAGGGGATGGGTGATGAACGATTGCCCCGCAATCGCAAGCAAGTCCGATACCTTCAACTACAAGGTCGTGAGGCAGTTCGCCATCATGACCGTGGTCTGGGGCATTGTCGGCATGGCTGTCGGTGTGTTTCTTGCCGCGCAGCTAATTTGGCCTCAGTTGAATTTCGACACCGCATGGCTCAGCTACGGCCGCCTGCGCCCGCTGCACACCAACGCCGTGATCTTCGCCTTCGGCGGCAGCGCTCTTTTCGCGACGTCCTACTACGTCGTGCAGCGCACCTGTCAGGCGCGCCTGTTCTGCGACAAACTCGCCGCCTTCACGTTCTGGGGCTGGCAGGTCGTCATCGTCGCGGCCGCGATCACCTTGCCCATGGGTTTTACCAGCAGCAAGGAATACGCCGAACTCGAATGGCCCATCGACATCCTGATCACGCTGGTCTGGGTCGCCTACGCCATCGTGTTCTTCGGCACCATCATCAAGCGCCGGTCCAAGCACATCTACGTGGCCAACTGGTTCTTCGGCTCGTACATCCTCACCATCGCCATCCTGCACATCTTCAACAACATTGAAATGCCGGTGTCGATGTGGAAGTCCTACTCCGCCTACGCGGGCGTGCAGGACGCCATGGTGCAGTGGTGGTACGGCCATAACGCGGTGGGCTTCTTCCTGACCACCAGCTTCCTGGGCATGATGTATTACTTCGTGCCCAAGCAGGCCGGCCGTCCCATCTACTCGTATCGCCTGTCCATCGTCCACTTCTGGGCGCTGGCCTTCACGTACATGTGGGCGGGCCCGCACCACCTGCTGTACACGTCGCTGCCCGACTGGACCCAGTCGCTGGGCATGACCTTCTCGCTGATCCTGCTGGCGCCTTCCTGGGGCGGCATGATCAACGGCATCATGACCCTGCAGGGCGCCTGGTACAAGCTGCGCACCGATCCGATCCTGAAATTCATGGTCACCGCGCTGTCGTTCTACGGCATGTCCACGTTCGAAGGCTCGATGATGTCGATCCGCACCGTGAACGCGCTGTCGCACTACACGGACTGGACCATCGGCCACGTGCACTCCGGCGCGCTGGGCTGGGTCGCCATGATTTCGTTCGGCTCGCTCTACTACTTGATCCCGCGCCTGTACGGCCGCGAAAAGATGTACAGCGTCAAGGCCATCGAACTGCACTTCTGGATCGCGACCATCGGCGTGGTGCTGTACATCGCCGCCATGTGGATCGCTGGCGTGCAGCAAGGCCTGATGTGGCGCGACACGGCGCCGGACGGCACCCTGGTCTACAGCTTCGTCGAAGAACTGAAGACGCGCGTTCCGTACTACCTGATCCGTTTGCTGGGTGGAACCCTGTTCTTGTGCGGTGTGTTCGTCATGGCCTGGAACGTATGGAAGACGGTGAGCGGCGCCACGGCGGTCAATCCCGCCATTCCGCAAGACGATCCCCATGCCGCCCGTCCGACGGTCCCCGCGACCGCCGTGCCGGCCACTGTTTGACGAGGACATCATGGCCAACAAGAATCACGGCTTCTTTTCTCACCAGACCCTCGAGAAGAACATCGGCTGGATGATCATCGCCAGCATCCTGGTGGTCTCCTTCGCAGGGCTGGTCCAGATCATCCCGCTGTTCTTCCAGCACAGCACCACCCAGCCCGTGGCGGGCGTCGAACCCTACAGCCCGCTGCGGCTGATGGGCCGCGACGTCTACATCCGCGAAGGCTGCGTGGGCTGCCACTCGCAGCAGGTTCGCGTGCTCGCCGCCGAGGTCCAGCGCTACGGGTCGTACTCCGTGGCGGCTGAATCGGTCTTCGACCATCCGTTCCTGTGGGGCTCCAAGCGTACCGGCCCCGACCTGGCCCGCGTGGGCGAGCGTTATTCCGACGACTGGCACCGCATCCACCTGCGCGATCCGCGCAAGGTGGTGCCGGAATCCAACATGCCCGCCTATCCGTGGCTTGAAAAGACGGTCATCACCGGCCAGAACGTCGATCAGCGCATGCGTGCCCTGCGCGCTTTGGGCGTGCCCTACACCGACGAAGAAATCGCCGCCGCGCCGAAGGCCATCGAAGGCAAGACCGAAGAAGACGCGCTCGTGGCTTACCTGCAAGGGCTGGGCGTGGGCGTGCGCAAGGCGCAGCTGGCCAAGCAGGCTGAAGAGGCCAAGAAGGCCGAAGAAGCCAAGAAGTCCCAGCAGTCCTCGGCGCAGCCGGCCGCTCAAGCGGCCTCGGGAGGCTGATCATGGTCGGCTATATCAGCGCAATCGTCACCGCCATCTCGATGGCGACCTTTTTCGGCATCGTCTGGTGGGCCTGCTCGCGCGGCCGCCAGAGCGCCAACCGCGAATCGGCCATGCTGCCGTTCGCACTGCCCGATGAATTCGGGCAGGCACAACAAGATGGAGCGAATCGGTCATGAGCGATTTCGTCAATGGCTTCTGGGGGTATTTCATCTCGATCGTCGCCGTGGGCGGGGTGGTGTGGTGCGTGTGGCTGCTGTACACGCAACGCCGCTGGCTCAGCGCCAAGCCGGCCAGTGGCCAGGTCGAGGACACCGGTCACGTCTGGGACGGCGATCTGACCGAGCTCAACAACCCGGTCCCCACCTGGTGGACGTGGATGTATCTGCTGGCCTGCGCCTTTGCGCTGGGTTACCTGTTCCTGATGCCGGGCCTGGGCGAGTACAAGGGCAAGCTGGGATACAGCAGCGCCGACGAAGTGGCGCAGCAGCAGGCCAAGATGGCCGAGGCCGTGCGTCCCATCTACGCGCGCTTCGAAACCATGACCGTGCCGCAGATCGCACAGGATCCGGGCGCCCGCGAAATCGGCCAGCGCCTTTTCCTGAACACCTGCGCGCAGTGCCACGGTTCCGACGCCAAGGGCGCGCCCAGCTTCCCCAACCTGACCGACGGCGACTGGCTGCACGGCGGCTCGCCCGAAGCCATCATGCAAACCATCAAGCAAGGCCGCCACGGCATCATGCCGCCCTGGAAGGACTCGATCGATCCCAAGATGGCCGGCGACATCGCGCAGTACGTGCGTTCGCTGTCGGGCCTGACCGCCGATCCGGTCCGCGTGTTCCGCGGCAAGCGCGAGTTCGCCAACTTCTGCGTCGCCTGTCACGGTGTCGATGGCAAGGGCAACCAGCTCGTCGGCGCGCCGAACCTGACCGACGACGTCTGGCTCTACGGCAGCTCGGAAGCCAGCATCGTCAAGACCATTCTTGAAGGCCGCGACAACCGCATGCCGGCACACGAACACATCCTGAGCCCCGAGCAGATCAAGATCCTGACTGCCTGGGTCTGGGGTCTGTCGAACAAGCCCGACGCGCAGAAGCAGGCCGCTGCATCGCCCGCCGAGTCCGGCGCGGCCAAGCAGTGAACCGGCAGCACGTAAATGGACGGCCGCGCAGCGGCCTTCCATATCACTAAGCACTAACCAGCACGGAGCAGCAAATGGAAGATGGGTCAACCGCAAGCGTCAGCAGTTCGCCTGGCGGTGACCCGCCGCCTTGGCGGCCGCATACACGGCCGCCGCGTCCTGGCCAGGAAACCCTGGAACAGACGCTGGCGGGGGTGCGAAGCAAGATCTACCCGCGGTCCGTCAGCGGCATATTTGCCCGCTGGCGCATCGCGTTCGTCTTCATCACGCAGATCATCTTCTACGGTTTGCCCTGGCTGCAATGGAACGGGCGACAGGCCGTGCTGTTCGACCTGGGCGCGCGCAAGTTCTATTTGTTCGGACTGGTACTCTGGCCGCAGGACGTCGTCTATCTTGCCGTGCTGCTGGTCATCTCGGCATTGGCGCTGTTTCTTTTCACGGCGGTGGCCGGGCGCCTGTTCTGCGGCTACGCCTGTCCGCAAACCGTCTACACCGAAATCTTCATGTGGATCGAGCGCAAGGTCGAAGGCGACCGCATTGCGCGCATCCGCCTGGACGAATCGCCCTGGTCCTGGCGCAAGTTCCGCCTGAAATTCACCAAGCACTTCCTGTGGATCGCGCTGGCATGGTGGACGGGATCCACATTCATCGGCTACTTCGCGCCCATCCGCGAACTCGGCCACGAACTCTTCGCGCTCCAGCTCGGGCCGTGGCAATGGTTCTGGATGCTGTTCTACGGCTTTGCCACCTGGGGCAATGCCGGCTTCATGCGCGAATCGGTGTGCAAGTACATGTGCCCGTATGCTCGCTTCCAGAGCGTGATGGTCGATCCGGACACGTTCGTCGTCACGTACGACAAGCGCCGGGGCGACCCGCGTGGCGGCCGCTCGCGCAAGGTCGACCACAAGGCGCAAGGGCTGGGCGACTGTGTCGACTGCAGTCTCTGCGTGCAGGTCTGTCCGACGGGCATCGACATCCGTGACGGCCTGCAATACATGTGCATCGGCTGCGGCGCGTGCATCGACGCCTGTGAGCAGGTGATGGACAAGATGCAGTACGAACCCGGTCTCATCCGCTACACGTCCGAGCGCGCCATGCTGGACGGCCTGTCCACCAAGAGCGCGCGGTCGCATCTGCTGCGGCCTCGCGTGCTGATCTACGGCACGTTGATCCTGATTCTGGCGGTGGCCTTCGTGGCCTCGCTGGTGGTCCGCAACCCGTTACGCGTCGACGTCATCCGAGACCGCGGCGTGCTGGGCCGCGAGGTGGCGGGCGGCATGATCGAAAACGTTTACCGCCTGCAGATCATCAACACCTCGGACGCGCCAATGCGCCTGCGCCTGACTGCCGAAGGCATGCCCGACCTGGCGGTGATGGCCGGCCAGCAGGGATCGGACGTGGTCGAGGTCGAGCCGGCCGCCAACAAGCTGGTGCCGATGGTCATCCGCGCCCCGGCGGGCGCGACGCCCGGCGCGCATGCCATCACGCTGCGCGCCAAGGGGCAGGACGGCGAGAACCGCCAGGTCGAAACCGATGAAGCCGCCAGTTTCTACGTGCCCGAGTAGGGCTGACACCCGCCCTGGGCACTACAAGGACATTTCATGAACGCTGCACACATCACCCTCGAATCCGCCGACCCGGCGCATCCCGTCAAGCCCTGGTACCGCGAGCCCTGGCCGTGGATCCTGATGGCGGGTCCGTTTGCCGCCATGATAGGCTGCTTCATCACGATCTACTTTGCGATGACCCAGTTTGCCGGCCAGCCCATCCAGGAGGGCGTGGTCAAGCGGGGGCTGGTCATCGAACAGACCGCGCCTGCTGCGGCCGGGACGCAGTCGCCGGCGGCTGCCAGCCCGGCAGCCGCCAAACCTTGATCGGGGGAGTGCACGCATGGGATTGCGATCGCTGATGTGGATCCTGTGGCCATCGTTTTTGGCCGCCGCAGCGGGAAGCGCGCTGATCTTCGCCCTGATCGACCCGCTGGACGTGACCATTTTTGGATACGTTCCCACGGGCCGCATGGGCTTTTACACCGTGTCGTTTTTCGTCCTGTGGGTGATGGCCGGCTTTTCCAGCGCGCTGACGGCCTACCTGATGCCAAAGGTGGAAGAGGACGAAGACTTCTAAGGCCAGTGTTTCCAAAAATCAAACACACCGTTCCGCCTGGCTGAACAAGCAGGGTCTGCGCGGCGGGTAAAATCCTCCGGCTATGGTCAAGTTGGGGGCTCGCGTGCAGCCAGTCATTTCAGTACAAGGCTTATCCAAGCAATATGCGTCCGGATTCCAGGCGCTCAAGAACGTCAACCTGGACATCCAGCGCGGCGAGATTTTTGCGTTGCTCGGACCGAACGGCGCGGGCAAGACCACGCTGATCAGCATCATCTGCGGCATCGTGAATCCCACCCAGGGCAAGGTGCTGGCCGACGGTCACGATATCGTGACGGACTTTCGCGCCGCGCGGTCCAAGATCGGATTGGTGCCGCAGGAGATCTCCACCGACGCCTTTGAAAGCGTGTGGAACACCGTCACCTTCAGCCGCGGGCTGTTCGGCAAGCCGGCGGATCCCGCCTATATTGAAAAGGTCCTGCGCGAGCTGTCGCTGTGGGACAAGAAAGACAGCCGCATCATGGCGCTGTCCGGCGGCATGAAGCGCCGTGTCATGATCGCCAAGGCGCTGTCGCACGAACCGGCCATCCTGTTCCTGGACGAGCCCACCGCGGGCGTCGACGTCGAATTGCGGCGCGGCATGTGGGAAATGGTGCGTCGGCTGCGCGAAAGCGGCGTCACCATCATCCTCACCACGCACTACATCGAAGAAGCCCAGGAAATGGCGGACCGCATCGGCGTCATCCGCAAGGGCGAGATCATCCTGGTCGAGGAAAAGAACGCGCTCATGGCCAAGCTGGGCAAGCGCCAGCTTGCGCTGACGTTGAAAGCGCCGCTGCCGGGCATTCCCACGGCGCTGGACGCCTACCAGCTCGAACTGTCTGCGGACGGCTACAAGCTGGTCTATACCTATGACAACGAACGGGGCGGCGACATCTCGCGTCTGCTGCAGGACCTGAGCCGCCTGCAGATCGAATTTGCGGACCTGAATACCTCGGAAAGCTCGCTCGAGGACATCTTTGTCAGCCTGGTGCACGGTCAATCATGAACTTCTACGCCATACGCGCCATCTACCTCTTCGAAATGGCCCGCGCCTGGCGCACGCTGATGCAAAGCGTGCTGTCACCGGTGATTTCGACCTCGCTTTATTTTGTCGTGTTCGGCTCGGCCATCGGATCGCACATGGTCGAAATCGACGGTGTGAGCTACGGCGCGTTCATCGTGCCCGGCATGATCATGCTGTCGCTGCTGACGCAAAGCGTCGCCAACGCCTCGTTCGGCATCTACATGCCGCGATTCTCCGGCACGATCTACGAGATCCATTCGGCGCCGATTTCCTACGTGGAGATCCTGATGGGCTACGTGGGAGCGGCCGCCAGCAAATCCATCATCCTGGGCCTCATCATGCTGGCCACCGCGCGTCTGTTCGTGACGTTCGACGTGGCGCACCCGTTCTGGATGCTGTCCTTCCTGGTGTTGACCGCGGTGACGTTCAGCCTGTTCGGCTTCATCATCGGCATCTGGGCCGACGGCTTTGAAAAGCTGCAGATCATTCCGCTGATGATCATCACGCCCCTGACGTTCCTGGGCGGCACGTTCTATTCCATCAACATGCTGCCGCCGTTCTGGCAGACCGTCACGCTGTTCAATCCCGTGGTCTACCTGGTCAGCGGTTTCCGCTGGGCGTTTTTCGGGGTGTCGGACGTCAGTATCGAAATCAGCGTGGGCATGACACTGGTCTTCCTGGTGGCGTGCCTGATCGGCGTGCGTTGGATCTTCAAGACGGGTTATCGCCTGAAGACCTGACAGGTCCAATGAACAAGGCGCCGCAGCCCCAGCAGGGATCGCGGCGCCGAGTCATCGAATTAGCCGCGTCGTACGCGGGCGGAATCCGATGTGGTGTCCGTTTGGATTGCCGTTGCAGGTCAGCGCTGCGCCGGCGCCATCTTCATCAGACGGTCGCGAAGCTGGGGATCTTGCTGCACGGCTTGGCCGATACCGTTGAATTCCTCGACGGACAGCCCGTCGGCGCGGACAAGTTTGACCATCTTGGCGTCGGCTTCCTGAACGACCTTCTGCTTGGCCTCATCGGTCTTGGCGGCGTCGACCTTGGGACGGTATTCGTCAACGACGCCCGAAATCTTCTGCGAAGCCGAAGCGAACTTCTGCAATTGTTGATCCGTCGGTTTCTGGATGGCGGGAGCCATGCCGGGCTGGGCCTGCGTCTGCGCCGGGGCCTGCGCGCTTTGTTGAGCCAGGGCGGGTGCACCGGACAGCGCCGTCGTCAGCACGGCGGCGGATAGGAATGCAAAAGTGGAACGCTGCATGAAAACTCCTTGTTCCGGTTGAAAGTCCGACCATGATGACGATCCGGGGGGCCGGCGGACAAGTTTCGCGATGTGTTTTCCTGTTTCGGCAGGCCACGAGACGACCGCGCCTGGGCGGGGGGCGCCCCGGGAGCGCACCCGAAACGTTTTGCGCGGTTTCGTAGTCGCTGCTGGCCGCGATGTTTCCTTAGGTTTGCCGAAAATCGAGGGTTAGAGCGCGATCATGCTCAACATGACGAGAATCAGCAGCAGCACGTAGACGCGGGCATGCACACGGTCGGGGATGCGCGGGATCAGCGGGGCCGCAAGGTGAATCCCGGCCAGCGACCCCAGCGCAAGCACCGCGAAGGCCAATATGTCCACATATCCCACAATCCACGGCGCCAGCGCCTGGGGCAGGTCGCGCGCGGCGGCCAGGTAGGCCAGCGTGCCCGCCAGCGCGACCGGCAGCGATAGCGGATTGGCCATGGCGGCGGCCTTGGCCATGGGCAGACCCCGCCGGCGCAGCAGCGGCACGGTCATGACGCTGCCTCCCACCCCTAGAAACGCGGCAATCATTCCGATGACGACGCCGCCGCCCATCGCGGTAACGCGGTCCAGCCCGCGCGGCCCCGCGTCGTCGCGCCCAGACATGAAGCCCCGGCGCAGCACGCAATCCAGGACAGTCGCCGCCAGATAGACGATGAACGCGTGGCGCACGAAGTCGCCGCCGGCGTGCATGGCGGCAAGCGCGCCCAGCAGTGCGCCCGCCGCGATATAACCCGCCAGCGGCCAGACGTATTCACCGATAAGGTTGCCGGCGCGCCAATGCTTGCGCGTGGCCGAGACTGAGTTGACGATCATCACGCACGTGGAAGTGGCCACGGCGATGTGCATCGCCGATTGGCGCATCGCGTCGTCCGCGCCATGCAGCGACGTCAACACGCCATACAGGGCCGGCACCACCACGAAACCGCCGCCAAAGCCGAACAGCACCGTCGTGACGCCGCTCAGAACGCCAACCAGCGCCAACACCAGATAGATCATGTCGTTGCCCAATCAGGAAAAGCGCCACGATAGGACGCCAGCGGTTGGCCCGCTTTCGAGGGTGGGACAATGATGTTTTCGTTTCGGCCAACGCCTTGCGCCGTGGACGCGTCACATCCAGGCTGGCGCCTCGCTCCCGGCAGATCCCATGCGCAATACCCATATCGACCGCTACGACAACCTTGACCGCCCGGTGGTGGCCATCGGCAACGACTATCCGCCCGGCGGCCTGCTACCGGCGCACGCGCATCGGCGCGCGCAGTTGCTGTACGGGGCGACGGGCGTCATGCACGTCGTGACGCGCGACGGCAATTGGGTGGTGCCGCCGCAACGCGCCGTCTGGATTCCGGCGGGTGTGACGCATCAGGTCCGCATGCTGGGCGTCAGCACGCGAAGCGCGTACATCGAGCCGGGCGCGGCGCGCGCGGACCGCACTGTCTGCGAGGTGATTGAAGTGTCCGCGCTGATGCGCGAGTTGTTGCTGGAGGCGGTGGATATGCCCGCCGCCTATGATCCGCGCGGCCGGGATGGGGCACTGGCTGCCTTGCTGCTGCACGAGATCGAGCGCGCGGCGGTTCTGCCCCTGCATATTCCGCTGCCGCGCGACAGGCGTCTGGCGCCGCTATGCCGCGCGTTCATCGCCGCGCCGGATGCGCTGATGCCGCCGCAGGCATGGGCCGACCGGCTGCACGTAAGCCTGCGCACCTTCAGCCGGGTTTTCAGGCAGCACACGGGCATGTCGTATCTGGCCTGGCGGCAGCGCGCTTGTGTGGTGCTGGCATTGGCGCGCCTGGCCGAGGGCGACCCCGTCACGGCAATTGCGCTGGATTTCGGGTATCAAAGCCCTGCGGCGTTTTCAACGATGTTCCGTCGCGTGCTGGGCCATCCGCCGACTGCGTATTTGCGGCAGGCGCCCGCGGCTGCTCAGGCGCCGTTGCGGCGTTAGGCGGCGTACCAGAACACCGCAAAGAAGTGGCAGACGGTGCCTGCTAGCACGAACAGATGCCAGATGAAATGGCTGTAGCGCCAGCGGTTGTCGAAGACGAAAAACACCACGCCGCCGGTGTACGCCAGCCCGCCCGCCACGAGCCACCACAGTCCGCCGGCCGGCACCAGTTCAAGCAGCGGTTTGACCGCGATGACGACGATCCAGCCCATTGCCAGGTACAGTCCGGTGGACAGAGCGGGCCGGTTGAGCCGCTTGCTCGCCTTCAGGCCCACGCCCAGCAGCGCCAGGCTCCAGACGAGTCCAAAGAGGGTCCAGCCCCATGGTCCGCGCAGCGCGCCCAGCGCGAACGGCGTGTAGGTGCCGGCGATCAGCAGGTAGATGGCCGAATGGTCCAGTACGTTGAAGATCTGCTTGGCGCGGCAGCGTGGCAGCGCGTGATAGATGGTGGACGCGAGGTACAGCAGGCACATCGAGGCCGCGAACACGGCGGCGCCGGCAATGAAGGCGGCATCGCCCTGACGCACTGCGGCGGCGATCAGGAGCGGTGCGCCAGCCAGCGCGCCGGCGGCGCCAAGTCCGTGGCTGATGCTGTTGGCGATTTCTTCGCCCAGGGTCTGGGGTCGGTCGTTGGGAAACATGGGGGACCTGTTTGTGACAAGTTGCCCACCTTAGGCCTTTTGGTTCGGGCGCTCAAGCGCAAGGGTTCAGTTCTGCCGGCCGATACCGGAAAGATTTGATCTGGTGCAAGGTTGAGACCCAAGTAGGCGATCCAGGCGAGCGGGGCGAACAGGACGAGCCGCGCAGGCAGGGTGGTTAGTTACTCTGTGATACATTTGACGCGCGAATTTGACGCGCGAACGAACTGCCCGGCAGAGGCGGCGCGCGTTCTTCACTTTGGGCTTGCACGTCGGCCGCGCGTGGCGCTGCCGTGATCGACACTCTTAAGGGAAGCACCCATGAATCCGGCACTCGGCGTCACGGTTGGAAAGTTCTCATCACGCGACAGGCATCTGTCTTGCGGAGCGGCATAGCCGCGGCGACCGCCGTCCGGCGCTGACGCCCTCGGCTTCTCCGGATGGCGCGGCAAACAGGAACTTCCGAACAGGCCCACTCAATGGCGCGCAGTTTCAGCAGTCTGTTTTTCAAAGCGGCAAAGAAGATCACCCGGCTCCAGCGCGCGGCGATGCGCCTGGCGGCCCCAAAACCCGCCCGCAAGCGCGCGGCCCCGGCCCGCAAGAAGGCTGCGGGCGTCACGACCGGACGGGCGGCCAAAACGGCGCGGCCCGCTGGCGCCGCGGGCGCGGGTAGGGCCGCGGCGGCCGACACGGCGCCGCTGGGCGCCGGGCGCTGGGAAGCCTTGCGCCAGTTCTCTGACAAGACGGGCCGCAGGCTGGCTTTTTCGCGCTACACCCCCGCCACCGCCCCGCCCGCGGGAATGCCGCTGGTCGTGATGCTGCACGGCTGCCGGCAGACCTCGGTCGCCTTCGCGCGCGGCTCGCGCATGAACCAGTGGGCCGATGCCGGCGGCTTCATGGTGTTGTATCCGCAGCAATCGCTGGCGCGTCAGGTGCAGCGCTGCTGGCGCTGGTTTCAGCCCGACGACGACCATGGCGGCGCCGAGGCCGACCTGATCGCGGCGCTGATCCGATCCGAAGTGGCGCGCCACGGCGTCGATCCCGAACGCATCTATGTGGCGGGCCTGTCGGCGGGCGCGGGCATGGCGGCGCTGGTCGCGTTGCGGCATCCGCGCCTGATCGCCGCCGTTGCCATGCACTCGGGACCGGTCGTCGGCGACGCGCACAACGCGGGCCACGGCCTGGGCACCATGCGGCGCGGCAGCATCAAGCCGCTTGCGCCGCTGCTGGAATCGGTCTCGGATCCCGCCGTCTTCGAACTGGGCATGCCGGCGCTGATCCTGCATGGCCAGCTCGATCCCGCCGTGGCGCCCCGCAACGCCAAGCAGCTCTTCGAACAATTCCGCACGTTGAATACCGCCGATCCGCACGCGTTGCCGGTCGAACGCGTGCTGGGCCTGGGCACCGAAAAGGCCTACCGCCGGGTGGACGTGCTGCGGGGCCGCAAGACCGTGTTGCGCCTGTGTGAAATCACGCGGCTGGAACATGCCTGGAGCGGGGGCGATCCGTCCATCCGTTATCACGCGCGCAGTGGTCCGGATGCCTCGGCGCTCGTGTGGCGCTTCTTTCAGGGGCAGCGGCGCACGGGGGCGATTGCCGGGGCGCAGTGAGCGCGCTGGATCGCTGGGCAATTGCGGCCCGGCGGGATTGTTCAGGCGCAAGGAACGGTGATGTCGCGGCTACCGGCGGCTTGCGGGGCGGGCGCGGCGTAACATCGCGATTGCACACTCACACCCTTACGGAAATCTTTGCCATGCCCTTGTCCATGTATCAGGCGTCCGTGCCTGTCTTCATTCGCGGCCTGAACGTGCTGGCCGCGCTGCTCGAAAAGGCCGCCGCGCATGCGCAGGCCACCGGCATTGACCCTGCCGATCTCGTGAACGCGCGGCTCGCGCCCGATATGTATCCGCTGTCGGGTCAGGTGCAGCGCGCAAGCGATGCCTCGAAGTTCGCAGCGCAGCGATTGTCGCAAGGCGAAGCCCCGAAATTCGCCGACACCGAAAGCACACTTGAGCAATTGCAGCAGCGCGTCGCGGACACGATCGCGTATCTGCAAAGCGTCAAACCCGAGCAGATTGACGGCGCCGAAGCGCGCCGGATCACGTTGAGCTTTGGCGATTTCAAGCCCGAGTTCCAGGGCGATGAATATCTGCTGTCCTTCGCGCTGCCCAACTTCTATTTCCACGTGACCACCGCGTACGGAATCCTGCGCCAGGCAGGCGTGCCGATCGGCAAGTTGGACTTCCTGGGGCCATATCCGCAACTGGCCCCTTGATGGCGCGGGACGCGGCCCGTCGCGAGCCGCGTCTGCGTTGCCATCACTGCTTCGATGGATCGCCGCAGCCGTCCATCGGGCCCATCTTCGCCATGTTCTGCAGGATTTCGTCGGGCGTGAGGTCCTGGATGTGCGTGGCGATGGACCAGCGGTGGCCGAACGGGTCCACCACCTGGCCGTAGCGGTCGCCCCAGAACATGTCGGCGGCAGGCATCGTGACCTGCGCGCCTGCTGCCACCGCCTGCTCGATCGCGGCATCCGCGTCGGTCACGTACAGGTGCAGCACGGCAGGGGTGCCCTTGAGCGCCTTCGGTCCCAGGCTGCCCCATTCCGGAAAATCATCCATCAGCATGAGCACCGAATCGCCGATGCGGATGGCCGCATGCATGATCTTGCCGTTGGGGCCGGGAAGGCGCATCAGTTCCTCGGCATTGAAGGCTTTCTTGTAGAAGGCGAGGGCGTCGGACGCGCCTTCGCAGATGATGTGCGGCGTCAGCGTGTGCATGCCGTCGGGAATGGGCTTGGCTGCTTGGGTGGCCATGGTGGGTCTCCAGGGTGGTTGAACGGTGGCGCGAAAGTGCGCGGCCGCGTTGGCTAGTTGCCGACCAGCGTGGCGAAACCGCCCCAGCACATGCGCTTGACGTCGAATACGCCCTCGCAGCACATGTCCGCCAGGCGCGGGTCGGACATCACCTTGGCGTTGATGCTGTTGCGCGCTTCCTTGCTGGGATACAGGATCCAGGCGAAGACGACGACCTCGCCCTCGCGCGCGCCGGCGGCCGCGCTGAAGGACGCAAAACCTTCCCCGTCGATATCGTCGGCCACGCCTTCGCGGTAATCCAGCGCGCCGTGCTCGCGCCAGATGCCTTCGGCGTGCGTCGCCATCTTCTTGTACGTCTCCAGGTTTGCCTTGGGTACGCACAGCAGGAAACCATCTATGTACTTGTCCATCGATCACTCCTCACGTCCGTGTTGTTCTGGTTTGGCCGGGCGTCCGCAATCCGTCCCGGCCGCCGTCCGGATTTCTGGGTCGGCAGGAGCCACTGTATCGGGATCCGCGCGGGTTTCAGATAGGCGATTGCGACAATCTTGCGGGTGGATTGCGTCAGCTTGCAGGCGTATGCTTGGCAACATGAAAAACGTCGCGTTCCTGCTGCCCAAGGGGGCCAATATTGCGTCCCTGGAAACCGCGCGCCACGGGTTCATGGTGGCCAACGAATATCTGCGCGCGCATGGCCGCGAGCCGCGTTTTCATGTGCGCACGCTGGCCCTCACGCGCGAGGTCAGCCTGGACGATGGACGCATCAAGGTACAGGCCGACATGGTGCTGGCCGACGCCACCGATATCGATATCTGCATCGCGCCGCCGCTGCTGGGATCGGTGTCGGACGCGGTGCTGTCCAACCGCGAACTGATTGAATGGCTGTCGCGCCACCACCGCGAGGGCGGCGAGGTAGCCAGCCTGTGCATGGGCGCGGCGCTGCTGGCCGCGGGCGGCGTCCTGGACGGACAGCAGGCGGTCGTGCATTGGGTGGCGCAAAACCTTTACGCCAGCCTCTTTCCCACGGTGCAGTGGACCAGCGATCGCGTCGTCATGGCGGAAAACGGGGTGTATACGAGCGGGGGCGCATTCTCGGCCGCGCACCTCGTGCTGCACCTGATCGAGAAATACACGGATCGCGACACCGCCATCTGGTGCGCCAAGTATTTTCAGCTGGACTGGAGCCGGCAAAGCCAGCTGCCGTTTTCCGTCTTCATGGGACAGAAGTCGCACGCGGACGACATTGTGCGGGCGGTGCAGGAATACATCGAAGGCCGCTACCGCGAAAAGATCACCGTCGAGGAACTGGCCGGCCGGCACGCGCTTGGCCGCCGGACGCTGGAGCGGCGGTTCCGCCAGGCCACGGGCAACAGCATCGTCGAATACGTGCAGCGTGTGAGGGTCGAAGCCGCCAAGCAGCGTCTGGAAACGTCGCGCAAGAGCGTCGCCGAGGTGATGTACGAAGTCGGCTACAACGACACCAAGGCTTTTCGCGACATCTTCAACAAGTACTGCGGCATGTCGCCCGTCGGGTACCGCGAGCGCTATCAATAGCGCCAGAGCGTTCAGCCCTGATACCGGTAGACGCGCGTGTCGCGCATCGCAAAGCCGGCCGACTCGTACAGATGGTGCGCGGACATGCGCCCTGGGCTGGACGTCAGGTCCAAGGTGCGGGCCTTCAGCTCGCGGCTTTTTGCGATGGCCGCACGCGTCAGCGCCATGCCGACCTTCAAGCCGCGCGCCTGTTCGTCCACCACCACGTCCTCGATCCACGCGCGGATGCCGGTGGGCACGCGAAAGTGCACAAGGGTGAGGGTGCCCACGATGCGCTGATCGGGCGCCATCCTGGCGATGAATACGTGATTGCCCGGCGCGTGGATGATCTCGTCCAGATCCGCCTTCGACGGCGGCGCCGCGTTTGCGGACAACTGAGGCAACAGGCGCGCGAAGGCCTGCACCAGCGCGTCATTGGCCGTCGTCGCCAGCGAGACGGTCACGCTGTTTTCCAAGGGTTTCATCGGAAGCTCCCCAAAGCCTGCATGCGCCATATAAAGCGCCTGAATACTGCAGTACGTCAAGTTGATGTCAATTACGTTGCTGCTGCGCAGCATAAGTGCGTTGTCTTTGTTCAATCGCAAATTAATTAACGGATAAATATTTGCGAAATGTGACATCAAACCTAGACTGGGGTTTTCCCCCTGTTCGATGTTCCATGAAATTTCCGTGTGTTAACGCTGCACCTGATTGCATGGCAATGGCTGAAGATCGACACCCCTGCAAGAGACCCTCATGAAGACGCTTCGCATCCATTTCGGCAATCTCTCCATTGGCGCCCGGCTGAGCCTGGGCTTTGGCGCTGTGCTGGCCCTGCTGCTGGCCCTGACTGGCCTGTCGCACTACGAGTTGACGCGCATTGGCGGCATCAACCGCATGATCACTCAGGAAACCTGGGCGAAGGCCAATGCGATATCGGTGGTCGACGTGACAACGCGCGCCAACGCGCGCGCCAATCTGGAACTGATCGTCAACGCGGACCCGGCCGCGACGCAGCGGCTGTTCGAGCTGATCGAAGCCAACCGCAAGCGCATCGATGAGGCCCTGGCCACGATGCGGCCGTTGATGAAGACCGCGGACGCCGCTGCCCGGCTGCGTGCGCTGGAAGAAGCGCGTGGCCGTTACGTGAAGTCATTCCAGTCGGTTGGCGCCGTGCTCAAAGGCGGCGACCGCGAGGGCGCCCGCCAGCGGCTCTTGCAGGAGACGCTGCCCATCCTGGACAGCCTGCAGGATCACATCATTGCGCTTTCCCGGCAGCAGGCGGCCGAGATGGACGAAGCGGGAATCGCAAGCCAGGCGGTCATCGACGAGGCCGAGCGCCTGAACGCGGGCCTGTCGGCGCTGGCGCTGGCAGTGGGGGCCCTGCTGGCCTGGCGGGTCAGCCGTTCGATCACGCGTCCGCTCGCCCGGGCGGTCAAGGCTGCCGAGACGGTGGCAAGCGGCGACCTGGGCCAGCGTATCGAAGCCGGGTCCCGGGACGAGACAGGACGCCTGCTTCATGCCCTGCAAGACATGCAGGACAGGCTTGCGGGCGCGGTCCGCGCGATCCGGCAGGGATCGGAGACCATCTCCAGCGCGTCGGGCCAGATCGCCGCTGGCAATACTGACCTGTCCAGCCGCACCGAAGAGCAGGCCGCATCGCTGGAGGAAACCGCGGCCTCCATGGAAGAGCTGGCCTCCACCGTGAAGCAGACCGCCGACAACGCGCGCCAGGCCAACCAGCTTGCGGCCAGCGCATCGGAGATTGCGCTGCGCGGCGGCGCGGCGGTGTCCGCGGTGGTGGGCACCATGCAGGACATCTCGGCCAGTTCGCACAAGATTTCCGACATCGTGTCGGTGATCGACGGCATTGCTTTCCAGACGAACATCCTGGCGCTGAACGCGGCGGTCGAAGCGGCCCGCGCGGGCGAACAGGGCAAGGGCTTTGCCGTCGTGGCGGGCGAGGTGCGCTCGCTGGCCCAGCGCAGCGCGCAGGCGGCGCGCGAGGTCAAGGCCTTGATCGAGGATTCCGTAGGCAAGGTCGGCGCGGGCGCCCGGCAGGCCGAAGGCGCGGGCGCAACCATGCAGGAGATTGTCACGGCGGTGCAGCATGTGACGGACATCATGGGCGAGATCGCCGCCGCCTCGCACGAACAGGCCAGCGGTATCGATCAGGTGAACCGGGCCGTGGCGCAGATGGACGAAGTCACGCAACAGAACGCGGCACTGGTCGAGGAAGCTGCGGCCGCCGCGGGTTCGATGCAGGATCAGGCGCGCGAGCTGGTGCGGGCGGTAGGTGTGTTCCGGTTGGCCGAAGACAGCGCGCGGCGCGGCCAGGATCCGGCGCCGGCGCAAGCGCGCGGGGCGCTGATGCTGGCATAGCCCGCTACTTGCCGCAGGCGGCCTGCAAAGCCTTCATTTGCGGGCTGCCTGGCGCAAAGCGCACGAACTGCACCTGGCTTTCGTCCAAGGTCTCGTCCTTGATGGCGGCCACCAGGTTGTCGCGCAGGTAGTAGGTGGTGGACGGCAGGAAACCGACCTGCGCCCGCCGGCAATCGAACAGCACGTCCGTGACCGCCCGGTCATAGCTTGCGCGTTGCTTGTCCCCGCCCGGGATCGTCTGGGCGGCGGTGTAGCGCATTTCCATCTTCCCCTTGGCGGTCCCCGAGGCCTGCCGCGTTTCCGGCAGGCCACCGATCCGAATGGACACGTTCGGGTGATCTGGCCGCGGCGGCACCTCGAACCATTGCTGCGCGTGGGCGTCCGAGCCGGCAAAAAGCGCGGCCAGGACGGCCAGGGGCGTCAGGATCCGCAAACGAAGAATGCCCGTCGTGGGGGCGGGGCGTGCGGAAACAGCAAACGGTGGGCGCATGGTCTGTCCGTGGGCGCAATAAGGCGGGCGTTCAAATGTAGCAAAATGCGGTCTTGGCGCCGCACGATTTATCTCCAAGCCGCGGGCGCTTGCCAGGACACGCACTCACATGAATTCCTTCGAACACGTCCGGGCGCAGTTCGCCCGGTTTGGCGAACTGCGCCCGCAGCCGCGCGAACAGTGGCAAGGCAGCCTCGCGCTGCCGCAGGGGGTGGCCGACTTCTACGAACAGGTGGGCCCGTGGGGCGCCACCCGTCACCAGAACGTGGGACCGGTCGGCATCACGCTGTCCGAAACCAATATCAGCTTTGCACCCTTGCATAAGCTGTGGGACCGGCAGGCCGGCTATCGCTGGGATGCCGTGAGCGGAAAACGGGTCGACGATTGGCGGGACAACTGGCTGATGATCGCCGACCAGAACGCGGACCCCTTCATCCTGGATACGGGTACCGGCCAGATCCTCCATGCCCGGCACGGCGCGGGCGCCTGGGATGCCGGGATGGTGGCCCCCGACCTGCCGACGTTCGCCGCCGCCGCTGCCGCGGTGGGTCTTGTCTGCCTGGAGGCCGACGAAGATCTGCGCAACGATGACTGGGAGATCAAGCCCGAGCACCGGGCGCGTGCCTTGCAGGCGCTGACCGCCGTCCTTGGGGACGCGGACGAGGCCGAGGTCTTTCTGGATGTGCTCGAGTTTTAACGAAAGGAATCAACCCATGGTGGCGCTTGCCGAACTGGCCGAAGACTGCGGCATTGCGCTGCCTGCAATGCTGCGCCAACTGATCGACGCCGGACACTCCAGCTATGGCGACATCGCGGCATGGCGCGCGGATTGGAAGGGCAACACGCTCGCCGCCCGTCGGACATCGGCCATCTGGTCGAAGAGGGGTTCACGCCGGCCGAGGCCGTGGCCTGCGTCAGGGCGAACATCGGAATCCTGAAGGCATATCTGCCTCAGGCCATGCAGGCGGAATTGGAACGGCTGATGGCCGGGGCGCCGCCGGTGCCGACCGACGGGTCGGCGGCGTGGATCGATGCAGCGAGCGCGGCCAGTCGTAGCGCCATCACCTGCGCGACTTTCTCCTTCAGGGAATTCCAGTCAATAGATGCGGCGCGGAACCCGTCGCCGCTCGCCGAAAGCGCGACGGCGAAACCCCCATGTGATCGCGAAAGAAACGCGAAAAATTGCCGGGCGTGGAAAAGCCCAGGTCCATCGCCACCGAGGTCAGCGGCTGTTCCTGCTGGACCAGCCTGCGCACGGCTTCTTCCACGCGCACCGCGCTCCAGAAGACCTGCGGCGTGGTATTGAGCTGGTCCCGGAACAGCGCAAAGAAATGGCCTCGCGATAATCCCACCTTGCTGGCGATGTCTTCCACCGCAACCGGTTCGTGCACGTTGTCTCGCATGTACAGGATCGCGGTGCGAAGCCGCCGGTCCAGCGTCTGCGGTCGCGGCGCGGGGCCGGACGGGCGGCCCGCCTGGGAAGACGATTCGATTGCCGCATGCAGCAGCGCCTCGACTTCCGCGTCGATGTCGGCGCGCGGGTGGTCCTGCGGCGCGACGATCTTGTCGAGCAGGCTCCAACAGGTCTGGCGCACCGCCGGATCGATGGGCACGCCTGGCGCGGTGAAATGGAATGGCCTGCCGGTGGCGGCGCGGCGCTCGTCCAGCCAGGGCTTGGCAATGTACAGGACAAGGAAGACGGCCGGGCCAGAACGGTCGAGCAGGCGGGCATCATGGGACTCATAGGTGTTCGTGCCCAGCGCAAGCTGTTCGCTGTAGCGAACCAGTTTCGAGCCGACGTGCGCTTCGGCCCGGGCGCCACCCAGCCAAAGGGCCAGCTGCATTTCCGCGTGCGCATGCGCGATGAGGTCCCCGCGCAGTTCCAGCACGACCGCGCGGCCGAATACGCCCTCGTGCAAGGCGTAAGTTTCCTGCATGCGTTGTCTCCCAATTTCTGATCGGGCGATGAGCGCGCTGACTCTCGCCGGTGCCCCTGTCCACCGAGGCCATTTGCGGGAATTTTATGGGCGCGATTTCAGGCATTGCCGGGCTCTAGGTGTATACACCTAGCACGCGATCTGACTCTGCGATAAGTTCCCGCACCGATCGATAAGCGCAGCCCCAGCCGCGCTCCTAAAGTCGTGACTGATGGCGACGCATCCACCCGCTCGCCGACTTTCAGAAGCACGAAGGAGACCGCGGTGCGCATTGCAAGTTTCTTGATGAATGGAGAGCCCGGCGTCGGGCTGGTGTCGGAGGACGGCGTGACGGTCGCGCCGCTGGCGCTGGACGACGCGGGCAGGCAGCTCGGCGCGCAGGCCGTGATTGATCACCTTGCGGCGGGCCGTCCGCTGCCCGCCACGCTGACGCCGCTGCGTCTGTCGGACGTCGTCTTGCGGGCGCCGCTGCCCCGTCCGCGGCGCAACCTGTGGTGCGTCGGGCGCAACTATCACGCACACGCCAAGGAGTTGTCCGCGTCCGTCTTCAAGGACAACGACGCCAACCCGGCGGCCTGGCCCATCGTCTTCACCAAAGTGCCGGAATGCGTGGTGGGACCGCGGGCGCAAGTCCTGCTGCCGGTTGGCGTGTCCGCGCAGATCGACTACGAGGCCGAGCTGGGCGTGATCATCGGCAAGACGGGCAAGAACATCGCGCGCGGCGAGGCCCTGGATCATGTCTTTGGCTACACCGTCATCAACGACGTCACCGCCCGGGACGTGCAGATGCGGCATCAGCAGTGGGACATGGGCAAGTCGTTCGACACCTTCTGTCCGATGGGGCCGTGGATCGTCACGGCCGATGCGTTCGATGGCGCAAGGACACGTGTGCGCTGCTGGGTGAACGGGGAGTTGCGGCAGGACGGGCCCACCGAGAACATGATCTTCGACATCCCGGCGTTGATCGAGACGATCTCGCGCGGCATCACGCTTTATCCGGGGGACGTGATCGCCACCGGGACGCCGGCAGGGGTCGGCATGGGCATGACGCCGCCCCGGTATCTGGCCGCGGGCGACGTGGTGCGGGTGGAGGTCGAGGGGTTGGGAAGCATCGAGAACGAATTCGTGGGAGCGCCGGCATGACGACACAAAACATCAAGGGCCTGTCGGTGGAAATCGACGGCGACGGCCCCGCGCTGCTGTGCATCCACGGGCTGGGCGGCTCGTCCAATACGTGGACGCCGCTGATGGCCGCCCTGACGGGCTTTCGTGTCATCCGCCCGGACCTGCCGGGCAGCGCCCGATCGCCACTGCCGGACGACACCCTGTCGGTCGCGGGCTACGTCGACGCGCTGGCGCGCATGCTTGAAGAGCTGGATTGCGGCCCCGTGCATGTGGCGGCGCATTCGCTGGGGACCATCGTCGCGCAGCATCTTGCGCTTAAAGCCCCCGCACAGGTCCGCTCGCTGGCGCTGTTCGGCCCGCTTGCCGAGCCCCCCGAAGCGGGCCGGCCGGGCATCCGGGCGCGGGCGGCGCTGGCCCGCCAGGGCGCACCGGCCCTGCAGGAAATTGCCGACGCCATCGTCAAGGGCGCCACCAGCAGCCGCACCAAGGCGGAACAGCCCGCGGTGCTGGCGCTGGTCAGGGAGAGCGTGATGCGGCAGCCGCCGGAAGGGTATGCCCAAAGCTGCGAAGCGCTGGCCGACGCGCGCGCCGCGGATCTGGAACGGCTGGGCGTGCCGGTGCTGCTGGTGACGGGCGACGAGGACGGCGTCGCGCCGCCCGCGCACGTAAAAGCAATGGCCGCGCGCATCCCGGTCAGCCGCTGCACCGTCGTGCAAGGCTGCGGCCATTGGACGACGTTCGAGCAGCCCGGCGCCTGCATCGCCGCGTTCCAGGCGTTTCATGCGGATCTGCCGGGCTAACACCCGCCTGCCGGGCAGATCCGCGGAACCCCCAACCCGCATCAATACTTTTCATAAAAAAACCGGCCCCGCGGGGTCCGGGAGGAGACCACTCATGTCCAGAATTGCGATTACCAACGTTGTCATCTTTGATGGAAGCGGCGATGACGTCTTTGACGGCGAGTTGCTGATCGATGGCGGGCGCATCGCCGAGGTGGCGCGCCTGCCCGGCCGGGTCAATCGGGACGGCGCGCGCATGGTCGATGGCAAGGGTCGTTTCCTGATGCCAGGCATGACCGAAGCGCACACGCATTTCTCGTGGAACGACCAGCCCACGTTGGCCGCCATCCAGTTCATGCCGCCCGAGGAACATATCCTGTGGTGTGTGCGCGTGGCCAAGCGCTACCTGGAAATGGGATGGACCTCCGCCATCGGCGCGGCGGCGGCCAAGCCCCGGCTGGACGTGGTGCTGCGCAATGCAATCGAGGCCGGCGAATGCCCGGGGCCGCGCTATCTTGCCGGCAGCCAGGAGATCACGACCATCGGCGCGCTGGGCGACAACACGTTGCCGCACATGCATTTCGAAGAGCTGAGCTTTGGCAGCGTCTGCAGCGGCCCGGAGGAAATCCGCCGTTCGGTCCGCACGTTCATCAAGTACGGCGTCGACCACCTGAAGATCAATCTGTCGGGCGAATACATCGCTGGCCTGCCGGCCGAGATGTCGCCCTTCGCGGAAGATGAAATCGCGATGCTGGCGTCCGAGGCCAAGCGTTACGGCAAGCGGATCGCGGCGCACGCCCGGTCCAGCGAGTCGGTCAAGCAATGCGTGCGCCACGGCATCGAGATGGTCTATCACGCCAGCTTCGCGGACGACGAAGCGCTGGACATGCTGGAAGCCAACAAGGACAGGCACTTTGTCGCGCCCGGCATCGGCTGGCTGGTGCGCACGGCCTACCACGCGTCCGATTACGGGATCACCCCCGCGATCGCGGAAAGCATGGGCTACAAGCGCGAGCTGGAGATTGCCTCGGAAAGCCTGCGCAAGATGCACAAGCGCGGCATACGCATCCTGCCGGGCGGTGACTACGGCTTTGCGTGGATGCCGCATGGCACGAACGCCAACGACCTTCAATACTTCGTCGACTACATCGGCATGACGCCGGTCGAGGCCTTGGTGGCGGCCACGCGACTGGGCGGGCAGATCATGCAGCGGCCCGACGAGCTGGGCATGTTGCGTCCCGGCTACATGGCCGACGTCGTCATGGTGGACGGCAACCCGTTGGACGACCTGTCGCTGCTGGTGGATCCGGACCGGATCGTCCTGGTGATGAAGGACGGTAAGGTGTGCAAGGATACGTGCGCCGCGGCGCAGGACGGCACAGTGCACAGGGATGCGATCCAGCCGTCGCGTGCCGAGCCGGCCTTGGCCTGACGCGGGGCGCCGATGGCTGGCGTCCCGGTCGGCGGACCTGCCCGTCGGCCGCAGCAGGGGAAGGGCGCCTGATGGCAGGCGCGGCGCGGTACGATTCGGCATCGCCGCGCCGCCGATCCCGCCGGACGGTCCGTCCCCTTCCTGAGAACGCTGCATGTTCACCCGTAGATATTTCTGCGCCAGCCTCCTTGCGGCTGGCTTTCTTGGCGCCCTGCCCAGTTCGGCTGTCGCGCGCTCCGAGCTGCCCTACATCGACAGCGTCGTGAACGAGGCGGCCCGCTCGGTCATCCGCCAACACGACATCGCGGGCATGGTGATCGCCGTGACGCACCAAGGCCGCCAGCGTTTCTACACCTATGGCGTCGAATCATTGCAGACGCGGCGCGCCGTCAATCGGGACACGATCTTTGAAGTGGGCTCGATCAGCAAGACCTTCACCGTGACGCTTGCCGCGTATGCGCAGGCCAAGGGCTTGTTGCAGTTGACCGACAGTCCGGCGCGCTTTTTGCCCGAGCTGGCCGGCACTGAATTCGCCAAGCTGACCTTGTTGAACCTGGCAACGCACACGACGGGCGGTTTTCCGTTGCAGGTGCCTGACGAGGTCCGCGACAACGCGCAATTGATGCAATACCTGAAGGCCTGGAAGCCGGAGCATGCGCCTGGCACGTATCGCTCGTACGCCAATCCCAGCATCGGCATGCTGGGCGTCGTGGCGGCTGCAAGCCTGAAGCAGCCGTTTGCCCAGGCGATGGAAAAGGACCTTTTTCCAAAGCTGGGTCTGTCCAGCACGTTCATTGAGGTGCCCGCCGCCAAGGCGTCGCGCTACGCGCAGGGCTACAACAAGCAGGGCGCGCCGGTGCGCGTGAATCCGGGCGTGCTGGCGGCCGAGGCCTATGGCGTGAAAACCAGCGCGCGCGACCTGCTGCGCTTCGTCGAGGCCAGCATGGACATGGACGTGCTGGACAAGGACATCCGCCGCGCCATCGCGGACACCCACGTGGGCTATTACCAGGTGGGCGCAATGACGCAGGACATGGTGTGGGAGCAGTTCCCGTATCCCGTGCCGCTGGATTCGCTGCTGACGGCCAACGCCGGCACGCTGAACAGCCAGAGCCATCCGGCCCAGGCGCTGCAGCCGCCGCTGGCGCCGCAGGCCCAGACCTGGATCAACAAGACGGGGTCCACCAACGGCTTCGGAGCCTACGTGGCGTTTGTGCCCGCGCGCAAGCTCGGCATCGTCATTCTGGCTAACCGCAACTACCCGAACGACGCGCGCGTGCGTCTGGCGGCGGAAATCCTGGGGGCGGTGGACAAGGAGCCCTTGGCGCCTGCCGCCGCGCGTTGATGGCGCTGTCGTCGTTGCTGCCGTAGTCGCTGTCGCTGGCGCGGCAAACCTGTTGCATGCAGGTCATGGACCGCGCATCGAATTCGATACGAATTACGACGCCTGATGTTCCCTGAGGCGGCCTCGCATATAGGGACACGGCCATCGGCCTGGAAACGGCGGAATGCGAACCTGTTTCAACATATCTCCGATCAATTCCGTCCCCAATAAACGTCCGGGTTTCTTGTCGGATAATGCACGTCGTTGCTCCACGCCGGACCTCTCATGCCACGCGCCACCCGCCGTATCGTTTTTCCCCTGTTCGCCACCCTGACGGCCGTCCTGGCCGGATGTTCTTCCCCCAAGCCCGTTTACGAGCGAGAGGACTTCGCGCAAAGCGACACCTACTCGCGCAGCGTTCCGGCGGCCAGCAGCGCCGCCTGCGACGCGGGCCGGCGTGCCTTGCTCAGCCAGGGATACAACATCGACAAGTACGAACCGTCTCGCGTGACCGGCCACAAGAACTTCGAGGGCGAGGACGGGCAGCATACGCAGATCAGTTTCAACGTGGAGTGCGCGCCCGACGGCAGCTCGCACGAAGGCGCCACCGTGTTCGCCAACGCCGTGCAGGACCGCTATTCGATCAAGCGCACGGGCAACTCGGCCAGCGTGGGGGTCAGCGTGCTGGGCCAGGTCTCGATGCCGTTTGGCGGCAGCGACGACTCGCTGGTCAAGACGGCAAGCCAGACGGTGACGCGCCCCAAGTTCTATGACGGGTTCTTCCAGCTGTTGGAGCGATACCTGCCCGACGCCAAGGCGGCCGCCGCGCCGCGCGAGCCGTCCGCGCGGCCGAAGGGAGCGGCGTCAAAGTCGGCGGCTTCTCCCGCCACAGCCCCGGCCCAGGCGCCGGCCGATCCGGTCGTGGCGCCGGATGCGCCGGCCGACACGCTGAATCCGGCCGCGGCCGGCGGCGACAAGCCGGCGCCCGCCACAGCGCCCGCCACGTCTGCGCCGGCGGCAAAGACGCCCGCCTCGGGGGAGCCCGCCGCGGGATCGCCCGCCGCGGGATCGCCCGCCGCACAATCGCCTGCGGCCGCACCTGCCGCCGCGGGAACGCCCGCCGAAGGGGCGACTGCTCCCGCGCCGGCTTCGCAAACCCGCAATTGACGCCGTTGCCGCCGGCGCATCCACCGCCGGCGCGTTTGCCGTAGCGCAAACACTGCAGGCCAGCGCGCCGCATCGCGCTGGCCGCGAGCGGCGATAATGCCGCCCATGACATACCAACTCCTGAAAATGGCCCATGTGGCGGCCGCCGTGGCGTGGCTGGTGGGCTCGCTCTTCGTGTCGCTTTTTCTCCTGACGTCGCAGCCAGAGCATGGCGACGACGCGCCCAAGGAGCGCCGGATGCTCCACGTCCTGCGCCGCTGGACGCTGTTCGTCACCACGCCGGCCATGGTCATCACCTGGTTGATCGGACTGCACCTGGCCATGACGTTCGGCTGGTTTGCGATGAACTGGATCTGGATCAAGGTCGCCTTCGCGATCAGCCTGTCCGGTTTGCTCGGCATGCAGAGCGCATCGCTGCGGCGCATGGCCGGCGGCAGCGGCAAGCGGCCGCCCCTGATCGACCTGCAGGCGCCGTTCATCGTGCTGGCGGCAGCGGCCATCGTGACGCTGGTCGTGGTCAAACCGTTCTGAACGGGCACACCTGACCGCCGGTCCGGCGCATGGCGGGGGCGCCATGCCTGGACTGCGATATGACAACGCGCCATATCGAATCAACCGCGTAATAACGACTCAACGAACAAGTCGTTCGCGCGCACAAGCCCCGTCCCTAGAATCGTCTCCTCTCATAACTGCACGGGTTCAGAGGCGATTCCATCATGACTATTCGTACTTTTGCGGCCGAGGCCGCGGCGGACGCGTCCGTTTCCGGCGGCGCGCAGCCCGCGCGTTTCGCATGGGCGCCGATGTTCAAGCGCTTGCTGGGTGCGGTGCTGGCGTCCGCCGCCATGTTTCACGGCCCCGCCTTCTCGGCCGACCCCAAGCCGCTCAAAGTGGGCGTGCGCGGGGGCGTTGACGAGCAGATCTGGGAAGTGGTGGCGCAGGTGGCCAAGAAAAATGGCCTGGCCGTCGAGCCCGTCGTCATCACCGGCACCGCCAGCCCGAACGAGGCGCTGAATAACGGCGATCTCGAGGCGAACGCCTTCCAGCACATTCCCTTCCTGAACGACCAGATCAAGCAGCGCGGCTACAAGCTGGTGCCGGTGGCCAACACTCTGATCTCGCCCATCGCGTTCTACAGCAAGAAGTACAAGTCGCTCAAGGATTTGCCGGACAGCGCGAAGGTGGGCATTCCCAACGATCCCAGCAATCAGACGCGCGCGCTGGTCATCCTGCGCGACCAGGGTCTCATCACGCTGAAAGACGGCTTTGATCCGGCGACCGGCACGGCCACGCTGGCCGACGTGACGTCCAATCCCAAGAAGCTCGACTTCGTGGAAAGCGCATCGGTGGTGCTGGCGCGCTCGCTGCCGGACGTGGACACCGCCGCCATCGTCAACAGCTTTGCGTACCAGGCCGGGCTGATCGCCACGCGCGACGGCATCGCGGTCGAGAAGAAGGAAAACAACCCGTACGTGAACATCATCGTGGTGCGCGAGAAGGACAAGGACGCGCCGTGGGTGCCCGAGCTGGTCAAGGCGTATCACTCCGAAGCAGTGCGCCAGTTCATCCTGACGAAGTTCGAAGGGTCGGTGATCCCGGTCTTCTAGGCAATCATGCAACGCGAACTTTCCCTGCCCCAGGACGCCATGCGCGCCACGCAAGCGCCGGCGCGCGACGCGCACATCGTGTTCGAGGGCCTGCAGAAGCAGTACCAAGGCCCCGCGGGCGCGGTTGCGGCGCTATCTGACGTGTCGTTTTCGATTGCGCGCGGCGAGGTATTCGGCATCATCGGCCGCAGCGGGGCGGGCAAGTCCACGTTGCTTCGGTCGATCAACATGCTGGAACGGCCCAGCGCGGGCCGCGTGTGCGTGGACGGGGTGGACGTGGGCAGCCTGGACGAGGATGCGCTCGTGGGCCTGCGCCGCCGCATCGGCATGATCTTCCAGCACTTCAATCTGCTGTCGGCCAAGACGGTGGCCGAAAACGTCGCGCTGCCGCTGCGCGTGGCGGGCGTGAAGCCGGCTGCCGCGCGGGCGCGGGTGGAGGCGCTGCTTGAGATGGTGGGCCTGCGGGACAAGGCCGATGTTTACCCGTCAAAGCTGTCCGGCGGACAGAAGCAGCGCGTGGGCATTGCGCGCGCGCTGGTCCACGAGCCCGAGATCCTGCTGTGCGACGAGGCGACGTCCGCGCTCGACCCCGAGACCACGCAATCCATCCTGGCGCTCCTTTTGGACATCAACCGCAAGCTGGGCCTGACTGTCGTGCTGATCACGCATGACATGGCCGTGATCCGCGAGGTCTGCCACAACGTGCTGGTGCTGGATGGCGGCCGCAAGGTCGAGCTGGGTGAGGTGTGGCGCGTGTTCGGCAACCCGCAGGCGGATGCCACGCGCGCGCTGCTGCGGCCGTTGCAGCACGATCTGCCGGCGGACCTGGCGGCACGGCTGGTGCCCGATCTGCACGGGCGTCCTGGCGTTGCGGTGCTGCGGTTGCGCTTTACCGGCCAGGGCAGGCCCGACGGCGTGTCGCTGCAGGCGCTGGCTGCGATGGGGCCGGGCGCGACGCTGCTGCACGGCGGACTGGACAGGCTGCGCGGCCACGCGCAAGGCAGCCTGCTGGTGTCGGTGCCCGCAGGCGCATTACAGGAAGAGGCCGCGCGCGCCGCGCTGGTGGCCGATCAGATCAAGGTACTTGGCTATGTCGCTACCGATGCTTGATAAATACCTGCAGGCATTTCTGCAGACGCTGACGATGGTGAGCATTTCCGCGGCCATCGCCATAGGCGCCGGCCTGGCGCTCGCGGTGGTGCTGACCGTCACCGCGCCGGGCAGTCTGTACCCGCGTCCGCGCTTGAATAAGGCGTTGTCGGTCACGGTAAATACCTTCCGCGCCATCCCCTTCATCATCCTGCTTGTCGCGATGCTGCCCTTCACGCGCTTCCTGGTAGGCACGACGCTGGGCACATGGGCGGCCATCGTGCCGCTGTCGGCGAACCTGATTCCGTTTTTTGCGCGCATTGCGCAGGTCAGCCTGAACGACGTGGACCACGGTCTGGTCGAGGCGGCGCGCGCCATGGGCTGCCGCCGGTGGCACATCGTGCGCCATGTGCTGCTCCCGGAAGCCTTGCCGGGCATCATCGGCGGCATGACGGTCAGCGTGATCGCCATGATCAACGCCTCTGCCATGGCGGGCGCCGTTGGCGCGGGCGGGTTGGGGGATCTGGCGATCCGCTACGGCTACGAACGCTACGAGACGCGGGTGATGTTCGAGGTGATCGTCATCCTGATCGCGCTGGTGTCGATCGTGCAATTTACCGGCGAGTGGCTGTCGCGCCGCGCCGACCACAAGCGCTAGCGCATGCGTGCCCTGATTGAAGGCTTATCCGGCTCAGCGCAGCGGCGCCTGCGGCATGGCCGCCAGGGATTGCGTCGCCAGCCGTTCCTGCTCGAGGGCCAGCCGGTTGACGGTGTCCTGGTGCTGGTGAAAGCGCGTCAGGTCGGCGTTGCGGCCGAACTTCAATTCGTTGCGGTCCGCGTACCAGAACTGGCGGTTGTCATCGAGCAGCGTGATCATCAGCCCGAACTCGTGCAGGATTTGCGTTTCCAGGTCCCAGACGCGCCGCAGTTTCTCATTGCTTGCCGCCCGCGAGTCCGTCAGCGCCTGCAGGATCTTTGCCTTTTCAGGTTCGGAGATGGTCAGCGAGCGCACCAGCGCGGGCATTTCGTCCAGCACGTCCAGGCTTTGCTGGCGGTAGGCGGGCACCAGCTTTTCGGCCTGTTCCAGAATCAGGCGGCTTTCGATCAGGCCCGAGTCGCGCGCCAGCCGGCCGGCGTCAAAGAGCCGGGGCAGGCCGATTTCCTTGAGTTCCTGCAGGTAGGCGCGATGCTGCGCAAGCCGTTCGCCGGCGACGGTTTTCATGGCCCGTTCCATTTCGCCGTACGGACCCGTGGCCTTGGGCGAGGGGTCGATGGCCGGCACGTCTTCGGGCACGCCGGAGCCGCCGCCGGCCTGCATGCGCAGCGCGTCGATGGCCTTGCGGATTTCGGTGTTGGCGATGTCGCGCTGGCGGTTGTCGTGGCTGCGTTCGGCAAGCGGCACGGCCACGGCGGCCAGCAGGAACACCCCCGCGCCCAGCATGATGCGCACGCGGTTGCGCGGCGTGCGAAAGCGTTTCCAGAGGGAAAAGACGCCCAGGACGACGAGCAGCAGGGCGCCCAGGAGCATGGCGCCGCCGAAGGCCAGTTGCGCAACCTCCAGCATCGTTTCCGGACGGCTGCTGTAGACGGTCCACGCCAGCATCGCGGAATAGACCAGACAGGTGGCGGCCTTCAGGAGCCAGCCGGGTTCGGGCGGAGCCGTGGCCAGAGCGGCCGGGCCGGCAGCCGTGGCGGGCGCTTGCGGGTCGTTCATGTGGCGCGTGAAAACGGGGATACGGCGTTTGACTGTAAAGACTCGCTTGGGCCCCGTCAATGCCGCGGGCCGGCGGCGCGAACCGATTTCAGGGCAGGCGCGATGCGCGTCTGCATCCACCGATGACAGGAGTGAATGACATGACCGACCACCCGCAACACGGTTTTGCGACCCGCGCCATCCACCTGGGCTACGACCCGCTGGACGAACAGGGCGCGCTGTCGCCGCCGCTGTATCTGACGTCCACCTACACGCAGGACAGCATCGAGGCCTTTGACCGGATCCGGCTTGGCGAAGCCCAAGGCTATGTCTACGGCCGCACGCGCAATCCCACGCAGGCGCTGCTGGAAGAACGCCTGGCGTCGCTGGAAGGCGCCGAGGCCGGCGTGGTGACGGCCTCGGGCATGGCGGCCATCTCGGCCACCCTGTTTTCGCTGTTGCAAAGCGGCGACGAGATCGTGGTCGACCAGATTGTCTACGGCACGGCCTTCACGCTGTTCACGCAGGGGCTGGCCCGCTTTGGCGTGCGGGCCGTGTTCGCGGACTTCACCAAGCCCCAGACGGTGGCTGCCGCCATCGGGCCCAAGACCCGGGCCGTGTACTTCGAGACCCCCGCCAATCCGAACCTGCGGCTGGTGGACATTGCGGCCATCTCCGCCATCGCGCGCGGCAAGGGCCTGCTGACGATCGTCGACAACACGTTCGCCACGCCGGTGCTGCAGCGGCCGCTCGAGCACGGCGCGGACATTGTGCTGCATTCGGCCACCAAGTATCTGGGCGGGCACGGCGACCTGCTGGCGGGCGCGGTGCTGGGCCGCAAGCCGCATATCGACGCCATCCGGTTGCAGGGACTGCGCTACTTCACCGGCGCGACGCTGTCGCCGTTCACGGCCTTTCTGGTGCTGCGCGGGATCAAGACGCTGGAGCTGCGCGTGCAGCGGCACAGCGAATCCGCGTTGAAGGTGGCCAAGCTGCTGCGCGAGCACCCGGCAGTGGCCGACGTGTTCTATCCGGGCCTGTCCGGCACGGCGGGCGCGGACATCGCGGCGCGCCAGCAGGCGGCGGGTGGCGGACTGGTGGCCTTCGAGCTGAAGGGCGGGTTGTCCGCCGGCAAGACGCTCTTGAACAGCCTGAAGCTGGCGCGCATTGCGGTCAGCCTGGGCGATCCCGAGACCCTGATCCAGCATCCGGCGTCGATGACCCACGCCAGCTATTCGGCCGAGGACCGCGAGCGCTACGGTTTGTCCGAAGGATTGCTGCGGCTGTCCGTGGGGCTGGAAACGCCCGAGGACATTCTGGCGGACCTCAAGCAGGGTCTGGATCGCGTGTAGCGGCGGGCAGGTCGGCAGAGGCGGCGTCCGTGCGTCGCCAGGCCACCCACTCGCCTTCGCCCTCGAAATGGCGCAGGCCCCGCGCGGCGGTCGCCAGGCCCGCGCGCAACACGTCCATGTCCAGGCCGGGCAGGTTGCGGAGCAGGGCGGGGGGCAACTGATTGATGTCCAGCACGCGCGCGTCGAAGTCCATTCGCATCAGCCCGCCGCCGTCGGTGGGCACGCGGACGAACCACAGGCTTTCCATGTAGTCGCCGAACCACGGGTCCGGATAAATCGCCTGCGTGAAAACGAACCCGAATTCATGAATGTCGCGCCAGGGCCAGAATTCCTGCAGGCCCATCGCTCGGGCCAGTTCGCCCGAGCGCGTCAGCCCGGCGTCATCAAAGCGCACGATTTCCTGCAAGGGGTCTTCGGCTGCCGGGGGGCCGGCGAACCATCGCTTGATGAATGACCACATGGGTGTCGCGATCGAGGGGACCAGGGAGGTGCAGTGTAAAGGGGCCGGGGTAGTGTAAAAATGTTACAACCTTTGATCCCAATCAATTTCGCGCACCCTGGCGCAAGCTAGGGTTGAACTTTTTGGCGCAGCAAGGACAGGACGAATGACCGACAAGATATCGCAGGCTCCCGATCAAGACGAAGCCGCCCCGGCGGCGCCGGTCAAGCGCCCCGCCGCGGCCAGGGGCGCGGCCAAGCGCACGGCGAATGCCCGCCCGGCGGCCGCATCTGCCACGGGGGCCGCCATCGAGCCCGCCGTCGAACTGAGCAAGCGCGTGACGGCGCGGCAGGATGCGGCGCGGCAGGAGACCGCGGCGGTGCTGGCCGATATCGCCGGCCGCTACCAGGTGGGCGAACCGGGCGAGGCGCGCGCGGCCCTGCGAACCGTCATCGATGCGCTGTCGGCCGATGATGCGCAGGCCGTCCACCGCGCGCTCCTTGACGCCAACCGGCAGCCGCCGGGGGCGCGCCGCAACCCCGACGAAGAGCTGGCCGGAGATTGGCGCGAGGGCGTCTATCCCTACCGCCACCGCATGCTGCGCCGCAATTACGAAAAGCAGAAGTACAAGCTGCAGGTCGAACTGCTGAAGCTGCAGGCGTGGGTCAAGGCAACCGGCCAGCGCGTCGTGATCCTGTTCGAAGGGCGCGATGCGGCAGGCAAGGGCGGCACCATCAAGCGCATGATGGAACACCTGAATCCGCGCGGCGCGCGCGTGGTCGCCCTGGAAAAGCCGTCCGACACCGAGAAGGGCCAGTGGTACTTCCAGCGCTACGTGCAGCACCTGCCCACCGCGGGCGAGATCGTCATGTTCGATCGGTCCTGGTACAACCGCGCCGGCGTCGAGCGCGTGATGGGATTCTGCTCGCAGGACGAGTACCTGGCGTTTTTGCGCCAGACGCCCGATTTCGAGCGCCACCTCGTCAGCAGCGGCATCACGCTGATCAAACTGTGGTTTTCGGTCAGCCAGGAAGAACAGCGCCGCCGCTTTCAGCAGCGCAAGGTGCATCCGCTCAAGCAGTGGAAGCTGAGCCCGGTGGACCTGGCGTCGCTGGACAAGTGGGACGATTACACGCGCGCCAAGGAAGCCATGTTCGCGCACACCGACACCGCCGATGCGCCGTGGATCGTGGTCAAGTCCGACTGCAAGAAGCGCGCGCGCCTGAACGCCATGCGCTATGTGCTGAGCCGCCTGCCCTACGAGGGCAAGAGCGACGACGCGCAGATGGCGATCGATTCGCTGATCGTGGGTCGCGCGCTGTAGGGGATCAGCCGCCCAGCGCAGCCAGGTTCAACACGTGGCTGCGCCCGATCCACACCGCGCAGTCGCGGTGGTCGCGCAGCGAATTGCCGGTGTTCGGATGCATGAACACATCCAGCGCGCCGTGGTTCAGTGTCAGCCAGGTGGCGATCTCGGCCAGATGCTGCGGGCCGAACGCGATCTGGTAGCTCCATTGCGGATGCGGGCCGACGGGGCGCTCATGGAAGCGCCCCATTTCCATCTTGCCGTCAAACGTCGCGACGATCCGTTCGCGCAGGGCGAACGCGGCATCGCGGCTTGCCGCGTCGAAGTACACATGGGCGTGCCAGCTCGCGACGTCCGTCACGGGAATTTCCATCGTTCTGTCCTGATCCGGTTCAACCGCCCGCGCGCTTGGCGCGGTGGCCTTGTTTCGTGAGCGCGTCGATGATGCGGTCGCAGTGGTCGCCCTGCACCTCGATCACGCCGTCCTTGACGGTGCCGCCCGAACCGCACGCGGTCCGCAACTGCTTGCCCAACGCGGCCAGGGCGTCGGGCGCCAGCGCCAGTCCGCGCACCAGCGTCACACTCTTGCCGCCGCGGCCCTTGGTCTCGCGGGATACCCGCGCCACGCCATCGCCCGCCGGGGCCGTGCGGCTGGCCGCCTGGCATTGGCATTGCGCCGCAGGCTGGCGGCATTGCGGGCACATGCGCCCGGACTCGGTGGAATAGACCAGGCCGCCTGAGCCGCCGCGCTTCATCAAGACTTGCCCCGCATCTGGTCGATGAGACGCCGATCGCGCTTGGTGGGGCGTCCCGCGTCGATGCCCAGCGCCGGTTCCGGCGCCAGGCGCCGCATTTCGGCGGCGCGCTCGCGGGCGGCCACGCTCTCGGGCGTTTCTTCATACAGCAGGCGCGCCACCGGCGCGGGGCCTCGCACACCGCTCACGGCCACGACGCGCACCTGCAAGGGGGGGTCTTCCTTGCGGACAGCGACGACGTCGCCGGCGCCGACCTCGCGCGCGGGTTTGGCCGGCTGTCCGTTCACGAAGACGCGGCCCTTGCCGATTTCCTGCGAGGCCAGGCTGCGCGTCTTGTAGAAGCGCGCGGCCCACAGCCATTTGTCGAGTCGGATCTTGTCCATCCAGCGGGTTCCTGCGGTAAAGCTGTCCAAGGCGTCATGATAGCCCCGCCCGCGCGGCAAAAAAAAACGGCGCCCAGCATGAGCGCCGCAAACCGGCTACGCGGTGTCCGGGCCCAGCAGGCCCGGCAGTACTCAATCCAGTTTCAGGCCCGCTTCCTTGACGACGCGCTGCCACTTTTCGATCTCGGCGCGGCGGAACGTGTCCAGTTCGGCAGGCGTGGAGCCGATGGGTTCGGCGCCGATGCCGGCAAGCTGTTCGGCGATCGCGGGATCCTTCAGCACCTTGGCCAGCGCCTGCGACACCTGTTCCACGATGGCGGGCGGCGTGCCGGCCGGGGCGAACACGGCGTTCCATTCGTAGGTTTCGTAACCCGGCACGCCCGATTCGGCGATGGTGGGCAGGTCGGGCGCGGTCTTGGAGCGCTCCAGTCCGCCGACGGCGACGGCGCGCAGCTTGCCGTTCTTCACGTGCTGCCAGGCAGAACCCATGCTGGCGAACATGACGGGCACCTGGCCCGACATCACGTCGATCATGGCCGGGCCGCCGCCCTTGTACGCGACGTGCTGCAACTGGGTCTTGGCCAGCAGGTTGAACAGCTCACCCGCCAGGTGCTGGGCCGAACCGGGACCGGCCGAGGCAAAGTACACCGGCTCCTTGGCATCGGGCTGGCCCAGTTTGATGAGGTCGGCGACCGACTTCACTTCGTACGACGGCGTCACGACCAGCACGTTGGGCACGCGCAGCAGCAGCGACACCGGCGCGAAGGCCGACAGCGTGTCGAACTGCATCTTGCTGTGCAGCGCGGGGTTCTGCGCGTGATTGGAGGCGTCCAGCATCAGCGTGTAGCCGTCGGGATTGGCCTTGGCGACAACGGCGCCGCCGATCATGCCGCCCGCGCCGCCGCGGTTTTCGATGACCACGGGCTGGCCGAGTTCGGCCGCGAGCTTCGGGCCGATCAGGCGGGCGACCACGTCCACGGTGCCGCCGGGCGGATAGGTCACCACCAGTGTGACCGCGCGCTCGGGGTAGGCGGCGTGCGCGGCGCCGGCGGCGCCAGCCAGCAGGCCGGCGGCGGCGAACAGCGCGCTACGCTGCGCCAGGCGTTTGATGAGAGGGGTCATGGAGTGTCTCCTTTGAATTGGAATAGCTGCAACGGCGTGTCGGCAAGCACGGCCCGCCGTTGCGCGGGGTCGTCGATCCAGGCGTCCAGCCACTGCGTTGCCGCGGCATAGGACGCCAGGTGGCGATGTTCGGTATGGGGCCAGTCGCTGCCCCACATCAGGCGTTCGGGGGTGTAGGCGTCCAGCAGTTGCTGCGTGGCCAGCCGGCCGGAGGCCGCGCAGGCGGCAGCGGCCCAGTTGCGGTAGGGCGCGGCCAGCTTCACCCACACGCGGCCGCTGTCCGCCTGGCGCAGCAGGTACTGGAAGCCGGCGTCGGAAACACCGAGCGCGGGATCCGGGCGGCCAAAATGATCCACCACGATCCGGCAGCCCGCAGCCAGCAATGCCGGCATCACGCCGTCCAGGCGCGCAGCCTGCACATGAACTTCCACATGCCACCCCAGCGCATTCACGCGGGCAAGCAACGACTGCCAGGCGGGCGTCTGCAATGCGGGGCTGTCCAGCCCGACAAGGTTCAGGCGGATGCCGACCACGCCCGCGCCAGCCAGGTCTTGCAATTCAGTGTCAGTGATGTCCAGCGCCACCACGGCCACGCCGCGCAACCGGTCGGGCGCCGCGCGCAGCGCTTGAACCAGATGGCTGTTGTCCGTGCCCAGGAAGCTGGGCTGCACCAGCACGCCGTGGCGCATGCCGTGCGCATCCAGCAAGCCCAGATACTCGGCCAGCGTGGCATCGTAGTCCGGCGTGTGGCGGCGCGTGTCGGCAAGGGCGAGGCCTTGGTGAAACACGTGGGCGTGGGTGTCGACGGCGGCGCCTGGAATCGGCGAGGGCAAAGCAGTCTCCTGATTCGGCATGGCGTTCGCGGAACGGCACTGCCGGCATGTAATGTTCTGTAAGTCGGGATTCTAGGAAGTCGATGTATAGTTTTCCATTGTGGAAAAGCGCTTTTTATATATTGGATCAATATGGAAACCCGGCACCTTCGGTACTTCCTGGCGGTGGTGGACCACGGCAGCGTCAGCCGCGCCTCGGACTGGCTGGGCATTGCTCAGCCTGCGTTGAGCCAGGCGCTGACGCGCATGGAAAAAGACCTGGGCGTGCGGCTGTTCGAACGGTCGCGTCAGGGCACGACGCCTACCCCCGCCGCGCAGGCCATCCTGGAAGACGTACGCGCCAGCGTGGCGCGCATCGACGCCGCGGCGCGCCGTGCGCGCGAGATCGGGCGGGGGAGCGCAGGGCAATTGACGGTCGGTCTGGTGTCCTCCGCGCTTTTTGACACCTTGCCGCGCGCGCTGCGCCAGATGCGCCAGCAGGCGCCGGGCGTGCGCATCATCCTGCGGGAAATGAGCAACGCCGAACAGGCCGAGGCCTTGCAGACGGGCGAGATCGATATCGGCCTGATGCATACACCCGTCGCGGTGGGCGGCCGCATGCGCGAGCGCCAGTTGCTGCGGGACCGGCTGGTGGCCGCCGTGCCCGACGAGTTCGAGGTGCCGCCCGACGGTCAGGTGTCGATGGCGCAGATCGCGCAGGCCGGTCTGGTCATGTACCCGCAGTCACAGTTGCCGGCATTTTACGCGGACATCCTGGATGCCATGCGCAAGGGCGGACACGATGCGCACGTGAACCAGGAGGCCAGCCGCACGTTGACGGTGCTGTCGTGCGTGGCGGGCGGCTGCGGCGTGGCTTTGCTGCCCAGCTGGATACGGTCCATGGATTTTCGCGGCGTGCGCTTTTGCGAGGTGCGCGATGGCGAGCGCCTGCCCAGTTTCGACCTGAGCGCGATCTGGCCCGCGCGCAGCGTGCCCACGCTGGCGGACCTGTTCGCCAACCTGGACCTCGGTCCAACTTGATGAAATCGCGTCTCGGCTTTCAACGCGCCTTCAATGTCCTTGGCGGTGGCTTAAGCCAGGCTTAAAGCGGCAGTTTTGCCGGAACTGCGCCGGATCCGGACGTCTAACCAGGAACGTCATTGCGAGGTTCCGGGCTCATGGATCTGAATTGGCAGCAGCAACTAGCAGAAAGCGCCCTGTGGCTTGCGCGCGCGTTCGGCATCTCCGCCGTCGCGCTGGCGGTGGTCACGCTGATCCTGACGCGCACCACGGTCTGGGGCAGGAAGTTCTGGCGGCTGGCTTGGCCGTACCTGACGCCTCGCCGTAGTTGGCGCCCGATGCTCACCCTGGCCTTGCTGCTGTTCCTGGCGATGTTCGCGGTGCGCATGACCGTGCTGTTTTCGTTCTGGTACAACGGCTTCTACAGCGCCTTGCAGGCGCTGGACCAGACGGTCTTCTGGCACTTCCTGGGGATTTTCGCGGTGCTGGCCACCGTGCATGTGGTGCGCAGCCTGGCCGACAGCTACGTGGGCCAGGCCTTCGACATTCATTGGCGCGTGTGGTTGAACGAACGGCTGACGCGCGACTGGCTGGGCGCGGGCGCCTACTACCGCGGTCACTTCCTGGCCGAGCCCGTCGACAACCCCGACCAACGCATCGAACAGGACATCGCGCAATTCGTGACGGGGTCGCGCACGCTGGCGATCGGCGCCATCAGCGCGATTGTGTCGCTGGTGGCCTTCACGGCGATCCTGTGGGGGTTGTCGGGCCCGCTGACGCTGGGCGGCGTGGAGATTCCGCGCGCCATGGTGTTCGTGGTTTATCTGTACGTCATCGTCGCGACGTGGCTGGCCTTCAAGATCGGCCGCCCGCTCATCAAGCTGAACTTCCTGTCCGAGCGCCTGACGGCCAACTTCCGTTATGCGCTGGTGCGACTGCGCGAGAACGCCGAGAACGTTGCGTTCTATCAGGGCGAGGAAGTGGAGCGGGCGACGCTGTGGACGCGCTTCACGTCCTACATCGCCAATCTGTGGGCGCGCGTGTACCGGGGCCTCAAGTTCGACGGATTCAACCTGTCGGTCAGCCAGATCGCGGTCGTGTTTCCGTTCATCCTGCAGGCGCCGCGCTTTTTCAGCGGGGCGATCAAGCTGGGCGATGTCATGCAGACCTCGCAGGCTTTCGGGCAGGTGCAGGAATCGCTGTCGTTCTTTCGCAGTTCCTACGACACGTTCGCCCAGTACCGCGCGACGCTGGATCGTCTGAATGGATTCCTGGATGCCAACGAGGCCGCGCGTGCGCTGCCGCAGGTGCAGACCCAGACGCTGCCCGATGGCCTGGAGATCGAGGGCCTGGATGTGTCGCGCCCGGATGGCGCCTGTCTGCTGGACAACCTGAATCTGCGCCTGCATCCCGGACAAGCCCTGCTGATCAAGGGGCCGTCGGGCAGCGGCAAGACCACCTTGCTGCGCGCGCTGGCCGGACTATGGCCGTACGCCCACGGCGTGGTGCGGCGGCCGCAGGGCGCGTCCGCGCTGTTCCTGTCGCAGCGTCCATATCTGCCGCTGGGCGACCTGCGCGGCGCGGTGGCGTACCCGGGGCTGGCGCAACCGGCCGACGACGCGCGGCTGGCCGATGCGTTGCGGCAGGTCAACCTGGGGCATCTGGCCGGCCGGCTCGATGAGGTGCACGACTGGTCACGCGTGCTGTCGCTGGGCGAGCAGCAGCGCATTGCGTTTGCCCGCGTGCTGTACAACCGGCCCGCGCTGGTGTTTCTGGACGAGGCCACGTCGGCCACGGACGAAGGGCTGGAGCACATGCTGTACAGCCTGCTGCGCGAGGCGCTGCCGGACAGCATGCTGGTCAGCGTGGGCCATCGCAGCACGCTGGATGCGTTCCATACCCAACGGCTGGATCTGGACGGAACGGGCCGCTGGCAGGTCGGGCCCATGCCGGCGCCGCGCCACGGCGACGCGTTGCGGCGGGCGGCGGCTTAAAGGAGGGGCCTCAGGTGCCGACGCGCAGCGGTCCGGTCAGCTTGCGCAGTGCGGCGATCACGCTTTGCGCGGTGATGCGTCCGGTCTTGGGATTGGCCGATGGGATGTTCTGGATTTCCATCGAGAACGAGGCGGAGTCGGACACGACCTCGACGCGGTGCAGGTTGCGATCGAGCGAGGGATCGGCCCAGATTTCCAGCGTGGTGCGATCCGGGCCGATGCCCGCCAGCGACACGCTGACGGCCACGTTGAGGTTGGCCGGAAAGCCCACGGCGGCCTCGCGCGGCGAGCCGCGGAAGATGAGGCGAGGCTCGGTGATGCCTTCGATGTCGATGTTGTTGTCGGTCAGGTAGGGTGCGCCCAGCAGGCCGCGCACCGGCTTGCGGGTGATCATCGTGACGGAATGGATGACGCCTTCGGCCGCGGCGGTGATGGCGTCCAGCCCCAGAATGGCGCCCGACGGCACGATGACCTGGCCGCCGTGCTGGCGCGCGATGTCGATGAGGTCTTCGTGGCGCAGCAGGGCGCCCGAACTGAGCACCACCATCTTCTTGCCAGCGCGCAATACAGGTTCGGCGATGTTGCGGAACACGGCCGCGGGCGCGCATTCCACGACCACGTCGCAATGGTCGGCAAGGCCGTCGATGGTGGTGAAGGCAGGCGCGCCGTCTTTCCACGAGAAGGCGGGCGGGGCGCTGGGATCGCGCACGGCGACGGCGGCGAGCGTCAGGCCGGGCAGGCCGGCATCGAGGGATTGCGCCACGGCCTGGCCGATGGCGCCGAAGCCGGCGATGCCGACGCGGTAGCTGTTCATGGGTATCCGAAAAAGTTGGACCCGCGGCAGGACCGCGGGTGGTTCGGGAATGCGGCAGGCAGCGCGCCGCAAGGCTGCCGGCCACTGTAGCCACCGGCTGGCGACGCGTCAATGCGGGATGCCCGCAAGGCCGCGCAACCACGCCGGCCCCGCGCCCCAAGCAAGCCGCCGGGACTTGGCCGGCGCTATTGCAGCTTGATCCCCAGCTCCTTGATGAGCGGTCCCATCTCGGCGCGGTCGGCCTGGATTGTCGCGGCCAGTTCGTCGGGCGTGCTGCCGATGGGGATCATGCCCAGGGTCTCCATCTGGGCCTGCATGGCGGGATCCTTCAGAATGTCGCTGACCGCCTTCTGGATCTGCGCGACACGGTCCTTCGGAATGCCGGCCGGCCCCATCAGGCCGATCCACGGCTGCGGCGCGTAGTCCAGGCCGGACTCCTTCAGTGTGGGCGTGTCCGGCAGACCGCCGAAGCGTTGCGGGCTGGTGATCGCCAGCGCCCGCAACCGTCCGCTGTCGATCAGCCCCTTCGAACTGGACGGTGCGTCCAGGCCCACGTCCAGCTGTCCGCCGATCAGGTCGTTCTGGGTCTTGCCGGACGATGACGAGGGAACGTACAGCGCCTTGATGCCCGCGCGCCGCGCCGTCTGTTCCCAGACCAGGTGGAATGCGGTGCCGATTGAAAACGAGCCCACGCTCAGGCTGCGCGCGCGGCTTTCGCGCACGAAGTCTTCCCAGGTTTTGAGCGGGCTGTCCTTGGGCACGATGAAGATGAACGGCGTGCGCGCCACCAGCGAAATGGGCTGCAGGTCCTTTTGCGTGTCGAACGGCAGGCTATCGACGGCAAACGGCACGATGGTCACCGAAGAGGCGACCACCATGCCCAACGTGTAGCCGTCGGGAGCGGACTTGACCAGCGCGCCGGTGCTGATGATGCCCGAGGCGCCCGGCTTGTTCTCCACGACGACGGGCTGGCCCCAGGCCGCGCCCAGCTTGCTCGCCAGGACGCGCAGCATGACGTCGACCGGACCGCCCGGCGGATTGGAAACGATGATCTTGACCGGTTTTTCAGGATAGGCGGCGGTGGCGGAAAGCGGCAGCGCGAGCGCCAGCGCAAGAAGGCATTGCTTGAACATGGAATTCCCCTTGTGTTGTTGGTGTGCAAGGCGCGGGGGGCAAGCCCGGCGTCAGATGCGGCATGGCGGGTGGCGTGGCGGGCTCAGGCCAGGATCTGCATGTGCGGCGCTTGCGGCCAGGCCGGCGCATCGCCCCGGATGAAGGCCAGCCAGGCGGTCTGCGTCTGGCGCGCAAGCTGCTCTGCATGCGCAGCAGGCAGACCGGCCAGCATGGGCGCCCCGGTAAAGGCTTGCAGGGTGTCGAACACGAACGGCAGCTCGATGCAATGGCACGCGCCAAAGCGGTCCGTCGGTGCGACGTCAAAGCGCGCCAGCCAGGCGTCTCGGCCTTGCGCGGCGGCGTGCCCGGCCCACTGCCGCGATGGCGCGCCGAACACGGCGTCGCCCATCTGCTGGCTGGCAGCGTCGGTGCCGTGGTCTGGAAAGGCGGCCATCTCGTCACGCGTGTAGCAGACCAGCACGTCTGCGCGGCCCGCGGCGGTCATCAGCGCGGGGGCAATGCCCAGCGGCAGCACCTGGCCATCGAGCACCGGTGAAAACAGGCTGCGGCTGCTGCCTTCGGCCTGCAATGCCTGCGCCACCTCGGGTGCTTGTTGGGCAGCCAGCAGCGCGGACACTGGCAATTTCCGGGCCTCGGAAAGCGATTCGGCCCCGGCCGCGCGCAGATAGACCTGTCCCAAGGCTTCGCCCTGCGCCGCGCTGCGAAAGCCGCGGCCCAGCGCGGCGCTCTGCAGGATGGCGCGCGAGAAGCGGGGCTGGCGCGTCAGCATCGCGCAGATCGACGAGGCGCCCGCCGATTGCCCCATCACCGTGACGCGCTCGGGGTCGCCGCCCAGGTCTTCGATATTGGCCAGCACCCAGTCGATCGCCATCTCCTGGTCCAGCAGCCCGGCATTGGCCGTCTGCCCCGGCACGTACAGCCAGCCAAGCGCGGCTAACCGGTAGTTGACGGCCACGACGACCACGTCGCCCCGTTGCGCCAGGCGCGAGCCGTCGTACCAGTCCAGCGCGCCGCCGCCGCTTTGCCAGGCGCCGCCGTGCAGCCAGACCACGACGGGACGGCGCTTGCCGTCCGCGGCCGGGGTCCACACCGTCAGGTGCAGGCAGTCTTCGGATTGTTCGGCATCGAAGTCGCCCATGGCGCCGCGCAGGCGCGAGGGCAATTGCGGCGCCACGGCGCCCATTCCCGTGGCGTCGAATTCACCCCGCCAACTGGCCGGCTGCGGCGGCGCAAATCGCAGTTCGCCCACGGGCGCCTGCGCATAGGGAATGGCGCCGAAGCGGCACACGCCGCCGTCGCGCACGCCGGCAAGCGTGCCGCTGCGCAGCGCCGCCTTCACGCGTTCACTCATATCCTGCCCCTTGTCTCGTTGTTCATCGTCCAGCGGCGGCAAGCGTTGCTGCCGCCGGACTATGGTAGGGAGGAAAGTGCCGCGCCGGGCATGCCGGTTTTGAACAGAGCCATGCGCAACCCGCATGGCTGGAAGGCGTTACCTGGCGATGCGCGCGTCCAGGCTGTTGTCCGCCAGGGCCTGCGCCTGCTCGCGCGTCATGCCCAGGTGCTCGTAGAGCGCGTGGAAGTTCTCGTTGACATAGCCGCCGAAGTAGGCCGGATCGTCGGAGTTGACGGTGACCTTCACGCCGGCATCAAGCAGCGACAGGATGTTGTGCTCGCGCATGTGGCCGAACACGCGCAGCCGGGTGTTGGACAGCGGACAGACGGTCAACGGAATCTGCTCGTCGATCAGGCGGGCGATCAGTTCGGGATCCTCGGCCGCGCGCACGCCGTGGTCGATGCGCAGCACCTTGAGCAGATCCAGCGCTTCCCAGATGTATTCGGGCGGACCTTCCTCGCCCGCATGCGCGACGGCGGGCAGGCCTTCGGCGCGCGCGCGGTCGAACACGCGTTGAAAGAGGCGCGGCGGAAAGCCTTGCTCGCTGCTGTCCAGGCCCACGGCGATGAACGCATCGCGGTAGGGCAGCGCCTGCTCCAGCGTGCGCATGGCCTGTTCTTCGGGCAGGTGGCGCAGGAAGCTCAGGATCAGGCCGCTGGTCACGCCCAACTGCTTCTCGCCGTCGGCCAGCGCCTGGCTGATGCCGTTCAGCACGGTCTCGAAGGGCACGCCGCGGTCGGTGTGCGTCTGCGGATCGAAGAAGGGTTCCGTGTGCACCACGTTCTGCTCGCGGCATTTGAGCAGGTACGCCCAGGTCAGGTCGTAGAAGTCCTGCTCGGTGCGCAGCACGTCCGCGCCGCGGTAATAGAGATCCAGGAATTCCTGGAGGTTGTTGTAGTCGTAGGCGCCACGCAGGGCGTCGATGTCGGGCCAGGGCAGCGCCACGCCGTTGCGTTGCGCCAGCTTGAACAGCAGCTCGGGTTCAAGCGTGCCCTCAAGATGCAGGTGCAATTCCGCCTTGGGCAATGCGTTGAGCCATTCGTACATGGGTGCTCCGGTATGAAAAAGGGGCGTGTTCGGGGGGCGCGCGGCTCAGGCGGCCAGCGCAATGCCATCGGCCAGAATGGTGCGTTCGAGCTGGGCCGCGAAGGCGCGCGCCTGACGGGTGCTGGGACGGTCGCGGCGCCAGATGGCGGCAAGCGGAGACTTGCGCAAGGCGGGGCGGGCGGGCAGCACGGTGAGTTCGCCGCGCGCCTGCCGGACGGCCGCAACGCTGCCGGGCAGCATCCACAGATACTGACCGTCCAGCAGCAATTCGCGGCCGAATTCCAGCGACAGGACGCCGATCATATCCGGAATCGCCAAACCGGCCTGGCGCAGGGACAATTCCAGCTCGCCGCGGATGCGGCTGCCAGGCAGCGCAGTGATCCACGGATACGCGACATAATCGGCCAGCGTGGCCCCCGGCAGACGGGTCAGCGGATGATGCGGCGCGCAGGCCAGCACCACGGCGTCCTCAAGCAACGTGGTCGAACGGTAGATCTGCGGATTGACGGTGCTGGAGAAACGGCTGATCAGCACGTCCAGCGCGCCGGCGTCCAGGTCCTCGATCAGCCGTTCGTGCGTGCCGATCTCGATGGTGAGCGTGATGCGCGGGTGCGCCTCGCGGTAGTCGCGCGCAGCCTGCGCCACCGGCCAGCCCGCAAACATCGAAAAGCAGCCCACCGTCAGGCTGCCTTCCTCGCCGCGCGAAACGGCGGCCAGGTCGACCTCGGCCTTGCGAAAGCCCGTCAGCAACTGGCGCGCGTGGCGGCACATGGCGTCGCCCAGCGGCGTGCAGGTGGTGCCCTTTGCGGTGCGCTCGAAGAGCCGCGCGCCCACCAGTTCCTCGATCTCGGCGATGGCGCGCGACAGGCCCGATTGCGTGCTGTGCAATTGGGCCGCCGCCTTGGACAGGTTGCCCAATTCTGAGACGGTCAGCACGATTTCCAGGTGCCGGATGCGGAGTTTGCCTCGGAACGGTGTCATGGCGCGGGGAAGCGGAAGCGATTTGCCGATTATTCTCCCGCGCTGGCCGCTTGGCAACGCGCGGAGGGATCCGGGATATAGTTCGACGCTTGGCCGCGTGGGGGCGGCGAATGGCGGCCGCGCTGCGCGCGCGGGGGTCTGCAACAGCTTCGGCTTGCAACGGGAGAAGCGGAATTGATGTTGAAAAGACGCGGCGGCAAGTGCAGCGGCCAGTGCGATGGCAAGTGCGGCGGCCAGTGCGTAGGGCTATGCGCCGGCAACGGCAGCCGCCCCTGCGGCGGCAGGCGCACGGCGATGATTGCCGCGGTCACGCTGCTGACCGCGGCGCTGGCCGGTTGCAGCGTGTCACGCGTCGACGACGTGGCCGTCAAATGGCCGCCCTTCAAGCAAGGCACGCCGGTCGTGCTGCCGTCGGATCCAGCGCAATGCCCCGACCTGGCCGGCGTCTATCGCGCGCAGGGTGAACGGCGCGCCGGCGATGCCGATGCGTTCCTGCTCGAGGACCTGCGCGGCTTTCTGACGTATCCGTTGGATCTGCCGGGCATGCGCGATGCCCCCTTGCCGGCATGGAAACCGTCGCCCCGCGCAACCGTCTCGTTCGTCCCGGATGCTCTCGGATGGCAGATAGAGGCGCGCGATGAGCACGGCGCGCGCCAGGTGTCGCAGCTTGTCCTGCAAGAGGAAGGCGCCGATACGGCAGCCGTGGGCGAACCCCCGCATCCCGGCAATGCCATCTGGCGGGCTGCCGGATGCACGCAAGGCCGGCTGTGGGTCAGCGTGCGCCATGACTGGCGCCAGCATGAGTCCATGGGCGTGCGACGTCACGTGGCCATCCTGCGCAAGGACGCGGGCGGGCTGCTGCTGACGGTGGCGCGAGAGTCCGACAGCATCGGCATGCTGCTGCCCTGGTACACCAATGACGGCGATTTGTTCCAATACTGGTTTGCGCCCGCCACCGATCATCCCTGAAGTCCGCGGGCGCAAGCCTGCCCATTTTTTGAGAGAAACATGACCGCTAAACGGATCGTCACCTGGACCTTTTTCTTCGCGCTGTTCGTTGTACTCGTGGCGCTGTTCTGGCGCCAGCTCTTCGATCAGACCCCGCCGTCGATGCGCGAACTGGGTGGCACCATCGAGGGCGGCAACGCCCACATCTATGGCGAGTCGCCCCGCCAGGACGGCATGGCCGACCGGGCGATGCTGGCTGCTGCGCAGCGTGGCGATCCCGGCGCGCAATACCTGCAGGGCCTCGTCATGGAACACTTCGACATGAAAGAGGCGCTGCGCTGGTACGAGGCCGCCGCCGCTCAAGGGTATGAAATGGCTGTGCAGCGCCTGGCGGAGTTGCGTGAGGCGCCGCCCGCCCCGCAATGATCGGCCGGTGTCCGCAGGCAGGGCAGGGGCCGCGTTCGATTTCGGCCGCCGGTCGCGGTACGATCCCGGCTGACCTCGATTTTTCAGGAAAGCCATGCGCCAGAGTTTCTCCCGTCCTCGAATCGACAGCTTTTCGCGCGTGCTGCTGGCCGCGGCCCTGACCGCCGCCGGCGCCGGCGCCGCGCAGGCGCAGTCGCCCGGATCTGCCACCGGATCGCGCATCCAGACGCCCGCGCCCGAACAGCCGCAACCCGCGCTCAAACCCAAGCGCAGCTTTGACGACACGCCCGCGCCGGCTGCCCATGCCGCGCCCGCTGCCGCGCCGGCCACTGCGCCCGCTACTGCGCCGGCGGCAGCCCCTGCTGCTTCCGCTGCGCCCGCCGCCGCGCCCGCTGCCACGGCAGCCCCGGCCGCCGCGCCCGCCGCCCCGACGGTCATCGTCCCCACAGAACTCGACACCAAGGCCTGCATCGACAAGCTGCGCAAGGGCGCCACGGCCAACGGCGTGACCGTTGCCGACTGGAACAAATACACGGCCAACGCCACGCTGCTGCCCACCACCGTTGCGTCGGCCAAGGGCCAGCCCGAGGGCCGCGAAAGCTGGTGGGATTACATCGCCAAGACGGTCGACGACGAGCGCGTGCTGGACGGCAAGGCCGTGCTCGGCAAGTACGGCGCTCAGCTGGGCGCCATCAGCCAGCAGTATCAGGTCGATCCCGCGACGCTGGTCGCCATCTTCGGCATCGAAACCAACTATGGCCGCCAGGTCGGCAAGACCGACGTGCTCAACGCCTGGCTGACGCGCGCCTGCACCGAAAACAAGACGCTCTGGGAAAAGAACGCCTACGCGTCCGTGCGCCTCTTGCGCGACGGCGTCGTGCCCGCCGACAAGTTTGTCGGGTCGTGGAGCGGCGCGTTCGGCATGACGCAATTCATCCCCACGTCGTTCTACGAACTGGCCGCCGACGGCGATGGCGACGGCCGCATCGACCTCTACAACTCGCTGCCCGACGCGCTGGCTTCCACCGCCAACCACCTGCGCAAGCGCCGCGCGCAATGGACGCATGGTCTGCCCGCCGTCGTGGAAGTGCGCGTGCCGGCAGAACTGGCCGCCGCGATTCCCGCCGAGCCCGACGCCGAGTACGTGGGGTCGCAGGATCGCCGCACGATCGCACAGTGGGCGCAGGCCGGCGTCAAGCAGGGCGACGGCTCGGTGCTGAAGCTGCCCTCGGGCAATGACCAGCAGGCGTACCTTTTCGCGCCGACCGGCGCACGCGGCCCGGTGTTCCTGGCCACCGTGAATTTCGACGCCATCCTGCACTACAACCAGTCGCGCCGTTACGGCCTGGCTGTATCGCTGCTGCTGAACCGCCTGCAAGGCGGTCCGGCGCTCGTCACGGCGTGGCCGACCGACGACCCTGGCCTGTCGCGTGCGCAGATCAAGGAACTGCAGAAGCAGCTGTACGGACGCGGTCATGACATCGGCGTGGCCGACGGCATTCCCGGCGGAAAGACCCGAGACGCCGTGCGCGAGGAGCAGGCGCGCCTGAACCTGCCGCAGGACGGTCGCGTGGGCAAGCGCATCCTGGATGCGCTCAAGGCGGAGCAACCGGCCGCCATGCGGGCTTATCCGGAATAATGAGCGAGCCTGCCATGCCGTCCACCGAATTTCCCGACGATTTCCAGACCCTGCGTCTTTACGCGCGCCGCATGTCGCAGGCGCATCTGCCGTTCATGATCGAGATGCACGCCAATGCCGATCTGATGCAATCGATGGGCGGAACGCGCGACGCGGCGGCCAGCCGAAGCTACGTGGCGCAGAACATCGTCCACTGGACCGAACACGGCTACGGTATGTATGTGCTGCAGGACCGCGAGACGGGCCTGCCCGCTGGCCGTGCCGGGCTGAAGGCGACGGCGTCGCCCGGCCGGGCCAGCGTGGAGCTTGCCTATGCGCTGCATCCCGACAGTTGGGGCAAGGGCTATGCAGCGGAGATTTCCCGCGCGCTGATCGGGCTGGGGTTTCGCCTGCTGCCGGTGGACGTGCTGGGCGCCGTGGCGCTGCGCTCAAACCTGGCGTCGCAGCGCGTCATGGAAAAGACGGGGCTGCGTTACGTCGGCATGACGGGCGACGCGCCGGAACCCAAGGTCTGCTACGAAATCCGCCGCGCGGATTGGCGCAAGCGCGAAGGCGTGTGAACGCCCGCGCCGTGCCGGCGCATGACGCGCAGCGCTAACATGGCGCCATGAGCAAGAAGAAATCTCCGGACGACGATCCGCCGCCCGTTCCGCCTGAACGCCCCGAGCCCGGCGAATGCTGCAACAGCGGCTGCATTCCCTGCGTCTACGACCTCTATGACGAGGCCATGGACCGCTATCGCGAGGCCTTGAAAGCGTGGCGCGCCCGGCACGAAGCGGGCGGCGCCTGAACGCGTTGCCTTAGCCGGCCAGCTTCATGTGAATGATGGGAAAAGGGCGGCCGGCGTCGTCGTGGGCCGAGCGTCCCACGTCTTGAAATCCGTAGTGCTTGTAGAAGCCGTGCGCCTGCGGATTCTGCTCGTTCACGTCGACCAGCAGCGTGCCATGCAGCGAGCGCGCAAAGTTAAGGAGCCGGCGGCCGGCCCCCTTGCCGCGCTTGTTGGCATCCACGAACAGCATTTCGACCTTGTTGCCGGTCAGGCCCATGAAGCCGGCGACTTCGCCGGCATCGTCCTCACAGACCCAGACCCTTACCGACGGCAGGTACGTGTTCAGCACCTTCGGGTACATGGCCTGGATTTCCTTTTCCGTCAGGAAAGTGTGGGTGGCGCGCACCGAACGGAGCCAGATGTCCACCAGGGCCAGATCGTCGCCGTGGTTGCGTTCTCGGATGTTCATTTTTTTATTGCGGGTTCAAGCGGCGGGATCCAGGCGTTTATAGTCCCGCGCGATACAGATCGGTGGCCGCTAGGACGGTTTCCATCTGCACAGTATGCGCGAAAACGAATCGGTCTCCGTAGACCGTTTCATCCGGAAACTCCGAGATGAGCGCCATTGGCAATTCTTCACGATCGGTTTCCGTGACCTGCACGGGAATGCCGTTGAGCACGTCGAATCCCTTTTCCAGCGCGTGTGCGTGAAAGAGTTCCAGTTGCCGCGCGTTGAATTCCACCAGCCCCGGCACGTTGCGCGCAAGCCGCGCGGTGACGCCTTCGATCAGATGCCGGGCGCGCTCGCCCCAGCCCGGATGATGGCGCAGCACCAGAAAGAACCCCTTGGGGATGGTCCACAGTTCAAAGTGGCGCGGCAGGTAGCCCGACAGCGGACGCGTCCATTCGTGCGCGGGATAGCCGTGCAGGTTGATGTGCAGCTGCGCGCCGCTGATCGCATGCGCCTGATGGCGGCCTTCGCGTTCGAAGAACGGCGCGCGCTCGCGGTAGGCGATATCGTCGCCTAGCGCGCTGTAGCGCGAGGCGTGCAGCATGTGGCGAGGATGCTGCTCGCGCAGCCGGTTGAACAGCGCGTAGCCATCGGGATTTTCCGAGGCGATCAGCGCAAAATGCGCATCGCCGCGCGCGGCCAGCGTCTGCGCGGCGCGCAGGGCGCCCACCACGCCGGAGGTTTCGTTGGCGTGCTGCGCGCCCGAAATGAAGACGGCTGGACCCGGGCCGCGCACATAGGTGCCCAGCACCGGACGGCCCTGCCGGGACACGGCCTGGAAGGTGTCGCCGCCAAAGGCCGCCATGCACCCGGCGATCTGCGCGGCCGACAGCGGCTCGCGCACCTGCGCCAGCGGACCGGCAGGCGCCGCCGGCGTCACGGGCGCGACGGGTGCGAAAGGTTCCACCGAGATCTGCACGCGCGGCGCGCCATCGTGGCGGCGGATGTCGGGAATGATCTGGCCGGGTTGCAGGCCCCGGTCGCCGGAAGGGCGGCCGGAGTGCTGCTGGAAGTGCTCGAGCAGCGAGAAATAGATGTCTTCGTGCAGCGCCTCGAAGGTGCTGACGATTTCCTCGTCGACCGGCAGCGCGAAGTCGATGCCGGGGAGGTCGACGCGGATCTCCAGCCGGTCGAAATACGGCTCGTGCGCGCCCCAGGTGTGGGTGCGCACCGTGTCCATGATGCTGCGAAAGAGCAACTGGTATTCGGTGGCCTGCGCGGCATCGGTTTGCACCGCGCCGCTCGCGTCGCGCACCCGCAGCCAGCCGGTGGGCGACAGCTCTGGCGTGCCGTCCGGCGCGTGCCCCAGCTGATTGGGCGCGAAGACGCGGGCGTCGAGCGTGCGGCCGTCGGCATAGCCCAGGGTGACGTCGTAGTGCAGGTCCTTTGCGCCGGGCAGCATCGTCACGCGGACGTCCTTCAGCAGCGCGACGAGGGGGTAGGCTTCGAGCGTGAAGCGCTTGGCCTGCGCGTGCTCGTGCAAGGGATAGCGGATCTCGGCCGAGACCAGCCCGTCGTGCTCGACCTCTTCAAGGAAATAGTGCAGCAGCGGCTTGTAGGCGCTGCGAAAGCGCGCCGTCACGCCGGCCTGTTGCAGCCGGTCTTGCGCGGCGCGGCGGGCTTGGGCGCTCTCGAACAACCAGCCTTCCACGACCGCGCCGCGCCAGGCCGGCGCCATGTAGGCGTGCGTCCAGGCGTCCAGCGTGCGATCGAAACTCTTGTCCAGCAACGACATATTCAATATTCCTTCCGCGCCCAGGGTGCGGATCGATTCATCAGACCTTGCCGGTCGGATCCAGGCGGTCGCGCAGCCAGTCGCCCAGCAGGTTCAGGCCCAGCACCGTCAGCATGATGGCCAGGCCAGGAAAGACGCTGACCCACCAGGCCGTCTGCATGTACGTGCGGCCATCGGCAAGCATACCGCCCCAGCTCGGGATCATGGGATCGACGCCCAGACCCAGGAAGGTCAGGCTGCTTTCCAGCAGGATGTTGTTGGCCACGTTCAGGGTCATCAGGATCACCAGCGGACCCAGCAGGTTGGGCACGATGTGGTGGCGGATCATCGCCAGGTCGCGCACGCCGAAGGCGCGCGCCGCCAGCACGAATTCACGCTCGCGCAGCGCCAGCACCTGCGCACGCACCAGACGAGCGTACTGCACCCATTGCGAAACGATCATGAAAAAGATGACGTTGAACAGGCCGCCGCCCAGGATGGCGATGAAGGTGATGGCGACCAGGATGAAGGGCAGCGCCAGTTGCACGTCGGCAAAGCGCATGACGATCATGTCCCAGAAGCCGCGGTAGTAGCCGGCAACGAGACCCATGATGATGCCCAGGAGCGCGCCGCCCAGCACCGAGGCAAAGCCCACCAGCAGCGAGATCTTGCCGCCGACGATCACGCGCGCCAGCACGTCGCGGCCCAGCGGGTCCGTGCCGAACGGGTGGGCGGCCGACGCGAAGGGCGCCATCAGGCGCGCGGCCAGGTCCATGGATTCGCCGCCGTCCGGAAACAGCCAGCCGGACGCCAGCACGAGCAGGACCATGACGCCGGTCAGAAGCGCGCCCAGCACGAATTCCAGCGAGCGATAGCGGCTGCGCGGCTTCATGGCCTTCGGGGCGGCGGGGGAAGTGGTTGTCTGCATGATGCTCAACGCGTGCGGATACGGGGATCGACGATGCCGTAGGCGATGTCGACGATCAGGTTGACCAGGACGATGACGGTGGCCAGCACGGTGACCGTGCCTTGCAGCACCGGATAGTCGCGGCCGGAAATGGCGTCGAAAGCCAGCGTGCCCAGCCCGGGCCAGTTGAAGACCATCTCGATCACCACGATGCCGCCGATCAGGCCGCCGAACTGCAGGCCCAGGTACGTGATCAGCGGAATGGCGCAATTGCGCAGCGCGTGCTTGTACAGCACGACACGCTCTTTCAGCCCCTTGCTGCGCGCCACCATGATGTATTGCGCCGACAGCGTTTCCAGCATCGTCGTGCGCACCAGGCGAATATTGGTGGCGCTAAGGATGATCGCCATCGTCAGCGACGGCAGCACCAGGCTGGCCGGACCGCTCCAGCCCGAAGGCGGCAGCAGCGGGAAAGTGATCGACAGCAGCAGCACCAGCATCAGCGCCAGCCAGAAGTTGGGAAACGACAACCCCACCAGCGACAGGATGCGGATGGCCTGATCGGTGGGCTTGCCGCGCTTGATGGCCGCCTGGATGCCCAGCGGCAGCGAAATCAGGATGGACACGATGAGCGACGTGAAGGCCAGCATCAGCGTGGCCGGCAGGGCGTCGCCGATCAGCTTGGCGACCGAGGTGCCGCCCATGAAGCTACGCCCGAAATCGCCGTGCAGCAGGCCTTGCATGTACGACAGGTACTGCTCGTGGAACGGCCGGTTCAGTCCGAGCGCCTGCCGGATGTTGGCCAGATCCTGTTCGGTCACGCTGCCGGACCCTTGGCTGAGCATCAGCGCAGGGTCGCCGGTCAGGCGCACGGCATAAGAAACAAGCAGCGTCACGGCCACGATCACGAAGACCGCCTGCAACACGCGTTTGATGAGAAATCCGGTCATAAGGCGCCGCAACGGCTTGCGCCGTGGCGGGAAAAGGGTGTTAACGCGGCATCGATGCGCACCGATGCCTCAACGAGGCACACCCCAAGCGGGATGCCGCGGATCCGGGCTCTGCCGGTCCGCAGGCATGCCCCTGGGGGAGGCGCGAAGCGCTCGGGGGGGACTTACTCTATGGCCGTATCCAGGAAACGGAAGCGGATGTCGCCAGGAACCTCCAGGTTCTTCACGCGCTTGTTCACGCCCACGATCGTGTTCAGGCTATACAGCGGCATTTCCAGCGCCTGGTCGGCCACGTACGCGGCGATTTCGTGCAGCATCGCTTCGCGCTTTTTCACGTCATAGACCGTCCGCTGCGCTTCCAGCATCGCGTTCAGCTTGGGATCGTTGTCGTACGGATTCCACTTCTGACCCGAGTGGTACATCAGGTATGCCGTGTTGTCGTAGTCGTACGTCCAGCCGCCCCACTGGTTCTGCCACATTTCGCCGGTCTTGCCGCCGGGAATGATGTCGTTGAGCAGCACGCCGGTTTCATACGGCTTGATGGTGGCGCGCACGCCCACGCCTTGCAGGTAGCCGGACACGGCCTGCGCCACTTCGCGGAAGTTCGAGTCGCTGCCGCGCACGTCGATCTGCACCGTGGCGCCCGGCTTCACGCCGGCGGCCGCCAGCAGCTTCTTGGCTTCGGCGGGATTGAAAGGCAGCGGCTTTTGCTCGGGGTTGTAGCCAAACGACTGCGGACCCTGGAAGCTGGCGATGGTCTTGGCCTGGCCCAGCAGGAGCTGCTTGACGATGGCGTCGCGATCGACCGCCATGATCAGCGCACGGCGCACGTCGCGGTGCTGCGTGATGCCGTTCCTGGTGTTGTAGCGCAGCGCGAAGGCTACCGGGCCGCCCGTGGAGATGACGTCGGCGTTGCCCGACTTTTTGACCGTTTCGATCAGGCCCAGCGGGATCAGCGTGGCGATGTCGATGCGGCCGGCCTGCAATTCGGCGACCTGCGTGCCGGGTTCGCCGATGAAGCGATACACCACCTTGTCCAGCTTGGGCTTGCCGCCCCAGTATTCGTCGTTACGCGTCAGCGTCACGTTGACCTTGGGCTGGTAGCTGTCGAACTTGAACGGGCCGGTGCCGACCGGATGCGTGTTGAAGTTGTCTTCGCCCTTTTCCGTGATGTACTTGGGCGGCACGATCATCGCGCCGTAGCCCGCCAGCTTCGTCAACAGCACGGGGTCCGGCTGCTTCAGGATGAAGTCGACCGTGTACGGGTCCACCACCTTGACCTCGCCGATCGAGTCGTAGTTCGACTTCTGCGGGCCCTTGGCGCCTTCCGCGCCCAGCAGGCGGTCGAACGTGAATTTCACGGCCTCGGCATTGAAAGGCTCGCCGTTATGGAACTTGACGCCTTCGCGCAGCTTGAAGCGCAGGCGCTTGTTGTCGTCCAGGTATTCCCAGCTGGTGGCAAGGCCCGGCTGCAGCTTCAGGTCGGCGCCGCGCATGGTCAGGCCGTCGTACAGGTTGCTGCCGACCGAACCCCAGAACGTCACGAACGTGTCGATCGGATCCCAGCTTCCCGGATCCTGGTTGATGGCCACATTGAGCGTGCCGGCGGCGTGCGCCGTCGACACGGGCAGCGCGGCGGCAAGGGCCAGCGTCAGCGCGGTGGCGGAGAGGGTGGTGCGAAGGAATTGCATGGTCGCCTCCAGGGACGGGAAATCGGGTCGGACCGACGGATAAAAGGGGTTTCAGGCGGCGCGGGCGACCTGATGGCCGGGCGCGAACTCAAAGAGAGGAACAATCGTGGGCTCATCGCCCACGCGGCGCACCGGGCTGGGGATCTCGCCCTCGATCAGGGAAGTGTCGATGTGGCGGCCGGGCTCGGCCACCGGCACCGCCGCAAGCAGCTTGCGCGTGTAGGCGTGCTGCGGCGATTCGAAGATCTGGCGGCGCGTGCCCAGTTCGACGATCTGGCCCAGGTACAGCACCGCGACGCGGTGGCTCACCTTTTCCACCACCGCCATGTCGTGCGTAATGAACAGGTACGACAGTCCGCGATCCTTTTGCAGATCCATCAGCAGGTTCAGGATCTGCGCCTGAATCGACACGTCCAACGCCGACACGGACTCGTCCGCGATGATCAGTTTGGGATTGCTGGCCAGCGCGCGCGCGATGCACACCCGCTGGCGCTGGCCGCCCGAGAACTCGTGCGGATAACGCGTGGCGTGCTCGGGCTTCAGGCCCACCTGTTCCAGCAGCTCGCCCACGCGCCGCGCGATGGCGTCTTCGCCGCTCAGCAGGCCATGCGTGCGGATCGGCTCGGCGATGCTGAAGGCCACGGTCTTGCGCGGGTCCAGCGACGCATACGGATCCTGGAAGATGTATTGGATCTCCTGGCGCAGGCGCTGGCGTCCCGCGCTGTCCATCGAGAAAATGTCCTGCCCGTTGTAGCGCACCGCGCCGGACGTGGGCGCCACGAGCTGCTGCAAGGTCTTGCCAATGGTGGACTTGCCGCTGCCCGATTCGCCCACCAGCGCCAGCGTCTCGCCGGGATAGACGTCAAAACTGACCTGCTCGACCGCATGCACCCGGTGTGTGACGCGGCCGAACAGGTTGTGGCCAACGTCAAAGCGCGTGGTCAGCTTGTCCACGCGCAGCACCGGTTCGTCGTAGCGTGCGGTGTCCTGTTCGCGGGTCTCGCCCACCTCGCGCAGCATGTCGCCTTCCAGCACGGTCTGCGGCGTGCGCAGCGGCAGGTCGCGGCCCGTCAGGCTGCCCAGGCGCGGCACGGCGGCCAGCAGCGCGCGCGTGTAGGGATGCTTGGGCGCGTTGAAGATTTCCTGCACCGTGCCTTGCTCGACCTTCTTGCCGCGCAGCATGACGACCACGTCGTCCGCCATCTCGGCCACCACGCCCATGTCGTGGGTAATGAAGATCACCGCGGTGCCCAGGTCGCGCTGCAGTTCGCGGATGGTGTTCAGGATCTGCGCCTGAATCGTGACGTCCAGCGCCGTCGTCGGCTCGTCGGCGATCAACAGGCGCGGCTGGCACGACAGCGCCATCGCGATCATCACGCGCTGGCGCATGCCGCCCGACAACTGGTGCGGATAGCGGTCCAGCAGCTGTTCGGCATCAGGCAGGCGCACCTTTTCCAGCAGCTTGCGCGCCGACTGGCGCGCCGCCGAACGCGACAGCTGCTGGTGCAGCATGATCGCCTCGACGATCTGGTCGCCGATGGTGAACACGGGATTGAGCGACGTCATCGGCTCCTGGAAGATCATTGCGATGTCGTTGCCGCGGATCGCGCGCATCTGTTCATCGCTGGCTTGGGTCAGGTCGACCTCGCGATCGTCGCTACCGCGGAACAGGATCTGGCCGGTCGAAATGCGGCCGCCGCTGTAGTCAGTCAGGCGCATGATCGCCATCGACGTCACGGATTTGCCTGAACCGGATTCGCCCACGATCGCCAGCGTGCGGCCGGGCCGCACGTCGAAATCCAGGTTGTCGACGGCGCGAAACCCGCCGGTGTCGGTATTGAAATCGACCGATACGCCGCGCACGGACAGCAGCGGGGCGGGGGCGGAAACAGGAATGCTAGACAACGTGGTTCTCACAGCGAGGTGGCCGCGCGGGCGGCCTGGTCGTACAGGCCCGAAAGGGCACGCAAGGTATTGGCCAGTTGATGACTGGCGTTGTCGGCGGCGGGGGAGTCGATGAACGGTTTGACGAGGCACTGCTCGCGCACTTCGGCGTAGCGCTGGATGGCGGCCGCGCCGGCGTCGGTGGTGGTGTAGATCACTTCCTTGCCCGTCTTGGCGCTTTGGACGACGCCTAGGCGCTCCAGCTTCTTGAGCGAGTAATTCACCAGGTGGGTGTCTTCGACATTGAGCGTGAAGCAGATGTCGGCCAGTTTCTTGCCCCGGCCCCGATGGAATACGTGGTTGAGCACCAGGATATCCAGCGACGTCAGTTCGGGCAGCCCCGCACACGCCATGCAGCGCACCATCCAGCGGTTGAACGCATGCGACGCAATGATCAGGCCGAATTCGACCTCGGACAGCTCTGGCGCGGAAGACGCAAGGTGGGAAGACGAAACGATGGCGTCCCGAACGGATACAGACATGGGCAAGGCGGGCAAAGGGACGGATCAACGACAAAACGTTGGCGAATTATTGACGATTTGTAGTTATGCCGGCATTCGGGTTAACCCGGCCCGATATTTCAGAGTTCTCTGATTTCTGCCGTTTCGCCAGCGTTTTACAAAGGCGGCTGATGTAGATGCCTACGCACCCGTTCGAAGTCGATTTGTTACGTGTCCGAGTTCCGTCTTTAAGAAATATCAATAAAAGACGGCAATGGTCGGCATACGGACGGCAAAACGTCGCAATGGTGCGGAATTCAACCAAGAAACAATAGATATATATTGTAATAAACGGTATTGCGCGGCAAAATTCAGCCCCAATCGATCAACAGGAGACGACGCACGGCGGTTGGCCGAAAGCGTCCAGACGTATGAGCGGATCGCAGCATTTTCACGGAGCATGGTTGATTTGGGCGGCGCTTTGCGCCGGAGCGGGCATCAGTTCGGCGTGGGCGCAACCCGCCCCTGAGGCCGCACAGCGCGCCACAGAAATCCAGCGCCGGCAGGAGCAGGAAATCGACGCTCAACGCGCGCGGGCGGCCGAGCGTCCCGACGTGCTGTCGGCGCCCTCCGGGGCCCAGCCGGGCGGGTTGGCCCTTCCGCCCGAAACCCCGTGCTTCGTCTTGCGGGAAGTCATCTGGGAAGGCGCCGAGCCGCCGGATCTCCTGGCGCGCGCCACGGCCATCGTGCTGGGCGAATGCGTGGGCGGCCGCGGGTTGCGGGCGCTTCAAGAACACCTGATCGGCTTGCTGATCGACGACGGCCTGGTCACCGCGCGCGTCGTCGTGCCCGAGCAGTCACTTGCGGACGGGTCGCTGACGCTGCGTTATCTGCCAGGCCGCATTTCCGCTGTTCAAAGCCAGGACGGCATCGGTTGGTGGCGCACGGCGTTGCCCACCGGCCCGGGCGGCGAACTGAATCAGCGTGATCTGGACCAGGCGCTTGAGAACATGCGGCGGCTGGGCAGTCAGGCCGATGCCGCCATCGATATCGCGCCCGGTCCCGAACTGGGCGACTCGGACATTCTCATCAAGCCCGGCACCGGCAAGCGCTGGCATGGCTACCTGGGTGGCGACAACGGCGGCATGGATACGGTGGGCAAGTATCAACTCAATGCCGGCCTGACCCTGGATTCCCCGCTGTTCCTTTACGACCAGTTGTCGGTCTCGTGGAACAGCAATGCGCACTGGCGCGACGCCGACTCCCACACGCGCGCCGCTTCCATCAACTACAACGTGCCGTTCGGCTACTGGACCGTCTTCGCGGGCGCCAGCAAATCCACATACCGCCAGACGGTCGCCGGCTTCGAAGAACCCATCGTCTACGGCGGCACCACCAAGCAGATCCAGGCAGGCGTATCGGTCGTGCCGTACCGGGGCACCTCCTACAAGGGCAACCTGTCACTCACCGTGCTGCGCAAGCGCACCGACAGCACCCTGAACGACGTGGCCATCGACGTTCAGCGCCGCGACGTCACGGGCTACGAGATCGGCTACGGGCATCGCCATTACGTCGGCCAGGCCGTGCTGGACATCGGCGGCGGCGTGCGCGGCACGCTGCCTCAGTTCTCCGACGAGCCCGGCTACATCTACGGCGACCCGGACTGGAACGGGCGCAGCACGATTCTTACCGCCAACGCGGGCGCTTATCTGCCGTTCCAGGTTGCCGGGCAAACGCTTGCCTATCAGGCCAACTGGCAGATCCAGCACGCCAAGACGGCCATTGTGCCGGCTGACTACTTCACGATCGGCAACCGCTACGCCGTGCGCGGCTTCGATGGCCAGATGACGCTCGCCGCCGAAGATGGCTGGACGCTGCGCAACGATCTGTCGTTCAACCTGGACGATCTGACCGGCCTTGCCGGCCAGCAGCTCTATACCGGCTTGGACGTCGGGCGGGTGGGCGGCCCGTCCGCCGAGTACCTGTCCGGCCGGACGCTGGTCGGCGCGGTCGCAGGCCTGCGTGGCCGTCTGTCCATTCCCCATGTCAGCGCCAGCTACGACCTCTCGGCCGGCTGGCCGCTCAAGAAACCCGAATCGCTCAAAACCGCGTCCACCGTCTTCGCGATGGCCGTGATGCTCGAGTTCTAAATCCGCTGTTCCCCGTCAGGTGCGCATGATGTCCAAGCTTCGTTCGTTGATTGTCTGGTCCATCGTCTTCACGCAGGTCTGGACGCCCGTGCTGGCGCAGACGCTGCCGATCTCCGTCGACAGGAACGTGGCCGGGCAAAAGCCGACCGTGGGCGTCACCAACGGCGTGCCGGTCGTCAACATCGCGCCGCCGTCGGCGGGCGGCGTGTCCAACAACCGCTACACGCAGTTCAACGTGGGACCGTCCGGCGTGGTGCTGAACAACAGCGGCGGCGCCAGCCAGACGCAACTGGCCGGCCAGGTGGCCGGCAATGTCATGTTGGGCAACCAGCGCGCCACCACCATCCTGAACCAGGTCACCGCGCCCAACCCGTCGCAACTGATGGGCACGCTTGAAGTCGCGGGCAATCGCGCCAATGTCATCGTCGCCAATCCGGCAGGCATCACCTGCAACGGTTGCGGCTTTCTGAACGCCGATCGCGCCACGCTGACCACGGGCCGTCCGCAGGTGGGGCCTGACGGCAACATCGCGCTGGAAGTTGCCGGCGGCAAGCTGCGCGTCGAAGGCCAGGGGCTGAACGGCACCGCCACCAGCCAGGTCGACCTCATCGCGCGGACGCTGGAAATCAACGCCGGCGTCTGGGCCGACCGGCTCAACGCCACGGCGGGTGCGGCGCGCGTGGATTACGCCACCGGCAACGCGACCGCTGGCACCGGCGAGGGCCCGGCGCCCGTCGTGGCGCTGGACACCGCGGCGCTGGGCGGCATGTACGCCAACAGCATCCGGCTGATCGGCACCGAGGCGGGCGTCGGCGTGAACGTGGGCGGCAACCTGGTTGCACTGACCGGCGACCTGGAAGTCAGCGCATCGGGCGACGTCCGTATCGCGCCCAGCGCCGCCGTGCAGGCGGCGCGGGATCTGCGCCTGGCATCCGGGCGTGACGTGTCGGTGGACGGCGCCGCGCAAGCCGCGGGCAACGTGGCGCTGGCCGCCGGCGGCAATGCCGCGATCACGGGGGCGGTCGGCGCGGGCGGTTCGATCGATGTGAACGCGGCAGGCAACGTAAGCGTCGCCGCGCAAGCCTCGGTGCAGACGCAGGGCGCGCTTCGCGTCGCGGCCGGACAGGACCTGTCGTTGGGCGGCACGCTGCTGATGGGCGGACAAGACGTGCGGGTTGAATCCGCGCGGAATGTGCGGATCGGCGGCGACATCGCGCCGGGAGGGACGCCGCCGGGCAGTGGCGCAGGCACGGGGAACGCGGGCTCCGGTGGTTCGAGTTCCGGTTCGGGCTCCGGCTCCGGGTCGGCGGCGGGCGGTTCGAACGCGGGCAACGGCGGCGCGGCGGGCACCGCCACCGGCGCGGCGCAAGTCGGCACGAATTCCAGCGGTCTGGTCACCGCAGCAGGCGCGGTAGCGCTCAAGGCGGGCCGCGACATGGTGCTGCCTGGCCAAGTCACCGCCGCGGGCGCGTTGCATGCGCAGGCTGGCGGCGACCTGACGACGGGGGCGACCGCTCAGATTCAATCAGGGGGACCCGCCCAGATACGTGCAAGCGCGGACCTGAACCTGGGCGGACTTGTCGGCGCGCGCGGCGACTTGTCGCTGATGGCCGGGCGCGACGCACGGGTGACGGGCAAGGGGTCTGCCACCGGCCGCATCGGCATCGACGCGGCGCGCGATCTGCGCATGGACGCGCCCGCCCAGTGGGACGCCGAAGGCGAGATTGCCGCCAAGGCGGGCGCCGGCATGACGCTGGCTGGCACGCTCCGCGCCAACGGCAACACTGCGCTGACGGCGGGCCAGACGCTGGCGGTCAACGGCACGATCACGGCCGCGTCCGGCAGCATGACGGTCTTGACCGACGGCGACGTCGCCCTCGGCGCGAATGCACAGTTGGCGGCGGCCGGTCCCGTTGGCCTGACGGCTGGCGGCAGCCTGCAAAGCCTGGGTAAGGTCACGTCGCTGAAAGACCTGTCGATGCAGGCGGCGCGCGACATGACGCTTGATGGCGCAACGCTCGCGACTGGCGATCTGCAGGTGCAGGCGGGCGAAACTCTCGCCACATCTTCCGCCTCACGCCAGCAAGCGGACGGGTCGGTGACGGCCATGGCAGGCGACGCGTCGCTGGCGGGCGCCCTCATCGCGGGCCAATCCGCGCAGATCACTACGCAAGACAGTCTGCGGGTGGACGGCACGCTACTGGCCGACGCTGGCACGCTTCAGGCCGCCAGCGGCGGCGACATGACGCTCGGCTCGGCCAGCACCCTGCAGGCCGCGCAGCAATTGACGGCCCAGGCTGGCGGCAACCTGCTCGCAAATGGCGCCCTCTCCGGTGAAGCCGACATTCATCTTTCCGCAGATTCCCGCGCCGAACTGAACGGCAAGACGGTCGCCAACGGCACCCTGCGCGCCGAAGCGGGCACGGACCTGACGGTGGGCCAGGGCGGGCTGGCGCAAGGCAACGCCAATCTTTTCCTCGGCGCAGGCCAGGACCTGCGCGTCGCTGGCACCGCAGGCACCGCGGAGCCTGCTGCGGGTCAGGCAGGCCTGCTGCAAGCCCAGGCTGCCCGGGATCTCTTTGTGACCGGCCTCGTCACGGCGGGCACGCCCGCGAGCCTGACGGCACAGCGCAATTTGGGCGTCGACGGCACCGTGGCGGCGCTTGCCGGCAACCTGACCGCCGACGCGGGCGGGCAATTGCGCGTCGGCGCCACCGGCCGCATGCAGGCCGCGCAGAACCTCATCGCGCAATCGGGCGCCGACCTGGCGTCCGACGGCGTCATCGTCGCGGGCGGCGGCCTGACGCTGGCGGCGACCGGCGATGCGCGTCTGGGCGGCACGGCTGCTGCGCTGGGCGAGGCGGGCGCGGGCAATTTGCTGGTTACCGGGCGCGATGTGATCGCCAAGCAGGGCGCGCAGTTGCAGGCGGCGGGCACCCTCACGGCGCAAGCCCAACGCGACGTCAGCGCCGCCGGAGCGTTGGCGTCCGTGGGCGACATGATGCTGTCGGCCGCGCGCGATGCGCGCGTGGACGGCACCGCCGCCAGCGATGCGAACCTGACCCTGACCGGCCGCAACGTCGCGGTCGGTGCGGCAGGCCTGGCGCAAGCCGCCGGCACGCTCACGTCCACCGCGCAAGGCACATTGCTTGCCGCCGGCAGCATGCTGGCAGGCATCACGCAAACCCTCAGCGCGGGCAGTGGCATGACCCTCAACGGCACCGTGGCCGCGTTGGAAGGCGACCTGAAGCTGGAGACGCAAAACGGCAATCTCGACACGGGTTCTGCGTCCAGCCTGCAAGCGGGCGCAGCGCTGACCGCCACCGCGGGCGGCGCGCTGAACCTCATGGGTTCGGCTGCCGCCGGACAAGCCATGACGCTGCGCGCGGGCGGCGACGCCACGCTGGGCGGCGTCGCGGCCACCCAGGCCGGCAACGTCACCATCGATGCCCAGGGCGCGCTCTCAACCACGGCCGACGGCCGCATCCAATCCGCCGCGGATATCGGCCTCCGGTCCGGCAGCCTCTTGAAGAACGCAGGCATTGTGTCCGCGGCAGGCGCAGCCTCCCTGCTGTCAGATACCGGCCTGACCAACACCGGCTCGGTGCTCGCGGGTGGCGACGTCACCGCCACGGCAAAAAGCGCGCTGAACAACAGCGGCCGCTTCATCGCTGGTGTCGGCGAGGACGGCACGCTCAGTCTGCCCGGCAGCGTCAACTTGACCGCAGCCTTCATCACGCACCCGGGCATCAGCGCGGCCGGCAAGGACATGACCCTGGCCGCAGGCGGTATGGATATGTCCGGCGGCAACGTCTCGGCCGTCGGCAAGCTCGGGCTCACAACCTCCGGCGACATCACCACGCGCAACGCCGTCCTGCACGGCGGCAGCGTCGACATCGCCGCCTCCAACTTGCGCAATCAAGACGGCAAGATCACGTCTGCCAGTGAGGCCGTCGTCAAACTGGGCGGCGAACTGGATAACACCGCCGGCCTGATCGCCGCTGCGGGCGATGCACGCATCGACGCCGCGCGTATTGGCAATGCCGGCGGCACGCTGGCGGGCGCGAATCTCACCTTGGTTGCGACCGGCACCGTCGACAACCAGGGCGGCCTGATTCAGGCCGACGACACCCTGACCCTGAACGCCGCCAGCCTGGACAACCGCGCCACGCTGACCGCATCCGGATCGCCGCCCAAAGGCGTGCTGGCCAAAACGGCCACCATCGTCGCCGGCGGCATCAACAACCAGTCCGGCGCCATCAGCGCGGGCCAAGACCTGACGCTGGATACCGGCGATCTGGACAACACCGGCGGCAACATCGCCGCTGAGCGCTACGCGACCATCAAGGCCGCAATGCTGAAGAACCACCAGGGCAAGTTGCTGGCCGGCGAACGCCTCGCGGTCACGATCCAGGCGCTGCAAGGCCTGGGCCTGCTCCAATCCGCGCAGGACCTGTCCTTCACCTACACCGGATCGCTCAACCAGACCGGCGACCTCGCCGCCGGCCGCGACCTGACGATGTCGGTCGGCGGCAACATGGACAACAGCGCCACCGTCAGCGCCGGCCGTGACCTGACCATCACGGCCAACGCGCTCAACAACCAGGCCAGCGGCGAACTGCTGGCCGGACGCAACAACACCATCAACGTCACCAACGGCCTCACGAACTCGGGCCTTATCGACGGCGGCGCGACCCACATCAACGCAGGTCGCGTCGACAACTTCGGCCGCATCTACGGCAACACCATCGCTATCCGTGCGGGAGAAATCGTCAACGGAGCAGGGCCCGGCGGCGGCGCGGTCATCGCGTCCCGCGGCGATCTGGATATCGGCGTGGGTTCGCTCGTGAATCGCGAACATGGGCTGATCTACGCGGCCGGGGATATGCGCATCGGGAGCGCGCTGGACGCGAATCGCAAGGCTATCGGGCAGGCTGCGTCGCTCGTCAATGCGTCGGCGACGATTGAGGCTGCAGGGAACGCGGTGATTTCCGCGGTGTCGCTGCAGAACATCAATACGAACTACGCCAGCGAAGTTGTGCCGGTGTTGACCGTGCCGAAGGTGTACGTGACGCCGGCGGGCTCCACCGAAATGTACGACATGGAATCCAACTGGTTCTGCGTCAAAGACCGCCCAAGGTGCGAAAAGGGCATCGACCTTCTTGAAAACGACTCCCAGCACGGGTTCTTGCTTCCGTCCGACAACTATCCCGCCTCTCGATATGGTCCTCCCTTCGATTACGCGCCTTGGTACACGGGCATTACGGATGATGAGGGTCCCATCGCACGGGTGGAGGTTCCGCGCAGAATTCATTGTTCAATCACGAATGACATCGAAGTTTGTACGCCCGAAACTCGGTTTGGGGACAACTGGGTGTACCCGCCGGTTACGCACCCGTACGGTACCGATGAGCGAGTCTGGGCCGTCTTCGGTGTGACGCCGCCGGTTGGCCCGGAGCCGCAGTGGGTACCGCGAGATCCTCCATGCCGCGCGAACGACGGCGCTTGCTATGCGGCGGAAAAAGTCCGACGGCAGGCCTACGAAGAAGCGCATTACGCTTACAAGGTGCCGTTCGATGAGCTGGATGCGCGCATAGCGGCGTTCAATCTGGATTTCCAGAATCGCATGAGGTACACCCTCACGATCTACGACGTCCAGGAAACCGTCACCGAAACCCGCACCATCTCATCGGATCCTGGAAAGATTCTGTCTGGCGGCGCCATGACGCTCGTCGGGACCGTCACCAACGATAAGAGCCAGATCGCGGCTGGCGGCACGCTGTCGGTAAGCGGGCCGGCCATCAACAATATTGGAGCGGGAGGCGAGCGCGTGGTGACGCGCGTTGGCCGCGCCATCTTGTCCCAGCCGAGCGGCAGAAAGCGCAAGGAACACATTGAGGACTACAACCGCACCCTCGCCGCCGAAGCCATCGAGCTGCCCGTCGGTACCTCCGGTGGCAACCTGTCGGTCTCACTCAGCGGCGCGGCGCCTGGCGCCAACGGCGCCACCGCAACCGGTCCCGTACTGGTTGCCAGCCTTGGTCTGCCCGGCGGCAACGTCGTGCGCACCGTCTCCAACCCGGCCACGATTCCCGACAGCCAACTCTTCGCCGTCAGCGGTACACCCGATGCCCCCTACGTCGTTGCAACCGACCCGCGTTTCATCGGCAACCACGAGTCCGTTTCCAGCGACTACCTGTTCGGCCTCCTGCAACAGCCCGGCGCACCGGTCGGCAACGCGGGCGCTTCCGGCGCCATCAAGACGGGCTTGGGCAACACCCCCGGAGGTCTTAACGCCCTGATTCCCGCCGGCGCAAAATTCCTCACGCCGTCCGGCGAACCCCGCCGCCTGGGCGACGGCTTCTACGAACAGAAACTCGTCTCCGACCAGATCCTCGCCACCACCGGCCAGCGCTTCCTGGACGGCTTTGGCGACAACGACAGCCAGTACAAGCAACTGCTCGCCAATGGTGCGCAGTTCGCCCTGACCAACGGCATCAAACTCGGCGCCGCGCTCACCGACGCCCAGCAACGCCAGCTCACCACCGACCTGGTCTGGCTGGTCGAGCAGACCATCACGCTGCCCGACGGCACCACCGAGACAGTGCTAGTCCCGCAGGTCTACCTCTTGGTGCGCGAAGGCGACCTGAAGGGCGACGGCACCCTCATGGCCGGCCGCGACGTCAAGCTCGCCGCCGACGGCGATATCACCAACAGCGGCACCATCGGCGCGCGCGATGCCACCGTCATGACCGCCGCCAACATCGTCAACCAGGCCGGCGGCCGGATCCAGGGCGCCATCGTCGACCTCGCCGCACGCGAAGACCTGATCAACCTGGTCTCGCTCATCAAGGGCGACAACGTCGCCCTGTCGGCAGGCCGCGACATCGCGCTTACGTCCACCTCCGCCTCGGAGAACAACGGCGCCACCTGGGGTTCGTACGTCTCGGGCGTGTCCCGCGTCGACGCCGGCAACCTCAGCATGCAAGCAGGCCGCGACATCAACCTGACGGCCGCGCAAGTCACCGCCACGGAAGACGCACGCCTGCAAGCGGGTCGCGACATCAACCTGGCCACACTGCAGGAAAGCCACGGCGAATCCCTGGTCCGCAACAAGAAGAACCGTCACGACCTGAGCACCAGCTCGGAAGTCGGTTCGTCCATTGCGGCGGATGGCAACCTTACGCTGATTGCCGGGCAGGACGTCAATGCGCGTGCCGCGGACGTGACGGCGGGCGAACAGCTGGCCGTGGGTGCCGGACGAGATATCAACCTGATGGCGGGCGTGCAGACCGGCTCGGCGTATGACGAAAGTCACTACACGAAAAAAGGGTTCATGTCGTCGAAGACGACGCACATCAAAAAGGCAGTTGACTGGGAGCAGTCCCTGGCCACTACCTTTACCGGCGACTCCGCTGTTCTGATGGCAGGGCGTGACCTGAATGTATCGGGCTCGAACGTTGGCGCGCAAATGGACTTGGTGCTGTCCGCCGAGCGCGACGTCAACATCCTAGCCGGTCAGAACGCCCAGGACAGCTACGACTACAAGATGGTCAAGAAGTCCGGCTTTGGCGCGATGGGTGGTCTTAGCTACGGTTCCAGAAAACAGACGGACTCGCTCGACAGCAAAAAGGTATTCCACAACGCCAGCACCGTTGGCAGCGTTGAAGGCGGTGTCCTGATCAACGCCGGCAACGCGCTGAGCATCACGGGCAGCAACGTCATTGCACGCCAGGGCGATATCACCTTGATCGGAAAAGAGGTGAACATCGGAGCGGCATTTGACACCACGCAGGAAAGGGAATTTCACGAGATCAAGCAGTCTGGGCTGACCCTTACTGCCAGCACTCCAATCGCCGATGCCGTGCAGACGGGCGTGCGCATGGCTGATGCTGCGGGTAAAACGGACAACTCTGTGATGAAGGGGCTGGCGGGCGCGACGACTGCATTGGCAGCCGTCAACGCGTACGATGCCGTCCAGCAAGCGGCCAATGTGAAGGACGCCAATGCGGTCCAGCAAGCCGGCGGCGTCAGCATCAAGCTCAGCCTAGGCAGCAGCAAGAGCAGCAGCACAACCGACCGCAACGCCTCAAGCGCCTTTGGGTCGACCGTTGCCGCAGGCAAGGATCTGACCGTCGTTGCGCAAGGCGCGGGCAAGGACTCGAACATCACGGTCACCGGCTCCACGCTGTCGGCTGGCAACAACGCGGTGCTCAAAGCCGAAGGCGACATCGTGCTGGAGGCCGCGCGCAACGTCTTCGAGCAAAAGACCACCAGCAAGAGTAGCAGCGCCAGTATCGGTATCGGGTACTCCTCCGGCGGGCAGCAAAACGGCTTCACGCTTGAACTTGGCGCTTCGGTGGGTCGAGGCAACGCCAACGGCAAGGACGAAAGCTGGACCAACACCAACGTGACCGCCGGCAATGTCTTGGCGATCCAGTCCGGCGGCGACACCACGCTAAAGGGTGCGGCCGCCAAGGCAGATCAGATCATCGCGTCAGTCGGCGGCAATCTCTTGCTGGAGAGCTTGCAAGACAGCAGCAAGTACGACTCGAAGAACAAGAGTGCGGGTTTTGGCATAAGCCTGTGCATCCCACCATATTGCGTAGGGTCGAGCAGCATCTCGGCCAATGCCAGCACGGGCAAGATCAACAGCAACTTCAAGACCGTGACTGAGCAAGCCGGCTTGTGGGCGGGCGATGGCGGCTTCCTGATCGACGTCAAGAACAACACCACGCTCATCGGCGGCGTCATTGCCAGCAGCGACAAGGCGGTCGCCGACGGCCTTAACAAGCTGACCACGGGAACACTGGTCACTGAAGATCTCAAGAACACGGCGCGCTACAGCGGCAGTCAGGTGTCCATCGGGGGCGGGTTTGGGTTTGGCGGGAAGTCAGGCGACTCGGACTTGGGTACCACCAAGGGCGGCCAAGTCGCAGGGGGCGCGTCCAAAGATGCGGGCACGTCCGTTTCCACGGGCAGTAGCGGCTTTGGAATGGGCACCCCGATCGTGGTCGCGGCAAGCGGCAACAGCAGTTCCACGACGCAAAGCGGCATCAGCGGCGGGACGATCGTCATTCGTGATGAAGCGGGGCAACTGGCGTTGACCGGTAAGACGGCTGCAGAGACGATTGCGGGGTTGAACCGGGATACGTCGGACACGTTGAATGCGCTCCAGCCGATCTTTGACAAGGAGAAGATCGAGGCGGGGTTTGAAATTGCGTCGGAAGCCCAGCGGCAGATGGGGCAGTTTTTGACGAATCGGGCGAAGGAAGCGGATGCGTTGGAAAGCGAACTGGCCAACGAGCTAAAGAAAGTGGGCGGCGGTGATCCTGTACGCATCGCCGGACTAGCCGATGCGCTGGAAGACGCAGCGAAGTGGGGACCAACTGGCGAATATCGATTGATTGCCACAGCGATCCTGGGTGGTGCGGCAGGCAACGTTACAGGCGGCGCTTCCGAATTCGCTCGAGCCAGCGCTGTGAATTACCTGCAGGGACTAACGACTCAGCAGGTAAAACTCTACGCCGATATGTTGGGAGATGGCGCTGAGGCGCAGGCCGCTCGCGCGGCACTGCATACGGTGGTGGGCTGCGCGGCCGGTGCCGCACGCGGTGATGGCTGTGGGGCGTCCGCCTTGGGGGCTGGTGCGGCATCGGTGTTGAACGCGCTTCTGGACGCAGCCAGCGGAAAAGCCGGGTCAGCGCTGTCTCGTGAGGACAAGGAGGCTCGTAACAACTTGGTTTCCGTGCTGTTGGCGGGAGTGTCTGTCGGATTGGGGGCGGACGTTGCCACAGTGGTTAGCAGTGCAAGGTTGGAGACAGAGAACAACGGTGTAGGGACTCTGTTAAAGCGGGGAGGGATGGCGGGCTTGAGTGCTTGTTTCCGTTCGCCAACTTGCCGTGAAACGGTGCTCAGTCCAGCACAATATTTGACGATCAACCTTCTGGCGGCCGAACTAATGGCCAAGACGCCGGGGCTGCAGGACAACCAAGCGCTATTGCTTGCGGTGACGAAAATCATCGCAGGTGATGTGCCGGAGGGTTTGCCGGGACGGCCGGGCGAACCAATTCCACCGGTCGGGCTTCCGCCAAGTGACGGCACCGGCAAGATTCCGGAGACACAGTTGCCCGGTCAGTCGGGGCAAATACCCAACGTGGGCGGTGTGCCGGGGCAGGAGAATAATGGGCCGACAGGCGGGATGATAATGCCGTCGCCGCTGCCAGAACAGCAGGGCTTACAAATCATCCTCAATGAAATCGAGAGTGATGCGTGGGGAGATGTAAGTAATAATGGCCTCCCCGGCATCGACAGACCATTTCGAGAGCCAAATGAGGCATTTCCGCCAAATCAAAAGATTCTTGAAGTAATGAGTGGCTCTTACGTCCAGGGGATGGTGTCGAACGTTAGCTGCGTCGATTGTTCGGATATAGCGCAGTATTTGTACGAATCGGCTGGTGGTGAGGGATATATCTTTAAGGTAACTCCATCTGTTCGCAACAATTTAAACGTTTACGAAAATGGAAACGTTGAAGAACGTCAAAGTTACCATCAGGTTTATTCGGATGGCAGGTACGTGTACGACCCTCGCGTGTCCTCCAATCCGATACCAAAAGGGGATTGGGTGCAGTTGATTAATGGTACAAATCCAGGCGGAGTTAAGATGACGGTGCTTAAATAGGAGGTTACGTGAAACGACTTGCTGATGGTAATGAGTTGTGTGATGTAATCCGAAAGTTTGCAGATCTTGAGTGGAGTAAATATCAGTCGCGTGTGGTAGAGCTGGTTTTTAAAAATGGAAGAATGTACAGGAGTGACAACTCAGCGATGCCGCCATATACGACGATTCGATTTAAGGATAAAGACAATCATCTGGTTGATAAGCTGAAACAGGCAATTGATAGCTATAACGGTAGTGTGAAATGGATTATGTTTCCCCACCAGCGGGTGAGCTTTCCTAACGTTAATTGGGTTATTGAACCGGCGTTTGTTGCTCAAACGATTGAAAGTGAGGCAAGCGGGGCGGCAACAAATCCGCAGAAGTATATGGCCGAGCATTATCCCGACTTTGCTAGGTTAGCGTATGCGGACTTGCCGAATTTGGCGAAGCATGTGGAATCGATTTTGGGAAATGAGTTCTAGGCGTTGGATTGTATTAATAGCTATCGTAAGCTCCCCCCTTGACAAGGTCCGCGAGCAACTAGAGTTCCAGCAGACATTCGGTCAGTTGGGGACGCAGATTGCAGGGATGTTCAGAAGGATCTGAAAAAGGATGAGCCGGATCTTGGGGCAGGGAAAACCTGGCGCGTTTGCGCTCCATGCCGCGGTTGGGGGACTTGGTGCCGCGCTGGGAGGGAATGTTGCTGGAGCAATGGCAGGGACGATTGCAGGCGAAGTAGCCACCAGCTCGGTGCGCGAGCAAGGCGACTCGCGGTCGCAGGTATGTCAGGGCGAAAATGGACCAGGCCACGAAGGTGTGGGGAATGCCCGGGTGCTTGAAGAGATTGTTTGAATTGTTGGAATTAGAAGTCCGAAAGTCCGCCCCAAAAGATCCTATACGCATCGCCGGACTAGCCGATGCGCTGGAAGACGCAGCGAAGGGGAGGCCAACTGGCGAATATCGTTTGATTGCCACAGCGATCCTGGGTGGTGCGGCAGGCAACGTTACAGGCGGCGCTTCCGAATTCGCTCGGGCCAGCGCTGTGAATTACCTGCAGGGACTAACGACTCAGCAGGTAAAACTCTACGCCGATATGTTGGGAGATGGCGCTGAAGCGGATGCCGCTCGCGCGGCACTGCATACGGTGGTGGGCTGCGTGGCCGGTGCCGCACGCGGTGATGGCTGTGGGCAGTCCGCCTTGAGTGGAGATGAGTTGTTATGAAAGGTGATCGCCGGCGGATATATGATTCCATGGAGGACTTTTTCAATCTTGATGGGAGCATCTTGATGAAACTAACGCCCGGGGCAGCCATTTCGGTGTGCGCGACTGCGGAAACTCGCGAGCTTTTTGTGCTTCGGATAGAAGGAGGGATGTGGCGCCGCCCCGGGTTTGAGGCGAGAGTAGATTGCATTTGGGATGGGGTTCCAAATTGCATAAACACGGGTCAAGCAAAATTGAACAATCAAGCTGCGGCCGCATTTATTCGGTCGAGGTCGGACATGCACGACGTTTTTCTATTAACTGTTGGTAAGGTAATGGTTTGAAAAAGCAGAGCCGGCGCTTTGAATTTTAGGCCTGGGCATAGTAGCTGTCTTAGTCGATAGATCTTATTTGCACGCTCACGGATTCAGTTTTCTGGTCATGGGGGCTGCGGCGAGTTCTGTGCTTGCGAAGCTGGTCGGCACGGCTGCGGGGATGAGCTGTCCTTGGAGGAGCGCGAAGCACGGGGTGATTTGATCGCCAGTATTGTGGCCGGTATGTCCGAAGCAATTGCTGTGGTTTCAACAACCAGCACTATTGCTGCAGTGACCGAGTTGACGAACACCACCTGACTCTGTCCGAGCTTAAGCTGTTTGAAGCGGACGCCTCTACCTGCGAAGCGGCCACCAAGTGTGGTCAAGTACAGCAAAAGTTTCTCGATCTCAGTACAGAGGCTCCGGAAGTCTTGATAGCTGATGCAATAGATGTAGCGTTTGACAAGGCTCCGCGGACTTGGAAAACGCCAGCAGGCCTAGACTATGGAGAAAGGTCGGTTCAAGGAATCAGAGTTTTGCATGTTTTAGAGCATGCGTAAGCCGAACCCGGCCAAGACGACGCATAGCGTCTTTAGTATGGACAGAAAAGAAATATTAGGCGTTGTCGATGAAGCGTGGCTGAAGAAAGGTAGTCCCGTAGTAGGGGATCCGGGTGCATATGTTGTCCCGATGGGCCGACCGATTGGCACTTCGGGAGAAACGAGTATTAAAATTATTGTGCGGCCTGGGACCAATCAGGTAATTACCGCCTATCCTGCTAAGTAGAGAGGATTTATATGTTGTGTCCGAGGTGTGGGCAGGGAGATATTGTCAAGGCAAGGATTATAGCTGGCGACACTTGCTTGTTCGTATGTCAAGAGTGCGAGGCCTCATGGTTTTTATACGAAGATATTGGGGTTAAGGGCTTTGTCGACTTTGGGACTTATATGGAAAGTTTAGGGCTGAAACCATTATGGAGTGAGGTCCAAATCATCCCAGAGTAGATGACCTGTATCGAGATGAAGCCACAATTGGCACCGGAAGCAACGCGGATGCGGTGAGAGTTGAACTTGCGACAGGGGGGCGAAACGGTAATCCCCCCCGTAAAAGCGATGAGGTCAGAAGTAGAACTTTTTCGTTGAGGAGTTCTACCGCATGAAGAAGTCGAGATGTACGGATGGCCAGATCATTGAAGCCATCAAGCGCGTGGACGCAGGTCTTGCCGTTCCTGAGCGGTGCCGAGAGATGGGCATCAGCTCGGCTACGTTCTACAAGTGGCCTTCCAAGTACGGCGGCATGGACGTATCTCTGATGGCGCGCACGAAGGAGCTGGAGGCCGAGAACGCTTAGCTACGCAGGGTGTGCATCGAGGAGAAGCTTATGGCTGAGATCGTAACGGAGGCGCTAGAAAAAAAGTGGTGAGGCCATCTCGCCGCCGCGAGATGGCCCAACGTGCAGTGCAGGATCGCGGCGAAGCAATCCGGATGGCCTGCGAGGCGTTCAAGGTCAGCCAGACTTGTTCTCGGTACGTTATCAAAGCGGACGCTGAGAACGAGGAGATCGCCAACTGGCTACTACGTCTGACCGACAACCACCGCAACTGGGGCTTTGGTCCGTGCTTCCTTTATCTGCGCAATGTTCGAGGCTTCGGCTGGAACCACAAGCGTGTGTACTGGATCTATCGAGAGCTCGAACTGAACCTGCATATCAAGCCGTCCAAACGGCTGATGCAGCAGACACCTGAGCCACTGACCGTGCCCACCAACGTGAACCAGGTATGGTCCATGGACCTCATGCATGACCAGCTTGCCGATGGGCGCAGCATCCGCGTGTTCAACGTGATTGACGATTTCAACCGCGAGGCGCTGGGCATTGAGGTTGACTTCTCGTTGCCGTCCGAGCGCGTGATCTGCACACTCAAGCAGATCATCGGCTGGCGGGGAAAGCCCTTGGCCATTCGGTGCGATAACGGACCCGAATATCTGAGCGCGGCAATTGTCGAGTGGGCCGGGGCATGGGGCATAAAACTCGAATATATCCAGCCGGGCAAGCCACAGCAGATTGCCTACGTCGAACGGTTCAACAGCACCGTGCGTTACGAATGGCTATCCCAATATCATTGGGACGATATAGATCACGTGCACCGCGTCGCCACGCAGTGGATGTGGTCCTACAATCACGGACACCCAAATATGGCTCTGGGCGATTTACCCCAAAACAGCGGTTAGCCATGGCCGCGTAGCGTTTCTACTTCTGGCGATTGCTAAAAATAGGGGGGTTACCATTTTTAAACTCTGAGCGAATTCTTCCCTCCGCGCCTGGTCGGACTTGGTTTGAAACAGATATAGGAATTAATAATCTGAGCTCTAGAGGAAGTCAACGTGGCACTCGATTGATGTACTCGAATGATGGGCTTCTATACATTACAACGGATCACTACAAGACTGTTACGCCTGTCGGGAAATGGAGATAAATAATATGGAAATAAAAATAGAAGGTTCAAAAGTTTTTTCAGATAAAGATTTTCACTATCAATTGGCCAAAGACCTCGGCGTGCAACAATTCTATGGTCACAACTTGGACGCGTTGTGGGATCTGTTGTCCGTCGGCGTGGAACGGCCGCTGATGCTAATTTGGAAAGATCACGCTCTATATGAAGCTCGTTCAAAAAGCAACTACGCGAAGATCATTGATGTTTTGAATAGAGTGAAGGCTCAAGATGAACGCTTGAATTTGAAATTCAAATTCACGTACGTCCTGGACTGAGAATTTGATTGTTATGAATAAGAGTATGAAGGGTCTTGCGCTTGGAGATAGGGCATGCGTAACGGATTATCCCCTGTTGCCAGCGGATCTGAAGAAGATTGTGGACGAAGGATTCATTAAAAAAAAATGAGTGCTATTTTTTTAAAAGATTTATGTCCGATGGAGGAAATTTGTCTGCGGCTCTCGTGCGCCATAAGTTTGGAGATTTTGTTGGATATGAGATTTCAAAAAACACAGTCCATATCGATGACTTTGCCAATGACCGAAGCCTGAGTGTGGGGCTGGCATTTTGCTGGGAATTCTCATAACGTTGGGGCTTATGGTCCAAGGTGCCGTGTGAAGTAGTTCTTGCGTCAAAAGAAGGCGAGTTTGGTGAGGATACTACCTTCAGGTTTTATGTGCCAAGAGTTGGTGAAGAGTATATGGACTTTGAAAGAATAGATGATTTGGATGAAGCTATTATGGTTGTCGATGTGCTCCCCGGAGGTGACACGGACTCTTTGAGATTAAAAAAATATTGAGCCTTGCAGGTTCGCAGTAAGTGAAATCGAGGCAGGCAGCGGCCGCTGAGGTCAAACCCGTGGAGAGGTGAGCAAAACAGTGCAAGGCATGAATGTCATGTCGAACGTTCTGTGGGTCGTGTCGAACCCCAAAAATTATGTTGTCGAGAAAGCAGGCTTCGTATCTAGGTTTGGCTGATCAACACAGTCGCTAGCGATAGAGTGCATAGCACTGGAGACTTTGCTCTAATGACGTTAATTTACTAAAATATGAAAAAACACTCGTCAGATAAATGGCCCGAAACCTTGAAATCTGTATTGATCAGAGACGGTAATTTCAAGCCGTTCTTTCGGTTTTTGTTTGTAGTTGTTGGTGTCGCTATCATTTTTTTGGATTTGAATGTCTGGCGCACAGGTTGGTTGAACATCCTCGGGTTTGTGATGGGCGGAATAGGGGGATATTCTGCGAGGGCGCATTCGCTGGGTATTAAGCCCTTTGAGCCGTCTCCCTATCCAGACGGATGGTTAAAGAAACGGAGGGCAGCCAAAGCCGTAAGTGAGAGTGATCCCGAAAGGCCGGATCTGTAGTTGTACGTACTGTGGAGGATGTCCCACAGATAATCCCGTTCCATGCGCTCTGGTCGCCTGAGCAATTCTTTTCGTACCTCTCGCGAAGTATGAACCGGGAGTGTCAGTATTTTTGTGTTTGAGGCGTTAGAAGCCTGATAGTTGTTTCTATCAGGCTTATTGATGCTATCTCAGCGATACGGGTCGGTGAAGCGTTCTGCATAAATCACGGCGAACTGGTTCATAGCGGCCTTCCAGTCGTGCGTGGCGCTGCCCCAGGCTCCGGTGATGTTGCGCAAGACCAGCCACAGTAGCTTGGTGGCGGCTTCGTCGCTTGGGAAGTGACCTCGCGTTTTCACCGCGCGGCGCAGTTGGGCATTAATGCTCTCGATCGCATTGGTGGTGTAAATCACCTTGCGGATCGCCGGTGGGAACGTAAAGAACGGGATCACACGGTCCCAGGCCCGGCGCCATGCGTCAGCGATCGGGGCGTAGCGCTGGCCCCAAGGGCCTTGCTCGAACTGCACGAGCGCGGCCAGCGCTGCCTCCACGGTCGCTGCCGTGTAGATCGGCCTTAGCGCCGCAGCCACCGTGCGGCGCTCCTTCCAGCTGGCGTATTCCAGGCTGGAGCGGATCAGGTGCACGATGCAAGTCTGCAGCGTCGTGGCCGGGAACACCGCATTCAGCGCCCGCTCCATGCCCTTTAGACCGTCAGTGACAGCGATCAGGATGTCCTGCGTGCCACGGGTCTTGAGCTCGTTGAACACCTTCATCCAGAACTTGGCGCCCTCAGTCTGCTCGATCCACAGGCCCAGGATGTCGCGCGTGCCGTCTGGCAACACCGCCAGCGCCAAGTACACGGCCTTGTTGCGCACCACGCCGTCCTCGCGGATCTTGACCCGCAGCGCGTCGAAGAACACCACCGGATACATCGTCTCCAGAGGCCGCGTTTGCCAGGCCGTGACCTCGTCCATCACCGCGTCGGTCACCGAGCTGACAAACTCCGGCGAGACTTCCGTGCCGTACTGCTCGAGCAGAAACCCTTGGATCTCGCGCACCGTCATGCCGCGGGCGTACATGGCGATGATCTTGTCGTCGAACCCGGTAAAGCGGCGCTCGTGCTTGGGGATCAGGATCGGGGCGAAGCTGCCATCGCGGTCGCGTGGGATCTCCACCCGCAGCGGCCCGTCATCGGTCAGGACTGTCTTGGAACTCTTGCCGTTGCGTTGATTGGTGGCCTGCTCGGGGCGCTCGCCGCCCGCCGGATAGCCCAGGTGGTGGCCCAATTCCGCTCCCAGGGCCCGTTCGATCAGCGCCTTCTTGAACGCCATCGACAGGTTCTGCACCGCCTCGGCGGTCATAGGGCCTTTGACGAATTGATCAACCAACTCTGCGGGAATCGCCGGCAGTTCCCTCAGCGGTGTCTTTTTCTTGGTAGCCATACATGCTCCTTGAGCAACATGTTAGGCCCCAAACACAAAATTTATGACACTCCCGTGCTAATTGATCCCTCATCGGCCGACCCTTCATACCGCAGTCAGCCGCCAGCCTCGAACTCCCCGCACCAATTCATGCGTAGGCGCAATCCTCCCCAAAAACGCCTCATCATGCGACACCACCACCATCGCCCCGGGATACGTTCGCAGCGCCTTCTCCAATGCCTCCATCGACTCAATATCCAAATGATTCGTCGGCTCATCCAGCAGTAGCAACTGCGCGGGCGTTTTCCGCCACAACGCACATGCCAGCGCAGCCTTGAGGCGTTCCCCGCCGCTCAAGGTCCCGGCGGGCGCATTGACTTGCTCAGATCCCAAGCCCAGCAACGCCAACCGACTGCGAAGTTCACCTTCCGATAACGTGGCGCCCAGCGCATGAAGCGTCTCCAGCAGGGACTTATCTTCCGGAATGACGGACGCCCGCTGATCTAGCATCGCTGTCGGCACGCGTACGTCGCAGAGGCCTTCGTGCGGAATCAACTCCCCCGCCAGCATCGATAGCAACGCGCTTTTGCCGCAGCCATTCGGCCCGCGAATTGCCAACCGGAAAGGGCCCGACAGCGTCATCGTCAGCGCGAAAACGTCCGCTGGATAGGGCGGTCTCGCATGCTCCAGATGCAGTACGCGGCGGCCCTGCGGCACCGCGGTTTCGGGCAAAGCCAGTGCGACGTTGGCCGATTGATCAATCTGTGCGGCTGCCTGCCTAACCGCGTCATCCAGCGCGGCAACCGTATCCTGCCGCCGCACGTTTTCTCTGCCCGCATGGGCTTGGGCATTCGCCTTCTTCATCCCCAGCAGGATCGGCGCCTGGTTCGCATCCCGGGCCTTGCGGGTGTCGCGGGCGGTGCGTTGTTGTTGGGCGTCGTGTTGCTGGCGCAGCGCGCGCAGAGTGGCGGCCCGTTCGTTGCGGGCGTGTGCTAGGGACGCTTCGTTCGCGGCGGTCAAGCGGTCGCGGTGGTCGCGGTAGGCGGAATAGTTGCCGGAATGGGCGTTGAGGTTGCCGCGATCCAGTTCGACGATGGAGGACATGGCATCGAGCAGCGTCCTGTCATGGCTGACGACAATCAAGCCGCCGCGCCAGGTGGTGATCTGATCCATGAGCCAGCGGCGGGCGCCTGCGTCCAGGTGGTTGCTGGGTTCGTCCAGCAGCAAGGCGTCCGGGGTTTGCATGAGGGCGCCGGCGAGCGCGACTCGGGTCAGTTCGCCTCCACTGGCGGCCGATGCGGGATGTTCGGGCTGCCACGCAGGTAAGCCCGCGTCGGCAAGCATGCGGGTCCATTCATCTCGGATGCGCCAATTGCCCTCGGCGAGGTCGTAATCCGCTTGGCGGGTGCTGCCGGATTCGATGTTGGACAAGGCGTCAAGAATCGGCGCGATGCCGGCGACTTGGGCCAAGGTGGCGAGGTCGGATCGTGGTTGTTCCTGCGGGACGTAGGCGATGCGGCCGTGACGCACGATGCGGCCGCTTTGTGTGGCGATAACGCCGTGCGCCAATTGCAGCAGCAAGGACTTGCCCGCGCCGTTGCGGCCGATGAGGCCGTGGCGGATGGGGGCGAAGTCGTGGCTGACGTCACGGAGCAGGACGCGGCCGTCTGGCAGCGCATGGCTGACGTGACGCAGGCTGAGGAAAGGCGCCGACGCGGGCGGCTGAAGATGCGCCGGCGCGGGCGCGTGAGAAGACTGGGCCATGGAAAGCTCTCCGGAATCGACAAGGCGCGTTGCGCGTAGCGCAAGCGGTGATCTGGGGGAGGGCTTAGAGGGTCATGGCCGGACGAGTCTCCGCGATGGGGGAATAAGTGAGATTCGAGCAGTGTGCCGCGGGAAAGTTCCGGGCTGCACGCTGCGAAGCATTTTAACGGGCGGGCGGCACCGTAGGTGCATTGCCGTTTCTACACCGGCAACTGGCAAGCGAAACGCTGGGCCGTTTTGAAAGGGCGGCTGGCATTTAAACCTGTGAACGGTAGGACATAGGCGGCCGTTATTGAAACACATGACCGTTAAGGCTCAAGCAGCCGGTAAAAAAAACATGCGGTCGTCAGCGACGCCGCCCGATTCCCCTCAATCCTCCAGCAGCCGCAAATCAGGCGGCCGGTTTTCGATAATGGCTTCCATGCTGAAGAACCCCGTCACCGTGGACAGCTCAAAATCCGTGATCAGCTTCTGATAGAACCGGTCGTATCCCGCCATGCCACGGCAGACGACTTTGATCAGGTAGTCCCAATCGCCGCCGATGCGATAGAACTCGGTGACTTCGGGCAGCCGTTCGACGTGCTGGCGGAATCCGTCGGCCCAGGCCTTGGCGTGGTGGCTTGTGCGGATCATCACGAAGACCGTGAGATCCAGGCCCAGGGCGACCAAGCTGACCTCTGCGCGCGTGCCGCGGATGATGCCACAAGCGTTCAGGCGTTGAAGCCTGCGCCAGCACGCGTTCTGGGACAGGCCGACCCGATCGGCTAGCTCGCGCTGCGACAAGGAACCGTCTTTTTGCAGGCAGTTGATGATGCTTAGATCAAGCTTGTCTATTTTTTCCATGAATTCGATCTTATGACCCGTTTATACGAAAAATCAGCAAAAAAACGGTGATGTTTCATCTTGGCATCCATCGTATGATATTTCCGAACTTTTCGGATCTATTGCCTCATGAACACGACCCTCGCCGGTGCGCCCGCAGGCGCCCCGGCTTCGCCTTTGCAGCAGTTCCAGGACAGCTTGAAGACTTCCGATATAGCCGCCGCGCTTGCCGACGGGCTTATCGGAAAGGACGCCAGCATTGACGGACCGTTTGGTTCCAAGCCGCTTGTCTACGCCGATTACGTGGCGTCGGGCCGTGCGCTGATTCAGGTCGAGCGCTTTGTGCTGGAACAGGTGCTTCCGTATTACGCCAATTCGCACACCGAAGCCTCGTTCTGCGGCGGCTTCATTACGCGGCTGCGGCGCGAGGCGCGTGCGGCGATTGGCCGCGGTTGCGGGGCGGGCGACGAACACGCGGTGATTTTCTCGGGCTCGGGCGCTACGGCCGGCATCAACCGGCTGGTGAATCTGTTTGGCGTGAAGGCGGCGGTGGCGGCTGGCCGGAAGGTCCGGGTCATTATCGGACCCTACGAACATCATTCGAACATCCTGCCATGGCGCGAATGCGGCGCTGACATCGTCGAACTGGAAGAAAGCGCCGAAGGCGGGCCGGATCTGGCTCAACTGGCTCAAGCGCTGGACGCGCCGGCGGGCGCGCTGGTCGTGTGCGCGCTGTCGGCGGCGTCGAATGTGACGGGTATCGTCGCGGACGTCGAAGGCATCACGCGGCGGGTGAAGGCAGCCGGCGCGAAGATGTTGTGGGACTATGCAGGCGGCGCGCCGTACCTGCCGATTCGGATGTCGCCGGCGCCTGATGCGCAGATCGACGCCATCGTGTTTTCGCCGCACAAGTTCATTGGTGGCCCGGGTGCCTCGGGCGTCCTGATCGTGCGCCGCGATGCGGTGCTGGATACGACGCCGACGTGGCCGGGTGGCGGCACGGTGAAGTTCGTGTCGCCCGTGGGTCATGACTACAGCGGCAGCCTGGAGTCGCGTGAGGAAGCGGGTACGCCGAACGTGGTGGGGGACATCCGCGCCGCGTTGGTGGTGCTGGTCAAGGAAGCATTGGGCGCGGATTTCATGCAGCAGCGCCATGCGCATTTCGTGCAGCGGGCGCTGGCGGCGTGGAAGGGCGCCGAGCGCCTGGAACTGTTGGGGTCGTTGACCGCAAATCGCCTGCCGATCTTTTCTTTCCGGGTGCGCGACGGCAAGGGCGGGTTCGTGCATCAGCAGTTGGTGACGCGGATGCTGAGCGACCGTTTTGGCATTCAGGCTCGTGGCGGATGTGCGTGCGCGGGTCCGTACGTGCATCGTCTGCTGGAAATCGATGACGCGCAGTCTTTGCAGATGCGGCAGGCCATTCTGGATGGCCGAGAAATCGAAAAACCCGGCTTTGTGCGCTTGAACTTCAGTGCGTTGCTGTCGGACGCGAAGGCGGATTTCATTCTGAAATCGGTGTTGGCGCTGGCGGCCGACGCCACGGAATATGCGCATCTTTATGGCTTTGATCCCAGCCGCGCCATTTTCTTTCCGCACGACGCCCAAAAGAAGGCAGCTTGACGTGCGTTAGCGGATGACTGCGGTTGCGGCGCTTGAACGGCCGCAATCGCAGGCCTGCGTTCAATTCTTCATGTGCAGGCCGCAGGTCCGGATCCACGACGCCTTCATGTCCGTGAGATCGTCGGACGCGCCCGTCAGCGTGCGCGTGACCTGATCCGAAAACTGCACACCGTCGCGGCGGCAGGCTTCAAAGTCGTCGCTGAGCGCGAAGCGCGCGTCTAGCAGGTCCAGCCGGCCTTGGCAAAGCTCCCGGTTCAATTCCAGATTATTGGCGGCCTCGCGCGTGCGCTGGACGTCTTGCGCCTGTTTGATGCGGGCCAGCTCCGCATCGACGCGCGCGATGCAGCCGTCGTCGGCAAAGGCGGGCGCGCTGGCGCACGCGGCGATGAGTAGTGCGATGCCGAGTAACGGGCGATGGAGTACGGGCATGCTGGAAAACCTTGATGTAGCGCGATGATCGGCTTGCATCATAACTGTTGCTTGATCGGCATTCCTGGCGCGCTGCCCCAGCCACTTGCGGCGCAGGCGTCGTGCACTGTGCAAAAAGCCAGTTTACCGATGTCTCAAACTGTCCTACCGTCGTTTCCAGATCATTGGCTCACGAAGCCCGGGTGTGCGCTTATCGCTTCCATGTAAGCAGCCAGCGGTCAACCCTTCTGTTTTATCAACGCTTTACGACGGAGATGAAAGAGAATGACCAACACGCTTATCAGTGTCGATCTGGAACAGTCCCCCTACGACAACAAGCAGATCCATAACCGCTGGCATCCGGATATTCCGATGGCGGTGTGGGTCAAGCCCGGGGACGATTTCATTTTGGAAACCTACGACTGGACGGGCGGCGCGATCAAGAATGATGACAGCGCCGACGATGTGCGGGATGTGGATCTGTCCACCGTGCACTTTCTGTCCGGGCCCGTGGGCGTTGAGGGCGCGGAGCCGGGGGACCTGCTGGTGGTCGACCTGCTGGATATCGGTGCCAAGCCCGACAGCCTGTGGGGGTTCAATGGGTTTTTCAGCCGCAACAATGGCGGCGGGTTTCTGACGGATCACTTTCCGCATGCGCAGAAATCCATTTGGGATTTTCACGGCATGTTCACGTCGTCGCGGCATATTCCGGGCGTGAGCTTCGCGGGTCTGATTCATCCGGGACTGATCGGGTGCCTGCCGGACCGCAAGCTGCTGGACGAATGGAACCGGCGTGAGCAGGCGTTGATCGATACCAATCCGAATCGCGTGCCGCCGTTGGCCAATCCCCCTGCGCCCAAGACCGCGCACATGGGCGCGTTGCAGGGCCCGGACCGCGATCGGGCGGCGGGCGAGGGGGCGCGCACGGTTCCACCGCGCGAGCATGGCGGCAATTGCGACATCAAGGACCTGTCGCGCGGGGCGCGGGTGTTTTTTCCTGTGTATGTGAAGGGCGGCGGGTTGTCGGTGGGCGATCTGCATTTTTCGCAGGGCGACGGCGAGATCACGTTCTGCGGCGCGATCGAAATGGCCGGCTGGGTGCACATGCGCGTGTCGCTGATCAAGGGCGGCATGGACAAGTATGCGATCCGCAATCCGATCTTCAAGCCCAGTCCGATCACGCCGGCCTACAAGGACTTTCTGATTTTTGAAGGCATTTCGGTCGATGAGGCCGGCAAGCAGCATTACCTGGACGTGAACGTGGCTTACAGGCAGGCGTGCCTGAACGCTATCGAATACCTGAAGAAGTTCGGCTATTCGGGGGCGCAGGCCTATTCGCTGCTGGGTTGCGCGCCGGTGCAGGGGCACATCAGCGGCGTGGTCGACATTCCCAATTCGTGCGCGACGCTCTGGTTGCCGACGGAGATTTTCGATTTCGACATCCAGCCGTCGGCCAGCGGACCGGTCAAGCACATCAAGGGCGACGTCGACATGCCGCTGTCGCGCGATTTGTAGGAGACGACGATGCCGATGTATGACTATGCCTGCGCGGATTGCGGCGAGTTTGCCGTGTTGCGGCCCTTGGCGCAGTGGCGGGATCCGGCCGCATGCCCGCAGTGCGGAGTGCTGTCGGGCCGCATCGTGGCGGGTGCACCGGCGGTGTCTGCGCTGTCCTCGGCGATGAACCGTGCGCACGCGGCCAATGAACGCAGCGCCAATGAGCCGCGCAGCACGCGGGCGGGGCACGGCATGAACTGCGGGTGCTGCAGCAGCGGGCGTTCGCGGGGCCGGACGCGCACGTCGGGCGATGGCGCCAAGTCATTCGCGGGCGCAAGGCCCTGGATGATCAGCCACTAGCCCGATCGCCGCCGGCCGGGCCGCTGATTGAAGACGCCCGGCCGTGCGGCGTTCCCGCGCCTAAGACTACGTCTACGACTGTACTGCCGGTTCCAGCGGCGCCACGGCGGCGCCCTGGATCTTGTGGCGCGCCAGCGCCTCGGCGACGAAGCCCGATTTCTTCATGGCTTCGACGAAGGCCGAGAGGTAGGCGCTGGCCTTGTCGCCGCGGCGCTTGGGCACGCCCATCGCCTGGCGGATCAGCATGAAATGGCCGTCCAGAAGGCGCAAGCCGCCCAGGCGTTGCGCGTCGGCTTCGAGCTGCTGTTTGACGCCTGCGGCGACTTCCATGTTTTCCTTCAAGAAGGTTTCGACGACGGCGGGCGAGGTGGGGGCGCGAAAGATCTCGGCTTGCTTGAGTTCGCGCGTCAGGTACAGGTCATAGGCGCTGCCCTTGCCGACGACGACGCGCTGGCCCGCACGGTCAACTTCGTCCATGGCGGCAATCGGCGAGTCCTGGCGGACGAGGTACGCGCCTTCGATGACGACATACGGCGCCGTGAAGGCGATCTGCTCGCCACGCAGCGGGTCGATCGCGAAAAAGCCGACGTCGGCCTGTTCGGCGGCCACCGCGCTGACGGATTCGCCCGCCGATTTGAAGACGACGAGTTCCAGTGTCACGCCCAGCCGGCGCGCAAGTTCGGTCGCCAGGTCTACCGACACGCCGCCAGGTTGGCCAGTGGCGGGGTCGGCGTTCGCGAGAATGGGATTGCCCAGGTTGATGGACGCGCGCAGCACGCCCGTGGGGGCGAAGGCAGACAGCAGTTCGTGATCGGTCTTCATGGCTTCCTTGCGGGAGGGGACGCGCCGCCGGGCGCGGTCGATGCCAGAGGATAGCCCCAAAGCCCGCAGCGGCGCGATGCCTTATTGCGCGCGGCGCAGCACGTAATGACCCGCGAGCGGTCCGGTGGGACGCGTGCCGTCGCGGTACAGCATCGTTACCTGGTTCTCGCCGACGAAGTAACGCTGGCTGTCGCCCGCGGCGTCCAGACGGATCGTGCTGCCGTCGGACTCCCAGCTGAAGGTGCCCGACACGACTTCGGGCTGGGGCTGGCGGTCCAGATACTGCGTCAGCTTCTCGTAGCGGCCGTCCTTCATGAGCGTCAGGCGCGTGCGGATGCCGGGGCAATCGGCGCAGGGCAGCACGCCTTCATAGCTGCCCGGCCAATCCAGGGAATTGCGAGCGGTGTGGTTGTCCACCGGCACGGAGCGGGCGGTGATCGGCTTGGACGGGGCGCAGCCCGCAAGCAGCGCAAGACTCAGGGTGCAGGTCAGGGTGGTTTTCATCATGGCGAGCTCCTGTGTGACGGCCTGACGGACGGCCAGACGAGTTTTCACGATACGGACAGTAACTGTCCGATGCTGAAACGGGATGTAAGACCGCAGCGCCGCCAGTTTGGCCAACCGGGACAAGCAGGCCTGCGCTAAGCTCGGCGTTCCTTGCGCGGGAGGCGGCATCGGGCTGCCGGCGCAGCGATAGGGCGACAGGCATGAAAGGCGAACACCATTACAAAGTTTCCGTCGAATGGACCGGCAACACCGGCGCCGGCACGGCCGGCTACGCGGCCTATTCTCGAGACCACCTGATCCGGGCCGCAGGTAAGCCCGACGTGCCCGGATCGTCGGACCCGGCCTTTCGCGGCGACCCCGCGCGCTGGAATCCCGAGGACATGATGGTGGCCTCGTTGTCGGCCTGCCACAAGCTCTGGTATCTGCACTTTTGCGCGGTCGAAGGCGTGACCGTGCAGGCCTACCGGGACGAGGCCGAAGGCGTCATGGTGGAGGACCCGAAGCGCGGCGGCGCGTTTGCCTCGGTCACGCTCAAACCCCAGGTCACGATCGCGGCGGGCGGCGACGCCGCGTTGGCGCAAGCGCTGCACGAGCGCGCGCACCATTTCTGCTTCATTGCCAATTCCGTGAATTTTCCGGTACGGTGCGAGCCACGCATCGTGATCCAGTCTGCCTCCTGACCACATTCCATGAATACCGCTCTTATCGTGATCGACGTGCAGCGCGCGTTGTTCGAAACCTCGCCGCCGCCTTTCGAGGCCGAGCAGGTGCTGTCGCGCATCAACGCGCTGGCCGCACGCGCCCGCTCGGCCGGCGTGCCGGTTATCTATGTTCAGCATGAAAGCCCCGGCTCGGACCTTGCGCATGGCGCGCCGGGATGGGATCTGGACACGCGCCTGGCGACCTCCGCGCAAGACATCCGCATCCGCAAGACGACGCCGGATTCGTTTCTGCGCACGGATCTGGCGCTTGTGCTGGCGGACCGGGGCGTAACGCAACTGGTTGTATGCGGCTACGCCACGGAGTTCTGCGTGGACACCACAGTGCGGCGCGCGGCGGGGCTGGGCTTGCCCGTGACGCTGGCGGCCGATGCGCACACCACGCACGACAAGCCGCACGCGGATGGCGCGCAGATCCGGGCGCACCACAACGCGACGCTGCCGGACATTTCGAGCTTTGGCGTGAAGATCGCCGCGGTGCCGTCCGCCGAACTCTTTGCCGGCGGCGGGCCGCGATGAACGTGATGGACCCGGCACTGCTGTCGCTGCTGGTCACGCGCGACATGCCCTTCGGCAAATACAAGGGGCGGCTGATTGCTGATCTGCCGGGGCCTTATCTGGCGTGGTTTGCGCGCAAGGGCTTTCCGCCTGGAGAGCTGGGGCGCCTGTTGGCGCTGATGCACGAACTGGACCATAACGGGCTGTCGTCGCTGCTGGATCCGTTGCGCCAATCGCGGCGCCCATCTTGAGGGCAATCCGGCAAGCGGGGCTGACCGGAAATGCGAGGAAACAACTGGCGGCTTCCGTGTAGCGTCTTGGCACGACGCGGGCGCCACGCCGCGTAATACGATAGGGTCGCAGCCGGCCATCGGACCGGGCGCTGACTTATCGAAGAGGTTTCCATGAACAAACACCACGTCTCTGCCTTCCTGCTTGCTGCCCTGTGCGCGGCGGGCGCCGCCCAAGCCCAGAACGCCGTGCCCGGCACGACGCAGGAAATGCAGTTTCCGTCCAGCCAGGGCAGCCTGTCGCCGCCGTCGACGCTGCGCATGACGGTCACGCCCGAGACGCCGCCGGTGGTGATCCGCGATACGCCGCAAAGCCAGGCCGAATTCCAGCGCTGCCGCACGGTGTCTGACCGTGCCGCCACGTCGCGCACGCAGATGCAGGCCGGCCTGGAGCAGTGCCTGCGCGAACTGGAGCAGCGCCGCCAGCAGCAATAGAAGCGGGTGGGAATCCAGGGCCGGAGCCAGAGCGGGTACACTTGTGCGCCGTTTTGCTCTAAGCGCCTGAATTCCCATGATTTCCACCGCCTGCGGCGTCGACTTCGGCACCTCCAATTCCACCGTCGGCTGGAGCCGTCCCGACCAACATGCGCTCCTGACGCTGGAAGACGGCAAGACCACCTTGCCGTCGGCCATCTTCTTTCATGACGAGGACGCCGAGGTCAGCTATGGCCGGGCGGCCATCTCCGACTACCTGGCCGGCTACGACGGGCGCCTGATGCGCTCGATGAAGAGCCTGCTGGGCAGCTCGCTCATCGACGGCTCGACCGAAGTGCAGGGCCGCTCCATTCCGTTCCGTGTGCTGTTGACGCGCTTTATCGCCGAATTGAAGGCGCGCGCCGAAACGGCCGCCGGACGCGGCTTTACCCGCGCCGTGCTGGGCCGTCCCGTGTTCTTCGTGGACGACCATCCCGCCGCCGACCAGACGGCACAGGACACGCTGGAAGAGATCGCGCGCAGCGTGGGCTTTACCGACATCGAGTTTCAGTTCGAGCCGCTGGCGGCCGCGTTTGACTACGAGTCGCAGATCCGCCGTGAAGAGCTGGTGCTGGTGATCGACATTGGCGGCGGCACGTCGGACTTTTCGCTGATCCGGCTGGGACCGGACCGCGCACCCAAGCCCGACCGCCGCGACGACATCCTGGCCTATGGCGGCGTGCACATCGGCGGGGTCGATTTCGACAAGCAGCTGAGCCTGGCGCACGTGATGCCGCTGCTGGGCCTGGGCAGCCAGCTGCGCAGCGGCAAGGACGTGCCGTCGACGCAGTACGGCAATCTGGCCTGCTGGCACACCATCAACCAGGCCTACACGCGCAAGGCCGCCGAGCACTTTGCCTACATCCGCGCCGAGGCCGGCGACCGCCAGAAGATCGACCTGCTGCTGAACCTCGTCAAGGAGCGTGCGGGCCACTGGGTGGCGGTGCAGGTGGAAGAAGCCAAGATCGCGCTGTCGGACGCGCCCGCCACGCGTATCGACCTGTCGCGCGTCGCGCCGGACCTGGGCGTCGAGGTGACGCGCCCGTCGTTCGACGCATGCGTGGGGCGGTTGATCGACAAGGTCGAGACCACCGTGGGCCAGCTGCTGCGCGATGCGGGCGTGTCCACGGCGGACGTGGATACCGTGTTCTTCACCGGGGGCTCCAGCCGCGTGCCGCGCCTGCGCGAAAGCGTGTCCCGGCTGGTGCCCGAGGCGCGCAGCGTGGAAGGCGATTTGTTTGGCAGCATCGGGGCGGGCCTCGCGCTGGACGCGGCGCGCAAGTTCGGCTGACCGGCGGCCGGCGGGGCGATGGTAAGCTGCCAGGCGTGCCTCGTACGGCCATCCGCCCCTTCCTGTCCATGATCCAGACGTCCTCATGACCCGACCCGCCGATACCCATCTCGTCGAAACGCTGCTCACGAGCGAGGCGCCGTACGACGGCAGCTTCCTGAAGATCCGCCGCGACACCGTCAGTCTGCCCAACGGCCACACCGGCATCCGCGAATACGTGGTGCACCCGGGCGCGGTGGTGGTGATTCCGCTGCTGGACGACGGCCGGGTGCTGCTGGAGCGCCAGTTCCGTTATCCCATCGGGCGCGTGATGACGGAGTTTCCGGCGGGCAAGCTGGATCCGGGCGAGGATCCGCTGGTGTGCGCCAAGCGCGAACTGCTCGAGGAAACCGGTTATACGGCCGCCCAATGGGCCCACGCGGGCGCCTTGCATCTGGCGATCGCCTATTCCACCGAGATCATTCACATCTTCTTTGCGCGCGGCCTGCAGGCGGGGGAACGCCAGCTTGACCAGGATGAATTCCTGGACGTGATCAGCACGCGCCCCGAAGACCTGATCACCGCCTGCAGCCAGGGCGAGGTCACCGACGCCAAGACCCTGACCTGCGTGCTGTGGATGCAGAACGTGCTGTCCGGTGCCTGGAAGCTGGACTGGCAGGACAACGCCGCCTGAACGGCGGCCGCCGTCCCACCGCCCATGTCCTCGTACCCCGTTCTTGTCCAGCCGGCAGGCCTGCGCTTTGAGGCGCCCGCCGGCACGTCCGTGCTGCTGGCCGCGCAGGCGGCGGGCATCAAGCTGCCCAGTTCGTGCCGCAATGGCACGTGCCGTGCCTGCATGTGCCTGCTGGTCGAGGGATCGGTCGTGTATGGCGTCGAATGGCCTGGCCTGTCGCGGGACGAAAAAGAAGAGGGCTGGATCCTGCCGTGCGTGGCGCAGGCGACGTCCGCGTTGGAGATCCAGGCGCCCGGCGCGGCGCCAATCGAGGCGCGGCCGCCCGCCGTCCGCCCGCTTACCGGCGCCAGGCGTTGAGCGCGGCCACCGGCAGCAGCGCGGCGGCCATGCCGGCGGTCATGCCCAACACCATTCCCCAAAAAGGTGCGGTTCCCAGCGCCTGCGCCGTTTGAACGCCCAGGCGCGCGCCCAGCACCATTCCGATCGCCATCAGGATCAGGCATAGCAGGCGGCTTGCCAGCGGCGTTTTTGCCCCCGGACGCCGGGACCAGGGAAGCCAGGACCAAGGCAGCAGCGCTGCCAGCGCCATCGCGGCGGAACTGGCGGGCATCAGCGCCGCGTGCCGCCATGCCAATTGCGCCAGGGTGCCCGGCGCACCGCATTCGCTGGCCAGCAGCGCGGCAGGCGTGCGCCATGTGTCCACGACCAGTCCGGCGCCCATGGCCGCCAGGCAGGCCAGCCAGAGGCGCGCCATGCCGGCCGTGGCCGGCGGCTTAGCGCTGGCCGTGGCAGGCGTGGCGGGGGACGTCGCCGTATTGGTCATGGTGGCGCACCCAGTCGCGTACGTCGAAATACGGGCCGTTTTCGTTGCGGCCCAGCGGCGCGATGTCCAGATAGTTGTACGCGCCCGCCAGCCGCTCCACGCCGCGTTCGAAGGCCGAGTAGGTGTGGAAGATCTCGCCGTCGGGATCACGGAAGAAGGCGCTGGCTCCAGGACGTTCCTCGACCGCGCCATCCGCCTGCGGCACGGACGCGCCGAAATCGAAGTTGAAGTCGCTTTCCGCCGAGGAATACCAGTCAAATGCCCAGCCCATGCGGGCTTTGAACGCGGCCAGCCGGGCGTACGGCGCGCGCGAGACGGCCACCACCGACACGTCGTGGTGCCGCAGATGCAGGAGCGCGCTGTCCAGGTGGTCGGCCAGCAGCGAGCAACCCACGCAGCCTTCCTCCCAGTCCGGACCAAACATGAAGTGATAGACGATGAGCTGGCGCTTGCCGTGAAAGAGGGTCTGCAGGCGCTGCGGCCCCTGCGCGCCTTCGAACAGGTAGGGCTTGTCCACCTGCACCCACGGCAAGGCCATGCGGTCACGCGTCAGGGCGTCGGTGGCGCGGGTCAGTTCCTTTTCGCGCCGCAAGAGCGCCTCGCGCGCTATATGCCATTCGTTGCGGGATACGACGGGATGATCGGTTTGCATCTTGCGTCTCCTCTTCGTGCCGGGCGCGTTCGCCCGGGCTCGGGTTCAGCGTCAGGCCGCGCCGGCCAGGTGATTGGCCAGCCGGTCCAGGGCGCCCGACCAGCCGTCTTCGTGGCCGTCGCGCGTCGCTTCGTCGACGAAGGGCGTCTGCAGGAAGGCAAGGTCGGTGCCGGCGCCCGCCGCCGTGAATTCCAAGGTGATCAACGAGACTTCCTGCGGGGTGTCGCGCCACGCCCAGGTGAACACCAGGCGGCGATGCGGCGCGACTTCCTGATAGCGGCCGCTGGCGTAGTGCACCGCGCCGTCGGCGGTGACGAAGCCCACCTGATAGGCGCCGCCCGCCCGCACGTCGGTTTCGGCCAGCAGCACGCGCTGCGTGCCTGCCGGGCCAAACCAGCGCATCAGCGCTTGCGGGTCCGTCCAGGCTCGCCAGACACGTTCGACGGGGGCGTCAAAGCGTCGCTGGAGCCGCAACTCGATGGGGGAGAGTCGGTTTTCCATGGATGGATTTCCTCTTCGTGATACAGGTATCGCGCCAGCGAATCCAGTTGGCCCGTCCAGAACTTCTCGTAGCGCGCCAGCCAGTTGGCGGCGTCGCCCAGGGGCTTGGCCGACAGCGTGCAGCTCACGACCCGGCCATCCTTGGCGCGCGCGATGAGCCCGGCGTCTTCCAGCACCCGCAGGTGTTTCATGAAAGCGGGGAGGGACATGGCATGCGGCTGGGCCAGCGTGCTGACCGAGGCCGTGCCGTTTTCCAGGTCGGCCAGCACCCGGCGCCGCGTGCCATCGGCCAGCGCGGAAAAGATGGCATCGAGGGCGTCATCATTTAACTTAACCATAAGGTTAACTTTTAGGCCGGCCACGAACGCCTGTCAAGCCGGGAGGCTGCGGATTTTCCCTAGGGGGAAGGGTTATTTAGCGCGAGGCTTGATGATGTCGCAGGCCGCGGCGGTGCGGCTAGCCTGGGCGTCGCCGCCCAGCAGCGCCCGCACGCCGCAGATCGACCCGAACATGCGCTTGCCGTCGTGGCCGACGCCGCCGACTTCGAAGGCGGTGTGGCGCAGGGTGACGGGCTTGCCGCCGCGCGCGGCCAGTACGTGTTCGTACTGCACGTAGCCCGTGCCGCGCGCCAGCCGGGTGGCACCCTGGGCTTCGGCGCCGCAGGCCTTGTCCAGCAGGCGGTGTTCGGGGTTGTTGTCGGCGCCGCCCAGCAGGTAGACCACATCGCGCGCGGCGTAGCGCACGAAGAGCGTGGCGTCGTCGGTTTCGCGGGCGTAGGCGGGCAGCTTGTCGGTGCCGTACTTGTACTGGTTGTAGGTCGGGCAGATGCCGCGTTCGTACGGCGCATAGCCTTTGCCGTCGGCGCGGGGCCGTTCGTTGGTCAGGTACAGGTAGGACGACGGATTGGCAATCACGTAGCGCAGCGTGAGGCCGTCGCGGCGCAGTGCGCCATCCAGATTGTTCAGCACCGCGTACCGGTGCACCAGTTGCGCGCCGGCTGAATGGCCGGCCAGCACCAGCCCGGTCAGCGACGGCAGCCGTTTGCGGTCGTTCAGGCTGCGCAGCAAATCATCCAGGACCTGGAACGAGGCGACGGGGGCGGGGCGGCCTGCGGCCTGAATACTTTCCTGGCCGTCTTCCCAGCTGGCCTTGCGCCAGGCGGCCATGCCGGCAAACCCGGAGTCGATGGAGCCGGAAAACCGGGGAGCGAGCACCAGCGTGTCGCCGGCGCGCGCCGGGTCGGCGGCGACCAGCGCCGCGGCGGTTTCGAAGTATTGGTCGGCGTCGCGCTTGACGCCGTGGATGACGATGAGCACCTGCTTGATGCCGCGCAGATCGTCCTTGGTCAGGTCGCGGTTGGCGTAGACCGGCATCTTGTACCGGTGGCCGGGCCGACCCAGTTCAACGGTCTGCCAGCGCAGCGGCGCCGCGCGCTTGGGCGCGGGCGTGGCTTCGTCGTAGTCGTAAGGGTCCGGCAGCGGCGTCTGGGCGTGCGCGCTGGCAAATGCCAGCACGGCGGCCACCGCCAGCGCGGCAGGCAGGAGGGCAGGCGCCCGACGCATGGCGCGGCGACTGCTCAGCAGCTCTCGTGTCCCAGCAGTTGCTTGAGCGCCGGCAGGTCCAGGATGCGGACTTCGCGCTGGTTGATCTTGATGAGACCGTCGCGCGCAAAACGCGAGAACAGCCGGCTCACCGTTTCCAGCGTCAGGCCCAGGTAATTGCCGATTTCTTCGCGGCTCATGCGCAGCACGAACTCGGTCGAGGAATAGCCCAGCGAGGCATAACGCTGCGACAGGTTCAGGAGGAAAGCGGCCAGGCGCTGTTCCGAACGCATGGAGCCCAGCGACGCGAGCATCTGGTGCGAACGCGTGATTTCTCGGCTCATGAGGCGGCGGAATTGCTGCTGCAGCGAGGGCAGGTGCGAGGCCACGCGATCGACTTCGTTCAGGCGGATGACGCAGACCTCGGAGTCTTCGAGCGCCACGGCGGCCGACACGTGCTTGCCGTCCAGCATGCCGTCCATGCCGACGATCTCGCCGGGCAGGTGAAAGCCCGTGATCTGGATCTGGCCAGTGGCGTCTTCAAGTTGCGTCTTGAGGCTGCCGAAGCGCACGCCATACACGGCGTCCAGCGGATGATCCAGCGAGTAGAGCGTCTTGCCTTTTTCGACGCGGACGCGTTCTTTCACCAGCTCGTCCAGCTTTTCGACTTCAGCGGCTGCCATGCCCACGGGGACGCAGACATGGCCCAGCATGCACGTGGAACAGTGGGCGGCATCAGGGGCAATGGGGACCCGTTTTTGCATACGATGACCTTTAGAGTGCCCATTGCGCGGCGGGCGCCGGAACGGGTGTGAAGCACGAGACAGGCGTCTATTGTAGTCCGTTGTTACTACGGACGTCTTACGAGGGGGCCTTCCGGTCGTCCGGCGTTGTCCGGGAAACTCGGTGGACGATCCAGTCGTCCCCGGCGATATCGACCGCCGTGGCCCGCCACGCGGGGTCGATCGGGTAGTACTCGCAGTGCAGCAATAGGGGTTCGCCGGGGCCTTCAAGGCGGGCGCAGACCGTCCTGCGCACGAAGCAGCAAGGCTTGCCGGGCTCGTATTCCTCGATCTCGTCCATCAGGGCGAGCAGCGCCGGGCCCACCCGGAAGACGTCGCCGCGGACCCGCCTGCCGTCGTCCACGGGGATGAGTCCGGGCCAGTCGCCAAAATCGACCAGCATGCCGGGCACGCTGGCGGCGCCGACATGGCTGGCCGGGGGCAGGCCGCGCCGTGAGGCGGCCCGGGCGAGGTCGTTGATTTCGCCTGCCCGTAGGGTTCCGTACACAAAAACGTATATGCTCATCGCTAGGTTTGCTGCTGCACGTCGAAAACGACCATGAAGGGCGCCGGGTGTTGAAATTGTCTCATCCGGCCACATATTCAGGTTATCGAGCCAGCCGGCACGTATCGGTCAGGCTCCCCACAAGCCAATACGACCATTATGCGATTCGACAAACTTACGACCAAGTTCCAACAAGCGCTGGCCGACGCGCAAAGTCTGGCCGCCCGCAACGATCATCCCTATATCGAACCCGTCCACGTGCTGTCCGCCCTGTTGTCGGATTCCGACAGCGGCGCCGGCAGCCTGCTGGCGCGGGCGGGCGTTGCGGTAAATCGTCTGGGCCCCGCCCTGGAGACGGCGCTCAAGTCCCTGCCGCAAGTGCAGGGCGATGACAACGTCCAGGTGGGCCGCGACCTGCAAGGCGTGCTGACGCGCACCGACAAGGAAGCCGCCCGCCGCGGCGACACCTACATCGCCAGCGAACTGTTCCTGCTTGCGCTGGCCGACGACAAGGGTGAGGCCGGCCGCATCCTGCGCGAGGCGGGCCTGCAGAAAAAGGCCCTTGAAGCCGCGATCGACGCCGTGCGCGGCGGCGAGAACGTCTCCGGCGCGGAAGGCGAGGCCAACCGCGAAGCCCTGTCCAAGTACACGCTTGACCTGACCGAGCGCGCCCGCCAGGGCAAGCTCGACCCGGTCATCGGCCGAGACGACGAAATCCGCCGCACCATCCAGATCCTGCAGCGCCGCACCAAGAACAACCCCGTGCTGATCGGCGAACCCGGCGTCGGCAAGACCGCCATCGTCGAAGGCCTGGCGCAGCGCATCGTCAACGACGAGGTGCCCGAGACCCTGCGCGGCAAGCGCGTGCTGTCGCTGGACCTGGCGGCGCTGCTGGCGGGCGCCAAGTTCCGGGGCGAGTTCGAAGAACGCCTGAAGGCCGTGCTGAAAGAGCTGGGCCAGGACGACGGCCGCAACATTGTCTTCATCGACGAGCTGCACACCATGGTGGGCGCGGGCAAGGCCGAAGGCGCGATGGACGCGGGCAACATGCTCAAGCCGGCGCTGGCGCGCGGCGAACTGCACTGCATTGGCGCGACCACGCTGGACGAATACCGCAAGTACATCGAAAAGGATGCGGCGCTGGAGCGGCGCTTCCAGAAGGTGCTGGTCGACGAGCCCGACGTGGAGTCCACCATCGCCATCCTGCGCGGTCTGCAGGAACGCTATGAAATCCACCACGGCGTCGAGATCACCGACCCCGCGATCGTGGCGGCCGCCGAGCTGTCGCATCGCTACATCACCGACCGCTTCCTGCCCGACAAGGCCATCGACCTGATCGACGAGGCCGGCGCGCGCATCCGCATGGAGATCGACTCCAAGCCGGAAGTGATGGATAAGCTGGACCGCCGCATCATCCAGCTCAAGATCGAGCGCGAGGCCGTCAAGAAGGAAACGGACGACGCGTCCAAGCGCCGCCTGGGCGTCATCGAGGACGAGCTGCAAAAGCTGCAGCGCGAATACAACGACTTCGAGGAGATCTGGAAGGCCGAGAAGGCCGCCGTGCAGGGCACGCAGGCCATCAAGGAAGAGATCGACAACGTTCGCGCCGAGATGGCGGAATTGCAGCGCAAGGGCCAGTTCGACAAGCTGGCCGAGCTGCAGTATGGCAAGCTGCCGGACCTTGAGGCGCGCCTGAAGGCCGCCGAAGTGGGCGCCGCCGAGGCCGCTGAAAACGCTGAAGGCGACGAAACCCGTCCGCGCCTTTTGCGCACCCGCGTCGGCGCCGAGGAAATCGCCGAAGTCGTCTCGCGCGCCACCGGCATTCCGGTGTCTAAGATGATGCAGGGCGAACGCGAAAAGCTGCTGCACATGGAAGAGTTCCTGCACAAGCGCGTGGTGGGCCAGGACGAGGCTGTGCGCCTGGTGTCCGATGCCATCCGCCGCTCCCGTGCCGGGCTGGCCGATCCGGCGCGTCCGTATGGGTCGTTCCTCTTCCTGGGGCCGACCGGCGTCGGCAAGACCGAACTGACCCGGGCGCTGGCCGAGTTCCTGTTCGACTCCGAAGAGCACATGATCCGCATCGACATGAGCGAGTTCATGGAGAAGCATTCGGTGGCGCGGCTGATCGGCGCGCCGCCGGGATACGTGGGTTACGAAGAGGGCGGCTACCTGACCGAGGCCGTGCGGCGCAAGCCCTATAGCGTGGTGCTGCTGGACGAAGTCGAAAAGGCGCATCCGGACGTGTTCAACGTGCTGCTGCAAGTGCTGGACGACGGCCGCCTGACCGATGGCCAGGGCCGCACCGTGGACTTTCGCAACACCGTCATCGTGATGACGTCCAACCTGGGTTCGCAGCATATCCAGACGCTGGCCGGCCAACCGTACGACGTGGTCAAGGAAGTGGTGTGGGATGAGCTGAAGCAGACGCTGCGGCCGGAATTCCTGAACCGCATCGACGAAGTGGTGGTGTTCCATGGCCTGGAAGCGCAGCACATCGAGTCCATCGCACGCATCCAGCTTCGCCGCCTGGGCGAACGCCTGGAAAAGCAGGAGATGCGGCTGGAAGTGACCGAACCGGCGCTGGCGGAACTGGCCCGCTCCGGCTTCGATCCGGTGTTTGGCGCGCGCCCCTTGAAGCGCGCGATCCAGCAGCAGATCGAGAACCCGGTGGCTCGCCTGATCCTGGAGGGCAGGTTCGGCCCGCGCGACGTGGTGCCGGTCGACTGGCAGGACGGCAAGTTCGTCTTCACCCGCACCTTGCAGTAAGCCTGCTGCACCAACAAAAATGCCCGGCGCGAGCCGGGCATTTTTTTGCCTGCGCTGCGCCGCCGAAATCGGCGGCGCAGGGGGGGCGATCAGATCAGTTTTCGACGGTCACGAACACCGGGTTCGAATAGAACCACAGGTCGTTGTAGTTGCGTGCGTTGATCGCGTTAAAGCGCGCCGCGTTGTCGGCCAGGTCGATCTTGGCGTCCGGCAGCGGTTCGCCCGCAGCGGTTTCGCCGGCCACGTCCACGCCAAGGTTGGTGCCGCGCAGGCGCAGGTACTGGCTCTTGTCGGCGGTGATCGTGGTGGTGATGACGTTGTAGCCTTCGTCGTCCACCTTCCAGTCCGCCTTGGTGAAGCGGGCCAGCACGCGCGTCGTGGGATTGGTGTCGGCGTCGTATTCCGGCGTGCCTGCCTGGGCGCGTTCGGTCACGTCGCCCACGATGAGGTCCACGTGATGCACGGTGGGCTTCACGTAGGTCGGGTTGCCGCTTTCGATCGGGTACTCGTAGTTGTTGCTGTCGGGGCTGCGAAAGCGGATGGTGACTTCCACTTTTTCACCCTTGGCCACCTTCAGCTCGCCGCCCATGTGCGCGGCGCCAGCCAAGCCCTTGGCCTGGAACTCCAGCGCGTCGATCAGGTCGCCGAAGACGCCGAACATGCGGCCGCTCTTCAGGCCGGCCACCACCGCCGCCATGTCGTCACCGTCTTTCCAGACGTGCGTCTTGCTGTATTCGCCGGGCGCGTAGCCGCTGCTGTACAGGCCCGAGGCCGTGCGGAAGTGATAGTCCGAATCCGCCACGTTCCAGATGCGCCGGCCTTCGCCCAGCAGCGCGTCCCACGTGCCGCCCAGGTGCGCGACCAGGTAGTCCGTGCCGCCATAGGTGCGGTTGGGCAGGAAGGGCGTGGTGTACGCGGTGGCGTAACCGCCGCGGTCCGGCTCCATCTGGTTGCCGACCATGCCTTCGATGGCGAAGAAGACGGTGGGCGCCAGGTCGTTCATCTCGCGCAGTTGGGCGATGGTGTACTTGCCCGCGTAACGCGAGGGGTGGTTCAGCAGCATATAGCTGTCGGGGTGCTTGTCGCGCAACCACTTCAGCGCGGCCAGCGCGTCGGCGTGCGTGGTGTAGGCGCGCGTCTGGCCGGACAGGCGCGAGACCAGCAGCGGGTCGAACTTGATCGGATCGCGGTTGGTGAACAGGTATTCGAACTCGGCAACCGCCTCCAGCGACTTGGCCGACTGCGGATCGTTGTAGCCAATGCCGATGTTGACGTGGTCGTGCGTGGGCATGTCCCATTCGAACGACGAGAAGATGATCTTGCCGGCGTAGCGCCCCGCGGCCTGCGCCTGCTTGATGAAGGGCACCTCGTACTGCGCCATGCCTTGCGAAAACGGGATCGAGCCGCCCGGCAGGTTCACGCCCGTATGGTCGCGCGCGGACAGACGCAGGTGATTCGAGATCGCGGCCCAATCCAGCTTGTAGCGGTCGAACGCCTGGTCCAGCGCGCTTTCCAGGCTGACCTGGGCGTCGTCCGACTGGAACGTGTGCACGTGCAGGTCGCCCGTGGACCACGCGCCGGTCTCGACCGGCTTGGGCTGCTCGGCGGGCGGCGTGGGATCCGTCACGACGGGAGGCGCCGGTTCGGGGGTGACTTCGTCATCGTCATCGCTGCCGCCGCAAGCGCTCAACAGGGTCACGCAAGCCAGCGACAAAGGCATGAGGGCTCGCCGCAGGCGGGATACTTCGAACTGCATCTACAACACTCCAACGTCATGGCGGCGTGCAACACGCACTGCCGCGAAGCGCGCCACTATGCGGGCGGGGAATGACGTGGGAATGACAGCGGCGCGCGGAAGGTAGATAGGATCCGCTGTCCGGGCCGGTCTATTTCTTGCCGGCTTTGGCTTCGGCCAAGGCCTGGGTGATGATGGCGTTGGCGGTCCAGCGCACGACGTCGGTGACGCCGGGCAGGTCGAGTTTCCAGATGTCCTTGAGCACCAGGAACACCTCGGTGCCGTACACCAGCGACAGCGCCTGCGCGACGCGCTCCTGTTGTGCCGGCGTCAGGTCGGCGGCAAGCGGGGCGATGGCACGCTTCAGGATGTCGACCCGATGGCCGCGCACCAGCCGGGGCTCGGCGTCGGCTTTGCCGGCGCTGGCTTGCGCGTGCTGTTGCAGCGACACCTGGATGGCGGCGCGCAAGGGCGCTTCGTGGGCCTCCAGCCGCGGATAGGCGAATCGCAGCAGCTCGTCGACACGGGCCGCGGCGTCGGGCGCGTCGGAATTCCAGGCGAGGATGGGGCCCAGGCTCTCGTCCACCACGGCCGCGATCAGCGCGCTCTGGCTGGGGAAATAGCGGTAGGCGGTGGCGCGCGAAACGCGGGCGTGCTCGGCCAGTTCGGCGACGGACGGCGTGACCCCTTGCGCCATCAACTGCTGGGCGGCCTCGAGCAGCGTCTTGCGCATCCGGGCGCGCGGCCCGTGGGGCGGTTCGCCACTGGCGGCCGCCTGCGGGCTGGCCGGGGCGATCAGCTTGGCGCCGCCTGCGGTCGCGTGCCCCTTGCGGACAGGGGAGTCGGATTGACGTGAGACAGGTGTCTCAGTATGATTCTTTCGTCTCATTTCTGGATTCTACAGGCCTTTGGCCTCACATATCGAGGCGCGCACGGAGTGTAGCCGCCCGCGGAGGAGTCATGACGCATACCAAGCAGCGGGTGTTTGTGGCCGCGACCTACGACACCAAGGGCCGCGAGGCCGAATACGTGGTGGATCTGCTCCGGCGCGACGGGCTGGACGTGGTGTCGGTGGACGTCTCGACCTCGGGCGCGCCCAGCGCCGCCGCGGTCTCGGCGCAGGAGATTGCGCGCAGCCATCCGGAGGGCGCCAGCGCGGTCTTTACCGGCGACCGGGGCTCGGCCATCGAGGCCATGGCGTTGGCGTTCGAGCATTATGCGGCCGGCAACGCCGAGATCGGCGCGCTGCTGGGCCTGGGCGGATCGGGCGGCACCGCGCTCATCACGCCCGCGATGCGCGCGCTGCCCATCGGCACGCCCAAGGTGATGGTGTCCACGATGGCCTCGGGCAATGTCGCGCCCTATGTGGGACCGTCCGACATCGCGATGATGTATTCCGTGACCGACGTGGCGGGCCTGAACCGAATCTCGCGCCGCGTGCTGGCCAATGCGGCCGGGGCGATCGGCGGCGCGTTCCGCCAGGCGGCGAATGCGGCCGCCGACGACGGCCGGCCCGCCGTGGGCATCACCATGTTCGGCGTCACCACCGCCTGCGTGCAACAGGTCACGCCGCTGCTGGAATCGCAGTTCGACTGCCTGGTGTTTCATGCCACGGGCACGGGCGGCCAGTCGATGGAAAAGCTGCTGGACAGCCGACTGCTGGCGGGCGTGCTGGACCTGACCACCACCGAAGTCTGCGACCTGCTGTTCGGCGGCGTGCTGGCGTGCACGCAAGACCGTTTCGGCGCCGTCGCGCGCACGGGCGCGCCCTACGTCGGGTCGTGCGGCGCGCTGGACATGGTCAATTTCGGCGCGATGGACACGGTGCCCGAGCGCTACCGCGGCCGGCTGTTCTACCCGCATAACCCGCAGGTCACGCTGATGCGCACGACCGCCGAGGAAAACACCCGGCAGGGCGAATGGATTGCCGACCGGCTGAACCGCTGCGACGGGCCGGTGCGTTTCCTGATCCCCGAGGGCGGCGTGTCCGCGCTGGACGCGCCGGGCCAGGCGTTCTGGGACCCCGAGGCCGATGCCGCGCTGTTTGCCGCGCTTGAAGCCAACCTGCGGCAGACGGCAGACCGCCGGCTGATCCGCGTGCCTTGCCACATCAACGATCCGCTGTTCGCGAAAACGGCGGTCGACCACTTTCTTGAAATTGCCGCACATTAAGGATTGCCGCCATGCCGCGTTTTGACCGTCACGAACTGCTGGACAAGTTTCGCGCCATGGTGCGCGCCCGCACGCCCATCGTGGGCGGGGGCGCGGGCACCGGGCTGTCGGCCAAATGCGAGGAAGCGGGCGGCATCGACCTTATCGTGATCTACAACTCGGGCCGCTACCGCATGGCCGGCCGCGGCTCGCTCGCGGGCCTCCTGGCCTACGGCAACGCCAATGAGATCGTCGTGGACATGGGCCGCGAAGTGCTGCCGGTGGTCAAAAAGACGCCGGTTCTGGCCGGCGTGAACGGCACCGACCCCTTCTGCGATTTCGATGTCTTCCTGGACGACCTGAAGCGCCAGGGCTTTGCCGGCGTGCAGAACTTTCCCACCGTCGGCCTCATCGACGGCAACTTCCGCGCCAATCTTGAAGAGACGGGCATGGGGTACGCGCTGGAAGTGGACATGATCCGCCTGGCGCACCAGAAGGGAATGCTGACGACGCCGTATGTCTTTAACGAGGACGACGCCGTGGCCATGGCCCGCGCGGGCGCGGACATCATCGTGGCGCACATGGGCTTGACCACCGGCGGGTCCATCGGCGCCGAGACTGCCCTGACTCTGGACGATTGCGTGGGCGCCATCGACCGTATCGCCGAGGCCGCGCTGGCCGTGCGCCCGGATATCATCGTGCTTTGCCATGGCGGTCCGATTGCAATGCCCGAGGATGCGGCGTACGTGCTGCGCGCCTGCAAGCATTGCCACGGCTTCTACGGCGCCAGCTCGATGGAGCGTCTGCCGACCGAACAGGCCCTGACGGCCGCCACGCGTGAATTCAAGAACCTGACCTTCTGATCCGCATTGCCGCAGTTTCCCCCTCATTCGACGCGCATCGCGTCCGCCGGAGCCCGTATGCCGCACACCGTACACATCACCGCCATCGTCAACGCGCCGCTGGACAGGGTCTGGCCGTTGTTCCGCGACTTCAATGGTCTGGGGGGCTGGCATCCCGGCGTGGCGCAAAGCCGCCTGGAAGAGGGCGGCCGCCACGACGCCGTGGGCTCGGTGCGGCACCTGACGCTCAAGCCGTCCGGCTTCGTGCGCGAACAGCTGCTGATGCTGGACGATCCCAATACCGCACTGCGGTACTCGATCATCGAAACCGACCTGCCCATGCGCGACTACGTCGCGGGCATATCGCTGCATCCCGTCACCGAGGGGGGCGGCACGCTAGTGCAGTGGTGGGCAGACTTCCGCGTGGAAGGCGCGCGGCTCAGCGATGTGGCCGAGGCCGTGGGACAGAAAGTGTTCGCGGCGGGATTGGCTGCGCTGGAGGAAAAGCTGCGCGGGAAGTGAGGGTGTCAGACACCCATTGGCTCGATTAGTGCTTCTGCCGCCCCGCGGATAGTCGGCGGCAGCCTGGAGGTAGCTGAGCCGTTCGCAGGTAGTCGTGGATGGCCGCGATCAATGCCTGTGCCGCCGGGCTGAGCGGGTAGTCCTTGTTGCGGATGATGCACAGCGTGCGCACCACGGTCGGGCGCGCCAGCAGTGCATAGGCCAGGCCCGGCTCCATCACGCGCTGCGCAGCCAGTGCCGGCAGCAGCGCCACCCCCATTCCCGCTTTGACCAGCGCCGCCTGCGACGTGGTGCTGGACGCTTCGTAGAACGGCGCCGCGGCCTCGATCGGCAGGTCCGCGCGGGCGCGCAGCAGCGCCATGATCCCTGTTTCATCCACCACGCCCACCAGCTTGCGGCCGGCCAGATCGGACCAGCGCATCGCGCCGTCGCGGCCCGGGTGCAGACTGGCGTCGTCCTGCCGGTAGAGCACGCCAAAGCGGTCCTCCAGCAAGGCGTCGAACTGCAGGCCGGGGGCGTCGGCCCAGCGGCTGGTCAGGCCAAAATCGACCTCGCGCGCGGCCACCTTGCGCTGGATGCGGCCGGAGTTGTCGTCGCTGAGATACACGCGCACCGCCGGATATTGCGCGGCGAACACGGCGGCCGCCGGTGCGATGAGTTGCGTGATGGCGGACGGCGCCGCCGCCACGCCTACCCGCCCGCGTTCCAGCGCGCCAAAGCGCACCACGTCCTCGATCACGCCGTCAAAATCGGCCAGCAGCCGCATGACGCGTGGCAGGAATTCCTCGCCGGCCGGGGTCAGCAGCACGCGCCGGCTGGTGCGCGCGAAGAGCTGCGTGCCAAGCGCGTCCTCAAGCTGGCGCACCAGGCTGGTGACGGACGACTGGGTCTGGAACAGGCGCTTTGCGGCGTGCGTGAAACTGGATTCCTGCGCCACCGCGACGAACGCGGTCAGGTGCTTCAACGTGACGTGCTTGGGCAGACGATGCATTTCAAAACGCGATAGATGGATCAATAAAAACAATTTTTCCAGATTGATCGCGCCGACGATACTAGGGCCTTCATCAAGGCAGGAACACCATGCAGGGCACTCTGGATCTGATCATCGAAGGCGGCTGGCTCATCGACGGGCTGGGCGGTCCGCGCCAGCGCGCCGACGTGGGCGTGGCGGGTGAACGCATCGCGGCCATTGGCGACCTGTCGGCAGTCAAGGCCGCCCGGCGCGTGGACGCTGCCGGCAAGATCGTGGCGCCCGGCTTCATCGACGTGCATGGTCATGACGATCTGATGTTCGTGGAAAAGCCGGACCTTGCCTGGAAAACCAGCCAGGGCGTCACGTCGGTGGTGGTGGGCAACTGTGGCGTAAGCGGCGCGCCCGCACCGCTGCCGGGCAATACCGCGGCCGCGCTGGCGCTGCTGGGCGAGACGCCGCTCTTTGCCAGCATGCAGGCCTACTTCGACGAATTGCGCGAGCGCCAGCCGGTGATCAATGTGGCCGCGCTGGTGGGGCACGCGAACCTGCGCCTTGCGGCGATGCGTGACCCGGCGGCGCAACCGACCCCCGCCGAACAGGAATTCATGCAGCGCATGCTGGCCGACGCGCTGGACGCCGGCGCGGTGGGCTTCAGCACCGGCCTGGCCTATCAGCCAGGGGGCGTGGCGCAACCGTCCGAACTGGAAGGTCTGGCGCGCGTGGCGGCGGTACGGGGCGCGATGCACACCAGCCATATCCGCAACGAAGGCGATGCGGTCGAGGCCGCCGTGGACGAGGTGCTGAGCATCGGCCGCAACACCGGCTGCGCCACCGTGCTGTCGCATCACAAGTGCATGATGCCGCGCAATTGGGGCAAAAGCGCCGCCACGCTTGCCAACATCGACCGCGCCCGCGCCGAAGGCGTGGACGTGGCGCTGGACATCTACCCGTATCCCGGCAGCTCGACCATCCTGATCCCCGAGCGCGCCGACACCATCGACGACATTCGCATCACCTGGTCGACCCCGCATCCCGAGTGCAATGGCGAATATCTGAGCGATATCGCGGCGCGCTGGGGGTGCGACAAGACGACGGCGGCCGAACGCTTGTGCCCGGCGGGCGCGATCTATTTCGCAATGGACGAGAACGAAGTGCGCCGCATCTTCCAGCACGAGTGCTGCATGGTGGGCTCCGACGGGCTGCCGAACGACGCGCATCCGCATCCCCGGCTGTGGGGCAGCTTCACGCGCGTCCTGGGCAGGTATGTGCGCGAGGCCCGTCTGGTGACGCTGGAGGCGGCCGTGGCCAAGATGACCGCATTGCCCGCCCGCGTTTTCGGCCTGACGGACCGCGGCCGGATCGCCGTGGGCGCGTGGGCCGACATCGTGGTGTTCGATGCCGAGACGGTGATCGACCGCGCCACGTGGGAAGCGCCCACGCTTGCGTCCGATGGCGTGGCGCATGTGCTGGTCAATGGCACCCCTGTATATCCGGCCGCGGCGAACATGCCGCGGCCCGGCCGCATCCTTCGCCGCGATCCGGCCGCGGCGCAACCCCTTTCATAACAACAGCCGTTCCAGGAGATCCACCATCATGTTCCGCAAGACTTGCGCCGCCCTGGCGCTGGCCGCCGCGCTGCCGGCCGCCCACGCTGCCTTTCCCGATCGTCCGATCACCCTGATCGTGCCGTTCCCGGCCGGCGGCCCCACGGATATCGTCGGCCGCGTGGCCGCCGCCAAGGCGGGCGAGATCCTGGGCCAGCAGATCGTGGTCGAAAACCGCACCGGCGCGTCCGGCACCATCGGCATGACCGCCACGGCGCGCGCCAAGCCGGACGGCTACACCGTGGGGCTGGCCACCGTCAGCACGCACGGCACGGCGCCGCACCTGTTTCCCAACCTGGCCTATGACCCGGTCAAGGACTTCACGCCCATCAGCAACCTGGTGACCAGCCCCAACATCCTCAGCGTGAATCCGAATTTTCCGGCCAAGACGCTGGCCGAATTCGTGACTCACGTGCGCGCCAATCCCGGCAAGGACGGCTACGCCAATGCGGGCGCGGGCGGCGTGAACGACCTGGGCATGATCTGGTTCCTGCAGATCATCGGCGGCAAGATGAACAGCATTTCGTACCGCGGTTCGGCGCCTGCGCTGACCGACACGGTGGGCGGCGTGGTGCCGGTGATCTTCGACAATTTCCCGTCGTCGCTGCCCTACGTCAAGAGCAATCACCTTAAGGCGCTGGCGATCACCGGCACGGCGCGCAACCCGCGCCTGCCGGACGTGCCGACCTTTGCCGAGCAGGGCTACAAGGATTACGACGTGACGGCGTGGTACGGCGTGGTGGGTCCGGCCAACATGCCGGCCGACGTGCGCGACAAGCTGGCCGATGCCTTTGCCCGCGCGGTGCGCGACCCGGCGACCGCCGCAAAGATGGAAGAGACGGGCGCGTTTCCGCTGGGCAATACGCCGGCGCAGTTTGGCGAGCAGATCAGCACCGAACGCGATCGCTGGAAGACGGTGATCGACCGCGCGCAGATCAAGCTGCAGTAACCGGTCCGGGCAACCCGGCGCGCGTTCAGTACACGTCGCGCCGGTAGTCCCCGGCATGCTGCAGCGCCTGCAGGCGGTCCTCGCCAAGGATCTCGCGCAGCGCGGCATCCACGCCGCCCGCCATGCCTTGCAGGCTGCCGCAGACGTACACGGCGGCCCCTGCGTTCACCCAGTCGCGCAGGGCGCCGGCCTGTTCGCGCAGGCAATGCTGCACGTAGCGGCGTTCGGCCTGGTCGCGCGAAAACACCCAATCCACGCGCGCCAACGTGCCGTCTTGCCGCCACGCGTCGATTTCGTCGCCGCAGAACCGGTCGTAGGCGGCATTGCGCTCGCCAAAAACCAGCCAATTGCGAAGGTGGCCGGCCGCGCGGCGCGCCTTGATGAGCGCGCGCAGGCCGGCCAGGCCCGTGCCATTGCCAATCAGGATCAGCGGGCGGCCGTCCTCGGCCGGATGGAAATTGCGGTTGGCGCGCACGCGCAGCGCGATGTCGTCGCCGGGCTGCGCAATGTGCGTGAGCCAACCGCTGCCCAGCCCCAGCGTGCCGTCCGCGCCGCGCATCTGGCGCACCAGCAGTTCGATGGCGCCGTCAGCGGGCAACGAAGCGATGGAGTATTCGCGATGCGCCTGCAATTCGCCGCCGCGTTCGCGCCGGGGGCCGATCTCGGCGATGTCGCCCGCCTGCCATGCCGCGGGGCTGCCGGCAGGCGGCGTCAGCGTCAGCAGGTAGCAGGGGCCGCCCCGGCTATCGGGATTGAGCAACGTCCGGCCGGCCAGGCGCCAGGTGTCGTAGACCGGCGCTTCCCAGTCGGGCAGGTCGCTGCGGCCCGCCAGCAAGCCCAGGTGATGCTGCCAATGACGCAGCGCGGCCGCGTCGTCGTTGTCCACCTCGACCAGGTCGAAGAGCGGCGCCGCGCCGTGCGCGTGCAGCCAGTCGTCCAGACGGTGGCCGAAACCGCAGAACTGCGCGTATTCACTGTCGCCCAGCGCCAGCACGGCGTAATGCGCGCCCGCCAGCGCGGCGCCGTGCGGCGTGGCTTGCATCATGCCGGCAAAGGCCGCCGCGGCGTCGGGCGGATCGCCTTCGCCGTACGTGCTGACGACAAACAGCATGCGCCGGTACGCCGCCAGCCGTGCAATATCCAATTGGTCCAGCGAGGCGACGCGCACGGTCAGGCCGCCGGCGCGCAGCGATTCCGCGGTCTGCGTGGCCAGGGACTCGGCATAGCCGGTCTGGCTGGCATAGGCGACCAGCAGGGCGTCTTCGGGCGCGGGGGCGCCAAGGGCCTGCAGCGCCAGCGCATGTTGCGCGTCTTGGCGGCGGGCGCGCCGCCAGGCCCACAGGCACAGCAGTAGCCAAGCCAGCACCACGCACGCCGCTGCAATCAACCGGGTATGAGGCATCAGCATTCAGGGCGCAAGGGCCAGAGCCTCGAACTGCGGCGTGGCCACGACGCGCCAGGCGTCATCCCCGCGCAGAATGAAAAGCGCCGCGAGACCATGGCGGCGCGCGTAGGCCAGCCCGTCGGTGTCGCCCAGCACCGTCAGCACGGTGGCCAGCGCGTCGGCCTGCATGCAGACAGGATGCAGCACCGTCACGGACGCCACCGCATTGCGCACCGGCCGGCCGGTGCGCGGGTCGATGGTATGGGCGTAGCGCGCATCGCCGTCGCCCGCGTGGCGCCGGTAGTCGCCGGACGTTGCGATGCTGCAGTTCTCAAGCGGCAAGGCCAGCGCATGGTCGTCGCTGGCGTCGGGCACCTCGATGGCCACGCGCCAAGGCTGTCCGTCGGGGCGTTTGCCGCGCGCGCGCAATTCGCCGCCGACTTCGACCAGGTAATCGGTGATGCCCAGGGCATCGAGCGCCATCGCCGCGCGGTCCACGCCGAAGCCCTTGGCGATGGACGACAGGTCCAGATACACGCCGCCGGGCTGCCACGCCGCGCCGCGGTCTTCGTCCAGCGGCACACGTTGCCAGCCGCAGCGGCCGCGCGCCGCCTGGATGGCGGCGGGCGAGGGCGGTTCGAAGGCGCGCTGGTGCGGACCGAAGCCCCACGCATTGACCAGCGGCCCCACGGTGGGATCGTAGGCGCCGCCGCTGTCTTGGGCCAGCATCAGCGCATGGCGCAGCACATGGAAGAATTCGGCCGGCAGCGTCTGCCAGCCAGGCGCGGCGCGGTTGTAGCGGCTGATGTGGGAGTCCGCCTCCCATGTGCTCATCTGCGCGACCACTTCGTCCAGCGCGGCCTGGATGGCCTGCCGCGCCGCCGCGTCGGCCACGCCCGCGGGCAACGCCATGCGCGCGGACCACGTGGTGCCCATGGTGGCGCCGGCCAATGCGGCCGGGCGCGCGGGCATCGCGCCATAGGCGATGCGAACGGCGGGCGCCGCCGCGCCGCGCGGCGCATAGGAAGGGGCATTGGCCACGCGCGCCGCTGCCTTACGGTTGCAGCACTTCGACGGTGCCCGCGTACGACAGGCGGCGCTTCTTGGCCTGCGGCACGGTGACCTTGGCGTCTTCCATGCCGGCTTCGATCCAGTACAGGCCGGGCTGCGGCCACTTGATCGAGAACTTGCCGTCCTTGCCGGTCTTGACCGCGATCTCGCCGACCTTGTCGCGATAGCGGCTGCCGCCGGGCACGACGGTCACGTCCAGGTCCGCGGCGGGCTGGCCGTCCAGCAGCATCTGGAACGTGGCGGCCTCGTCCGTGAAAAGGTCGTTGGGGTGCGTCACCGGCGCCAGCTCCAGGCCGCGGCCCACGGGCTTGACTGGCGACGGCTTGCCCGCGGTCACGAAGGTTTCGACGCGGCCCAGGCTTTGCGACACTTCAAGCTCATCGGCCTTGGCCGGAACGGCCTGCGCCAGTCCATCGGCCTTGCCGAAATAGCGCTTGTTCTTGCCGTCTTCCTTCCAGCGCGCGAACACGCCGTCGTTGACCACGGCCACGCGGTAGGTGCCGGCCTGCTTGAGCTGCAGATCGAAGGTGCTGCGCAGCTTGCCGCGGTTGATGTTCTCGGCTTCGGCGGCATTGCCGTCCGGCGCGGTCACGGTCAGGCCGTCCAGGCGCAGCGGCGCGTGATTGAAGTAGAACTTGTCGTTGCCGACCGCGGCGTCCACGGTGATCCAGCTATCGGTGCCCGACAGCACGGTGGAGGACGGCACGATCCAGACGTCATGCGCGTGGGCGGCAAAGGGCAGGCACAGCGCCAGCGCGGCGGCCAGTTTGGCGGCGGTTTTCATCGTTGCGTTCCTTTAGGACGGGGTCAGGGTTTGAGGTCGAGCGCGATGGCGCCCAGTTCGTGTTCGCCGCGCGCGGCCAGTTGCTCGGCCTTTTGCGGCGGCCACTGGAAGGGGATGCGCACCAGTTCGCGGCCGCCCACTTCGCGAGCGGCTTCGACCACCACGGCGTACTGTCCCGGCTTGAGCTGCGCCAGGGGCTTGCTGGCCGCATCAAAGGACAGCGCGTGCTTGCCCACGGGCTTGGTCGCGCCGCTGACGCCGTCCACCGGGAACTGCTGGTTGCGGCCGCTGCGGCGCCACCACTGGCGCATGTCCTTGAGCCATTCGGTGCCTTCGTTGTTTTTCTTGGCCACGTCGTACCAGACCGCCAGGTCGGCCGCCACGCTCTGGTCGGGGTTCTCGATCCAGATCGCCACGTAAGGGCGGTGGTATTCGGCCACGTCCAGACGCGGCACCTCGATGGAAAGGCCGATGTCTGCCGCGTGGGCCGTTCGGGCGATCAGGCCGGCGAGCAGCGCCGGCAACAGCAACTTGCGCATGGAAATCTCCAGGGCGTATCGATGGAATCAATGGATGAAAAGCAGCGCCAGCACCAGCGGAATCACGAGACCCAGGCCCACCATCGGCCAGGTCGCGCTGCGGTTGCCGGCGTGCATCTTGAGCAGCACCAGCCCGGTGAGCGAAAACACCAGACAGGCGACGGCAAAGATGTCCAGGAACCAGCTCCAGGCAAGGCCCGTGTTGCGGCCCTTGTGCAGGTCGTTCAGGTACGAGATCCAGCCGCGGTCGGTGCGCTCATATTCCACGTCGCCGCTCGCGCGGTCGATGGACAGCCAAGCATCGCCGCCCGCGCGGGGCAGCGACAGATAGACCTCGCCGGCGGACCATTCGGCGGGCCTGCCGGCCGTCGAGGCGTCCAGCGCGTCGTCCAGCCAGGCGGCGACGGCGGGGGGCAGGGGCGCCTTTTTTTGCGTGGGCGTGGCGGCAAGCTGCTGGAGCTGGGCGTCGGGAAGGCGGACCTCGCGGCTGGTCACCACGGCCTTCGATTCGATGTGCGACGCGTTGTTCAGGGTCAGCCCCGTCACTGCGAAGAGCAGCATCGCCACCATGCACAGCGCAGCGCTGATCCAGTGCCACTGATGCAGGGTCTTGAGCCAGTAGGCGCGGCGTCGGGGAGCGGGTTGGGTGTCCATGGAATATGAGGCGGGAAGCGGGCGGATTCTAACATTTAATGAGAATTACTCTTAAAAAAGCCCGGCGTTTGCGCTCGCGAAAATTTCAATCGATTTCGGCCGGAAACGCGCGCCGCGCCGAGTCTGAACAACAGCTGAATGCGGGCCGCCGGGTGCGCGCGCTGCCCGGCGGGGCTAAGATAGGCCACCCTTTGCAAACACCGGAGGTCGTCATGCTGCAACAGCAAGTCGTGGATCAAATCGGTCGTCATTGGGGGTGGGTGGCGCTTCGCGGCGTCGTCGCCATCCTGTTCGGGTTCATGGCCATGTTCATGCCGGCCATCACCTTGTCGGCGCTGGTGCTGGTGTGGGGCGCCTTTGCGCTGGTAGACGGCGTGCTGGCGCTGATCGCGGGATTGCGCATCCGGGACAACGGCAAGCCGTTGTGGGCGCTGATCGTCGTGGGCCTGCTGGGCGTGGCGGCCGGCATCGTCACCTTTCTGTGGCCGGGCCTTACCGCGCTGATCCTGCTCTACATCATCGCCATCTGGGCGATCGTGGCGGGCGTGTTCCAGATCATCGCCGCCGTGCGCTTTCGCAAGGCCATCCGCAACGAATGGCTGCTGGGCCTGGCCGGGCTGGTGTCGGTGATCTTCGGCGCCATGCTGATCATGCAGCCGGGCGCCGGCGCGCTGGCGCTGGTGTGGGTGATCGGCATCTACGCCGTGTTCTTCGGCATACTGCTGCTGGTCTTTTCCCTGCGTCTCAAACAACACGGCATCGCCTGAACTCCATGTCCGCTTATCAAACGCTGGTTCCCCTGAATTTCCTGGCCGTGGGCCTGGGCGCCATGTTGGGCGCGTGGGCCCGCTGGCTGATGGGCCTGTGGCTCAATGCCGGCTCCTGGCCGTGGGGCACGATGGCGGTGAATCTTGCGGGCGGCTACCTGGTGGGCGTGGCGCTGGCGCTGGTGGCCGGGCACCCGGAATGGCCGGCCTGGGTGCGGCTGGGGGCCATCACGGGTTTCATGGGCGGGCTGACCACGTTCTCGACCTTTTCGGCGGAAACCGTGGCGATGCTGGAACGCGGGGCGTACGTCAGCGCGCTGAGCTACGCCGGATTCAGCCTGGCCGGGTCGCTGGCGCTGACGGCGGCGGGTCTGGCCACGGTCAGCCTGCTGCGCTAGCCGGCACCACCTGCGGCGCTCAGGCGCCGTCCGGGGGCGTGGTGACGGGCGCGGGTAGCCACGTGGGCTGGCCGGGCATGTCGTGCGCCTGCATGTCCATGCGGTATTCGTAGCGGTCCGGCCGATAGCGGGCATGCAGCCATTCCACCGGCCGGCCGGACGCATCGCGCACCACGCGATGCAGGCTGAGCAAAGCCGACCCCACCGGCACGTCCAGAAGCTCGGCAACGCCGGGCTCGGCCAGCACGGCCGAAATCGATTGCTCGGCCCGCGCCACGTGCACGCCCAGATCGCGGAAGATGGCGAGCAGGGGTTTGGCGCCCAGGTCCTTGCGGCGGATGCGCCGGCCGATGTCGTCCGGCACGAACGTGGTCAGGTACGAGAACGGCTGTCCTTCGTGGCTGCGCACGCGCACGGCGCGCTGCACAAGCGCGCCCGGCGGCAGTTCCAGGCGCGCGGCCACCAGCGGCGTGGCCGGCGCGGTGTCCAGTTCCAAAAGGCGCACCTGGGTGTGCATGCCCATGCGGGCCAGGTGTGCCATCAGCGCGTCGATGCCCGCGCCGTGCTGCGGCGCCCCAAACGTGGCGGGCGCGACGGCAAAGGTGCCGCGCCCCTGGCGCCGCTCGATCAGGCCATCGGACGCCAGCGCGTCGAGCGAGCGCCGGATCGTCAGGCGCGACACGCCGAACTCGGCGGCCAGCGCGTTTTCGCCCGGCATGGCGCTGTCCGTGGCGAATCCGCCCGCTTCCAGCCGTTGCTTCAGCAGCAGATAGACCTTGTGATAAAGCGGCAAGGGGCTGGCGGGCACGATGGGGCTCCTGGTTGGGGTTCAGTCGACGGTCGCGCCGGTGAACTTGACGATCTCGGCGTAGCGCGCGATGTCCTGGCGCACGAATTCGTTCAGTTCCTGCGGGCTGCTGCTCACGGCGGTGGCGGCCTCGCCTTCAAGCAGTTTGCGGAACGACGGCGTATCGACGGCCTTGCGCGCGGCCGCGTTCAGCGCCGCCAGCTTGTCGGCCGGGAGCTTCGCGGGACCGAAGAGCGCGAACCACGCGTTCGATTCGAAACCCGTGATGGTATCGCCGATGGGCGGCACGCCGGGAAACTGCGGCAGCGGCTTCGGGCTGGATACCCCCAACGCGCGCAATGCGCCGCTCTTGATGTGCGGCAGCGCATTGAGCGAACTGGCGAACATCATGTCCACTTGCCCGCCCAAGAGGTCGGTGATGGCGGGCGCTGTGCCCTTGTACGGCACGTTCAGGATGTCCAGGCCCGCCATCATCTTCATGCGCTCGCCGGCCATGTGCAGAGAGGATCCGATCGCGCCCAGCGCCATCGTGTACTTGCCGGGGCTAGCCTTCACCAGCGTGACGAACTCCGGCATGGTGCGCGCCGGGAAGTCCTTGCGCACGACCAGCACGCTGGGCACGTTGGCCAGCATGCTGATGGGCGTGAAATCGGCCTCGGGGTCGAAGGGCAGGTTCCGGTAGAGCGTCGCGTTGATGGAGAAGCTGGTGAACGTGACCAGCAAGGTGTTCCCGTCGGGATTGCTCTTGGCCACGTAGTCCGCGGCGATGTTGCCGCCTGCGCCCGGTTTGTTTTCGACCACCACGGGGCGTTTCAGGTCCAGCGCCATGTGCTGCGCGATGCTGCGCGCCACGGTGTCGGTGGTGCCGCCCGGCGGCGCGCCCACCACCAGCCTGATGGCGTCGTTCTGGGCAAGGGCGGGGGCTAGCGGCATGGCGCATGCGGCCAATAGCGCGCAGCCCGCGGCGATTCGATGCAGTCCCGGCATGAGTTGTCTCCTGATATGTTGTATTGAGGACAATACAAGTATAGGAAGACTGCCCGAGGCGCGCCAGCGCGTTTGCCCTACCTGCGTCATTGCTGCCGCGTTGCCGCGTTGCCCGTTCCTGGCGCCTTGGCGTATTCCATGATGGCAATGTCCCGGAAAGCCTGGATCAGCGCCAGGCGCGGCGACACGCGCGACCAGATCAGGCCAAAGCGGCGCGGCTCGCAGTGCTCGGGCAGCGGCAGCGCCAAAAGGCCCAGCCGTTCGATCGTGCCATTGGTGGATTGGGGCAGGATCGCCACGCCAAGATCCCGGCTCACCATGACCGCGATCGATTCGATCGCGTTCAGCTCGAACCGGTCGCGCGGCGTGATGCCGACGCGGCGCAGATAGTCATCGACATGGCGTCCGCTCCAGTCGCTGCGCTGGTAGCGGATGAACGGCTCCGCGGTCAGCAGGCTGTGCGGGTGCCGCCCGGCATGGCGCGGGGCGGCCGCCAGCACATAGGGTTCTTCGCGCAGCAATTGCCAGCCCAGGCTCTTGGACAGGGGGTAGGGGGCCTCCAGCGCGATGGCGGCGTCCAGCTCGCCGCTTTCGATGGCCGGATAGAAGCGGGCGGAATGCCCGGGCTGGATCTCCACGCTGATGAGCGGGTGGCGTCCGACCAGGTGTTCCAGAATGGCCGGCACCATGGAGTTCAGCGCCGTGTTGCCGGCGCCCAGCCGAAGCTCGCCCATCATCTCGCCGGACCGCGCCAGATACCGGATCTTTTCGATCCGCTCCAGGACCTCGCGCATCGGTCCGATCAGCTCGATCGCCTTGGCTGTCAGGTGCACGGTGCGCCCGGCGCGCGCGACCAGCGGCACCCCCAGCTCCTGTTCCAGCTTGCGCACCTGCTGCGCCACGGCGCCGTGCGTCAAGCCAAGGCGGCGCGCGGCTTCGGCCATGGAGCCGTGCTGGGCGACGGCGGATAGCGTGTGCAGGAAGTCGGTATTCATGATGATAGGAATTCTATCTTTTTATCGTATGCCCGCTTTCCCCTGGCAAGCGCCCGCGCGATCACAATGCGCCCAGGAGACCACAATGAGAAGCAAGCTTTTTGTGCCGGCGTCGCGCCCGGAACTATTCGACAAAGCCCTGGCCAGCGAAGCAGATGCGCTGTCTTTCGATCTGGAAGACGCCGTCGCGCCCTCGCGCAAGCCGGCGGCGCGCCAAGCGCTGGCCGACTGGCTGGCCTCGCCGGCCTTCCGGGCGGCGCAATCGGAACATCCCAAGAAAATTATCGTCCGCGTCAATGCGGCGGACACGTCGTATTTCCCCGAAGACGTGGATGCACTGGGCGGCTTGCCGATCGACATGGTGAATCTGCCCAAGGTCGAGTCCGCCGATGCGCTCCGCGAGGCCGCTGCGCGCGCCGCGCAGGCCGGCTTCGAGGGCGAATTGCTGGTCACCGTGGAAACGCCGCAGGCGCTGGCGCGTGCGGCCGAGTTGGCAGCGGCGCATCCGCGCGTTGCCGGTCTGCAACTGGGGCTGGCCGATCTGTTCGAACCGTTGGGCATCGACCGCTACCAGCCCGAAACGCTGCGCGCGGTGATGCTGGCGTTGCGCCTTGGCGCCGGCTGCGCGGGCAAGTACGCCATGGACGCCGCCTACGCCCGGGTGCGCGATGGCGAAGGCTTTCGCGCCGAGGCGCAACTGGCGCGATCCCTCGGTTTCCTGGGCAAATCCTGCGTGCATCCCAGCCAGGTCGCCATCGCCAACGAGGTGTTCGGCTTCAGCGCCGAAGAGATCGGCGCGGCCGAACGCATCGTTGCGGCGAGCGAGGCCCAGGCGGGCGTGGGTGCCTTTCTGCTGGACGGAAAGATGATCGACGCGCCTTTCGTGCGCCGCGCCCGCGACGTGTTGCTGGCGGCCGGGCGGGCCGCCTGAACCGGTCTGCGCGACGCGCGGCCGAGCCATTTATCGGATGAATTGCATGATGGAATTTGAAACCCCGGGTCAACTGCCGCTGGCCGGCGTCAAGGTCCTGGATTTGAGCGCCTACATCGCGGGCCCCTACGGTTGCGCGCTGCTGGGCGACATGGGCGCGGACGTCATCAAGGTCGAGCCGCCCGAAGGCGACAATCTGCGCAAGTACCCGTCGACGCTGCCGGCCGAGAGCCGGGCGTTTCTGGGCATCAACCGCAACAAGCGCGGCCTGTGCCTGAACCTGAAGGACCCGGCAGGCTACGAGGTGCTGGTCAGGCTGGTGCGCGAGGCCGACGTGCTCGTCCATAACTTCCGGCCCGGCGTTCCGGAACGTCTGCGCATCGACTTCGCGACGCTGGCCGCCATCAACCCGCGCCTGATCTACTGCGCGATGACGGGCTATGGCGCGGCCGGTCCGATGGCGCGCCACGCCGGCTACGACCAGGTGCTGCAGTCCATGACGGGGATGTGCGCGGCGCAAGCCAAGCCTGACGGCCCGCCGGAAGTGCTGTACGGATCGGTGGTCGACTACTACGGCGCCGCGCTGATCTCCAATAGTGTGTCCGCCGCGCTCTATCAGCGCGAGAAAACCGGGCGGGGTCAGGCCATCGAAGTGTCGCTGCTGGGCAGCGCGCTGGCGATGCAATCGGCCCGTCTGGTGTGGGCCGAGGGCGAACCGCGCCACATCGAACGCGACATGCGCTCGGGCGGGATCACGGGCATCCATCCCACGCGCGAAGGCCATCTCTACATCTCGGCCAATACGCCGCACTTCTGGCGCGCGCTGTGCGGCCATCTGGACCTGCCCGATCTGGCCGACCATCCCGATTACGACACGGTGAAAAAGCGCGCCGCGCAAGCCGCGGTGCTGGTGCCGCTGGTGCGCCAGGCCTTGGCGCGGGCGTCGGCACGCGAATGGGCTGAGCGCTTTGGCCAGAGCGTTCCCTGCGCGGAGGTCCGGCCCGTTGAAGATATGTTCGACCACCCGCAGGTGGAGGCGATGGGATTCATGCGCCCCTATCGCAGCGAGCAGGCGGGCAACTATCTCGGGCTGGCGCAATGGGCGCACTTCGGCGGCGCCGTGCAGGATGGCGCGCAAGCAGCCGCCCATGAAGCCGGACAAGACGCCGCCCGACGCGCCGCGCCGGCGTTGGGCGAGCACAGCCGCACAATTCTGTCCGCCCTGGGATACACCGCGGACGAAATCGACCACTTGCTGCACGCCTCCGTGGTGCAATAAGCCGTAACAAACAAAGACAGGCATCGTCCGGCGAAAAGGGCGAGGAGACACAAATCATGAATGCAGCGCAACGGTATCTGCGCCGTCCGGATGGATCGAACTGGGGCGATTTTGGCAGCGAAGACCAGCTGGGCACGCTGAACCATCTGGACAGCCAGGCGCGCCTGGCCGCCGTCGCCGAGATCCGCACGGGCGTGTCGTTCTCGCTGAGCCTGCCGCTGACCGTGCCGCGCGCGCCGGTGCTCAATCCGCGCCGCAAGGGGCCGGTGATCCAGCCGGCCGAGAAAAACGGCGTGCCGGTCTACCGCTATCCGCTGGATCGCGATGTGCCGGGCGCCACCGACGTCATCAGCGATGACCGCGTCACGCTGTCGCCGCAATATTCCACGCAATGGGACGCGCTGGGCCACGTGGGTTCCATGTATGACGCGCACGGCACGGGCCAGCCGCAGCCCACCGGCTACAACGGCTTCGCGGTCAGCGAGCCCGCCGCCGAAGGCTTTACCGGCACGCGCGACCTGTCGATTGCGCCGATGGCGCGCCACGGCATCCAGGGGCGCGGCGTCATGGTGGACCTGCGCGCGCATTTTGGCGATGCGCAGCGCAAGGTATCCCACCGCGAACTGATGGACGTGATGCGCGCCGATGGCGTCGAGGTCCGGCCCGGCGATGTGCTGTGCTTGCATACCGGCCTGGCCGACCTGGCATTGACGCTGGGCGATGACGAGCAGGAGCGGCTAAAGACGAGCTGCTGCGTGCTGGACGGCGCGGATGCGGACCTGCTGGCGTGGATCAAGGACAGCCGCATCGCGGCCATTGCCGCCGACAACCACGCGGTCGAGCTGCGCAACCATCACCTGGACGCGGGCAAGGGGGCGCTGCTGCCCCTGCACGAACAATGTCTTTTCAAGCTGGGCCTGCCCTTGGGCGAGCTCTGGCACCTGACCCCGCTGGCGCAATGGTTGCGCCAGCACGGCCGGCATGCCTTCTTCCTGACCGCGGCGCCCATGTATGTGCCCGGTCTGGTGGGCGCGCCGGTCAACCCCATCGCGACCGTCTGACGACGGATCGCGCCACGACCCTTGAACGATTGAACATCCCCGCAGGGGAGATCCGAGGAGCACACATGAAGAAAACCCGCCGCACGGCCCTGGCCGCCATTCGCCCGCTGGCAGCCGCCATCGGCCTGGCCACCGCATTTGGCGCCACGTTTGGCACCGCCAACGCCGCCGGTTATCCGGAGCAGCCCATCACCGTGGTGGTGCCGTATTCCGCAGGTGGCGGCGCCGACAACGCCGCGCGCATCATCGCGCAAGGCATGGGCGAGGTCGCCGGCCAGAGCGTGGTGATCGAGAATAAGGGCGGCGCCAGCGGTTCCATCGGCGCGGCGTTCGTGGCGCGGGCCAAACCCGACGGCTACACGGTGCTGTTCGACGCGTCGTCCTTCGCGATCAATCCGGTGCTGCGCAAGCTGCCCTACGACGCCAAGAAGGACTTCATTCCGGTTTCGCAGGCCATCAGCGTGCCCAACATCCTGGTGGCCGCGCCGGGCTCCAGTTTCAACAACCTGCAGGACTTCATTGATGCCGCGCGCGCCAAGCCCGGCCGTCTGACGTTCGCGTCCTATGGACCGGGCAGCCTTGCGCAGATGGCCGCCGAGCTGCTCAAGAAGGATGCGGGCCTGGATATGGTGCACGTGCCCTACAAGGGCGGCGCACCGGCCATCGTGGACGTCATGGGCGGTCAGGTCGACGTCTACTTCGCCAACGCCGCGTCCAGCCTGAACTACGTCAGCGGCGGCAAGTTGAAGGCGCTGGCGGTCTCGTCGGACAAGCGCATGCCCGAACTGCCCAATGTGGCAACGGTCGGCGAAGCCGGCATCAAGAACTTCAACGTGGTCGAGTGGAATGGCTTCTTCCTGCCGGCCGGCACCAGCCCGGAAGTGGTGGCCAAGCTGCAGGAACTCGTGCAAAAGGCGCTGACTCGTCCCGATACCCGCGAGAAGCTCGCCAAGCTGGGCCTGACGCCGGTCGGCAGCAGCGCCGCGGACTTCGCCAAGTTTGTCGACGCGGAACAGACCCGCTGGGCCGAGGTCGTGAAAACCAATAACATCCAGGTGAATTGATCCTCCGGGGGCGGGCGCGGCATCGTTTGCACGCGCCAGCCCCCGATCCGAATGGAGATTGACCTGATGAGCCGGCAAGACGATTTCGAACGCGGCCTGGCGAACCGCCGCGCCGTGCTGGGCGATGAATGGGTGCAGCGATCGCTCGATCGCGCCACCACGTTCACCGCCGACTACCAGAACATGATCACGCGCTACGCCTGGCACGACATCTGGAGCCGCCCCGGCCTGCCGCACAAGGCGCGCCGCATGATGGTGCTGGCGGTGACGTTGTCGCTGGGCCGCTGGGAAGAATTCGAGCTGCACGTGCGCGCCGCGCTGACGGCGCAGGATGCCTCGCGCCTGACGCCCGACGAGCTCAAGGAAGTGCTGCTGCAGAACGCCATCTATGCAGGCGTGCCGGCGGCCAATACCGCCTTCAATCTTGCGCAGAACATCCTGCGCGAGGTCGCCGCGCAGATCGGCTATGAGCTGGCCCCGGCGGACCCGCGCCAAGCCGATCTGTTCGACTAGCAGGCCGGCTGACCGGCCCTTTCAAGGCAAGGGCGACGCACGATTCGCCCGGCCTTTTCAGTCCGCGCGGGGGTTGAGCACGCGGGCAGCCAGCAAGCCGCTGCGCACGGCGCCTTCCAGCACCCCGGGGTAGCCCGTGTCGGTCCAGTCGCCGGCCAGCGCCAGCGTGGGCCACGGCGTGGAGTTCAGCGGGCGGATAAGTCCTGGCACCGCGGCGAACGTCGCGCGCTTTTCAATGAAGAGTTCGGCGGCCGACACGTCCGGCATCGGCGGCAGCCTGAGCGGATGTGCGGCGGCCTGTTCGGCCACCTGGTCGATCAGGGCTTCGATCACCTGCCGCCGGTTGCGTTCGCCCAAGCCGACCGCGGCGCTGGCCACGAGCGCCAGTTCGCCGGCCTTGGTGTCGCCGGCAAGCTGGGCGCGGTCGAACACCCACTGGCCGGCATGACCGCGGGCCGCGTCCTCGCGCAGCATCATCATCGGCTCGGGCAAGCGCCACGGGCTTGCCAGGCGGATGTTCAGCGTCGCGATGGGCAGGTAATCGAAGGCCTTGAGCGCATCGAGCAGCCCGGTGGCGCCGGCCTTGCGCAGCGGGCCGTCCAGCAGCCGCGCGGCGAAGGTGGGCGGCACGGCCAGCACGGCGGCGTCAAAGCGTTCCTGGTTGATGTCGATGCCATCGGCTGACGGATGCAGCTGGCGCACCGTGCTGCCATATCGCATGGTGACCTGGCGGGCGGCAGCGTCCGGCCACAGCGCCGACAGGTCGGTGCAGGGCAGAAGCAGATCGCTGTCCTCGCGCGCGCCGGCCAGGCTGTCGCGCAGCACCCGGGCGAACAGCACGGCGCTCGCCGTGGCGATCGGCGTGTTCAGCGCGGCCAGGCATAGCGGTTCCCATACCTGCCGGATCAGCACGTCGGACTGCGCGTGATAGTGCAAGAGATGCAGCACCGTCCAGTCGCGCGGCGGCGTCCAGGACATGGTCTTCAAGCCGCGCATCAGGCGCAGCATCGCAAACCGGTCGCCCCACGAAAGGCCGCGCGCACGCAGCACGGCCAGGGCCATGTTCAGCGGCGCCGGAATGCGAGGTGCGGACAGGTTAAAGCGCCCATCCAGGCTGGCAAGCCGCAAGGGGCGCCGCATCAGCAGGGCGTCCGGGTTGCGGCCCACGCGGCGCATCAGCGCCAGGGTTTCCTTGTAGGCGCCGCACAAGAGGTGCTGGCCGTTGTCCAGCGGCGCATCGAATTCGTCGTGAAAGACGCGCCGCGCGCGTCCGCCCGGGGTGTGCCCGGCCTCGAACACCGTGACTTTCGCGCCGGCTTCACGCAGGGCGACGCTGGCCGCCAGCCCGGCCCAGCCTGCGCCAATGACTGCCGCCTTCACCGCGCCAACCGGCGGACCAGGCCGCGTCCGCCGCCCACCCAGGTTTTCCAGGCAAGCCAGAGTTTGCGCAGGGGCGTGAGCGAAATGCGCTGGTGCAGCACCTGCCAGTTGTCGCGCTCGATCTCGTCGAGCAGCGCGTGGTAGATGGCGGCCATCATGAGTCCGGGCCGCTGCGCGCGGCGGTCCGCCTCGGGCAGGTTGCTCATCGCCTCGCGGTACAGCTCGCGGGCGCGGTCGGCCTGGAACTTCATCAGCGCGCTGAAGCGGTCGGAGTACTCGCCATTCAGGATGTCCGAGGCCTTGACCTCGAACTGCTGCATGTCGTTGACCGGGATATAGATGCGGCCGCGGCGGGCGTCGTCGCCCACGTCGCGGATGATGTTGGTCATCTGGAACGCCAGGCCCAGCTTTTCGGCGTACACCAGCGTCTTGGGGTCGGAATAGCCGAACACGCCGGCGGACAGCTCGCCCACCACGCCGGCGGCATGCCAGCAATACTTGCGCAGGCCGGGCCAGTCCAGGTAGCGGGTCTGGTCCAGGTCCATTTCCATGCCGTCGATCACGGCCAGCAGGCGGGCGCGGGTGATCGAACAGGTCTCCAGATGCGGCTGCAGCGCGCGCGTCACGGGGTGATCGGGCTTGCCGTCGAACATCTGGTCGACCTGCGTGCGCCACCAGGCGAGCTTAATGCGCGCCAGCGACGGATCGGTGCATTCGTCGACCACGTCGTCCACCTCGCGGCAGTACGCGTACAGGGCCGTGATGGCGCGCCGGCGCTCGGGAGGCAGGAACAGGAAGGAATAGTAGAAGCTGGAACCGCTTTTGGCGGCTTTTTCCTGGCAATACTCGTCAGGGGTCATTAGGCACGGCCTGTTACTTGATGGAGCGCCACAACATGATGGCCCAGTCATTGGCGCCCAATTCGGGGCGATTCATGAAAACATCGTAGCCGCTCGCCTCGATCCGCTCCAGGACGCGCAGCCCGCCTTGCACCACCAGGCGCAGCTCCAAACCGATGCGGCCGGGCAGGCGGCGCGCCAGCGGAGCGCCGAAGTGTAGCAGCGCCCGCGTGCGTTCGACCTGGAAGGCCATCAGCTCGCGCCAGGCGGGCGTAAGGCGGCAGGCGGCCAGGTCTTCGTCCGAGACGCCGTGGCGGCGCAGGTCTTCCTGCGGCAGATAGACGCGGTGCTTGTGCCAGTCCACCCGCACGTCCTGCCAGAAGTTCACCTGCTGCAGGCCCGTGCAGATGGCGTCGGACTCGGTGATGTTCTGCGGCGTGCTGGCTTCAAAAAGGTGCAGCATCAGGCGCCCGACCGGATTGGCCGAGCGGCTGCAGTAGTCCATGAGGGCAGGGTAGTCTTCGTAGCGCTTGACGGTCAGGTCCTGCTCGAAGGCGGACAGCAGGTCGTAGAAGGGCGTGATCGGCAATTGGTGCCGGGCGATCGTCTGGGCCAGCGGCGCGAAGATGTCGGACAGGGGCGGCAGGCCGGGCGCCGGGGGCGTGCCGGGTTCGGCGCCGATGCGGTGCAGCTCGGTGCGGAACGCGGCCAGTTGGGCCAGGCGCTCCTCGTCGGTCGCGCTGCCTTCGTCGGCAATGTCGTCCGCGGCGCGGGCGAACCGGTAGATATCGGTCACGGCGCCGCGCAGCCTGCGCGGCAGCAGCAGCGAGGCAACGGGAAAATTCTCGTAGTGATCGATGGACATGGAAAGTAGCCTGTGAACAGACCAGGTCTGCAAAGACGGCGCAAAGCGGAAAACGGTCTCATTTTAGAGTAGTCGCCCGCGCTTGATCTGACCGCCTGCCGTCGGGGGCGCCGGATCAGTTAGACTTGGACGCCACAGGATCTCACACCATGCCGCGCCCAATCTCCGCTACCGTTTCCGTTTCTGCCCTTGCGCACAACCTTGACGCCGTGCGCCGCCACCTGGACCAGACCGCCGCCGCTGCCGGCGGGGTGCCGCCTTCGATCTGGGCCGTCATCAAGGCCAACGCCTACGGACACGGCATCGAGCAGGCGGTGGCCGGCTTTTCCAAGGCGCAGGGCCTGGCCATGCTGGACCTCGAAGAGGCCGTGCGCTGCCGCGAGGCCGGCTGGGGCGGGCCGATCCTGCTGCTCGAAGGGTTCTTCAACCCATCCGACCTGGACATCGTCGACCGCTACCACCTCAGCACCACCGTCCATCAACGCGATCAGCTCGACATGCTGGCCCGGGCCCGCCTGTCGCGCCGCGTGGACATCATGCTCAAGCTCAACAGCGGCATGAACCGCCTCGGTTTCACCCCGGCGGCCTTTCCCGCCGCCTTCGAGCGCGCCATGCTGCTTCAGCAGCAAGGCACGCTGGGCTCGGTCGGCAAGATGACCCATTTCGCCTGCGCGGACGGTCCGCAGGGCGTGAACGAACAACTCAGCGTCTTCAATTCGGTGACACATAAGCTGCCGGGCGCGATCAGCGTGTGCAATTCGGCCGCCGCCTTGCGCTTTGCCGACATCGCCGTCGGCTCCGAGAGCCAGTCGCACTGGGTGCGCCCGGGCATCTGCCTCTACGGCGCGTCGCCCTTTGCCGACGCCGAAGCCGCGTCGTTCGGGCTCAAGCCCGCCATGTCGCTCAATTCGGAAATCATCGCCGTCCAGGAAATCAAGGCCGGGGACTCGGTGGGCTATGGCGCCTTGTTCCGCGCGGAACGCGCCATGCGCATCGGCATCGTGGCCTGCGGCTACGCCGACGGCTACCCCCGCCACGCCTCCACCGGCACGCCGGTCGTGGTCGCCGGCATCCGCACCCAATTGCTGGGCCGGGTGTCGATGGACATGCTGGTCGTGGATCTGGGGCCCGTGCCGTCCGCAGGCGTCGGCTCGCCGGTTTGCCTTTGGGGCGAAGACGGCCCCTCCGTGGATGAAGTCGCCAGCGCGGCCGGCACCATCGGCTACGAATTGCTCTGCGCGCTGGCCCCGCGGGTGCCCGTCACCCGGGATGCCTGACGCGTCCGGTGGGCAAGAATTGCTACGCAAATTACAAGACACACGACGCCGGATGGTGTCTACTTTGAAAACCGGGCGCTCAGGCGCCCGTTTTTGACCAAGAAAACAGACTGCGAGGTTTCATCCCATGAAGGACAAATGTGTGCTCATCACGGGCGCCACCAAAGGCATAGGCTGGGCGCTTACTCAGCGGTTGTCCGACATGGGCTGTCATGTGGTGGGCATCGCGCGCAACACGGCCGACGTCGATTTTCCGGGGTACCTGTACGCCTGTGATCTGGCGGACGCCGGCCGTACTGAAGAAGTCCTGCGCGAAATCCGCGAAAAATTCCCGGTCGACGCCGTCGTCAACAATGTGGGCATCGTGTCGCCGCAGCCCCTGGGCGAAATCGACCTGGCCACGCTGTACAACGTGCTGGACTTGAACGTGCGCGTGGCGGTGCAGGTCACGCAGGCGTTCATCGAATCCATGAAGGCCCGCCGCGCCGGGCGCATCGTCAACGTGGTCAGCCGTTCCATTCACGGCGCACTGGACCGCACCGCCTATTCGGCCGCCAAGAGCGCGCTGGTGGGCTGCACGCGCACCTGGGCACTGGAACTGGCCGAATACGGCATCACCGCCAATGCCGTTGCGCCGGGCCCCATCGAAACCGAAATGTTCCGCGCCACCCGGCCCGCCGGCAGCGACAACGAAAAGCGGGCGCTGGCATCCGTGCCCATGAAGCGGCTGGGCACCCCCGCCGAAGTGGCGGCTGCCATTGCCTTCCTGCTGTCGGATGACGCCGGCTTCATTACCGGGCAGGTGCTGGGCGTGGACGGCGGCGGCAGCCTGGCCGGCCGTTCGTGAACCCGGCACTACCCGCATGAACCCACGCACCTTCGGGTGCGTTTTTTTTGCCTGCCGCAAAGGGAGATCCCGGCCAACCCGCCCAGCCGTTGTTTGTATAATAATAACTATCATTTCCATTTTGGATGCTCGCCGTGTCGGACCGAGAGCACGCAGTTGCCGCATCGCTTTCTGCCCTGTACACCGCGCATTGCGGCTGGTTGCAGAAATGGCTGAATCGCCGTCTTCAGGACAATCATCAGGCCGCCGACCTGACGCAAGACACCTTCGTGACCTTGCTGGTGCGACGTCATGCGCTGGCCGACGTGCGCGAGCCGCGCGCGTTCCTGACCACCATCGCGCGTGGCCTGCTGGTCGATTTCTGGCGTCGCCGCGACATCGAGCACGCATGGGCCGAGACCCTGGCGGCGCGTCCTGAAGTCACCCACCCATCCCCCGAAGTGCAGGTCCAGGCGCTCCAGGCGCTGGTCGAGATCGATCGCAAGCTTCATCGCCTGGGCGTGCGCGCGCGCGCAGCCTTCCTGATGCATCGCATCCACGGCATGACGCACGAGGCGATCGCGGCGCAATTGCGGGTGTCCGAACGGACCGTCCGCAACGACATTGCACAGGCCATGCTGTGCTTTCTGCTCGACACCGATCTGCAGCCGGACGGCTTGAGCCGCGGCACGGCGAGTAGCCGATGAGCGCCGCCGCCGTCGACTCACGCATCCTGGAAGCGGCCGCCCATTGGTATGCGCTGCTTACCTCAGGCGCTTCCAGCGCAGAAGAACGCGAGCGCTGGCAGGCTTGGCTGGACGCCGATACGGCGCATCGCCGGGCTTGGCAGCGCGTCGAGGACGTTGGCGCGCACTTCGATGCGTTGATCGCGCAGCCGATGGGCCGTGAAGCCAGCGTGGCAAGCCTGAACGCCGCGGCGCAGGGCCGGCGTGAGCGCCGCAGGTTGTTGACGGTTGCGCTGATCGGCGGCGCAGCAGGATTGTTGGGATTGGGCGTCGCGCAGTCGCCAGTGGGGCGCCGCACGTGGGCGGCCTGGCAGGCTGACCTGGTCACGCCGGTGGGCGGCTCACATGAGGCCCGGCTTGCCGACGGCACCCGGGTCCGGCTCAATACCGATACCGCTTTGAAGGTGGACTACACCCGCGACCAGCGCCGCCTGGTGCTGCTGCGCGGCGAGGTCATGATCGCCACCGCAGCCGACCCGGGGCGCACCTTCGTGGTGGACACGCCCGAAGGCCGGATGCAGGCGCTTGGCACGCGGTTCAACGTGCGCAGCCATGATGGAGAAACCACGCTGGCGGTGCTGGAGGGCGCGGTGCAGGCGCATTTCACGGGCGCGCCGCCGGCGGGCTATCGGGTCGACGCCGGCATGCGCATGCGCGGCGGCGCGCAAGGCATCGAGGCGCCCGCGGCGCTGCGAGCCGCCGACCACAACTGGACGCGCGGCATCGTGCAATTCGAAGAGGCGCCGCTGGCGCAGGTCGTGGCGGAACTGGCGCGATACCGCCGCGGGCATCTGGGCTGCGCAGACGACGTGGCCGCGCTGCGCGTGACGGGCACGTTCCCTCTGCATGACAGCGATCGCGCGCTGCGCCTGCTGAGCGAGGCCTTGCCGCTGCGGATCAGTCAGCCGATGCCGTGGTGGACGACCCTGCAGCCACGCTGAGATCCCGCCGTTACAAATTAGTTTGCCGCTTTTGCCGCGCTCATCCGGCCTATGGGCAATTCAACACCCATATCGCGGATTCGTGGCATGACCAACCCCCTGATTGTTTTTCCCCTCCGTCCGATCCGCCGTGCGCGCATCCTTCCGCTGGCGCTCGCGGTCGGCGTGGCGCTGGGCGTCGCGGCGCCCGTCAGCGCCGTCCACGCGCAGGCGGCCGAAACCCAGGTCCGCCAGTTCGACATTCCACCCGGCCCATTGAGCCAGGTGCTCAATCTGTACTCCGCCGAAGCCGGTCTGTTCGTCAGCGGCCACGGCGACCTGAGCGCCGGCCGCCATAGCCCCGGCGTGCGCGGCCGCTATTCGCCCGAGGCCGGCATGGCGGCGCTGCTGACCGGCACGGGCCTCGTGGCCGAACGCCTGCCCGACGGCGGTTTTGTGCTGCGCCAGGGGCGCCAGGACGTGACCTTGCTGGAACCGATTGCGGTCACCGCCCAGATCGAACGCCCGGACGGCCCGGTGCTGGGCATCGCGGCCACGCGCAGCGCGACAGCCACCAAGACCGACACGCCGATCATCGAAACGCCGCAATCGATTTCCGTGGTGAGCGCGGCGCAGATCAGCGATCAAAAGGCGCAGAGCTTGCAAGAGGCGCTGGGCTACACCCCTGGCATCATGCCCGGCCTCGTCGCCAAGAGCTCGGTCTTCGAAGACACCATGTTCATCCGCGGCTTCGAGGCCAACCCGCAGACCGGCAGCTACTACCGCGACGGCATGCGCTACATGATCAATCAGTACAACGGCAAGCAGGAGCCGTACGGCCTGGAACGCGTGGAGGTGCTGCGGGGGCCGTCATCGGTGCTGTACGGCGCCGCCGCGCCGGGCGGCATCGTCAATACCGTGACCAAGCGCCCGCCCGGCGAATCGATGGGCGAAATCAATGTGGACGGCGGCAGTTTCGACCGCCGGCAGATTTCCGCGGACATCGGCGGCCCCATCGATGAGGCTGGCGTGTGGTCCTATCGTCTGACCGGCCTGTTCCGCGAAAGCAAGCAGTTCGTCGATTACGGCTCCGACGATCGCACCTACTTCGCGCCCGCCCTGACGTGGCGTCCGACGACGGCCACCTCGGTCACGCTGCTGGCCAACTATCAGCGCAGCAAGACGTTCAATCCGCCGGAAGTGCCGGTCACCGGCTCGCTCTGGACCAACCCGAACGGCCAGATCCCGCGGTCGCGCTTTCTGGGCGAGCCCAACCACAATCGCTTCGATATCGAATCGACCTCGCTGGCCGTGCTGATCGAGCACGCGTTCGACGACACGCTGAAGTTCCGCCAGTCGATGCGCTATTACGACGCAGACCTGAACATGCGCTATGTGCTGTTGCAGGGCGACGTGGATGCGGCGACGCAGCGCCGGGTGACCCGCTCCGCACGCGGCTTTAACGACCGCACCACGGTGCAGACGATCGACACCAACATCGAGAAGCGGTTCGAGACCGGCCCCGTCACGCAGACGTTTCTTGCGGGCTTCGACTACACGCGCTCGACCTATAACAGCGACCGCCTGCGCGGCAATCTGCCGCCCATCGATGTCTTCGATCCGGTGTACCTGCCCGGCGACGTCGTGGCCTTGCCCTGGCAGCAGCGCCGCAACACCGAGCATCGCCTTGGCATCTACCTGCAAGATCAGATCAAGATTGCGGACAAGGTCGTGGTGCTGCTGGGCGGGCGGCATGACAACGTGCGCGCGGAGAATCGCGCCTTGCATGCGCCGTCCACCAATTCGAACGACAAGGACTCGGCGTTCACGGGCCGCGCGGGTGTCGTGTACCTGGCCGACAACGGCCTGGCGCCGTATGCCAGTTTCAGCCAGTCGTTCGAACCCACCAGCGGCCGCGATCGCAACGACGGCAGCTTCGAGCCCAGCCGCGGGACGCAGTACGAAGTCGGCATCCGATACCAGCCCGCGGGCGAAGACGTAATGCTGAGCGCCGCGCTTTTCAACCTGGAGCGCAAGAACGTGCTCACGCCGGATCCGGTCGATCCGACCTTTCTGGTGCAGACCGGCAAGGTGCGCTCGCGCGGCCTGGAACTGGAGGCGCGTGCGCGCGTCACGCCGCAGGTCGACGTGATCGCCGCCTACACCTACACCGACGCCCGTGTGGTCCAGAGCAATCTGCCGGGCGAGGAGGGCGAGCGCTTCAACACGCCGTTGCATGCCGCGTCCATATGGACCGACGTGAACCTGTCGGAATGGGTGTTGATGGGCCTGAAGGCGGGCGCCGGCCTGCGCTATGTGTCGGCGCGTCCCGACCGGCCGTCCAGCGGTTCGCTGGGGGGCGCGGGCTACACCTTGATCGATGCGCGGGTCAGTTATGAAAGCGGCCCGTGGCTGTATGCGCTCAACGTCACCAACCTGACGGACAAGACCTACATCCCGTCCATTTGCTACAACGGCGCGTGCAACTACGGCGAGCCGCGCCGCATCATCGGCACGGTGAGCTACCGCTGGTGAACGTGCGCGCGGCGCTGCTAAGCCTGCATCGCTGGACCGGCCTGGTGCTGGCCGGCTTTCTCTGCCTGGTCGCGCTGACTGGCATTCCGCTTGCGTGGTATGACGCGCTGGACGCCGCGGCAGCTCCCGCGTTGCACCGCGTGCCGCCGCCATCGGACGGCGCCGCGCGGCTTGACGCCTTGGCGCTGCGCGAGCGCGTGGCCCGCTTTGTGCCGGCGGCAGTAATGCCCGCCACGCCGCTTGGCGGGCAGGCCGGACGCAGCGTGGCGTTTCCGGTGTGGCTGCACGAGGACGGCGCCGCAGGACCCGTGCTGCACGAGATATTTGTCGACCCGTACGATGGCGCCATTCTGGGCCAGCGCCGCTGGGGCGATCTGCGCGAAGGGCTGCGCAACCTGATGCCGTTTCTGCATCGCATCCACACGGCGCTGCTGTTCGAGGGCATCGGCGAACTGTTGCTCGGCATCGTCGCATTGGCCTGGACGCTCGATGGTTTTGTCGGCGCCTGGCTCACGCTGCCGCCGCGGAACCGCTCGCGCAGGCAGGCCCCGTCCTCATCCATGCGGCAGCGCTGGGCGCCCGCCTGGCGAATCCGTTGGCAGGGTGGTCCCCACAAACGCAATTTCGATCTGCACCGCGCCGGTGGGCTGTGGCTGTGGGCGGCCTTGACGCTGATGGCATGGAGCAGCGTCGCGCTCAATCTGCCGGCGGTCTACGATCCGGTGATGCGCGCTGGCTTGAGTTATCAACCCGATCCCCGGCGCGGCGCAACCGCCACGGCCGGCGACCCGATGCCCCCCGAGCGCGCGCGCGACGCGGGCCGGCAATTGATGGCGCAGCTGGCCGCCCGCGAGGGGTTTGCGGTGCTGGGCGAACACTGGTTGGCGCTGGATGCGCGCCGCAACCTGTACCGCTACAGTGTGCGCAGCAGCCGCGATCTGCGCACGCGAAGCGGGGCCACGTCGGTGGTGTTCGATGCCGTGAATGGACAGCTGGTGGGCAGCCATCTGCCGACGGGCCGGGCGGCGGGCGACACGGTCAAGCATTGGCTGACCAGCCTGCACATGGCGGCGCTATGGGGCTGGCCGTTGCAGGTGGCGGTGGCGCTCGTCGGCGTCGTCACGCTGGTGCTTAGCCTGACCGGCGTCTGGTTGTGGTGGACGCGCCGCCGCGCCCGTCAGTACGGACCGTTGCCCGCGGCCACTGCCGCCACTTCCTTGAACTCGCCCGCCAGCGCTTCAGCCGCGCGTGCCAGCAGCACCGCGTCCACGCCTACTGCCACGAACGTGGCGCCCAAGGACAGATAATGCTTGGCCTGCGTCACGCCGCTGTGCAGGATGCCCGCGGCCTTGCCGGACCGCACGATGCGCGTGATCGCGTCATCGATGGTCTTTTCGACTTCCGGGTGCTCGGGCTGGCCCAGATATCCCATGCTGGCCGACAGATCGGCCGGTCCGATGAAGACGCCATCCACGCCGTCCACGGCAAGGATGGCGTCCAGCGCCTCGATGCCGGCGGGCGTCTCGATCTGCACCAGCACGCACATTTCGTCGTTGGCGCGTTCAAGGTAGTTCGGGATGCGGTTCCAGCGCGACGCGCGCGCCAGCGCGCTGCCCACGCCGCGGATGCCTTGCGGCGGATAGCGCACGGCGGCCACCGCGTCGGCGGCTTCCACGGCGGACTGGATCATGGGCACCAGCACCGTCTGCGCGCCGGTGTCCAGGATCTGCTTGATCTGGACCGGGTCGTTCCAGGCCGGGCGCACCACGGGCGCCACCGGGTAGGCCGCCACGGATTGCAGTTGGGCCAAGGTGGAGTCCAGCGTGTTGGGCGCGTGTTCGCCGTCGATCAGCAGCCAGTCGAAGCCGGCGCCCGCAAGAATTTCCGAGGTGTACGCGCTGGCCAGGCCGGCCCACAGGCCGATCTGAGGTTTGCGGTCGCGCAGGGCTTGCTTGAACGAATTCGTCAGAAGGTCCATGGACGTTGAATTGCCTAAGAGGGAAGGGGGAACGGCGTCAGGGCGTGCCGGCATCGCGCGTGGGGCCGTCGCGCTTGATGAGATCGACCATGGCGTCTACGTCGCGGTACAGGCGATCGAGCAATTCCTTGCCGATCCTTTCTTCGATTTCCTGGTACTTGGCGTCAACCATGGGACGCATGCGGTCGATGAGCTTGTTGCTTTTGACGGTCAGGGAAATTTCCTGACGGCGCTGGTCGGCGCTGGAGCGCGTGCGCTTGATGAGTCCTTGCTCTTCCATGCCGGCCAGCATGCGCGTCAGGCTGGGGCTCAGGATCTGACAGGCGCGGGCGATCTGGTTGGGTTCCAGCGAGCCCACCTCGCTCAGCGTGCGCAATACCCTCCATTGCTGTTCGGTGACGCCCGCCGCGTGCAGCACGGGACGGAAATGCGCCATCAGCGTTTCGCGCGCATAGAGCAGCAAATGGGGAAGATTGCGGTGGTGGAAGCTCGGACTCATGGCGGCTATGTTAGCAAGAAGCCGCCCAAAAATTGCTCAATTCTTCGGGCCTGGGGGTGGCCCGCGCCGGCGCGGGGGCGGGCCGGCGCAGGGGCCGGCCCGGTGGATCACGCCGGGTTTTGGCGGGACAGCTCCTGCAGGTCGTCCGGCAGCGCGAAATCCGGCGCGCCGCGCTGCAACTCGCGCAATGCGTGAACGGCGTCTTCTTCGCGGTCGTCCACGATCAGGCCCCGAATCTGGGCCACCCGGGCTTCGATGTCCTGCTCGGTGAAGGCGGCGACCTGTTGCGATTCCGCGGGGGCTTCCTGGGCAGCGGCCGGCGCCGCTTCCTGGGCCGCAGTCTCGGCTGCCGCCGTTTCAGCCGCTGCCGGGGCGGGCGCTGCGGGAGCCGCGGCAGTCACGGCCATGGCCGGTTGCGCCGCGGCAGGTTGGGCGGGAACCGCCGGTTCCTGCTGCAAGGCGACGACGCGGCGCAGGGGCGGCGCATCGCTGGCCGGCGCCGCCGACGCCGAGGCGGCCTCTTGCGTTGCCTCGTTGGCCTGCACGGCGACCAGCTGCATCTGGGGTTCGGTGTCGTCGATGGCCTCGCGCATGTCGGTCCAGGCGAACAGGCCCGCCACCATCACGGCGCAAGCGGCAGCGCCCCAGCCGGGGTGCCAGCTATGGCCAGGGTGCCATCTGCGTCGTACCGCCGCATCCAGTTCCGGATTGGCGCCGGGACCCGGCTTGCGGTACAGGGCGCGCAGATCCCGTTCATCGTCTTCGTCAAATGGGGGGCGATAGGTAATGCTCATGCGCGTACTCCTCGCATATACGCCGGGTGGCACGACGTATCCGCGTTTGACCTTTGCGTGCGCCGCGCCGGTGGTCCGGCGTCTAGTCGTGCTGGGGTCGTGTTCCGGTTTGAGCGGCCTCTGGGGGAGGCTGCGGGTGATTGCGCCGCGATTGGCCACGAAGTGCGTCCAGAGGACGTCCATCGTGCCGGATGCCGTCCGGTCTGGACGGTTCGACAAGATGCGCTGCACTTGGCGATTATGCGCGATTTGAAACGGATCGGGCAGTAAATTTCTTGTGTTTGCATCATGTAACTGCTGTGTGTCCCTTTTTGTGAAAGCTGCCTGAAAGAAATGACCTTCGGGCCACGTCTCGCGGCGTGACATTCCGGTCATTGTTCCCGCGCGGCGCGGGCGCGTTGCCGGGTACACTTTCGCGCATGGCAAAAACCCGTACCGTTTATGTGTGCGCCGACTGTGGCGGCACCACCCCGAAGTGGCAGGGCAAATGCCCGCATTGCAACGCCTGGAACACGCTTGAAGAAACGGTGGAGTCGTCCGCGCCCGCGGCCGCCGCGCACCGCTATGCGCCGCTGGCCTCGTCCAGCCCGGTGCGCAGCCTGTCCGAAATCGAGGCCCGCGAAACGCCGCGCCAGCCCACCGGCCTGGACGAATTCGATCGCGTGCTCGGCGGCGGCCTGGTGGCCGGCGCCGTGGTGCTGATCGGCGGCGATCCCGGCATCGGCAAGTCGACGCTGCTCTTGCAGGCGCTGGCCTCGCTGTCCGAAACCACCAACGTGCTGTACGTGACGGGCGAAGAGTCCGCCGAACAGGTCGCGTTGCGCGCGCGCCGGCTTGGCCTGCAAACCGGCAACGTCAATCTGCTTGCCGAAATCCGCCTCGAAGCCATCCAGGCCGCGGTGTCGGAACAAAAGCCCACCGTCGCCGTCATCGACTCCATCCAGACGCTCTACAGCGGCGAACTCACGGCGGCGCCGGGATCGGTGTCGCAGGTGCGTGAATGCGCGGCGCAGCTCACGCGGCTGGCCAAGCAGACCGGCATCGCCATCGTCATGATCGGCCACGTCACCAAGGACGGCGCGCTGGCCGGACCGCGCGTGCTCGAGCACATCGTGGATACCGTGCTGTATTTCGAGGGCGACACGCATTCGTCGTTCCGCCTGGTGCGCGCCTTCAAGAACCGCTTCGGCGCCGTCAACGAGCTTGGCGTGTTCGCCATGACCGACCGCGGCCTGCGCGGCGTGGCCAATCCGTCCGCGCTGTTCCTGTCGCAGCACGAACAGCAGGTCGCCGGTTCGTGCGTCATGGCCACGCAGGAAGGCACGCGTCCGCTCCTCGTTGAAATCCAGGCGCTGGTCGACAGTTCCCATGCGCCCAATCCGCGCCGGCTGACGGTCGGCCTGGAAGGCAACCGTCTCGCCATGCTGCTGGCTGTGCTGCACCGGCATGCCGGCGTGTCGACCTTCGACCAGGACGTCTTCGTCAATGCGGTCGGCGGCGTGCGAATCACCGAACCCGCGGCCGACCTGCCGGTGCTGCTGGCCATCATGTCGTCGCTGCGCGACCGGCCGCTGCCGCGCGGGTTGATCGCATTCGGCGAGGTGGGCCTGGCCGGCGAGATCCGGCCCGCCCCGCGCGGCCAGGAACGTCTGCGCGAAGCCGCCAAACTGGGTTTCTCGGTGGCGCTCATTCCCAAGGCCAACGCGCCGCGCCAGCCCATCGAGGGCCTGGAGATCTGGGCGGTCGATCGCCTGGACGCGGCACTGGAAAAGCTGCGTTGATGCGTCGCGACGTCTGTTGGAGCAACAAGTGAGTCTGTTCGTCATCGCCGCCTGCCTGGCAGCCGGCGGCCTGATCGGTTTCATGGGCGGCGTGCTGGGCATCGGGGGCGGACTGATCGCCATTCCAGCCCTCGTCCTCCTGATGGGAATGTCCCAACAGCTTGCGCAGGGCACGGCGCTCATCATGGTGTTGCCGACCATCATGATGGCGGTGCGCAAGTACAACCAGCAGACCCGCATCGACAAGCGCGTCGCGCTAGCGGGCGCGGCGGGCGCCGTGGTGTTCACGTGGGTGGGCGCGCGGATGGCGCTGGGCATCGACTCGACTTTGCTACGCCAGAGCTTCGCGGTGTTCCTGTTCTTCATCGCGCTGTTCTACGTCTGGCAGACCTGGCGCGCCTCGCGTCCGGCGGCGCGCCGCGCGCCACCGCCCAAGCGCCCGGCGCCGGTCTTCACGCCGCGCCGCGCAAGCGTCCTGGGCATCCTGTGCGGAACGCTGGGCGGATTCTTTGGCGTCGGCGGCGCGGTGCTGGCCGTGCCCATCATCACCACGGTCTTTCGCCTGCCGCAGACCACCGCACAGGCGCTCGCGCTCAGCATGGTGATCCCGGGTTCCACCATCGCACTCATCACCTATACGTGGGCGGGACAGGCGAACTGGATGGTCGGCGCGCCGCTAGCCATCGGCAGCCTGATCTTCGTGCCCATCGGCGTGCGGCTCGCCTACCGGCTTCCTGAACGCAAGCTGAGAGCTTGCTTCGCACTAATGCTGTTCGCCACCGTGGCGTTGCTGGCGTTCGAGGGATAGCAACAATTCTTGAGTGACGGAAAAATAGTAGTTCTGGAGTGAACCTTCTGAAGGGGCAGGCTTCAAACCGCATACGGGACTTGCGGCATCGTGCCGCCCCGTAACGGCAAAAGGCCTTTGGCCTTCACCAACCAGGAGTACCACAAATGACGACTCACTCCCGCATTGCTGCGTTTCTTTCCACCTCGGCCCTGTGCCTGGGCCTCGCCGCCGCACCGTCGGCGTTTGCGGCCGGCGCCAGCAAGACCGGCGACACCAAGACCCAGGCGCATCACAAGCATCACAAGGCTGACAAGTCGTCCGCCAAGCATTCGGCAGGCGCAGCAAACACGCACAAGTCTGGCGCCACGACGCCGACGAAGTAACCGCGCCGGGCGGCAACGCCCACGTTCCTTTGCGCGACAAAGACTGACCGGACACGCGGGGGCCGGAAAGTCGAAAGCCTCTCGGTATGGGCGCCGAGAGGCTTTTTTGTGTCTGATGCCCGGCCGGGCGCCGCGCAGGCGGCCCGGACGAACAAAGCCGGTTATTCCACCGGCGTGATCACGCGGCCGGTCTCAAAGAACGACTGCAGGTTTTCCAGCATCATGTTTTCCATGGCCAGGCGCGTTTCCTCGGTGGCGCTGCCGATGTGCGGCAGCAGCACGGCCTTGTCGCTCTTCATCAGCGCTTCGGGCACCTTGGGTTCGTGCTCGAAGACGTCGAGCGCCGCGCAGCCCAGCTTGCCGTCTTCCAGGGCCGCGACCAGCGCGGTTTCGTCGATGACCGGGCCGCGCGCGATGTTGACGATGATGCCCTTCGGGCCCAGGGCTTCCAGCACGTCGCGATTCACAAGGTGGCGCGTGCTGGGACCGCCCACGGTGGCCACGATCAGGAAATCGGCCCACTTGGCCAGGTCCGTCAGCGACGCCTCGTAGCCGTAGGCCACGTCGTCGCGCTTTCTGCGGTTGTGATACCGCACGTCCATGTCAAAGCCCGTGCCGCGCTTGGCGATCGCTTCGCCGATGCGGCCCAGCCCGACGATGCCCAGTTTTTTGCCGCTGACGCGCAGGCCCAGCGGGATGCTGCCATGCACCTGGCCCCATTGGCCGGCCCGGACGAAGCGTTCGCCCTGACCCATGCGGCGCGCGCCGGCGATGAGCAGGCCCCAGGCCAGGTCCGCCACGCAATCGGTCAGCACGTCGGGCGTATTGCTGACCAGCACGCCACGCTTGCGCGCGGCCTCGACGTCGATCGTCTCGTAGCCCACGCCCCAGCTGCAGATGGCCTTCAGGTCCGGCAGCGCGTCGATGAGCTCGGCGTTGGCGCCGAAATTGGCGGACGTGACGACGGCGGTGACGCCCTTGCCGTGTTCGGCCAGCGCAGCCTTGCGGTCCGGGTACTTCCACAATTCGATGACGTCATAGCCATCGGCCAGGCGCTGGTTGGCGGAAGGGGAGCCGGCCAGCGAGCCGACCTGGATGATGCGTTGCTTGGTGGTCATGTTGTCGTACGGTTGGGTGGCGAAGGTTTCATGCTACTTGATTCAAGCGGGGACCTTGCGGGCCCGGGCGCGCAGCCAAGGCGGCTGCGCACCCGCTGCGGGACGCCTGCACGCAGGCATCCCGCGAAGCGTTACTCCAGCTGGATGTTGGCCTTCTGGATCACGTCCTTCCAGCGCTTGACTTCAGCCTGCTGGAAATCGGCGAACTGCTGCGGCGTGTTGGCGACGACTTCGAAGCCCATGCCTTGCAGCGTTTTCTGGGTCTGGGGCTCGCGCAGCGCGGTGCGCAGCGCCTCGGCCAGCTTGTCGACGACGGGCTGCGGCGTGCCCTTGGGCACGGCAAAGCCCTGCCAGGAATACACCACCATGTCCTTGATGCCGGCCTCCGTCAACGTCGGCACATCGGGCAGGTCCGGCGTGCGGGCGTCGCCCGTGATGGCCAGCGCCTTGAGCTTGCCGGCCTTGATGTGGTTCTGCACCGCGCCCAGGTTCTGGAAGGACACGTTGACCTGCCCGCCGATGAGGTCCGCGATGGCCGCGCCGCCGCCCTTGTAAGGCACGTCCACACCGGTGCTTTGCGTGCGCTGGCGGAACAGCACGGCCGACAGGTGATCCGACGAGCCCGTGCCCGACGAGGCGTACGACACGCGATTCGGATTCTTCTTCGCGTAGTCGACCAGCTCGGCGACCGTGCTGGCCGGGAACGAAGGCGCCGCGACCAGCACGTTGGGATTGCGCACTGCCTGCGTCAGGTAGGTGAAATCCTTGCTGGGGTTGTACGACAGGTTCTTGTACAGGGCTTCGTTGATGGCGAAGGTGCCGATGGAGCCGACCATCATGGTGTAGCCGTCCGGCGTGGAGCGGGCCAACGCCTGGGCGCCGATGGCGCTGTTCGCGCCGGGCTTGTTCTCGACGACGAAGGTCTGTCCCAGGGTCTTGGACAGCGCCGGCGTGACCGAACGCGCGGTGATGTCGGAGGACCCGCCGGGCACGAAGGGCACGATCATGGTGACGGGCTTTTCGGGGTAACCGGCGGCATGGGCCGCCGGCGACCCAAGCACAACGGCGCCCGCCGCGAATACGGCGCTGATCAGTTTGTTCATGGTGTCTCCTGGTTCGCGTGATGATGAAGAGCCCGCCGCTCACGCGTTGCGGGCAGGCCCCGGATCGGTGCAGGGTCAGTCGACCTTGGCGCCGGATTTCTTCACAACGTCGGCCCACTTGACGGTTTCCTGGGCCATGAACTGCTTGAACTGGGCGGGCGTGTTGCCGGACGGCGTCGCGCCTTGCGCCTGAAGCTGTGCGCGCACGGGCTCCTGCTGCAAGGCGGCGGCCACGTCGCGCTGGACCTTCTCGACGATCTCGGGCGGTGTGCCGGCCGGCGCCAGCAGCCCGAACCAGCTCGATGCCTCGTACCCCTTCACGCCGGCTTCGGCCATCGTGGGCACGTCGGGAAGGGCAGGCGAGCGGTTGGCCGTCGTAACGGCCAGGGGACGAAGCTTGCCGGCCTTCAGAAATCCCATGGACGAGGGCAGGTTGTCGAAGATCAGGTCCGCCGATCCGGCCATCACGTCCGTCAGCGCGGGGCTGCTGCCCTTGTAGGGCACGTGCGTCATGCGCGTGCCGGTCATGCTCTGGAAGAGTTCGCCTGACAGGTGCGTGGAAGTGCCGTTGCCCGTGGACGCCATGTTGACGCTGTCGGGATTGGCCTTCAAGTACTTGATCAGGTCGGCCACGGTGCGGATGCCATGCTTGTCGGCGAACTTGGGGTTGAGCTCTAGGATATTGGGCACCGGAATCACCAGCGTGACGGGCACGAAGTCCTTGACCGGGTCATACGGCAGCTTGGCGTACACGGACTGGTTGATGGCGTGCGTGCTGACGGTGCCCATCAAAAAGGTGTAGCCGTCGGGCGTGGCGCGCGCGGCTTCGGCCGAGCCGACGTTGCCGCCGGCGCCCGCCTTGTTGTCCACCACCACGGGCTTGTTCCAGCTTTTGCCCAATTCGGCCGCCACCACGCGCGCGGCGATGTCGGCGGTGCCGCCGGCGGGGAAGGGGACGATGATCCTGACTTCCCGCTCGGGGTAGTCGGCGAAGGCCGGCGAGGCCGGCAGGGCAAAGGCGGTGGCCGTCAGGAGGGCGGCGGCAAGAAGCCGGCCTCGCGCAGGGGCTGCATACATGGAATTCGTCTCCTCGGTGTGCGCGTGGCCGCGCATCGTTTCTGGGGGTATTCCGCTCCCGGCGAGCCGGGAACTCGAAGACGCATGCGGCCCGCGCCTCATGCGCCTTGCGTGCTGCCGATCAACTTGTAAAACAAATATAGGTATTGAGCTATAGCTTGTCAACCAAGTATACTTTTTCGACCCTACTTCTCTGACAACTGCATCCGCCAGGAGCCCTTCCATGAAAACCACCCCGGTCACCGCCCAGGATCTGCAGCGCTCGGTCATCGCCGTGCCGCCGCTGGCCCGCAATGCCGACCTGTCGCTCAACGAATCGGCCAACAAGGCGTTGCTCGGCCACCTGGAAGCGGGCGGCGTGCGCAACGTCATGTATGGCGGCAACGCCAACTTCTACAACGTGGGTGTGAGCGAATATGCCCGCATCGTGGACATGCTGGCAAGCCTGGCGGGCCCCGACACCTGGATCCTGCCGTCGGTGGGCCCCGACTACGGCAAGATGATGGACCAGGCCGCCATCCTGCGTTCGCGCGCCTTCCCGACGGCGATGCTGCTGCCCATGTCCTTTCCGTACACCGACGCGGGGCTTGCCGACGGCGTGCGCCGTTTCACGGATGCGCTGGGCAAGCCGGCGGTGGTCTACATCAAGTCGGCGGACTACCTGGCGCCGGAAACCGCGGCGCGCCTGATCGAGGAAGGCCGCCTGGTCGCCTTCAAGTACGCCGTCGTGCGCGACGATCCGTCCGAAGACGCCTACCTGTCGGCGCTGCTGCAGGCCGTGGATTCGCGCTGGGTCGTCAGCGGCATCGGCGAGCGCCCGGCCATCGTCCACTACCGCGAATTCGGGCTCAAGAGCTTTACGTCCGGATCGGTCTGCGTGGCGCCGCGCGGGTCGATGCGCCTGCTGCATCTGCTGCAGGAAGGCCGCTACGACGAGGCCGAAGCCGTGCGCGAACAGTACCTCGGGCTGGAAGACTGCCGCGACAGCATCAGTCCCATCCGCGTGCTGCACGACGCCGTGACGCTGTCGGGCGTGGCGGACATGGGCCCGATGCTGCCGCTCTTGACCGGCATCTCCAGCGCCGAGCGCGAACGCGTGGCGCCCGTGGCCCGCGCGCTGGCCGCCTGGGACCGCGAGACCGCCACGGCGTGACGGCCGCGGCGCGCCGGACCCGCATTGCGGGTACGATGAGCGCCGTCCGCGTGTCGCAGCAGTCTGTCAGGGCCTGTTCCCCGCGCGTGGACAGGCCCTACTACGAGGAGGTTACGTGGCTCGACCCAAAGCATCCCCCCAACCCGCGCCGACTGCGTCCGGCGACCCGGAGGCGTCCGCCGCGCCGGTGCTGGAACGCGGGCACCGGGTACGGCTGGCGGACCAGCTTTACGGCCAGATCTTCGAACAGATCGTCTCCGGCGGACTGAACGTCGGCGACAAGCTGCCCTCCGAAAACGAAATTTCCGAACGCTACGGCGTGTCGCGGCCGGTCGTGCGCGAAGCGTTGCTGCGGCTGCGCGCCGACGGCCTCATTACCGCGCACCAGGGCTTGGGCACCTTCGTGAGCCACCAGCCCGCGCCGCGCCTTAAGGCGTTCAACGACGTGCAGAATGTCGGCGCCTATCTGCGCGCGCAAGAGGTGCGCGTGGCGCTTGAAGGCGACGCCGCGCGCCTGGCGGCCTTGCGGCGCACCGACGAACAGCTGGGCAAGATCGCCGACGCGCATGCGGCATTTGCCGATACGCTTGCCAAGGGCCAGGTGTCGGCGGAAGCGGACCTGGCGTTTCACGCCAGCATCGCCGAGGCCAGCGGCAACGACTTCTATCTGGGCGTGCTGGAAAGCATCCATGAATCCATCAGCGGCTTCATGCGCCTGACGCTCAATCTGACGCGCACGGGTTCGCGCCAGCGCGCGCAGCGCGTCGTGGACGAGCACGCGACCATCCTGGAAGCGATCCGCGAACAGGACGGCGAACGCGCGCGCGTCGCGATGCAGTTCCATCTGGGCCAGGCCCGTCACCGGTTGGTCGACCGGGACCGGGACTGACGCCGCCAACGCCGCCCGCCACACCACAAGACAACAGGAGACAGACAGTGTCAGGGAACGGAGCAAACGCCACGGCCGTGCCGGTGGAAGAGGTGCGTGAGCAGATCTTGCAGGTGCTGATGGCGTGGGGCATGGCCGAGGATCTGGCCCACACCACGGCCGGCCTGATGGCGCGCACGGACCTCTTCGGCATCGATTCGCACGGCATCTCCATGCTGCCCGCCTACGAGGAAAAATGGCGCGCCGGCACGCTGCGGCTGGACGCTCGCGCGCGCGTCGTGCGCGACAGCGGCGCCAGCGCGCTGATCGATGGCATGGGCGGGCTGGGCTATCCGGTTGCGGCGCAGGCCATGAACCTGGCCGTGGACAAGGCGCTGGAGCATGGCGTGGGCGCGGTCTCGGTCTGCAACTCGCACCACTTCGGCGCGGCGGGCGTCTATGCGCGCATCGCGGTCGAACGCGGCGTGGTCGGGCTGGTCACCAGCAGCGCCAACGGCGTCATCATGGTCCCCACGCGCGGCGCGATGCCGATGCTGGGCACCAATCCCATCGCGTTCGGCGCGCCCGCGGCCTACAACGAGCCCTTCGTGCTCGACATGGCCACGACCACCGTGGCGGCCAACAAGGTCAAGGTCTACGACTTCCTGGACAAGCCCTTGCCGCCGGGCTGGGCGGTGGACGGACAGGGCGCGCCGGTCACGGACGCGGACGCCGCGATGCAGTTCATCTTCAAGCGCCCGGAAGGCGGCCTCACGCCGCTCGGCGGCACAACCGTCATGAGCAGCCACAAAGGCTATGGCCTGGCGATGATGGCACAGATCCTGGGCGGCACGCTCAGTGGCAGCGCGTTCGCGGCCCGGCGCGCCGCCACGCGCCGTCCCGGCGAACCCGACGACGTCGGGCACTTCTTTCTCGCGCTCAATCCCGACGCCTTCCGCGCGGCGGGGTCGTTCGAGTCGGACATGGACGACATGATCGACGCCATGCACGACACGCCGCCGGCCGACCCGTCCGAACCGGTGCTGGTGGCCGGCGAGCCCGAAGCGGCCGAGCGCGTGCGCCGGTTGCGCGAAGGCATTCCGATTCCCGCGGCGCTGGCCGAACGCCTGCGCGGCATCTGCGAGCGCGCCGGCACGCCGTACCTGCTGGATCCCGCCTGAGTCCGTCTTGTCGATCGCGCCCCGACGGGGCGTCTTATGGTATGAACACGCATTGACCCCGCCACAGAGCAGAGGAAGCGAGACATGAGCCATTCCAACAATCGCAAGAAACCCGAAGACCTGCGCAGCCACCGCTGGTACGGCGTGAAGGACCTGCGGTCCTTCGGCCACCGGTCGCGGACCGCGCAGATGGGCTATCACCGCTCCGATTACGCGGGCAAGCCGGTGATTGCCATCATCAACACCTGGAGCGACATCAACCCCTGTCACAGCCACTTCAAGCAGCGCGTCGAAGAGGTCAAGCGCGGCATCTGGCAGGCGGGCGGATTTCCGGTGGAGATGCCGGCGATGAGCCTGTCCGAGCCCTTCCAGAAGCCCACCACGATGCTCTACCGCAACCTGCTGGCGATGGAGACCGAGGAACTGCTGCGCTCGTATCCCGCCGATGGCTGTGTGCTGATGGGCGGCTGCGACAAGACCACACCGGCGCTCATCATGGGCGCGGTGTCGATGGACCTGCCCACCATCTTCGTGCCGGCCGGGCCGATGCTGCGCGGCAACTGGAATGGCAACACGCTGGGCTCGGGGTCCGACACCTGGAAGTATTGGGCGGAACTGCGCGCGGGCGACATCACCGAGGAAGATTGGCAGGGCGTGGAAGACGGCATCGCGCGTTCGCCCGGCCATTGCATGACGATGGGCACGGCGTCCACCATGACGGGCGCGGTCGAGGCCCTGGGCTTGTGCCTGTCGGGCGCATCCTCGATCCCCGCACCGGATTCACGCCACGCGCAGATGGCCAGCCTGACGGGCAAGCGCATCGTCGACATGGTCTGGGAGGACCTGAAGCCCTCGGACCTGCTGACCGCTGCCTCTTATGACAACGCCGTGCGCACCGTGCTGGCGTTGTCGGGCTCGACCAATGCCGTGGTGCACCTGATCGCCATGGCGCGCCGCAGCGGCTTCGGGCTGGACCTGGACCGCTTCGATCACCTGGCGCGCACCACGCCCGTCCTGGCCAATCTGCGGCCGGCGGGCAAGTACCTGATGGAAGACTTCTACTACGCCGGGGGCCTGCGCGCGATGCTGGTGCAGCTGGGCGACCTGCTGGACACCGCGCAGCGCACGGTGGATGGCCGCACGCTGGGCGAGAACATCGCGGGGGCGCGCATCTTCAATGAAGACGTGATCCGTCCGCGGGCGCAGGCGCTCATCGAACGCGATGGCCTGGCGGTGCTGCGCGGCAATCTTGCGCCCGATGGCGCGGTGATCAAGCCGCCCGCGATGGAGGCGCGCCTGCAGGTGCACACCGGCCGCGCCGTCGTCTTCAAGGATTACAACGACATGGCCGAGCGCATCGACGATCCGGATCTGGACGTGGATGCCGATAGCGTCATCGTGCTGCAGAACGCCGGGCCGCAAGGCGCGCCGGGCATGCCGGAATGGGGGCAGCTTCCCATCCCGCAAAAGCTGCTCAAGCAAGGCGTGCGCGACATGGTGCGCATTTCCGATGCGCGCATGAGCGGCACCAGCTATGGCGCCTGTGTGTTGCACGTCGCACCCGAATCGTATGTGGGCGGACCGCTCGCGCTGGTGAAAGACGGCGACCGCATCACGCTGGACGTGCCGAACCGCCGGCTGGATCTCTTGATCCCGGACGCGGAACTGGCCGAGCGGCGTGCGGCCTGGCAAGCGCCGCCGCCCCGCTTCGAGCGCGGCTTCGGCGTGCTGTATCTCAAGCACATCGGCCAGGCCGACACCGGATGCGACTTCGATTTTCTGCAGTCCGAGGAGCGCGCGGCGCCCGCGGGCGAGCCCGAAATCCATTGATGCCGATCGTCCGGGAGACACGGCATTTTTTTCTGACATGAAGGCGGCAATGAACTCACCTCTTCCCAATCGGTTCCGGCAGCGCATCCTGGCCCGCGAACGGCTTATCGGATTCTGGATGTGCATGTCCAGCCACATCACCGCCGAGCTCGTCGGCCTGGCCGATTTCGACTGGCTGCTTCTGGATGGCGAGCATTCGCCCAACGAGGTGCCGATGTTCCTGCAGCAGTTGCAGGCCCTGCAGGGCAGCGCCAGCGCGGCCGTCGGCCGTCCGTCCTGGAACGATCCGGTCGAGATCAAGCGCCTGCTGGATATCGGCTTCTACAACCTGCTGATTCCCTTCATCGAATCCGAAGAGGATGCGCGCCGCGCGGTGGCCGCCACGCGTTATCCGCCGCAAGGCATGCGCGGCGTGGCGGGCGCGCAGCGCAGCAACCGTTATGGCACGGTGCCCGACTACCTGCACACGATCAACGACAACATCTGCGTGCTGTTGCAGATCGAAAGCCGTCCCGGCATCGAGGCGGTGGATGAGATCGCCGCCGTCGAGGGCGTGGACGGCGTGTTCATCGGCCCGTCGGATCTGGCGGCGGCGCTTGGCCATCTGGGCAATCCCGGCCACCCCGAAGTGCAGGAAGCGATCCGCCATCTGTACCAGCGGGTGACCGCGCAGGGCAAGGCCGTGGGCATTCTGGCGCCCGTGCATGCCGACGCACGGCGCTACCTGGACATGGGCATGCACTTCGTGGCCGTGGGCACCGACCTGGGCGTGTTCAAGCAGGCGACCTTCGCGTTGCGCGAGGCGTTCCCGACCTGAGGCCCAGGGTCGCTCAAGCCTCGAGTGCCAGCAGCTCCGCGACGGTCTGGCGCCGGCGGATCAGGCGCGCCTCGCCCTTGTCCAGCAGGACTTCGGGCGCCAGCGGGCGGCTGTTGTAGTTCGAGGACATCGACGAGCCGTACGCGCCGGCGTTGTGAAAGACCATGAAGTCGCCGATGCGCGGACGCGGCAGCAACTGGTCGGACATGACGCCGCCTTCGTTCTGCGTGAACACATCGCCCGATTCGCATAGCGGACCGGCCACCGCGATGCGCGTTTCGGGCGCGTCCTGCGGGGGCGTGCCATCCGGCGCGTGCACCGAGATCCGGTGATAGCTGCCGTACATGGCCGGGCGCATCAGGTCGTTAAAGCCCGCGTCGACCAGCGCGAAATCACGTTCGGGACGGCGGTTGATGGCATGCACCTCGGCGACCAGCACGCCGGATTCGGCGATCAGGAAGCGCCCGGGTTCGATCTCCAGGCGGATCTCATGCCCCAGGTACGCTGCGATGCGCTGGCGCGCCGCATCCCATTGCGAGAAGTAGTGATCGCAGTCGATGCGCGGCTCGCCATCGCGGTAGGGGATCGACAGCCCGCCGCCCGCCGAGATGGCCTCGATGTCGTGATCCAGCGACTTCACCACGTCCACCATGGCATCGCACACGCTGGACAGATGGCCGTAGTCGACGCCCGAGCCGATGTGCATGTGCACGCCCACCAGCTTCAGGCCGTAGCGGCGCACGATGGAAATAGCCTCGGCCACGTCGCCGATCCAGATGCCGTGCTTGCTTTGCGGGCCGCCGGTATTGGTCTTGTTGCTATGGCCGTGGCCAAAGCCGGGGTTGATGCGCAGCCAGACGCGATGGCCCGGCGATGCCTTGCCCACGCGGTCCAGCATGTCCAGCGACCCGGCGTTGACCGTGATGCCGTGCTTGAGCGCGGTGGCCAGCGTGGCGTGGTCGATGAGGTCCGCCGTGAAGACGATGCCTTCGGGTTCGCTGCGCGGATCAAAGCCGGCCGCCAGGCTGCGCTCGATCTCGCCCAGGGACACCGCGTCCACCACCACGCCTTGCTCGCGCATCAGGCGCAGGATGTGCAGGTTGGAGCACGCCTTCTGGGCGTAGCGGATCGTATCGAAGCGGCGCAATTGCGCAATGCGTTCGCGGATGACGGCGGCGTCGTACACCCAGAGCGGCGTGCCGTGTTCGGCGGCAAGTTGGGTGAGCTGGCGCGGATCGAAGGTCATGATGGAAGCGGAACCGTGAGGAAAGTGAATCGAAGGCGGCATGATGCCTGCCCTACGTCATCCAGTAAAATGCTTTGATTTTCGGGATCGATTCATTCCTGATATGGAGTTGGGATGCTGACGCATCGCCACATTGAAGTCTTTCGTGCCGTGATGATCGCCGGCAGCGTGACCCGCGCGGCCGAGTTCCTGAACACGTCGCAGCCAACCGTGAGCCGCGAGCTGGCGCGCATGGAACAGACCATCGGCTTCGCGCTGTTTGAACGCGTCGCGGGGCGTCTGCGGGCCACCAGGCCCGCGCTGGCGCTCTTTGAAGAGGTGCGGCAGTCCTACGCCGGCCTGGAGCGCGTGGCGTCCGCCGCCGCGCGTCTGCGCGCGTTCCGGGAAGGGCAGCTCTCGGTGATCTCCCTGCCGGCGTTCTCGCATTCGATCCTGCCCGATGCGTTTCTGCGCTTTCACGGCCGCCACCCCGGGGTAAGCCTGTCGGTCGAAACGCAGGAGTCGCCGCTGCTGGAAGAATGGCTGACCGCGCAGCGCTACGATCTGGGCCTGACCGAGCAGGATTCGGCTCCCGCCGGCACGCGGCTGGAGTTGCTGACTCAGGTTGATGAGGTCTGCGTGCTGCCTGACGGCCATCCGCTGCTGGCCCGCGCGGCTCTCGGCCTGGCCGATTTCGAAGGGCAGGCCTTCGTCAGCCTGTCCGCCAACGATCCCTACCGCGTCCAGATCGACGAAGCATTCGCCCAGGCGGGCGTGCTGCCCCGGTCCATCGTGGAAACGCCCACGGCGGTGTCGGTTTGCACGTTCGTGCGTCAGGGGCTGGGCGTGGCCATCGTCAATCCGCTGACGGCGCTGGACTTCGTGGGGCGGGGGCTGCACATCCGGCCGCTGACGCGGTCGTTTCCGTTCCGCGTCAACGTGGTGTTTCCGGAACATCGACCCGGCAACCCGCTGGTCGGCGCCTTCATGGAATCGCTGCGCGACGCCGCGGCCGCCATCGAGGCCAAGCTGGCAGCCGCGCAGGGCACGTAGCAGGGACGGTGGCCTGTGGCGTCTTGCGGCCGCGAAAACCGGCAGCCAACAAAAAAAGGATGCCCGCGGGCATCCTTCTTCATTTGCCGTATTCGTGACGCCCCGAAAACCGGGGCGGCAGAATGGCTTAGGCCAGCGCCTTGATGGCGGCAGCCAGGCGGCTCTTGTGGCGAGCGGCCTTGTTCTTGTGGATGATGTTCTTGTCAGCCACGCGATCGATCACGCTGGTGGCCTTCTGGAACACTTCGCCAGCCGCAGCCTTGTCGCCAGCGGCGATGGATTGGCGAACGCGCTTGATGGCGGTGCGCAGCATCGAGCGCAGGCTGGAATTGTGCTTGTTGCGCTCAACGGATTGGCGAGCGCGCTTGCGGGCTTGGGCGGTATTGGCCATGTTGCTTTGTAAGTTGAATTCGGCAAAGTCGAACATTGTAGCAAGCCCCGTGGGGAATGCAAGCTTTTAATGTCGCTTCAACCGATGGAGCGCCCGTCAACCGGGCGGGAGGGCGCTGCTGGGAAGAATTCCCGGGTTGGAGAACCCTTGCGAGTGATCCTCTTGAAAACGCGAGGAAAATTCGCGGCGCCTACTGGATAAAAACACGGTGCGTAGTATACAACGGAAAGCGCCGCGCCCGGCAGACCTTCGTGGCCGCCGTTGTCAGGCCGCGACGCTGATGGACACGAACCAGGGCGTGAACCGGCGCACCTGGATCGGCATCAGGTCCTGCAGGCTGTCCAGCGCGGCGTCGGTGTCGTCCAGGGGGAAGTGGCCTGACACGGGCAGGCCCCCGGCGGCCATCGACACGCGCAGGGTGCCGCTGCGATAGGGGCGCAGGGCGGCGATGACTTCCGCCAGCGGGCGGCCGCGGGCTTCGACCCACCCGGACTCCCAGGCGGCTTCGGCCATCAGTTCGGCACGGGGGGTGTCCATGCGGGCATTGTCGAAGCGGGCGCCGGTGCCGGCGCGGATGGTGCCGTGAGCGCCCGACATGGTCTCGACTTCGACTTCGTGCTCGTGCACGACCACGACCGTTCGTTGCGCCTGCTGGCGCACCATGTAGCGGGTGCCCAGTGCGCGGACCGTGCCCTGCGCCGTCTGGACCAGGAACGGACGGCGGGCGTCCGGCGCGACCGACACCGTGACGGCGCCATCGAGAAGACGGACCTGGCGGTACGCGGCTGTGAAATCCAGGTCGACGCGGCTGCGGGCGTCGAGCAGGAGCTGGCTGCCGTCGGACAGCAGATAGCGGCGGCGTTCGCCGGTTGCCGTGGCTGCGTCGGCGGCGACGTTGTTCAGCGGGTAGAAGGCGTTGCCGACGTAAGCGGCGGCCGCGCCCGTACCGGCGAGCGCAAGCGCACCAGTCAGGAATCGGCGGCGGGGCGGCATGATGGCCGCGGGCGGGGGAGGGATCAGCGAGGCGGCCGCGCCCGAGGCGCCGCCGCCGCTGCCGGTGGCGTAAACATCGCCAAGCCGGCCGAACGACGATCCCGCCAGGGTGCCCGTCAATTGCTGCCAGGCGTTCTCATGGACAGGGTCGGCCGCTCGCCACGCCAGGAAGTCGTTGTAGTCCTGGGCCGTTGCTTTGCCGGAGCGCAGCAATAACAGCCAATTGATCACCTGGTCCGCCATGGGTTGTCCTTGGGCGTACTTCACTTCATATTCCCGCCAGCCGGGGCCAGCAGGGGGTCCTCTCAGTCGCAATTTTTAAATCATAAAGGTTTTTTACCAAAGATTACGGCCCGCTTGTCAATTCTTGACGAATTTAGTGCGAAAAGCCGGCGTTTGGCCGGCTTTTGGATGGCAATGTAGCCCAAACAGGGGGAATTACGGCTTCGGGCGTCGTCCGAAGTCCCTGGGGCGAAATCCAAACAGTAACAACATGCCGAAATACACCACGCCGCTGGCGGCCAGAACGCCGGCCAAAAGGAGCGCGCGCTGGCCGGCATGCGCCTGCAGGGCGATCCAATCTATGCGGGTGTCCGCATACCAGAGCAGCGCGGCCAGTCCGGCCAGGGCGGGCACCAGGCGCAAGGCAAACGCCGTCCAGCCGGCGCCCGGCTGGTAGACGCCGCGGCGGCGAAGGCCGATCAACAGCGCCAGGGCATTCAGGCACGCGCCCAGGCCGATCGCCAGGGCAAGTCCGGCATGCGCCAGCGTGGGGACCAGCGCCACGTTCAGCAGCTGCGTCACCACCAGCACGGCAATGGCGATCTTCACGGGCGTTCGGATGTCCTGTTTGGCGTAAAACCCGGGGGCCAGGATCTTGACCGCAAGCAGGCCGATCAATCCCGCCGAGTAGGAGATCACTGCCAAGCGCGTCTGCAACACGTCCTGCGCGTCAAAGGCGCCGTAATGGAACAGCGTGGCGACCAGCCCATCGGACAGCAGCGCCATGCCGACGGCGGCGGGCAGGCCCAAGAGCAGGACCAGGCGCAGTCCCCAGTCGAGCAGTGCGCTGTAGCCGCCGTGATCGTCGCGGGCGTGCGCGGCGGACAGGCTTGGCAGCAGAACGGTACCCAACGCCACGCCCAGGAGCGCCGTGGGAAATTCCATCAGGCGGTCGGCGAACGACAGCCACGTCACGCTGCCGGGCGTCAGCCACGTCGCGATATTGGTGTTGATGAGCAGCGAGATCTGCGCGACGGATACGCCCAGCGTGGCGGGCGCCATCTGCTTGAGGATGCGCTGCACGGTGGGATCGGCCCAGGCCTGGCCAAAGCGCAGCGAAAACCGCGGCGTGAGGCCCAGGCGCGCCAGCGCGACCCACTGAACGGCCAGTTGCGCCACGCCGCCGATCATGACGCCGACCGCCAGCGCATACACCGGCACGTCCATGCGCGGCGCAAGCCAGATGCAGGCGCCGATCATGGACAGATTCAGCAGCACGGGCGTGAAGGCCGGAACCGCGAAGCGGCGCCACGTGTTGAGCACGCCGGACGCGAAGGCGATCAGGGACATGCAGAGGATGTAGGGGAACATCATCCGCGTCATCCAGACCGCCGCGCCGAATTCGGTGTCGCGCGCCGCCCCGCGCAGGCCGCTGGCCATCGCCGACACCACCCAGGGCGCCGCGATGATGCCGATCAGCGTGACCAGCATCAATGCGGCGGTCAGCAGCAGGGCGACGCGGTCCAGCAGCGTGCGGACTTCGTCCTCGGAGCGGTTGTTGCGCGCGGCGCCCAGGATGGGCACGAAAGCCTGGGCGAAGGCGCCTTCGGCGAACAGGCGGCGCAGCAGGTTGGGAATGCGGAAGGCAACCCAGAACGCGTCGGTAATGGGGCCGGCGCCAAAGGCGCGGGCCACCAGGATGTCGCGGACCAGGCCGGAAATACGGGACAGCAACGTGAAACTGCTGACCGTGGCGGCCGAACGGAACAGGCTCATGGATGACTACTGAAGAGAATGCGGGCCGGATCGCCGCGGAGGAGGGGGACGGAATGCCGGCCGCCAGCACGGCCGGCCCAGGCGGGCCGGCCATTGCGCTGGATTACTTCGGCGGCATGCGGATGGCGCCGTCCAGACGGATCGTTTCGCCGTTGAGCATGTCGTTGGTGATGATGCTGTGGACCAGCTTGGCGTAGTCTTCGGGCCGGCCCAGGCGTGCGGGGAAGGGGATGCTGGCGGCCAGCGAATCCTGCACTTCCTGCGGCATGCCGAAGATCATCGGGGTGCCGAAAATGCCCGGGGCGATGGTCATGCAGCGGATGCCGGTCTTGGCCAGGTCGCGCGCGATGGGCAGCGTCATGCCGGCCACACCCGCCTTGGAGGCGGCATAGGCCGCCTGGCCGATCTGGCCGTCAAACGCGGCGACCGACGCCGTGTTGATCATCACGCCGCGCTCGCCGGTGGGCTCGGGCGTATTGGCGCTCATGGCCTCGGCGGCCAGGCGCATCATGTTGAAGCTGCCGATCAGGTTGATCGACACGACCTTCTGGAACAGGTCCAGCGGATGCGCGCCGTTCTTGCCGACGATCTTGGCGGCGGGGGCAACGCCCGCGCAGTTCACCAGACCGAACAGCGAGCCCAGTTCCAGCGCGGCGGCCACGACCTTCTTGCCGTCGGCTTCCTGCGTCACGTCGCAGTGCACGTAGCGCTGGCCGAGTTCCTTGGCGAGGGCTTCGCCCGGCTCGTCCTGCAGGTCGGCAATGACGACCTTGGCGCCATTTTCAACCAGCATGCGGGCGGTGCCGGCGCCCAGGCCGGATGCGCCGCCGGTAACGATGAATACCTTGTTCGCGATTTCCATGTGTGTACCACCAGATCAGTTCAAGGGAAGGAAGGCGGCGCGCCGGGCGCCGGATGCGACAAGGCCTTCGGGCCAGGGCCGGAACGCGGTGCGTCCGGCCGGCGCCGAAGGCCTTTGGGCCGTCGAGGCGCCGATCAGCTTTGAACGGCTTCGAACAGGCGCGACTTGATTTCGTCGACCGCGCCCACGCCGGAGATCTTGCGGTACTTGGGGGCGGCGGCGGGATCCTGCTGCGCCCAGGCGGAGTAGTAGTCGACCAGGGGACGGGTCTGTTCGCGATAGACCGACAGGCGGTGGCGCACGGTTTCCTCGCGGTCGTCGTCGCGCTGGACCAGGTCTTCACCGGTGACGTCGTCCTTGCCTTCGGTCTTGGGCGGGTTGAAGCGCACGTGGTAGCTGCGGCCGCTGGGCTGGTGCACGCGGCGGCCACTCATGCGTTCGATGATGTCTTCTTCGGGAACGGCGATTTCCACGACGTAGTCCAGCTTGACGCCGGCGCTCTTGAGCGCGTCGGCCTGCGGGATCGTGCGGGGGAAACCGTCGAACAGGTAACCGTTGGCGCAGTCGGGCTGCGTCAGGCGATCTTGCACCAGGCCGATGATGATCTCGTCGGAAACCAGGCCGCCGGCGTCCATGACCTTCTTGGCTTCAATACCCAGCGGGGTGCCCGCTTTCACGGCGGCGCGCAGCATGTCGCCGGTGGAGATTTGGGGAATGCCGAAGTGCTGCGTTAGAAACGCAGCCTGGGTGCCTTTGCCGGCGCCGGGGGGTCCGAGCAAGATGAGACGCATGAGTGCTCCTGAAGGGGTTTATTTTTTGTGATCCGGGGGATTATGCCGCAACGCAGCAGCCAATGCGGGGCTGCGCCATGCGAAATAACCCTTATATCGGTTTGCTGTAGATCAAGCGGACGCGCTCCAGGTCGGCCGGGGTATCTACCCCGCCTGCAGGAGGCGTCGACGCCCGATGGACGACGATTGTGTGGCCATGCTCCATGGCGCGCAGTTGTTCCAGCGATTCGAAGCGTTCCAGCGTGCCTTGCGGCAGCGTGGGGAACCGGCGCAGGAACGAGGCGCGGTAGGCGTACAGGCCGATGTGATGCCAGGCGGGCAGGCCGTCGGCCAGCACGCGGGCGCCGCCCGCCAGCGCGTCGCGCGCCCACGGAATGGGGGCACGCGAAAAGTACAGCGCGCGATCGTCCGCGGCGCAGACGAGCTTGACGACGTTGGGATTGAACAGCGCCTCGGCGTCGGCCAGCGGGCACGCGCAGGTGGCGATGTCCGCCTGCGGATAGGCCTGCAGCTTGGCGGCGACTGCGTCGATGAGTTCGGGTTCGATGAGGGGCTCGTCGCCCTGCACGTTCATGACGATCGCGTCGTCGGGCAGGCCCAGTTGCTCGACCGCTTCGGCCAATCGGTCCGTGCCGGTGGGGTGGTCGCCGCGGGTCATCAGGGCGCGCAGCCCGTGCGCCTGCACCGCCTGCTGCACGCGCACGTCATCGGTCGCGATGAAGATCTGCGAGGCGCCCGACAGCGCGGCGCGATCCGCGGTACGCACGACCATGGGTTTGCCGGCGATGTCGGCAAGCGGCTTGTCGGGCAAGCGGGTCGAGGCGGTGCGCGCCGGAATGATGGCGATGAAGCTCACGATGCGGCGGTCAGCGGGGGGCTGCGGCGTCGTCCAGCGCGCGCGCTTCGGACTCCAGCATGACCGGAATGCCGTCGCGGATCGGGAAGGCCAGGCGATCCGCACGGCAGATCAGCTCGGCCTGCTGGCGGTCGTGTTCGAGGCGGCCCTTGCACAAGGGGCAAACGAGGATGTCGAGAAGGCGGGATTCCATGACCGGGATTCTAAAACAGTTTTGCCGCCGGACAGCGCGCGGCTCGTCGGGCTTGCGGCAAGCCGACGGTTACGCCGTCGGGTTGTGACCCCGGTTTTTGGCGCCGCCGTTCTGGCCTCGGCCCGGGCGCGCTTTTCGGGCGCGCAGCGCGTCGGCCAGCCAGTCAAAGAGCGCCGGGTCGGAGAACGCGGCTTGCACGGGCACTTCCCACAGCCGGGGATCGTTCAGGGCGCCGCACTTGATGGCGTCCTTGGCGGTGACGAGGATGACGTCGGCGTCCAGCGCCTGGAACGGCGACGTGGCGTAGTCGTGGTGGTCGGGTAGCGGGAGCGTCGCGGACAGCGTGATGCCGGCTGCCCGCAGCGTGGTGAAAAAGCGCTCCGGATTGCCGATACCGGCCGCGGCCGCGATGCGGGTCTGGCCGGCAAAGGCGGAGAGCGGCTGCGTGTCGCGTCCCCCGATATGGCGCGCCAGACCGGGTTCGAGCCACATCTGGACTTGGCGGGGGAGGGTGCTGGCGGTGTCTGACACCCTGGGGAGACGGCCGTCAGGCTGCGAACGTGCCTCAAGGGTGTCAGACACCGACAGAGGGGTGTCTGACACCGCAGGACCGGCGCCGGGCGTGCCGATATTGGTCACCACGGCGTCCACGTCGGCCAGCCGGCTGGCGGGCTCGCGCAGCGGGCCGGCGGGTAGCAGGCGCCGGTTGCCCACCCCGCGCTGGTCCTGCACCACGATTTCGATGTCGCGCGCCAGCGCCAGGTGTTGCAGGCCGTCGTCCGAGACGATGACATCCACCCGGGGATGGGCGTCGAGCAAGGCCTGCGCGGCGAGGGCGCGCCTGGGGTGGATGGACACCGGCGCACCGGTGGCGCGGGCGATCAACGCCGGTTCGTCGCCGAAGCGGGCGGCTTCCAGGTCGCCCAGTCCCACGCGGGGGTGTGGGCCGACCTTGACCCCGTAGCCCCGGCTGACCACGCCCGGCGTGTAGCCGCGCGCCCGCAGGTTCTCGACCGTGGCGATCACCATCGGCGTCTTGCCCGTGCCGCCGACGTAGATGTTGCCGATCACGACCACCGGCACAGGGGCGCGGTACGCCACCTTGGCGCCGCTGGTGTAGCGTTCGCGCTTGCGCGCCACCGCCCAGGCGGTCAGCGCGGACAGGGGGCGCAGGGCGGTGGACAGCCAGCCGCCGCGCTGCCATTGGCGGGCCAGCAATGATGCGCGTCTGTTTTTCAACGGTTGGTCTGGGCAGCGAAGTTGACGCGGCCGATGCCGGCGAGGCGGGCGGCTTCCATGATGTTGATCACGGACTGGTGGGTGGCCTGGGCGTCGGCGTTGATGATGATGAGCGGCTCGGTCTTGCCGGCCGCGGCCTGGCGCAGGGCCTCGGCGATTTCGGGCGGGGTCGAGACGTCGATCAGGGTGCCATTCAGGGCGTAGCGGCCATCCTGGCTGACCGCGACTTCCAGCGCGGGCGGCGTGTCCTGTTCGGAGGACGCCTGCGGCAGCGTTACCTTCAACTGCGTGAAGCGTGTGAACGAGGTGGTGGCCGCGAGGAAGATCAGGATGACCAGCAGGACGTCGATGAGCGGGATCAGGTTGATGTCCAGCTCATCGCGATCGGCCCGGGATCCGCGGAAATTCATGGACGGGCCTCGCGGGGGGCGCGCGCCGGCGCGAGGGCGCGGATCAGGCGCGAGGCGGCCTGTTCCATTGCATTGAGGTAGTTATCGACGCGGCCGCGCAGGTAGCGGTGCGCGATCATGGCGGGAATGGCGATGAGAATGCCGAAACCGGTGTTGTACAGGGCGATCGAGATGCCGCGCGCCAATTGGGCCGGATCGCCGCCGCCGGGGGTGTAGGAGCCGAAGATTTCGATCATGCCGACGACGGTGCCGAACAGGCCCATCAGCGGCGCGACCACGGCGATCGTGCCGATGGCGGAAATGTAGCGGGAAAGATCATGCGCGACGGCGCGGCCCGTGTCTTCGACCACGTTGCGCAGCTCTTCGCGGGGCAGGTGACGGTGACGCATCACTTCGGCCAGCACGCGGCCCAGCGGCGAATTGCGTTCCAGCCGGTGGATCGATTCGGGTGTGTCCTGGTGATTGCGCAGCATATCGGCGACCTGATCGTTCAGGCCGCGCGGCATCACCAGGCTTCGGCGCAGGGACAGGAAGCGCTCGAAGATCAGCGCCAAGCCCAGCACGGATGTCGCCAGCAGGGGCCAGATGGGCCAGCCGGCCTCGCGCAGAATGGAAAGCAAAGCGTCAACTCCTGAGAAGCCGAAGGCGCCGGAGGGGGCGCGTCGTGGCGTCTGAACAAGCCGAAACTGTAACGGCGCGGCGCGCATGTGGCAAGGCGGGGCGATCCCAAACTATCCACAGAATCTGTGGATAATTCTGTGTAGAACTCAGCCAGAAGGCTTATGGGCACAGGGCTTGCGCTTGTTTGCTTCAATTGAGCGCAGCGCCTTATCGCATAAAAATATAAATAAATCATGTACTTGCACCGAATTTGCTGCGTTTCTGGGCCGTTGCTGCAAATTCCTGGGGACGCGGTATCATTGCGGCCCGCTCCGCCTGCCCTGTGGACAGGTTCGCATCGGAAAGTCCCATGACAATTGAACTCCCAGTCACAAACAACGCATTTGCGCGGGAAATCCTTACAGTTGCCCAGTTGAATCAAGCAGTGGGGCAGTTGTTGGAGCGCAGCATCCCGGCGCTGTGGGTGCGTGGAGAGATTTCCAACTTCACGCAGGCGGCATCCGGGCATTGGTATTTCACGCTCAAGGACAGCCGGGCCGCCGTGCGGGCGGTGATGTTCCGCAGCCGCGCCAGCGCCGTGGGTTTCGTGCCCCGGGCGGGCGACCAGGTCGAGATCCGCGCCCGGGTTTCCCTGTACGAGCCGCGGGGCGACTATCAGCTGCAGGCTGACGCCATGCGACGGGCAGGATTAGGCAATCTGTACGAGGCCTTTCTGCGACTGAAAGAGCAGCTTGCTTCCGAGGGGCTGTTCGATCCGGCCCGCAAGCGCGAGCCGGTCCGGCTGCCCCGCGCGATCGGCGTGATCACCTCGCTGCATGCGGCGGCGCTGCGCGACGTGCTGTCGGCGCTGGCTCGGCGGGCGCCGCAGGTTCCGGTCATCATCTATCCGGCCCCGGTTCAGGGGGCGGACGCCGCGAGCAAGCTGGCCGCCCAATTGCGTCTGGCCAATGAACGAGCCGAAGTGGACACGCTGCTGCTCGTGCGCGGCGGCGGCAGCATCGAAGACCTCTGGAGCTTCAACGACGAGGACCTGGCGCGCCAGGTGGTGGTCAGCGAGATCCCCGTCATCAGCGGCGTGGGTCACGAAACCGATTTCACCATCGTGGACTTCGTATCCGACCTGCGGGCGCCCACGCCCACTGCCGCGGCCGAATTGGCATGCGCGCCGCGCGCCGAATTGCTCGGCCGCGTCATGCAGACCCTGCAAACGATGGTGCGGGGCCAGCAACGGCGGCTGGAGCGGGCGGCGCAGCGCCTGGATCGCGCCACCGCGCAGCTCGTTTCCCCGGCGCAGCGCTTGCAGCATCAGCGCGAACGCTTGAACAGCCTGCAGTACCGCCTGGCCTCGGCCTGGTCGGCGCCGCAAGGACGGCGCGCCGCGCGGGTCAATCTGCTGGCCCAGCGCCTCAGTCATCGCGTGCCCGACACGGGCCGGGCCGCGGAACGCCTGGCCGGCGCCGTGCGCCGTCTGGGCCAGGCCCAGGCGCGATTGCTCGTCGAGCGTCGCAACCGGCTTGCCGCCGCGTCCGCGCAGTTGCGCGCGTTGGATCCGGGCAACACGCTGGCGCGCGGTTACGCGATTGCCCGAGACGAGCAGGGCCGCATTGTTCGCGACGCGGCCGCGCTATCGGCGGGCCAGCCGCTGGACCTGAGTTTCGCGCAGGGCGGCGCGCAGGTCCAGGTGCAATCCACGCGTTCCACGCGCGACCCAAGCTGATCTTTCCGCGCCGCAAATCCTTTCCCCCCAAACCATGGCGGCAGGATGTTCCAAGACAGAAATCTGAAATGGGCGGCTACCGGTCTGGCCGCGGCGATATGGGCAACGGGGGTTGGCTCCGTGGCGGCGGTGGCAGCGCCCGCAGCTACTGCGCCCTCAGTCACGCCGCCCGCAGCCGCAGCCGCCGATTGCAACTGTGCGTCGCCGTACCGCGAATACAAAAACGCCGACACCCCGCAAACCGAGGCGCTGTTCGCGGCGGTCAGCCGCAACGATGAGGCGGCGTTTCTGGCCGCGCTGGCGCAGGTGGATCGCCCTGGCGACTATGCCTTGAACGGCGTGCCGTTGCTGCACGCTTTGCTGATGCCGCCCCGCGGCCTGCGATCGCAGTATGTGTATTGGGACCTGACGCCGGAAGATTCCGCGCGGCTGCGCCAGGCCCACGAGGCCGGCCTGCCGGCCCGCGCGCGAATGCTGGCGGCATTGCTGGCCACCAAACCCGCGCTGGATGACATCACGTACGAATCGCGGCGGCCACCGTTGCACCTGGCCCTGCTGTACGGCTCGCCAGAGACGATGGAGGCGCTGCTGGCCGCGGGCGCCAACCCGGACCAGCGCGGCGACGCCAACGAAACGCCCCTGGAATTCCTGCTGAATCGCGATTTCGAATATGCGGTGCGCATGACCTACCTGCCGCGCCTTGTCGATCGCAAGAACATGACGCGGATGGTGGTTGCCTTGTTCGGCGCCGGCGCCAGCCGCCCCTATGCGGCGCTGGACGCCGCGGACAAGGCCGCCGCGTCGAGCGCAATGACGGACGGACAAGGCCGGGTGCGGCCGGCGGCCGACTTCCTGTGCTGGCTCCCGTTGGTGGAATTGACCGAAGGGGCAGAAGCGCTGCGCGCGTTGGCCGCCTCGGGCAGCCGTCCCGCTTATGAAGAGGAGCTGACCGCGCTGGCGTTCGCCGCCTACCAGGGTGATGCGCAGGCGGTGTCGTTCTTGATGGAGCAGGGACCTCGCACGATCCCCGCCACGGGGTGGGGCGAGAGCGGGGAACGCGATGTGTGGCTGGACGCGGCGCAGGCGGCGGTCGAAGGCGGGCACCCCGAGGCCGCCGGGTTGCTGCTGCGCGCGGACATGCCCTTTGCGCAACGCGGCCCGCAGGTAGGCTCAGGCGGTCTGATCTTCGCCAAACCCGAGATGGGCAACCGGCCCATCATGAACCTGGCCGCACAGCGCGGCGACGCGCAGACGGTGCGGCGCCTGCTGGCCCTGGGGGCGCCGGTCGATGGCGACGCCGCGGAGCCGCATGGCAACACGCCGCTGGCTGATGCCGTGCAAGCCGGCAAGTCTGACGTCGTCAAGACGCTGCTCGCCGGGGGCGCCGATCCCGGCTTGCGGCGCGACGGCTACGACCGCCAGTCGGCGCTGGATGCCGCGGTGCGGGCCGGGGACACGACGCTGCTGCGCACCCTCTTGTCCGCGATGACGCCCGGCGCCTTGCGCGCGGCGCTGCAGGATCCCGGCAACTCGCCGGTGGCGCAGCTGTTGCGGCAACCGGGCGGGCAGGGCGCGGCGGTCCTGCACATGTTCGCGGACGCCGGGTTCGACATGAAAACCCTGGACGCGGGCGCCATCCGCCAGGCGCTGGAAAACAGCGATACGGCGCTCGCCCTGATGCTGATCGACGCTGGCGTGCCGGTGAATCCGCCGGCGCCCGGGCGGAATGCCGCGCCAGCGGGGGCGGAGGATGCGGGCGGCACGCCGCCCCTGTTGCTGGCGGCCACGTCCGGCCACGTCGCCGTCGTCGACGCGCTGCTCGCCAAGGGCGCGGACCCGGCCGCCATCGCACCGGACGGCGAGAGCGCCTTGTATTGGCTGATCGGCCGTCAGGACGCCGCCATGCTGGATCGGCTGCTGCGCGCCGGCGCCCGGTTCGACGACCCGCGCCTACCGGCAGCGCCCAACCCGTACGCGCTGCTCAACGCCGCCGTGGTGTCGGGCGACATCGACATGGTGCGCCGCGTGAGTGCCGCGAATGGCCAGGCGATCGCGCAGGCCTGCCTGCCGGACAACGCCGAGTTCGTGCTGGTCGACAAGCCCGGCTACTTTGCGCAACTGCATGCGGCCGGGTTCACCGGCCACGAATCGGCATGCGCGCGTGATGGACGCCGCTTGCCCGAGCGCGTCGTGTCGATGCTGTTGCACAGCCGGCAACTGATCACCGCGCGGCACGACACCGTGGTCCAGGTCCTGCGCCAGTTCAAGGACGCGGGAACCGACCTGGACGCGCCGGTGGCCGGCGACGACACGCCGCTGACGGCTGCGATACGGCTGGGCCGCCAGGATCTGGCGAATGCGCTGCTGGAGGCAGGCGCGAGCCCTGACGCCGGCGCCGCCTCGGGGCGTCGGCCTGCATGGGTTGCGCTCGAAACCGGCCAGCCCGGGATGCTGGCCTTGCTGGCGCGGCATCGCGCGCGGTTCGACGCGGCTGTCGCGCCGCCCGGGCAGTCGTTTCGCATGGCGCTCGTCTGCCAGTCCGATCCGGTCTTCGCGCAGACCCTGCAGGAGGCGGGCGTTACGCTGCAGGCGGAGTGCGGGCCACCGGCCGCGCAAGGCCGGCGCCTGGGTGCGAAGGCCGCGAACAAATCCACCGAAGCCATCCGCGTTCCGGGACACTATTTTCTGAGCGGTGTTCGGGAGGTCGGCAGCGAATTGCTGCTGCGCGACGACGGCAGCTTTGAATACTTCCTGAGCTATGGCGCCGTCGACATCAACGCGCACGGCGCCTGGCGCGCCGACGGCAAGCAGATTTTCCTGGACACGCCGCCGCTGCGGCCGTTTTCAGCCATCGCCGATGTGCGCGCCGACAGCCTGCCCGCCGAGCCCGGCATGCTGACGGTGCGGGTGTATCACCGCGGCAGGCCGGTCAGCATCGATGTGGCGGCGTCGTCGGCTGATGCCGATTACGGCGGCGGGCCGCGCCGATCGGAGGGCGCGGACGGCGTCAGCGTGCCCATCGCCGAGGGCGCGCTGAAGTCCCTGGCCGTATTCGTGCCGTTGCCGGCTGGCGAACGCTGGCATGAGGTGGACGTGAGCCGCATCGATCCGGCCACGCGGTCCATTCGCATCGATATCGACGTGCCGGACGGCGCGGCCAGCGCGCCGCTGCACAAAGTCCTGGCCGTGGCCGACGACGGCGCCTTGGTCGAGACGGCCGGCGGTAGGGAACTGCGCTACACGAAGTGACCAGATGCCCGCGGTCGCGCGCGGGCGCGGGAACGGCCCGGTAATAAGCATGTGCCCGTTAACCCCGCGCCAGCGCGGGGTTAACACGGTATCCTCAGGAGTTGCCGATACAATTGACCGGCTTGATCGTGCTCTCAACAGAAGGAACCATCACATGGCACATACTCTTCCCCCCCTGCCTTACGAACTCGACGCCCTGGCGCCGCACATCTCCAAGGAAACGCTGGAGTTCCACTACGGCAAGCATCACCAGACGTACGTCACGAATCTGAACAACCTGATCCCGGGCACGGAATTCGAAACGCTGTCGCTGGAAGACATCGTGAAGAAGTCCTCGGGTGGCATCTTCAACAACGCCGCTCAGGTCTGGAACCACACCTTCTACTGGAACAGCCTGGCTCCCAAGGCCGGCGGCGCTCCCACCGGCGCGCTGGCTGACGCCATCAACGCCAAGTGGGGCAGCTTCGACGCCTTCAAGGAAGCCTTCAACAAGTCGGCTGCCGGCAACTTCGGTTCGGGCTGGACCTGGCTGGTCAAGAAGGCCGACGGCTCGGTCGACATCGTCAACACCAGCAACGCCGCCACCCCGCTCACGACGGCCGACAAGCCGCTGCTCACCTGTGATGTCTGGGAACACGCGTACTACATCGACTACCGCAACGCGCGTCCCAAGTATCTGGAGAATTTCTGGGCACTGGCAAACTGGGATTTCGCCGCGAAGAACTTCGCCTGATTTCCAGTTCCGGGCGCCTTGCGGCCCCCCCGCCGCACCCCGTGAAAACGACCCCTCGCCCCGGCGAGGGGTTTTATTTTGTTCAGACAAAATTCAGTTTCAAAAACCCCTGTCGACTGTCGATTTCATTACACGAAACTGACACGGGAACTGGCTTCTCTTCAGGGTAAGCCCTAAGCCAAACGTCGCTATCGTTTCCTCCGGCCTGCGCCTGCTCCCCGGAGCGCAGGGCTGCGGCAACGCCGCCACAAGCCGGGGCACTCACAGGGAAGGGAAGCATGTTGCGGTTATTTTCGGGAATGCGCATCGGGGCACGCCTGACGGGCGCGTTTTTGCTGGTGGCGGTGATAGGCGGTGCGATCGGGGCGTTCGGCGTATGGGGGCTGTCGCGAATCAATGAAATGAATGACAGGCTTTACAACACCGAACTGCGCGGCATTTCGGATCTGAAGGAAGCCAACCTCAACCTCATCTACGCGGGGCGTGCGCGTAACGCCTACCTGGCCGCCTCCTCCGAGGACGCGCGGCTGGCGCTGCGCAAGCAGTTCGACGATGCGGTCAAGACCATGGACGGCCTGCGGGACAAGGCGGCCGAGAATTTCTACGGCGAACCGGCCAAGCGCCTGCTGGCGCAATTCAATGAAACCGAGCAGGCATGGAAGCGCGAGGCCATGGCGTTCTTCGAGGCGGCCAAGTCGCAGCCGCTGACGCAAACCGACGCGCGCGTGGCCGAGACGGAACGGCGCGTCATCGCGACGTCGCAAAAGCTCGATGACCTGATGACCGACCTGGCGGTCAACAAGGAAAAGTCCGCCGAGCTTTCCGTGCAGGACGGGACGGATCTTTACAAAACGGTTCGCACTGTGATGATCGCGCTTGCGATCGCCGGCGTGGCCATCGGCATGCTGCTGGGGTGGCTGGTGACGCGAGGCATCGTGCGTCCGCTGAGCGAGGCCGTGTCGGCGGCGCGCCAGGTGGCCGCGGGCGACCTGACTGCCGATATCCGCGTCGCCACGCGCGACGAAACCGGCGACCTGATGGCGGCGCTCAAGGCCATGAACGAAAGCCTGGCTCGCATCGTCAAGGACGTGCGCGACGGCTGTGAGAACATCGCTTCGGCGTCGTCCCAGATCGCGCAGGGCAACTCCGACCTGTCGCAGCGCACGGAAGAGCAGGCGTCCTCGCTGGAAGAGACCGCGGCGTCGATGGAGCAACTGACCAGCACGGTGCAGCAAAACGCCAACAACGCCGGGGAAGCCGACCGTCTGGTCAGCCAGGCGTCCAGCGTTGCCGTGCGCGGCGGCGAAGTGGTCGAAGGCGTGGTGCAGACCATGAGCGCAATTTCCGACAGCTCGCGCCGCATCGCCGACATCACGGGCGTGATCGACGGTATTGCATTCCAGACCAACATCCTGGCGCTCAACGCCGCGGTGGAAGCCGCGCGTGCGGGCGAGCAGGGCCGCGGCTTTGCCGTCGTGGCGGGCGAGGTGCGCACGCTGGCCCAGCGTTCCGCCGTGGCCGCCAAGGAGATCAAGGCCTTGATCGATGAATCGGTGACCCGCGTCGAAGGCGGCACGCGTCAGGTCGACGAAGCCGGACGCACGATGCGCGAAGTGGTCGACAGCGTGCGCCAGGTTGCAACCCTGGTGCGCGAGATCTCGGGCGCCTCGGAAGAGCAATCGGCCGGCATCGGCCAGGTGAATCAGGCCGTGTCGCAGATGGACGCCGTGACCCAGCAGAACGCCGCCCTGGTCGAGGAAGCGGCAGCGGCCGCAGCCAGCATGCAGGAGCAGGCCACCCGCCTGGCGCAGGAAGTGCGCCGCTTCAAGGTCGATGCGGGCGGCGCGACGGCGGTTCAGGCGCAAGCCCGGTTGCTGCCGTCGGAACGCACCGCCGCGCGCAAGCCCGCCGCTGCCGCGCAGGCCGCGCGCCCGGTGCAGGCCCGGCCCGCGCTGGCCAACGCCTCGCAGGACGACGACTGGTCGTCCTTCTAAGGCGGCCGGCCCCGCGATGGGCGGCGGCCGTTCGGTTACGGGTCAGGAGGGGATGGTATGGTTGGCAACCCGCCACACCACCCATTTCTCGTCCATGCCCCTGCCCGACCCCGTCCGCCGCGTCATTGCCCGAACACGCCGGCTTACGCGCCGCAAGGTGCGTCAGGTCAACCGGCTGTCACGCAAAAGCGTGCAACTGGGGCTGCTGCTGGGTGGCGCCGCGCTGGTGGCGCTCATGTCGCTGGGTTTTGCCTATCTTGCCGACAAGGCGCTGGCGTGGAACCGGCAGTGGGTGGCCTACAACGGATGGCTCGCGCTGCTGGTGATGCCGTTCGGCCTTGCCGCCTTGCGCTGGCTCACGTTGCGCTTCGCGCCCAACGCCTCGGGCAGCGGCATTCCCCAGGTCATTGGCGCGTTGTCGCTGCCGCCGGGGCCCAGCCAAAGCAGCCTGGTGTCCTTGGCGCAAAGCCTTTGGAAAATCCCGTTGGCGTTCTTTGGCATGCTGGCGGGCGCGTCGATTGGCCGCGAAGGGCCTTCGGTGCAGGTCGGCGCAGCGCTGATGCTGGCATGGGGCGACTTCTGGAAGCGCCGCGGCCTGCAGTTGCGCGGCTTTCACGCCAACGAGCTGATCGCCGCGGGCGCTGCGGGCGGCCTGGCCGCGGCGTTCAACGCGCCGCTGGCCGGGGTCATCTTCGCGATCGAGGAACTGGGCCGCGGCACGGTGCTGCGCTGGCAGCGGCTGGTGCTGATCGGCGTGTTGGCCGCCGGCTTTCTGGTTGTGGCCGTTGAAGGCAACAATCCCTATTTCGGCGTGTTCGGCGGCGCGCCGCTGTCCCAGAACATGCTGATGTGGATCGTCATCTGCGGCGCGCTCAACGGCGCGCTGGGCGGCATCTTCGCGCGGTTGCTGGGCAAGGGCCCCGTCCTGGCGGCGCCGCAATCGTGGCGCGGCTGGATCCGGGCGCATCCGATCTGGACAGCGTTCATCATGGGCCTGGCCCTGGCGGTCATCGGCCTGTGCACCGCGGGCAGCGTGTACGGCACCGGCTACGCCGCCGCCGCCGATCTGCTCAACGGGAAGGATTCGGTGCCGGACGGCTTTGGCATCGCCAAGCTGTTCGCGACCGTGGCGTCGTACTGGGCGGGCATTCCCGGCGGCATCTTCACGCCGGCGCTGACCACGGGCGCGGGCATCGGCCACCACATCTGGGAGCTCGCGGGCAATGGTGTCGATCAGCGCGTGCTGGTGCTGGTGTCGATGGCCGCCTTTCTGGCGGCCGCCACGCAGGCGCCGTTGACGGCCAGCGTGGTGGTGATGGAAATGACGGGCAGCCAGCCCATGCTGTTCTGGCTGCTGGTGGCGTCGCTGCTGGCGTCCGGCGTGTCGCGCCAATTCTGCCCGCAACCTTTCTACCATCTGGCGGCCGGCCGTTTCCGCCGGCAAGCCATCGTCGAGGCGGGCCGCGCGGCCAAGGCCGGGACGCCCTGATCGCGTGCACGGGCGCCCGTTTTCGGGCGCCGCACGGCCGGTTAATGTGAACGTCCATTGGACACTGTCCGTGCAGCGGACATCCGTGCAACGCACCAACTTGGCGCGAAACCGCTGCGTTAAGATCGTCCGATCCCGAGTTCTTTCACTTCACTCCGAGCTTCCCATGACCGTGAATGCCTTTATCTGTGATGCGATCCGTACCCCCTTCGGCCGCTATGGCGGTGCGCTGGCTTCCGTGCGGCCCGACGATCTGGCTGCCGTAGCCATCAAGGCCCTCGTGGCGCGCAACCCCGGCGTGCGCTGGGAAGAACTCGACGACGCCATCATGGGCTGCGCCAACCAGGCGGGCGAAGACAACCGCAACGTGGCCCGCATGGCCACGCTACTGGCGGGCCTGCCGATCGAAGTGCCCGGCGCCACGGTCAACCGTCTGTGCGGTTCGGGGCTGGATGCCATCGGCACCGCCGCGCGCGCCATCCGCGCCGGTGAAGCCGGCCTGATGCTGGCCGGTGGCGTGGAAAGCATGAGCCGCGCCCCGTTCGTCATGGGCAAGGCCGACAGCGCGTTCTCGCGCAGCGCCGCCATCTACGACACCACCATCGGCTGGCGCTTCATCAACAAGCTGATGAAGGCGCAGTACGGCGTGGACTCGATGCCCGAGACCGCCGAAAACGTCGCCGACGACTTCAATATCAGCCGCGCCGACCAGGATCTGTTCGCGCTGGCCAGCCAGCAAAAGACCGCTCGCGCTCAGAAGGAAGGCGTCTTCGACGCCGAAATCGTGCCCGTGTCGATCGCCCAGAAGAAGGGCGATCCCATCGTCGTGTCCAAGGACGAGCACCCGCGTGAAACGTCGCTGGAGTCGCTGGCCAAGCTCAAGGGTGTGGTCCGCGAAGGCGGCAGCGTCACCGCCGGCAATGCGTCGGGCGTGAACGACGGCGCCGCCGCGCTGCTGCTCGCCGACGAAAAGGCCGCCGCCCGTCATGGCCTGACCCCGCGCGCCCGCGTGGTCGGCATGGCGACCGCCGGCGTCGCGCCGCGCATCATGGGTATCGGCCCGGCGCCCGCCACGCAAAAGGTGCTGGCCCAGACCGGCCTGACGTTGGATCAGATGGACGTGATCGAACTGAACGAAGCGTTTGCGGCGCAAGGCCTGGCCGTGCTGCGTCAGCTCGGCATTGCCGACAACGACCCGCGCGTGAACCCGAACGGCGGCGCCATCGCCTTGGGCCACCCGCTGGGCGCCAGCGGCGCGCGTCTGGCCACCACGGCCATCAACCAGCTTCATCGCACCGGCGGCCGCTATGCCCTGTGCACGATGTGCATCGGTGTCGGCCAAGGCATCGCGCTGATCGTCGAGCGCGTGTAAGGCAGTGACCCCGGGCGGACAGTACCCGCCGCCCCAACGACAAGGGAGCCCTCGGGCTCCCTTTGTCTTGTATCGGTGCTGACAGTTGCGGGCCGAATCAGGGCAGCCCGTCCAGCTTCTTGCCCGCGGAGATGCCGTGGGCGTCGAACCACCCCTGCGCCATCTCCAGCGCGTAGCGCACGGGCTTTTTCGCGCAATGGGGATCTTCGGTCTGCGGCGCCATGTCCTCGATGTTGACGATCGTGCCGTCGTCGGCGATAAAGGCAATCGACAGGGGCAGCAGCGTGTTGCGCATCCAGAAGCACTGCACGTCCGGGCGGTCAAAGACGAACAGCATGCCGTCGTTGCCGGGCAATTCCCTGCGGAACATCAGGCCGTCGCGCCGCGTGGCGTCCGTGTCTGCGACTTCCGCGCGGATAATATGGATGCCTGCCGACAGCTGGGTGGTCGGCAGCTTGGGTTGCGGACCGGTCTGTTGCTGGGCGCTGGCCGGCAAGGGCAGGGCGGCGGTTGCGAACGCGATGGCTGCGGCGGCAATCACCGAACCCTTGCGGCCCGCCGAAGTTCCCGCTGACGATGCCTTGGTGAACGTTGTTTTGAACAGTGAGCGCACAATGGGAAACAAAACTGCAATCTTCAGCATGGTCCGGCGGAGTAATTAGAAAATAACAAGGCGGGGCCCGAAAGCCCCGCCTGGATAATGGCGCAACCTTACCGTTGCGCTTTAAAGGGTAACTCAGGCTGCCGTAATATTAAGCGCCTGTTTGCCTTTAGGCCCCTGAATAATCTCGAAGGCCACTTTCTGGCCTTCTTTCAGGGTTTTAAAACCATTCATCTGGATGGACGAGAAGTGGGCGAACAGATCTTCACCGCCATCGTCGGGCGTAATGAAGCCAAACCCCTTTGCATCGTTGAACCATTTGACGGTGCCCGTCGATTTGGGATTGTCCCCTTGGACGGCGGTTGCGGTCGTATCAGACATGCGGCCTGCCTCATTGAATCGTATGTTGACAGAAGGGCATTGTGGTCTAGACCCCTGTCCCCCCTCCGGCTTCCTGGCAGATTTTCGGTGAATTGAAAACCCCAGAATGCGTGGATAATGCGCCGCTTTTCTTGACCTAGTCAAGTATGGATACTACGTATTTCTGCGTGTAATTTTCAGTAAGTTGAGTGGTTGCCGTCCCCAGTTTAAATAGAATACCCGCCCTATGAGTTCTACCTTGGATTCCCAGCATGACTTGGTCGTCGAAAAGGCGCCGGCTCGCGCTGCGCCGCCACCGATGTACCAGGTGCTGCTGCTCAATGACGACTACACCCCGATGGAGTTCGTCGTGAAAGTGCTGCAGAAATTCTTCAATAAGAATCAGGAAGAGGCGACGCGGATCATGCTGCAGGTCCATCACGAAGGTCGAGGCGTCTGCGGCGTTTACCCGCGCGACCTCGCGGCCACGCGCATCGCGCAGGTCGGTCAATATGCGCGGGCGCGCCAGCACCCGTTGCAATGCGTGATGGAACCGGTTTGAAAACGGAAAAAGACAGCGCCGCCAGCAATGGCGGCGTTGTGCTGCCGGTTGCATCCGGATGACGGGATGAACGGTTTTGCCGCGTAACGGGAAGCGCGCGGCGCATGCGGGTCGGCAGCTCCGCCGCTAAGGAGCGTTGCATTCTAGTGGGCGGGGAGGGTTTCGCCGTGAGTGGAAAGTTCAACAAGACCTGGCTGGCAGTAGCCGGGGTCGCAGTCTTGGCCGGCGCCCTTGGCGTGGGCTGGTGGATGGGCAAGGGACAGCAGCCGGCAACGCCGGCCGCGGTTCCGGCGGCGCAGACGGCAACTGCCGCTGCCCCGCAGGCGGCGAACGGCGGTGCGCCAGCGCTGCCGGCCACTGCAACGGTGGGTGCCGCGGATCCCTTCGCCGCGTTGAACTGCCAGCCTCGCCAATACAACGATGCCTTGTCGCTGGCCGTGACCTTCACGCAACCAGTGGATGCCAAGAGCAATCTGGATGCCTTCCTTCAGGTGACCGACACGGGTTCGACTGCGGGCAAGGCCGACGAGGACAGCGAATCGGCCGCCGCGGCGGGCCAGCAGCCGGCCTCCGTGCGTCCTGGCGATTCCGCGCCCAAGGGCAAGATCGTCAAGGGAAACTGGGTCGTCGGCGACAACCCGCGTGTCGTGTACTTCCCCTACGTGCAGCCGCAGCGCTCGTACGCCATCACGGTCCGCTCGGGCCTGCCGGGCGCGGGCGAGAAGGTCGCGCTGGCCGAGGCCTCGCATTGCGAAGTCAGCACGCAGGCCATGCCGCCTTCGTTCTACTTCGCCAGCCGCGGCGTGGTACTGCCCGCCGGCCAGAACGGCGGTCTGCCGGTGGCCACGGTCAACGTGCCCGAGGTCGACGTGCAATTCCTGCGCGTATCGCCCGAACGTGTGCCCGAACTCTTCGACACCGTGTTGGGCGTGGGCCGCACCCCGGCCGCCTCGGACGACGAGGACGACAACGGCTACGACGAGAACGACTGGCGCTATGCCGGTAACCGCAGCCTGAAGGGCTCGGTCAGCAACTGGGACCTGGACCGGCTGAATTCGCTGACGACCAGCGTCTATCAGGGCCGCTTCATCACCGACGACAAGCCCAACCGCCGCCACGTCACGTTCCTGCCGGTCGAAGGCATCAAGGAACTGCAGGAGCCGGGCATCTATGTCGCGGTCATGAGCCAGCCGGGCCGGTTCCGTTACGAATATCAGGTCACCTATTTCTACGTCAGCGATATCGGGCTGCACGCGCGCCGTTACAGCGATCGCATCGAAGCGTATTCGGTGTCGCTTAAGTCCGGCCAGGCGATTTCGGGCGCCGTGTTCGAACTGGTGGACGGCGCCGGCAAGCCGCTGGCCAAGGCGGCTGCCGATGCGCAGGGCCATGTCCGCTTTGACGGCAGCTTTGCCAACGCGCGCGTCATCCGCGCCTCGCGCGACAAGGAAATGACCGTGCTGGCGCTGGGCGAACCGGCGCTGGACCTGTCCGAGTTCGACACGGGCGGCCACGCGTCGCGCGCCAATAATCTGTTCGTCTATGCGGGCCGCAACCTGTACCGCCCTGGCGAAACGTTCCATGTGTCGGTGCTGCCGCGCGACCTGGACGGCCGTGTGCTGACGCCGTCGCCGCTGACCGCCACGATCAAGCGCCCCGATGGCCGCACGGTGCAGACCGCACTGTGGCAGCCGCAGAAGGACCTGCCCGGCTATGTCGAGCGGGCAATCGATCTGCCGCTGGATGCGCAGACCGGCACGTGGATGCTGGAGTTGCGCGTCGATCCGGCCTCGCGCGCCCCGGATGCGTCCTGGAAATTCCAGGTTGAAGAATTTTTGCCCGAACGCATGAAGATGGCGCTGACCTCGGGCCAGGACGTGTTGTCCCCCGACGAGGAACTGACCGTCGATGTGCAGGGCGATTACCTGTACGGCGCGCCGGCGGCGGGCAACCGCCTGCTGGCCACCTTCCAGGTCAAGCGTGACCGCTTCGCGCTGGCCCAGCAATGGCCCGGCTTCATCTTCGGCGACGTGGCCGACGATACGCGGCGCAGCTTTGGCGAATTGCCGGAAACCGCGCTGGACGACAAGGGCCGCGCGCAACTGGACGTGAACCCGAACGCCTCCGGCACGCATTCGCCGATGAAGGTACGCGTGTCGGCCAGCCTGCTGGAATCCGGCGGCCGCCCGGTGGTGCGCTCCATCGAACGCACCGTCTGGCCCGCCGACAAGCTGATCGCCGTGCGTCCTCAGTTCGACAGCGACGTGGCCCGCGAGAACGCGCCGGCAGGCTTTGAAGTGATCCGCGCCAACGCGCAGGGCAAGGTCGAACCGCTTGCGCAGGCGCAAATGCGCCTGTTCCGCGAAGAGCGCCAATACTATTGGCGCTTCGACGACCAGCGCGGCTGGAACAGCGGCTATACCGAAACCGAGGAACTGGTGGATTCGCGCGAAATTGCGCTGAAGGATCGCACCCAGCTGACGGTGCCGGTCAAGTGGGGCCGTTACCGCCTGGAAATAACGGATCCGGAAACCGGCGAAACGATGCGCTATCGCTTCTATGCCGGTTGGAATGCGCAGGACGCCGACGCGATGGGCAACCGTCCCGACCGCGTGCAGATGAAGCTGGAAGGCGTGCCGGCCAAGCCGGGCGACACCGTCAAGCTGACGCTCACGCCGCCGCATGACGGCCAGGCGCTCATCACCGTCGAAGGCGACCGCATGTTGTGGTCCAAGTGGGTGGCGGTAAAGGCGACCGGCACCGAGGTCGAGATTCCGGTCGACAAGGAATGGAAGCGTCACGACCTGTACGTGGCGGCCGCGGTATTCCGCCCGGGCAGCGAAGGCGACCGCGTCACGCCGGCCCGTGCGCTGGGCCTGGCATTCCTGCCGATCGCCAGCGCCGACCGCAAGCTGGACGTCAAGCTCACCGCCGCGCCCAAGGTCGTGCCGGAGACGAAGACGACCGTGCGCGTGAAGGTCGACGGCGCGCAGGGCAAGCAGGCGATGGTGACGCTGTCTGCGGTCGACGTGGGCATCCTCAACATCAACCAGTACGCCACGCCCGATCCGCTGGATTACTTCTTCGGCAAGCACCGCTACGCGCCCGAGTTGCTGGATATGTACGGCAAGCTCATCGAAAAGATGGACGGCACCAAGGGCAAGCTGAAGTGGGGCGGCGACGCCGCGATGCGCGGCGACAGCAAGAGCCTGCCCAAGAAGGTCAAGCTGGTGGACCTGTTCTCGGGGCCCGTTGCGCTGAACGCGCAGGGCGAGGCCGACATTCCGCTGGATCTGCCGGACTTCAACGGCACCCTGCGCCTGATGGCCGTTGCGTTCACGCCCGACAACTACGGCAGCACCGACGCCGAAATGGTGGTGGCCGCGCCGATCGTGGCCGAACTGAACACCCCGCGTTTCATCACGCCGGGCGACCAGGCCGCCATTGCGCTGGACGTCACCAACCTGAGCGGCGCCGAGCAGAAGATCTCGGTCAAGCTCGAGGCGCTGGATCCGCTGGCCATCGTCGATGGCGTGCGCACCGTCACGCTGAAGGACAAGCAGCGCACGACCCTGCGCTTCACGGCCACCACCACCGGTTCGTACGGCCTTGGCCTGATGCGCCTGACGGTGGACGGGCAGGGCGGCGCCAAGCCTGTGCACATCGTGCGCGAGTCCGTGCTGCAGGTGCAGCCGGCGCACGCGCCCGAGCGCCAGGTCCGGCGTCTGCGCCTGAATCCGGGCGAATCGCAGCCGGCGCAGGCATCGTGGGTCGCGTCCTACTACCCGGACTCCACCACCGTCAGCCTCACGGTGTCCAACCGTCCGCCGTTCAACGTCAACCGCCTGGTCGAGGACCTGCTCAACTATCCGTACGGATGCACCGAGCAGACCATCAGCGCGACCATGCCGTGGGTGATGCTCGATGAGGATTCGGCCAAGCAGTTCGGCCTGAAGCCGCGCACCCAGGCCGAGCGCGCCGCCAAGGTGGCGGGCGCCATTGGCCGCCTGTCCGGCATGCGCAATTCGGTGGGTTCGTACAACCTCTGGAGCGGCTCGTCCTCGCGCGATGTGTGGCTGACGGCCTATGCCGTGGGCTTCATGCAGGACGCCCGGGACCGCGGTTTCGACGTGCCCGAATCGTCGCTGGACCGTTCCCGCACCTGGCTGCTGGAACAGGTGCAGCAGAGCACGGGCGCGTTCGGTACGTGGTCGGCCAACCTGCGCCGCAACGTCGAGGCCAACCGCATCGACAGCAGCGACGCCAACGTGCTGCGCGAAGACCATCGCCGCTTCGCCGGCCTGGCCACCGCCGCGCTCGTGCTGGCGCGCGACAAGAAGGCCCCGTTGTCGACGGTGCGTCAGCTCTTTGACAACTACCAGGAACGCGCACGTTCGCCGCTGCCGCTGGTGCAACTGGCTGCCGCCTTCAAGCTGATGGGTGACGAAGGGCGCATGAAGCAGGCGCTCGACCTGGCCATGACGCGCGCCTATGGCATCAACATCAACAACCGCAGCAGCGCCTACTACGACGAATGGATGGGCGATTACGGCAGCAGCGTGCGCGACTACGCGCTGTCCTATGCGCTGGTTTCGCAGTACGAGTTGCGTCACGAGCGCAGCGAAAACCTGCTGAACCAGCTCTCCAGCCGCCTGGGCAATCGTTCGTACCTGTCCACGCAGGAACAGATGGCGCTTCTGTTGGCCGCGCGTGCCGCGGGCGGCAGCAAGAACACGCCGTGGGAAGCCGTGCTGACCGTCAATGGCGAGCGCAAGCCGCTGTCCGGCGGCAAGACCGACCAGACGGTCTCGCTGGCCGCGGCGGACCTGGCGGGCACGCAGCTCCAGAACACCGGCAGCCAGTCTCTGTTTGTCGAGTACGACATCCAGGGCAGCCCGACCGCGACCCCCGCGCCGCGCAACGACATCATCCAGCTCAAGCGCGGCTGGTACCGTCCGGATGGCCGCCCGTGGGATGGCGGCACGCTGCAGACCGGCGACATGCTGGTGGTGTGGGTCCAGGCCAGCGCCAACCAGAACATCCCGGACGGGCTGCTGGTTGACCGCGTGCCGGCGGGCTTCGAGGTCGAAAACCTGAACCTGTCGCAAAGCCCCGAGATGCAGGACTGGAAGATCGGCGGACGCCGCGTGGCCGACGCCATGTCGGATTCCAACATCAAGCATCGCGAGTTCCGCGACGACCGCTATGTGGCGGCGGTATCGCTGGGCCGTGGCAAGGTGGACGTGTTCTATCTGGTGCGCGTCGTGACGCCGGGCCGCTATGCGGTGCCGTCGACGGTGGCCGAGGATATGTACCGCCCCGAAATCCGCGGCGTGGGTGAGCAATGGAGCACGGTCGAAATCCGCGATCGCGGCGCCAAGCGTCCTTGAACGCCGCCGCCGCAACCGGGGCGGGCGCATCGCGCGCCCGCCGCTGGCGGCGGCGCGGCATCTTCGCGGCCAGCGCGTTGTCAGCGCTGGCCGCGTTGTTATTCGCGCTGGACCGCCTGTATCCGCTGCCCCCCATCGACTCGGGCGGGGCGGCGGTCGTCGTCGCGGCCGATGGCACGCCACTGCGCAACTATCCCAGCCGCGACGGCATCTGGCGTTATCCGGTCCAGCCCGGCCAGGTCTCGCCCCGCTATCTGGAAACCTTGCTCACCTATGAGGACCGCTGGTTCTACTGGCATCCGGGGGTGAACCCCGTGGCCCTCGTGCGCGCCGGGTGGCAGTGGGCCACCAACCGCCGCATCGTGTCGGGAGGATCGACGCTGACCATGCAGGTGGCGCGGCTGATCGATCCGCAGCTTGCCGGCAAGCCGTCGCGCACGATGTCGGCCAAGCTGCGGCAGGCCTGGCGCGCCGTGCAGCTTGAAATGCACTACAGCAAGGACGAGATCCTGTCCCTGTACCTGACGCATGCGCCCATGGGGGGCATCGTCGAGGGCGTCGAAATGGGTTCGCGGCTGTGGCTGGGCAAGCCCGCCCGCGACCTGGGGCCCGCCGAAGCCGCCATGCTGACTGCCTTGCCGCAGGCGCCGTCGCGGCTGCGCCCCGACCGCCACCCCGAAGCCGCTCAAGCCGCGCGCGACAAGGTGCTGGACCGCATGGCCGAACTGGGCCGCTGGACGCCGGCCGAGGTGGCCGACGCCAAGATCGAGACCGTGATTGCGCCACCGCTCAGGGCGCGCTGGCTGGCGCCCCTGGCCGCGCAGCGCCTGCTGCTGGAGGCGGGCGGCCCGCGCCGCGCCGGCGGACGGCCGCCACTCGTCACGTCCACGCTCGATGCCGACATGCAGGCGTCGGTGGAACAAATGTTGCTGGACCGGGTCGATAACCTTCCGCCCAAGGTGTCGATGGCGGTGCTGGTAATGGACAACGACTCGCTGGAGGTCAAGGCTTACGCCGGATCGGCAGATTTTTCCGACGATTCCCGGTATTCCCATGTGGACATGGTGCGCGGCGTGCGTTCGCCGGGCTCCACGCTCAAACCGTTCCTGTATGCGCAGGCGTTGGACGAGGGGCTGATCCACTCGGAAAGCCTGCTGATGGACGCGCCCATGTCGTTCGGCGGGTACGCGCCCGGCAATTTCCAGGCGGCGTTCGCGGGGCCAGTGAGCGTGGCGCAGGCCTTGCAGCGGTCGCTCAACGTGCCTGCGGTGGACCTGCTGGACCGGGTCGGACCGGTCAGTTTTGCCTCGGTTATGCTGGCGGGAGGCGTGAAGTTACGTATGCCCGCAGGGGCGGAGCCGAATCTGAGCTTGATTTTGGGCGGGGGCGGCACCACATTGGAAGAACTGGTCGGCGCTTATCGCGCGCTGGCCCGGGGCGGCGTCTCGGGGCGGCCCCGCCTGACGGCGGAGCAACCCCTTGTCGAGTCCCGTATGATGAGTCCTGGCGCGGCCTGGATCGTCCGGGACATCCTCGAAGGCGGTGGACACCCGGACCGGCCGTTCTACCAGTCGGGCAGCCCCGGACGGCAACTGGCCTGGAAAACCGGGACCAGTTTTGGCTTCCGGGACGCCTGGGCGGTCGGAGTGACCGACAGATGGACGATCGGCGTATGGGTCGGCAGACCCGACGGTACGCCGAACCCGGGATTTTTCGGGGCGAATGTGGCGGCGCCGCTACTGCAAGACATTGTGGCGGCGTTGCCGGAAGGCGCCCAGCAGGTCCGCGTCAGGCCCGAAACGGTGCAGGCGGTGGTGACATGCTGGCCCCTGGGTTACAGGCTGGGCAGCGAGCCCTCGGGCGCGTGTCCCGAGCAGCGGGCCGCCTGGATGCTCAATGAAACGGCGCCGCCCTCGTTTGCGGGCTATGCCGATGCCACCCAGGGACCGCTGCGGCTCGGCGGCGTGGCCAACGGTTCGGTGCTGCGGCCCGTGCCCGGCATGCGGCAAGTTGCGCTGGACGTCGACGTCCAGGGCGCTGAAGGCGAAGTATGGTGGATGCTCGATGGTCGTGTCGCAAGTCATGGCGCCGCGGGTCATCCGTTTAATTTGGTGCTGGCGCACGACGGCCGGTATACGCTAACCGTCATGGATACACATGGCCGGCACGACAGCGTGGTTTTTGAAATCGCTGGCGTTACGCCATGATCGGCATAGAATATGAATCGTGTATTAGCCCGCTTCGATGCGTTACGGAGGAAGCGTGATTTCTCAAGAGCTTGAAGTCAGCCTGCATATGGCTTTCGTCGAGGCCCGTTCGGCCCGGCACGAATTTATTACCGTCGAGCACCTGCTGCTCGCCTTGCTCGACAACGCTTCGGCGGTCGAGGTCCTGCGCGCGTGCGCGGCCAACCTGGATGACCTGCGCCGCAACCTGCGCCAGTTTGTCTCGGAAAACACCCCGGTGATCCCCAGCGGCGCCGAAGTCGACACGCAACCCACGCTAGGTTTCCAGCGCGTCATTCAGCGCGCGATCATGCATGTTTCGGCCGGCGGCACGGGCAAGAAGCCCGTCACGGGCGCGAACGTGCTGGTGGCCATTTTTGGCGAAAAGGACTCGCATGCCGTGTACTACCTGCAACAGCAGGGCGTCACGCGTCTGGACGTGGTCAATTTCCTGTCTCATGGCATTACCAAACAGCCGCAGGTGGAGTCCGCCGCCGTGCAGAAAGAGCAACAGCCCAATGGTGAAGAGCAGGGCGATTCGCGTCAGTCGCCGCTGGATCAGTACGCCACCGACCTGAACGCCGCCGCGCTTGCGGGCCGGATCGATCCCCTGATCGGCCGCGAGCACGAAGTCGAGCGCGTCATTCAGGTGCTGTGCCGCCGCCGCAAGAACAACCCGCTGCTGGTGGGCGAGGCCGGCGTTGGCAAGACCGCCATCGCCGAAGGCCTGGCCTGGCGCATCACGCGCGGCGAAGTGCCCGAAGTCCTGCAGGCCGCTCAGGTCTATTCGCTGGACATGGGCGCGCTGCTGGCTGGCACCAAGTACCGCGGCGATTTCGAGCAGCGCCTGAAGGGCGTGCTCAAGCAGATCCGCGGCAACCCCGACGCCATTCTGTTCATTGACGAAATTCACACGCTGATCGGCGCGGGTTCCGCATCGGGCGGCACGCTGGATGCCTCCAACCTGCTCAAGCCGGCCCTGTCGTCCGGGCAGTTGAAGTGCATTGGCGCCACCACCTATACCGAATACCGCGGCGTCTTCGAAAAGGACCACGCGCTGTCGCGCCGGTTCCAGAAGATCGACGTGGCCGAGCCCAGCATCGAGCAGACCGTGCAGATCCTGCGCGGCCTGAAGAGCCGCTTTGAAGAGCACCATAGCGTGCGCTATTCGGCCGCGGCGCTGTCGGCTGCCGCTGAATTGTCGGCCCGCTTCATCAACGATCGTCACCTGCCCGACAAGGCCATCGACGTGATCGACGAGGCCGGCGCCGCCCAGCGCCTGCTGCCGCGTTCGCGCCAGAAGAAGGTAATCGGCAAGGTCGACATCGAAAACATCGTTTCCAAGATCGCGCGCATTCCGCCGCAGTCCGTCTCCAACGACGACCGCAGCAAGCTCGCCACGCTGGACCGCGACCTGAAGACAGTGGTGTTCGGCCAGGACGGCGCCATCGATGCGCTGTCCGCCGCCATCAAGATGGCGCGTTCGGGCCTGGGCAAGCCGGAAAAGCCGATTGGCGCCTTCCTGTTGTCCGGCCCCACCGGGGTGGGCAAGACCGAAGTGGCGCGACAACTGGCCTTCACGCTGGGCGTCGAACTGCTGCGCTTTGACATGTCCGAGTACATGGAGCGTCACGCGGTGTCGCGCCTGATCGGCGCGCCGCCGGGGTACGTGGGCTTCGACCAGGGCGGCCTGCTCACCGAAGCCATCACCAAGCAGCCGCATTGCGTGCTGCTGCTCGACGAAATCGAAAAGGCGCACCCGGATGTGTTCAACATCCTGCTACAGGTCATGGACCACGGCACGCTGACCGACAACAACGGCCGCAAGGCAGACTTCCGCAACGTCATCCTCATCATGACGACCAACGCGGGCGCCGAGACCTTGAATCGTCCGTCGATCGGTTTTGCGAATTCGCGGATGGTGGGCGACGAAATGGCGGAAATCCGCCGCATGTTCACGCCTGAATTCCGCAACCGCCTGGACGCGATCATCCCGTTTGCCGCGCTGGACCACGAGGTCATCATGCGCGTGGTCGACAAGTTCCTCATGCAGCTGGAAGACCAGCTGCACGAGCGCCGCGTGGAAGCAGTCTTTACCACGCGCCTGCGTGAACACCTTGCCAAGGAGGGGTTCGATCCGCTCATGGGCGCGCGTCCCATGCAACGCCTCATTCAGGACACCATCCGGCGCGCGCTGGCCGACGAGCTGCTGTTCGGCAAGCTGGTCGACGGCGGTTCGGTCACGGTGGATCTGGACGAGTCGGGCAAGGTCACGCTGGATTTTGACGAAAGCGGCAAGCCGCCTTCGTCGGACGCGCCGGACAAGCAGGAAGTCGAACTCGTCGACTGATGACCGCGGACCGCCAGCCGCTGATCGAGTGCGAACACTGCGCAAGCATTTATCGCCGACATCAGCTTGAACCTGGCGAGACCGCCAATTGTGCCCGCTGCGGCGCCGTGCTCTGGCGCTACAGCGGGCTTACTTTGTCCAATTGGCTGGCGCTCGCCATCACTGCCCTGATCGTCTTCGGGGTTGCCAACGCCTACCCGGTCGCGTCGATGTCCGTGCAAGGCATGGTCCAGCAGGCCTCGCTGCTGGACGCCATTTCCATCACTTGGCGCCAAGGCCACTGGGTGGTCTCCATCATGACCGGCCTGGCCGGTTTCGCGCTGCCGCTGCTTCAGTTGTCCGTGCTGCTGTGGGTGTTGGGGCCGCTGTCGCAACACCGCGAGCCCGCCGGGTTTCACGGCGCGATGCGCCTGTTGGGCCTGCTGCGGCCGTGGTGCATGGTGCCGGTGTTTCTGCTGGGCGTGCTGGTCGCGGTGGTCAAGCTGGCCGGGATGGCCGCGGTGTCGCCGGGCATTGGGCTGGCCGCGTTCGGCATCCTGACCGTGCTGCTCACGATGCTCGGCAGGCTGTCGCCGCACGTGCTGTGGCGGTATGCCGAATCCGTCGACGTCGTGCCCGTGCATGTGCCCGAGGCCGGGCCGGACGTCGTCCTGACCGGTTGCCACGTCTGCGGCCAGGTGCAGGCCCTGCCGCGCGATGCCGATCCCGAAGCGCACCATCACTGCGTGCGTTGCGACGCCGTGGTGCATTACCGCAAGCCCGATCATCTGGCGCGCACGTGGGCGTTGCTCTTGGCGGCCGTGGTGTTTTACATACCGGCGAACGTGCTGCCGGTGATGAACGTCAACTCGCTGCTTGGCGACAGCGCGCACACCATCCTGGGCGGCGTCGTCGAGCTGTGGCAGATGGGTTCCTGGGACATCGCGCTTATCGTCTTCATTGCCAGCGTGGCCGTGCCGTTGACCAAGCTGATGGCGCTGATCCTGCTGCTGCTGACCGAACAGTGGCGTAGCACAACCAATCTGGGGGCGCGTACGCGGTTGTATCAGATGGTTGAATTCATTGGCCAGTGGTCAATGCTGGATGTTTTTGTCGTTATATTGCTGGCGGCTCTGGCAGACTTCAAAGGCCTGATGGAAATCAGCGCTGGCGCGGGCGCCGCCGCGTTTGGCGTGGTCGTCATCCTGACCATGCTCGCGGCCATGAGCTTTGACCTGCGCCGTAGCTGGGACCTGGAAGATCAGGCCGAAATCGAATCAGCGCCGGTGGAGGGCCGGCATGCGCCGGCGTCTGCCGCCGGCAAGCAAGCGGGCTAGGAAAGGCCTCGCGCCGTTGTTTTCCGCTCAGAACAAGGAAAAAGTAGATGTCCGAGCAAGCACCCGGATCCGGCGAAGAGAAGTTCGCGTCACCCGCGATCTCGCGCAAGAAGAAGAGCCGGATCTCCTGGATCTGGCTGGTGCCTGTAGTGGCCGCATTGATGGGCCTGTCGCTGGTCGTGCGGACCTGGATGCAGGCGGGCCCCGACATTTCGATTTCGTTCAATACCGCCGAAGGGCTGGAGGTGGGCAAGACCCAGCTTCGCTACAAGGACGTGAACATCGGCACGGTCAAATCCATCGGCTTCAATTCGGATCGCAGCAAGGTCGTCGTGAAAGCCGAACTGGCCAAGGACGTTTCCGATCTGGCGCGCGAGGGCACCAACTTCTGGGTGGTGCGGCCGCGGCTGGACGTCAGCGGCGTATCGGGCCTGGGCACGCTGCTGTCGGGCGCCTATATCGGCGTGGACGCGGAAGAGGGCAAGGACGGCACCGAACGGGCCACCAAGCTGTCTTTCGAAGGTCTGGAAACCCCGCCCGCCGTGACCCACGACCGCGCGGGCAAGCGCTTCATGCTCAAGGCGTCGGACCTGGGCTCACTGGATATCGGGTCGCCCGTCTATTTCCGCCGCATCAATGTGGGCCGCGTGATCGGTTATGCGTTGGACGAGAACGGCCGCGCCGTGAACGTCGAAGTATTCGTCGATGCGCCCAACGATAAATTTGTGACCAGCGGCACGCGCTTCTGGAACGCCAGCGGCGTGGACTTCAGCGTCAACGCCGACGGCCTGAAGGTGCGCACCCAGTCGCTCGTGTCGATGGCGGTGGGCGGTGTGGCCTTCGCAACCGTGCAAACCGCGCGCGACGGCGACACGCCTGCCCAGGCGGACTCCGAGTTCGACCTGTACGCCACCGAGGCCGCCGCCAAGGCCAACCCGGACGGCGAAGCCTTCCCCATCCGCATGCGCTTTGACCAGTCGATCCGCGGGCTGGCCGTGGGGGCGCCGATCGACTTCAACGGCATCACGCTGGGCGACGTCACGCAGATCACGCTGGACTTCGACCCCGAGACCAAGCGCTTCTATTCGCTGGTGGACGCCACGCTGTATCCCGAACGCCTTGGCCGTGTCTACGAAGAGGTGCGCGAGCGCGCGATCAAGGAAGGCGACGTGGCCGGCGGCCGCTTGCTGGGGGTGATGGTCAAGCATGGCCTGCGTGCGCAGCTGCGCACGGCCAACCTGCTGACCGGCCAGCTTTACGTGGTGCTGGACAACGTCCCGAACGCCAAGCCGGTCGAGTTCCAGATGTCAGAACCGGCGATCATCCCGACGGTGCCCGGCAATCTGGATCAGCTCCAGCAGCAGGTCACCAACATCGTCACCAAGATCGAGAAGATTCCGTTCGACAAGATCGGCGAGGACCTGCGCGCCACGCTGGCCAGCACGTCCAAGCTGATGAACCGCCTGGACAAGCAGGTGGCGCCCGAAGCGCAGAAGGCGCTCAAGGCGGCCAAGGACTCGATGGCGAACATCAACTCGCTGCTGGCCACCGACGCTTCGCTGCCGGTCAATGCGGAACGGGCCATGCAGGAACTGAGCCGCGCCGCCCGTTCGCTGCGGGCGCTGGCCGACTTCCTGCAATCCAACCCTGAAGCCCTGCTGCGCGGCAGAGGCGACGACCCCATCCCGGGCGCCGGCCCAGTCAGGAACTAGACGCTCATGAAAAGCCGACTCTCTTGCCTCGCAATCCCGTTTGCCCGCGGACGCAGCCGCGCCGCGCTGGCCGTGCTGGCGCTGTCCGGCGCGCTGGCGGCCTGCGGCTCGTCGCCGCCCGTTCACTACTACACCCTGCAGACGCCCGAGCGGGCAGGGGCACCGGGCGCGGCACCCGGCTCCGCCTCGTTCCTGATCGAGGTGCAGCCCGTCACGCTTGCCACGCAGGCTGACCAGCCGCAACTCATGGTTCGCACCGGCGACGGCAGCATTTCCGCCCTCTATTCCGAGCGCTGGAGTTCGCCGCTGGGCGACGAGTTGCGCAATGCGTTGTCCGACGCGCTCAAGCGCGAGCTGGGCGCGCTGGACGTGCAGATGGTCAAGCCCGGGCCGGGCGCGCCGATCTGGCGTATTCAGACCGACGTCCAGCGCTTTGAGATGGTGTCCGGGCGCATGGCACAGCTGGACGCCACCTGGCGCGTGCGCCCCGTGGATGCCAAGGGCACGGGCCTGTTGTGCCGCAGCGTGGTCACCGAAGACGTGCCGGACGACGCGATCCCCAGCCTGATCGCCGCGCAGCAGCGCGCGGTGGTGAGCCTGGCCGGCGTAATGGCGGCGGCAATCCGCGGCCAGACGCCTGCGGGATCGGGCTCGGTTCAGATGATGGGATGTTCCGCGCTCAAGGAATGATCTGCCCGGACGATCCGGATAACCGCCGCGATCTCAATCGGTTAACTAGGGTTTAACCTAGGGTTAACCTTAATACAAACGCGGTTGCAACCTGTCTAGCATACGGTCCTACCCCTACTGGGTTCCGATCGGGCCCAGTTACACCTTTGCCATGCGACAGGAAGCAATCTCTTATGGCCAGCACGACCCTCGGCGTCAAAGTCGATGACGCACTCCGCGACCGCCTGAAAGCCGCCGCCCACAAGCTCAACTGCACGCCTCACTGGCTGCACAAGCAGGCGATCCTTTCCTATCTGGACAAGATCGAGCGCGGCCATCTGCCCGCCGAGATGTCGCACCTGAGCGCGGACGCCGCTGGCGAGGACGACGCGGCCGACGCCCATTCCGCGCCCACGCCGCCGTTCTACGAATTCGGCCAGGACGTGCAACCGCAATCCGTGCTGCGCGCCGCCATCACGGCGGCCTACCGCCGGCCCGAGCCCGAGTGCGTGCCGCTGCTGCTGGGCCAGGCCCGCGTGCCCAATCTTGAAAAGGTGCATGCGATGGCAGCCGGCCTGGTCAAGAAGCTGCGCGGCAAGCGCACCGGCGGCGGGGTGGAGGGCCTGATCCAGGAATTCTCGCTGTCCAGCCAGGAAGGCGTGGCGCTGATGTGCCTGGCCGAAGCGCTGCTGCGCATTCCTGACCGCGCCACGCGCGATGCGCTGATTCGCGACAAGGTGGCCCGCGGCGACTGGAAGTCGCACATGGGCGGCTCGCAGTCGCTGTTCGTCAACGCCGCCACGTGGGGCCTGATGATCACCGGCAAGCTGGTGGCCGTGAGCAGCGAGCAGTCGCTGTCCAAGGCGCTGACGCGCCTGATCGGCAAGGGCGGCGAGCCGCTGGTGCGCAAGGGCGTGAACATGGCCATGCGCATGATGGGCGAACAGTTCGTGTCGGGCCAGACGATCTCCGAGGCGCTGGCCAACAACCGCAAGATGGAATCGCGCGGCTTCCGCTATTCGTACGACATGCTGGGCGAAGCGGCCACCACGGCCGAAGACGCCGAGCGCTACTACGCGTCGTATGAGCAGGCCATTCACGCGATCGGCAAGGCCGCCGCGGGACGCGGCATCTACGAAGGCCCCGGCATCTCCATCAAGCTGTCCGCGCTGCACCCGCGTTATTCGCGCGCCCAGCGCGAGCGCGTCATGGCCGAGCTGCTGCCGCGCGTGAAGGCTCTGACCATCCTGGCGCGCAGCTACGACATCGGCCTGAACATCGACGCCGAAGAAGCCGACCGTCTGGAAATCTCGCTGGATCTGCTGGAAGCGCTTTGCTTCACACCCGAACTCGAAGGCTGGAGCGGCATCGGTTTCGTCATCCAGGCCTATCAGAAGCGTGCGCCGTTCGTCATCGATTACGTGATCGACCTGGCCCGCCGCAGCCGTCACCGCGTGATGGTGCGCCTGGTGAAGGGCGCCTATTGGGATAGCGAAATCAAGCGCGCGCAGGTCGATGGCCTGGAAGGCTATCCGGTCTACACCCGCAAGCTGTACACGGACGTGGCCTACATTGCCTGCGCCCGCAAACTGCTGGCCGCGCCCGAAGCCGTGTACCCGCAGTTCGCCACGCACAACGCATACACGCTGGCGGCGATCTATCAGCTTGCCGGCCAGAACTACTACCCCGGCCAGTACGAGTTCCAGTGCCTGCACGGCATGGGCGAACCGCTGTACGAAGAAGTCGTCGGCCCACTGGCGCAGGGCAAGCTCAACCGCCCCTGCCGGATCTACGCGCCGGTCGGCACGCACGAAACGCTGCTGGCGTACCTGGTGCGCCGCCTGCTGGAGAACGGCGCCAACACGTCGTTCGTGAACCTGATTGGCGATGATTCCATCGCCGTCGAGACGCTGGTCGCCGATCCGGTGGAAGCCGCTTCGCGCATCACGCCTCTGGGCGCGCCGCACGAGAAGATCCCGCTGCCGCGCGAGCTCTTCGGCAATCCCCAAGACGGCGCGCGCGCCAATTCGGCGGGTCTTGACCTGAGCAACGAACACCGCCTGGGATCGCTGTCGGCGGCGCTCTTGGCCAGCGCCGGCACGCCGTGGCGCGCCGGTCCCATGCTGGGAGAAGGCGGCGAACACTGGGATGCCGCCAAGGCCATCGAGGTGCGCAACCCCGCCAACCTGCGCGACGTGGTGGGTCATGTCATCGAGGCCGATTCCGCCGATGCGGACATCGCCCTGCGCGCGGCCGCCAACGCCGCGCCGATCTGGCAGTCCACGCCCGTGGCCGAGCGCGCCCAGTGCCTGCGCCGCGCGGCGCAATTGCTGGAAGAGCAGATGCAGACCCTGTTGGGCCTGATCGTGCGCGAAGCCGGCAAGTCGCTGCCCAACGCCATCGCCGAAGTGCGCGAGGCCGTCGATTTCCTGCGCTACTACGCCGATCAGGCCGAGCAGGAATTCAGCAACGACACGCACCGTCCGCTGGGCACCGTGCTGTGCATCAGCCCGTGGAATTTCCCGTTGGCAATCTTTACCGGCCAGGTGGCGGCAGCGCTTGCGGCGGGCAATACCGTGCTGGCCAAGCCGGCCGAGCAGACGCCGCTGATCGCCGCGCAAGCCGTGGCCATCCTGCGCGCGGCCGGCGTGCCCGCCGGCGCCGTGCAGTTGTTGCCGGGCCGCGGCGAGACCGTGGGCGCGCAACTGGTGGCCAACCCTGGCGTGCGCGGCGTGATGTTCACCGGCTCAACCGACGTGGCGCGCATCATTGCCCGCACGCTCGCCGATCGCCTGGACGATAACGGACACACCATTCCCCTCATCGCCGAAACCGGCGGCCAGAACGCCATGGTGGTGGATTCGTCGGCGCTGTCCGAGCAGGTGGTGTTTGATGTGCTCAGTTCCGCGTTCGATTCGGCGGGCCAGCGCTGCTCGGCGCTGCGCGTGCTATGCGTGCAGGAAGACAACGCGGACCACGTGCTGACCATGCTCCGCGGCGCGATGCGCGAACTCGCCGTCGGCAACCCCGACCGCTTGTCCGTCGATGTCGGTCCCGTCATCGACACGGAGGCGCGCAACGGCATCCAGCGTCACATCGAAGCCATGCGCACGGCCGGTCATCGCATCGACCAGGTCGAGCTGAACGGCGAATGCCGTCATGGCACGTTCGTGCCGCCGACCATCATCGAAATCGACAACGTCAGCGAGCTGACCCGCGAAGTCTTCGGGCCGGTCCTGCACGTGGTCCGCTACAAGCGCGACGAGCTGGACGCGCTGCTCGATGCCATCAACGGCACGGGGTACGGGCTGACGTTCGGCGTGCACACCCGCATCGATGAAACCATCGCGCATGTGACGGGCCAGGTTCACGCCGGCAACGTCTACGTCAACCGCAACATCGTGGGCGCCGTGGTGGGCGTGCAGCCGTTCGGCGGCGAAGCCCTGTCGGGCACGGGTCCGAAGGCGGGCGGTCCGCTGTACATGTACCGCCTGCTCGGCACGCGCCCCGCAGGTCTGCCGCCGGCGCTGGACGCCGCGGCGCCGCTGCCGCAGCGTATCGCCTTGCCGGGTCCGACCGGCGAGACCAATACCTACATGGTCGAGCCGCGCGGCGCCGTGTACTGCGTGGCCGCCACCGAGGCGGGCGCGCGCGCGCAGTGGTCCGTGGCGCGCCTGACCGGCAACCACGCCTGGTTTGCCGACACGCCGGCCGCACAGGCGCTGCTGGCGACGCTGGACGCCGAGCAGCAGGGTCAGGCGGGCATTCTGGCTGATACCGACGTCGACGACGCCGACTACCAGGCGGTGCTGTTCGAAGGCGATGGCGATGCGCTCAAGGCGCTGAATCAGCGCATCGCGCGGCGCCCGGGCGCCATTCTGGCGGTGCACGGCCTGACGTCCGACGCGCTGGCGGCCGGCGCCAGCTACGTGCCGGAGCGCCTCCTGACCGAGCGTTCCGTCAGCGTCAACACTGCCGCGGCGGGCGGCAACGCCAGCCTCATGACGATCGGTTAAACGTCACCAGGGGTAACCCTTGGGTATCCAAGGGTTATCTCCAATATCGGGCTAGGTTGCACTGGAACGAAAATCCGGTCGCACCTCTGGTCTGGCTGCCGCAATCCGGCATTCAGACTCTGCAGAAAATGCATGCGCGGGACCCGGAGATCACTGGGCCCGCGGTAGTAAAAAACCAAAAGCCTGGCTAAAAGCTCAGGTATAACAAGGCCTTAGTCCGATACCTCGGAGGATTCCCCATGAAGTTGCGCACCACTTTGAAGCTCCTCGCCGCCAGCATCGCCGCCGCTGGCATGACCGCCGCCGCGCAGGCCGCCGACATCAAGTTCGGCTTTGCCGCCCCGCTGACCGGTCCGCAATCGCACTACGGCGAGGACATGCAGAACGGTCTGAACCTGGCGCTCGAAGAAGCCAACAAGAAGGGCATCAAGGTTGACGGCGAGACGGCCAAGTTTGTGCTGGTTTCGCGCGATGACCAGGCTGACCCGCGCGTGGGCGTGCAGGTGGCCCAGCAGCTCGTCGATCAGGACGTCGTGGGCATCCTGGGACACTTCAACTCGGGCACCACCATCCCGGCATCGCGTGTCTACCATGAGGCCGGCCTGCCGCAGATCGCCATGGCGACCTCGCCCGAGTACACCAAGCAGGGCTACGAAACCACGTTCCGCATGATGACCAGCGACACCCAGCAGGGCGCCGCGGTCGGCAAGTTCATCGTGCAAAACCTGAAGGCCAAGAAGGTTGCGATCATCGACGACCGCACCGCCTACGGCCAGGGTCTGGCCGACGAGGTCGAGAAGGCCGTCAAGGCCGCTGGCGGCCAGGTCGTGCGCCGCGAGTACACCACCGACAAGGCCAACGACTTCACGGCCATCCTGACCAACATCAAGGGCTCCGCGCCTGACGCCATCTTCTACGGCGGCCTGGACGCGCAGTCCGGCCCCATGAAGCGCCAGCTCGCCACGCTGGGCCTGAAGGCGCCGCTCGTGTCCGGCGAAATGACGCGCAGCGACACGTTCATCAAGCTGGCGGGCGACGCCGCCGACGGCACCTACGCGTCGCTGGCCGGCGTGCCGCTGGACAAGATGGCCGCGGGCAAGGACTTCGAGCAGCGTTACCAGGCCCGCTTCAAGAAGGCCCCCGGCGTGTACGCGCCGTACGCCTACGACGGCGCCTGGAACATGATCACGGCCATCGAACAGGCCGGTTCCGCCGAACCCGAAAAGTATCTGCCCAAGCTGGCCAAGCTGAACCGCAAGGGCGCGACGAGCGAGCACATTTCCTACGACGACAAGGGCGATCTGAAGGAAATCTCGGTCACCATCTACGAAGTCAAGAACGGCAAGTGGGAGATGGTTGAAACGATGGTCAGCCAGGCCAACTAAACCGGCTCGAAACCAGGGCGGCGCAGGCCATGCGCCACGATCCGCCCGCTTTTTTCCGCACGCGCCGTCCGGCGCTGCGGCGCGCGACGCGCGGCCAGGCCTTTGCGCCCTGGCCGCCCCGCGCGATTCTTCCAGGCTTATTCAGCGGCCCCTATGGATATCTTCATTCAACAACTGATTAACGGCGTCACGCTTGGCAGCGTGTACGCCCTGGTCGCCCTTGGCTACACCATGGTGTACGGCATCATCGGGCTGATCAACTTCGCGCATGGCGACGTCGTCATGATCGGCGCGATGGCGGCCACCACGATCGCCATTTCGCTGGTGGGCGGCGATCCCGGCGTCTCGGCCTTTGTGGTCCTGGGCGTGGGCCTGCTGGTCTCGGTGCCCCTGTGCATGGCGGTGGGCTGGACGGCCGAACGCGTGGCCTACCGGCCGCTGCGCCGCGCGCCCCGCCTGGCGGCTCTCATCACGGCCATCGGCGTGTCCATCATCCTGCAGAACGTGGCGATGATGGGCTGGGGCCGCAACTACCTGAACTTCCCGCAAGTGCTGTCGCCGCAGGTGTTCGAGTTTGCCGGCGCGCGCATGAGCACGCTGCAGATCGCCATCGTGGTGATCGCGGCGCTCATCATGGGCGGCTTGCTGGCCGTCGTGCACAAGACCCGGCTGGGCACCGCGATGCGCGCCACCGCGCAGAATCGCGAGGTCGCGGGCCTGATGGGCGTGAATATCAATACGGTGATTTCGGCAGCCTTCCTGATCGGGTCGGCGCTTGCCGCCGTGGCGGGCATGATGGTCGCCACGTATTACGGCGTGTCGCAATACACGATGGGCTTCATGCTGGGCCTGAAGGCGTTCACCGCCGCCGTGCTGGGCGGGATCGGCAACCTGGTCGGCGCCATGGCCGGCGGCTTGCTGCTGGGCATCATCGAATCCCTGGGCGCGGGCTACATCGGAGACCTGACCGGCGGCTTTTTGGGCAGCCATTATCAGGACGTGTTTGCGTTCTTCGTGCTGGTGCTGGTGCTGATCTTCCGTCCCTCGGGTCTCCTGGGTGAACGGGTGGGGGATCGCGCATGAACGCCCATCTGAAGAAAAGCGGGTTCTCCACCCGCAACCTGATCGGCATCGCCCTGATCGGCGTCGTCCTGGCCGTGCTGCCGTTCGTCATCGGCATGGCAGGCCAGAGCTGGGTCCGCATCCTGAACTTCGCGCTGCTGTACGTGATGCTGTCGCTGGGGCTGAACATCGTGGTGGGCTTCGCGGGTCTCCTGGACCTGGGCTATATCGCGTTTTACGCGGTGGGGGCCTACACGTGGGCGCTGCTTGCCTCGCCGCATTTCGGGCTGCACCTGCCGTTCTGGGCGATCCTGCCGATCGCGCTGGCGGTCGCGTGCCTGTTCGGGGTGCTGCTGGGCGCGCCGACATTGAAGTTGCGAGGCGACTACCTGGCCATCGTGACGCTGGGCTTTGGCGAGATCATCCGCATCTTCCTGAACAACCTGAATGCGCCGATCAACATCACCAACGGGCCGCAAGGCATCAACCGCATCGACACCTTCAAGGTGGGCGAGTTTGTCTTTGGCCGAACGCAGAACCTGATGGGCATCCGGTTCACCGGGCCGGAAAAGTACTACTACCTGCTGCTCGCGCTCACGCTGATCATCGTCGTGGTGTGCGTGCGTTTGCAGAACTCGCGCATCGGCCGCGCGTGGGAAGCCATCCGCGAAGACGAAATCGCCGCCAAGGCGATGGGCATCAACACCCGCAACATCAAGCTGCTGGCCTTTGCGATGGGCGCATCGTTCGGGGGCGTCGCGGGCGCGCTCTTCGCATCGATGCAGGGCTTCGTCAGCCCCGAGAGCTTCTCGCTCATGGAGTCCATTTCGATCCTGTGCATGGTGGTGCTCGGCGGCATGGGCCACATTCCGGGCGTCATCCTGGGCGCGCTGATCCTGGCCGCGTTGCCGGAATTCCTGCGCGCCGTCGTGGAACCCGTCCAGCACATGCTGTTCGGCGCCGTGGTGCTGGATCCGGAAGGCATCCGCATGCTGCTGTTCGGCTTGGCGATGGTGTGCGTGATGCTGTTCCGTCCGGCCGGGCTGTGGCCGTCGGCGGTGCGCAAGCGCGAACTTGCCACCAAGACGCAAGGAGGCGCGGCATGAGCAAACTGCTGCAAGCCCAGGGACTGGGCAAGCGCTTCGGCGGGCTGCAGGCCCTGTCGGGCGTCAGTTTCGACATCGAACAAGGCGAGATCTATGGCCTGATCGGTCCGAACGGCGCGGGCAAGACGACGTTGTTCAACGTGCTGACCGGCCTCTACATTCCCGAGGAAGGCACCTGCACGTTCAACGGCGAGTCCATGTCCGGCAAGAAGCCGCACGAGGTCGCGTACGCGGGCCTGGCGCGCACCTTCCAGAACATTCGCCTCTTCGCGAACCTGAGCGCGATCGAGAACGTGATGATCGGCCGCCACATGCGCACCCGCGCGGGCGTGCTGGGCGCGGTGCTGCGCACCCGCGCGACGCGTGCCGAAGAAGCCGCCATCGAGGCGCGCGCCCAGGAGCTGCTGGACTATGTGGGCATCGGCCATCGCGCGAACGACGTCGCGCGGTCGCTGCCTTACGGCGACCAGCGGCGTCTGGAGATCGCCCGCGCGCTCGCAACGGATCCGAAGCTGCTAGCGCTGGACGAACCCGCCGCGGGCATGAACGCCTCGGAAACGGTCGTGCTGCGCAAGCTGGTGGAAAAGATCCGCGCCGACGGGGTCACCGTGCTGCTGATCGAACACGACATGAAGCTCGTCATGGGCCTGTGCGATCGCGTGCTGGTGCTGGAATACGGGAAGGTGCTGGCGATGGGCAAGCCTGCCCAGGTGCAGCGCGATCCCAAGGTCATTGAAGCGTATCTGGGCGCCGGGGCTGCGCAGGATCCGCTCATCCACAACGAGGGCCAGGCAACATGACGGCATCCCAACCCCTGCTCGAGCTGCGGGGCCTGCAAGTGTCCTACGGCGGCATCCGCGCGGTGCGCGGCATCGACCTGCGCGTGGACGACGGCGAACTGGTCTGCCTGATCGGCGCCAACGGCGCGGGCAAGAGCACGACGCTGCGCGCCATCTGCGGCCTGGTGCCGCTGGCCGGCGGCGAGGTCGTCTATGCCGGGCAATCCATCGGCGGACAGAAGTCGCACGAACTGGTCCGCAAGGGCCTGGTCATGGTGCCCGAGGGCCGCGGCATCTTCGGGCAGCTCACCATTGAGGAAAACCTGGCGATGGGCGGTTACATCCGCCGCGACGCCGCGCAGATCCGCCAGGACACGGACCGCGTCTTCACCTTGTTCCCGCGCCTGGCCGAACGCCGCAAGCAGGCCGCCGGCACGCTGTCGGGCGGCGAGCAGCAGATGGTGGCGATGGGCCGCGCGATGATCGCGCGCCCCAAGCTGCTGCTGCTGGACGAGCCGTCGATGGGGCTTGCGCCGCTGATGGTCGAAAAGGTGTTCGACGTGGTTCGCACCATTGCCAGCGAAGGCGTGACGATTCTGCTTATCGAGCAGAACGCGCGCTTGGCCCTGGAAAACAGCCATCGCGGCTACGTGATGGAGTCGGGCGAGATCACCCTGTCGGGACCCGCGCGCGACATGCTGCACGATCCCAAGGTGCGCGCCGCGTACCTGGGCGAAGTGGAGTAAGCAAGACCTGACGCAAGGCGGTCTCCCGCCTTGCGTTCTGCTGGCATCAAGCCTGCACCGGCTCGCGGTCCACGGCCGCGACCACACCGGCGTCGATCAGCGCGTCGATCTCCTGCCTGTCATAGCCGAACTCGCCCAGGATCGCAATGGAATCCTCGCCCAGCCGCGGCGCGGCGCGATGATACCGGGCTGGCGTGGCGGACAGTTTCACGGGCATGCCCACCGTGCGGACCTTGCCCGCTACCGGATGGTCCTGTTCGACCACCATTTCACGCGCCAGCGTCTGCGGGTGCGACAAGGCCTGCGCGATCGAGTGCACCGGACCGGCGGGCACGCCGGCCGCATCGAAGATGTCCAGCCATTCCTGCGCGTCGCGGGTTTTCAGGATGGCGGAAATCTCCTCGACCAGTTCGTCGCGGTTCTGCATGCGGTCGCGGTTGCGCGCAAAGCGCGGATCGTCGGCCCATTCGGGCTTGCCCAGCGCCTGCGCGATGCGCTGCCAGTTCTTTTCGTTGGCGCCGCCGATGATGATCCAGTCGGTACGCGTGGGAAACGCCTGATAGGGCGCGCTCAGCACGTGCGCCGACCCCGTGGGACCCGGCGAGACGCCGCTGCCGAAGTAGATGGCGGCATGCCAGTAGAGCTGCTGCAGGCTGGCCTCCAGCAGCGAGGTCTCCACGATCTGGCCTTCGCCAGTGCGCTGCTTGTGCTGGTAGGCCGCCAGCACGCCGAACGCCGCGAGCAGGCCCGCGTTTATGTCGGCCACCGAGTTGCCGGTGCGCAGCGGCGGCCCGCCGGGTTCGCCGGTGATGGCCATCAACCCCGAGAAGCCCTGCGCCACGAGATCAAATCCGCCCTTGTCGGCATAGGGGCCCGTGGTGCCATAGCCCGAGACGGCGCAATAGATGAGGCCCGGGTTCTCCTTGCGCAGCGTGTCGTAGCCCAGGCCCAGTTTCTCCATCGTGCCCTTGCGGAAGTTCTCGGTCACCACGTCGGCGTCGCGGATCATGCGCAAGAGCACCTTCTTGCCGTCGGGATGCTTCAGGTCCAGCGCAATGGCGCGCTTGTTGCGGTTGAGCATCAGGAAAGGCGCGGAGATGCCGTTGATCTGCGGATCGCGGTATTGGCGCGAATCGTCGCCGCCGTCGATCTTCTCGACCTTGATGACATCGGCGCCCAGGTCCGCGAGCATCATGCCGCAGGTGGGGCCGGCCATGATCTGCGACAGCTCGATGACGCGCATGCCGGCCAGCGCGCCGGCGGCGGGGGCATCGGAAGCGGGGAAGGGCGGGCGGCCGGAGCCGCGGTTGTCGTTGTGCATGCGTGTTCCTCGATCGTTCGTTCAGCGGCCGCTGAATTGCGGTTTGGCCTTGGCCAGGAAGGCGCGGTAGCCGGCGCGGAAATCCTCGGTGTCGAAGCAGTCGAAAGCTTCGTCGCGGTCGGCATCGGTCAGCGCCTTGCCTTGCACCAGGTTGCGCACGAACTTCTTGTGCCAGCGGGCCACCAGCGGCGCGCCGTCCGCGATCCGGCGGGCCGTTGCCTGGGCGTCGGCTGCCACCTGGTCATCGGCCACCACGCGCGAGACCACGCCCAGGCGCAAGGCCTCGGCGGCGTCAAAGATGTTGCCTTCCAGCAGCACCTGCAGCGCCACGGTGGGACCGACCAGTCGAACCAGCGGGGCCAGTTCCGAATACGACATCACCAGCCCCAGATTCTTGATGGGCACGCCGAACCGCGAGCTTTCCCCGCAGATGCGCACGTCGGCCAGGCTGGCGATCTCCAGCCCGCCGCCCACGCAGATGCCATGGATCTGCGCCACCACGGGGTGGCGGCACCCGCCGATCGCCTCGATCGTGCGGCGCATGACGGCGCCGTACTCCACGGCCTGCCGCTTGTTGCTGCGGGCCGTCTCGAACTCTCCGATATCGTTGCCCGGCGAAAATGCCTTCTCGCCCGCGCCGCGCAGCAGCACGCAGCGCACGCCGTCGTCACGGTCCAATTCGAGAAAGGTGTCGCCCAGCAGGCGCCAGCCGTCGATGGTGAAGGCGTTGAGCTTTTCCGGCCGGTTCAGCACCACGGTTGCGATGTCGCCGTCGCGGTGCAGCAGGATGGGCGAGGAGCCCGGGGTGGAAGTAGCGGTCATGGGATTCCTTTTGCATGCGCGGGGGGAGCGTCCCCCGCCAGGTGAGTCGTGCCCGTTGTTGGGGCTTACTGCGGGGCTTTTTGCGGGCCTTACTGCTTCGTCAGGCCCAGGCTTGCGGTGAGCTTGCCGTACTTGCTCCATTCGTCCCGCACGTACGAGGCGAAGGCGGCGGGGGATTGCGGACCGCCGCCCAGGTCCATGCCCTGGTCGGCGAGCTTGGCGGCGACCTCGGGGTCGGCCAGCGTCTGGGCAAGCGCCCGGTCGAGCTTTTCCATGATCGGGTGGGGCAGCTTGGCCGGAGCCAGGACCGCGTACCACTGCACGACGTCCAGGCCCTTGATGCCGGATTCGGCCAGCGTCGGCACATCGGGCAGCCGCTTGCTGCGCTGCGCACTGGTCACGGCCAGCGGCCGCAGCTTGCCGGCCTGGATCTGGTTGATCGCGCCCGGCAGCGTGTCGAAGTTCAGGTCCACGCTGCCGCCCAGCAGGTCGGTCATGGCCTGGCCGCTGCCCTTGTACGGCACGTGCTCCATCTGCACCCCGGCAATCTGCGAGAAGCGCGCGGCGCTCAGATGCTGCGGGCTGCCCATGCCGGACGACGCGTACAAGAGTTGCTTGGGCTTGGCGCGGGCGTCGTCCACCAGGTTCTGCACCGTGGTGTACGCGTGCTTGGCGGGATTGACGACCAGCACGTTCGGCACCGACCCGATGTACCGCACCGCCGTGAAATCCTTGTTGGGATCGATGTTGGACTGGACGACGTAAGGCGCGGCCACGGTGGACTGCATATTGGCCAGCAGCAGCGTGTAGCCGTCCGGATCCGCCTTGACCACATAGTCGGCCGCAATCAGGCCGGAAGCCCCCGGCTTGTTTTCGACCACGACCTGCTGGCCCAGCAGGGTGGACAGGCGCGCAGACAGGATGCGGGCAGACACGTCGGTGCCGCCGCCGGGCACGAAGCCGACGACCAGCCGGATGGGACGTTCAGGCCACTTGACCGGGTCCTGCGCCACGGCGGGGGTGGCCGCCGCGAGGCCGGCGGCCAGCATCAATACGCCGGTCCAGGCGCGAGCATGCTTATTCATAGGGTCTCCTTTGGTGGATGAGTCCTGCCCAGGGGCTGCTTGCTCTATGATTGGGTCAGGTTGGTATGCCGTTGGTGTTTGGTATACCAGATACAAAAATAGTCGATGTTGCGAGCATGAACAACCCATGGCTAACCCTGAACCCTTGATTGCCGATGTCTCCGTCCCCGATTTGGCCATTCACCATCCCACGCTGCCGGCGGTCGTGGCGGAACGGCTGCGCCAGCTCATCATCGATGGCACGCTAAAGCCCGGCACGTGGCTGAACGAACGGGATCTGTGCGATCAACTGAAGATTTCGCGCACGCCGCTGCGCGAGGCGTACCGGATGCTGGCCTCGGATGGCCTGGTGACGCTGCAGCCCAAGCGCGGCGCAATGGTGATCGAGCTGTCCGCCGAGGACATCGAGAACATCTTCGATGTGTTGTCGGTGCTGGAAGGGCTGGCGGTGCGCAGCGCCGCCGAGCGCGCGTCCGACGCCGAGCTGGCGCAGATCGGGCGGCTGCATGCGCAGATGCTTGAAAACTATGAAAAACGGGACATTCGCGCGTACTTCGCGGCCAGCATGGGCACGCACATCGCGATCAATCGCGCCGCGCACAACCCGGCGTTGTCACACTCCTACGACCGGCTGAACCTGCAGGTGCAGGCGCTGCGCTACAAGTCCAATTTCGACCTGGACGAATGGACGACGGCGGTCGCCGACCACGAGGCCTTTGTGCAGGCGTTGATGGCGCGTGACGGCGAACGCGCCGAAGCCCTCATCCGCAAACACGTGGGCGGCAAGAAGGCCTATAACCTGCGCGGGCGCACCGGCGGCGCGGCCTGAGGGCAGGGCGGACCGCCGCTGCCCTTCCGAATGCAGGCGCCTGCGTGCAAGCGGACGGGCGAGTTCAGGCAGGTTGCGCCACCACGCGCTTTCTGCCGATCATGAGCGCCAGCACGGCGGCGATGATGCCGGTCGAGCCCGAGATCACAAAAGCCATCAGGTAGCTGCCCTGGGCTTCGCGCAGGGCGCCCGCCATCCAGGCGGCGCTTGCCGCGCCCATCTGGTGGCCCGCCACGATCCACCCGAAGACGATCGAGGCGTCGCGTTCGCCGAAGGCTTCCGTCGTCAGGCGCAGCGTGGGCGGCACCGTGGCAATCCAGTCCAGGCCAAAAAAGATCGCGAAGATCGACAGGCTGTAGAACGAGAAATCGGAATAGGGCAGGTACATCAGCGACAGGCCGCGCAGCGCGTAGTACACGAAGAGCAGCTTGCGCGGGTCGTAGCGGTCGGTCAGCCACCCGGAGGCCGTGGTCCCAAGCAGGTCGAAGATGCCCATCATGGCCAGCAAGCCGGCCGCCTGCACTTCGGGCATGCCGTGGTCGCCGCAAAGTGCGATCAGGTGCGTGCCCACCAGGCCATTGGTCGTGAACCCGCACACGAAAAAGGTGGCGAACAAATACCAGAACGTGCGCGTGCGGGCCGCGCGCGCCAGCGTGCCGAAGGTGGCGGCCACCATGCCGGTGCGCGGCGCGGCGGGGGCGGGCGTCGCATGCGGATCGCTGCCAAAGGGCACGAGACCCACGCTGGACGGGCGGTCGGGCACCAGCCACCAGGCCAGCGGCACCAGCGCGGCCGCGGCGCCGGCCACCGTCCAGACCACGCGCGTCCAGTCGCCCGACGAGGCCAGCGCGGCCAGCACCGGCAGGAACACCAGCGTGCCGGTGGCGGCGCTGGCGGTCAGAAGGCCCATCATCAGTCCGCGGTGCTTGACGAACCAGCGGTTCACCACGGTCGCGCCCATCACGATCGCCACGGCGCCCGAACTGATGCCCGAGAACACGCCCCAGGTCATGATCAGATGCCAGGGTTCGGTCATGTAGGCGCTGACGGCGCTGGAGGCCGACATCAGGATCAGCGCCGTGATCAGCACGCGCCGCAATCCAAAGCGCTCCATCGCGGCGGCTGCGAAGGGGCCAACCAGTCCGTACAGAAAGATGCCCAGCGCGGCGGCAAACGAGATCGAACTTCGGCTCCATCCGAACGTTTCTTCCAGCGGCACCAGTAGCACACTGGGCGAAGATCGCAGGCCGGCCGCGACCAGCAGCGACAGGAAAATCACGGCAACCACCACGAACGCGTACTTCTGACCGGCGCGGCGGAAGGGGAATGGAGGCTGGGCTATACTCATGTTACTGACCGGTACGTATTGAGGTTTGCGGATAGTACGTACCGGTCAGTAACATCGTCAAGCGATTTTTGGCGACCCTGTTTTCGAAGATGGCCGCTCGCGCTGTTTCGCAGAAAAGGAGCCTCGTATGGCCAGCAAGAGTTCCCCCACGTCCGCCGCACCGGGCGCCACTCCATCCAAGCCGCTGCTGGCGGCCGACCGCATCCGTAAGACCGCGCGCGAGATGTTCTACCGCGACGGCATCCGCGCCGTGGGCGTGGACGCCATCGTCAACCAGGCTGGCGTGACGAAACCCAGCCTGTACCGCAGTTTTTCCTCGAAGGACGAATTGGCGGCTGCGTACCTGCGCGATTACGACGCCGAATTCTGGGGGCGCTTTGACGCCGCGTGCGCCGCCCATCCGGGAGATCCGCGCGCCCAATTGCTCGACTACCTGACAGGCATGGCAGGACGTGCGGTGCAGAACGGCTACCGGGGATGCGGGCTGACGAACGCCGCGGTCGAATACCCCGAACCCAATCATCCGGCCCGCGTCGTGGCCGTTGAACACAAACGCGAATTGCGCCGCCGGCTGAACGCCATGGCCGCCGGGATGGGCGCGGAAGATCCCGAAGCCCTGGCCGATGGACTGCTGCTATTGATCGAAGGCGCGTTCGTATCCAGCCAGCTTTTCGGGGCGGGTGGGCCCGCCGGGCGGGTGGCTTCGATGGCCGACAAGCTGATTCAGGCGCACCTGCCCGGCCGAACGGTCTAGTGCGTCGCACAATCTCGGTGCGTAACCGAGTGCGGCATGCACCGATGTGGTGGTGTTTGTACCCATTGCGCAACGCCAAAAAAAATGTTTGTAGTTTTTATTGCAACGCAGCATACGCGGATCTAAGATGGATTCACGTTGTTCCACATCGCGCTTTCTCAAGGAGAGAATCATGAGCGATACCGCGTTGAAAAATGCCCGTATGTCGGATGCGCTGGAGCGGTCCCTGATCCGCGAGGCCATCAAGGCGGAAACCCTGTCCGGTCCCACCGCACGCTCGCGCTGGTTGCGCCTGAAGCTGCGCATGGCCGCACTGGGCGGCGCTGTCGGCGAGGTCCTGCACAATATGGACGCCGGCCGCCGTCAACACCCGGTCGTGTCCGCGTACCACTGAAGCACCCCGCCAGAAAAAACGCCAGCTTTGATCGCTGGCGTTTTTTTTTGCCTGCCGCTGGCAGGCGGCGCTGGCCCCATCAGGCCACGATATCCAGCAGCAGATAGGCGTCCAGCACGATGATGCCCACGGTGGCGCCGATGGCGGCCCAGGCCCACGCGCCTTTCAGCACGTAGCGGCCCATCAGGCTCTTGCGGCAGGCCAGCACGACCAGCGGACCCAGCGCGAAGGGCAGGGCAAGGCTCAGGATGACCTGGCTCAGCACCAGCAACCCGTCCGGATCGTTGCCGCCCGTGAACGCCAGCAGGCCGACGGCGGCAGCGCCCGCCACCAAGCGCGTCATCAATGCGCGGCGGCGGTCGGACCAGTTGCTGCCGACCTGGAATCCCTTGGACAGGATGCGTCCGGCCAACACGCCCGTGATGGTGGAGCTTTGGCCCGCGGCGTACAGGGCCACGGCAAACACGACTGCCGCCCCGATGCCCAGCGTGTGGCCGATCACCGCATGCGCATCGTCCAGACTGGACACCGTCATGCCGGATCCCGACAGCGAGGCGGCCGCCACGATCATGATGGCCGAATTGATGAGCATGGCCACGCCCAGCGACACGATCGTGTCGTTGCGCGCCACGCGCATCGCCATGCCCAGCGCCTGCGGCGGCAGGTCCCGCGCCCGCTGCGCAAGCGAGCCTGAATGCAGATACAGGTTGTGCGGCATGAGGGTCGCGCCCAGAATCCCCAGCGCGATCAAAAAGCCTTGCGGATCGCGCAGCGCGCGGCCGGTCTCGGTGACGCCATGCGCCACTTCCTTCCAGGCGGGATTGGCCTTGAACAGCAGGAACACAAAAGACAGCGCGACCACGGACAACAGCAGGGCGATCACGCGTTCATGCCGGTCGGCATTGCCGCGCGTCATCGCCAGCACGGCAAAGGTGCCGATGCCCGTGACCGCGACGCCCGCGATGAGCGGCAGGCCAAACAGCAACCGCAGCGCAATCGCGCCGCCGATCAGCTCTGCCAGCGCGGTCGCCAGAATGGCGGCCTCGCCGGCAAGCCAGGCTGCCTTGGCCAAACGCGGGGAAAGGTGGCGGGCAGTGAGGGTGGCCAGATCCTGGCCGGTGGCAAGCGCCAGGCGCGACACCAGCACCTGAAAGCCCAGCGCCAGAAATGCTGACGTGATGACGACCATCAGCAGGCCGTAGCCAAAGCCGCTGCCGCCGGCGATGTCGGTCGCCCAGTTGCCCGGATCGATGTAGCCGACGGCGACCAGGATGCCCGACCCGACCATGCGGCGCAGGTTCGCGGAAACCCGCGCGTCCTGCGCCAGGGCGGCATTGCCGCCTGATATTGCGTAGATGAATCCGGTCATGTGCTGCTCCTGAGAATGGTTCTCATTTTTCAGGAGCGCACCTGCACCGTCAAATTGATTTTGGCCACGCCCGGGATAGGGCGGGCCAATGATCCGGCCCCGTCCGGAGCCGGATTACCCTCGCGCCGGTCAGGACTTCAGCTTGGCGTCCATCGAGATCTTGGCGTTCAGCACCTTGGAAACCGGGCAGCCCTTTTCGGCCTTGCGGGCGGCTTCCTCGAACGCCTGGGCGGAAGCGCCGGGAATGACGGCCTCCACGGTCAGATGCACGGCGGTGATGGAAAAGCCGTCATCGACCTTGTCCAGCGTGACTTCGGCCTTGGTGTCCAGGCTTTGCGCGACCATGCCCGCTTCGCCCAGGATGTTGGACAGCGCCATGGTGAAGCACCCGGCGTGCGCCGCGCCCAGCAGTTCTTCGGGGTTGGTGCCCGGCGTGTCGCCGAAGCGGGTGTTAAAGCCGTAAGGTTGGCTCTTGAGCGCGCCGCTCTGCGTGGAAATCGTGCCTTTGCCAGTCTTCAGATCGCCCGACCAGGCGGCGGTTGCGGTTTTCTTCATACGTGACTCCTGTGTGGGAACGCAGCCGCGGGCGGCGCGTCCGGGGTGGGGAGAGGCGCCGCCGCGGGGGCGGCGCGCCTTGCCTCAGGCGGCATCGTCGATGATACGGCCCGCCACCCCGCCCATCGCGTAAGACACCGGTACGCAACGGCAAGCCGATGTAACGATGGCCTGGCGGGGCACTTACCGCGCAACAAGGGTTGGCCGCGTCAATAACCGCCGCTGGCGCATCAGGCAAAATAGCGGCATCTCCTTCACTCCCATCCAAGAGCCGTAGTCATGCCTCGCATCCTTGCCCGCTACGCCTGCGCCGTCGCGCTGGCCGTCCCCGCCCTGTCCGCCCAAGCCGAAATCGTGATCGGCGTGGACGTGTCCACCACGGGCCCCGCCGCCGCCATCGGCATCCAGACCAACAACGCGATCCGCCTGTGGCCCAACACGCTGGGCGGCGAACCCGCGCGTTACGTGGTGCTGGACGACGGCACGGACGTCAGCCGGGCGGTCAAGAACATGCGCAAGCTGACCTCCGAGGACAAGGTGGACGCCATCGTCGGCCCCAACATCACAGCCTCCGCGCTGGCCGCCCTGGACGTGCTGGCCGAAACCAAGACCCCGATGATCGCGTTGGCCGCGTCCAGCGTCATCGTGGAATCGCAGTCGGATCCCAAGCGCACCTGGGCCTTCAAGATGCCGCAGAACGACTCGCTGATGGCCACGGTGCTGGTCGAAGACATGAAGAAGAAGGGCCTGAAGAACGTGGCCTTCATCGGCTTTGCCGATTCGTATGGCGACAGCTGGCTGAAGGAATTCACGGCCGCGGCCGGGTCCGACTTGAAACTCGTCGCGCAAGAGCGCTTCCAGCGCACCGACGCGTCGGTGGTCGGCCAGGTGCTCAAGGTCATTGCCGCCAAGCCGGACGCGGTGCTGATCGCCGGTTCGGGCACGCCGGCCGCGCTGCCCCAGAAAACGCTGCTCGAACGCGGCTACACCGGCGCCGTCTACCAGACGCACGGCATCGGCACGCTTGAATTCCTGCAGGTCGGCGGCAAGGACGTGGAGGGCACCCTGTTCCCCACCGGCCCGGGTGTGGTGGCACGCGAGTTGCCTGATTCCAACCCGGTCAAGAAGGTGGCGGTGGCCTTCGCGGACAAATACGAGCAGCAATACGGCCCCAATACGCTGACCCAGTTCGCCGGGGACGCCTATGGCGCCTGGATGCTGCTGGATTCGGCGGTGTCTCGGGCCCTCAAGACGGGCGCCAAGCCTGGCACGCCGGAGTTCCGCCTGGCGCTGCGCGACGCGCTGGAAAACACCCGTGACCTGGTCGTTCCCAATGGCGTCTTGAACATCACCAAAGAAAACCACCAGGGATTCGACGAGCGCGCCCGTGTGATGGGCTCGGTCAAGAATGGCCGCTTTTCCTACGCCCAATAAACGGTGCCATATCTATCTACCGTTCGTAACGTGTCCTAACGCGTCATAGGGCATCGAACGTCAAAAGCAGGCTTAGGCCTGCTTTTTCACGTCTATATCATTCGTGTAGAAATCATTTCTTAGCGTATTATTTTTAGCGAAGCCATGTACCTAGAAATAAATTCGGGAGAAAGATTCATGAACCTCATCCAATCCAGACGACTGCTGTTGGCCCTTGGCCTGGGCGTTCTCGCGGCGTGTTCGGACTCGGGCGGCGACAAGACCGCGGCAGCAGGCGATGCGCCAGCCAGCAGCGCCAGCACACTGGAAGCCGCCAAGTCGGCCGGAAAGATCCGTATCGGCTACGCCAATGAGGCGCCGTTTGCCTACATGGACAGCAAAGAGGCCAAGGTCACCGGCGAGTCGGTGGAAATCGCCCGCGTGGTGCTCAAGCGCATGGGCATCAATGAGGTGGAAGGGGTCCTGACCGAATTCGGTTCGCTCATCCCGGGGCTGGCGGCCAAGCGCTTCGACATTATTGCGGCGGGCATGTACATCACGCCCGAGCGCTGCCAGCAGGTGGCGTTCTCCAACCCCACCTATGGCGTGGGCGAAGCGTTCCTCGTCAAGGACGGCAATCCCAAGAACCTGCACAGTTACGAAGACGTGGCCAAAAACCCAGACGCCAAGCTTGGCGTGGTGGTGGGCGCCATCGAGGGCGATTACGCGCAGAAGGTCAACATCCCGGCAGGGCAGGTGGTCGTGTTTCCGGATGCGGTCAGCGCGCTTTCCGGGGTGCAGGCCGGCCGCGCCGATGCCTATGCCGCGACCGCGCTCACCATCAACGACCTGATGGGCAAGACGCAGGCAGGCAGCGGGCTGGAAAAGGCCGAGCCCTTCACGGACCCGGTCATCGACGGCAAGGGCGTGCGCGGTTACGGCGCCTATGCCTTCCGCACGGACGACAAGGCCTTCGCGGACGCCTTCAACGCCGAGCTCGCCAAGTTCATCGGCACCGACGAACACAAGAAGCTCGTCGAGCCGTTCGGCTTTACGGCCGACGAACTCCCCCAAGGGGTGACCGCGGACAAGCTCTGCAGCGGACAGTAAGGGGCGCCGATGCAGTTGATGTCTGAACATATCGCGCAGCTTGTGCCGCCCCTGCTCGAGGGGCTGGTCGTCACGCTGCAGATCATGGCGGGCGCCGTGGTCCTGGCGGTGCCGCTGGCGCTGCTGTCGGGGCTCGGCCGCCTGTCTTCGTTGCGGTCCGTGCGTTGGGCGTCGTCGGTCTACGTCGAGGTCTTTCGCGGCACGTCCGCCCTGGTGCAGCTCTTCTGGTTCTACTTCGTGCTGCCGCTCTTTGGCGTGCAGCTGCCAGCCATGCTGGTTGGCATTGTGGTGCTGGCGCTGAACGCGGGCGCGTATGGCGCGGAAGTGGTGCGCGGCGCCATCCGGGCCGTGCCGCCCGGGCAGCGTGAAGCCGGCGTGGCGTTGAACCTCACGCGCCGTCAGATCATGCAGCGCATCGTGCTGCCGCAAGCCGTGCCGGCCATGCTGCCGCCCGCCGGCAACCTACTGATCGAGCTTCTGAAGAACACGGCCCTGGTGTCGCTGATCACCATCACCGACCTGACGTTCCGCGGCCAGCTGCTGCGCAGCGAAACCCTGCGCACGACCGAGATCTTCACGTTGATGCTGCTGATGTACTTTGCCGTGGCCCTGTTGATCACCGCGGGCGTGCGTCTGCTTGAGCGGAGGGTCCGAGTCCGATGACACCGATATTTGACTGGTCTTTCGCCCTGGAAATCCTGCCCACGCTGGGGTCGGCGCTCGTCATCACGATCCAGGCCACCGTGCTCGGCATGCTGGTGGCGGTGACGTTGGGGCTGGTGCTTGCCATGCTCCGGCGGTCGCGGCTGCGCATCGTGTCGATGCCCACGGCGTTTTTCATCGAGTTCGTGCGCAGCACGCCGCTGCTGGTGCAGATGTATTTCCTGTTCTATGTCTTGCCGCTGACTGGCGCGCAGATGTCGCCGCTCATGACGGGGATCGTGGCGCTGGGCCTGCACTACGCCACCTATTGCGCCGAGGTGTACCGTGCCGGCATTGAAGCCGTGCCGCGCGGCCAGTGGGAAGCGGCCACGGCTCTGAACATGTCGCGTTGGCGCACGGCGGTGGGCGTGGTGTTGCCGCAGGCGATCCCGCCGGTGGTGCCCGCGCTGGGCAACTATCTGGTGGCGATGTTCAAGGACACGCCGCTGCTGTCGGCGATCACCGTGGTCGAGCTGCTGCAGCAAAGCAAGATGATCGGATCCGCGACGTTCCGGTACACCGAACCCCTGACCCTGGTGGGCCTGCTGTTCCTGGCGCTGAGCCTGGTCGCGGCCTGGGGCGTGCGCGGCCTGGAGGCCCGCCTGCAACGATATGGAGGAAAGCGATGAGCGCCAGCGTGAGCATCAAGAATCTGCACAAGCGTTTTGGAGACGTGGAAGTCCTGCGAGGCATCAACCTCGAGATCCCGGCGGGGCAGACCGTGGCTGTCATCGGCCCGTCGGGTTCGGGCAAGTCCACGTTGCTGCGCGTGCTGATGACGCTGGATCCGCCCACCAGCGGCGACATCGAGATCGATGGCGAGCCGATGTGGACCGATGCCCAGGGCCGGCCTGCCGGCGTCAACTCCGCGCACTTGCGCCAGGTGCGCGGCAAGATCGGCATGGTGTTTCAGCACTTCAACCTGTTCCCGCACATGACGGCGCTGGGCAACGCCATGGAAGCGCCGCTGCACGTGCTGGGCATGCCGCGCGACCAGGCGCGCGATCGCGCCGTCGAGTATCTGGAAATGGTGGGCTTGGGCGACAAGCTCGACGTTTATCCCGCGCAGCTGTCGGGCGGGCAGAAGCAGCGGGTGGGCATCGCGCGCGCGCTGGCGATGTGCCCGCAGGTGATGCTGTTCGATGAAGTCACGTCCGCGCTCGACCCCGAGCTGGTCGGCGGCATCCTGCAGATCCTGCGCGACCTGTCCGCCCGCCGCAGCATGACGATGATCATCGTCACGCACCAGATGAAGTTCGCCGAACGCAGCTCGGACCGCACACTGTTCTTCGATCAGGGCAACATCGTCGAGGATGCCGAGTCGTCCGTGCTGTTCAGCCAGCCCAAGGAGGCGCGCACGCGCCAGTTCCTGGATTCGGTGATCGAAGGGCAGTAGGCGTTGGGGTAACCCTGCCGGGGGCGTTGGGATTGACGGCGTTTGCCCGGCCGGGCGCTATGCTGTGTCGTCCAACGCACCCGGAGCCTGCCCGCATGAGCCATCTGTTCAGCCCCACGTCAATCGGCAATGTCGCCTTAGCCAACCGCATCGTCATCGCACCCATGTGCGAATACTCCGCCGAAGCGGGCTGCGCCACGGATTGGCACATGATTCACCTGGGGCACCTGGCGCTGTCGGGCGCCGCGCTGCTTTTTACCGAAGCCACCGCGGTCGAGGCCGACGGCCGCATCTCTCCCGGAGACCTGGGCCTGTGGTCCGACGAGACCGAAGCCGCGCTGGGCAAGGTGGTTGCCGCCGTGCGCCGTTACTCGCCCATCAAGCTGGGCATCCAGCTGGGCCATGCCGGCCGCAAGGCTTCCAGCGACGCACCTTGGAACGGCGGCCAGCTTGTTCCCGAAAGCGCTGGCGGCTGGCAGGGATGGGCGCCGTCTGCCGTGCCGCACAACGCCCACGAGCCCGCGCCGCATGCGCTGGACGCGGCGGGCCTTGAGCGCATCCGCCATGCGTTCGTCGACAGCGCCCGGCGCGCGCTACGCCTGGGCTTTGACGCCATCGAAGTGCATGCCGCGCATGGCTATCTGCTGCACCAGTTCCTGTCGCCGCTGTCGAATCAGCGCGACGACGCCTACGGCGGATCGCTGGAGAACCGCATGCGCTTTCCGCTGGAAGTCTTCCAGGCCCTGCGCGAGATCGTGCCGCAATCGGTGGCGCTGGGTGTGCGCGTGTCCGCGACCGACTGGGTCGAGGGCGGCTGGGACCTGGAGCAGACGTTGACCTTTGCCGAAGCGCTGAAGGCGCGCGGCTGTGAGTTCATCGACGTCTCGAGCGGCGGCGTGTCGCCGCAGCAGAAGATCCCGGTCGGGCCGAACTACCAGGTTCCCTTCGCCGAGGAAATCAAGCGCCGGATCGGCATGCCTACGATCACGGTGGGCCTGATCACCGAGGCCCAGCAGGCCGAGGACATCATTGCCCAGGGCCAGGCCGACATGGTCGCGCTGGCGCGCGGCATGCTTTACGACCCGCGCTGGCCGTGGCACGCGGCCGCCCAGCTGGACGGCCAGGTCAGCGCGCCAAAGCAATACTGGCGGTCGCAGCCGCGCGAGTTGAAGGCGTTGTTCGGTGAGACACGCTTCGGCCAGCGCTAGCGCCGATAGGGCATCGCGAGCTTCATTTTTTCAATGGCTCCGCTTGCTGGATGGAACAGCGATAGCTGATTCCGGCGTAGTAGTCTTTCATTGTCGGCGTCTCGGGAAAGCGGAACATCGTCATCGCGGTCATTTGTGGATCTGAGAGGTAATCGGCCCCCCGCATAACCTTTTTGATCCCTGTGTCAGGCCCTTTGGGGTTGTCGACAGGTGAATTGCGGTAGTACTCAGGGTCGTACCAATCGTTCACCCAAGACATAGCGTTCTCGCCCATTTCGTAGAGACCAAGCAGGTTCGGGGGGAATGAGCCGACGGCAATCAAACGTTGGGTACCGAACTCCCCGCTGTGCACATTTCGGCCATAGTCCAGGCTGCCAGTGTCGGTGGGATAGACGACATAGCGGCCGCCGGAGCGGGCGGCATATTCGTATTGCGCTTCGGTGGGCAGGTCCACGGGCAGGCCGCTCATCTCGCCCAGCCACAGGCAGTAGTCCTTGCCGTCCTGCCATTGGCTGCGCGCCGGGAAGTCCGGCTTGAACTGCCTCGCCTGGCGGACACGGTAGGGCTCGCTCAAGCCACTCGCTCTCTCTTCTTCCGTGAGTTCCGAACGGTACAGGGGCTTGCCGTTCATCAGTCGATAGCGATCATCCTCGCCGATGGTGGTGTGGTACTTGGCCATGTAGAAGCTGTCGAGGCGGACCTTGTGCAAGGGGCGGGCATCGGATTCGGGCACCAGCGGCAACAACGCGTCGAGATCCTGCCCGCATGGCCATTCGCGTGAGTTCCGAACGGTACAGGGGCTTGCCGTTCATCAGTCGATAGCGATCATCCTCGCCGATGGTGGTGTGGTACTTGGCCATGTAGAAGCTGTCGAGGCGGACCTTGTGCAAGGGACGGGCATCCGCTTCGGGCACCAGCGGCAACAACGCGTCGAGCTCCTGCCCGCATGGCCATTCGCACATGTTGGTGGGGTCGTATTCGCTCACCCAGCCAAAATCGCCCATCTCGAAGGTGCCGCCTTCGATAAAGACCATGTTGTCGATGGCGGTGACGACCTGCTTGAGCAAGGCCAGGCGCTCTTGGGCAGGATGCTGGTGGTAGCGCTGTTCGATGCGCTTGGCGATGGCGATGACGTGAATCGCGGACAGGCTTTGGCTGTCGACCGGGGGGGCGTGACAGGCACTCAGGGCGAACAGACCTCCCACGGGCAATAGAAGACGGTGCATTGCGAGCTTCATTTTTTCAATGGCTCGGCTTGCTGGATGGAACAGCGATAACTGATGCCGGCGTAGTAGTCTTTCATTGTCGGCGTCTCAGGAAAGCGGAACATGGTCATGGCTGAGAGCCGAGGGGTTTCGTTGTAGATGCCGCCCCGCATGACTTTCTCTGTGCCGCTTTCCGGGCCGCGCGGATTGTCCACCGGCGAGTGCTGGTAGTACTGGGGGTCGTACCAATCGTTCATCCATGATCTGGCGTTCTCGCCCATTTCGTAGAGACCAAGCGGGTTCGGCGGGTACGAACCGACGGCGATCAAACGGCGGGTACCGAACTCCCCAGTGTGCACATTTCGGCCATAGTCCAGGCTGCCGGTGTCGGTGGAATAGACGACATATCGGCCGCCGGAGCGGGCGGCATATTCGTATTGCGCTTCGGTGGGCAGGTCCACGGGCAGGCCGCTCATCTCGCCCAGCCACAGGCAGTAATCTTTGCCGTCCTGCCAATGAGCACGCGCCGGGAAGTCCGGCTTGAACTGCCTTGCTTCGCGGACACGGTAGGGCTCGGTCAAACCACGCGCCCTCTCTTCTTCGAGGAGCTCCATGTCGCCGAGAGGCTTACCATTCATCAGACGATAGCGATCATCCTCGCCAACGGTGGTGTGGTACTTGGCCATGTGGAAGCTGTCGAGGCGGACCTTGTGCAAGGGACGGGCATCGGCTTCGGGCACCAGCGGCAACAACGCGTCGAGCTCCTGCCCGCATGGCCATTCGCACATGTTGGTGGGGTCGTATTCGCTCACCCAGCCAAAATCACCCATCTCGAAGGTGCCGCCTTCGATAAAGACCATGTTGTCGATGGCGGTGACGACCTGCTTGAGCAAGGCCAGGCGCTCTTGGGCAGGATGCTGGTGGTAGCGCTGTTCGATGCGCTTGGCGATGGCGATGACGTGAGTCGCGGACAGGCTTTGGCTGTCGACANAAGGCCAGGCGCTCTTGGGCAGGATGCTGGTGGTAGCGCTGTTCGATGCGCTTGGCGATGGCGATGACGTGAGTCGCGGACAGGCTTTGGCTGTCGACAGGGGGGGCGTGACAGGCGCTCAGCGCAAACGTCCCTGCCACGGGCAATAGAAGACGGTGCATCGCGAGCTTCATTTTTTCAATGGCTCGGCTTGCTGGATGGAACAGCGATAGCTGATTCCGGAGTAGTAGTCTTTCAATGTTGGCGTCGCAGGAAAGCGGAACGTGGTCATGGCTGAGAACTGAGGGGTTTCGTAGTAGATGCCACCCCGCATGACTTTCTCTGTGCCGCTTTCCGGGCCGCGCGGATTGTCGACCGGCGAGTGTTGGTAGTACTGGGGGTCGTACCAGTCGTTCACCCATGATCTGGCGTTCTCACCCATTTCGTAGAGGCCAATCGGGTTCGCCGGGAATGAACCGACGGCGATCAAACGGTGGGTACCGAACTCCCCGCTGTGCACATTTTGGCCATAGTCCAGGCTGCCGGTGTCGGTGGGATAGACGACATATCGGCCGCCGGAGCGGGCGGCATACTCGTATTGCGCTTCGGTGGGCAGGTCCACGGGCAGGCCGCTCATCTCGCCCAGCCACAGGCAGTAGTCCTTGCCGTCTTGCCATTGGCTGCGCGCTGGAAAATCAGGTTTGAACTGGCGGGCCTCGCTGATGCGATACGGGATGGTCAAGCCGAGGGCTCTCTCCTCGTCAGTGAGTTCCGAGCGGTACAGGGGCTTACCATTCATCAGACGATAGCGATCATCCTCGCCGATGGTGGTGTGGTACTTGGCCATGTAGAAGCTGTCGAGGCGGACCTTGTGCAAGGGGCGGGCATCGGATTCGGGCACCAGCGGCAACAACGCGTCGAGATCCTGCCCGCATGGCCATTCGCACATGTTGGTGGGGTCGTATTCGCTCNGCAAGGGGCGGGCATCGGATTCGGGCACCAGCGGCAACAACGCGTCGAGATCCTGCCCGCATGGCCATTCGCACATGTTGGTGGGGTCGTATTCGCTCGCCCAGCCGAAATCGCCCATCTCGAAGGTGCCGCCTTCGATAAAGACCATGTTGTCGATGGCGGTGACGACCTGCTTGAGCAAGGCCAAGCGTTCTTCGGCAGGATGCTGGCGGTAGCGCTGTTCGATGCGCTTGGCGATGGCGGTGACGTGAGTCGCGGACAGGCTTTGGCTGTCGACTGGTGGGGCGTGACAGGCGCTCAGGGCGAGCAGCCCTGCCACGGGCAATAGAAGACGGCACATCGCGAGCTTCATTTTTTCAATGGCTCGGCTTGCTGGACGGAACAGCGATAACTGATGCCGGCGTAGTAGTCTTTCAATGTTGGCGTCTCAGGAAAGCGGAACGTGGTCATGGCTGAGAACTGAGTGGTTTCGTAATAGATGCCACCCCGCATGACTTTCTCTGTGCCGCTTTCCGGGCCGCGCGGATTGTCGACCGGCGAGTGCTGGTAGTACTGGGGGTCGTACCAGTCGTTCACCCATGATCTGGCATTCTCTCCCATTTCGTAAAGGCCAATCGGGTTCGGGGGGAATGAACCGACGTCGACCAAACGGAAGGTGCCGAACTCCGTGCTGTGCACATTTCGGCCATAGTCCAGGCTGCCGGTGTCGGTGGGATAGACGACATAGCGGCCGCCGGAGCGGGCGGCATACTCGTACTGCGCTTCGGTGGGCAGGTCCACGGGCAGGCCGCTCATCTCGCCCAGCCACAGGCAGTAGTCCTTGCCGTCCTGCCATTGGCTGCGCGCAGGAAAATCAGGTTTGAACTGGCGGGCCTCGCTGATGCGATACGGGATGGTCAAGCCGAGGGCTCTCTCCTCGTCAGTGAGTTCCGAACGGTACAGGGGCTTGCCGTTCATCAGTCGATAGCGATCATCCTCGCCGATGGTGGTGTGGTACTTGGCCATGTAGAAGCTGTCGAGGCGCAAGGGGCGGGCATCGGATTCGGGCACCAGCGGCAACAACGCGTCGAGATCCTGCCCGCATGGCCATTCGCACATGTTGGTGGGGTCGTATTCGCTCACCCAGCCAAAATCGCCCATCTCAAAGGTGCCGCCTTCGATAAAGACCATGTTGTCGATGGCGGTGACGACCTGCTTGAGCAAGGCCAGGCGCTCTTGGGCAGGATGCTGGTGGTAGCGCTGTNAAGGTGCCGCCTTCGATAAAGACCATGTTGTCGATGGCGGTGACGACCTGCTTGAGCAAGGCCAGGCGCTCTTGGGCAGGATGCTGGTGGTAGCGCTGTTCGATGCGCTTGGCGATGGCGATGACGTGAGTCGCGGACAGGCTTTGGCTGTCGACCGGGGGGGCGTGACAGGCACTCAGGGCGAACAGACCTCCCACGGGCAATAGAAGACGGTGCATCGATAAAATTCCCTAAGTTCAGGCTTTCATGCTTGAGCCACGGCGAAGAAGTTCTTTGTTGTGCGCCGTCACCAGCACTTGATGTTTGTTATGAGGAAGGACAGGATTCCAGGGCGACATCGCCAACTGGGTGTTGACCGGGGCTTGACCGGGGGAAGCAGCCAGCGCATCAAGGAACCGCGTAAACTCCCTTGTCTGCTGATCATTCAGGAAGCTTCTGATGTGTTTGAGTCCATCCTCGGCCGATTCGCGCGTTCCACTTTCGTTCACGCGCTCCAGCGTCAAGTAGAAGTGCCGCCAGGTCCGCACGGCGCGCAGCAACTTGATGATTGCTCGTTCGCGGTCCTCGCTGTAGGTCAGCACATAGTCGACCCCCAATAGGTAGATCGCCGGCCCCATGACCTCGGGCGGGAGTTCATTGAGGGCAATACTTTGACCATGAACTTCCAGGGGTTTGCCTTCGAGAATGCGCTTGGCGAGTCCCTGGGCTGCGCCGATACGTCTATTTCGGTTGGCCCACCATTCTTCGATCGACCGTAGCCCTCCCTTGAGTATCGATTCGATGGTGGCGCCGGGGGTGCTCAACGTCTTCATCACGACTTGAGCGAACAACGTAAAGGCTTTCTCATCAATGCTCAGAAGGTGCCGATAATCGATGCTGCTCAGGTTGCGGTAGACCACCATGATGAGGTTGCCGATGTGTTCCAGGTTGACCATGGTCGCGAAGCCGCCTGCTGCGCCAGGCCCGAGCACCACCTGCGCCTTGACGTGGAAATACAGCCGAAGGCCGGTCATCACGATTTTGAAGTCCAGCTCCGCGCCCGCGCCGAAGGCCACGTTGCCTTCGCCCTTTACCTCAAGCAACGCCTGCCAGGTGGCGTCAGGGTGATGCTGGTTTTCGGGGGACATCCATTCAAATGCACCCATCAATGAACCGCCCGCTTGTGCGCCGGCGAAGGCGCTTCCCTGCAGTCTGACCGCACCGCCGCGGCTGCTGAGCTCAGGCGATGTCAGCAGGGCGCTGCCACCCGCGGGGCTGCTTTTCCACTTGACGCCCGCGGTTGCGGACCCCGAGGCCACTGCCCCGACAAAGCAGCTCAGCTCCAGCGCGCCCTTGATGCGGAAGGCGCCGAAGCGGTGGTAAATCATTTGACGGTCGGCATTGCGATAGGCAAAGAAGCAATCGTATCCGCCTTGGCTGGGAAGGTATCGCTCCAGGCTGATCTTGCCCTCGGCAAGCGAAAAGCTTGCCTGCGCCTTCATGCCAACGGATATCTCCCCGTTCTTGGGGTCAAAGCCCGTGAACCCCACACTGGCCTGCGCGGCAAATCGCAGCAAATGCGCTTCTGCGTTGGCAGCGTAAGGGGCGCTGTCGTGCTTGTTCGAGCTCAAGTTGATCGCTTCCAAGTGCAACGCATTGAGCGCGCAGTCGTCCTTGGCAGTCCATGTCACAAGCTTGGCTTCCAGGTTGCCAAGCGGTTTGGCGCTGTCTTCGTTCAGCCCGCGGGCCACCCGTTCGCGGATTCGGGTGATCAGCTGCTTGCCGCGAATCCGCAAGTCGTCGTCGTTTAGCGGGGATTTTGCATTAAGCACGCTGACATCCACGCGGAAGTGCTCGCGAAGCACGGTGAGGTAGCGCTGCGGGATGTAGTAGTGCTTGTCGGGACGGCTGACGACGATGATTTCGACAATGCCGTTTCTGTCGGCGGCGACGGTGACTTGACGTTGCCGCTGCTCTCGGCCACCTTCCGAAACCGATGGCATGGTGGCGCTGGCGGTGGTTTCGGTGTCTTTGACGGCGGCAGGCAGTTGTTTTTCGAGGTCGGCGATGATGCCATCGATGGCTGTCGGCATGTGCAGACCAATCTTGCAGGTGAGTTCCCGGTTCCACCAATTGCACATATCGGCAAATTCTTTGCGCTGTTCGCGCAGCTGAGACAGGCGCCCTCGGATGTCTTCGGCGGATTCGATTCTTTCCAGCTCGGCTGTTGGCGTGATGTCGTCGAGTGCCATCAAGCCCGCGGCTTCGGCTTGCCTGGCCCAACGCAGCTTGCGGCAGCCCTGGCAGGGACAGGTGTCTACACTTGCCTTTCCGCTGGAGGCGGCGCAAGGAGTCGGCTTGACGGCGTCGGCGATTATTTCCCGGAACCGCTTCATGAGCGCATCGACTGTTTCGATTTGCTTGCGAAGCGCAGCCTGCTGTTTTTCCGTCAGCACGTAGTAGATGTTGCCTTCGCCCGTGATGTGGACGATGTCGGCCATGGGTTCCGAACACCGCGGTGCGCATTCGGCCTTGCTGTCGAGATCGCTGTCGGCATGTTTGGGGGGAGGGAGCGTCGCGGCGCTTGTCATGAGGCCTTTCCTTCTTCAAAGAGGTCTTCCAGCAAGGAGAGGCGCTCCGACTGCAGGCGGGTAGCGTCGCGCAGCAGGGACTCGACGTGCGGATGGCGACGATGGAAGTCCTGGCCATGGACCAAGGCAAGGCGAAACCAGCGTTCCAGCCTTGCGAGCTGCGTGATGCCATAACAGGCGGCATCCGTTAGTGTCCGGTAGCTCCATCGATGATCCGCATCACTGTCTCCGCGCGGAAAGCATTGCTCGTAGTCCAGCGTCAGCGCGGCGGCGGTATCCCAACGGCGTTCATCATCCAGGTGGGCCAACAGTGCCTTGTCGAAGACGGGACGTGTCCATTCTTCCTCGGCATCGAGTGGGTCAGACGCCCAATGGTTCCAGCGCCCCATGTCGTGCCACGACAACGCCTGCCACGGACCGGCCAGGGCTTGGCGTTGCACCGGCGTCAGCACCGTCAGCAAGGCGCGAGTCCAGCGCGGGTCAAACCAGCGCAGCTGCATGGGCCTTTCACCTTCTCCCGTGACGCTGAGCCATGTTCGGCAGTGATTGCAGAGTTGCTCCCAGGTTGCGCCGTCCTTGGGGAACAAGGTGATGCCCATCGGTTCGTGTTCCATGCGGCTGAGGATGTCGCCGATGACACGGCTGCCGCGCCATGTCTGGATGAGATGTGGTCCCACGTTGCTCAAAGGTTGAAGCGGGGTGCCCAGAAAGAGCGGCTCGACCGCCCACCCCTCGGCATCGCGTTCCGCATAAAGGGATGCGAGCAAGTTGTTGTCAATTGCGGCATCCAGAAGCACACAATGGCGATCCAGGTCCGGCGGCAACGGAATTTCCGCCTGCTGGATCAACCCGGGTAACCGGTCAGTGGCGTAGGTGAATTTTGCAGCCTCCATCAGCATCGAACTCGCAGGTTGGGGAAACAAGCAGTGCGCCTTCCTGCGCGGCGCGCAGGTACTCGTGCGGTGCTAGCGTCAAGGGTTCGGAGTCCCATGAAGTCAGCGGACGCGGCGCGGCGCCTAACCGGATGGGCACGCTGCTGTGGATTCCGCTTGGGTCCAGGCGAATTGCCTGCCCCCCGGCCTGAAGGGTGAGACTGATGCCGCCATCAAGGACGAGTTCGTCGCCCGCGTTAAGTTGCATGCGTCTGCCGGCACGGATGAGATAACTGCCGCCTATGCTCGTGGTTTGGTCCCCCCCGACATGCAGGACGTCGTCGGCTTGAGCATTTACCGTGCGTTTCCCCTGCACCAATAGCGTCGAGGTTGCCTGCACCTGGGTCGTGTCGGTGCCGGCGACGCTCAGGGCGCGGTTGCCGGCGATATGGATGGTCTCGTCGTTTTCGACGCGCTCCACGCGGTCATGCCCGATGAAGGTGGTTTCGTCGTTGTTGATGTGGTTGTTCTGATCCTTCTGGGCATGGAAGTAGATTTCTTCCAGCCCGGCCTCGTCCTCGAAGCGCATCTCGTTAAAGCCCTGGCCCTTGTGGGTCTGGCTTTTGATCGTCATCCGGGTCTTGTGCCGGGGCAGCTCGTAGGGCGGTGGCTGCGTGGCCATGTAGGTGCGGCCAACGATGATGGGTTGGTCGGGATCGCCATTCATGAAGTTGACCAACACCTCTTGTCCGATGCGCGGGATGGCCATGTGCCCCCATGCCGCGCCAGCCCAGTTCTGCGCCGCACGTACCCAGCAGGAGCTTTGGCCGTCAAAGTTGCCCAGGCGGTCCCAGGGGAATTGAATCTTCACCCGGCCCCATTCATCACAGTAAATCTCTTCGCCGGGCGGGCCGACGACGGTGGCCGGCTGACTGCCGTCAATGCGCGGCTTGGGTAGCGGCTCGGCGCGCCATTCGGTGCAGTCGGTGACCAGTTCGGCAGCATAGCTGTAGCGGGTGCCCTGCTCGGAATCGGCGCCGTCCTCGGCTTGGCTGGTGTGCTGGATGCCATGGTGCTGGATGCGCATCGGGCGCCAGGCGCTGTTCCACTCATCTCGGGGGTGGCCTGCCAGCTCGAAGGAGATGCCGGGTAGCAGCCGTGGGTCGTCGCCTTCGACCCGGGCAATGCGCGCGTCGCGGCGGTGGCCGCGCAAGCGGTTCTCGGTGAAGGGTTTGCCAGCCTCGTTTCTCTTGTAGCGGCCGGGGTAATCGTAGCGCTCGTAAGGCCGACGAGCGTCCTGCGCAAGGTCACGGCCGCGCAGGCTGTGTTGCTGGTCGTAGCCGGGGTTGGTGAACACGTAGTCGCGCTGGGTTTGTTGCGCGGTGCGTACGTTCTCGACGTAGCGAAAGCGGCGCAGCGCTGGGGCGGCCGCGTCGCCGCCGGCGTTGGGGTTGTACAGCACCGGGGCGTCGCCGATGCTGCCCTGGACGGCCAGCCGGTCGCTGTGAATCAGCCGGTGGCCATCGGCGTTATGCAGGAAGGTGTAGTAGAAACCTTCCTCGCGTGCAATGCGCTCCAGGAATTGGTAGTCGGTGTCGCCAGCCTGCACGCAGTACTCGCGGGGCAGGTGCTGATTGGTGACGATCAAGCCATGGTTGAGAATGCCATGGCGCTTGAGCGCACCCTCGATGATCTCCGGGACGCTCTGGGTTTGGAAGACGCGCCAATCCGAGGACAGTTTGAGCCGTGCCAGTTCGGGCTCGATGACGGCACGGTAGCGGGTGCGGCGGAAACCAGTCTCGCCCTGTTCCAGCGCGCTGACCAGGCCGTGGACGTGGCGCACCGGCTGTTCGCCGTGCCACAGTGTGAACAGCGCGGGCCGGTCCAGTACTTGGCCGAAGTCGACCGCGGGATCGGAGCTGGCCAGGTCCAGTTCAAGGCGGAAGGTCTCGGACAGCGCTTCGTCCAGGGTAAATTCGATGACGTCGAATTCCATCCCGTCGACCACGCGGAAGGTGAAGCGCAAGTCACTCTGGTGGGCCATCCTTGTCTTCCATGGGAGTCAATCAAGTGTCAAACGTCACTTGTATTGCCAGGGACCATGGAAGGAAATCAGAGGATATCTAAACTGCGCTCAAATACGGGGGCTTTGGATTCGGCCGTGCCTGGAGCTCCCGGCCTCCCATGTGGAGGTCGGAGGCTGACATCGGTTCGTTTTTTTATTCCCACACCGAGGCAGGCCAGGCGCGACGCTTCCCCAAGGTTCGAAGTAATGGGGAAGTGCCGAGTGCGAGGGGGCCATGTACGGCACTAGGCGCCTACTATTCTTCGGCGCAGGAAGGCGGCATTTGGCTAAACCTTGGCCGCGGGGTCTTTAAGAGGGCAGCAGCGGCTTACAGCCGCGCGTAGGCCGCTTCCAGTTCGCGATGCAGGATCTCGGCAAAGTCCGCGCTGGCCGGATCCTGCTGCGACAGCAGGCGCGCGAGCACGACGTTGTCTTCCTCGCCGTTCCAGATCTTGATGTAGGTGCCTTCCTTGTAGCCGTGCTGCTGTCGGAAGATGTTCAGCACGTTCTTGGACACGTACTGCGTGTAGGCGTCGTTCCAGGTCATGTCGCACGCGGTCATGGTCTGCTCCAGGACCTTGAAGCTGGCGCGGCCGCATACCGCCAGGCCGCCGATCAGCTCAAGCAATTCCGGCACGTTCAGGGCGGCGAGGTCATGGGACTTGCCGTCCAGCGTGACGGTGGCGGGCGAGGCCAGGTCAGCGACCAGCGCGCGCGCGGCGGCCTCGACGTCGCCCGCCGATTGAACGATCGTGTGCGACAGGTAAAAGTGCAGGATGTCGACCAGTTCCATCTGGACCTGGGGCAGGTCGATGGTTTGCTTCTTCCACCACTTCCAGCCGTAGTGTTCCAGCGCTTCGGCCGACTCGACGAAGGCGGCGCGCAGGAAGCGGGCGCCGCCATTGACCCAGTCCGGATTGATCATGCTGTTCAGGTGGCCTTGCAGCTTCAGCATCGTGGCCGCCTGGGCCTGGTTCAATCCGACTACGTTGTTCACTTTCACTCCGGGGATGGGGCTGATTCAATGGCCGGAAATGTTAGCACCAACGCCCGCCGGCGCGTCAGGCGCCGTCCTTGCGATACGAGGAAGGCGTCAGGGGCGGCAACTTGTTCAGGGGCGTCTTGCGGGGATTGCGGGCGCCGCGGGCTGCCTTGAACAGCATGAAGGCAAAGAACGCCAGGAATAGGGCGGGCATCAGCTCATCCAGTTCGAACTGGGGGCTGTGCAGCGCGCGGAAGGCGATGTTGGCGGCGGCCCAGCCCGCCATGATGCCGGCCACGGTCAGCACGACGCCGAGCTTGCGCCGTCCCGCCTGCCGGGCGAGGGTGATGTTGGCTTCGTCGGGCTGGCCCGGCGCCGTCGCCAAAGGCGCTTGGGACGCAGAGCGCGACCGCGGGGCGGACGAAGCCGTATTGCCCCACGGGGCTTCCGACAGCGAACCCGGGGTGGGAGAGGGCGACGCAGCCACGGGCGTGGGCACTGTCACCGGGGACGTCTGCCTGCGGGCGTCGCGGCGGCTTGCGATGCGGCCGGGCGAGGTGCCGCCGGCGCTGGTCAATTCTTCTATATAGCGCGCGAAATCGCCGTTCTTGGGCTCGGCATCGATGGCCATGACGCTCTCCGGATCAATTGCCCCGCCGCACGCGCACCGGTTGGCGGCGCTTGCGCACCATGGCGAGGAGAAGCCCGCATCCTAGCAAAACCGACAGCCCCGCGCCGATCATCATGGCGATCTGTTGGGCTTTTTCCGCTGTGCCCAGGCTGCGCGCGGTGATGTAGCCGGGCGCCAGCATCAGCGGCATCCACAGCACGGCCGACAGCACGTTGGCCATCTGGAAGCGGCTGTGCGCCATGCCCATCACGCCCGCCACCGTGGGAATCGTGGAGCGGATGGGGCCCAGGAACCGGCCGATCAGCACGGACGCAAAGCCGTAGCGGTAGAAGAACAGCCGCGCCCGGGCCACGCCGGTGCGCTGCTGCTTGAGCGGCCAGCGCCGCAACACGCTCGGGCCCGCCCAGCGCCCCAAGTAGTACGACAGCGCGTCGCCCACGATGGCGCCCGCGATGCCCCAGGCGATCACGCCCCAGGGCGCGAGCGTGCCGGAGCCGATGAGGCCGCCCGTGAGCAGCAGCAGCGCGGTGGCGGGAATGAACAGTCCCAGGAGCACCATGGACTCGCCCATCGTGAGGAGGAATGTGATCGGTCCGGCCCACGCCTGGTTGGCCTCGATGAACTGGCCGATCTGAGTGATGTATTCATCCATGAATGCAAAGTTGAAAATTAGCTGAACGCAATCGGGTATGTTAACGCCTGCAGGGCCAGCCGTATCGCGGGTAGGCCTTTTGGTGGAACGCTCGACGTTGGAGAAACATGGATTCAGTTACACAAGCGGTGCTGGGCGCCGGCATCCAGGGCGCCATGCTGGGGCGCGTGCAGGGCAGACGCGCCCTTGTATATGGCGCGGCGCTGGCCACCCTGCCGGATCTGGACGTCCTGATGCGCTACCCGGATCCGGTGTCGCTCATGACGTATCACCGGGGCTTTTCGCATTCCGTGTTCGTGCTGACCGGACTGGCGATGTTGCTGGCGTGGCTGATACGCAAGTTCTGGCCCAATGCGCCCTATAGCGGGCGGCGGCTCTTTCTGACGATATGGCTGGTGCTGATCACACACCCCATCCTGGATGCCTTCACGGTATACGGCACCCAATTGTTCTGGCCGCTGGCGCTGACGCCGGAGAGCTGGTCGTCCGTCTTCATCATTGACCCGGTGTACACCGTGCCGCTGCTCATTGCCGTCGTGTTTGCGGTCATCGCCGGCATGACCCGCATCGCTCGGCGCGTGCTGGTGGGGGCGCTGGTGTTCAGCACCGCTTATCTGGGCTTCGGGCTGGCAGGCAGGATGGCGGCCGAGCAGCGCGTGCACGAGGTGATGCAGGCGCGGGGCATTGCGGTTACACAGGTGCGGGCCATCCCCATGCCGTTCAACACGCTGGTGTGGCGCGTGATCGCCAAGAGCGGCGATGGCAGCTATTACGAATCGGTCAGCAGCATCTTTGATCGCCATCCGCCGGAATGGGTGCGGCTGCCGCTCAACCTGGAGGCGGGCCGCGTCCTGGCCGGTGTGCCGCTGCATGAACGCTTGCGCTGGTTCACGGACGACTGGCTGCGCTACGACGTCATCGACGACGCGCTGGTGGTGTCGGATCTGCGCATGGGCATGGCAGGGCATTACACGTTCCGCTTCAAGATGGCCGAGCGTGCGCCGGACGGCGCATGGAACGCCATCACACCGTCGGTCTGGCCCACCAACCGCGGCGGCTGGGATGAAATGAAGCTGGTGCTCGGCCGCATCCTGGATGCGCACCCGCCCTTGCCGTTGGCGCAATGGTCCGAGCTGGCCACGAAGTAGGCTCCCCCGGATACTTGTCCGCATTTTGAAGGCCTCCGCGAACGCGGGGGCCTTTCACTTTCCGGGGCCGTATTGACCTGTTTCCATCGCTTGCATTATTCTTGTTCTCTAATAAGGAACTTAGGTTCCGTTTTGTGGAACAAGTATGAGTATTCTTGAAGGCGCCCAGCGCGTGCTCTCGCTCTACGCGGAAGGCGCGGCCGAATTGAGCTTCACGGAGGTCGCGGCGCGGCTGTCCATGCCCAAAAGCACGGCGTCGCGCCTGTTGAACCAGATGCAGAACTACGGCCTGCTCGACCAGGACGCGGCCACGCGCCGCTACCGCCCCGGCGCGCTGCTGGCGCAGGCGGTGCGCGCCGGCATGGCCGCCACGCCGCTGGACGAAGCCTGCCGCGGCGTGCTGGCCCGCTTGTCCGACGACAGCGGGTTGACCGCCTATCTCTCCACGCTCAACCAGCGTGAAACCGTCGTGCTGCAACGCTTGAATGGCTCGCACCCCGTGCAGGTGCTGTCGCCGCCCGGCTCGCGCCGTGCCGCGTCCGGCACCGCGATGGGGCGCGCGTTGCTGTCGCGCCTGACCGATGCTGAATTTGAAGCGCTTTACGGCGCCGACCCGGCCCAGCCACTGCCCGTCGAAGGGCGCGACTGCCCGGCCACCGTGGGCGACCTGGCACGCCTGGTGGCGCAGACGCGCGCCGACCATTGCGGGGTCGCCATCGACCAGGCCATGCCCGGTATCGGCGCCGTGGCCGCCGCCGTGCGCGACCCGGCCACCGGCGAGCTGCGCGGGCTATGTCTGTCGTTCGTCTCCTTCCAGGCCGACGAGGCGCGCGTGGCCGTGCTGCGCGAATCGGTCCTGCAGCAGGTGGGCGCGCTGGGCCGCGAGTTGAACGATCCCTACTGGCTGAACTGACCTCCTGAATTCACGGCGCTGGCCGCAATGCGCCGCGCCCGGAACCCTTACCCCTTCGGACTCTGACTTCCATGAACCTTCTGCTCCTCAGCAATTCCAGCAGCGACGCCGGCTATCTGGTGCACGCCATGCCGGACATCCGCGAACTGATCGAATCCCTGCCGCAAGGCGCGCCGGCCGTGTTCGTGCCGTACGCCGGGGTCACGCGCAATTGGGACGACTACACGGCGCTGGTCTCGTCCGCGCTGGCCGACACGGAGCTCGCCATCCAGGGCCTGCATACGGCCGAAGATCCCGTTGCCGCGCTGGAGGCCGCGTCGGTCATCATCGTCGGCGGCGGCAACACGTTCAATCTGCTGGGCCAGCTGCGCCGCCAGGGCCTGCTCGAGGTCGTGACGCGGCGTGTGCGCGCGGGTGCGGCCTATCTGGGCTGGAGCGCGGGCTCCAACCTGACGTGTCCCACCATCTGCACGACGAACGACATGCCCATCACCGACCCGCAAGGCTTTGATGCATTGGGCCTGTTGTCCTTCCAGATCAATCCGCATTACACCAACGCGCACCCTCCGGGCCACCGCGGCGAAACGCGTGCCCAGCGTCTGGCCGAGTTCTGCACGCTGAATCCGGCCATGCCGGTGCTCGGCCTGCCCGAAGGCGCCGGTCTGCGCGTGCGTGGCCAAAACATCGCGCTGGTCGGTCCGCACGATGCGCCGCTCTTCCTGGGGCGCGAAGAACCGCGCATGTTCCGTCCCGGCCCCGTGGAAATCCCGGCATGAAGCAGGTCATCGACGTTATCGAATTGCTGTCGTCCGCGCACGTCACGGGCGAGTCCGTGGCGCAGGTGCTGCGCGACGCCGGCCATTGCGAAGTGCAGGTCACGCACCTGGAGCGTGACGGTCTTGCCACCGACTTCCTGTCCATCGTGATTCCCGGCGCGGATGCCTCGGCCCCGCAATTGGGCATCGTGGGCCGCTTGGGCGGCATCGGTGCGCGCCCCGCGGTGACGGGCCTGGTGTCCGACAGCGACGGCGCCGTCGTCGCCATCGCCGCCGCGCTCAAGCTGATGGCGATGGCGCAGCAGGGCGACGTACTGCCCGGCACGGTCCGCATCCGCACGCACATCTGCCCGCGCGCCGGCACGCGGCCGCATCATCCGGTGCCGATGATGCGCTCGCCGTTCCCCATGCGCGAGATGATGTCGCACGAGGTGGATCCGCGCATGGACGCGATCCTGTCGGTGGACACCACGCGCGGCAACCGCCTGGTCAACAAGCGCGGCGTGGCGCTGACCCCGGTGGCCAAGCAGGGCTACCTGCTGCGCATCCCCGAAACCATGCTCGACGTCATGGGCTGGGTCAGCGGTGAGCTGCCGGTCACGCTGCCGTTGACCACCCAGGACATCACGCCCTACGAAAACGGCTTGTGGCACGTCAATTCGCTGATGCAGCCGGCTATCGTCACGGACGCGCCGGTCGTCGGCGTGGCGTTGACCGCGCAGACCACCGTGCCCGGTTGCGCCACCGGCGTCACCAACGCCGTGGACGCGGACGTCGCCATGCGCTTCTGCATCGAGATCGCCAAGTTGTACGGCCAGCGCGCCATGACTTTCTTCGACGACGCCGAGTGGCACGCGCTGCAGGCCCGCTATGGCTCGATGGCGCACTTGCAGACCGTGGGCCGCGAAGACGGAGCCGCGCAATGAGCGCCCGCACACCGCGCCGCGTTGCGTTCTTCACGATCGGTCAATCCCCGCGCAGCGACGTCGTACCCGAGATGGCGCCCGTGCTGGGCGCCCACGTGCGCATCGACGAGTTCGGCGCGCTGGACGGCCTGGACGCTGCGGGGCTGGCCGCGCTGGCGCCACGGCCCCGCGAATACCGCTTTGCCACGCGCCTGCGAGACGGTTCCCAGATCGAACTGGACGCCGCGGCCGCCGAGGCCCGGCTGGCGCACGTGATGCGAGAGGCCGACGGGCAGGGGTACGACGTGCTGGTGCCGCTGTGCACCGGCACGGCCATCGCGCCCATGCGCACGCTGGTGGTGGAGCCGCAGCAGGTCGTGGACCACCTTGTTGCTGGCCTTGCGCAGCACTGCCGCAAGGTCGGGCTGGTCGTTCCGCTTGAGGCGCAGGTCGACGCTTTTCACATGGCCGTGCCGCTGGAATGCGCGACGCAGGTCGTGCACGCCACGCCCTACGAGGCCGACGCGCAGCAGGCCGCCCGCAACTTCGAGGCGGCCGGGCGCGAACTGGCGTCCTGCGACCTGATCGTCATGCACTGCATGGGCTACGCGCAGCGCATGCGCGATGCCGTGGCGCAGGCGTCGGGGCGCCCCGTGCTGCTGTCCAACCGTCTGGTGGCCCAGGCCCTGGCACAAATACTGGAATAACGCCGCCGGACGCAATCCCGAAGCTCTGGCCGCACGGACTCGCGCGGCCGCTTCGGGCGAGCGGCGAGAGGAGACGAAGCCGACTTCGTCAATCAACTGTTGGGAGTTTTTTTCATGATCAGCCGTACCCTGCACCGCGCCGCTGGCGCACTGTTCGCCGTTGCCGCGCTCTCGGCTGCCTCGGCCCATGCCGCCGACGCCTGGAAGCCGGCCAAGCCCGTGCGCCTGCTCGTGGGCTTTGCGCCGGGCGGTTCGGCCGACACGCTGGCCCGCCTGCTGGCCGAGCCGCTGTCGGCCCGCCTGGGGCAACCCGTCGTGGTCGAGAACCTGGCCGGCGCCGGCGGCAACATCATGGCGTACCGCCTGAGCCAGGCGCCCGCCGACGGCTACACCATCGGCATCGCCGCCGCCGGTTCCATGGCCATCACCCATGTCCTGAACCCCAAGGGCACGAACTACAAGCCCACCGACTTCACGCCTATCACGCTGGCTGCCGTGCAGCCCAATGTGGTCATCGTCAACAAGGACGTGCCCGCCAATAACCTGGCCGAACTGAAGGAATACTTCCAGAAGACGCCGACGGCCACTTACGGCACCGCGGGCGTGGGCATCTCGAACCACCTGATCGCCGAGACCATGCTGTACAAGCTGGGCGTGAAAGTGCCGCACGCCGCCTACCGCGGCGCCGCGCCGGTCATCACCGACCTGCTTGGCGGCCACATCGCCATGACGATGGACAACATCTCGACCGCCGCGCCGCTGGCTTCGCAAGGCAAGGTCAAGGCGATTGCCGTCGCCTCGATCAAGCGCGCCGCCCAGCTGCCCAACGTGCCGACGCTGGACGAGCAGGGCCTGAAGGGCTTTGACATGCCGACGTGGCAAGGTGTCTTCGCGCCCGCCGGTCTGCCCGCGGACGTGCTGGCCGCCTATTACGCCGCGCTGCAGGACGTGCTGAAGCAACCGGCACTGGTCGAGAAGATGGCTGGCCTGGGTTCGGAGCCGGTCACTGGCATGACGCCCGAGAAGTTCAGCGCATTCCTGGACAACGACCGCAAGCAATGGGCGGACATCGTCAAGGCCGCGAACATCAGCCTGGAGCAGTAACGCGCGGGTGGCGGCTTCAGTCGCCATAAAGCAAAACGCCAGACCCTTTCGGGAGTGGCGTTTTTTTTGATGCGTGGCGCCGGATAAGCCGGCGCGCCTTAATGCAAGCCGGGGTATCCGAGATGCCCCGGTCAGGCTGGCATGCGCGCCGCGATTTCGGCGATAAGACGGCGCGCGGCGTCCAGCTTGTTGCCGGCCGGCAGCGGGTGAGTGCCTTGGGCATCGAACAGCACCAGCTCGGTGGTGTCGGCGTCCATCACCTTGTGCGCCAGATTGCCCACCAGCAGCGGAATGCCCTTGCGCGTGCGCTTGGCTTCAGCGTGCTCGGCCAGCTTTTCCGTTTCGGCGGCAAAGCCGACGCACCACGGGCCGTTCTCAAGCTTGGCCACTTCGGCCAGGATGTCCGGATTGGGTTCGAATTCCATCACCGGCGCGCCGCCGCCTTCGCTGGTTTTCTTGAGCTTTTGCGTGCTGACGTTTTTCACGCGCCAGTCGGCCACGGCGGCCACGGCAATGAAGATGTCCGCGTCGCCCACGCTGGCCATGACGGCGTCGTGCATCTGGCGGGCGGTCATGACGGGCAGGGCGGTCACGCCGCGAGGAATGGGCAGGAAGGTCGCGCCAGTGATCAGCGTGACGCGGGCGCCGGCTTCGCGCGCGGCGCGCGCCAGCGCGTAGCCCGTCTTGCCGGATGACCGGTTGCTCAGCACGCGCACCGGGTCCACGGGTTCGGACGTGGGGCCGGCGGTCAGCAGCACGTGGCGGCCGGCAAGCAGTTTGGGCTGAAAGAAGGCGATCAGGTCGGTCAGGAGCTCATGCGCTTCCAGCATCCGGCCATCGCCGGTCTCGCCGCAGGCCTGTTCGCCCGCCGCGGGTCCCAGCACCGTGACGCCGTCGCCGCGAAGGGTCTCGACGTTGCGCTGCGTGGCCGGGTTGGCCCACATCTCGCGATTCATGGCTGGCGCCACCAGCAGCGGACAGGCACGCGCCAGACATAGCGTGGACAGCAGGTCGTCGGCCAGTCCGTGCGCCACCTTTGCCATGAAGTCGGCGCTGGCGGGTGCGATCAGCACGGCGTCCGCGCCGCGCGTCAGGTCGATGTGCGCCATGTTGTTGGGCACCCGGGCGTCCCAGGCGTCCACGAACACGGGGCGGCCCGACAGCGCCTGCATGGTGACCGGCGTGATGAAGTGCGTGGCCGCCTCGGTCATCACCACGTCCACCGTGGCGCCTTGTTCGGTCAGGCGCCGCACCAGCTCGGCGATTTTGTAGCAGGCGATGCCCCCGGTCAGGCCAAGGACGATGCGTTTGCGGGCGAGATCGAGCATGAGGGCGTGGCGGCGGGTTCAGCGCCGTGTAATCGAGGAATTGGAAGGGATTTTATTCTGCATTGCCGCAACGCGCCGTTCGTCATGGATTAGAGGGGGCATCAATGCAGACGAAAACCGCTGGAAACGAAAGGGGGGCAACATGCCCCCCTTTTGTCATGCTTGCGGCTTGCGGGCGCGCAGCAGTTCGTCCAGCACCAGCAGCACCGCGCCGCAGGTGATGCCGACGTCGGCCAGATTGAAGGCGGGGAACTGCCAGTCGTTCCAGTAGAAGAGCAGAAAGTCCACCACGTGGCCATACACCACGCGGTCGATGACGTTGCCGATGGCGCCGCCCAAGATCAGCGTCAGCGCCAGGCAAAAGCGCGGCTGGCCGTGCGTGCGGCGCAGCATCCAGACGATGACCACCGCTGCCACGCAACCCAGGCCGGTGAAGAGCCAGCGCTGCCAGCCTTCTTCGGAGGCCAGGAAGCTGAAGGCTGCCCCGCGGTTGAACACCAGCGTGAAGTCAAAGAAAGGCAGGATGTTGACGCGCTCGCCGTACTGGAAGGCCGTGTTGAAGTAGATCTTGGTCAACTGGTCCAGCACGATGATCAGCAAGGCCAGCGCCAGCCAGCCGCCCACGCGCGCCGGCGCGGCGCGGGCGGGGGAGGCGTCCGTCACCCCGTGTTCGGAGGGGCGGGTCATGTTCAAGCCTTGTCGCGGGCTTCGCCCGAGCCGAACAGGTTGGACACGCAGCGGCCGCAGATCTCGGGATGATCGGCGTCCTGGCCCACATCAAGGCGCCAGTGCCAGCAGCGTTCGCACTTCTTGTGAGCCGACGGCGTGACCTCGATGCGGGTTTCGCCTTCGCCAGCGTGCACGGTGGCGCGCGAGACAATCAGCACGAAACGCAGGTCGTCGCCCAGGCTGGCCAGCAATTGCTGGTCTTCGCCGTTGGCGTACAGGTCGACCTCGGCTTGCAGCGACGAACCGATGTCGCCCGCCGTGCGCACTTCTTCCAGCTTGCGCTGGACCTCGGCGCGGATGGCGCGCAGGCGCGCCCACTTGGCGGTCAGCGTCTCGGCGTCGGCAAACGGCGGCAGCACGTGATAGACCTCGGTGAAGATCGTCGTGCGGGCCGCATCGGCCTGGTTCTTCAGGGCCGAAGCCGCCAGTTCCTTCCAGGCCTCTTCGGCCGTGAACGATAGGATGGGCGCCATCAGCTTGAGCAGCGTCTGCGTCACATCCAGCAGGGCCGTCTGCGCCGAGCGGCGCGCGCGGCTGTCCGGCGCGGACGTGTACAGGCGGTCCTTCAGGATGTCCAGATAGAACGCGCCCAGGTCTTCGGAGCAGAAGGTCTGCAGGCGCGAGACGGCCGGATGGAAATCGTAGCGCTCGTAGTTCGCTTGGACTTCCGCCTGCATCTGCGCCGTCATGGCGAGCGCGTAGCGGTCGATCTCGAAGAGCTCGCCGTAGGGCACCGATTGCGACACGGCGTCGAAGTCGGCCAGGTTGGCCAGCAGGAAGCGCAGCGTGTTGCGGATGCGGCGATAGCCTTCCACGACGCGCTTGAGAATCTCGTCCGAGATGGAGAGCTCGCCGGAATAATCGGTGGACGCGACCCACAGGCGCAGGATTTCGGCGCCCAGGGAATCGGACACCTTCTGCGGGGCAATCACGTTGCCGACCGACTTGCTCATCTTGCGGCCCTGGCCGTCCACGACGAAGCCGTGCGTCAGCAGGGCTTTGTAGGGCGGCTGGCCGTAGAGCATGCAGCCAGTCAGCAGCGACGAATGGAACCAGCCGCGATGCTGGTCCGAGCCTTCCAGATAGAGGTCGGCGGGCCAGCCGAGTTCGGCGCCGTGCGAGCCGGCGAATTCGCCGTCCTTGCCGCCCAGCACCGTGGCGTGCGTGCTGCCCGAGTCGAACCACACGTCGAGCGTGTCGCGGTTCTTTTCGTACTGGTCGGCTTCGTCGCCCAGAAGCTCGCGGGGATCGAGCGCCTGCCAGGCCTCGATGCCGCCTTGTTCGACGCGCTGCGCCACCTGTTCAAGCAGCTCGGACGTGCGCGGATGCAGCTCGCCGGTTTCCTTGTGGACGAAGAACGCCATCGGCACGCCCCACTGGCGCTGACGCGACAGGGTCCAGTCCGGGCGGTTGGCGATCATGGCATGCAGGCGTGCGCGGCCCCAGGCAGGGTAGAACGCCGTGGCATCGATGCCGGCCAGCGCCGTTTCGCGCAGGGTCGGGTTGCCGTCCTTGGGCGCGACGTCCATGCCGGCGAACCATTGGCTGGTCGCGCGGTAGATGATGGGCGTCTTGTGGCGCCAGCAGTGCATGTAGCTGTGCTTGTGCTTTTCGACGTGCATCAGCGCGCCGGCTTCCTTGAGGGCTTCGACGATCTTGGGATTCGCGTCCCAGATCGACAGGCCGCCAAAGAGCGCCAGGCTCTCGACGTACTTGCCGTCGCCCATGACCGGGCTGATGAAGTCGGTGTCCTTCATGCCGTGCTCCTTGCACGACATGAAGTCTTCGATACCGTAGGCAGGCGCCGAATGCACCACGCCAGTGCCGGAGTCGGCCGTGACGTAGTCGCCCAGGTAGACGGGCGCCTTGCGGTCGTAGGCGGCGTTGAACTGCGCCAGCGGGTGGCGGAATTCGATGCCGGACAGCGCCTGGCCGGGCGCCGTGGCGATGACTTCGCCTTCGAGCGCCCAGGACTTCAGGCAGTCTTCGACGCGTTCCTTGGCGATGAGCAGCAGGGGGCCGAACTTGGGCGTGATTTCGGACGTGACCCGCACCAGCGCGTATTCGATTTCCGGATGCACGTTCAGCGCCTGGTTGGACGGGATGGTCCAGGGCGTGGTCGTCCAGATCACGATGGCGCCGTCTTCGACCGATTCCAGGCCGAAGGCCTTGGCCAGTTTGGCGGGTTCGGCAAACGGGAAGGCCACGTCGACAGCCGGGTCCACGCGATCGGCGTATTCCACCTCGGCTTCGGCAAGCGCCGAACCGCAGTCAAAACACCAGTTCACGGGCTTTAAGCCGCGGAATACATAGCCCTTGTCCAGGATACGGCCCAAGGCGCGGATCTCGTCGGCCTCGTTGCTGTAGTTCATCGTCATGTACGGACGATCCCATTCGCCCAGCACGCCCAGGCGCTTGAAGTCCTTGCGCTGGCGGTCGATCTGCTCGAGCGCGTAGGCCCGTGCCTTGGACTGCACTTCCGCCACGGGCAGGTGCTTGCCGTATTTCTTTTCGATCTGGATCTCGATGGGCATGCCGTGGCAATCCCAGCCCGGCACGTAGTGCGCGTCGTAGCCGGCCATGTTGCGGCTCTTGACGATGATGTCCTTCAGGATCTTGTTGACCGCGTGGCCGATGTGAATGTCGCCGTTCGCATAGGGCGGGCCGTCATGCAGGACGAAGCGGGGCCGGCCGCGGCTGGCCGCACGGATCGCCTGGTAGACGTGGTTTTCCTCCCATTGCGCAATCCAGGCGGGCTCGCGCTTGGCGAGGTCGCCCCGCATGGGGAAGGGAGTATCGGGCAGGTTGAGGGTCTTTTTATAGTCCATGAACGGCAAAATAGGCGCGCGCGTTTCGCGCGTCTTCGGCGATGGCGGCAGTCAGGGAAGGGAGATCAGGAAATTTTTCTTCGTCCCGCAGCTTTTGCAGGAATTCGACGCGTACGAGTTTACCGTATGCGTTGACGGTCTCATCGAGCAAGTGTGACTCAAGCAGCACTCTGCCGCGGTCCTCGACCGTCGGCCGCACGCCCAGGCTTGCCACCGCAGGCAGCGCGCGGTCGGCCAACCCGTGAACCTGCACCACGTAGATGCCCGAACGCGCGGCGCATCTTTCGGCCACGCGCAGGTTCATCGTGGGATAGCCCAGGGTCCGGCCAAGCTTCTGGCCGTGGATGACGTGGCCGCTGATATGGAAGGGGTGTCCCAGCAGATGACGGGCGCGCTCCAGGTCGCCCACCGCCAGCGCGGTGCGGACCTCGGAGCTGGAAATGCGGTGGCCTTGGCGGTCCGTGACATCGGCCAGCGTCTGGACCTCGAAACCATGCACCATGCCGGCCTCGCGCAGCAGATCGATGTCGCCGCTGCGCTTGTGCCCGAAACGAAAGTCCTCGCCCACCAGCAGCCATTTGGTCTGCAAGCCCTGCACCAGCAGGTGTTCGATGAAGGCATTGGCCGACATTTCAGCCAGCTGGGCATTGAAGCGCTCGACCACGACCTGCGTGATGCCGTAGCGTGCCAGCGCGGCCAGCTTGTCGCGCAGCCCGGAAATGCGGGTCGGCGCCAGTTCCGGACGCTGGTTCAGGGTGGCGAAATACTCCCGCGGGTGCGGCTCGAAGGTCATCACGGCCGGGGTGAGACCGCGTTCGCGGGCCACCTGGCAGACGCGGGCAAGCATGGCCTGGTGGCCGCGATGGACGCCGTCGAAATTGCCGATCGTGAGCGCGCAAGGGGCGCGCCGGTCGGGCGGGGGCAGGGATCGGTAGATACGCAGCGATGGTTTCACGAGCGAGAGTTTACAATTTTGGATTACGGGTTTGTTCGTATCCCGCCAGCGTCCGCTCGCGCCGGCGCTTCCGCGCTGCGCGCGCGGGTCGTTTTCCGATGCCGGATCACGGGGGCGGACCCGCCCGATTTCCCTTGGAATTCTTCATCTTGCCGGAAATATCTTCTATCAAGCGCCGCCTCGTCATCCTGATCTCGGGACGGGGCAGCAACATGCAGGCGCTGGCCGAGGCCTGCCGCGACGAGTCCTGGCCGGCGGAAATTGCCGCTGTCATCGCCAGCCGTCCCGACGCCGCCGGCCTCGAATGGGCTGCCGGCCAGGGTATCCCCACGGCCGCCCTGTATCACAAGGACTACGCAAGCCGCGAAGCCTTCGACACCGCGCTGGCCGCCGAAATCGACCGGTACGAGCCCGACTACGTCATCCTGGCTGGATTCATGCGGGTGCTCACGCCCGGTTTCGTGAATCACTACGCCGGCCGCCTGGTCAACATCCATCCTTCCTTGCTGCCCGCGTTTCCGGGGCTGCATACGCACGCCCAGGCCCTGGCGACGGGCGTGCGCGTGCATGGCTGCACCGTGCACTTCGTCACCCCGGTCCTGGACCACGGCCCCATCATTGCCCAGGGTTGCGTGCCGGTTCTGGCCGGCGACACCCCGGAGTTGCTGGCCGAGCGCGTGCTGGCCGTCGAGCACCAGGCTTTTCCGGCTGCCGTTCGCTGGCTGGCCGAAGGCCGGGTTACCCTGACAAACGATCACCGCGTGGCCGTCCAGGGCGACCCCGTGCGCCTTTTTTCCTGGACGCCGGCCGTCTGAACGGCCTGAAAAGCATTTATCGGGCGCGAGCGCCTGCGCCCCACTGGACTACACCATGACCAAACCCCAATCCCCGCGTTCCCGGCTGGCCGGCTCCTTCGGCGCCGCCACGGAAGGCCGCGACGGCCGATCCTTCTTCTCCCGCCCCAAGGGCGACGCCCGCAAACCGGCGCCCCGCGACCGGTCCGAATCCGGCGACCGCGCCCGTGACGATCGCGGTGGCGATCGCGGCGGCTACGGCCAGGAGCGCGGCGAAGCCCGCGGYGGCGACCGCAATTCGTAYRGCCAGGATCGCCGCGAAGGCCAGGGCCGCCCGGATTCGCGCTCGTCCTTTGGCGGGCAGCGTGGCGAAGGCCGCGGTGGCGACCGCAATTCGTACGGCCAGGATCGCCGAGAAGGCCAGGGACGCCCGGATTCGCGCTCGTCCTTCGGCGGCCCGCGTGGCGAAGGCCGCGGCGGCGACCGCAATTCRTACAGCCAGGATCGCCGCGAAGGCCAGGGYCGCYCGGATTCCCGCGCGTCTTTCGGCGGCCCACGTGGCGAAGGCCGCGGTGGCGACCGCAATTCGTATGGCCAGGATCGGCGCGAAGGCCAGGGCCGTCTGGATTCCCGCGCGTCTTTCGGCGGCCCGCGTGGCGAAGGCCGCGGTGGCGACCGCAATTCGTACGGCCAGGACCGCCGCGAAGGCCAGGGCCGCCCGGATTCCCGTTCCTTCGATTCCCGTGCCTCCAGCGGTCAACGTGGCGAATACCGCGGCGGCGATCACGCCCCGCAAAAGCCCCAATCCAACCGCCCGCGCCTCTCGCACGGAGCCATCCGCATCGACCAGGTGCAGCGCGTGCTGGGCGAGATCCTGCAATGGACCTATCCGGCCGACGCTGCGCTGTCGCACTGGCTGCGCCACCACCCGAACCTGGGCGCGCGCGACCGCTCCGAAGTCGCAGAGGCCGTTTATGACGTGCTGCGTCACCTTCGCCGCTACCGCCAATACGCGGAAAGCGGCGTCGGCCCCGCTTCACGCCGCCTGGCCATCCTGGGTCTGAATGCCACGGTGGGCGCAGAACCCCTGCAAGAGGGCATGGACGCGGCCGAAGCCGAATGGCTGCAGCGCGTGTCGCGCATCGACGTGGCAACCTTGCCCCGCGCCGTGCGCGGCAGCATTCCCGATTGGCTGGACGAGCGCCTGAGCGCTATGGAAAGCCCGGACACGCTGGTCGAGGCCTTGAACCGTCAGGCCAGCCTGGACTTGCGCGTGAACCCGCTCAAGACCGAGCGCGACGCCATGCTGGCCGAACTGCAGCAAAGCGCGGGCCGCTATGAGCCGACGGCGATGCCTTTTTCGCCGTGGGGCATCCGCATGCAAGGGCGGCCCGCCATCAACCGGTGGCCCCAATTCGAGAACGGCAGCATCGAAGTCCAGGACGAAGGCAGCCAGTTGCTCGCGCTCCTGGTCGCTCCCCGGCGCGGTGAGATGATCATCGATTTCTGCGCGGGCGCGGGCGGCAAGACGTTGCTTCTGGGCGCGCTGATGCGTTCGACCGGCCGTCTGTACGCCTTTGACGTCTCGGCGGCCCGGCTGGCGCGCGCCAAGCCCCGTTTTGCGCGCAGCGGCCTGTCGAATGTCGTGCCGGTGGTGATCGACAACGAAAACGATGCGCGCGTGAAGCGCCTGGCTGGCAAGGCGCAACGCGTGCTGGTCGATGCGCCCTGCAGCGGCATCGGCACCCTGCGCCGCAATCCGGACCTGAAATGGCGTCAGCACCCCGAGGCGCTGGCTGAACTGGGTCAGCTTCAAGAGCGCATCCTGAACAGCGCGGCGCGCTGCGTCGCGCCCGGCGGGCGTCTGGTCTACGCCACGTGCAGCCTGCTGGCCGAAGAGAACGAAGTCCAGGCCGACCGGTTTCTCGCCAGCCACCCGGATTTCGAACGCGTGGACGCCGCCGAAATCCTGGGCGCGCGGTGCGAGACCCTGAAGCTGGAAGGTCCTTACGTGCAGTTGCGCCCGGACGTGCACGGCACGGACGGGTTCTTTGCCGCCGTGTTCGAGCGCAAGAAGAAGGCAGCGGCTACCGGTGCCGCTGAAGCTTCGGAGAGCGCCGAAGACGCCAAGGAGGCGGAGTTTGCCGAGCCGGTGGCCGCCGAGGAAGCCGGCGCCGAAACGGCCTTGCAGGAGGAAGCCGGCGTCAAGGACCCGGCGTGACGCCTACCGTCGCGCTGTAGCGGCGGGTTCCGATCGTCTTGTTCTGGTACTTCACTTCCCAGGACAGGGTGTCGGAGCCCGGCCGGTCGGCCTGGTAGACCACCTGTGCCACCGGCACCGACTTGTAGGCGCAGCGCCCGGAATCGTTGGATTGTCCGCGCGTCTGCAGGATGCTGGCCTTGCCCAGCGTCGGCATCTGGGTGATCGCGACGCGCGGCGCCCGCAACGCCAGGCAGTCCGAACCACGAATCTCATAGTAAGAGGCCAGGACGGCAACGTCTCCGGACTTCAGCGTTTGCGCCTGGGCAGAGGCCGAAAACCCCACGCCAAGCGTGGCGAGGGCGATGAAAAAACGGTGACGCATTAGATTCAGGGACATTAGTGGGACAAAAGAGACAGTTTTGGGGCGCGACGGCGGGCAGTGTGCCCGGCTATCGTGGCGTCTTCAAGACGGCTGGCTTGCCTGACTGGAACTTTAATCGCCAAATGTAGCCAAAACCCGGTGCCGTTGCGAAAGTCGCAAATCTCCCTCCCGGGGGGCGTGGACACCGGAATGGCGCCGTTGAAGGCTCTGCGTGCGCCCAAAGCGCCGCGAGCGCGGCTTTTTTGGTCAAAACCGCGGCTTAGTCCTTGATTTCTCTCAATAACTATTTTGAAACTAGATTGTCATCAGACGGCTAAGGTACGCTAAACTTTCAGCCACTTCTCATGCGAGGCTCATAACAGCTTTATGGATTACATCCTCTCCTTCATTGCCGGCGGCCTGACCCAAGCTTCTTGGTGGCAGATCGTCGTTTTCACTTTGGTCGTGACGCACATCACGATTGTTGCGGTCACGGTTTTTCTCCATCGCAGCCAAGCGCACCGCGGTCTGGATCTTCATCCGGCTGTCATGCACTTCTTCCGCTTCTGGCTCTGGATGACGACCGGCATGGTCACCAAGGAATGGGTGGCCATTCACCGCAAGCATCACGCCAAATGCGAAAAAGAAGGTGACCCGCACTCGCCCATGCTGTTCGGCATCTGGAAGGTGCTGTTCCGCGGCGCGGAGCTGTACCGCGAAGAGTCGAACAACAAGGAAACCATGGCCAAGTTCGGTCACGGCACGCCTGACGACTGGCTCGAGCGCAACGTCTACAGCAAGCACAGCCTGTGGGGCGTGCTGACCATGCTCGCCATCGACATCGCCCTGTTCGGCGCCATCGGCGTCACCGTCTGGGCTGTCCAGATGGCCTGGATTCCCTTCTGGGCCGCCGGCGTCGTCAACGGCATCGGCCACTTCTGGGGCTACCGCAACTACAACAGCCCGGACACCAGCACCAACGTGTTCCCGTGGGGCATCGTGATCGGCGGCGAAGAGCTGCACAACAACCACCATGCCCACGGCACGTCTGCCAAGTTCTCGGCCAAGTGGTATGAGTTCGACATCGGCTGGTGCTACATCAACATCCTGAAGTTCTTCGGCCTGGCCAAGATCAAGAAGGTTGCGCCCAAGCTCAAGCTGGACGACTCCCGCACGGGCATCGACCTGCGCACGCTGCAAGGCGTGATCACGCACCGCTACGAAGTCATGGCCCGCTATGCGGATGTGATCAAGAGCGCCGCCCGCGAAGAGCTGGCCAAGCTGAAGGCCTCGCGCCAGGAAGGCAACGCCGAGTGCGGCTACACCAAGCTGCACAGCGTGCGCCGTGCCATCCACCGCAACGAAGAAATCCTGCAGCCCGAGCAACTGGCTGCCGTGGACAAGGCCATTGCCCAGAACAAGTCGCTGTCGACGCTGGTGCAGATGCGCCGTGAACTCGGCCGCATCTGGGAAAGCTCCAGCGCCAGCAGCGAACAACTTCTTCATGACCTGCAGGCCTGGTGCCAGCGCGCCCAGCAAAGCGGCATCGCTGGGCTTGAGCAGTTCGCTCAACATCTGCGCCGCTACGCGGCATGATGCTAGAGAAGCTCAATCCTGAACAACGCGCCGCAGTAACGTTAGAACCGCAGCACGCCCTGGTCTTGGCCGGGGCGGGCAGCGGCAAGACCCGGGTGCTCACCACCCGCATGGCCTGGCTGATTCAAACCGGCCAGGCTTCGCCTTTTGGGCTTCTGGCGGTCACGTTCACCAACAAGGCAGCCCGCGAGATGCTGGCGCGCATGTCGGCCATCCTGCCGATCGATACGCGCGGCCTCTGGATCGGCACGTTCCACGGCCTTTGCAACCGCATGCTGCGCGCGCATCACCGCGACGCAGGCCTGCCGCAGAGCTTTCAGATCCTGGACGTCACGGACCAGCTTGCGGCGATCAAGCGCCTCATGAAGGCCAACGGCGTGGATGACGAAAAGTACCCGCCCCGCGATGTGCAGCGCTTCATCAACGGCGCCAAGGAAGAGGGCCTGCGCCCCGCCGACGTCGAAGCCTACGACGCGCACCGCCGCCGCCTGATCGAGATCTACCAGCTCTACGAAGCGCAGTGCCAACGCGAAGGCGTGGTCGACTTTGCCGAGTTGCTGCTGCGCGCCTATGAGCTGCTGTCGCGCAACGCGCCCGTGCGCGAGCACTACCAGCGCCGGTTCCGCCACATCCTCGTCGACGAGTTCCAGGACACCAACACGCTGCAATACAAGTGGCTTCGCCTGCTGGCGGGCGGTGGCGCGGCCATCTTCGCCGTGGGCGACGACGACCAGTCCATCTATGCCTTCCGCGGCGCCAACGTCGGCAACATGGCCGACTTCGAGCGCGACTATGCGCATGGCACCGTGATCCGCCTGGAGCAGAACTACCGCTCGTACGGTCATATCCTGGATTCGGCCAACGCGCTCATCGGCCACAACTCGGGACGCCTGGGCAAGAATCTCTGGACCGACCAGGGCGAGGGCGAACCGGTGCGCGTCATTGAGCAGCCGTCCGATGGCATGGAAGCGCAGTGGATCGTGGACGAGATCCGTTCCCTTATCCATGAAGGCAGCGACCGCCGGGAAATCGCCGTGCTGTATCGCAGCAACGCGCAGTCGCGCGTCATCGAGCATGCCATTTTCTCGGCCGGCATCCCGTACAAGGTGTATGGCGGCCTGCGCTTTTTTGAGCGCCAGGAAATCAAGCACGCGCTGGCCTACCTGCGCCTGATGGCCAATCCGCACGACGATACGTCGTGGATGCGGGTGGTCAATTTCCCGACGCGCGGGATCGGGGCACGCACGCTCGAACAGCTGGCCGATGCCGCGCGCGAGCACGACACCAGCCTGTATGGCGCGGTAGCGCGGGTTGCGGGCAAGGGCGGATCCAATCTAGCCCAGTTCGCGCAGCTGATTCATCGGCTCATCGAAGAAACCCGCGAGCTGCCGCTGCCCGAAATGGTCGAGCACATGCTCGAGGCCAGCGGCCTGAACGCCCACTACAAGGCCGAGCGCGAAGGCGCCGAGCGGCTGGAAAACCTGAACGAACTCATCACGGCCGCGGCGGTGTTTGCGTCCGAGGAAAACTACGACGGCATGCCCGCCGGCCAGGTGCCCGACGGTGACACGTCCTCCACGCTCATGCCGGGTGTGGTGGACGCGCCGGCGGTTGCAGGCGACAACCTGACGCCCCTGGCCGCGTTCCTGTCGCATGCGGCGCTGGAGGCCGGCGACAACCAGGCCCAGCAAGGCCAGGATGCCGTCCAGCTCATGACGGTGCATGCCGCCAAGGGCCTGGAATTCGACGCCGTGTTCATCACCGGCCTGGAGGAAGGGCTGTTCCCGCACGAGAACAGCATCCTCGAGCCGGCCGGCCTGGAAGAAGAACGCCGCCTCATGTACGTGGCGATCACGCGCGCGCGGCAGCGCCTGTACATCAGCCTGGCGCAAAGCCGGATGCTGCATGGCCAGACGCGATACGCCATGCGCTCGCGCTTTCTGGATGAAATTCCCGAGCAGCACCTGAAGTGGCTGACCCCCAAGGCCGGACTGGCCCCGGTCAGCGCGACCGGCGCGGGGTGGGGCGGCGGCAACCGCGGCGATGCCTTTGGCCGCAAGCCGACCAACACCATTGCGCCGCGTCAACCCCGCGGTGTCGCCACCGGTGTCACGGTGGGCGACAAGCAGTATCGTGTGGGGCAGGGTGTGCGTCACGCGCGTTTCGGCGACGGCACGATCATCGGCCTGAGCGGCGCGGGACAGGACGCCCAGGCGGAAATCCACTTCCGCGATGTCGGCGCCAAAACCTTGGCGCTTGGCATCGCCAAGCTCGACATTGTTCAGGGTTGACACATATGGCCAACAACGATTCCCCCAAAGCCGAGCTGGCGTCCCTGCGCGCCGAAGTCGACGAGATCGACCAGCAGATCATGCTGCTGCTGGGTGTGCGGTTCCGTTGCACGGACATGATCGGCGAACTGAAAACCAACCACGGGATGGATCTGGTGGACCCCAGGCGCGAGGCCCAGCAGGTCGAGCGCATCCGGCGCCTGGCCCTGGAAGCCGGCGTGCCGCCCGATCTGGCCGAGACCATCCTGCGCGAAGTGATCGACACCGTGATCGACAACCACACCCGCCTGCGCGAGCGTCCTTACTCGTGACCGCAGGCGCGCGCCCGAGGCCTGTCAGGCAAGTGCGCGGGTATAGGCCAGCCGAAAACAGCTAGCCCAAAAAAACCGGCCCCAATTTGGGGCCGGTTTCTATTTGAAGCCCGCTTATATTTGGGCCCGCTTCTTTTGGGTCAGGCTTCGCTCTGGTCGATCTCTTCCAGCGAGCCCTGCAGCTCCAGCCACTGCTCTTCCAGTTCCCCCATGCGCTTGCCGTGTTCGCCGTGGTCCGCCATCACTTTCTGGCGCTCGGCGCGACGCGCGTCGGAATACAGGTCCGGATCGGCAATCACCGCGTCCAGGGCCGCGAGCTTGCCCCGAAGCTTTTCCATTTCGGATTCCACCTTGGCCAGCTTGGACTCCAGCGGCTTGCGCAGGGCGGACAGGCGTTGCCGCTGTTCGGCTTCGGCGCGGCGCTGCGCCTTGCGATCGACGACGGGGTCATTGCCGTTTTCGGCGTTTTCCCGCGCCTCGGCGCGTTCGTCCGCATTGCGCGCGGCCAGCCAGTCGCGGTAGTCCTCCAGGTCGCCGTCGAACTCGCGCACCGCGCCGTCCGCCACGATCCAGAAGCTGTCCACGGTAGTGCGCAGCAGATGGCGATCGTGCGACACGAGCAGCATGCTGCCGCCGAAGTCTGCCAGGGCGGTGGCCAAGGCCTCGCGCGTCTCGACGTCCAAGTGGTTGCTGGGCTCGTCCAGCAGCAGCAGATTGGGCTTCTGCCAGACGATGAGCGACAGCGCCAGGCGCGCCTTTTCGCCGCCCGACATCGGGCCCACCTTGCTGGTGACGGTATCGCCCGAGAAACCGAAACCGCCCAGGTAATTGCGCAGTTCCTGCTCGCGAGCCTCGGGCGCCAGGCGGGCCAGGTGCGCGATTGGCGTGCTGTCCACGTCCAGCATGTCGAGCTGGTGCTGGTGGAAGTATCCGATCGCCAGACCGCGCGAGGCGCGGCGCTCGCCGGCCTGCACGGGCAGTTCCTCGGCCAGGGTCTTGATCAGTGTGCTCTTGCCGGCGCCGTTGGCGCCCAGCACGCCCACGCGGGTGCCCGCGCGAACCATCAGCGTCACATCGCGCAGGATGGGCACGGCATTGCCCTCGGCGTCCGTGTAGCCCGCCGACAGATGCTCAAGCGTCAGCAGCGGATCCGGCACCTGGTCGGGTGAGGGGATGCGAATGTCGATGCCGGCTTCCGCTTGCAGCGGCGCCAGCACCTGCATGCGCGCCAACGCCTTCACGCGGCTCTGCGCCTGCTTGGCCTTGGACGCCTTGGCCTTGAAGCGGTCGATGAAGCCTTGCAGGCGGGCCGCCTCGCGTGTCTGGCGGTCGTAGGCGATGCTGGACTGGCGCAGGCGCTCGGCACGCTGCGTCAGGAAGTCGCCATAGCCGCCGCGATACCGCGTCAGCTTGGCATGGTCGAAATGCAGGATCGACCGCGCGACCGCGTCCAGGAACTCGGTGTCGTGGGAGATCAGCATGACGGTGCCTTCATAGGCGGCCAGCCATTTCTCCAGCCACAGCATCGCGTCCAGATCCAGGTGGTTGGTGGGTTCGTCCAGCAGCAACAGCTCGGACGGAGCCATCAGCGCGCGGGCCAGCGCAAGGCGCATGCGCCAGCCGCCCGAAAAGCTCTCGACCGGTTGCGTCCATTCGGCGGGCTTGAAGCCCAGGCCGGCCAGGAGTTGTTCGGCACGGGAGGCTGCGCTCCAGGCGCCGGCTTCCACCAGCGCGGCTTCCACTTCGGCGATCTGCGTGCCCTGGTCGTCGGACAGCGCCGCGCGCTGCGCCTGCAATGCGCGCAGATGCGTGTCGCCGTCGATCACGAACTCGCGGGCAGGGCGGTCGTCCGCGTGCAGTTCCTGCTCGACGCTGGCGATGCGCCAACCGGCGGGCAGCGACAAGGTGCCGGCGTCTGCGTCCAGCGCGCCGGTCAGCAGCGCGAACAGCGAGGACTTGCCCGCGCCGTTCTTGCCCACGATGCCTACCCGTTCCCCCGGGTTCACGACAAATTCGGCGCCGTCCAGCAGCACTTTCGTGCCGCGGCGCAGGGTCAATCCGTTGGCGCGTATCACAGGCTCAGTTGCTCGCGGGTAAGCAGCAGCAGCTGGTCCGAGGCTTCCTCGGTGTCCAGCCAGACGGGCGACAGCTGCGGGAAGGCGGCTTCGAAGAAATCGCGCTCATGGCCGATTTCAAGCACCAGCACGCCGTTCTCCGACAGGTATTGCGGGGCGGCTTGCAGGATGCGGCGCACGAGGTCCATGCCGTCGTCGCCGCCGGCAAGCGCCAGCTGCGGTTCGTGCAGGTATTCCTGCGGCAGGGCGCGCATCGAGCCGCTGTTCACGTAGGGAGGATTGCAGACGATCACGTCGTATTCGCGCGCGGGCAGGGCATCAAAGAGGTTGCTTTCGTGCAAATCCAGGCGGTCGGCAAGCCCGTAGTCGTCGACGTTGCGGCGCGCGACTTCCAGGGCGTCGGCGGACACGTCCACCGCGTCCACGTGCGCGTAAGGGAAGGCCAGCGCCGCCAAGATCGCCAGGCAGCCGGAGCCGGTGCACATGTCCAGCACGTTCTCCACGGCCAGCGCATCCTGCACCCACGGCGACAGCCCCTCGTCCAGCAGCTCGGCGATCGGCGAGCGCGGGACGATCACGCGCTTGTCCACGTAGAACCGGTGGCCGCGAAGCCAGGCTTCGTTCGTCAGGTACGCGGCGGGCACGCGCTCGGCCACGCGACGGTCCAGCAGGTCCAGCACACGCTCGCGCTCTTCGCGCACGACGCGTGCATCCAGGAACGGATCCAGCGTGTCCAGCGGCAGGTGCAGCGCGTGCAGGGTCAGGTAGACCGCCTCGTCCCAGGCATTGTCGCTGCCATGTCCCAGCGACACCTGGGCGCCGTTCAGGCGCGAAACGCCGTAGCGGATCAGGTCGCGCACGGTCTGCAGTTCGTCGCGGGAGGTTGCGTTCGTATCAGGCATTCAAATCACCGTCCCAGGGGGAAAACGGAAAAACGCCCCCTGAAAGGGGGCTGGAAAGCGTGCGCGGCGGGACTTGCGTCCCGCCGGCGCGGGCATCATGCGGGCAGCAGCAGGTTTTCCAGCGTGCGCCGATAGATGTTCTTGAGTGGTTCCAGCGAGGCGACCTCGATGCGCTCATTGACCTTGTGGATCGTGGCGTTGCCGGGGCCGAACTCGATGACTTGCGGGCAGATCTTGGCGATGAAGCGGCCGTCCGATGTGCCGCCGGTGGTCGACAGCTCGGCGGTCACGCCGGTTTCCGCGTGGATCGCCTGCACCAGCGCGTCGGTCAAGGATCCGCGCGGGGTCAGGAAGGGCTCGCCGCCCAATTCCCAATCCAGCTCGTACTCCAGGCCGTGCTTGTCCAGCACGGCGTGAACCTGCTGCTTCAGGCCTTCAGGCGTGCTGGCCGTGGAAAAGCGGAAATTGAACAACGCCACGGCCTCGCCGGGCACGACGTTGGTCGCGCCCGTGCCCGAGTTCAGGTTGGACACCTGGAACGTCGTGGGCGGGAAATACTCGTTGCCCTGGTCCCATTCAATGCTGACGATCTCGGCCAGCGCCGGCGCAAGCTGGTGAACAGGGTTGCGCGCCAGGTGCGGGTAGGCCACGTGCCCCTGGATGCCCTTGACCGTGAGCTTGCCCGACAAGGAGCCGCGGCGGCCGTTCTTGCAGGTGTCGCCCAGCACATCGCCCGACGTGGGCTCGCCCACGATGCAGTAATCCAGCTGCTCGCCGCGCGCCTTGAGCGCGTCGCACACGATGGCGGTGCCATCGATGGACGGGCCTTCCTCGTCGGAGGTGATCAACAGGGCGATCGAGCCGTCATGCTGCGGGTGGGCCGCCACGAATTCCTCGGCCGCCACCACAAAGGCGGCGATCGAGCTTTTCATGTCGGCCGCTCCTCGGCCGTACAGCCAGCCGTCGCGTTCCGTGGGAACGAAGGGATCGCTGTTCCACTTCTCGCGCGGGCCCGGGGGCACCACGTCGGTGTGGCCGGCAAACACCGTCAGCGGCGCAGCGCTGCCGCGCCGTGCCCACAGATTGGTGACGCCGCCCTGCGCGATGGTCTCGCAGGTAAAGCCGATGCGTTCGAGCCGGGCGGCAATCGCCGCCTGGCAGTCTTCGTCCGCGGGCGTGACGGAGGGACGGGCGATCAGGTCCTTGACCAGATCCAGTACGGCCGAATTGCTCATCAAGCCCTCAGCAGGTCGTTGATGCTGGTCTTGGCGCGGGTCTGCGCGTCGACACGCTTGACGATCACGGCGCAGGCCAAGCTGTGCGTGCCGTCGGCCGAGGGCAGCGAGCCCGGCACCACGACCGAACCCGAGGGCACGCGGCCGTAGGTGATCTTGCCGGTGGCGCGATCGTAGATCTTGGTGCTTTGCGACAGGAACACGCCCATGGCCAGCACCGAGTTCTCTTCGACCACCACGCCTTCCACGACTTCGGAGCGCGCGCCAATGAAGCAGTTGTCTTCGATGATGGTGGGGTTGGCCTGCAGCGGCTCAAGCACGCCGCCAATGCCCACGCCACCCGACAGGTGGACGTTCTTGCCGATCTGGGCGCACGAGCCGACGGTGGCCCAGGTGTCGACCATCGTGCCTTCGTCGACGTAGGCGCCGATGTTCACGTACGAGGGCATCAGCACCACGTTGCGGGCGATGAACGAGCCGCGGCGGGCCACGGCCGGCGGCACCACGCGATAGCCGCCTTGCTTGAACGCGTTGTCGCCGAATTCCGAGAACTTGAGCGGCACCTTGTCGTAGAACTGCAGGGGCGCCTGGCCCATGATGGCGTTTTCGTTCAGGCGGAAGGACAGCAGCACGGCCTTCTTGATCCACTGGTGCACGACCCAGTCGTCATTGATCTTCTCGGCCACGCGCAGGCGGCCCAGGTCCAGCCCGTCGATGGTGTGCTCAACGGCTTCGCGCACTTCGGCGCTGGCGTCGGTGGGCGACAGGTTGGCCCGGTTCTCCCAGGCTTGTTCAATGGTGGTCTGCAGGTCGAGAGTCATAGCGGCTCAGCTTTTAAAGGTTGGTCAAACAGAAGTATGTACAAAATGGGCGATGCGCTCGGCCGCCTGCACGCAGTCGGCCAAGGGCGCCACCAGGGCGATGCGGATGCGTCCCTGGCCCGGATTCATGCCGTGCGCCTCGCGCGCGAGGAAGCTGCCTGGCAGCACGGTAACACCGGTACGGCCATAGAGGTCGCGCACGAACGCCGTATCGGAACCGGGCGTCGCCGCCCACAAATAAAACGAAGCCTGCGGCCGCGACACATCCAGCACCTTTTGCAGGATGGGCAGCACCGCGTCGAATTTCTCGCGGTACTGGCGGCGGTTTTCCTTCACGTGCGCCTCGTCCGTCCACGCGGCAATGCTGGCCGCGGACACGATGGGGCTCATCGCACTGCCATGATACGTGCGATACAGCAGAAACCGGCCGATCAGCGCCGCGTCGCCCGCCACGAAGCCCGACCGCAGGCCCGGCACATTGGACCGCTTGGACAGGCTGGAGAACACCACCAGGTTGCGGTAGTCGTCCCGCCCCAGTCGCCGCGCCGCCTGCAATCCGCCCAGCGGGGGATCGCCCTCGTCCAGATAGATCTCGGAATAGCATTCATCCGACGCAATCACGAAACCATGGCGGTCCGACAGCTTGAACAGCGTTTCCCATTCTTGCAGCGACATCACGTTGCCGGCAGGGTTGCCCGGCGAGCACACGAACACCAGGCGCGTCTTCTTCCAGATGTCTTCGGGCACCTGGTTCCAGTCGCTGCCGAAATTGCGTACCGGATCGGCGTTGACGAAGTAGGGCGTCGCACCCGCCAGCAGCGTGGCGCCTTCGTAGATCTGATAGAACGGGTTGGGGCAGATCACCACGGAACCGGCCGCGGGATCGATCACGGTCTGCGTGAACGCAAACAGCGCCTCGCGCGACCCCAGGGCCGGCAGCACCTGCGTTTCGGCGTCGGGCGCCGGAATGCTGTAGCGGCGCGCCAGCCACTCCGAAATCGCCCGGCGCAGGGCCGGATCGCCCTTCGTCGACGGGTAGACGGAAAGCCCGGCCATGCCGTCTCGGATGGCTTGCGCCACGCGTTCGGGCGCGGCGTGCTTGGGCTCGCCGATCGACAGGTTGATGGGCGTAATGCCGTCCGGCTGCGAGCTGGCAGAAGCCAGCAACGCGCGCAATTTTTCGAACGGGTAGGGGTGCAGGGCATCGAGGCGCGGATTCATGACGCAAGATTTTAACAAGCAAGCTACAATAGCGGGCTTGGCCTATTGCGAAGGTGGCGAAATTGGTAGACGCACCAGGTTTAGGTCCTGACGCCGTAACAGGTGTAGGGGTTCGAGTCCCCTCCTTCGCACCACCAAACTTCCCATGTTTTTCCGTGAGTTAGGTTTCAGACCTATCAGGTTTCGAGCTAACCATTTCGGGAATTAGGAAGGAATGGCTGGACGGGAACATTTTCCCTTTTCCCACGCCGTCCTTCATCTTGCCGCTGGCCACGAATCCGCATCCGCCGCGGACGCGCCTTCCACGCCACTGAAACGGGCCCGGCCGCCAAGGCCTCCTTGCCCCGCGCCCAATCTTCGCGTGCGCGACCCTGCCGCGTCTTGGCAACGCCGCCGCACCCGTCCAACGTCCGACCCGTTCGTGAAAGAACACGACATGATTTCCACACTGATATACCGCAGCCGTGCTGTCGACACCATGAATGCGCAGGATCTGAGCGATCTGTTGACGCCCGCCCGGGCGCGCAACGCCGCATTGGACGTGACCGGCATCATGCTCTTTGACGGTGTGCACTTCGTGCAGCTGCTGGAAGGGCCCGATGAAGCGGTATCGCGCCTTTTCGATTCGATACGGCGCGACGACGCCCACAAGAACGTCGTGCTGCTGATGCAGGACCAGGGGCCGGCCCGCCGGTTCGGCGGCGATGCGATGGCCTTGCTTGATCTGCGCGAGCTCGGCCCGCAAGAGGTGTCCTCACGCATTCTTGCCAAAATGACAGTTTCCGCCCGGCTGGCGCGTGGAGACGACCGGGTCGTGAAGATTCTAGGCTGGTATGCCGCCGTGCGGGGGACCGATCATATCGTCGAGGGCGAGGATGCTGCCCACTGGCGGTTTGCGGCGAGCGGCGCGGCTGCGATCCAGGAAGACCCCGCAGCGCCCGCCCGCGCGTATCCCTTTGCGCTGCAACCGATCGTCGATCCCATGCGGCGCGAGGTCACATCCTTCGAGTTCCTGATCCGCGGCAGATCCGGAGAATCCCCCGAACAGATGTTCGCCAGTCTCGATCCCGCTCAGCGTTACCGCGTCGATCTGGAGTCGAAAGCCGCGGCATTCGAACTGGCGCGGCGGTTGGGCCTGGACAAGGTGAAGCTGTCGGTCAACCTGCTGCCGATGTCGCTGATCGAAGACCCGTCGGCGGTCAGCCGCCTGGTGGATCAGATTGCGGCCTGCGACCTCTTGCCGCAGCACGTGATCGTGGAAATCACCGAACAGGAGGCCATTGAGCGCCCGTTCGCCTTCAGGGACGCGATCGCACGCCTGCGCCGGGCAGGCATCGGGGTCGCGATCGATGATTTCGGGGCAGGGTTCGCGGGCCTGTCGTTGCTGGCCGAATTTCAGCCGGACAAGCTCAAGATCGACCGGCAACTCATCCAGAACATTCATCTGGACGGCCCCCGCCAGGCGATCGTTTGCGGCATTGCGCGCGCTTGCAGCGCCATGGGCATCACGCCCGTCGCGGAGGGCGTGGAACGGGTCGAGGAATGGTGCTGGCTCCAGGCCGCCGGATTTGAACGCTTCCAGGGGTATCTGTTCGCAAAGCCCGCGCTGAACGGGGTGCCCGACGTACATTGGCCCGAACGCATTCATCCAGGTTGACGCCTTCCGGTCATTGGTTTGGGGTCACGCCCGCACTTGCCGCTTGGCCGCCTTCGGCAGCCACGCAGTAAACCAGGCCGCGGCGGCGAGCGCCGCCAGGATGACGACCGTGCCTGCGGTGGCGGTGAACGCCGGCACGTACATCATCGCGAGATCCGCGAGAACGATGACCATGAACGCACCTGCCCATGCCCAGGCGATCCGATCCGCCGTGCGCCGGAACGCGGGCAGGGCGGCAACTTCGGGCGACACGCGTTCCTTTGCGTACTGAAGCGTGAAGGGCCGGCCGGCAAAGATCGACCCCAGCACGATGGCCAGGAGGCCCGCGTCCACCAGCAGGCGCACGCTCAGCAAAGAGGGGCTGAATCCGGCGACGCGCGTGGCGAAGGCGAGTGCGCCGAACAGGATCAGCGAGCCCACTTCGAGCGTTTTGGGCGAAGCATGAAGAATGAACCGGTCCCGTATCACCAGAAGGGCGGAGACGGCCGTGGCCGCCACGAGAGCCGCGTGCGTGCCGATGCGGTGTTCCAGCAAGGCAAAGGCGATGAAGGGAACAAATGCGAGCAGCAGTTTCACGGTGTTCCTCCGTCGAGGGCGGGCCGCTGAAACATAGCACTCGCCGTTTTTTGCCGTCAACGAGCGGGGATGTCCGGACACTGAAAATCGTTCGTCGCATCGCCCATCTGCACGATCCCACGTCGCGCGCCGCCGGGCTATTTTGACCACCACCTATGCGCCCGCCGCGCCGGGCATACAAGAATCGTCAAGATTATCAATTCTTGAATGTTGCCTTCCGCGCATGCCGATACCTTAAGGGCTTTCGATATCGAGGAGTGGTCATGTATTCATTACCCAAGCGTTGCGGCGCGGAGTTCTTCGGCACGTTCTGGCTGGTGCTGGGCGGGTGCGGCGCGGCGGTGCTCGCCGCCGGATTTCCCCAGTTGGGCATCGGATTCTTGGGCGTGGCGCTGGCTTTTGGCCTGACCGTCCTGACGATGGTCTTCGCAGTGGGTCACATCTCCGGCGGGCACTTCAATCCTGCGGTCACGGTGGGGCTGGTGGCGGGCGGACGCTTTCCCGCCAAGGAAATCCTGCCGTACGTCATCGTGCAGGTGCTGGGCGCGATTGCGGCGGCGGCGGTCCTGGCATGCATTGCAAACGGCAAGCTGGGCTTTGACCTGCGGGCAAGCCACTTTGCCGCCAATGGCTATGGCGCGTATTCACCCGGCAAATACACATTGCTGTCCGCGCTGGTGACCGAATTGGTGCTGACCGCCGGCTTTATCTTCGTGATTCTTGGCGCGACCAGCCGGCGCGCGCCGGCTGGCTTTGCAGCCATTCCCATCGGCTTCGCGCTGACCCTCATCCACCTCATCAGCATCCCGGTCACCAACACGTCGGTGAATCCGGCACGGTCGACCGGGCCGGCACTTTTTGTAGGCGGCTGGGCGCTGGAGCAATTATGGCTGTTCTGGGTGGCGCCCATTGTGGGCGCGATCATCGGCGCGGTGGCCTACCGGCTGGTCAGCGATCCGGCGCTCGAGCGCGCATGACACGTCCGATCCGCATCGCGCGCGTGATTTAGGGCTACCGCGGGCAGGAAAATGGGGGCAGTCAGATGATGCGGCGGTGAGGCAGGTTGTACATTACGCACTATCACCTGCCTTACCTTTACAGGATTCCCATCATGACCGCCCCAGAAATCGTAATTTCCTCCTCGATCGCCTGCGCGAACGATCGGCCTTTCGTGCTGTTCGGCGGCATCAATGTCCTGGAATCCAAGGAACTGGCACTGCGCGCGTGCGAGGAATACCAGCGCGTGACGCGCAAACTGGGCATCCCCTACGTGTTCAAGGCGTCGTTCGACAAGGCCAACCGCTCGTCCATCCATTCGTATCGCGGTCCCGGACTGGAAGAGGGCATGAAGATCTTCGAAGCAGTGAAAAAGGAGTTCGGCGTGCCGGTCATCACCGACGTGCACGAGCCTTGGCAGGCCGCGCCGGTCGCCGAAGTCGCCGACATCCTGCAACTGCCTGCATTCCTGGCCCGCCAGACCGACCTGGTCGTCGCGATGGCCAAGACGCAACGCGTGGTCAACATCAAGAAGCCGCAGTTCCTCAGTCCCACGCAGATGCTCAACATCGTCGAGAAGTTCACCGAGGCCGGCAACGACAAGCTGATTCTCTGCGACCGCGGCACGAGCTTCGGCTACGACAACCTGGTCGTCGACATGCTGGGCTTTGGCGTGATGAAAAAAGTATCCGGCAACCGTCCGCTGATCTTTGACGTGACCCACGCGCTGCAGCAGCGATCGGCCCTGGACGCCGCATCCGGCGGGCGCCGCGAACAGGTGGCCGAACTGGCGCGCGCGGGCATGGCGGTCGGTCTGGCGGGCCTCTTCCTGGAAGCCCATCCCGATCCCAAGAACGCAAAGTGCGACGGTCCCAGCGCCTTGCCGCTGGACAAGCTGGAGCCCTTCCTGACGCAACTCAAGCAGCTTGACGACTTGGTGAAGTCCTTTGCGCCCATCGACATCGAGCCCTGACGCTGGCGCGGTCATGCCGCGGACGCCAAGCTGTTATACGATCCAGGCCACACATTAGGGAGGCCTGGATGTCTTTGTATGTGATCGTCGCCGTGCGCAAGGAGGCCATGAGTGGCCATATCGCCTACGTGCGCTGGGGGCAGGCCGTGCGCGGCGTTCCCGGGTGGATATCGGAGCCCACGACGGCGGCAGCCTCCGAAGTCATTGAACTTCTCAAGGAAGGCGCCGAGGTCGAGACCGCGATCAGCGTGGACGGCCTGACCGTCGCATCGCGCGCGGTGCGCGTGCTGGTGGATGCGCGGGGCCGCGAGCATCTCGCATCCGTCCCGGTGCCCAGCTCCACCTTGCACACGCTGTTCGACCTACCGGAGTTCTGATCGGTCTGGCTGCCGTGGTGGCCGCCTCAGCGGCGGCCTTCGGCGAAATTGCGCAATGCGTCGCCGGCCATCCGATAGCGCACCCATTCGTCCTGAGGCAGGGCGCCAATGGATTGATAGAAATCGATCGCGGGCTGGTTCCAGTCCAGCACGCTCCATTCAAGCCGCCCGCAATCGTTTGCGACCGCCTCGCGCGCCAGATGGCGCAGCAGATCGCGTCCCGCGCCGATGCCTCGATGTTCGGGCGTGACGTACAGATCCTCCAGGTAGATGCCGTTCTTTCCAAGCCAGGTGGAGTAGCTGTAGAAATAGACGGCGTAGCCGATGGCCTTGCCCTCGACCAGGCACATCAAAGCGCGGGCCGGAGCGCCTTGCGCAAACAAGGTGCGCTCGACATCTTCAGCGCTGGCGATCACCTCATGGGCGGCGCGCTCGTAGACCGCCAGTTCGGTGATGAAGGCATGGATCTGGGCCGCGTCCGAAGGCACGGCAGGACGGATTTCGATATTCACGGAAGTTTCCTGTTTACTGGGATGGCTATCCTACTCTTTCTTTGTGCGGCGGGCATGCGCAAACGTCGGGATTACCCTTGTTGCGCGGCGGCCCCGCTGGCGCGACGCTTTACCGGGATTGCACCCAGAGTCCGGACGCGTGCTCACGAAGGATTCCTTCAATGCCCGAGACTGCTCCTGCTGCTGCTCAAAAGCGCCCGCCGGCCCGCCGTGGCCGCCGGTTTTCCTGGATCTGGCTGGTGCCGATCGTCGCGGCACTGGGCGGCTTGCTGCTGGTGTTGAAGGTCTGGATGGACGCCGGCCCGCAGGCCACCATCAGTTTTCAGACGGCGGAAGGGCTGGAGGCGGGCAAGACGCAGGTCCGATACAAGGAAGTGAATGTCGGCCTTGTGGAGCGTGTGGCGCTCAACGCAGACAGAACAGGCGTGATCGCGACGGTGCGGCTCAACAAGGATGCGGCAGGCCTTTTGCAAGAAGGCACCTTGTTCTGGGTGGTGCGGCCCCGGCTCACGCTTAGCGGCGTCTCCGGCCTGAGCACCTTGCTGTCCGGCGCCTACATCGGCCTGGATCCGGCGGGCCTGCGCGGTGGCGTCGATCCCGGCAAGGCAACCAAATTCGCGTTCGTCGGCCTGGAGGTCCCGCCCGAAGTGACGCAGGACCGGCCGGGCAAGCGCTTCACGCTCAAGGGCCGCGACCTGGGATCGCTGGATATCGGATCGCCGGTCTATTACCGGCGCATCGCGGTCGGACAGGTTGTGAACTACCGCCTGGACAGCACCGGCAAGGGGGTGGACATCCAGGTGTTCGTGGATGCGCCGAACGATGCATATGTGAACGAAGGCACGCGCTTCTGGAATGCGAGCGGCGTGGATTTTTCGGTGGATGCGCGGGGGCTTGACGTGCGCTCGCAATCCCTGCTGTCCGTGATCGTGGGGGGCGTCGCCTTCGATTCGATAGAGACCCGCCATCATGCCGCGGCCAAGCCGGAGGCCACGTTCGTCATCTACCCCTCAGAAACCGCTGCGCGGGCGCAGCCGGATGGCATGCCGTTGCATATCCGCATGCGGTTTGACCAGTCGGTGCGGGGCCTTTCCGTCGGCGCCCCGATCGACGCGTTTGGCGCCTCGGTCGGGCAGGTCGACGCCATCGGGCTGGAATTGGACCGCACGACCAACCAGTTCTACGCGCTGGTGGATGCCACGCTGTACCCGGAGCGGCTGGGGGCGAAGACGTTCGAAGAGATCCGGGAGTATTCCGGATCGTCGCTGGAGCATCCCAGCGGCAAGCTGATGGCGGCCATGATCGAACAGGGCCTGCGTGCGCAATTGCGCATCGGCAACCTGCTGACGGGCCAGCTGTACATTGCGATGGCGGTGTTTCCTGATGCCAAGCCCGTCACGTTCAAGATGGAAGAGGCGCCTTTCATCCCCACGGTGCCAAACAACCTGGATCAGCTGCAACTGCAACTGAACTCCATTCTGACCAAGATCGAGAAGATCCCGCTGGAGGGCCTGGGCGCGGAACTGGGTAACCTGCTTCAGGGCACCTCCAGACTGGTCAAGCGGCTGGACACGCAGCTTGCGCCCGAGGCGTCCGCGATGCTGCGCCAAGCCAGCCGATCGCTGGGCGCCGTGGGCGGGTTGCTGAGTCCCGATGCGGGCTTGCCGGTCAACACGAGCACGCTGCTGCAGGAACTGGCCCGCACCGCGCGGTCGCTGCGCGAACTGGCCGACTACCTGCAAGCCCATCCGGGGTCGCTGTTGCGGGGACGCGCGCCGGATCCGGTGACTGGGCGGGCACCAGCGCGTTGATTCATACGTTTCGCATCAGGAACGCCACTTGCTGCAAGCCATCCGGGGGCGCCAGGCGATAGCGGATCGAGCGGCGCCGCGACAGAGGGGAGACTCAGCATGGACCATAGTGAAATGATGGCGCGCATGATCACGTTGCCGGTGGCGCCTGGCAGGTTTGACGGCTGGGACGGCGTGCTTTCCACCTTGGCCGACTGCCTGTTGCACGTGCAGGGAAAGCTCTCGGACGCCGACGTGAAGCGTTTTCTGGACGTTGGCGCGCTGGTGTATCGCACCTGCTGTCAGGACGAAGCGCGCCAGCGCTGGACGGCCGAAGAACTTGCGGCGTATCACCGCAAGGGGCCTGTCGACGCCTGAGACGCAGGCGTAGCGCACCTCGGGGTCAGAAAAGACACTGCCTCAGCGCAAAAGTCCGCCCGAAGGCGCGGACTTCGTCGCCGTCCACCGACGCCGACACATCCCAATGCTCACCGCGCGTGACCAGAATGGACTGGCTGGAAAAGGCGTGCCGCAGGGCAAACTGCCAGAAAGCGCCTTCCGATCCTTGGGGCGCCAGATCATGCGGGCCGATCTGCAGGCGCGACGGCCGGGGCGTGGCGCCCAATGACCATTTCAGGGCAATCACCAGGAACGCGAAACGCGCGGACGTCGTTGCGGGCTGGATGCATAGAACTCGGATCTTCTCGCTCATGGCCGTGACCCTGGCTGAACAGACCAGCCCAGCGTAGCAAACGGCATGCCGCGGCACCATACCGCGTTTGGTCGACTCGACGCGCGTTGCCGCTGGCGCTCCGTTGGCCTCAGCGCGGTTGCTAGAATGACCAGCCGTCCCACGCCGGACTGCACAGGAGAAGCCCATGTCCCGAGTCGTCGTCAATCCCGATACGGTGTTCAATTCCGTGCAGTACGGTTTCAGCCAGGCGGTGATCGTTACCGGACAACGCCGCATGCTGCTGTCCGGCCAGGTCGGCGTCGATGCCAACGAGCGCACGGTCGGACCCGGGCTGCAAGTGCAGACCGAAGCGGCCCTGGATAACGTCGAACGTGTCCTGGCGGCCGCGGGCGGCAACCTGTCGCAGGTCATCATGCTGCGGATCTACATTTGCGACACGGTCAGCACCGAACAGGAGGTCGTGGCGCAGGCCCTGCGCGACCGCTTCAAGGTCGATCCGCCGCCTTCGTCGTGGATCATCGTCAGCGGGTTGTCGTTGCCCGAATGGCTGATCGAGATCGAGGCGGAAGCGATGCTCGATTGAGCCGTCCTTCCACCTAGGACGCCCCGCCGCGCCAGGGCGGCGCGGCGAACGCCGCGCGCAGCGCCGCCAGAAACCCTGCCGTGCGCGCGGACAGTTCCTGCCGCGATTTCACCAGCGCCACCACATTCGCATCGGGCAGGCTCCAGCCGGCCAGCAACGGGACCAGCGCGCCCGCACGGACGTGCGTGGCCACGTCCCATTCCGAACGCGCGACGATGCCGTGTCCGCCCAACGCCCACTCCAGCGCAGTGGCCCCCGCGTTGCACGACAACACGGGCGCGATGCGAACCCCGACTGCTGCGCCCCGGGCGCGCCTGAACCGCCACAGGGTCACGTCTTCGTCGTTCTCGCGCAGGGCGATGCAGTCATGGTTGCGCAGATCTTCAGGCATGGCCGGCGTGCCGCGCCGCTTCAGGTACGCGGGCGACGCGCACAGCATGCGCCGGTTCGGCGCCAGCGGGTGCGCGACAAGGGTGGAGTCGCGCAGTTCGCCAATGTGCACCATGACGTCCCAGTTGTCCGACGCCAGGCGGGGAGGGCCGTCCGACAGCGTCAGGCTGGCCGTTACGTTCTCGCTGCGCGCTCGGAAGTCGGCCACCAGCGGGGCGATGTAGCGCTGGCCAAAGCCCAGCGGCGCCACCACCCGCAAATGCCCCGCCACAACGCCGCGCCTGCCCGCAAGTTCATCTGCCAGCGCCGTCAGGTCATGACTGATCTGCCCCGCGCGCAAGGCCAGCAGGCGGCCCTCGTCGGTCAGTGCGATGCCGCGGGCCGATCGGTTCACCAGTCTCACGCCCAGCCGCTTTTCCAGCGCATTGAGCCGCTGCGTGACTGCTGGGGGCGTCACGTCCAGCGAGCGCGCCGCCTGCGCCAGCGATCCAGCAGTGGAAAGACCCAGGAAAAAGCGCAGGTCGTCGGTCGTAATCATTCAGGCTGGTCTTAATGGGATATTAAGTTCGAATTAAACATGGGAAGTGGCGAGCGCGCCATACTTCCTCCTGATCCCGACGGGCCAACCGTGCCCGCGCCCCTCATCCCTCAAGAGATTCCCATGACCCTTGAAAGCCCCGCGCCCACCCTGGATTCGCTGGAAACGCCCTGCCTGCTGCTGGACGAAACGCGCATGACGCGAAACATCGACCGGCTGAACGCGCTGATGGCCAGCCACGGCGTCAGGTTGCGTCCCCATCTGAAAACGCCCAAATCCATCGAGGTCGCGCGCCGTCTCATGACGACCCCGCAAGGGCCAGCCGCCGTCTCGACGCTGCAGGAGGCCGAGCAATTCGCGGCCGCCGGCGTCACGGATCTGCTGTATGCCGTCGGCGTGTCTCCGTCGAAGCTCGACCGCGTGCTTGCCTTGCGCCAGCGCGGCATCGACCTGACGGTGGTGGTCGACAGCATCGAGGCCGCGCGCGCGGTGTCGGCGCGTTCCAAGGCTGCCGGCGATGCCATCCCGGCGCTGATCGAAATAGATTGCGACGGGCACCGCGCCGGTGTGCAGCCCAAGGACACCGGCCAGTTGCTGGCTATTGCGCGCGTGCTGCACGAAGAGGGCGCCTGCCTGCGCGGCGTCATGACGCACGCGGGCGAATCGTATGGCTGCCGTAGCGTCGAGGCGATCGCCGATATGGCCGAACAGGAGCGGTGGGCCGCCGTCAGTTGCGCTCAGGCGATTCGCGACGCGGGGTTGCCGTGCCCGGTGGTCAGCGTCGGCTCAACGCCCACCGCGCACTTTGCCCGCAACCTCGAAGGCGTCACGGAAGTCCGTGCGGGCGTGTACGTCTTTTTTGATCTCGTGATGGCCGGCCTGGGGGTGTGCAGCGTGGACGACATCGCCGCCACGGTGCTGACCACCGTTATCGGCCATCAGCCCGATAAGGGCTGGATCCTGGTGGACGCTGGGTGGATGGCCATGTCGCGGGATCGTGGCACGGCAAAACAGCCGGTGGACCAGTTGTACGGCCTGGTGTGCGACGTGGACGGCACGGTCTACCGGGACGTGCTGCTTGCCGAAACCAACCAGGAGCAGGGCATCATCAAGGTGCGCCCTGGCAGCAACGGGGTGTTGCCCGACCTGCCGATCGGCGCCAAAGTGCGTATCGTGCCGAACCACGCTTGCGCAACCTGCGCTCAGCACGACGCTTACGAGGTCGTGCGTACCGGCGAGCCGGGCGTGGTGGCGCACTGGGAACGCTTCCGTGGCTGGTAAGCCGCGCACCAACATGGACGCTCACATGGACGCTCGCATGGACCTCATCCAGACGCCCGACGCCACCCCGCCCGCGGGCCATTATTCTCAGGCGATTCGCGCCAACGGGTTCGTCTTCGTCTCGGGGCAGTTGGGCTTTTTGCCGCCTGCCGCGCCTGGCGTGCGCCCCGTCCTGGCGGCGGATGCGGCAGGCCAGACGCGGCAGGCGCTGCGCAGCGTGCGCGCAATCCTGGACGCTGCCGGTTCCTCGCTGTCGTCGGTGGTCAACGTGACCGTGTACATCCCGGACGTCAGTCTGTGGGATGAGGTCAACGCGGTGTACGACGAATGCTTTGGCAGCCACCGGCCAGCCCGCGCCATCGTGCCTACCCGAGAACTGCACTACGGCGCGTTGGTGGAAATCAGCGTCGTGGCGCTGGCCTGATCGGGGGGGGGGCGGCCGGGCAGGGGGGGCAAACGGCGGCAGGCAGGCGCCGCCTATAATGCGTGCGCCTCAATGCCCTTGGCGGAGACCGTTCCCATGCACTACGAGTATCTGTTCTGGTCCATGGCTGCCATGGTGGCCGCCGCACTTGCCGGCGGCGCCTTGTGCGGCCGCCTGCGGACGGTCAAGCAGCTGCTGATCGGCCTTGTGGCGTGGTCGGTGGCGATATTCGTGGCCGTGCTGGTGTTGTCGCGGCTGGGGGGATTCGATGAACTGGCGGCGATGCTGTCGATCGCCGCCTTCATGTTCAGCCTGGTGATCGGCGCCGCCGCGGCGCTGTTGACGCGGCGCATCCGGCAACGCCGGCAAACGGATCAATCATTGCGCTAAGCCGCGCGGATCGTCCGGCTGCGCCTTTCGGCGCAGCGTCTCATTCTTCGGCGTCGAAGTCCTCGTCGTCGTCTTCGTCGTCCTCATCCTGCTCCAGGGCGTCGTAGCCCTTCCACGTGATGCGCCAGCGCGTGGCGCCAGCGGTCGCCGCGGTCTCGCTGATCTGCTTGACCAGGCCGGCATCTTCCAGCAGGTCCAGGTGATGCGCGATGAGCTGCAGGCCTTGCTCTTCGGGGTGCGGCGCCAGGGCGGCGTTCTTGATGTCGTGCGTGCTCAGGTTGGGGCCGGGGGCGTCGCGCAGGGCGCCCAGAATCGTGACGACCAGATCGAAATCGCGTTGCATGATGTCCACCATGTTGGGATGAAAGAACACGTTGACGATAGCAGACTTCCGCAACGGCAATAGGACAGCGGGCGCGCCTGCGTTACAGTCCGGGGTTCTTGCTAAACCACATTCGAAAACACCATGAAAAAACCCGCAGAACGGGATTGTCTGGCGGTCGTTCCAGGCTACACGGGCCAGTCCGCCAAGCTGTTCCTCTCCCGCGGCGAGGATGAGCGCATCGACGGCGTGACCGTCTACGACCTGCTCGGGCACGTCAAGCAGCAGGGAGATGCCGAGGCTGCCGCGGCCTGGGTGGGCGAATGGCTCGCCAAGGAAGCCGACAACCGCAAGGCGCGCCGCACGCAACTCCAGGCTCAGTTGTTCATCTGCAAGCTGGCCGCCGACGAAAAGACGGCGTTCCTCGCCGCCCAGAAGCCGCTGGCCCGGGTGCTGGCCGAAGCCGGGGTGCGTTGCCGTACCGTGGCGGCCACTTCCGGGGCCGCTCGCCAGTCGCTTGGCCCCAACGTCAAGAAACGTTAGCCTAAGGCTGTTATAGTCGCGCCTGGGCGTGCGTGTGCACCTGTGAGGTGCGTGCCCAGGCGGGCTCAGCCCGCAAATCAAGGAAGATGGAAATGGAAATACTCAGTCGGCACGTTGCCGACGTAGCGGGCGGCGTCGAGCTGCACACCACCCTGGACGGCGAGAGCATCAGCGCTTATGTCGTCATGGGCGTGGATGATCTCAATGCAATCGCAGATATCGTGCCTCGCGAAAAAGTCGATGCCGGAGCGGATATACACGCCGCCAATGTCGACAATGTTGATAATGCTCAAGAACAGATCGACCAAGTGCTGGAAAATATGAACCCCGGCGACGTGGCGGTTTTCCTTTGCTCGGGCCCCGATGCTTTTGGCGCGGCGCTCGACTTGTTGGGTTTACCTATCGACGAGTAAGCCTGGCGGCAAACCATAGTGTCATCCGAACGGCGTATTGCAGGTCGTACGCGCTTTTGATGGCATTTATATAAGCCTTGTTTGTTTTTTTATGATGTATGGGTGTTAACACCTATGCAGGGACTCGTTTACCCTTTAAAAACGTGCAGAATAACCGCGCAGTTTCTCTTTGTTGCATTATTGGCACGTGTTTTTTAGGATTATGTTGACTTGTGAGGGGAATATAACGATAGTGTCGGCACACGATCACAAGCGTTGCGATTTTCGATCAGTGCGGTGCCTTTTCCGGCTCAGCGTTATTGTTCTACTGTCCCCTCCTTGATTGATTCGTGACCTCCGGGCATTTGCCCATTATCTCTAGGAAATACAGTATGGAAACCGGCGTCGTTAAGTGGTTCAATTCGGAAAAGGGTTATGGCTTCATCACCCCGGAAGCGGGTGGCAAGGATCTGTTCGCTCACTTCTCCGAAATTCAGGGCTCGGGCTTCAAGTCTCTGGAAGAGAACCAGCGCGTCAGCTTTGTGACGGCCAATGGCCCCAAGGGCCCGCAAGCCACGAAGATCCAGGTCCTGTAAGGCTCTGAATTTTCGCAAGAAGGCCCCCTAGCGGGGCCTTTTTTGTTTTCTGCGCGTTATGCTGGGCGGCTGATTTTCCGTCGCGCTACCCGTTCTTTTGGGAATGCCAGCGCGCTCACCCTTACGCACGCATCGCCATGACCGCAACCACCCCCACGCCGTTTGTCACGCAACCTCAGGATGTGGTCGCCTTCTGGCTGCAAGCCGGGCCACCCCAATGGTTCAGCAAGAACGCACAGTTTGACGCCAGCTTTCGCCAGCGCTTCGAAGCGGCGCATATGGCAGCAGCCGCGCGCCGGCTCGATGCCTGGCTGGATGACCCCTCGGGCGCGATCGCGCTCATGATCCTGCTGGACCAGTTTCCCCGCAATGCCTACCGGGACACCGCGCATATGTTCGCCACCGACGCGCTGGCGCTGCATTTCGCGGAACGCGCGATCGCCGCGGGCCATGATCTGGAAGTCGATGCGTCGCTGCGCCAGTTCTTCTACATGCCGTTCGAGCACGCCGAGAGCCTGGCTGCGCAGAACCGCGCTGTCGCCCTGATGGAACCGCTGGGTGCAGAAGCCGTGAAGTGGGCCGTCCTGCATCGCGACATCATCAAGCGCTTCGGACGCTTTCCGCACCGCAACGCGGCGCTGGGACGGCAGACGAGCCAGGCCGAACGCGAGTTTCTGGAATCCGGCGGATTCGCCGGGTAGGGCGCGGAACCTCGCGAGGCGGGCTCCAGCGTGACGGTTTCCACGTGTATCGGTGCGTGGCAAGTTGAAAATGTTCAACCCGCCCAGCGGCCTGGCTTGCGCTTTTTAGCGGGTGTAGGGCCCGTTTTGGGGATCAAAAACAGGCCTTTCGGACATTTGACGTTTTTCCAGATTCGCCAATAAACTGGTTTCAGCGAGATTCTCAAGCGACGCGGTCTGCGTTCTCCTTGGTCGCCGTCAGTGGTGCCGCGGTTGCTATCCTCTCCCATCCTTGAAGATCTGGCGTCCCGCGAGCAATCGCTTTTTAGGTCAAGGACATCCCATGGCAACCGGCATCGTCAAGTGGTTCAACGCCGAAAAGGGTTATGGCTTCATCATGCCCGACGACGGCAGCAAGGATCTTTTCGCTCACTACTCCGAAATCCGCAGCGAGGGCTATAAGTCGCTGCAGGAAAACCAGCGGGTCACTTTCGACGTTGGAACCGGCCCCAAGGGTCCCAGCGCCAAGAACATCAAGGTAGCGGCCTGAGACCTCTCGGGTAGCGCGCCGGGTGCGCCCGGTGTTCTATGACCCGTCCTGCCATAGGTTGACACCTACGGCACGGTATCCGTAGCAGGCTACGGACTGAACACCCGGTGAACTTCATCGGGTGTTTTGCATTGTAGG
>NZ_LMHN01000016.1:0-361731 GCF_001428165.1 Achromobacter sp. Root170
CTCCTTGAAAACCATCATAGGCCTGCACACAAAAATCCGGACACTCCCTCTTTTGGGAGTGTCAGAATTTTTGTGTTCTAGGCATTTGCTCTGACGTTGCATCATTAGCTAGCCCGCCGGCTGTGAGTCGATACGGGGCCGGGTAAATCGTTCCTCATAGAGGACGGCGAACTGCTGCATGGCCTCGGTCCAATGGTGTGTGGCCGATCCCCATTTGACGGCGATGTTTCTGAGCGCCAGCCAGAGCAGCTTAATGGCTGCATCGTCGGTGGGGAAGTGGCCGCGCGTTTTGATGATCTTGCGAAGCTGCGCGTTTACGCTCTCTATCGCATTGGTCGTGTAGATCACGCGGCGGATCGCGGGCGGGAACACGAAGAATGGGATGACCTGCTCCCACGCGTCCTTCCAGGCCTTGACGATCATGGGGTATTTCAGTCCCCATGGGCTCGCAGCGAACTCATCGAGCGCCTCTTGCGCGGCCTGAGCGTTCACGGCGGCGTAGATCGGGCGCAGTGCCGCGGCGATGGTGCGCCGCTCCTTCCAGCCCGCGTAGCTCAGACTGTTGCGGATCAGGTGCACGATGCAGGTCTGCAGCGTCGTGGCCGGGAACACGACCTCTAGCGCCTGCGGCATCCCTTTTAAACCGTCGGTGACCGCGATCAGGATGTCCTGCACGCCTCGCGTTTTAAGGTCGTTGAACACCCGCATCCAGAACTTGGCGCCTTCAGTGGTCTCGATCCACAGGCCTAGAATCTCGCGTGAGCCATCCGGCAGCACGCCCAGCGCCAGATATACCGCCTTGTTCTGAACCAGGCCTTCATCCCGGATCTTGACCCGTAGTGCGTCGAAGAACACCACCGGCAGCATCGGATCCAGCGGCCGGTTCTGCCAGGCCTGCACCTCTTCCATGACTTCATCGGTCACCGAGCTGATGAATTCCGGCGACACATCAGTGCCGTATTGCTCGTCCAGAAATGCCCGGATCTCGCGCACGCTCATGCCTCGGGCGTACATCGCGATGATCTTGTCATCGAACCCCGTAAAACGCCGGGCGTGCTTGGGGATCAGGATCGGGGCGAAGCTGCCGTCCCGATCACGCGGGATATCGAGCTTCAGGGGCCCGTCATCGGTCAATACCGTCTTGCGGCTCTTGCCGTTGCGCTGGTTGCTGGACGCCTCGGGACGGGCCTGTCCTGCCGGATATCCCAGGTGCTGACCCAGCTCGGCGCCCAGCGCCCGTTCAATCAACGCCTTCTTCAGCAGCATGAACGTGTCCTGGACCGCCTCAGCCGTCATCGGTCCGGTTACAAGCTCATCGAGTAACCGCTCAGCACTGGCCGGCAGCGCCGGCTTGCTGGACTGCTTCGCGGACTTCGGGGTGCGTGCCATGGTCGGTCTCCTTGAAAACCATCATAGGCCTGCACACAAAAATCCGGACACTCCCNCAGCCGTCATCGGTCCGGTTACAAGCTCATCGAGTACCGCTCAGCACTGGCCGGCAGCGCCGGCTTGCTGGACTGCTTCGCGGACTTCGGGGTGCGTGCCATGGTCGGTCTCCTTGAAAACCATCATAGGCCTGCACACAAAAATCCGGACACTCCCTCTTTTCTTTTCTAAACGCCCCCGCCCACCCCAGGCCCACGCCACACCGGGCTCTTCGGTTGAATCTTTACGGGCGCCGGACACCTGACACGAGCAGGTGCTGCTGCCGCGCCACGCTTACTTCGCCGCCACCTTCTCCGGCGGCACCGGATTCTCCCAGCCGCCGCCGATGGCGCGGATCAGTCCCACTGTGGAGCGGGCCTGTTCGCCGGTCAATTGGACCGCGACGCGCTGTTGCAGGAGGACGCTGCGGTCGGCTTCGATCACGTCGAGGTAGCTGATGGAGCCTTCGCGGTACTGCGTGTGCGAGAGCTTTGCGGCGCGGGCGGCGGCTTCCACGGCGGCGTTCTGGGCCTTGGTCTGGTCGGCCAGAATGCGCAGGTTGGCCAGGTTGTCTTCGACTTCGCGGAACGCGTTCAGAACGGTCTGGCGGTAGACGGCGACGTCTTCCTCGTAGACGGCGCGGGCGCGGTCCAGGCCGGCCTGGCGGCGGCCGCCGTCGAAGATGGGCATGGACAGGGCGGCGCCGACCAGGGGGCCCAGCAGGAACGTGCGGCTGGACCATTGGAAGAGGTTGCCCAGCTCCGAGGACTCGTAGCCGAAGGCGCCGGTGATGTCCAGGCGCGGGAAGAACGCGGACTTGGCGGCGCCGACGCGGGCGTTGGCGGCGGCCATGGCGCGTTCGGCGGCGGCGATGTCGGGGCGGCGTTCGAGCAGCGTGGACGGCAGGCCGGCGGGGATGGTCAGCGCGATCTGTTCGATGGGCTGTGGCGGCATCGTGAATTCCGACGGGGCGCGGCCCAGCAGCACGGCCAGCGCGTGTTCGGCGGTGGCGCGGCGGCGGTCGATGCCCAGGGCCTCGGATTGCGCCGACGCGAGTTCGGCCTTGGCGCGCGCGAGATCCAGTTCACTGATGTCGCCCGCGTCGTAGCGGCGCTGGATCAGTTGCAGCGTGTCCGTGCGCAGCTTGACGGTCTGATGGTAGAGACGCGATTCGGCGTCCTGTTCGCGCACCAGGAAGTAGGTGGTGGCGACGTCGGCCTGCAGGGCCAGCAGCACCGAGCGGTACAGCGCTTCGCTTTGCTGCGCGTCGGCGGTGGCGGCGTCCACGGTCGATGCGACGCGGCCGAAGAGGTCGGCCTCGTAGGACACGGTGCCTTGGGCGCGCCACGTGGTGACGGGCGACGTGGACGTGCCATCGGGCAGGCCTTGCGACACGGCCGACGGACGTTGGCGGTTGGGGCCGAAGCCGGCGTCCAGGGTGGGGAAGAAGCCGGAACGCGCTTCGCGCTGCAGGGCGCGCGCTTGCGTCAGCCGCGCCGCGGCGGCCTGCAGGTCCTGGTTGGCGCGCTGGGCTTCCTCTTCGAGCTGGTTCAGGCCTTCGTCGCCGAACACTTTCCACCAGGCGCCGCGCAGCGCGTCTTCGGACGGCTCGGCGGGCTTCCACGTGCCGGCTTCGGACGCGGGCAGGGCGGCTTCCTTGAAGGCCGCCGGCGTGTCGGCCGAGGGCCGCTCGTAGGTGGGACCCACCGCGCAGCCGGCCAGCACCAGCAGCAGGGCGAGCAGGGCGGATCCTCGGGTCAGTCTTTTCATCATCATGACGTTTCTCTTTGGCGCGCGTCCCATCCCACTGGACAGGACGCGCTGGCTACTCTGGTTTGCCGGCCTACGCGTGGTGTTGCGGGGCGGGCGGCGCGTTCGGGTCGATGTGCGGCACGCAGACGGGCGCTTCGTGCGGCGCGGCCGAGTGCAGCTTCTTGCCGCCCAGCGAACGCAGCAGGACATAGAACACCGGCGTGAGGAACAGGCCGAACAGGGTCACGCCCAGCATGCCGAAGAACACGGCGACACCCATGGCGTGGCGCATTTCGGAGCCGGCGCCCGACGACAACACCAGCGGCACCACGCCCATGATGAACGCGATGGACGTCATCAGGATGGGGCGCAGACGCAGGCGGCTGGCCTCGATGGCGGCTTCGAGCGGCGTGCGGCCGTTCATCTCGAGCTCTCGGGCGAACTCCACGATCAGAATCGCGTTCTTTGCCGACAGCCCCACCAGCACCATCAGGCCGATCTGCGTGAAGATGTTGTTGTCGTTGCCGGTCAGGTAGACGCCGGTCAGCGCCGCCAGGATGCTCATCGGCACGATCAGGATCACGGCCAGCGGCAGGGTCAGGCTTTCGTACAGCGCGGCCAGCACCAGGAACACGAGCAGCACGCTGATCGGGAACACCCAGAGGCCGGCGTTGCCCGCCAGGATCTGCTGATACGTGAGGTCGGTCCATTCGAACTTGACGCCACGCGGCAGGGTTTCGGCGGCGACGCGCTCGGCCGCGGCCTGCGCCTGGTCGGACGAGAAGCCGGGGGCCGGTCCGCCGTTGATGTCGGCGGCGGTGTAGCCGTTGTAGCGCACGACCATTTCCGGCCCGAAAGTCTGCTTGACTGTGACCAGCGAGGACAGCGGCACCATGTCGCCGGCGGCATTGCGGGTCTTCAGTTGCAGGATGTCGTCGGCGTGCGCGCGGAACGGCGCGTCGGCCTGCGCACGCACCTGGAACACGCGGCCAAAGCGGTTGAAGTCGTTGACGTACATGGAGCCCAGGTAGATCTGCATGGTGTCGAAGACTTCGGTCACCGGCACGCCCAGCTGCTTGGCCTTGACGCGGTCCAGGTCCACGTCAAGCTGCGGGACGTTGATCTCGTAGCTGGAGAACGTGGGGCCCAGTTCGGGCGTCTGACGCGCCTTTTCCAGGAAGGCCTGCTTGGCCTTGTCCAGTTCGGCGTAGCCCAGCGCCGCGCGGTCTTCCAGCTGGAGCTTGAAGCCGCCCAGCGTGCCCAAGCCCATGACGGGCGGCGGCGGGAACACGGCGATGAACGAATCCTGGATGGCTGCGAACTTCTGGTTCAGCGAGGCCGCGATGGCGTTGCCGGACAGTTCGGCGCCCCGGCGTTCGTCGAACGGCTTGAGCGTGACGAACACGATGCCCGCGCTGGAACTGTTGGTGAAGCCGTTGATCGACAGGCCCGGGAAGGCAATGGCCGACTGCACGCCGGGTTCCTTCAGGGCGATGTCGCTCATGCGGCGGATCACGTCTTCGGTGCGATCCAGCGAGGCGCCGTTGGGCAGCTGCGTGAAGCCGATCAGGTACTGCTTGTCCTGCGCGGGCACGAAGCCGCCGGGCACCAGGTACGACACGCCGAGGGTCGCGGCGACCAGCACGGCATAGACGCCCATTGCGCCGGCCTTGCGGCGGATGACGCTGGCCACGCCCGTGCCGTAGGACTCGGACGCGCGGCCGAACATGTTGTTGAACCAGTTGAAGAAGCGGCCGAAGACGCGATTCATGCCGCGGGTCAGCCAGTCGGGCTTGTCGTGGTGGCTCTTGAGCAGCAGGGCCGACAAGGCGGGCGACAGGGTCAGCGAGTTGAAGGCCGAGATCACCGTCGAGATGGCGATGGTCATGGCGAACTGCTTGTAGAACTGGCCGGTCAGGCCCGTCATGAAGGCCAGGGGCACGAACACGGCGCACAGCGTCAGCGCGATGGCGATGATGGGACCGCTGACCTCGCGCATGGCGCGATAGGTCGCGTCGCGTGGACTCAAGCCGGCCGCGATGTTGCGCTCGACGTTTTCGACCACCACGATGGCATCGTCCACCACGATCCCGATGGCCAGCACCATGCCGAACAGCGACAGCGCGTTGATGGAGTAGCCGAACATCAGCAAGAGCGCGAACGTCCCCACGATGGACACGGGCACCGCGAGCAGCGGAATGATGGACGCGCGCCAGGTCTGCAGGAACAGGATCACGACCAGCACGACCAGCGCGATGGCTTCGAGCAGCGTGTGCACGACGGCTTCGATACTGGAACGCACGAACTGCGTGGGGTCGTATTCGATGCGGTATTCCACGCCCGGCGGGAAGTCCTGGGCCAGCTCGGCCATCGCCGCGCGCACCTGGCTGGACACGTCCAGCGCGTTGGCGCCCGGCGATTGCATGATGCCCATGCCCACCGCCTGCTTGTTGTTCAAGAGCGAGCGCAGGCCGTATTCCTGCGCGTCCAGTTCAACCCGCGCCACGTCGGACAGGTGCGTGACCGCGCCGTCCGGCGAAGTCTTCAGGATGATGTCGCGGAATTCCTCTTCGGTCTGCAGGCGGCCGCGCGCATTCACGTTCAGCTGCAACGGCACGTCGCCTTGCGTGGGCGAGGCGCCGATCACGCCGGCCGCGACCTGCACGTTCTGCTCGCGGATCGCGTTGACGACTTCGGACGCGGTCATGCCGCGCTGGGCGACCTTCTGCGGATCGAGCCACACGCGCATGGAGTAGTTGCCCGAGCCCCACACCGTGACTTCGCCCACGCCCGTGATGCGCGACAGGCGGTCCTTCACGTTCAGGATCGCGTAGTTGCGCAGGTACGTGATGTCGTAGCGGTCGTTGGGCGAGATCAGGTGGACCACCAGCGTCAGCGTGGGCGAGCTCTTGGCCGTGGTCACGCCCAGACGCTGCACGTCCGGCGGCAGGCGCGGCAGCGCCTGCGACACGCGGTTCTGCACCAGCTGCTGCGCCTTGTCCGGGTCGACGCCCAGCTTGAAGTTCACCGTCAGCGTCAGGTTGCCGTCGCTATTGGCCTGCGACTGCATGTACAGCATGTTCTCCACGCCGTTGATGGATTCTTCCAGCGGCGAGGCGACGGTTTCGGCGATGACCTTGGGGTTGGCGCCCGGGTACTGCGCGCGCACCACCACCGACGGCGGCACGACTTCCGGGTATTCGGAGATGGGCAGCTGGAACATGGCCAACAGGCCCGCCAGCAGCACCAGGATCGATAGGACGCCGGCGAAGATCGGCCGGTCGATGAAGAATTTCGAGATATTCATAAACGTTCTCGTTCGACGCGTCGGCTCAGTTCTGTGCCGAGGCGGTCTTGACCGGGTTGCCGGGGGTACGCTTGGCCGCAACCATGGGGACGACAGTGGGGGTCACGGCGTCGCCGGGGCGGATGCGCTGCAGGCCGTTGACGACGATGCGCTCGCCGGCGGCCAGGCCCGAATCCACCACGCGCAGGCCTTCCTGGTTGGCGCCCAGCTTCACCTGGCGGTAGACGGCGTGGTTCTTGTCGTCCAGGACGAGCACAAAGCGCTTGTCCTGGTCGGTGCCGATGGCGCGTTCGTCGATCAGCACGGCCGCGCGCGGCTCGCTGCCGCCCAGGCGGATGCGGGCGTACAGACCGGGCAGCAGCGTGCCGTCGGCGTTGTCGAATTCGGCGCGCACGCGGATGGTGCCGGAGGTGGCATCCAGGCGGTTGTCCACCGATTGCACGGCGCCCGTGCGCGAGTAGCCGTCTTCGTTGGCCAGGCCCAGTTCGACCGGCACCGCGCCGGCGCGGCCGTTGCGCACCGGGTTCACGTAACGCAGGAACGTTTGTTCGTCCACGTCGAACGATGCGTACATCTTGGACACCGACACCAGCGTGGTCAGCGGCACCGACGCGGCGCCGGCGGCCACCACGTTGCCTACCGTGACCTCGGCGCGCGACACGCGGCCGTCCACGGGCGCCTCGATGCGGGTGTAGCCCAGGTTCAGCTTGGCGTAGTCCAGCGCGGCCTGCGCGCCTTGCAGGTTGGCGGCGGCTTCGCGGGCGGCGTTCTGCTTTTCCTCGAAGTCGCGGCGGGCGATGGCGTTGTCGGCCAAGAGGCGCTGGCCGCGGGCCAGTTCGGACGCCGTGTAGGCGGCCCGGGCCTTGGCGGCCGTCAGCGCGGCGGCGGCGCGGTCCACCTCGGCCGCGTAGGGGCGCGGGTCGATGGTGAAGAGCACGTCGCCCTTCTTGACGATGCTGCCGTCCTTGAAGTGGACGGCGGTCAGCGTGCCGGACACGAGCGGCCGGATGTCCACACGGTCGATGGCCTCCAGGCGGCCGGAATAGCGCTGCCAGTCGACGATGGTCTTGTTGACCACCTCGGCCACCTCGACCGGGGGCGCGGCGGGGGCGCCCTGCGCCATGGCGACATTGCCGCCCGCGGGACCGCGGGTGAGGGCGTAGCCGCCACCGGCCGCCAGCACGGCTGCAAATACGACGAGCACAGCAATACGTTTACGCGAAACCATGGTGTTTCCTTGAGTGGTTCTTTAGAGGCGGAAGCGCGCTTGCCCGGAATGCGGGAACACAGAAGACGGCGGTGCGGGGATGCCAAGCCTAAGAATCCAGGGTCATATGAATATGCTGCAATGCAGCATCGACCGGGGTCGCTGATCTGGAGGCGGTGGCCGCCGGGTAAGGGCGGGCCGCTGCGGTGCGGAATCTGAGGATTGACATGCCCTTTTCTTGCGCCGGGCGGCAAGGGCACTTCAAGATGGTTTGCATTCTGAGTGTTTTGTCCGGGCGGATAAACCTGTCTTTCCCGGCAACACTGTTCGTGGAGAATGACTAATCAGCGGCGAAATCGGGTTATGCTCCGTTCACCCCGACTTATTTGCCTAAGGACACCCTTGCCATGGACCGCTTTCAGGCTATGCAGGTGTTTGTGCGCGTCGTGGACGCCAATAGCTTCACCCGGGCGGCCGACAGCCTATCGCTTCCGCGCACCACCGTCACCACCATCATTCAGAATCTGGAACGCCTCCTGGGCGTGCGCCTGCTGAACCGCACCACCCGCCGCATTGGCCTGACGCCCGACGGCGCGGGCTATTACCAGCATTGCGTGCGCATCCTGGCCGACGTCGAAGAAACCGAGGCGTGCTTCCAGGAAGCCGCCCTGCGTCTGAAGGGCCGCCTGCGCATCGACGTGCCCACCTGCATCGGCCGGCTGATCCTGATCCCCTCATTGTGTGATTTCCACGACAAATACCCCGACGTCGAGCTGGTGCTGGGCCTGGGCGACCGTCCGGTCGATATGGTCCAGGAAGCCGTGGACTGCGTGATCCGCGCCGGCGACCTCGAAGACTCCAGCCTGGTCGCCCGCCGCATCGGCACCCTGCAGACCGTGACCTGCGCGTCCCCCACGTACGTGGCGCGCCACGGCATGCCGCAAACCATCGAATCGCTGCGCGATCACCATGCGGTGCATTATTTTTCCAGCCGCACCGGCCGCAATTGCGCCTGGGACTTCAAGGTGGACGGCAAGCACCAGGAAGTGGACATGAAGGGCACGGTGGCCGTGAACGAAGCCGGCGCCTACCTGGATTGCGGCCTGAAAGGCTTCGGCCTGATCCAGACCGCGCGTTACATGGCGCTGCCGTACCTGCAATCGGGCGAGCTGATCGAGATCCTGCCGCAGTGGAAACCCAGCTCCACGGCCATTTCGGTGCTGTATCCGCAGAGCCGGCAGTTGTCGCCCAAGGTGCGGGCCTTTACCGATTGGGTTGCCGACCTGTTCGCCGGCTGCCCGCTGCTCAGCGGCCGCGACGAGACCGATCCGGCTGCCGCTTCTTGCGCCGTGTATCAGCGCAACCAGGGTCAGACCGCGCCGGCGCAACCGCCTGTGCCGGCCATCCCGGCGCTGGCCGACATGGCCCCGCGCCGCCGCACCGCTCGCGAAGAAGCCGCCGAATACCTGCTGTAAGCCATCGCGTCCGGCGCAACGACATGGCGGACCCTCGGGTCCGCCATGTGCGTTAAGCGCGGGAAACCCCGTAGTAAATACAGCCCTTACGTCCCTCGAATCGCATGAAACGTCTGTATAGTCCGACAGTCAAAGCCTACAACGCCCTTACAGTCGATTCGCGCTATGCAGCCTGTTCTACCCGCTTACCTCATTGCCCGATGGCTGTTGCTGCTTGTGCTGTTGGCGGGGGTTTACTTTCTTAGCGGATTCCTGGTCCCGGCCCTGGCGGCGCTGATCATCGGCCTGGCCAGCTGGCCCTTGTATCAACGCCTCGTCGTCCGGTGCGGCGGCCGTACAACAGTGGCCGCGTCGCTGGCGCTGCTGGTCGTCGTCGTGGTGCTGATCGTGCCGTTGTCGCTGGCCTTGTCCTATGCCATCAAGGAAGCCAGCGCGTTCGTCGCCTGGGCCATCGCCGCCAACCGGCATGGCGTGGACGTGCCCGCGTGGATTTCCTCGATGCCGGTCGTGGGCGACCGCCTGGCGCAATACTGGGAATCCTATATTGGCCAGCCCCACGCGCTGGGCGCGCTGGTCGAAGCGGTCAGCGGCGAGCACCTGGGCAACATCTACCGCATGGCGCTGGCCGCCACGGGCAACGTCTTCCAGTTGCTGCTGACGGTCCTATTCATGCTGATCACGCTGTTCTTCGTCTACAAGGACGGCATCCGCATGGTCGCGCAGCTGGATGTGCTGGGCGAACGCATCCTGCCGGCGCGCTGGCAGCGCTTTTCGCGCGTGGTGCCGGCCACCATCAATTCCACCGTCACCGGCATGGGCCTGATCGCGCTGGGCGAAGGCGTCGTGCTGGGCATCGCCTATTGGGTCGCGGGCGTGCCGTCTCCCGTATTGCTGGGCGTGGTCACCGGGTTCATGGCCCTGATCCCAGGCGGCGCGCCGCTGTCGTTCACGCTGGTGTCCCTGTATCTGGTGGGCTCGGGCCATGTGGTCGCGGGCATCGCGCTGATGGTCTGGGGCAGTGTCGAACTCTTCATCGTCGACAAGACGCTGCGCCCGCGCCTGGTGGGCGGCCCGGTCAAGCTGCCGTTCCTGCCGACCTTCTTCGGCCTGGTGGGCGGCGTGAAGACCATGGGCATCGTGGGATTGTTCGTGGGCCCGGTGCTGATGGCGCTGCTGGTGGCCGTCTGGCGCGAATGGGTCCACCACGAAGTCCAGGAGCGCGACGCCGCCCGGCTGGGCGCGCCTGCCGTCCACCCCGAGAAGACCCCCGCGGGCTGAGGCCGTTTTGGTAATCTAGCCATCCCGCGTGACCGGCGCCTTGCCGGTGCGCGCCTGCCCGCCCGCAGACGCGCCGCTTTCCGACGCGGGCTGTGAGGATCGAGATGTCCGGGTTATTGCCAGATGATCAGATAGCCGTGCTGCGTGAGCAGGGCTTCGTGGTGGCGCGCCAGTTCGCCAACCCCGAAGAGGTCGCCGCGCTGCGCGCGCTGGCCGAGCGCCATTTGCGCGATCACGTTGCACCCATCGAATACGAAGCCGACCTGCGCTACCCCGGCGCGCCGGTATCCCGCACCGCCGAAGGCGGCCTGACGGTGCGGCGGCTACTCAACGCCTACGCGCGCGACCCGTTGTTCGCGCAATGGGCCACCAACCCGCGCATCGGGCAGTGGCTGCAGCGCTACTTCAACGAGACGCCCGTGCTGTCCACCGTGCACCACAACTGCGTGATGACCAAGCATCCCGCGTATGGCAGCCTGACCGGCTGGCACCAGGACATCCGCTACTGGTCTTTCTCGGACACGGATCTGGTGTCCTGCTGGCTGGCCCTGGGGCCAGAGACGCGCGCCAACGGCGGCCTGTCGTTCATTCCCGGTTCGCACAAGGCGGCCTATACGCCGGAACAATTCGACGAAAAGAAGTTCTTCCGCGAGGACGTGCCGCAGAACGCCGAATGGATCGCGCGCGCCGTCTGCCCGGAACTGCAGGCGGGCGACGTCGTGTTCTTTCACTGCCGCACCTTGCACGCCGCGCAGGGCAACAGCAGCGACCGCGTGAAGTTGTCGGTGGTTCACACCTATCACCCCGAGTCTTGCCATCCGGTGCCGGGCACGCGTTCGTCGTCGCAGGCAGGCGTGGCGCTGACGAAGGCGTGATGCCTCGCGATGCCCGTAGACTGTCGAATCCCCATCCCGCGCGCCGGCATGGCAACCATGCCGGCCCGGTCCGCAATCCCTCTTTGGAACTGAAGCAACATGCGTGAAAAGATCGTCTTCATCGGCGGCGGCAATATGGCCTCCGCCATCATCGACGGGCTGCTCGGCCAGGGCCGGGCGCTGACCGATTTTCTGGTGATCGAGCCCTACGCGCCCACGCGCGAGGCGCTGGTCGCGCGCGGCTTGCCGTGCCTGGAGCAGGTCAGCAGCGACATCGGCGACGCGGGCCTGTGCGTGCTGGCCACCAAGCCGCAGGTGCTGCGCGAGGCGTGTGGCCAGGTCCGTCAGCATCTGCCGGCCGACGCCACGGTGGTCAGCATCGCGGCGGGCGTGGAACTGGCAGCGCTGTCGGACTGGCTGGGCGGCCACGCGCGCATCGTGCGTGCCATGCCCAATACGCCCGCAAAGGTGGGGCTGGGCATGACTGGCCTGTACGCCACCCCGGCCTGCGGCCAGGCCGAGCGCGATCAGGTCGACGCGCTTTTCGCGGCCGTCGGTGAGCGCATCTGGACCGACAGCGAAGCCATGATCGACGCCGTCACCGCGGTGACCGGTAGCGGTCCCGGCTACGTGTTTCACTTCATGGCGGCGCTGGAGAAGGGCGCTGTCGAGCTGGGCTTCACGCCTGCCGACGCCCGCCGGCTGGCGGTCGCCGCCTTCCGCGGCGCGGCAGAGCTTGCCGCCAGCGAAGACGTGCCGCTAACCGAATTGCAGGAACGCGTCACGTCCAAGGGCGGCACCACCTACGCCGCGCTGTCGCACATGCAGCAGGCGGGCGTGGCCGAGGCCATCACGCAGGCGGTGCACAAGGCGCAGCAGCGCGCTCGCGAACTGTCCGCGGGCTAAGCGCGCCGGCACGGCCGCGCCGCAAGTCCGAACGCGGTCAGCGCTGACGGCCCAGCCGCCACAACAGCGCGGCCGCCAAAAGAATGGCCGCGACGTTGAACTGCATGGCTGACGCGAATGCCTGCGCATGGCGCTCGGCCACGCCCGCATCCGCATGGGCTTGCAGCGCACCGCCATACAGCATGCCCGCGGCCGATACCCCAAGCGCCGCGCCCACCTGCTGCAGGGTCGACACCACGCCGGCGGCCATGCCGGCCTGGCGGTCCTGGACCAGTCCCATCGCCAGGTTCACCAGCGGCGTGTTGACCGCGCCTTGGGCCGCACCCAGCCACACCAGCGCGGGCAAGAGCGCCCAAGGGTCCAGATCGGCGCCCGCAAGTTCCGTGTGCAGCATCAGGGCGGCCGTCGCGCCGCCGTACAGCAGCGCGGCCAGCGCGATCGCCCGCGTCCCATACCGGGCAACCAGCCGTGGCGCGGCCATCGACCCGGCGACGAACCCGACGCTGGCCGGCGCGAAGATCAGGCCGGCCGTCAGCGCATCGCGTCCAAAGCCAGTCTGCACCAGCAGCGCATAACAAAGAAACATGGCGCTGGCGGTGGAGAACACCAGCATCACGACAAGGCAACCGGCCGCAAAGCGCGGCTGCGTCAGCAAGGCCATGTCCACCAGCGGCGCGCCGCCGCGCGCGGCGATCCGGCGCTGCAACCGCACGAATGCCGTCAACGCGGCCACCGATGCCGCGCCGCAGGCGAGCGTCCAGGCCGGCCATTGACGTGCCGGACCCTCGATCAGCGCCAGCAGCAGCAACGCCAATCCCAGCCCCACGAGGGCGGCTCCAGCCCAATCCATCGCCGCGCCGGAAGGTTCGGCGGATTCAGGGATGTGACGCGCCAGCCAGCAAGCCAACAGACCCAGCGGCAGGTTGACAAGGAAGATGGTGCGCCAGGCCAGGCCGAACAGATCCGCATGGACGATCCATCCGCCCAGCACCTGCGCGGCGATGGCCGCGAGGCCCAGCGTCATGCCAAGCCACGCAAACGCCCGCCGCCGCGCGTGGCCCTCGAAGCTGACGCGGATCAGCGCATACACCTGCGGAAACAGCAGGGCCGCCGCGGCGCCTTGCACAATGCGCGCGGCGATCAGCGTGTCCGGCGTGGGCGCCAGGCCGCACAACGCGGATGCCAACGCGAAACCCGCCATGCCCAGCATGAACAGCCGCCGCCTGCCGTGCCGGTCGCCCAGCCGGCTGCCCGCGATCAGCAGCACCCCGTACGCCAGTTCGTAGGCGGCGATGATGAAGTTGATTTGCGCGAAGCTGGCCGACAGTGTCGCTTGCATGCTGGGAATGGCCACGTTCACGACGAAGAGGTCGAAGATCGTGATGAATCCGCCGGAGAGCAGCACCGCCAGGCCAAGATTGCCCAGGCGCGGCGAATCGGCGTGGGGGAGGGCGGGGGAGGGCGTGGCGGGAAGGCAGGAGGTCGACATGGAAAAGGCCGGAAAGTCAGGATCGGCGCTATTCTGGTCGGACCTTCAGCCTTATACAATTTAGCTGTTTATGCTATTACTGCCTGCAACAGCGTCATGACCGCATCCCTGCCTTCAACCCCGTCCGCGCCGGCTACGGCGCACCGTCTGGACCGCACCCGCGCCGATCTTTCCGAATTCCTGCGGCTGCGCCGCGAGCGGCTGACCCCCGCCGACCTTGGGCTGCCGCCCGGCCGCCGCCGCCGCACGCCGGGGCTGCGGCGCGAGGAGGTCGCGGCGCTCGCGGGTGTCGGGCTGGCCTGGTACACGTGGTTCGAACAGGGCCGCAACATCAGCGTGTCGGCGGCGTTTCTGGAAAACCTGTCGCGCGTGTTGCGGCTGGACGATGCCGAGCGCCGCCACCTTTACCTGCTGGCGCATCAGCGCCCGCCAGCCGAGACGGGCCGCACGTGGTGCACCGTGCCCGCGCAGGTCCGCCGCCTGATGGATGACCTGCCCGCGCGCCCCGCGTACATCCTGAATCTGCGCTGGGACGTCGTGGTGTGGAACGCCGCCGCGGACAAGGTGTTCAATTTTTCCGGGCAGGCGCCGGGCCGCCGCAACCTGCTGTGGATGCTGTTCGTGGACCCCGCGATGCGCGAGCGCTTCGTGGACTGGACGGCGCAGGCGCCTCGCATGCTGTCCTCGTTCCGGCGCGATTTCGCCAGCGCCGCCGGGGTGCCTGACATCGCCGAACTGGTCGATGAGTTGGAACGGGTGTCGCCCGATTTCCGGACCTGGTGGCGCGAACACGACGTGCATGGTTCGTGCATGGGCCTGCGCACGCTGCATGTGGAATCACTGGGCGACATCGCATTCGAGCACGCCACCTTGAGCGTCGACGAAAGCCGTCACTTGCGGCTGGTGGTCTATGCGCCCGCGCCGGACGAACCCAAGGCGGCGGACTTCGCCCGATGGGTACTGATGGGTGCCACCGCGCCGGGCGAGCCGCTGCGATAAGACGCGCTGACGTCCTGCCGGCGCCGGAAAAAACGGGGGAGTTGACGCCGCCAAAGCGGCAGGTATATCGTACGAGCTATCGTAAGACATATCGTAAGAGGCATTCATGTCCCCCTTTTCGTTCATCGCCGCCGTCCAGCGCGCTGCCGGCGGACGCCGCGCCCATGGCCATCACGGCCATTGTCAGCATCATGGTCGCCACGGCCACGCCCATCCCCACGCCCCGCATCCCGGCCATCACGGCGGCCATCATCATGATCACCATCCGCGTCACGCCAGCGCGGGCGGTGATTGGTTCTCGGGTGGCGCCCACGGCCGCGGCGACGCAGACGGCTTCGGCGGCGACGGCCGGGGCTTCACCCGCAGCCGCAAGGTGTCCAGCGACGACTTGCAACTGATGCTGCTCGGGCTGCTGGAGCAGAACCCCAGCCACGGCTACGAACTCATCAAGGCGCTGGGCGCGCTCAGCAACGGCTTCTACACTCCCAGCCCCGGCATGGTGTATCCCGCGCTCACCTATCTGGAAGAACTGGGCTACGCCACCGTCGAACAGGAAGGCGCCAAGAAGCGCTATCACCTCGCGGAACCCGGCAAGACGCACCTGGACGCCAACCGCGAGCGCCTGACGCTGATGTTCAACAAGCTCAAGCACGTGGCGCGCAAGATGGACTACATGCGCCAGGCCTGGAGCGGCCAGCCGCGCGAGACCGGCCCCGAGGGCGAGGACACCCGCACCGGCTGGCTGCCCGAATTCGTCGAGGCGCGCCAGGCGCTCAAGCGCGCGTTGCTGGATCGCACCGACGCCTTGCCCGCCGAACAACGACGCATCGCCGGCATCCTGGCGCGTGCGACCGACGAGATCAACGGCAAGTCCAGCGCCTGATCCCGTCCCAACTGACTGGAGTACCCATGAATCAAAGCGACCTCACCGTGGCGCGCGTGCGCCATACCCTCAAGATGCGCACGCTGACGGTGGCGCGCGTCGAGCGCATCGCCGGGCTGTTGGCCCGTGTCACGTTCACCGGCGAAGACTTGCAGGACTTCGTGTCCGCGTCCTTCGACGATCACGTGAAGATCTTTTTCCCCGCTGATCCCTCGCAACCGCCCGTGCTGCCCACTGCCGGGCCGGACGGCATCAAGTTTCCAGACGGCGTGCCCCGGCCCGCCGCGCGCGACTACACGCCGCGCCGGTTCGACACCGCGCGCCAGGAACTGGAGATCGAATTCGTGCTGCACGGCGACGGCCCCGCCTCGACCTGGGCCGAACAGGCCGCGCCCGGCCAGCAACTGGGCATCGGCGGACCGCGCGGTTCGTTTGTGGTGCCCACAGCGTTCGACTGGCATGTGCTGATCGGCGACGAGACCGCGCTGCCCGCCATCGCGCGCCGGCTGGAAGAACTGCCCGCCTCGGCGCAGGCGCTCGTGCTGATCGAAGTGCCGGCAGCAGAGAATGAAATCCCGCTGCAAACGGCCGCGAAGGCGTCGGTGCGCTGGCTGCATCGCAACGGGACCGCGCCGGGCTACAGCACGCTCTTGCTGCAAGCCGCGCGCGAACTGACGTTGCCGCAGGGCGAAGGCTATGTGTGGGTGGCGGCGGAATCGGCCACCGCGAAAGCGGTGCGCGAGATCATGGTGGCCCAGCACGGCATCGACAAGAGCCGCATCCGCGCCGCCAGCTACTGGAAGCGCGGCGCAATTGCCGTGCACGAATCGCACGACGATTGAGCGTGCGGGCCAGCAAAACGCATCAGGGCTTGCGGCGAGCCCGCGCCAGCGCAAGCAGATTGGCGGCCCGTGCACCGGTCGCATCGCGCACGGCCAGGCCCAGCACCGCGCGCGGCCAATCCAGCGCTAACGGCCGGTAGAGCACGCCATCCGGGCGCAGGGGGCGCAGCGAAGCCGGCACGATCGCCACGCCCATCCCCGCCGCCACCAGGTTCACGGCCGACGACAACTGCGGCGCCTGCTGCCCGATGCGCGGGCTCAGCCCGTGCTGCCGGCACGCCGCCATGATGTCTGCACTCAGGCCATAGCCCGATTTGCGCGAGTACAGGATGAAGGTCTCCTGCTGCAGGTCGGCGGGCGTGAGCCGCTTGCGGCGCGCCAGCGCATGGCCCAGCGGCATCGCGACCACCAGCGGTTCCTCCACCAGTTGCGTGAACGTCAATCCGCCGTCCAGCGCGAAGGGCGGGCGCACGAACGCGGCGTCGATCGCGCCGTCGCGCAGTTGCGCCACCAGCGTTTCGCTATCGCCCTGCGACAGCGTCATTTCAACTTCCGGGTAGCGCTCGCGGTACTGGCGGATCAGCTCGGTCACCACGCCGTTGAAAGACGCCGACTCGGTGAACCCCAACGTCAGTTCGCCCACCTCGCCGCGCGCGGCGCGCTGGGCCGTGCGCACGGCCGCATCGGCGCGTTGCAGGATGTCCTGCGCGCACGCCAGGAATGCGCGTCCGGCGTCGTTCAGCGTCACCCCGCGGCCCGTGCGGTCAAAAAGGGGCGTGCCCACTTCCTGTTCAAGCTGGCGGATCTGCTGGCTGAGCGGCGGCTGTGCCATGCCCAGCAGCTCGGCCGCGCGCGTGAAATGCTGGGCCTCGGCTGTGACGACGAAATAGCGAAGATGGCGCAGTTCCATATTGATATCTAAAGAGTACTGATCGGCAATATTCCATATATTGGACATTCTAATGGCCGGCGCAGATCATGCGGGTATGAACCTTTTCTCTTGAAGGATCCCCATGACTGCCCACTTATCCCCCGGCGCGCGGTTGCGCCAGCAGCTCTCTGAAAACATCGTCGTGGCGCCCGGCGCCTATGACGGCCTGTCGGCCCGCCTGGTTGCCGCGGCCGGATTCTCGGCGGTCTACGCCAGCGGCGGCGCCATCGCGCGTGCCGCCGGCTACCCGGACATCGGTCTGCTCAGCTTCACCGAAGTGATGGACCGCGTGGAAAAGATCGTCGACGCCAGCGGCCTGCCTGTCGTGGCGGACGCGGACACCGGATTTGGCGGATCGGCCAACGTGGAGCGCACGGTGCGCCTGATGGAGCGCGCGGGCGTGGCGGCGTTTCATATCGAAGACCAGACCTTTCCCAAGCGCTGCGGCCACCTGGACGACAAGAGCCTGGTCGATGCCGGCGAGATGGCCCGCAAGGTCCACATTGCTCGCCAGACGCTCGCCGACGCCGACACGCTGGTCATCGCGCGCACCGACGCCATCGCGGTCGAAGGGTTCGACGCGGCCATCGCCCGCGCCGAGCTGTACCTGAAGGCCGGCGCCGACATGATCTTTGTCGAGGCGCCGGAGACGCTGGCGCAGATCCGCGCCATTGCCGAGCGGTTGCCGGGCTTGAAGCTCATCAACATGTTCTACGGCGGCAAGACGCCGCTGGTGCCGCTGCAGGACCTGACGGCGATGGGCTACCGCCTGGCGATCATTCCGTCGGACCTGCAGCGCGCGGCGATCCACGCGATGCAGGAGACGCTTCGCGCGATCCGGCTGACGGGCGACAGCAGCGCAATGGCGGACCGGCTGACCAGCTTCAAGGAACGCGAAGCAATCGTGCAGACCGGCCGCTATCTGGCGCTGGATGCTCAGTAGGCGCGCGACGCCTCGCTACGCTTGCAGCCGTGCGGCATGCGCAGCGGCCACAGCCGCTGGCCGGCCGCGCCGTACAGGGTGCGGATGCCGCATTGCATCCTGACCTGTGCGACCAGGCTGCCGGCGTTGTCGATGATCCGCGAGTCGTCTTCCGTGGACACCACCGCACGCTGGTTCTCAAATCCGGACAAGGCCCGGTATTCCGCCGGAATGGCGAACTTGCCCGTGCTATCGACATAGCCGTAGCGCCGGTCGCTGGCGGCTGGCGCCAGGCCTTCGCGCAGCGTACCCAGCGCGTCGAACGCCGGCCCCGTCAGCACGCCCTTGGCATCCACCCAGCGCATGCCGCCGCCAGACAGATGCGTGACGGCGCGGCCTTCCGAGAACCCCGATCCAAACCCTTCGACCGTCAACCGGGTCTTGCCGGACAAGTCCGTGTAGTCCGTCATGGTGCCCCGGTCGGCCGAGTAATAGCGGATCAGCAGGTCGGAGCGTGGCGGCCACGTCCATTCGCCGCGGGGCAGGGTGGCCAGGATCTTGCCGTTGGCGTCCATGACCTGCGTGCCCTTGGCGTTGGACGTCAGCGCGCGCGCCGGCGTGCCTTGGAAGAGGGTGCCGGTGCGGGCTGCCGGCGCGATCTGCCACGCGCCCTTGCCGTTCAGGTAGCCTTCGCGGTCGGCGCGGCGGATCTCCATCCAGTCGCCCAGCCGCAGGTAGTCGGCATCCTTCATGTCCAGAGCGTCCGAGCCGTCCGGCGAGATGATCCAGCGGCGCTCGCTGTTGCCCGCGCTGACCGAGCCATCCCCAAAATCGCCCACCTGCAATCCGCGCATGAAGGCGGTCAGCGCCTGGCCGCGCGTATTGAACACTGCGGCGGGACGGTCATACTCGTCTTCTTGCTTGCCGGGCTGCGTCACCCGCCATAGCGTGTCGTTCACGCGTTCCACGCCGTGGTGGCTGGCCGGCACGACCCACTTGCCTTGCAGGTCGATGACCCCGACCCGGCCCGCGCCCAGCGATGCGATTGCCTGGCCATTCTGGAATTCGCCGATGCTGCGGAACGTGGGGGCGGCCAGCAGCTTGCCGGCCGCAAAATCGTACAGACCCCACGGCGCGCCGTCGGCCGCCGTTTGCACAAAGCGCGCGACGCCGGGCGCCACGACCTGCGTATCGAAGTTCTCGGGCAGCTCGAACGTCTTGCCCGCGCGGTCGATCATGCGCACCACGCCGTCGCCATACACCTGCGCGTAGCCATGACGGAACATGCCGATGTGCTGCTGCGCGGGCAGGTCGATGCGCTTGCCGCGCGCGTCCAGCAGCACCATGCCGTCGTCGGTTTCGGCCGCGTAGCGCAACTGGTCCGCTGTCAGGGCTGCGGCGTTTTCATGGTCGGTGTCGTCCAGCGGCGTCACGGCAGACCAGGACGGATCGGTGACCATGCTGCCATCGGCAAGCAGCAAGCCCACCTGTGTGTCGTCGCAATTGCAGTGGCTTTGACCCAGCAGGCCCAGCGGACCGCCCGGGACGCCGGCGGGCAGCGGCTGGAGTTGCTGGTTCTGAAGCGCCGCTACCGTCTCGGGTTTGAGCAGCGGCTTGCCGTCCTTGTCCATCACATTGAGCAGGGCGCCTTGCTCGTCGGACAGCCACAGATTGCCTTCGCGCGTCTGCAGGCGGCGGGCGTCCCCGAGCCATGCGGGCGCCGTGGCGCCGTGCAGCCACGCGCCGGTCGGCGTCAGCAAACCGGCGGGGCGGCGGGATTCGTCCACGAAAAGGACATAGCCCTCAAGTTCGTCGCCGGCCGACAGCCCCGCGCCCAACGTGACCGGCGCGGCATGGCCGGGCACCAGCGCCATCAGCTTGTCGCCCGACCGATACACAATGGTGTCGGCATGGCGCTGCGACGTCTGGCCTTCTTCGGTTGTCAGCGTGGCCACGATCGTGCCGGTGCGGTCCATCACCGCAAAACCGCCCCGCTGCGGCAGCTGCGCGCTGTAGAAAGCCTTGCCCACGGGCAGGATGCTTTCGTACTGCTGGTCCGCGCCGATCAGCTTGCCGTCCGCCGTCACCAGGACGGAGCCGTCCGGACCGTAGCCCGAGGCCAGGTTGCCGTCGTCCTGCAAGGAGATGTCGTCGAACTCCGGGTCCACGACCCAGTTCCAGTCCTTGTCCACCACGCCGTACTTGGCCTGGCCATTGGTGGCGATGTACAGACCCTTGTCGCCCAGCGGCCGCGTGATGACGACACCGTTCCCGCCGAAGCGGCGTTCGCCGCTGGTTGACCGGTATTCCTCTTTGTACTGAACCGTGGCCCGCGCGGGCACGCCATCGAACAGGCGCACGGCACGCACCACCTCGTCGAACGGCTCGCCCGCCGGATTGCCCTGGCGGTCGATCAGCATCGGCTTGCCGTCCAGCGTCACCGCCGCCAGCCCGACCTCGACAAAGTCCTGCGCCGCGTCGTAGCGCGGGCGCACGGCCATGCGGCCATTGCGGTCGATGTAGCCCCACTTGCCTTGCCACCGCACGGCGGCAAGCCCGTGGCGGAAATCGCCCACTTCCTCAAAGATCGGCTCGATCGCGACGCGGCCGTTCCGGTCCAGAAAGCCCCATGCGTGGCGGCGCAGCGAGTTGTCGCGCGGCACTCGGTCGATGTTCTCGATGGCTGACGGCAGCAGCACCGCGGCGCGGCCGTCCTGTAGATCCCGGATGCAGCCGTTGCTGAAGGGGTTGCGCGCGGAGATGTCGTCGGCAGCCGGATAGATCGGGTAATCGGATTCGCCCAGGCAATAGATGTGGCCCGGCTGCACGTAGCCGGTCTGCGCCTGAACGGACAGGGATGCGCCCAGCGCGGCCAATGCGCAGGCGAGGCGGGTGGTTCGTAGCACGCGTGACGTCATGATCATTCTGCGTTGGCGTTGTCGACTGCCGGCGGCGAGATGCCGGCGGCCTCGGGGCAGGTGAGTTTCCGGGGCGGCCAGCTCTGCCGGTCCTCTGCATCCACGATCACCACCGTGTCGCACAGCACGCCGAACAGCGCGGTGGTCTTGCCCTGGGTATCGATGTACTCGATGAGCCGATTGCGCCGCACCAGCGCGCGGCCTTCCGAAAAGTCGCCGGCCCACGTGAACGCCGGCGCAATCGCATAGCGTCCGGTCAGATCGATGTAGCCGTACAGCTTGCCCGTGCGCTCCAGGCGGCGCGCACGCGCCAGTCCGTCCTTCATGCGGCCAAGCTGGTTGAAGTGCGCGCCCACGACGCGCTTGCCGTTTGCGTCGATGAATCCGTACTTGTTGTCGCCGTCGCTGTAGGGCGCCACGCCCTCGCTGGCCCTGTCGCTGTCGATGGCGTAGCGGCCGGGCAGGCGGGTGACCTCGCGGCCTTGCAGGTCCACCAGAATGCTCGATCCGCTCTCGTCGTCATTGACGACGACGCGCTGCATCGATGCCAGCGGCGTGGCGTCGCCCCACTTTTCGAGCAGGGTCTTGCCGGTCTGATCGATCACGCGATAGCCCGCGCCGATGTTGGCGCGCGCCAGGCCTTCGGGCTGCGTGAAGAACGGATTGAATTCGCCATACTGCGCGGGCACCTTCATGTTGCCGCGCGCGTCGATGGCGCCTTCGCGTTCGTCAAAGTCGATGTAAAGCCAGTCGCCGAATTGCTGCTTGTTGTTGGGCCGGCCCTCCGACAAGCGGATGGAGGCGCCCTCTGCATCGATCAGGACAGCGCTTGCGTCGGCCAATTCGCCGAGAAATCGCCCATCGACAAGCTTCTGCGGCTTGCCGACCACGGGTTCACTCGTTTTGCCGGTGCGCAGGTGGATGACGCGGTAGGCGCGTTCGGTGTAGCCGCCGCGATTGCGCTTTGCCTCTGGCGCTTCGGCCAGCATGAGGCCGTTGCCCAAGTACTCCAGGTCGTAGGCGCCGTTGTAGCGGGCGGGCACCACCCACTGGCCCTCGCGGTTGACCACGCCCCAGCGGTCCTTCTCCTGGACCTTGGCCCAGTCGTCCTCGAACTCCTGTATCTGCTCGTAGGCCGGCTTGAGCGCGGGCGCGCCCTTGCGCACGTTCCACAGGCCGGAGCGGCGCTGGCGGTTTTCGTTCCTGGCGGAGTAGTGCAGCAGTTCGCCGTCAAGGCGCGAGGCGTCTTCCAGCACATGGGCGGGAACCGATACTTCCTGCCCGCGGGCATCGATCAGAAGCGCGTCGCCGCGCAGCATGTCCTTCGTACGGGCCCAGGTGTAGGGGCCTTTGAAGGGGCGGATCTCGGTGTATCGCGGTTCGATGGCCCATGCGCCGTCCACGCCGATCGCACCGGCTTGGTAGTTCCTGGTGCGCGCCACGATGGGCAGCGTGACATCGTACGTGTCGATGTTCGCCCAATCCGGATTCGTGACGATCTTGCCCGCCGCCGTGAGGATGCCTGTCGGCTGACCGTAGTCGTGCGGACGCAGGAGCGCCAGCGGGGCATCGGCATCGCGGGCGGTCGTGCGCGCGTAGTGGAATTCGCTGACGTCGTAGGCGCGCAGCTGCGCGAGGGTGGCCTCGTCAAGGATGCCAAGGCCGTCCCGGCCGTAGACCTGGTAAAGCGATTCGTCTGCGTTGGCGCTGGAGGTCGTTTGTGCGGCGTCTGCCGCGGCGGTGGCCGCATCCATGGCGGCATCTGCCGCGGTATCGGCTTGCATTGCGTCGGCCGCCATGGCGTCGTCTGCGGCAGCACCGGCTGCCGCAGCATCGGCTGCCGCAGCATCGGCTGCCGCAGCCTCAGCTTGAGTCGCCTCGGTAGGCGTCGCGTCTGCCACCGTTGCCGCTTCGGCAATATCGGTTGCGGCATCGGCGGCGACCGGCGGGGCCTGGAAAGCCGCCGCAGTCTCCGCTTCGGACGCCGCCTGCACGGCAGCCGCCGCGTCGGCGGCATGGGCTTGATCTTCCGCGCTCATCGCATCGCCAGCCGCGTCGGCAACGCCGGCCGGGCGCCGCGCCGCGCCATAAACCCACGCGCGCCCGTGATGAATCTTGACCTCGCCGCTGCGCAAGGGGATCAGCTGCAGCCGGCCCTCGGGATCGATCAGCAGCGTCATGCCGGGCTCGGCGGCAAAGCGCCAGCCGTCTTGCTCCCGCACACCCACATAGTCGCTTTCGAACGTATGCATGGGTTGGAGCTTGCCATCCAGCAGCAACGTGCCGCCATCCGCGGCCCGCACCAGCCATATGCCCGGCGCCACCCGCTCCACGCGTTCGTAACGCTCGGCCGACAGCGCCTCGCCGCGCACATCCACGAATTCCCATGCCCGTTCGCGGTTCACGGCCACCACATCGCCATCGCGCACCGGCGGGGCCAGCGAGCGCAACACTTGCGGGCTGATTGCCCAGGTGCCGTTCTGATCCAGCAGACCCCACCAGCCGCCGTAGCGCGAATCGCGCGTCTGCGCGGGCAGTTGGCCGCTGGTCGGCGCGGCCAGCGCCATCACCCCTTCGGGCAGCGCGGCAGGCTTGCCGGTTACGGTGTTCACCAAGCGCGGCGGCGTCGGAATTTCCATCGCCGCCAGCTTCTGGCCGGGCTCAAAGCCCGAGGTGCGCGTGCCCAGCGGAAAGGTCTTCACGACCTTGCCCTGACGGTCGATCAGCACATCCCGTCCGTCTTCTTCGGCCAGCGCCGTGCCTTGCGCGTTGAATCCGGTCGCGTCGCTAAAGCGCGGCGGGATGACCCAGCGTCCCCGGGTGTCGATGTAACCCCAGAGATCCTGCTGGCTGACGGCGGCCAACCCGTTCTGGAAGGAGCGGGCTTCCGAATACGCCGGCGCGATGGCCATGACGCCTTGCTTGTCGATAAATCCCCAGGCAGCGGAATCGCCGTCGGCGGTGCCCACCAGCACGGCCGCCAGGCCTTCCTGGAATGGCTGGTGGCACGATGTGCCCGCGCCTTCGCCAAAATTGTTGTACGCGCACTGCTGCGCCCAGTTGGTCTGCGCGTGCGTATTGACCGGCGCCAGGAGCGCGATGCCCGCCAGCGCCGCTGCAAGCGCCAGCGGCTTGAAGATGGGCGCCGCCGTCATGGGTTGCGGGCGCGGTTAACAACCGCGGAAACGAACGTGCCGGACCGGGCGTGCCACATGAGTCGATGCCTGCCGAAGGATTGGGAAGGCAGCCACTGTACTCAGCGGTGCCCGGGGACGGATCGGGAGATGTAACCATCAAAAACGAAGCGTTAACATGTCGCGGCTGTGGGCCGATAATTGCGCTAATTTCGGTCAAATTTCAAAAAAATCGATCAATTTCTTTTTACGTGCGTCGGTTGTCTGCGTTGCACACGTTCCGTTTCAGGCGGCCTGCGCGGTCATCAGCGCGAGGCGGAATGCGGCGGTGACATTCCCTCCACGCATGCAGCGGGCAAAAAATAATCGGTTGAGCCTCGCGTCTGGCGACCCTGTAATAGAGCCGATGCCCGCCTGAACGGGGGCGACGTTTCCTTGCAAGAGGTTCGCCATGTCCACCCCCCAAAAATCTTCCCTGGATGCATCGCAGTTGTGGCTGCTGGTGCTGGCCGGTGGCGTCGTCATGGGCCTTGCCCTGGGCGTGCGCCATGTTCAGGGCCTGTTTCTTCTGCCCGTCACCATGGACCGCGGCTGGAGCCGCGAGACCTTCGCCATCGCGCTGGCCGTGCAGAACCTGACCTGGGGCATCGTGCAGCCCTTCACCGGCATGATTGCCGACCGCTATGGTTCGGCCAAGGTGATCGCTGGCGGGTTGGTCTTCTATGCGGTGGGCCTGGCCGGCATGGCGCACGCCACGACGCCTGCGGGCTTCATGTGGACGGCGGGGGTGTGCATCGGCATCGCGCTGTCCGGCACGGCGTTCGCGGCCATTTATGGCGCGCTCAGCCGTCTGGTGCCGCCCGAACGCAGAAGCTGGGCGCTCGGCGTGGCGGGAGCCGTCGGCGGCCTTGGACAGTTCACGATGGTGCCCGCGGCGCAATGGCTGATCGGGGGCTGGGGCTGGGTCGCGGCCTTGCTGGCCTTTGCCGTGGCGCTGACTATCCTCTTGCCGTTGGCGTTTCCGCTGCGCGAGCCGGCGAACCGCCTGCGCGATGCCGGGGCGCCCGACGCAAATCTGTCGCTGCGCGAGGCCCTTCGCGAGGCCTTCACGCGCCCCGGCTTCTGGCTGCTGAACCTGGGATTTTTGGCCTGCGGTTTCCAGCTGGCGTTCATCGGCACGCACCTGCCCGCCTACCTGATGGACAAAGGCCTGCGCGCATCGGACGCGGTCGCGGCGCTGGCCATCATTGCGCTCACCAATGTCATGGGCACCTATGTCTGCGGCATCCTGGGCGCGCATCACCGGCGCAAGTACCTGCTGGCGGGCATCTACCTGATCCGAACCGCGGCCATTGCGCTTTTCATCCTGGTGCCGCTATCCACGTGGTCGGTCTACGCGTTCGCGGCGGTCATGGGCTTCGTGTGGCTGGGCACGGTGCCGCTCACCAACGGTCTGATCTCGCAGGTATTTGGCGTGCGCTACATCACCACGCTCTTCGGCTTCGTGTTCTTTGGCCATCAGGTCGGCTCGTTTCTGGGCGTGTGGCTGGGCGGCGTGGTGTTCGAAGCCACCCGCTCTTATGACCTGATCTGGCTGGGGGCGATGGCGCTGGGCGTGCTGTCGGCCGCCTTGCACTGGCCCATCGACGACCGCGAGATCCAGCGCGCGCGGCCGGTGGGCACGGCTGGCTAGGCGCAGACGGGAAGCGGCGTTACGCCAGCCGGTGCTGCGTGCCCGCACCCATGGTGATGTGCAGCATGCGACAGGGCTCAATGACCTTGACGGTGTGCCACGCGCCCTTCGGAATCACGTAGGCATCGCCGGCCAGCATTTTCACGATCTGGATGCCGGTGGGCCATTCCAGGTGCAGTTCGGCGGCCCCAGACATCAGCCGCACGATCTCGTCGGCGCCGGGGTGCATCTCCCATTGCGGCCAGTCGGCCGCGAATTCGTACTCGGACACAAGCCAGCCGCGCCCGTATTGCTCAAGGTCTTCCGGAGATTGGGACCAGAAAGCGTCGCCGCCCGTCACGGTGGCGGCGGCGCCGGCGGCGTCCAGATACACATAGTGCGACGTCAGGTCGATGGCCATGTTGCGCGTCCTCGGGTGGGGGGATCAGGGCAGTGTATGCCAGCGACGACTGTCACATCGTTGCGTTTATCATGTCTGCCATCGGCAACTTGGAGAGCACGCGATGAGCACGGGATTCGAAGGGGTGCGCCCCGCATCCGAATCGTCCATCGAGATCGGCTTCTTCTATGACGGCCGGCATTGTGTCGAGCGTATCCGGGTCAAGCCCACCGCCGCCAACCTCAAGCGCGCTGCCGACCGGCGCGTTGCCATCCTGGAGGCCATCGCGCGGGGCGACTTCGACTTCGACTACGACGCCGAATTCCCCAAACGCGGCGCTAAGCCATTACAGGGTCCCGCATGACGAGCAATTCGCAGCTTGAAGTCCACGATCTTTCGCCTGATGCCTTCAATGCCTACGGGTGGATGCTGGGCAAGCCCATGCCGGACGGCAACGGCGTTCCGCTGTTTACGAACCCAGCCACCGATTTCTGGCACGAGCACCTGTTCAACACGGGCGCGGGCGGCGACGCCGAGGTGCTTTGGGTCAATTACCGAAGCCAGTCCGTGGAAGTGGCCAGCCTGGAAAAGCACCTGCTGACGCAGCAGGCGATCGTCCCGCTGACGGGCAGCATCATCCAGATCGTGGCGCGCAGCGCCGCGGACGGCTCGCCCGACCTGGCCACGCTTGCGGCCTTTCATGTGGCGCAGGGGCAGGGCGTGTGCATGCGGCCGGGCTGCTGGCACGCCACCCGCGTGGCGGGCGACGAGGTTACGTGCCTGATGCTGACCCGCCGATCCACCACGGTCGACCTGATCCAGCACCTGACCACGGACGCCAGCACCACGGAAAGCGCCTTCGCGGCCATCCCCCCGCGGCAACTGGAAGTGCCTCAGGATCTGCTGCAAAGCGCCTGACATTGCGCCACGAGGGCGGGGGAATCAGTCCCCCTCGCTGCACGCGAATCCCAGGCGCGCGAACAAGGGCCACTTGTTGCGGTAGCTGTCCGTCCAGCACATGCCGAAAAACGCCGCGAACGGCGCGTCGACCCGTTGCGCCGATATGTGTGCGGCGGCATCGGCATCGGGCGGACAGAATGCCTGTCCCGGCGTCGGGTACAACGCGCCATCCCAGATGGGGTGATCGCAATGCTCGCAGAAATTGCACCATTCCCCTGACCGGGCGGGGTTCTGGCGGTAGGTCGGCGCAAGCGTATGCAGCGTCTGCGCCACGTCGGGCGCAAGAGCCCGTGTCGACGAGATCATGGCCGGACCTGGCATCGACTGCCATTGCGCGGGTCCGAACAGCCAGTCCTGAAACGCCAGCGGATCCAGTCCCGTGCTATCCGCGTCGTCCTCATCCAGTTCCAGGTCGCCCTCGGTGCTTTCGTGGCCGGGCGGCACGGCCAGCGCCGTCACGCGCGACAGCGTGTTGCAAGCGGTGCAGCGGTGCACGGCCTGCAACACGAAGTACGACGACGCGCGAATGTTGAACGCCTCTCCGTCCGGACCGGTCATGCTGGGGTCTTGCGTTGGCATGCTGCTGTGTCTTTCCTGTCGCACCGTGGTGGTGCACTGTTACTTCTACATGCCGGGGAAATATGACAGAATCCCCCGGAATTCGAGCCCTGGCGCAATCCGCCGCCGCCCTCGGGCGCCTGCGCCATCCCGTCATGTCGGAGCCCTGAATGCGCCACCGCCAGATTAGCACCGGATTTTGCCGCGCCGCCTGCCGTCCGTTCATGGGGCTGGTTGCCGCCATCGTCGTGGCGGGCGTCTTGTCCGGCTGTGCGGTCCCGTCGCACGACGCCGCTGCCGGGCAGTCTGTCGGCATCGAGGGCCTCACCGCGCAACAGGCGCGTGGCATCGCGCGCGAATCCTACCTTTACGGCGCGCCCATGGTCGCCAGCTACCAGGCCATGTATGCCTACAGCCTGGACAAGCAGGGGGCGCAATACAAGGGGCCGGTAAATAGCATCAATCCGGTCGGCACCGCGTCCGCTGCCGCGGCTGGCCTGGACCCCGCCTATCTGTATTCCTACGCCGCCCTGGACCTGCGCGCCGAACCCGTCGTCGTCTTCGTGCCCCGCGTCGAAAAGCGGCGCGACGCCTCGTTGCAGGTCATGGACCTGTACATGCACCACATCGGCGACCTGGGCTCGCGCGGCCTGGGCGGTGGCGTCTTTCTCGTGGCGGGGCCCTCCTGGAAAGGCAAGGTGCCCCCGGGCATCACCAAGGTGATTCGGTCGGAGACGCAGCTTGCCACGCTGGTGGCGCGCACGCAGCGGTTCAATCCCGCCGACCAGGAAAACGCCAAGCGCATCCAGGCGCGCTTCAAGGTGCAGCCGCTATCGGCGTTCCGCAACCGGGTCGCGCCCGCCGCCCCTGCCAAGGTGGAATGGAAGGCGCCGGTTCCGCGCGCGCAGATGTATTCGTCGCTCGAGTTCTATGACGAACTGGCCTTCCTGCTGCGGTTCGCACCGGCACACAAGTCCGAGGCCGCGTTGCGCGAACGCATGGCCACCCTGGGCCTGCGCCCCGGCGAGGACTACGACACCGCCACGCTCAACCCCGCTTTGCGGCGCGCGCTGCAAGAGGGCATGCACGATGGCCAGAACGACATCGACAAGAACCGCGCGGCGCAGGGCGCCGATGCCGGGGCGCTGTTCGGCGACCGGGACAAGCTGAAGAACGACTATCTGGCACGCGCGACCGGGGCGCAGATGGGGCTGTTTGCGTTTGGCGGCATGAACGCGCCCAAAGCGGCGCCGAAGGTGCCACCGAAGGTGCCACCGAAGCCGCCGCTAAAGTCTCAGCCCAAATCGCCACCCACGCCACAATAGGCGCGCCGCATGAAGCGCAACTTCAACATCCACGACCTGCGAATCTTCTACGCCGTCGTCATGACCGGCTCGACGCGTCAGGCCGCGCTGGCCATGCACCTGACGCAGCCCGCCATCAGCCACGCGATATCGCGCCTGGAAAGCGCCACGGGCGTTCAATTGTTCGACCGGTCGCACAAGACGCTGCGTCCGACGGAAGCGGGGCAGTATCTCTACAGCGAAGCCAAGTTCGTGCTGGACGAACTGGTGCGCATCGACGAAGCCCTGCATAGCATCGAACAGTTCGGCGGCCGCGGGCTGCGCATCGCCTCGTCACCCGCGCTGGCGCTGGGCTACGCGCCCGACGCAGTGCGCCGTTATCTGGACATCAATGGCACGCGCCCGTTCTCCATCGACGTCGAGTCGTCCATGCAGGTCATCAGCGCCGTGGAAACCATGCGCGCCGACTTCGGCCTGGGCGCTGTCGGCCGGGACAGCACGCGGCTGACGTTCACGCCATTCCTGCGTGCGGACGTCATGGCGATCGCGCATCGCGAACATCCGCTGGCCGGGCGCGACGCCATCACGGTGCTAGATATTCCGCCGGACACCTACGTCAAGCCGTTGTGGTCCGACTATGTCGTGGCGCAGGGTGACATCGCCGATTCGTTGCTGTTGCGCTCCGGCATGCAGGCGCATATGTCGCTGCTGCCCGGCACGGTGCGCGCCGTCAAGGGCATCAGCCTGGTCAACGCGCTGTCCGCGTCCGACATCGTGACGTCGTTCCCGGATCTGGTGGCCGTGCCGCTCGCCTCGCGGCAATGGTTCGATTTCCTGTTGATCACCCGCACCGAGTCCCGCAACAACGAGCTGACCGCGCGCCTGCTGGACGCCCTGCGATCCACGGCGCAGGCGCGGCGGCAGGGCGTGTATGCAGAGACAATCGCGTTGCTGCAATAGCGGGAATTGCGTCGAGGGCTTATTGCGCCGGCGGCTGCCACGGCAGCGATTGCAGATCGCCGTCGATGCTGATTGCCTGGCCGCTGACCATGGCCCCGTAAGGGCTTGCGAGAAACAGCGCCATGTTTGCGATGTCAGCGGCGCGCACGAACTGCCGCAGGCTGACGCCCGACAGCTCCAGCCGTGTCTGCTCTTGGACGGACAACCCCATGTTCTTGGCGCGAGCGGCAATCACCCGGTCGATGCGCGGCCCGGCCACCAGCCCCGGCAGTAGTGCATTGACGCGGATGTTGAGCGGCCCGAGCTCCATCGCGAGCGAACGCGTCAGCCCCACCACGCCCCATTTGGTGGCCGCATACGGCGTGCGCATGGGCAAGCCCATCCGTCCCGCCACTGAGCTGATGTTGATGATGCTGCCGCCGCCCGACGCGCGCAGCGCGGGCAACGCGTGTCGCACGGTGTGGAACTGCGAGGCCAGATTGATGTCCAGCGTGGCATCCAGCTCTTGTGCGGTAATGTCGGCGATGCCTGCCGTGGGCCCGGCAATGCCGGCGTTGTTCACCAGCACGTCCAGCCCGCCCAGATGCGCTAGCGCGGTCTGCATGTAGCGGTCGATCTCATCGCGGCTGCCCACGTCCGCGCGCGCCCACGGGTGCCGGCAACTGGCCAGCGCCTGTTCATCGACGTCGCACAAGTGAACGCGGGCGCCGCGTTCTGCAAAGGCGTCGGCCAGCGCGGCGCCGATGCCGGACGCGCCCGCGGTCACGATGACGCGCTTTCCAGACAGGTCAACAGGAAGGGCGGCGATCGCCTCGGGTGTCGTCATGGGATTTCCGGATTGATTCATGGCGTCAGGGCTTCAGGGCTTCATCAGGCGGCAGGTCGATTCCTCGGGGGACGTATACACCTGGGTGCCTGGCACACGCGCCACCAGCTTGTAGTAGTCCCAAGGCGCCTTTGATTCCGCAGGCGTCTTCACCTGCATCAGGAACATATCGTGCACCATCAGCCCGTCCGCGCGGATCTTGCCGTCTTTGACGAAGAAGTCGTTCACGGGATTGGCCTTCAGCCACTTCATGATGGTGTCGCCGTCGGTGCTCTTGGTGGCTTCCACCGCCTTCAGGTATGTCGTCGCGGCGGAATAGTCGCCGGCTTGCAGCATGGAGGGCTTTTTCTTCATCACGGCCTCAAAGCGCGATGCCCACTTGCGCGACGCGTCGTCCTGGTCCCAGTACCATGCGGTCGTCAAATACATGTTCTGCGCCGCCGGCAGGCCCAGCGCGTGCACGTCGGTGATCAGCACCAGCAGGCCGGCGATCTTCATCTTGGGCGTCAGGCCAAATTCGTTGGCCGCCTTGACCGCATTGCTGGTGTCGCTGGCGGAATTGGCCAAGCCCAGCACCTGCGCGCCGGAGGCCTGCGCCTGCAGGATGAACGACGAGAAGTCCGCGGTGTTGAGCGGATGCCGCACCCGGCCCTTGACGTTGCCGCCGTCGGCCTGCACCACCTTGGATGCATCGCGCTCCAGCGCATGGCCGAACGCGTGGTCCACCGTCAGGAAATACCAATCCTTGTTGCCTTCCTTCATCATCGCGCGCGCCGTACCGCGCGCCAGCGACACCGTGTCGTACACGTAGTGCACGGTGTAGGGCGTGCATTGCGCGTTCGTCAGTTCGGACGCACCCGCGCTCACTACGAAGAACGGCGTTTTCTTTTCCTCGGCCACCTTCGCCATCGCCAGCGCCGCCGCCGAATTCGCGCCCGCGATCAGCATGTTCACCCCGCGCTGGTCCAGCCATTCTCGCGCGCGGGACGACGCGATATCGGCCCGGTTCTGGTGATCCGCAACCAGTACCTCCACCTTCTTTCCAGCCACCGTGCCGCCCAGGTCCGCGATCGCCATCTTGATCGCCTCGACGCCGCCAGGTCCGTCGGCGTCCGCGGACAGCCCGGACATGTCCGTGATGAACCCGATTCGGATAACGCCGTCATCGGCCTGTGCCGCACCTGCCATTCCCAACAGCGCGGCCAATGCCGTCGCGCGCAACGTCTTTTTCATGTCTTGTCTCCCCACTACGTGGATGTGTGTGTTCAGAACGCGACGTGGTCGCGGCCCTTCAGTTGCAGCGTCTCGCGCGCGTCGTCCGGCGTGGCGATCTGCAAGGACAGGTCTTCCAGAATGCGGCGGATGCGGCGTACCTGGTCCGCGTTGGACTTCGCCAGTTCTCCGGGCCCATCCCACAATGAATCCTCCAGGCCCACGCGAACGTTCCCGCCCATCGTCGCCGCCATCGTCGCAAGCGGCGTCTGCTTGCGGCCGGCGGCCAGCACCGACCAGATGTAGTCGTCGCCGAACAGCCGGTCCGCCGTGCGCTTCATCGTCATCACGTCCTCGGGGTGCGTGCCGATGCCGCCGCGGATGCCGAACACCGACTGGATCAGAAACGGCGGCTTGAGCAGCTTGCGGTCCACGAAATGCGCGGCGGTATAAAGATGGCCGATGTCGTAGCACTCGATCTCAAAGCGCGTGCCGTTATCGCCGCACGACGACAGGATGTGCTCGATGTCCTTGAACGTGTTGCGAAAGATCAGGTCGTTGCTGCCCTCCAGATACGGCCGCTCCCAATCCTGCTTGAACGTCTTGAACCGCTCCAGCAGCTCGTACATCCCGAAGTTCATCGACCCCATGTTCAGCGACGCCACTTCCGGCTTGAATTGCAACGCCGGCGCCATGCGCTCGGCAATCGGCAGCACCGGCGATCCGCCCGTCGTGATGTTGACCACCACGTTCGATGCTTCCTTGATACGCGGCAGGAACTGCGCGTACAGCGCCGGATCCTGGGTGGGTTGCCCCGTGTCCGGCTGACGCGCATGCAGGTGCACGATCGCCGCACCCGCCTTGGCGGCATCAAGCGCCGACCGGGCGATCTCTTCAGGCGTGACGGGCAGATGGGGCGACATCGACGGCGTATGGACCGAACCGGTGATGGCGCAGGTGATGATGACCTTCCTGGACTGTTTCATGGGCCTCTGGCGCGCGGCAGGTTGCCGCTGTGAATATGTCGCTACGGATCTTTATGGCCCCGGCTGTCTCCTCCGGGTGTGGGCCATTCTGTCGCAGGGCTTCGGGTCCTGTCACCTGAACAGAAATTATCAATTGATAGGGAATCCGGTGCTGCGCTGCAGCGTGCCATTCACGCGGCCGGAGCACGAAAAAAAGCCGCCGCCAGGATCGCTCCTGGCGGCGGCTTTTGCCGAACGGCTTCGAGGACTTAGTCCTTGCGGCTGGTCACTTCAACCAGGTGGTAGCCGAACTGCGTCTTGACCGGACCTTGCACCTGGCCGACCGGGGCGCTGAACACGACGGTGTCGAATTCCTTGACCATCTGGCCCGGGCCGAAGGTACCCAGGTTGCCACCGTCGCGGCTCGACGGGCAGCTCGAGTTTTCCTTGGCGAGCTGGGCGAAGTCAGCGCCATTCTCGATGGCGGTCTTGAGTTCGTTGGCCTTCGCTTCGGTGGAAACGAGGATGTGACGGGCGGAGGCTTGTGCCATGAGGGGAACTCCTTGCAGACTGATTTGGGGAGGGGAGAGTAACGCATTCGCGTGAACTCGCTACCCCGGCATCATAAACGGGGAGTGATGCGGCCCCGGGTCACAGACGGTAAGCGCGAAGGGGGCACACCCCCGCACTTCCCCTAATACCCCCTCATATCCTTATACGATTATCGTATTTTCAACACACCCCACCCCGGGCGTGTCCACAGCCGAGGCAACGCGGGCTGGCAATGAGATGCACGTTTTCGGACGAGACTTCCTATGCCTGATTCAGCTTCCCGAGTACTGTTGAAAAAAGACGCGGTCGTGCCGTTTACGTCGGAGCCCAATCTGACGGATCGTGTGACCGAGATGCTGCTGGACGAGATCACCAGCGGCGATTACCAGGTCGGTGAGGTGCTGCCCCCAGAGCAGACCATCGCCACCCGGCTTGGCGTTTCGCGCACCGTGCTGCGCGAAGCGGTTTCCCGCCTGAAGGGCGATGGCATCGTGCAGAGCAAGCAGGGCCGCGGGCTGACCGTCATGCAGACGGCGCGGCCGTCGGTGTTGCGCATGCAGGCCGCGGACATTGGCGATGCGGATCAGGTGCTGCGTATCGTGGAATTGCGCCGGGGCTTCGAGATCGAGGCCGCGCCGTTGGCGGCGGCCCGGCGTGACGAGGACGATCTGGCCGCCATGCGGCTGGCGCTGCGCAAGATGGCCGACGCGATTGCGTCCGGAGATGTAGCGGTGGGCGTCGATGCCGACATGGAGTTCCACCGCTGCGTGGCGCGTGCGACGCGCAATGAACACTATCTGAATTTCTTCGATTTCCTGGCGGTGTTGCTCAAAAAGAACCTGCGCGTGTCGCGTTCGCGGTCGGCCAAGATCGCAGGGCGCGGGGCGCAGGCGCAAAAGGAGCACGAGGCGCTGTTTGCCGCCATCGAGAAGGGCGACGTGGAACTTGCACGGCAGCACGCGCGCACGCACGTCGACAACACGGAAGCACGTCTGCGTACAGCGGCGGCCACGGCCGACAAGCCGTAGGCGCCCACTAAGGGCATCCTCCAAGGGGAAGTGGTGATGGGTCAGAAGACGATCGATGAGTTGGTGCGCGCCGACGAGGGACTGGTCAGCCGGTCCATCTTCGTGGACGAAGAGATCTTCCAGCAGGAACTGAAGCAGATCTTCTCGCGCGCGTGGTTGTTCGTGGGGCACGAAAGCCTGGTGCCCAAACCGGACGACTACTTTGTTTCGCGCATGGGCACGGAATCCGTGATCCTGACGCGCGACCGGCAGGGGCAAATTCAGGTCATGCTGAACAGCTGTGCGCATCGCGGCATGAAGCTGTGCCGCTACGACCACGGCAATAACCGGACGTTTACCTGTCCGTACCACGGCTGGAGCTTTTCCACCGACGGCAAGCTGGTGGAACGGCCCGGCGAGCTGGTCGGCGTGCCCGGCCACGCCACGCACTACAAGGGCGAACTGGACAAGAAGCAATGGGGCCTGAAAACGGTGGCGCAGGTGGTGAACTACAAGGGCGCCATCTGGGCAACGTGGGATCCCAACGCGCCGCCGTTCCTGGACTACATCGGCAACATGCGGCTGTATCTGGACGCGGCGCTGGACCATCGCAACGGCAGTCCGGGCGGCTCCGAGGTGATCGGCGGCGTGCAGAAGTGGCGCGTGAAGTGCAACTGGAAATTCGCGCCCGAGAATTTCATTGGCGACCTGTATCACGACATCAGCCACCGATCCGTGGACATCGTGGGCATCGGCCCGGGCGGCGGCAAGGGGCGGCGCGATGCATCCGCCACGCGCTCGGCAATCTGCTTTCCTGAACTGGGCCACGGACTGCTGGGCCGGCTGCCGTTCTACGAGGAAGGGCCGTACGCGCCGCAATACGCGCGTTATCCGGAAGTCGAGGCGTACTACCGCGAGATCCACGAACACCGCGAGCGCACGTTGGGCTCGGCGATGCGCGTGCAGACCAGCGTGGGCACGATCTTCCCGAATATGTCCTTCCACGGCCGTCAGCCGCGCACGCTGGCGGTGTTTCATCCGATCAGTTCGACCGAGATGGAGATGTGGCGCATGTACCTGGTGGACAAGGACGCGCCCGAAGCGGTCAAGGAAGCGGCGCGCCATTACTTCCTGCGCTACTCCGGCCCGGGCGGCATGACGGAATCGGACGACATGGAGAACTGGACGGGCGCCACCGAGGCCAGCATGGGCGCGATGTCGCGCGAGCTGTACTTCAATTACCAGATGGGCGTGGGTCACCGGCAGGACGTGCCCGAGATCCCGGGCTGTGCGGTCAACGGTGAATACACCGAGGAAAACGCCCGCATCTACTACCGGCGCTGGGCGCAGTTCATGAACGGCCTGTCATGGGACCAACTGATGGCGGGCGCGGTGCGCCTGGAGGAGGCGGCATGAACGCAACCGTGGAAAACGCGCCGCCCGTGGCGCAGGACGACAGCGTGGACGACATGCTGCTCTGGTGGGAGGCGCATCGCTTCCTGCATTTCGAGGCCGACCTGCTGGACCATCGTGAGTTCGACAAGTGGCTGGGCCTGCTGGACGAGGACATCACGTACCGCATGCCCCTCACGCGCAACGTGCGCCGCGACGCGATGGCGCAGGAATACTCCGGCAAGCAGGACGCGGCGTGGTTCGACGAAGGTATCGATACGCTGCGCCAGCGCGTGGCGCAGATCAAGACGGGTATTCACTGGGCCGAAGAGCCGGCCTCGCGCGTATCGCATCTGGTGACCAACATCCGCGTGCTGGACGTGACGCCGGACGACGGCGGCGGCGACTTGGTGCGGGTGCGTTCACGCTTTCTGATCTACCAGAACCGCCTGCAGTCCGAAGTGAACCTGTTCGTGGGCAAGCGCGAGGACGTGCTGCGCAGGCGCGACGGGCGCTTCACCATTCTGTCGCGCGAAATTCACCTGGACCAGAACGTCCTCTTGTCGAAGGCGCTGACGATCTTCTTCTAGCGCCGTTGCCGGAGCCGGCCCTTCTGCCGGCATTCGATGGTTTTCCTTCCACTCGGGGCCTGACCGCCGACAGGACGCGCTCGCCCATACCTGGAGTTGCAGCATGCAAAGACGTACTGTACTGAAGGCCATGGCCAGCGCGGCCGCGATGTCGGCGGCGGGAGTGTCGTGGGGCGCCGGCGCCGCTTATCCGAGCAAGCCGATCCGCCTGATCGTGCCGTATCCGCCGGGCGGCGTCACGGACGTGGCGGGGCGTTTGGCGGGAGAAATCCTCACGCGCAAGTTTGGTCAGCCGGTGGTGGTGGAGAACCGGCCGGGTGCGAACGGCATGATCGGCAGCCAGCAGGTGGCTTCCGCGCCGGCGGACGGTTACACGCTGCTGCTCAATGGGCTGGGCGGCATGGTGCTGCCGATGGCCACGGTGACCGGCCTGCCGCTCGATACGTCGCGCGCCTTCACGCCGATCGCGCAGATGGCCGAATTCATCAACGTGCTGATCGTGCGGGCCGACTCGCCGATACGCAGCGTCGACGACCTGATCGCCACGGCGCGCAAGCGCAGCAAGGATGGCCTGAACTACGGCTCCAACGGCATCGGTTCGTCGGTGCACCTGACCACCGCGTTCTTTGCGCAGCACACCGGCACCAATCTGCTGCACGTGCCCTACAAGGGCAGCGGCGAGATGCTGGTGGACGTGGTCAACGGCAACCTGGACTTCAGTTTCAGCAATCTGCCGCCGGTGATGGGATTGATCCGCAAAGGGTCGATTCGCCCGATCGCCGTCACCAGCAGCTATCGCAGCAAGCAGCTGCCGGAAGTGCCGACGATGGCCGAGCAAGGCGTGGCGGATTTCGATGTGACGAGCTGGCTGGGACTGTATGGCCCGGCTGGCATGCCGCCCGAGGTGGTGCAGACGCTGAGCGCGGCGCTGCAGGAAGGCATGGCGCTGCCGCAGTCGGTGGAAACCTTGAGCGCCGCGGGCTTTGAGCCCAGGGCCACGGGAGCGGATGCGTTTGCGGAACTGAACCGCGCCGAACTTGCGCGCTGGAAGCAGGTCGCCACCAAGGCCAGCATCTCCCTGAAATTCGGAGCCTGAGCATCATGGAAACGACATCGGCCCTGCAGCGGGTTCACACCGCCATCATCGGTGCGGGACATGCGGGCGTGGAGTGTGCGTGGGCCCTGCGTGCGGCTGGGGTGGAAGGCGACGTGGCGCTCTTTGGCGCCGAAACGCATGCACCCTACGAACGGCCGCCGCTGTCCAAGGCCCTGCTGACCGGTTCGACCAGCGCCGAGCGCATCGCGTTGCGTGCGGGCAGCGCTTACGAAAAGTCGCGCGTAATCGTGGTGGCGGGCGACCCGGTGGCCGCCATCGATACCGCGGCGCACACGCTGTGCACGGCGTCGGGCCGCGTCGTGGCGTATGAGCATTGCGTGCTTGCCACGGGCGCCAGCGCTCGCGGCATTGCCGACGTGGCAGGCGAACAGGTGTTCTCGGTGCGCGGCCTGGACGACGCGCACCGGCTGCGCGAGGCGCTGCGGCCGGGCATCCGGCTGCTGGTGGTCGGCGCCGGATATCTGGGACTGGAAGCGGCCTGCTCGGCGCGCAAGCTGGGCGCGCAAGTGCTGGTGCTGGAGCAGGGCGGCAACGTGATGGCGGGCAAGGTGTCCGAGCCCACGGCCACGCGGCTGGGCGACCTGCACCGCGAGGCCGGCATCGAGATCCGTCACGGCGCTGCGGTTCAGCGCTGGGAACGCACGGCATCCGGATGGCGCGCGCATCTGGCAACGGGCGAGGCCATCGATGCCGACCTGGTGCTGGTGTCGATTGGCGCGGTGGCCGAGACGTCGCTGGCCGAGGCGGCGGGACTCATCTGCCTGGACGGCGTGGTCGTGGACGAATGCTGCCGGACGTCGGCGCCCGACGTCTACGCCATCGGGGACTGCGCCAGCGCCTTTCGGGGCGAGCTGCAGCGCTATGCCCGGATTGAAAGCGTGCAGAACGCGCTGGCACAGGCGCGCACGGCGGCCGCCGCCATCGCGGGCAAGGCGCCGCCCGCGTCGCGCCCGCCGACGTTCTGGTCCGAACAACAGGGTCGCCGTCTGCAGATGGCCGGACTGGTCGATCCGGCCGTGCCTTGCCGCGATGTATTGCTGCCCACGGCCAAGGGATGGCTCGTCGAGCGCTATCAGCACGGCCGTCTGGCCGCGATCGAGGCGGTCGATAGCCCGGTGGAGTTCATCAAGGGCGTGCCGCGCATCGGCGCGCCCGAAGTGGCTGCGGCCACGGCGTGATCAAACCTTCTGGAGACAACATGCCCGTTGCGATATTTGAACTGCCCGATGGCGCCGAACAGGTGCTGGATGTGCCCGATGACTGGTCGCTGATGGAAGCCGCGCGGCGCGATGGCCTGGAAGGCATCGTCGCCGAATGCGGCGGCGGCGCCATCTGCGGCACCTGCCACGTGCAGGTGGATGCCGATTGGCACGCGCGGCTGGAGCCGCCCGGCATGGCCGAGGAAGCGCTGCTCGAAGTGGTGCCCGAGCGCTGCCCGACCAGCCGCCTGTCCTGTCAGGTCATCATGACGCCCGAACTGGACGGCATCCGCGTACGCGTGCCGTCATCGCAGCTCGAGCTGTAGCCAGCGCGTCCGAACCCCAAGGAGCAACCGCATGGCCGACAACAAATCCATCAACCTCGTCGATCTGCAACCCGGCGTGCGCGTGCGCATGGCGGGCGGCGCGTTGGCCGAGATCGTCGAGAACCCGCAGGACGGCTTCTGGCTGATTGTCCGGTACCTGGACCATCCCGCCGAACCCGCGCTGGTCGACGCCGGTGAGCAGCAGGTGTTTGCCACCGACGTCGAAGCAATCGAACCCTGAACCCTCTGGAGCCCCCATGAATCAAAAACCCAAAGTCATCGTCTCCGCGCCCGTGCCACCCGATCTGCGCGAGCAGCTAGCCGCGCGTTGCGAAATCGTCGAAGTGCCCACCGGACAGAATCCGGCCGAGGTGCTGGGCGCGGATGCGCGCGCGAATATCGAAGGCATGGTCTGCACGGTGCGCACCAAGGTCGATCAAGCCTTGCTGGACGCCTTGCCCGCGCTGAAGGTCAGCTCGAACTTCGCCGTGGGATTCGATAACGTCGATCTGGCGGCCGCCACACAGCGCAAAGTGCTGATCTGCAACACGCCCGGCGTGCTGGATGGCGCGGTGGCCGACGTGACGATCGGCCTGATGCTGTGCCTGTCGCGCAATCTGGTGGCGGGCGACGCCTTCGTGCGCAGCGGCGCCTGGACCAAGGGCGCGTTCCCGCTGACGCGGGACATCCGCGGCAAGACGCTGGGACTGCTGGGCATGGGCCGCATCGGCCGTGTCGTGGCCCGCGCGGCGCAGGCCTTCGACATGAAGGTCATCTATCACAACCGCCGCGAAGATCCACAGGCCGAAGGCCTGGCCACCTATGTCGAGCGCGACGAACTCTTCAAGTCGTCGGACGTGCTGAGCGTGCACATCCCCCTGTCCGCGGAAACACGCCATTCCATCGGCAAGCGCGAGCTGGGCTTGATGAAGCCAACGGCCTACCTGATCAACACGGCGCGCGGCCCGGTCATCGACGAGGCGGCGCTGATCGAAGCGCTGCGCGCCGGCACCATCGCGGGTGCGGGGCTGGATGTGATGGAGCAGGAACCCCTGCCGGCCGACAGCCCGCTGTGCGCCTTGCCCAACGTGGTGCTGCAGGCACACGTGGGCAGCGCCACGCACGAGACGCGGCGCGCGATGATCGACCTGGCGGTGGCCAACCTGATGGATGCACTGGGCGGAAAGGCGCCGCAGGCGATGGTCAACCCCGAGGTCTGGCAGGCGCGCGCCTGACGCGTCCGCCAGGCAAAGCAACGGGCCAATGAACGAAGGCCCGCAAGGTGGGGCCGCCTAGGTAGGGCCGCCGAGGCAGCCCCGCCTTCGCGGCCCCTTATCCCTGTTTCCCGCCGTAATCCACCACGATCCCCGCCTGCTGCGCGACCTCGGTCCAGCGCTTGAGTTCCGCCTTGGAGAACGCCTGGAACTGCGCCGCGTCGCGCAGCTTGGGTTCGAAGCCGGCGTTGATGATGCGGGTCTGGTATTCCGGCGCGGCCAGTCCCGTGACGATGGTGTTGGACAGCTGCGCAATGATCGCCGGATCAACCTGTGCGGGCGCATACATGCCCAGCCAGCTCGTCACGTCGAAGTCCTTCATGCCCTGTTCCTGCATGGTCGGCACGTTGGGCAGCTGGCGCGCGCGGTAGGCGCTGGTCACAGCCAATGCCTTCAGACGCTTGCCGTCCACCATCGGCAGCGTGGGCGGCAGGTTCATGAAACAGAGATCCAGGTCGCCATTGGCCGTCCCGACCAGCGCCTCGCTGGCGCCCTTGTACGGCACATGGTCGAACTTCAACCCGGTGCGCATGGCAAAGAGCTCGGCCGTCATCTGCGACGAACTGCCGACGCCGTTGCTGCCATACAGCGGCTTGCGCTTGGTGGAGCGCAGGTGTTCGATCAGTTCAGGCACCGTGTTGGCGGGGTGGTCCACGCGCACGACCAGGGCGTTGACGAACTCGGCCACCTGAGCGATGGGAAGAAGCGCGGTGGGGATGTCGATCGGCAGGCCGCGCAGCGTGGCGGGCGGCAGCACGTTGTGGCCCAGGCCCCCGGTGGTGAGGGTGTAGCCGTCAGGCCGTGAGGCAGCGGCCGCCTGCATGCCGATGACCCCGCCCGCGCCGGCGCGGTTTTCGATCACCACGCTCTGGCCGTACTTGGCGTAGAGCAGGTCGCCCACCAGCCGTCCTGCAAGGTCGGTGGCGCTGCCTGGTGTGGAAGAGACGATGATCTTGATGACGCGGGACGGATACGGCCCGCTCTGTGCCCAGCTTGCGCCGGTAAGGTGCAGGCCGGCGGCGGCCCCCATCAGCTTCAACGCACTACGACGTTTCATGACGACTTCCCCTTGGGTTATAGACCTACTGCTTCACGTGCTGCTCCAAAAAATGTGATCCGAACTTTGTACGATAAACATATTTCTCGTACGGTACGGGCCACGCGAGAGCACGCAAATTGCGGCTTACCCTAGGGGAGTCGTTTTGGGCCTTGCGGCCCGATTATCAGCGCACCGGCCAGCCGTACATCAGCCCGCCGTTGCGGTACGACGCATTCAGCCCGCGCTCGAGTTTCAGCGGGCTGTTCGGGCCCAGGTTCTTCTCGAAGCTCTCGCCGTAATTGCCGACGGTCTTGATGATGTTGTAGGCCCACTTGTCATCGACGCCCAGATTCTTGCCCATGCCCGGCGTCACGCCCAAGAGGCGCTGGATGTTCGGGTTGGTGCTTTTCAGCATCTCGTCCACGTTCTTGGACGTGACGCCGTATTCCTCGGCTTCCAGCATGGCGTTCATGGTCCAGCGGACCAGGTTGAACCATTGCTCGTCGCCCTGGCGAACCATCGGGCCCAGCGGTTCCTTGGAGAAGTTCTCCGGCAGGATGTCGTACTTTTCCGGATTCTCCAGGTTGCTGCGCGCGGCGGCCAATTGCGACTTGTCGCCGGTGAAGGCGTCGCAGCGGCCCACGGCGAAGGCGCGGATGATCTCGTCCAGGCGCTCCACGACGACCGGCTTGAAGTTCACGTTCTGCGAGCGGAACCAGTCCGCGAGGTTCAGTTCGGTGGTGGTGCCGGGCTGCACGCAGACGGTGGCGCCTTCCAGTTCCTTGGCGCTCTTCACGCCCAGGGACTTGTTCACCATGATGCCCTGGCTGTCGTAGTAGTTCACGCCCACGCCGATCAGGCCCAGCGTCGTGTCGCGGGTCAGGGTGAGCGTGGTGTTGCGGGTCAGGACGTCGACTTCGCCGGATTGCAGGGCGGTAAAGCGCTGGACCGCGCTGATCGCCTGGATCTTGGCCTTGGAGGCGTCGCCGAACAGAGCGATGGCCAGCGCGCGGCACAGGTCGACGTCAAGGCCGATCCAGCCGCCCTTGCTGTCGTTCACGGAAAAGCCCGCGACGCCCGTGGATACGCCGCAATGTACGAAGCCCTTGCTCTTGACCGCCTCGAAGGTCGCGCCGGCGTGGGCGGTCCAGGACGAAATGAACAAGGCGGTTCCTGCCGCAGCCAGTTTGAGTGCTTTCATGGTGTCTCCGCGCCGCATGGCGCATGTTTATCGTTCAGCCGAAGGCTGAAGTGCGGCGCATAGTACCAGTGGGTCCGGGAGGGAGAATCAGGGAATTCCCGTTAAATCCGGGAGGCGGAATTTGATGGGGATAGAATCGGGCATGCCCGGCCTGCCGCCTGCTTCTCGGCCGCCAGCGGCCGGAAAACGCCACACCGCCACGCCAGCCTATGAATCGACATGACGACCCCGCAGGTCCAGACGACCGCCCGAGGCGCCCGTTCGCCTTCGTCAAGGAGCAGTTGCACGGCACCTGGACCGAGCTGACCCGGGTCAATGCCAGCGACCGCCGCTGGGAAATGCCGCTGGCCGCCGCGCTGTCGTCCGGTCTACCGCTGATGGTGGGCGCGTATTTCGTGCGCATGGATTACGGACTGATGTCCAGCCTGGGCGGCATGGTGTTCCTGAGCCTGCCCAACGCCTCGTTGCAGATCCGCATGATGATGCTGCTGGCGGCATCCTTCGGCATGGTCGCCTGCTATGCGCTGGGCGCGCTGACGCAGTTCTGGCCGACCGCCACGATCGCGGCGCTGACGCTGATCGCGATGGTGGTGAACATGGTGTGCCGCTGTTATCGCCTGGGCCCGCCGGGCAGCCTGTTTTTCATCATGGCCACGGCGATCGCCGCCTACACGCCGGGCACCATCGAAGACGTGCCATTGCGCGTGGGCATGGTGGCCTTGGGTTGTCTGGTCGCCTGCCTGGTGGCCTTTGCGTATTCGCTGCACATGACGCGCGTTGCCCCGCCGCCGCCGCATGTCGAACTGCCCAAGCCCACGTTCGATTTCGTGGTGTACGACTCCGTCATCATCGGGCTGTTCGTCGGCATCTCATTGCTGGTGGCCGAACTGCTGCAACTGCAGCGGCCGTACTGGGTGCCTGTCAGTTGCCTGGCGATCATCCAGGGCGCCAGCCTGCGCGCGGCGTGGAGCCGGCAGATGCACCGCATCCTGGGCACCGCCGTGGGCCTGTGCGTGGCCTGGGCGCTGCTCAGCCTGCCGCTCAATGTCTGGACGCTGAGCCTGGTGATGATGGCGCTGTCGTTCGGCATCGAAACGCTGGTGGTGCGCCATTACGCCAGCGCGGTGGCGCTGATCACGCCCTTGACCATCTTTCTGGCCGAGGCGCCGCATCTGGGGCAAGGCTATCCCGTCGACGTGATCGAGGCGCGCTTCGTGGACACGGCGCTCGGGGCATTCATCGGCGTGCTTGGCGCCGTGCTGCTGCACAGCCAACGCATCCGCCCGACGCTGTCGCGCTGGATGCGGGCGGTGTTGCCGCAGCGGGTGAATTGACCGCCGTCCTGCGCCGGCTGGACGCCGCGGAGGTCGATTTTCCCTGCCGGCTCGGATAGGATGGGTGTTTGCGCAACCTGGAGGCACTCATGGATTGTTCTGTTGAAGGAAAGGTCGCGTTCGCCGAGGGTCATTCGTATCACTTCGCGACCGTCGACGCGGCGCTGGCTTTTGCTGAGTGTGTCAAAAGCACCCAGAATCCCGCCCAATGCGCTGCCACGCATGGCAGCACCAGTCAGGTCAAGCTGGAAGACGTCGCCGCGCAGGAAGCGGCCGAGCGGCGCGAACAGGAACCCGGCGCGGGGACTTGAATGTCGTGATGCGGCGCGGGTGTCAGCCCTTCGCGGTCGATTTCGCGCCGGCACTTCGCCGCCGCCCGCGCGGCGGCGCCGCATCATCCCCCCCTTCGCCGGCCAGATACGCCTGCACCAACGTGATGATGCGTTCCGCGGTAGGCGACAAGCTGCGCCGGGCGCGATGGATGACGCTGTAGGTCAGCGGACCTGACGCCGGGTACGGCAGCGGTAATGGCACGAGCGTTCCTTGTGCCAGTTCGGCGACGATGGCCTCGCGTGTGCAGAACAGCACCACGTCGCTTCCCACGGCTACGTCGCGCAGCGCGCTGACGCTGTCGCATTCAAACGCAATCGGCAGTTCATCCACGCCCGCCACCTGATACAGCTTGGCCAGATACTCCCGCGCGCGCTGCGGCAGGTCGGTGGCGGCCAGGCGATATTGCGCCAAGGCGGCGCGCAGCTTGGGTTTTCGCGCCGATTGCAGCGGATGTCCGGCCCGCACGAAAAGGCCGCCGTGCTGCGGCGGCAGCGCACGCACGATGAAGTCCGCCGGCGGCGGCAGGCTGTGCGTCACCGCCACGGCAAAGTCCAGCTTGTCCTGCAACAGCTTGTCGAGCAGACGCTGCCAGCTTTCGATCTCGACATGCACGCTCAGGCCGGGATGATCGTGCGCCAGACGGACCAGCAGCGGCGACAGAAACCCCGCCGCCGGAAAGGCCCCGACGCCGAAGCTCACGCGTCCCGTGTCATGGCCCCTCATCAATTCGGCCTCGCGCCGAAGGGCGAGGACTTCGCCCAGGATGCGGCGCGAACGATCGAGAACCATTTTTCCCGCCTGCGTCGGCGTCACGCCGATCGACGCGCGATCCACCAGCACCAGCCCCAACGTCTCTTCAAGGGACTGGATGCTGCGCGTCAGCGCCGACTGCGTCAGATGCAGCCGCTGGGCCGCCCGAGAGAAGTGCCGCTCTTCGGCAAGGACGGAAAAGTGCTGGAGCGAACGGATCGTCAGGCCCATGTATTTTTCTCATCGGAATTGCGCCAAATATGCAATTGATTCGGGTCAATTGCAAGACTAAAACAGCTTGACCACGGGTCGGTGAAAACGCTGCAAGAACCCGGGAAAACACGACACAGAGCGCTGCGCGGCCCCGCGACACGCCAACCTCGCAGGAGGAGACAACATGAACCGCAAGCCGATCTTCCATCTGGCGGGCTGGGCCGCCGCGCTGAGCATGCTGGCCTGTACGGCCGCCGTCGCGGCGCCATCCCCGCAACCCGACGCCTGGCCCGCCGCGGGCAAGCCGATACGCATGGTCGTGCCATTCCCGGCGGGGTCGGGGTCGGATTCGCTGGCGCGCATGCTGGCGGCCAAGGTATCGCAGCAGACGGGCGCTTCCGTCATCATCGACAACAAGCCGGGCGCGGGCACGATGATCGGCGCGCAGGACGTGGCGCGCGCCAAGCCGGACGGCTATACGCTGCTGTACACCATCGTGGTCACGCACACGCAGAATCCGCACCTCTACAAAAAGCTGCCGTACGACCCGGTCAAGGACTTCACGCCCGTGTTGCAGGCGGTCAGATCGGCCACCGTGCTGGTCGCCAACAACAACACGCCGTTCTCCACGACGGCCGAGCTGATCGCCTACGCCAAGGCAAATCCCGGAAAGCTCAACTACGCCTCGTACAGCGCCGGATCGACCTCGCACTTGAATGGCGAGATTCTCAAGATGAAGACGGGCACCGACATCGTCCACGTGCCCTACAAAGGCACCGCCGACGCCAGCCGCGCGCTCTTGGCGGGCGACGTACAGGTTTACTTCGACGGCACCGCCACGGCGGTCGAGAACGCGCGTGCCGGCAAGGTCAAGCTGCTGGGCCCGGCCACGGACCGGCGCCTGAGCGTACTGCCAGAACTGCCCACGCTGGAAGAGCAGGGGATCGAGGGACTGAACATCGTGGGCTGGCAAGGCATCTTCGGCCCGGGCGACATGCCGCCCGCACTGGCCGAGCGCATCGCCCAGGTGTTTCGCGCCGCGCTGGAGACCCCTGAAATCACCCAGACCATCCTGTCGCAGGGCAACGAGGTCAGCGGCGCGGGGCCAAAGGAATTCTCGGCCATCGTGCAGCGCGACAGCGAGCGGTGGGGCGACGTGATCCGCCGGATCGGGCTGGTATTGGAATAAGGCTGACGGGCCCGCGGGCCCCGGGAGACAACGATGCACGATGTAGTGATACGCGGCGGCACGCTGGTGGACGGTTCGGGCGCTAGCGCCCGGGTGGGCGACCTGGCCATCGACGGCGGCACGATCGTCCAGGCCGGGGGCAAGGCGGGCCCGGCGCGGCGAGAAATCGACGCGGCGGGCGCGCTGGTGACGCCGGGGTGGGTCGACATCCATACCCATTACGACGGCCAGGCGACATGGGATCCGTATCTCAGTCCGTCGACATGGCATGGCGTCACCACCGCCATCATGGGCAACTGCGGTGTGGGCTTTGCGCCGGTCAAGCCCGACCGGCGCGAATGGCTGATCAAGGTGATGGAAGGCGTCGAGGACATTCCGGGCTCGGTGCTGTCGGAAGGCATCGAATGGGACTGGGAGACCTTTCCCGAGTACCTGGACGCGCTGGACCGGCGGCCCAAGGCGCTGGACATCGGCGCGCAGATTCCGCACAGCGCGGTGCGCGCGTACGTGATGGGCGATCGCGCCATTCATCACGACGAGGCGTCTCCCGCGGACCTGCTGGCCATGCGCGAGGTTGTGCGGGCCGCCTTGCAGGCAGGCGCGGTCGGCTTTTCGACGTCGCGGACGTTCCTGCACAAGTACGACGAGCGCAAGTATCCCCCGGGCACATTCGCCACCGGCGAAGAGATCAGCGCCCTGGGATCGGTCATGGGGGAGGTCGGCCACGGCGTGTTCCAGATGACGGCCAACCATCCCGCGATGGAAGGCGAGATCCCCTGGCTGGAACAGCTTGCCCGCCACAATCGTCTGCCGGTGCTGTTCAACCTTCAGCAGACCGACGGCGCGCCAGACGTCTGGAAGCAGATCGTGCGCACGCTGGACAAGGCGCGCGACGAAGGCGTGCCGCTCATGGCGGGCATCAGTGGCCGGCCGCTCGGCATCCTGTTCTCCTGGCAGAGCTCGCTGCACCCCTTCATTGCCCATCCGACCTATCAGGCGCTGCACGCGCTGCCCCTGCCGGAAAAGCTCGCGCAGCTGCGCGATTCGCAGGTTCGCCAAAAAATCATGAGCGAGCAGCGTGGCCTGCTGGACCGCCGGGCCGAAACGCTCTTCAGCAGTTTTCACAAGATCTACCGGCTGGGCCAGGATCCCGACTACGAACCGCTACCCGAAGACAGCGTGGCGGCCATGGCGGCGCGCACCGGGCGCCCGCCGCTGGAGCTGGTGTACGACCTGATGCTGGAGAACGAGGGGCGGGCCATTCTCTATTACCCGTCCTTCAACTACGCCTATGAAAACCTGGATCACCTGCACCAGCTGATGCAGCACGCCAACACCGTGAACAGCCTGTCCGACGGCGGCGCGCATTGCGGCTACATCTGCGATGTCAGCATGCCGACCTTCATGCTCAGCCACTGGACGCGCGACCGCCGCCGCGGCCCGCTATTGCCGCTGGAACACGTGGTTCGCCGGCAAACCCGCGACACCGCGCTGGTCTATGGCTTGCACGATCGTGGGCTGCTGCAGCCCGGCTACAAGGCCGACATCAACGTCATCGATCCCGATGCGCTGAAGGTCCACTGCCCGGAAATGGTCTTTGACCTGCCGGGCGGCGGGCGCAGGCTGGTGCAGCGTGCCGATGGCTACGCGGCCACGCTGGTCGACGGCCGGCCGATCTTCGAACGCGGACAGGCCACCGGCGAGCTCCCAGGCAAACTGCTGCGCGGCGCCGGGCCGCAACGTGGCTAAGCATCCGGGCATTCCCGAATATATTGATTGCACCGATTAATCCACTGGAATTTCTCATTTGTGGCGCAGGATTGCGCTCCCTATGATCGGCAGGGTTGCTTCACCAGCAACCCAAAAATCAAGGGGAAAAAAAATGAAGAAGTGGAAACTGGCCGGCGCGGCGCTGGCCGTGCTGTCCTGCGTGGCCACGGCCTCGGGCGCGCAAACCGCCTATCCGAAGGGCCCGGTCACGCTGGTCGTGCCTTTCGCGCCCGGCGGGTCGACGGACGTGATCGGACGGCTCCTGGCCGAGCGGCTGGCGGTGGCCCTCAAGCAGCCGGTGGTGGTCGAAAACCGCTCGGGCGCGGGCGGCAACATCGGCGCGGCCATGGTGGCCAAGTCCCCGCCCGATGGCCAGACGCTGCTCTTTGGCACGACAGGCATCCTGGCCATCAACGAGTTCCTGTACAACAACCCGGGCTACAAGGCCGACCGCGACCTGAAGCCCGTGGTGTACACCGCGTCCATCAGCAACGTGCTGATCGTAAACAACGACATGCCGGTGTCCAGTGTGGACGACCTGATCAAGCTGGCCAAGGCCAACCCCGGCAAGTATTCCTTTGCGTCCTCGGGCGCGGGCAGCTCCACGCACCTGTCGGGCGAATTGTTCAAGAACATGGCGGGCGTGGACCTGATGCACGTGCCGTACAAGGGCAGTGGCCAGGCGCTGGTGGACCTGGTCGGCGGCCAGATCAACATGATCTTCGACAACGCCCCGTCGGCGGTGCCGCTGGCGCAATCCGGCAAGGTCAAGGCGCTGGCCGTCACCAGCACCACGCCGCTGTCGGTGCTGCCGGGGATCCCGCCGTTGACCGAGGCGGGCCTGAAGGGATACGAGTCCCTGTCCTGGACCGGCGTGGTCGCACCCGCCGGCACGCCGCAGGCCGTGGTGGACCGGCTCAACAAGGAGGTCAACGCGATCCTGGCCGACGAGGCCGTGCGCAAGAAGCTCACCGAACTGGGCGCGCAGGCCACGGGCGGCTCGCCCCAGGACTTCACCGCGCACATCGAAGCCGAACGCGCCAAATGGGGCAAGCTGGTGAAGGAAGCGAAGATCGCAGTGCAGTAGCCACCGGCGTGGGTGTCCGGCACCCGTGCAGAAAAGGTGTCTGACACCCCTGCGGCAGCGGTTCAAGATGCAGACCGACTGACGTGGGTGTCAGACACCGGCAGACGCCGCCTTCCTGGTCTTTTTCCCCGACACCTTCACCCCCGCCGGCACCAGCTTTTCGTTGATCACGTCCCGCATGTACTGCAGGAACAGCTCCGAACTTGCCGACAGCGACCGCAGCCGCCGCGTAATCAGACAGACCTCGCGCGACAACCGGGGCGAACTCAATTCCCGAAACACGAACGTCCCCGGTTCGGTCCCCCGCGTCTGCGGCGGCGCGATCGAACTTGCTGCCAGCGCCGGCAGAATCGAATAGCGCCCGCCGCCGCGCAGCACGGCGTGTAGCGACGACGTCCGCGACACTTCATCGTGCTGCTGCTCGAAGAACCCAGGCTTGCCGGCATGCGCGCGCAGGAACGCCCCGATGCCCGTGTCCTCGGTAAACCCCACATATTCCGCCGGATCCAGGTCCGCCCACTTCAAGGGCTTGGCGCCTTGCGCGTACGGATAGGACGCCGCGCAGATCACGCCGTAGCGGTCCTCGAACAGCGGCGTGTAGACCAGCTCGTCAAAGCCATGATGCGACGTCGAAATCGCAAAATCGATGTCGCCGTTTGCGATCATCTTTTCCACCTGTTCCGAGCCGGCGTCGTGCAACGAGAACGTGATCTTGGGATAAGCCTGGCGGAACGCCGCGATGGCGTCGCCCAGGAAGTAGTTGGTGACCGACGCGACCACCGCGATCCGCACATGCCCCTGACGCCCTTGCGACAACGCTTCCAGGTCGCTCAAGGCGCCGTCGAACTGGCTGAGGATGCGCTCGGCCTCGGCCTTGAAGCGCGCGGCCTCCGGCGTCATCGCCACGCGCCGTGTGCTGCGGTCAAACAGCTTGACGCCTACCGCGTCTTCGAACTGCTGGATCGTTGCCGTCAGCGAAGACTGGGTAAGGAACAATTGCGACGCGGCAACGGTGAACGAACCCGTGTTGGCCACGGCGACGAAGCTGCGAAAGTGCCGCAGGGTGATGCTGCGTTTGGCCGTCATGCTCCCCACCGTTTCATATATTGGTGAAACCGAATAATAAGCAAAAACCAACAATTTGTAGTGAAGAAAACCGCGCTCTAGAATTTCCTTCGATCTGGCGCATCGCGCCGTCTCCATCGCACGCAACAGGGAGCGAACTGAAATGAGCGCTGCAGGCGTATTGCCCACATGAGCACACCACAACCCTTGCGCATCCTCATGTCCGCATCGACGCGGGACCGGATCGGCGACGCTATCAGCCAGGCCTTGGACGGGCGCCCCTTCGAGGCCGTGATTGCGGCCCAGGCGCACGGCAATGAGCCGGCGGATGTGGATGTCGCATTCATCTCGCGCGACGTGACGGGCCTGTCGACCAAGCATCGCGTCCTGGAACCACTGGAGGCGTTTTACGTCACGCTGCGCCGGTCGCCGAAGCTGGCCTGGGTGCACGTGCATTCGGCCGGCGCCGACCGGCCGATCTTCGGCGAACTGAAGGCGCGCGGCGTGCGCGTCACGACTTCGTCCGGGGCCAATGCGCAGGTGGTGGCGCAGACGGCGCTGGCCGCGATCCTGTCGCTGGCCCGCGAGTTTCCCCGCCTGTTCGACGCCCAGCGGGCGCGCACGTGGACGCCACTGATCGGAGGATTGCTGCCGCGCGACCTGGCCGGGCAGACCGCCGTGATAGTGGGATGGGGGCCAATCGGCCAGACGCTTGCCGGATATCTGCGGATGTTGGGCCTGAACGTCATCGCCGTGCGCAGCGCCGCCACGCCGCCCGCCGATGGCGTCGAAACCTACGCGTTCGAGGATCTGGCACGCATTGGCGGACGCGCCGACTGGCTGGTGCTGGCCTGCCCTTTAAGCGATCGCACACGCGGGCTGGTAAACGCGCGTGTGCTCGCCGCCATGGCGCCGCACGCCCGGCTCGTCAACGTGGCGCGTGGCGAGATCGTGGCTGAAGCCGAACTGATCGAAGCCCTGCGCGCAAAGACACTGGCCGGCGCGTATCTGGATGTGTTCGAGCACGAACCGCTGGATGCCGAATCGCCGCTATGGACGCTGCCCAACGCATTCGTCACGCCGCATTCGGCGGGCCATTCGGATGGCAACGAGGCGCGCGTGGACCGGATCTTTCTTGACTACCTGCGGCAGTGGCGGCAGTAACGCCAGCCTGATTGCCCGCGCACCCTACCTGCTTGCAACCCGTCAATTCCAGGACCTTCCATGATCCAGACCGCCGCGCGCATCCAGCGCATCAAACCCTCGCCCAGCTCGATGGCGGGCCAGCGGGCCCGTGAACTGCGCGCCACCGGCCGAGACATCGTCGCGCTGACGGCCGGCGAGCCCGACTTCGATACGCCCGACAACGTCACGCAGGCGGTCGTGCGTGCGATGGCGCGGTCGCGCACCAAGTACACCGATGTCGGCGGCACGCCCGAGCTCAAGGCCGCCATCCGCGAGAAATTCCGCCGCGACAATGGCCTGGACTACGCTGCCAGCGAAATCATCGTCGGCAACGGCGGCAAGCAGATCATCTTCAACGCGCTGCTCGCCACCGTCGAAGAGGGCGACGAGGTGATCGTGCCCACGCCGTACTGGGTGTCGTATCCCGACATCGTGCTGCTGGCGGGCGGCACGCCGGTCTTCGTGGCCTGCCCGCCCGCGCAGGGATTCAAGCTGCAGCCCGCCGACCTGGACAAGGCGATCACGCCGCGCACGCGCTGGGTGATCCTGAATGGTCCCAATAACCCCAGCGGCGCGGCCTATTCTCGCGAAGAGCTGTTGGCGCTGGCCGAAGTGCTGCGGCGCCATCCGCATGTCTGGTTGATGTCTGACGACATCTACGAGCACATCCTGTACGACGGCCGGCAGTTCGCCACGCTGGCGCAGGTGGCCCCCGACCTGAAGGCGCGCACCCTCACCATCAACGGCGTGTCCAAGGCCTATGCGATGACCGGCTGGCGTATCGGTTACGGGGCGGCGCCGGCCGACCTGATCAAGGCGATGACCAAGCTGCAGTCGCAGAGCACGTCCAACCCGTCTTCGATCAGCCAGGCGGCCGCGCAGGAGGCGTTGTCGGGCCCGCAGGATTTCATGGCCGAACGCACCCGCATCTTCCAGGCACGCCGCGACATGATCGTGGCCAGCCTGAACCGCATCGACGGCATCGACTGCCATGTGCCGGAAGGCGCGTTCTACGTGTTTCCGTCGTGCGAGGGGCTGCTGGGCAGGACCACGCCCGCCGGCAAGCAACTGAAGACCGACGAGGACTTCATCATGTACCTGCTGGACGAGGAGAACCTGGCGGTGCTGCAAGGCGCGGCGTACGGGGTGTCGCCGTTCTTCCGGATCTCGTACGCGGCGTCGATGGAACAGTTGGAAGAGGGCTGCGCGCGCATCAAGCGCGCTTGCGCGAAGCTGGGGTAAGGCGCGGGGACGGGCGTTTGCGTCAGACGATTAGGCTGCCGCCCCGCAATACGGGCAGTCGGACTCACCGGGCTGCGCGGGCGCCATCCGTCCAGCAGCCGGCTTTCCCGGCGCGGGCCGCACGTCAGTGGGCATGGCGGCGTCGCCGCCGTGCCCGCCATGAAAACACTCGTGCGCCAGCCACTGGCTTAGCCGTTCGTAGCTTTCCATGTTGCTGCGCCAGTTCGGCGCGCAAAGATAATAGCCAAGCGGGCTTTCAAACGTCCGGTCGAAAATGTCCACCAGTTGCCCGGTGGCCAGTTCCTTTTCGATCAGGCAATGCGGCATCAGCGCCACGCCAAAGCCCGAAGACGCGGCCTGGATAATCATCGAAAACAGATTGAAGCCCGGGCCGAACCGTGCGCGGTCATAATCCCCCAGGTAGGTCGAGAACCAATATTCCCAGGACAGCGGAATCTCGATGTGCTGCAGCAGCGTGCATTGCTTGATGTCTTCGAGGCTGCCGATGGGGTGCTGATCCAGATATTCCCGCGAACACACCAGGCGCGTTTCGCGGCCTGTCAGGTATTTGGCGTCGCCGTCGTGCCAATCGCCATACCCATATTGGATCGACGCATCGAAATCGAGCTCGGTGCTTTTGTAATCCGCCACGCTGTAGCGCACGAAATTGATGGAAATGTCCGGGTTGACCTCGCGGAACGTCTTCAATCGTGGAAACAGCCATTGCGCCGCAAAGGTGGGCGCGGCCGATACGTTGAGGGATTTTGCCGACTGCTGCGTCGCCATGACCTGCGACGTGGCGCTTTCCAGCGTGTGCAGGGCCGGCCGGATCAGGCTGAGATAGGTGGCGCCCATGCGGGTGAGCTGCAGCCCATTGGTGCCCCGGATGAACAGCGCATGCCCAAGATAGCTTTCCAGCGTGGCGATATGCCGGCTGATGGCGCTTTGCGTGACGAACAGTTCCTTGCCCGCCTTGGAAAACGACAGGTGCCGGGCCGCCGCGGAGAACGCGTTCAACTCGGAAAGGGTGGGGCAGCGACGTCTCATAGGGGGGGTATGAGTAATGCTCATAAGGCTGTTCAAATTTGTGTCGAACGCATAGGGGGAGACCCGGTATCGGACCCCCGAATTGTACCGGTAGAGTTCGGCATGCCGTGATTTCCCGGCGTTTTGAACTGTTTACGTGGTCGATTTATGAAGCCGGTTGTCATCAAGAATTGCAGGATCCTCAATACCCGAACCTTGGCCCTTGAAGCCGCCGCGACCGTGCTGGTCGAGGATGGCGTGATCATCCGCATTGGCGCCGATGAACCGGCTGCCGCGGATGCGCAGGTGGTGGACGCCAAGGGCATGACCCTGATGCCCGGCATGATCGACTGCCACGTGCACGTCGTGGCGTCGTCGTTCAACCTGGGCCGCGTCGCGTCCCTGCCCAACGCGCTGGCGCTGCTGCGCGCGCTGCCCATCATGCAGGGCATGCTGGACCGCGGCTTCACGTCCGTGCGCGACGCGGGCGGCGCGGACTGGGCGCTGGCGCAGGCAGTGCTGGACGGCACCATCGACGGCCCTCGTCTCTTCTGCTCGGGCAAGGCCTTGTCCCAGACCGGCGGCCACGGCGACTTCCGCCAGCGCAACGACGAACTCGATCCGTGCCCCTGCTCGGTCAAGATCGGCAACATCGGCCGCGTGGTCGACGGCGTGGACAACTGCCGCCTGGCCGTGCGCGAGGAAATCCTGAAGGGCGCCACGCAGATCAAGGTCATGGCGTCTGGCGGCGTGGCCTCGCCCAACGACCCCATCCAGAACCTGGGCTTCTCCGAGGCCGAGCTCATCGCCATCGTCGAAGAGGCCAATAACGCCAATACCTACGTAATGGCCCACGCCTACACCCCGCGCGCCATCACGCGCGCCGTGCGGTGCGGCGTGCGCACCATCGAGCACGGCAACCTCGTCGACCGCGAGGCCGCCGAGGTCATGAAGGAACATGGCGCCTACATGGTGCCCACGCTGATCACCTACGAAGGCCTGGCCAACGACGGCGAGCGCTATGGCCTGCCGCTGGACTCGGTCAAGAAGATCGCCACCGTGCGCACGCAAGGCCTGACCGCGCTGGAGATCCTGGACGAAGTCGGCGTGAAGATGGGCTACGGCAGCGACCTGCTGGGCGAGACCCATTACATGCAGTCCGACGAACTGGTCCTGCGCAGCCGCGTGCTGGGCAATGCCAAGGTCATCCAGCAGGCGACGCTGATCGGCGCCGAGATCCTGAACCAGGAAGGCCTCTTGGGCGAAGTGTGCGAAGGCGCCTACGCCGATCTGCTGCTGATCGATGGCAATCCGCTGGACGACATCGAACTGCTGACCAAGCCCGATTCGATCAAGCTCATCATGAACCGCGGCCTGCTGCACAAGAACGCCTGCTGACGGTCCCCTTCCTTTTATCTCCGGAACTTCCCCATCATGTTTTCCGTATCCGACCGCCTGGAGCGGTTGCCCTTCAGCAGCTTTCATTTCCGGCTGCTGATGATCGGCGGCCTCGGGCTCGCCTTCGAAGCACTGGACGCCGGCATCATCGCCTTCATCATTCCCTCGCTGCGCACGCAGTGGGGCCTGACCACTGGCCAGATCGGCTGGATCGCCAGCAGCACGTACGTCGGCTTCCTGGTCGGCGCGCTGTTCTCCGGCATCCTGGGCGACCGCTACGGCCGCAAGAAGATCATGATGTGGGCGCTGCTGCTGTTCTGCGTCGCCACGTTCGTCAACGCCTTTGCGCGCAACTATCACGAGTTCTACATCCTGCGCATGATCGCCGGCATCGGCATGGGCGCGGAAGGCGCCATCATCGCGCCGTACCTGGCCGAGTTCGTCAGCAGCAAGTACCGCGGCCGTTTCACCGGCGCGCTGGCGGGATTTTTCTCGTTCGGCTTCGTGATGTCGGCGCTGCTGGGCTACTTCATCGTCCCGATGAGCGACGACGGCTGGCGCTACATCATGATCATCGCTTCGGTGCCGGTCGTGTTCCTGCTGTGGTGGCGCAAGTCGCTGTTCGAGTCGCCCCGCTGGCTTGAACACACCGGCCAGACTTCCGAGGCCAACCGCATCTGCGAAGCCATCGAAGCCGAAGTGCAGCAAAGCACCGGCCGCCCGCTGCCCACGCCTGTCGCCACGCGCAAGGCTGCGTCCTCGCCCGCAGACCAGCAGACCGCCATGGCCAAGCTGGCGTCGCTGTTCTCCAAGCAATACCTGGGCACCACCGCGCTGGTGTGGGTGTTCTGGATCACCGTGCTGTTCTGCTACTACGCCTTCCTGGTGTGGATCCCCAGCCTGCTCGTCGAGCGCGGCTTCACCATCACCAAGAGCTTCTCGTACACGATCCTGATCTACCTGTCGCAGATCCCGGGCTACTTCTCGGCCGCGTACTTCAACGACAAGATCGGCCGCAAGTACACGATCCTGGCGTACATGCTGCTGTCGTGCCTGTCGGCGCTGGGCCTGGCGCTGGCTAGCGGCGAGCATCAGATCATCATGCTGAGCATGCTGCTGTCCTTCGGCATGAACGGTGTGATCGCCGGTCAATACACCTACACCGCCGAAATCTATCCCACGTCGATCCGCGCGACCGGCATGGGCGCGGCCTCCGCCTTTGCCCGCATCGGCTCCATTGCATCGCCCACCATCGTTGGCGTGGCATATCCGGTTCTGGGCTTTGCCGGCGTGTTTGCCATGATGACCGCGATCCTGCTGGTCGGCGGCCTGGGCATCCTGTTCTACGGCAAGAACACGCGTGGCGTCGTGCTCGAGGAAATCAACGCATGACCAAGGCCTCCGCATTCAACGCGTTGGCTGGCCACGCCCGCGATCTGGCGCTGGCCGGCGACCGGCAGGCGCAGTGGGGCGTGATCTCCAACCTGCTGCAAGACTGCTTTGGCCACAAGCTGTTCACGGCGCTGCTGTACTTGCAGGACCACAAGCTGATGAAGCGTCTGCACACGTCGGACGACACCATCAGTCCGCTCGGCGGCTTCAAGGCCACCGGCAACGGCCCGTGGTCCCGGCTGGTACTGGAAGAAGGGCGCCTGTATGTCGCCAGCAACGAAGACGACGTGCGTACCGTTTTTTCCGAAGCGCCGATGCTGATCGAGCGCGGGCTGCAGTCGGCGTTCAACATCCCGGTGCGGCACGCGGGGCGGGTGATCGGCTCGCTGAACATGCTGGCCGCGCGTCATGCCTATGACGATATCGATCCGGATCTGGCGGCGGTCGTGGCAGGGTTGTGCGCGCCCGTGTTCATCGAGGCGATGCAGGACGCGGCGTCCGCGGCAGCTAGCGTGGACCGGTCCGCGTTGGACAGCGTGTGAGCCGCGTAATTTGAGTATCCGTCCCGGTGCGGGATGATGTTTGCGGGCCGCTTTTAAAGCGGCCCTTTTTTCGTCCGGAAACAGGGACAGCCCCGGTTTTGCACATTGTTGCGGGAACTGGTCTGAATTGTTGCGTGTTACCGCGTTTTTGCAAGAGGGGGAGCGAGCTTTAGAAATCTTTCGATGTGCGAGCTTGCGCGAGGTCAAGAGAATGGACGCTTTTTTTCGTGGCGGTTCGGCGTTGCTGCACTTGGCTGGCATCTGGCTTTTCGCATCTCCGAGGCCGCGCACGGGTTACGGAGCTTGCAATGCATTTCCCCCTTTCCCCGGTTGTCGCGCTCGCCGCCACGATCCCGGCCTTTCCCTTGATGGTGTTGGCGGCCCCGGCAGCGCCTATCCTCATTGATGATCCGGAAGGCAACACGTCGATGGAGGTGTTCCCCGGCGCGAGCATCATGGTCAACAACGGAGACGCAATCCGCGTCAATAACCAGGGCAACAGCGTCTTCGTCAACGGCATCACTGTGACCGCGGAGGCAGACGCCCGAGGTGCGCATGCCCAAGACGGTGGCTCGATCACGATCGTGGACAGCACGATCCAGACGCAAGCCGGGCCTGCATTGTCCGCGTCCCTGGAAGATAGTTTTGTCCACGCCGGCATTTCCCTCATCTCCTCGGAGGCAACGGCCGTGCTTGCGACCGATGCGGGCCGCATCAATCTGCTTGGCGGAACCGTGTCGGGATCGGGCGGGTTCCAGGGGACCGTCCGCGCCTCCGATGGGGGCGTCATCACGGCAAGTGACCTGCAGATCAAGAGCATTGATCGCAATGGCGTCAACAACTATGGCGTGCGCGTCCAGTTTGGCGGGCGCGTCGAACTGTCCAACGTCATCGTGTCCAGCGTGGATGACATGGGCGTGGCGACGGGGGCGGACCTGTCGGTGCAGGACGGCACGCTGTTGCTGACCGACAGCCACGTCAAGGCGGGCGGCACGGAAAATGCCACGGCGGCATCCATGCATATCTCGCAAAATGCCATCGTCACCGTTCAAGGAAGCACCATTGAAGGCCAGATATCCGTTATCGATGGTTCCAGCCTGACCATGACGGATACGGTGGTTGCCGGTCCGCATTCGGTGGACTTCGGCGTTCTTTTGTATAACGAGTCGACGCAAACCGGTGCGTCGTCGGCGTCTTTGACGAACGTGACAATCGGCAGCGAAGCCGTCGCGTTCAACGAGGGCGTCACGGTGATGAACAACCATGCGATGACCGGACAGAACCTCGACATCCGTGCGAACTTGTATGCGATCCGAAGCCGCAATGGGGCGGTACAGATTGAAGGCGGGACCTTGCGCGGAAGACGGGCCGGCCTGTATGCGCACTCGACCGATGACACGGCGACAACAACGATCGATGCCGTGGGAACGCATATCCTGGCCGAAGTCATGAATGGGGTAGGCGTGAGTGCCAACCATCGTGGCACGCAAGTGACATTGGACGGCGTTACCGTGGACGTGTCCGGCATCACGGGCGCAGCGCTTCGGGCAACCGACGAGGCACGCATCGACGCTGTCAATTCACAGTTGAACGGGCAATCCACAGGCTCGATCGGCGTGCAGATGCTTGGAAACATCGGCGCCGGCGACACGGCAGTTTCGCTGAGCGGCACGCAAGTCATCATGACCGGTCAGAACGCAAACGGCGTGCAGAGCGTGCGCTACGAGCCGCAGGGCGCCAACTCGCTCGTATTGGCGGGCGGCAGCAACCTTCAGACCCACGATGGGGTGGGGTTTCTCGTCAGGGGCGGAGACCACGACATCACCGTCCAGAACGCGACCGTGGTGGCCCGAGCCGGCGGCGACGAAGCCAGCGGAATCCTGCTTAGAACGCAGGCGACCCCCAGCGCGGGAATCGTCCCCGGGCAACCGTACCAGACGCAACGCGTCACCCTGAACGCCATAGGCGCGCTCATGACGGGCGACGTGTTGACCGCCGACAGCGGCCGCGTCGACATTGGCCTGGCCAGCGGCACTGAGTGGACCGGCGCGGTGCGCGCGGGGCAGGGTTCGGTGGACAGCGTCGAGTTAGACGCCAGCAGCGTTTGGAACGTGCGCGGCGATTCAGCCGTCAAGACCTTGACCAACGCGGGTGTCGTGCGGTTCGTGTCTCCCGGTGCGCAATCCGGATTCAAGACGCTTACCGTCTCCGACTACATCGGCGGCGGCACCTTGGTCATGAATACCCAGCTGGGCGACGATACGTCCCTGACCGACCGGCTCGTCGTGGACGGCGGCGCGGTCACGGGCACCACCGGGCTGCATGTCTTGAACGCCGGCGGCGCAGGCGCGTTGACCACGCAAGGCATCCGGCTCGTGCAGGCCACCAACGGGGCCACGATTTCAGGCAATGCTTTTTATCTGGACGCCAACTCGACTGGCTACCGGCCCTCAACCATCAGCCTCGGTTTGAATGGCTACGACTATTTCCTGGTTCAGGGCGGCACGGGCGGCGTGGCGTCCGATTGGTATCTGACGTCGACGACGCCGCCGGAAGAAGGCGGCGCCACGGATCCGGGCGGTCAGACGCCGCCCGGAAGTGGCATTGAAACGCCGCCTGGCAGCGGCATTGAGACGCCTCCCGGCAGCGGCATTGAGACGCCTCCTGGCAGCGGCGTTGAGACGCCTCCGGGCAGCGGCATTGAGACACCGCCTGGCAGCGGCACCGAGACGCCGCCGGGCAGCGGCACTGAGACTCCTCCCGGCAGCGGTATCGAGACGCCTCCCGGCAGCGGCACCGAGACGCCTCCTGGCAGCGGCACTGAAACTCCGCCGGGTAGTGGCCCCGAAACGCCTCCCGGCAGTGGCGCCGGCACGCCCGGTTCTGCGCCGGGCAAGCTGCAGAATGTCTCACCGGAAAACGGTGCGCATATTGGCAATCAGGTCGCGGCGACCCGGATGTTCGTGCATCGCCTGGCGGATCGGACCGTGGCGCAAACGTCGGCAGGTCAATCTGCGCCCGCCAGCGCGTCCCGGCAGGTGTGGGCGCGTACCGAGGGCGCGCGGCACACCGGCATGAAACTTAACGAAGGTCAGGTAAGCATCGACACCGACACCGCCATGCTGCAGATGGGCGCCGACCTCGTGAGCACGCGGCTTGGTCAGCAGGGCGTCCTCAAGGCAGGGGTCATGGCCGGCGCGGGCGAGGCGCGCACGAACGCCACGTCTCAACTCATCCACCCGGGCACTGGCATGGCGCTGCGTGCCGATGCCCGAGGCAAGGTCACCGGGTATTCGGTGGGCATTTACGCCACCGCTTACGCCGACGATGCCACCCGCTTGGGCGCGTACGCCGATTCGTGGTTGCAGTTCGGCCGCTATTCCAACGAGATCAGTAGCGAACTGGGCTCGGCCCGATACCGTTCGAACACCTGGACGGCGTCGGTGGAAGCGGGATATGCGTTCAAGCCCTTCGCCGCCGATTCCGCGTTGGGTGCGATGGTCGTCGTGCCGCAAGCGCAACTGGCCTACACGCGATACGACGCCCAGGACGCTGTGCTGCCCAGCATGACACTGAAAAACTCACCCGCCAGTTCAGTCACTTCGCGCGTGGGTGTCCGCGCATACCCGCTTGGCAACGACGCCGCCACGTCCCCGGTGCGGCCTTACGTCGAAGCCAATTGGCTGCACAACTCGGGCAGCGCGAAAGCCAACGTGGGCGCATCGACCTTCCAGGCAACGCCCATGCGCGACGCCGCGGAACTGCGAATCGGCGTGGCAGGCAATGTCCGCGAGTCGTGGCAGGTAAGCGGCGAGCTGTTTGGCCAGGCTGGAAACGGCGGTCAGCGGGGCTACGGCGGCATGCTGAACGTCGGGTATCGCTGGTAACCACAAGCCGCGCAGGCCGCGCGCCATGCGGGCGGCCTTTGCCAGCCGGGGCTGTCTGCGCTCCCACGTCAGGCACCCCGGCGATTCACGCTGCGCGCTTGTTGAAGATCACCAGCGACACGCCGGTCAACACCAAGGCCGATGCCGCGATCAGCAACGCGGTCATCGGTTCCTCCAGGAACACCGTCCCGCCCAGCGCCGCCAGCACAGGCACGCTGAGCTGCAGGGTGGCGGCGCGCGTCACGGTCAACTGCTTGAGCGCGGCGTACCAAAGGATGTAGCCCAGCCCCGAGGTCACCGCGCCAGAGGCCACCGCATAGGCCGCGCCGGCGGTATCGAACCGAACATGGGAGGCGGCCATTTGCGCAAGCAGCAGCGCCACCGCAAGGGGCGCTGCCCGGATGAAATTTCCGGCTGTCGCGGCGGCCGGGTTCTTTGCGCCTCGGCCCAACAGCGAATAGATGCTCCATGCCACCCCGGACAGAATCATCAGCAATCCGTAAAACACCGGTGGCGCATTGGCGCTGGGCCACATCAACGCGACGAGTCCGGCAACCGCCAGCGCCGTGCCGGCCCATTGCATCGCCGCCAACCGTTCCCCGGCCACAAGGCCATAAAGAATCATGCTGATCTGGATCGCCCCGAAAAGCAGCAGGGCGCCTGTGCCCGCAGGCACATGCGTATAGGCATACGAGAACGCGAGCGCATAACCCAGCAGCGACAGCGCGCCCGCCCACGTGCCTTCGACACGCCCGGTCTGCCGGCGAAGCGCCATCAAGAAGCACAGCATCAGCGCGCCCGACACGATGCGGATGGCGAAGAAGGTGGTGGGATCAATGGCTGTCTGCTTGAGCGCGACCCGGCAAAGCAGCGAGTTGCCGGCAAAGGCCAGCATGGCCAATAGGGTGAGCGCGAAGAGGCGGAAGGTCATGGCGAAGGACGCGGCAAGCCTTGGGGTACCAGTCTTCAGTGGGAACGGCTTACGGCTATCGTACGCCTGGCGAGAGGCCGGCTCTACGTGCGCCGCCGCAAACCGCTGCCGCTTCCTTTACTGCGCGGCCTGGGCGGCCTCGCGAAAGCGCTGCACCAGCGCGGACCCATCCTCCGAACGATACGCCAGCAACACCTGGCTTTGCGCATCCGGCGTGTCCAGCTCGCGATAGGCCACACCGGGAATGCCCGTCTTCATGTAGGTGTCGGGCAAGATCGAGATGCCCATCCCCGCCGCCACCAGGCCGATGATCGTCGCACCTTCGCGCGCCTCCTGGCCCACTTGCGGCGCGAAGCCCGCCCGGCTGGCCAGCACGCCAACGTGGTCGAACAAGCCGCAGCCCAGCCCGCGCGGAAACAGGATGAAGGACTCGTCCGCCAGGTCGGTCATCGACAACGGCGCGTTGCGGCGCGCCAGCGGATGCGATTGGGGCAGCGCGGCCACCAGCCGGTCGGTCCACAGCGGCAGCGTCGCGATATTGGGCGGCGGCACGAACAGAATGGACGGACGCAGAAAGCCCACGTCGATGTCCTTGGACGCCAGCGCGCGCAGTTGCTGTCCGGTGGATTGGTGGCTCAGGTCCACACCCACGCCCGGAAAATCCGTGCGAAAGGCGTGCACGATGCGAGGGAACGCGTCGAACATCGGCACAGACGCCGTGAATGCCACGCGGATCTCGCCGGTTTCACCCAGCGCGGACTGCCGCACGACCTCGCCCGCGCGTTCCAGATGCGCCAGCGCGCGGCGCGCCTGATCCAGAAACAACGCGCCCGCCTGCGTCAGTTCCACGCTGCGGCTTGTGCGCGTCAAGAGCGGCGACCCCAGCTCTTCTTCCAGCGCCTTGATCTGCAGGCTGAGGGGCGGCTGGCTCACATGCAGCCGGCGCGCGGCCTGGCTGAAGCTTAGTTCCTCGGCGACGGCGACGAAGTAACGCAGTTGGCGAAAATCCATATCGATTTGGAAAGCAAATAGATCGTCGTGGAAAACGGTATTGGACGGTATGAGTGTACAGCGCGCATCATGCGCCCATACCAACACGCATAACGACACAGGAGACAACCATGAAGGCTTACGCGCCATCCCGGTCCCGCCGCACCTTTGCCGCCGCCGCAGCAGTAAGCGCCCTGATGGCCGCCATGCTGGCGCCGCTGCCGGCAGTCGCCCAGGGCGCCTATCCCGACAAGCCGATCCGCATCGTGGTGCCCTACGCCGCGGGTGGCGGGGTCGACATCGTCACCCGCCTGGTCAGCCAGAAAATGGGCGACGCGCTGAAGCAGACGATCATCGTCGACAACCGCCCCGGCGCGGCGACGAACATCGGCATGGACGCGGTGGCGCGCGCCCCGGCGGACGGCTACACGCTGCTGACCGCATCGAACACGCTGGCCGCCAACGGCGCGCTGTTCTCCAAGCTGACCTTTGACCCCGCGCGCGACTTCACGCCGGTGGGCGCGATCGGTTACGCGCCGCTGGCGGTGGTGGTGCCCGTCGAATCGTCGTTCAAGACCTTGAAGGATCTGACCGAATACGGCCGCGCGCACCCGGACAAGCTGACCTACGCGTCGGCCGGCAATGGCAGCTCGGGCCATCTGGCCAGCGAACTGCTCAAGCGCGAGAGCGGCATGAAGGCGCTGCACGTGCCGTACAAGGGCGGATCGCCCGCCGTGACGGATCTGTTGGGGCAGCGGATCTCCTTCATGTCGATCAATCCGCTGGAAGTCGTCTCACACGTCAAGGCGGGCAAGCTGCGCGCGCTGGCCGTGCTGGACGACGAGCCGGCGAGCATGCTGCCCGACGTGCCCACCGTGGTGTCGCAAGGCCTGCCGGGCGCGATGGCCACGGTGTGGTGGGGGCTCATCGGCCCCAAGGATCTGCCGCCCGACGTCACCGCAAAGCTCAACGCCGCGCTGCAATCCGCGCTGAATGACCCCGACGTGAAAAAGCGCTTTGCCGAGATGGGCGCGGTGGTCACGCCCGGCTCGGACAAGCAGTTTGGCGAATTCGTGGCGGCTGAGACCACCAAATGGACCAAGGTCATCAAGGACGCGGGCATCAAGGCCGATTGATGGCCTTTGCGCCAGCCCGGGGCCGCGGCGCGGTCCGCGGGCGAAACACTGCATAAAGGAACTGAAATGGAACGGCAAAAGAACGCGCTGGTCGTCAGCGCGCACTCCGCGGACTTTGTGTGGCGCGCAGGTGGCGCCATCGCGCTGTACGCCAAGCGCGGCTGGAAAATCACCGTGGTGTGCCTGTCGTTTGGCGAACGCGGCGAATCGGCCAAGCTGTGGAAGCAGCCCGGTATGACGCTGGAGCGGGTCAAGGCCGACCGCCGCGACGAGGCGCGCTTGGCCGCCGGCATCCTGGGCGCCGACATCCGCTTCATGGACTGCGGCGACTATCCCTTGCGCGTATCGGACGAGGCGCTGTTCGAGCTGGTGGACGTCTACCGCGAATTGCAGCCGGAGTTCGTGCTGACGCATTCCCAGAAAGACCCGTACAACTTCGACCATCCGCTGGCGACGCACGTGGCGCAGGAAGCCCGCGTGATCGCGCAGGCGCATGGGCATCATCCGGAGCAAGCGGTGCTGGGCGCCCCGCCCGTATTCCTCTTTGAGCCGCATCAGCCCGAACAGTGCGAGTGGAAGCCCGAAGTGCTGCTGGATATCTCCGAAGTTTGGGACCAAAAGCGCCGGGCATTCGAGACCATGGCCGCGCAGGAACACCTGTGGGAGTACTACACCCGCGTCGCCCTGCAACGCGGCGTGCAGGCGTCGCGCAACTCGAACCTGAAGATTAAATACGCCGAGGGCTACCAGCGCGTTTTCCCGCAGGTCACTGGAGAGTTGGGTTGAGCCTCGCGGTCAGGAACATCGAGCGGGCGGACAGCACGGTCATCGCACGCTTGGCGTCGGCAGGCGTCGCCACCGCGCACGAAGCGCAGCAACGCACCGGCCTGTTGCAGCCCACGCTGCGGCCCATCTACGCTGGCGCATCCATCGCGGGCAGCGCGATCACGGTGCTGGCGCAGCCGGGCGACAACTGGATGCTGCACGTCGCCATCGAACTCTGCCGGCCTGGAGATATCGTCGTGGTGGCCTGCGCGTCGTCCAATGAAGACGGCATGTTCGGAGAGCTTCTGGCCACTTCCATGCGTGCCCGGGGCGTGCAAGGACTGGTGATCGACGCGGGCTGCCGCGATGTCGCCGCGTTGAAGGACATGCAGTTTCCGGTGTGGTCCAAGTGCGTATCGGCCAAGGGCACGGTCAAGGCAACGCCGGGATCGGTGAATGTGCCGGTCGTGTGCGCTGGGGCGCTGGTGCAACCCGGGGATGTCGTCATCGCCGACGATGACGGCGTGTGCATCGTGCCGCGTGCGCAGGCGGCGCAAGTGGCCGATGCCTGCGACGCGCGCCTGCGCAACGAGGCAGACAAGCGCAAGCGGCTGGCCGCCGGGGAACTAGGGCTGGATATCTACGGCATGCGCGAAAAGCTGGCGGCTGCGGGGCTGGTTTACGTGGAGCGCACCCCGGGGGGCTGAAACGCCGGCGCTGCTTACCGGGTGGGCGTTAGCGCTGCCCTTGCGCGTCCACCGGTCCGGTTACGGTAATCACCAACGGGACGCCATTGATTTCGCGGGGCAGGCGCGCCGCGACGTTGGCGTCCGTCACGCCCACGGCAAGCGCTTCTTCGCCGGGGCGCCCCGTGGTGACGCCCACCGAGACGACGCCCGGCGTGGCAAGCAGCCTTGCTTCCTCGCTGGCGAGTGTCTGACCAGCGGCGCCGGCCGGCCGCGTTTGATCCGGGTTGTATTCGACGGCGCCTGCGCCGGAGAAGTCGGGTCCGGGTTTTCGTGTGTCGCTCATGGCTCCAACTCCTCGTGCTTCGGATATGGCTTGATAAGCGGCCGCCCTGGTTGGGCAGGGCGGCCGGAACGTCAATCAGGGCAATAGCCTGATGTTCAGTGCGGACAGCACGGAGGCAATCGGATTGGCAAACGTCGTGCCGCCGCCGCCCGCAAACAGCAAAGCGACGGGTCGCACCCCGGATGCCCAGTGCCAGATCAGCGAACCGGAATCGCCGCCCGCGGAGAACGGGTTGGCGTTGACGGACTGAATGGCAATCTGATTACGGAACAGCGCGACGCGGCCGCCGCCGTAATTGACGTTAACCGACACGCCAATCTGTGTCACGCGGCCCTGAGTCAGACCCGTGGTACGGCCGCTTTTGCCGACGATCAGCCCCAGCGACGCGGCAAGCGGCGCCGTGCCGGTTTTGTAATACGCGGCGCTGCCCCCCGATAAATAATATTGATCACCGCGGATACGCTCGTGCCACGCCCAGCCGAATGCGGCGTCCACAAAATTCGCCGCGCCGCCAAATGCAATGGGAACCCAGCGTGCCAGCACGGCAATCTGATCGCCCGGATGCCGGCCACCGTCCGCCGTCCCCGGCTGGATGATGCTGTCGTTCACGCTGGCGACGTTGGAGTTTGCCAGCACGTGGTTGTTGCTGAGGATCAGATGGCGATTGGTCCACGGCGCCGTCAGCCCGATCGCCCGGCTTCCGAGCGTACCTGCCGTGACGTTGACGTGACCGACCGACACGCCCGCAGGCGCGGGCCGATGCCGAGCGCGATGCGAATACGCGTCCACCACGCCCACCGGCACCTGCTGCACCGGCACACTCGATAGGGCGCGTGTACCTGCCGCCTGCGCCACCTGGCCAAGCACCGCCTCCTGCGGCATGGCGCTCTCGGTGAAGATCGTCAGCACGGGCTCACCGGGCCCGCCCGGTCCGAATGTGACATTGGTGGGGTCCGGCAGTCCTATGCCGACCCCGACGATGCCTTCGGAAGAGCCCGCATCCGAAAGCGTCCGGAATTCACCGGACGCGGTCAGCAACTGCGCCTCGATCGCGTCCCGCAGCGCCAGCAGATCATTGGATACGCCCGCTTCGGCAAATACGGCTTGTTGTTCCGCCTCTTGGCCCAGCGCTTCGAGCCCGGCGGCGTCAGAGTCCGGGTTCTCGGGCGCCCCGGAAGCGGACTTGCCGTTGGCCGGCCCGCCTTGGTCTTCTTCGCCCGGGTTGTCCACCCGTGGGGTGTTGTTGTTCTTTCCTGACATGACAGTGTCCTCCAACTGATTGGGTAAGCGTTAGCTAGAACCGTGTGATTGCCACTAAATGGTTTGTCGATGGCTCCTTGTGATGGATGGCCGGTCTGGCCGGACAAAAGCAGCCCCAGCCCGCGGGCGCGCCTTGCGGCGAGCGCACCTGGCAGTTGGCGGCGGGCGGATCGGGGCTGGAGAGAAATGTCGGGGAGGGGCTCGGAGAAGGCGGCAGGGCTGGACGCCGCGCCACCGGCGTGTGCTGCGGTAGCCCGCCGGCTATCGGCCTCGGCGCTCCGCAGGAAGGGGAAACGCGCGGCAGTCCGCCCGATGCGCGGGCTGCCAGGCGCTTCAAGCCGCGGGATCTGGCGGCGGATTAGGCCTTTTGAGCGGTCATGCGGCCATTATTTGACGGTGCCCCGCGCTTTGGTATGGACAACTTTTGGTATGGACATCAAGCGATTGGCGGTGGCGGATGAGATCCGGATTTCGCGACATTGATGCGTCCGCACCACATCCAGACAAACCCGCGTGGCGATATGTACTAAGAATGATTATCATGCGCGTTTTGTATAAAAGAACGCATGGGGTGGGGCTGTGGGTAAAGCATCGAATGGCCGTCAAGGCAGGCGGAAGGGCGTCGCCCGGGCGGTGAAACAGGCGTTGGCGGGCAGCGCCGCGCTTTATGCCGCCTCGGTATCGGCGCAGACGCAGGCGCCGGCCGCGATCACCGTCCTGCCCACCGTTACGGTGACCAGCGCGCCTGTCGCCCTGGGCGAGGCGCCCGCGCCCATCGCCGGCGGTCTGATCGGCGGCGGCGCCCGCATGGGCATCCTGGGCAACACGTCCGTCATGGACACCCCGTTCAGCGTCACCAGCTATACCGCCCAGACGATCGAGAACGAGCAGGCCCGGTCGGTCGCCGACGTGGCCACCATGGATCCGTCCGTGCGCATGAGCAGTGCCCGTTCCAACATCAACGAAGACCTCACCATCCGCGGCTTCAATGTGCCGACCGCGGACTTCGCGTTCAACGGCATGTTCGGCCTGACGCCCTATTGGCGCGCACCGGTCGAGACCCTGGAACGCGTGGAGATCATCAAGGGACCGTCGGCGGCGCTCTTCGGCATGACGCCTGGCGGCAGCGTGGGGGGTGTCGTCAATCTGGTGCCCAAACGCGCCACCGATGAGCCCATCACCCGGGTCACGGGCTCGGTCATGTCGGACTCCGTCTTTGGCGTGCATGCCGACGTGGGACGCCGCTTCGGTCCCGACAACGCGTTTGGCATCCGCGTGAACGGGATGCTGCGCGACGGCGACACGCCAATCAAGGACCAGTCGACACGCGAAGCGCTGGGGTCGGTTGCGCTGGACTATCGGGGTGAAAAGCTGCGGTCCTCCCTGGACCTGATCTGGCAGAAGGAACGCATCGACAACGTCGTGCGCCAGTTTCAGCTTGGTGCGGACCTGACCTCGATTCCCGAGGCGCCTAGCAACAAGAATCCGTATCCTGGCCTGGGCTGGAGCGACGGCCGCAATACCGCCGGCGTGTTCAAGATCGAATACGACATCACCGACTACCTGACTGCCTACGCAGGCTACGGCCAGCGCAAGCTGGACTGGGACGCCTTCGCCGCCAACCCCGTGTTGCAGAACACGCAGGGCGATTACTCCTTCTTCGGCGGCTGGCAGCGGATGACGGTGGACAGCAAGTCCACCGAAGCCGGCCTGCGCAGCAACTTCAAGACCGGCCCCGTGAGCCACAAGGTCGCCTTCAGCTACACGCTGCTGGACCAGAAGTCCGATCTGGGTTTCTACACCGGTTTCCCGCCGGGCAATTCCAATATCTACGCCGGCAACATCTTCGACACGCCGTCCATCTCCGGCATCAGCAATCCGCTTAACCGCTACCAGAGCACCAAGCTGACCAGCTACGCGCTGGCCGACACCCTGGGTTTCATGGACGACCGGCTGCAACTGACGCTGGGCGCGCGCCGCCAGAACGTGCAGGGCCAGAACTACAACTTCGCCAACGGTGAGCCCAGCGGTCCGCGCTATGACAAGAGCGCCACCACGCCGCTGGCCGGCGTCGTCTTCAAGGTGCGGCCGGATCTGTCGGTCTACGCCAGCTACGTCGAAGGCCTGTCGCAAGGCGACACCGCGCCTACCAGCGCGGCCATCACCAATCCAGGCGAAACGCTGTCGCCCTTCAAGTCCAAGCAGAAAGAACTCGGCGTCAAGTACAACCTGAACGACGACATGCTGGCCACTGTCGCGCTCTTTGAGTTGACCCGCCCCAGCTCCGGCATCTCGGGCAACACCTTTGGTGAATTCGGCGAACAACGTAACCGAGGCGTCGAAGCGAGCTTTGCCGGCGAAGTCGCGAAGGGTGTGCGCCTGTTGGGCGGCGTCAGCTACATCGACGCCGTCATCAACAAGGCCACCACGCCTGGCCTGCAGGGCAACAAGGCCATCGGCGTGCCCGACTGGCAATTCAACCTGGGCGCCGAGTGGGACACCCCGTTCGTCCCGGGCCTGACGGTGTTGGGCCGCGTCATCTACACCGACAGGACGTATGCCAACGCCGACAACACCTTGTCGGTGCCAAGCTGGACCCGCGTTGACGCCGGCGCCCGCTACGAGACCAAGATCAGCGGCACGCCCGTCACCTTCCGCTTCAACGTCGAGAACCTGTTCAACCGGAACTACTGGGGCACCGCCACGGCAGGCTACCTGTTCGTGGGCTCGCCGCGCACCTACACGTTCTCGACCAGCATCGCCTTCTAAGGAAGCCGAGATGTCCACGCAAGCCTGGTCCTGGATACACAAGTGGAGCAGTCTGGTCTGCACGGTCTTCATGCTGCTGCTGTGCCTGACCGGACTACCCCTGATCTTCCACGAAGAGATCGAGCACCTGTCGGGCGTGGTCGAAGCGCCGCCCATGCCCGCCGGCACGCCCAACGCCAGCATGGACCAGATCGCCCAGACCGCGCTGGAGCGCCGCCCGGGCGAAGTCATCCGCTATATGTTCTGGGATCAGGACGAGCACCCCGACATCACGTATGTCTCCATGGCCAGCGCCGTCGACGCGCCGCCCGAGGAAAACAATGCCGTCGTCATCGACTCGCGCACGGCCAAGGTCCTGGACGAACCGGCCACCGACGAAGGCTTCATGTACGTCATGCTCAAGCTGCATACCGACATGTTCGCCGGCTTGCCGGGGATGCTGTTCCTGGGCGCGATGGGCCTGTTGATGGTGGTCGCCATCGTGTCCGGTGTGGTGCTGTATTACCCCTTCATGCGCCGCCTGAAATTTGGCGCGCTGCGCACCCAGCGCAGCACCCGCGTCAAATGGCTGGACTGGCATAACCTGCTGGGCATAGTCACCGTGGTGTGGCTGCTGGTTGTTGGCATCACGGGCAGCATCAATACGCTGAACCGCGTCGTGCTTAGCCTCTGGCAGATGGACCAGATGGCGGAAATGACCGCGCCGTTCCGCGGCCTGCCGCCCGTCACGCAGCCCGCGCATCTGGAAGCTTCCATCCGCACGGCACGCGCCGCCGTGCCGGACATGGCGGTGAGCCTCGTCGCGTTTCCGGGGACGATGTTTTCCAGCCCGCATCACTACACGTTCTTCATGAAGGGCAACACACCCGTGACCTCGCGCCTGCTAAAGCCCGCGCTGGTGGACGCCACTAACGGCGAGCTGACCGACACGCGAGAGATGCCCTGGTACGTGAAGACCCTGTTCCTTTCGCAGCCGCTGCACTTTGGCGATTACGGCGGCATGCCGCTCAAGATTCTTTGGGCGGTGCTCGATCTCCTTGCGATCGTGGTGCTGGGTAGCGGGCTGTATCTGTGGCTGCGCAAGCCCAAGGCGGCAACGGCTTCGAAATCGTTGACCCCGGATGCCGCAGAGACCGCCGGCGCGTTGCGGCAGGGGGATCGGCAAGGGGCTGCGCAATGAGCAAGAACGTTGATGCGCGCGCCGCGCGAACCGAGAACCTGCAAACGGCGGGCGAGGTGTTCCGCGTGCCGATCTGGCTAGGCGTGGCCTCGGTGGTGGGGCTGGTGTCGGCGCTGCTGGGCGATGGGGTGTGGGACGGGGTGTCGTGGTTGGCGATCTTTGCGCCGATCGGGGCGGTCTGGTGGGCTTGGCGGCGCCGGGGCGGATAGGGCCGCCTTCTGATTCGGCCTGCCCGGCGTCAATGGCGCGCGGCCATCAGCGTAAGCACATCGTTCAGCGAACGTACGGACTCCGCTGAATTCGATGTTGCCGCGTGCCGGTCCAGATGATACCCGTGCATGCCGAATTTCCGAGGCCCGATCATGTCGGCCTCGATGGTGTCGCCGATCATCAGGACTTCATCGGGCTGGCAAGCAATGCCCTCGCACAGATACTGATAGATCTCGGGCTGCGGCTTCACTGCCCCGGCCTCGTACGACCAAGCGCAAAAGTCCGGCTGAAACGGCAGCAAGTCCAGGACGGGCGGGCCGTACGGCGCCGCCAGGTTGGAACAGAGCGCCACCGTGATGCCGCGCGCCTTCAGTGCCAGCAACGTTGGCGCAGCGTCCGGGAACAACGTGATGGATTCGATCTCTTCGCGCAGCTCGGCTTCGAGTGCGTTCAGCGCATGTTCGCTGATCATCCCGCCAAACAAACGGGCAGCTTGCCGCAGGTCGATCGCACTGCTCATCGCCCGAATGCCGTCGTCGCGTTGGCGCGGGCGGCCCGCTTCCTGCAGCAGGCGGACCAGCTTGCGGAACGGACGGGTTGGCCGATCGATGTTGACCAAGGTTCCGAATACGTCGAATGCCACGGCCTTGATTGCCATTGAACCTCCTGCGCCAATGAAGCTTTCCGTTGGTCGGCCGGATCGTGATGCCCAGCCTGTCTGCGACGGAATTCTAGCGGTAAAGGTGCGGCAGCTTGATTGCTCCCCCGGTCTGCGCGCACGCATGGGAGGCAGGAGCACCAGTTGAGGGGCTACTCGTCGCGTTCGACCGTGACGAATATGCCGTCGGCTTCATTCAATCCGCGACCCGCCGGCAGGATAAATACCGACACGTCATCGGGCAGATGGGACGCTAGGGCTTTCAGCCGTTCGCTGACGACGTTCTCCAAAGAATCGCGGCGTGCCTCCGCGGACATAGAAAGGCTTAACCCAACCTTGTTCCAGGCTTCCCAGGATCCCGGCGCTTGCAGGTATGCCAATGTCGCCCATTCCGATGGGTTGACGACGGTGCCGTCCGCCAGCTTTGGGGGCGCATCGCTCCAGGCTTCGAGCTTCTCGCGTGTGGCGCCGGAATAGATCCACGCATGGGGCGGGCGGATTCCCTGTGCGGACTGGGCGGAAATCCCCAGTTTGGAGGCCAGCGCCTCCAATGCCTGATCCGTGGACAGCTTGGCTTCCCGAAGCCGCGCGGGGTCGATCGAAAGCCACAGCTGGATGGGTTCCGGCACATTGCTCCAGACCTGGTTGATGGTTTGGTTATCGCCAATGCCACGACCGATCTTGTCGGCCACCAGTTGTTGCAGCTCGGGCTTGCTGAGACGCGGGCTGGCCACCAGCAGGTAGAGATCCGCGCTGGGAACGGCGCCCCATACTAGGGTTGGCGGCTGGACGGCATCTGGTGGCGTGGCCTGCGTGGCACTTGCGGGCAGGTAGAGGCAGAGGGCCAATGCGGCAAGCAAACTGCAGCGCTTGGTCTGTAAGCGGGAAATCCAGGTGTTCAGAGGCATACGGGCTTAGTTATTCAAATGCTGGTGAATCTCATGCGCGGTGGTTAAGAGCGGTGATTCGACGGGCATGATCGTTGTTTCGAGGTCATGTATCGAAGCGCGCTTCGCGCTTCTGACGCTAGATGATCCGTGGATTATCCCAGGCAACAAAAAACCCGCGGCGCGCTAGCGGGTGCGGGTTTGAGATACCGCCTGATAACAATCCCAGAACGATTTCTGGTGCCCGGGGCCGGAATCGAACCGTCACGCCTTGCGGCGGGGGATTTTGAGTCGGTGTTTTACAGTGTTTCTACTGGGAAATGGGGCAAATTCTAGCGTAGGTTGAAATAGGTGAAACCAGTTTCAAATCCGTAGGTTAGCGTATTTTACCGAAACTGCTTAAAACTGGTCACTGTACCTGTACTGTACCGAAATTTCGGTACAGTAGCTCGGCTAGCTAGCAAGTAGGGGCGAATAATCTCACGTCCAAAACTGGTTAAGCCCATTCTCGGATTGAGTAACGCCCTTCGCGTTCTTTAAATGCTCTATCACCACCCTCCAGAAGCGTGCACACTGCTTGCCGTATTCCTTTTGCAGATGAGTCTGCCTCATTGTGCTCCAACGAACCTGCAATGTAGCTTATGTTCGGGTACGCTTGAGTGGAGACTCTGTCAGCCAGTGCAACAATGATCTGTTCTGCATCCGTAGCCACAACCAAATTTGGATTGTGTGTTACCAACACTATTTGCCTTTTTTTCTTGGCGGTGCGGATATATGGAACGAGCTGCGAGTAGATGGACGAATTGTCCAGATTGCCCTCAGGTTGATCAATAATCAATGGCCGTCTGTCATCTTCGTCCATGAGCAAATATAGAACGAGAAGCGCGATTCCACGGGTTCCAGGTGACAGGTGCTCTAAGGATGTGCCGCCGTACCTGATCTTATAGGTCGTTCCTACGTGATCGGTCGAATACATCCAGTCCAGAAGGTCTAGAAGTTTCAAACTTGGAGAGGCATGTTTCTCCATGAATTCAATTGGGGAAACAATGTCTGAGAATTCTGCCATCGCGTTTTCAATTTTAGTTTGATCTCCGCTTCCCCATGCAGGGGATAATGTATCAATAACAAATTTTTCAATAGCATCCTTTTTCGCGGAAGACGCTGGTCGCCGCCCATCGAAAAAACGATTCGCTTTCTCTAGCCAACTAGAATGATCAATTCTATAGCCGGCAGACAGTTCGAATTTCATCTCTGCGCCGAGGCCATCAAGCTGTTGCTTCATCGGAGCATAAAGTTCTTGAAGGCCTTTCTCATCTTCGGTTAGCGCCTCAAAATACTTCAGATAAAGTTGAGTCCTCTCTTGAGAACGCTGCGCAAGAAGTTTGGCCGTTTTATCGTCAATTTCTTCTATTTCTCTTGTCAGCCTTTTTACGGTCGCTTCCTGCGTGGAAATCTGTTTCTGCAAATCCAAAAGGCGTTTTCGATTGGTCTCATCCTTGCTGAGAGATTCTTGCAGCAGTCCTATTCTTGATGTTATATCAAATATACTGTTGCCGTGCGGTGTGGCGGACTCCGCTCCTCCACGCAAAACAGATATTTCTTTTTCTATTCTATCCGACAAGGCGTTTAATTCACCTTCAATCGAGTCATCCCAACTTGGCTTGAGCCTAGACGCTTGGTCCTCTGATATGACCGCTTTGAATTGTGATGATTCAATCAGGTCTCTCAATAGTCGATCTGTGTTTTCTTTTAACTCTGAATAAGACCTTAAGAAATCCTCCACACTGCGCTTGGCTCTGCTTTTCTTGGATAATTCAAGTTCTACTGCTTTCAGGCCTTTTTGTTCATCGTCCAGCCGCTTTAATGCTTCGCCATCAGCCGCCTCAACAATTGATGGCAGTTGTTTCCTCATTTCCTCAATTTGTTGATTTGTCTGGTCGCGAGTTGCTACCTTCGATGGACGTTGCTCAATATGGGTATGTAATCTTTCTATCTCGCGATGGAGCGAAAAAATCTGGCCTCGAAAATTGTCTTGGCGGGCTTGTGAGGCCGACTCCCGGGCAGCTCGAAGCTCTTCAAACGTAGAGTAGTCTTCCTTATGGACCTCATCCAGATGAGAGAACACTACTTCTTCGATTGCTTCTTGCAGTTCACTACCTTGATGATCTACAGAGCAAAGACGTTCTACAAAATCCTGTGAAAGATACCGAACTAAGGGTTTAGGGGTTTGGTAGGGCCTATCTGTAAGCACGCCCGTTGTTTTTGTTCCAGAGCCCCATATCAACTCGACGTTGACTCCAGCCAAGTGAAGTCTACCCTTTGATATAAAAGACGATTGCGATTTTATATCCACAGGAACCCCGGATGCGAAAGCAATTAAATCTGCTATTGCGGTTTTTCCGGCACCTTTCTCGCCAATCACAGTCACCAAGCCGGGGTTCAGTTCGATAGAGGTCTCTGCAAACCATCCGTTAGATTGCGTAATCCGGATTTTTTCAATAACACGGCTGGAGTCAGAGAGTTGAGGTTTTCCCGCTCCTATATTCACTCTGGAGTCAGGCTCCCATAAAACCTGTCGTAACCCTTCGAATGTGGGATCTGACTTAATCCAGCAATGACGATCGTCATCCGGCTTGAACATTTTCTTGATTTCGTGAGCGTCGGAGCCATGAAGACATGGCTTCAGCCCTTTGTACATCCGGATTATTTCCTCTGCATCTGTCCCAATTTTTTTGCCCAAATAATAGGTCCTGTCGTTTGGGTTCCCTGAGAAGATAAAATCGGCGTGTTTGAGTAGTTCGTCTCGAATGGCGGAAAATCCGTCAATGGGCAGCCCACTGATGCCATCTTTTCCGTTGGCAATGCCCACAAGGCAGTTGCTTCGTAGCCAGCCCTCAGCCTTGAGCCAGTCAATGATCTTTTCGTAGGATGGCTTAAATTGCTGAATGCCAAATTTATAAGCCTCTTCCTCATCCTTAATGGAGGGGTTCTGTGCTTTGGCAAAACTAATTAGATCTTCACGTATGCACCCGTAAGCATGTTGCCCCTCTGGTGTCGTATACGTCACTTTTAGATTTCTAAGGGCACGCTTGATTTTTGCTATGTGGTCGGGGTCTGAAGGGTCAATCAGTATGTGTATATTTAGAGCTTTGCCGTCTCTTGTTGGGGGCATAGCTCGAAACTCGATATTAGGGATAATGAGTTCCACGGAGGATAGGCGTGGATTTTCCGCGCAAGTTCTTGCCGCAAAAATTTTTTCATACCCGTCTATTGACATGTAATCTGTGATACCAATTACAGCTATTTCTTGCTCGTTGGAGGCCTTTTCTAGGCTTGATATATAGTCTTCCCAAGATACTCCAACAAATGAGGCACCTAGCTTACTTTCCGGAGTATGGACATGTAGGTCCCAACGTCTCCATTGGGAACCTGTCGAAAAGGCTGAGGCCTTAATCTCATTTTTATTCACTTATTGCTCCCGTTGAAAGTATCGTGCATATCCAAAGCGGCACATATTTATCGGTGTGCTGAAAGTTATTTGGGTGCAGGTGTTACAGACAGCGCATTACAAAAACCGGCGACAGCCTATCCTGCACTATTCTCCGAATCCTAAATTCCTTCGTCATGACGAAGACTTTGGGAGCGCTAATGCGTCATCGCGTGGCTGCACAAACTCTTGAAGGCTTATCTGACCATCGACGAAACGCTGAGCGTGAGCCTCATCTGCTTCACTGAGCGAGAAACCTTCTAGACCGACGGAGGCCCGCGCATAGTTAACTGCCGATTGCCGGCGGCTGCGTTCGGTATCCGATATGGTTTTGGGGGGCTGTTGCCTGCATTTACCCTTGCCAGCCATGGTGTCTCCTTGCCGTAGGTAACTCGATCTTACAAGAAGTGTGGGTAATTTGGTTTAGGTACGCGCAGCCACAGAGGTGGTGCGCTGAAATTGTCTTGGTTTACCTGCTATGGACCCGAATATCGGCTGCGTACCAGCCGTAGTTTCCAAAGAGGCTTTGCCTCTCTGGACTCTCCACCCTCGCCGGCGGGAGCCTCGGGAGCAGGGGTTGCGGGCTCTGGCCCGGAACTCCTGCCCCCGGGCATAGCGTGGGGCGCTCCTGCCGCGTTAAGGGGCCGTGTCCTCGCCCTGTGGGCTGCGGGCCGCACCAACCCCTTGACCCGTCAGCCGCTCGACGGCACTGCTACTGACGTCGTTTGGCCGGAAGAGGTGTCAAGGGCGAGGCCGGAAGCCGCAGCCTGAAGCGCAGCTCAGGGAACGGGTGAGGATCCAGGGCGACCCCTTCACCCTTGATTCCTCTGGAAGCCATGCAGCCTGTCCCGCCGGGGGGAGACACAAGGCGAAGCCGCTGGGCCTGCCCCCGCGGTCAGTCCGGCAGGAACGGACGCGGGATGCAACCGAAGGGGTGGCCCAAGCGTAGCGCGGAGATATGTGCGCCCATGAATGAAAAGGCCTCGCTGATGGCGAGGCCGATGCGGACGCCCACATGCACGTCACTTACTGTTGACGGAGCCGCCCGTTGCCGGTCCCCAGTTCTCGCCCATGTTCTGCAAGACGTGTTGCCGATAGGCTGGGTTCCACATGGTGTTGCCTGCAATCATGAGGTTGGTTCGGCCAGCGGCAACCATCATGCCCGAGTGCATATTGCGCGACGTCGTCGCAGGGTTCACCACGGCGGCATTATTCTGCGCGATGGTCCTGAATGTCACGGCGTCAAAGGCGACGCCGCCAGCCCGTCTTGCACCTACACCCCTCGCTTTTCTCTGCACGAACAAATGATCAAGGGCAAGAATAGCTTTCAAACGGGCTATGGACAGCACATCATCGAAGCTCGGGAGGGATGTTTAGTATTTCTGAGAGATATCGAGCGCCGTTGTGGAGATGCGCGAAGGTAGGTTCGTTATCAAGGTTGAGCGCGTGATCGCATCTGCAAAACCGGAGATTAGGCCGAAGAAAGAGCTCCACACTCGCGTTTAAAAAGGGCCGTTAACTATTATGATTTGATCGACCGATCTTGCGAGGACGTAGCGAACATGACGAGAGGCGATCCGGCCGATAAGATGAGCGGCGGTGGAATTTTTGTCCGGCAGCCAAGACGCTCTAGGCGGCGGGTTCACGAGTTGGTGACCCTCTTAATGCTCGCGACGGTGCTCCTGGCCATGACGCTTTATGGTGGGTTGCTGCTGGAATTGATCTCCGATTCCATGAGGTCAGACGAAAAGCAGTTGGCAAGTTGGATGCAAGGCTTGATCGCCCTCGGAGCCTTAGGGGTCACGACGCTCTTCATGTGGTTGCAAGGGCACAGCCAAATTGGAGCTCGGGCGGATGAACTTGACGATGAGTTTTATCGAAATGTAGCGAGCTTTACGATAATTGCCGAGCGATTGCTTGATCGCATAAAGGATGGGCATAGTTGGGTCTATTCAAATGACAACCGGGTCGGCCCGAATTTTTTGCTGAGGCGACTGCAAGAAGCTCCGTTCTATGCATTCCCCAGCGGAAGAGCTTTGACGCTCGCAATGTCCATCGCGGACCAGTTGACCCAGATTCTTCAACATAGAAGCCAAGAGAGCATAATTCTTGCGCAGTATGACGACGGGCGTTCAATTCACCTCCATCAGGCTGTGCGGGCCGTCGAGTCGGAGCTCCGAGCTCTACAGTTGACCGCCGCGGATTGGGTACCGACGTACAAAGGGCGATTCATTCGGAAAGCGCTGGGACGCATGGTTAGAAAGCCTCAACGCGAATTCAGTTAAAGCTCAAAATTCTGGTGGGGATGGCCGAACGGTCTAACAAACCACTTACCGCCACGGGAGCTTCTAACTGTGCGATGAAAGAGTGTGCCTATACCAAGCACTAGCGTATAAGCCTGATCCAGGCATCGATCACTCTAGAACCTGTCCGAAGCGGCCCGTGCGAGCACCTGATGAACCGAGTAGGCGACGTTCTGCTAACCGATGCCGCGAAGGCGACAGCGATGCCTGTACTCACACCACGCAGTTTCTCAACAGCCGTTGCCGGCTTACTCCGGGGCGATCAATACTCGGCCGTCTATCACAAGGAATTACCAGAAAGTCACTACGAAGTTCGAGGCCTGAGCTTCCACTTATCCGAAGATGATCACGAGCCCTTCATCGCGAATTTCGATCGGAGACGCGGGTAAGATTTCGGAGAACATATTGGCGCTGTCCGACATGACCAAAACGAACGCAGGTCAGTGCCATTTGAATGTCTTCGTAAGAAAGACTATGCACGAAACCGCCTTTGAATTTACAGAATTTATTCTTCGGGCGAAAAGGCGGCTCGAGGATCGCTTCGAGCTGAGAGCCTGGTTCCAGCCTGCGCTTTCGATTGAGAACCTGGCAGTGATGCCTATGAGGCGAGTCGCCGACTGACGTTCGAACTCGTCGTCAGCATACTGAAGGAAGTACTGATTTTGATGGTGCCCGGGGCCGGAATCGAACCGGCACGCCTTGCGGCGGGGGATTTTGAGTCCCCTGCGTCTACCAATTTCACCACCCGGGCTAGGGGGTCGCGAGCGCGTCCAAATGACGGCTGCGGGAGATGCGAAGACCGCGATTATATGCGGTCTTTGGCATCTTGTCAGGCGAGGGCCGGGCGGCCCTGCCGTTCAGGGGGCTGGCCAGGGGCAGCATACCCCCGACGCGCACCCCATCGATCCTTACTTCTTCTCAGGCAGGAACCAGTTCATCACCAGCGCGCAAATCCCGCCGGTGGCGACGCCCGATTCCAGGACGCTCTTCACCGAGTGCGGCAGGTGCGACAGGATTTCCGGCACTTGCGACACTCCCAATCCCAGCGCCAAAGACACGGCGATGATGAGCAGCGCACGACGGTCCAGCTGGATGCCCGCCAGGATGTTGATCCCGGACGCGGCCACGGCGCCGAACATCACCATGGCTGCGCCGCCCAGGACGGGTTCGGGCACGGCTTGCAGGACGCCGGCCACGACCGGGAACAGGCCCAGCAGGATCAGCATGCCGGCAATCCACACGCCGACATGACGGCTGGCGATGCCGGTCAGCTGGATGACGCCGTTGTTCTGCGCGAATACCGAGCTGGGGAACGTGTTGAAAACGCCGGCCAGCAGCGAGTTTGCACCGTTGACCAGGACGCCGCCTTTGATGCGCTGCATCCACAGGGGACCTTCAACCGGCTGCTTCGATACCTTGCTGGTGGCGGTGACGTCGCCGATGGCTTCCAGGGACGTGACCAGGTAGATGATCAGCATCGGCACGAACAAGGCCCACGAGAAGCCCAGGCCGAAGTGCAGGGGGACCGGCACCTGGAAGAGGGCGGCTTCGCGGGCGCCGGTGAAGTCCAGGCGGCCCATGTAGGCGGCGGCGAGGTAGCCGACGGCCAGCGCCAGCACCAGCGCGGTGCTGCGGATCCAGACGACCGGGACGCGGTTGAGCAGGATGATGGTGCCCAGGACGAGGCCGGACAGGGTCAGGTTCTCGGCGCTGGCGAAGGTGCCGTTGGCCATGGCGCCGAAGCCGCCGCCCATGCTGATGAGGCCGACCTTGATGAGGGTCAGGCCGATCAGCAGCACGACGATGCCGGTGACGAGCGGGGTGATGAGGCGTTTGACGAAGGGCAGGATGCGGCTGATGCCCATTTCGACGAAGGAGCCGGCGATGACGACGCCGAAGATGGCGGCCATGACGGCTTCGACCGGCGTGCCTTGCTTGACCATGACCGAGCCGCCGGCGATCAGCGGGCCCACGAAGTTGAAGCTGGTGCCCTGCACGATGAGCAGGCCGGCGCCCAGGGGGCCGAAGCGCTTGCACTGGACGTACGTTGCGATGCCGGAGATGACCAGCGACATGGAAACGATCAGGGTGGTGTCGCGGCTGCTGACGCCCAGCGCCTGGCAGATGAGCAGCCCGGGGGTGACGATGGGGACCAGGATGGCCAGCAGATGCTGCAGGGCGGCGACGAAGGCGACGGGCGGCGCGGGGCGGTCGTCGGGGCCGTAGACCAGGTCGTGGGGGGCGTCGGCGTCGTCGGGCGCACCGTGGGGGGCGGGTTGGGAGAGGGAGGCGGGTTGCATGGCGGGAGGGCCGGCCGGGGAGGGGGAGGTGAGAAAAGTGCGGGATTTTAACGGGGCCAGCCGGTTGTCAGGTTGCAGGGCCGCCACCCCGGCCTTGAAAAGTTCCCATTGGCCCCCACATCAGTAGGGTTTCCCGGCGCCTGCGCAGGCGCATCGCCCTAGCCGCCGGATATTTGTCCCTAATTTATTTTCCGAGCCACGTAGAACTATGAGCCAAACCGCCACGAATTCCGCGTCCGAAACCCTGGGGTTCCAGGCCGAGGTGAAGCAGCTGCTTCATCTGATGATCCATTCGCTGTACAGCAACAAGGAAATCTTCCTGCGCGAGCTGGTGTCGAACGCGTCGGACGCCTGCGACAAGCTGCGCTTCGAGGCCATCGACCAGCCGGAGTTGCTGGAAGGCAACGGCGAACTGGCCATCACGGTCAGCTACGACAAGGCCGCCCGCACGATCACGATTTCTGACAACGGCATCGGCCTGTCGCGCGACGAGGCGGTGGCCAACCTGGGCACGATCGCCCGCTCGGGCACGCGCGAGTTCTTCTCGCAACTGACCGGCGACAAGCAGAAGGATGCGCAGCTCATCGGCCAGTTCGGCGTGGGCTTTTATTCGTCGTTCATCGTGGCGGACAAGGTCACGGTGGTGAGCCGCCGCGCCGGTTCGACGGAAGCGATCCAGTGGGAATCGGACGGCCAAGGCGAGTTCACGATTGCCGCCGCTGAAAAGGCCGGCCGCGGCACGGACGTGACGCTGCACCTGCGCGCCGACGAGGACGAGCTGCTGAACGGCTGGAAGCTGCGCGAGATCCTGCGCCGCTACTCCGACCACATCTCGCTGCCGATCCGCATGGCCAAGGAAGAGTGGGATCAAGAGAAGGGCGAGCAGGTCAAGACCGACGAACTGGAGACGGTGAACCAGGCGAATGCGCTGTGGGCCCGCAACAAGTCCGAGGTGACGGAAGAGCAGTACCGCGAGTTCTACAAGACGGTTTCGCACGACTATGACGACCCGCTGGCCTGGACGCACAACCGCGTCGAAGGCCGCAGCGAGTACACGCAACTGCTGTACGTGCCCAAGCACGCGCCCATGGACATGTGGGACCGCGACGGCCGCCACGGCGTGAAGCTGTACGTCAAGCGCGTCTTCATCATGGACGACGCCGATCAGCTGTTGCCGTCGTACCTGCGCTTTGTGCGCGGCGTGATCGATTCGGCGGACCTACCGCTGAACGTGTCGCGCGAGATCCTGCAGGAAAGCCGCGACGTGCGCGCCATCCGCGAGGGCTCGGCCAAGCGCATCCTGTCTCTGCTGGAAGACCTGGCCGAGAACAAGCCGGAAGACTACGCAACGTTCTGGTCGGAATTTGGCCAGGTGCTGAAGGAAGGCGCGGGCGAAGACGCGGCCAACCTGGAGCGCATTGCCAAGCTGATGCGTTTTGCGTCGACGAACTCGGGCGATCAGGCGCAGACGGTGTCGTTTGCCGACTACGTGTCGCGCATGAAGGAAGGCCAGGACAAGATCTATTACGTCACGGCCGACACGTTCGCCGCGGCCAGCAACAGCCCGCATCTGGAAATCTTCCGCAAGAAGGGCATCGAGGTCCTGCTGCTGTCGGATCGCGTTGACGAGTGGATGCTGTCGTACCTGCGCGAGTTCGACGGCAAGTCGTTGGTGTCGGTGGCCAAGGGCGGCCTCGATCTGGCGGAGCTGGCCGACGAGGAAGAAAAGAAGCACCAAGCCGAAGTGGCCGAGGACTTCAAGCCGCTGGTCGAGCGCCTGCAAAAGACGCTGGAAGACCAGGTCAAGGAAGTGCGCGTGACGCTGCGCCTGGTGGATTCGCCGGCGTGCGTGGTCGTGGGCCAGAACGAACTCAGCCCGCACCTGCTGCGCATGCTGAAGGCCGCGGGCCAGGAAGCGCCGAACGTGAAGCCGGTGCTGGAGATCAACCCCGAGCACCCGCTGCTGGCGCGTATCCGTGCGGCTGACGACAGCGAGTTCGATCAGTGGGCGCGTCTGCTGCTGGATCAGGCGCTGCTGGCCGAGGGGGCGCAGATTGCGGACCCGGCGGCGTTCGTGAAGCGCTTGAACGCGTTGCTGTTGAAGTAGGCGCGTTGGGGTGAATAGAGGGCGTCCGGGAGGACGCCCTTTTTGTTTGTAGGGAGCTTTGCTTCCCGATCGGTAATTTTTGTGGCTGAGGCAGGCAAAACAGGTTGAAAAATTCCCGATCGGTAATATCAATGCGTTTTCTTTGAATATTTTGCAAAAACTTCCCGATCGGGAAAAACAAGACCCAAATGCGCTCAAACCTAGCTAAAATTCCCGAACGGTAAAAATGGAGGTGGCGATGGCTTCGAACGTCGACGCGTTTCCCGTGACGGTGCAAACCTCGGCCGAAGTGGGCGAACTGGTAAGAGCCGTCCGGCGGTCCCAGGGGTTGCTGCAAGCGGATCTGGCTGGCCTGTCCGGGACCGGCAATCGCTTCGTGGTGGACCTGGAGCGAGGCAAGCCGACGCTGCAGTTGCAGAAGGTGTTGGATGCGCTGGATCTGCTCGGGCTGGAGGTGCAGATCGCACCCAAGCGCGCGAGGCTGCCATGAGCAACGTAGACGCGCTCGATCTCTACCGGGATGGCCAGAAGGTCGGGCGCCTGTTCGACGAGCAGCCCCTGCGCTTCGCGTATGACGACGCGTGGATCGCGCACCCGGACGCCCGTCCAATCTCGCCGTCGATACCGCTTGTGCAAGGTGATCAATCCACTGAAGCCGTCCACGCCTTCTTCGAGAACCTGCTGCCCGAAGGCCACGTGCGCAAGTTTCTGCAAGCCAGCCGGCATGCGACGACGGTGTTCGGATTGCTGCGCAGCGTCGGCGGCGACACCGCGAGCGGTTTGACGATTTTGCCGCGGGGGGAAGTTCCCCAGCCCGCACATTATCGACCCGTGACTTGGCCGGAAATCGCTGCGTGTCTGCAGCAGGCAGGCGTGCCGGCGCTGGTGGCCGAGAACGTTGAAGGCACGCGGATCTCGCTCGCGGGGGCGCAGGACAAGCTTCTGCTGACGGTCATGCCTGACGGTTCGCCCGCACTGCCGGAGGGTGCGGCCCCCTCCACTCACATCCTCAAGCCGGATATTCGCGGACTGGATGGGGTGTGGGCATCGGCCCTGAACGAGGCGCTGGTCATGCAACTGGCGGCAGCACTTGGGTTGGGCGTTGCGCAAGCCGTTTACCAACCGGAAACGCGCGCGTGTCTGATTCAGCGTTACGACCGCATGCCGGACGGACTGGGCGGTTTACGGCGACTGCATCAGCTGGACCTGTGCCAGTTGGCGGGCAGGCCTTCGAACGTGAAGTACGAATCGGATGGCGGTCCGACGCTGTTGGATTGCCGCAAGTTGCTGGCGGCGACGGGTGTCGGTGGTCCGGACGTAAAGCGTTTTTTGCAGTGGATTCTGTTCAACCTGATGGTGGGCAACAACGACAGCCACGCAAAGAATCTCTCCGTGCTTCTGGATGGCGACGGGAAATACGTCCTTGCGCCGTTCTACGACTTGATGTGCACGGCAATTTACCCGGGGTTGAGCGCGCGGTTTGCATTTGCCATTGGCGGGGAAGACAAGCCGGGCGCCATAGGCAAGGAACAACTCGATGCCATGGCGAGCGATCTGGGATTTAACCCGCGCTATGTTGCTGCCGTGGCGCAATCCCTTGTCGGCGCATTGCCGGACGCGCTGGCCCAGGTCAAGGCTCGTTTGTGGGACGAAGCACGGTTGGGAACAGAACGGACGCTTCTGGAGCGGCTGACGCGATGGATCACGACCAACACGCGCAAGCACGCAAAGCGCTGGGGACTGCATCCCTGACGGCGCGCCCAGGTGCCGGGTTCGACATCCGCTGATTAATGACCTGAAGTCAAAAGTGTTTGCCCGCCAGACGCCTTTTTCTGCAAGGATCCGGCGGTCATACTGCACGCTATCCGATGCGCCGGCCATTTCAGGCCGGGCGCGCCCCAGGAACGTCCTGCCGGCGCCGTCGAACCCAAGGAACTTGCATGAATCCCCAAGAAACCCAGCCGGTGAAGGCCGGCCCGCCGTTGTTGGCGCTTGCCGTCGGTGCGTTTGGCATCGGCGTGACCGAGTTTTCTCCCATGGGCCTGTTGCCCGTCATCGCCGAGGGGGTGAACGTGTCCATCCCCAGCGCGGGCATGCTGGTCAGCGCCTACGCCATCGGCGTCATGATCGGCGCGCCGCTGATGACGCTGGCGTTCTCGCGCTGGTCGCGGCGCAAGGCGCTGATCCTGCTGATGGCGATCTTCACCATTGGCAACGTCCTGTCGGCGCTGTCGCCCAACTACACGACGCTGTTGCTGGCCCGCCTGGTGACCAGCCTGAACCACGGCGCGTTCTTCGGCCTGGGCTCGCTGGTGGCCGCCAGCGTGGTGCCGCGCCACAAGCAGGCCAGCGCGGTCGCGACGATGTTCATGGGGCTGACCATCGCCAACGTGGGCGGGGTGCCGGCCGCGACGTGGCTAGGGCAGACGATCGGCTGGCGGATGTCGTTCTTTGCGACGGCGGTTCTGGGCCTGATCGCAATGCTGTCGCTGTGGCTGGCGCTGCCTGCGGGTGAGGCCGGGCGTCGTCCCAACGTGCGTCATGAACTGGCGGTGCTGCGCAGCCCCGCCGTGTTGCTGGCCCTGCTGACGACGGTGCTGGGCGCGGGCGCGATGTTCACGCTGTACACATACATCGCGCCGACCCTGGCCGAGATCACGGGCGCGTCGCCGGCTTTCGTGACGGGCATGCTGGTGCTGATCGGTCTGGGCTTCACGCTGGGCAACGGCGTGGGCGGGCGAATGGCCGACCGCTCGCTCGATGGCACGCTGATTTTCTTTCTGGTGCTGGTGATTGGGGACCTGTTGGCGTTCCCGTGGCTGGCCTCGACGCCGGTCGGTGCGGCGATCGCGCTCCTGATCTTCGGCATCGCGACGTTCGCGGTGGTGCCGCCGCTGCAAATGGGCGTGATGCGCGCCGCGACGGATGCGCCGGGGCTGGCCTCGTCGATGAACGTGGGTGCGTTCAACCTGGGCAACGCGGTGGGCGCGGCGGCCGGGGGCGCGGTGATCTCGGCGGGCATGGGCTACGCGGCGGTGCCGATTGCCGGCGCGCTGATTGCAACGGCTGGCCTGGCGCTGGTGCTGGTGCAGCGCGCCGGGAATGTGCGCCGGCGTAAGGTGGCGATGCAGGGCTGCTGAGGTTATCCATGGCCGGACACTGCTAGTTGAGTTGCCGCCGCTCCAACGGTTGTACGGCCAATCGCAATCCCATTGCCTTCAGGATGGCTGTGAGGCTACTAAGACCGGGATTTCCACTTGGGGAGAGTGTGCGATATAGCTGAGTGGGGTTCAATCGCGCCGTGGATGCCACGGTTTGAACGCCGCCGAAGGCCTGGGTAAGTTGACGCAGCGCGATGAGCAGCTCTGCCTGATCCCCATCTTCCAGAACGCTGTTGATCAGGTCCGCGGCCAGTCCGGGATCATTGCGGTACAGCTCGGCCATCGCCTCGTCGTGTGATCTGCTTTTCATGGTCTTTGTTCCCAGTCTGTGCGATAGCGGACGGCGCACGCAAGATCCGCCGATTGGGTGTTTTTGTCGCCGCCACATAGAAGCAGTATGACCCGGCGCCTCACCAGTGTGTAGTAAAGGCGGTAGCCGGGCCCCATGTCGATGCGCAGCTCCCAGATGCCATCGCGGCAAAAGCGGTGGTCACCGAAATTGCCGAGTTCAATTCGTGCAACTCGCCGTATGACGGCGACCTTGATGCGGTTATCTCGCAGACTGTTCAGCCAATCGAGATAAGGATTCGTATGCCCATCAGGGGCCAGGTAATGTTCGATTTCGACCATGCGGATATTCGTTTATTGACGAATTAAAGTCAAGCCGTATGGGGCGCTGACTCCGTGTCTCTTCATCTCCTCGCAAAGGGGCTGCGAGCTAACGGATGATCCGGCGAACGAAAGGAGCGGCGCAATGGAGGTGCGTGATGGATTCATCACGCCGGCGGCCGAGCGCGCGGAAGGGGACGATGTCGTTTGTGTCTGGGTGAAGGACGAAACAGGACGTATTGGGATCGACAAGAAAAAAGGGCGTCCCGCAGGACGCCCCTTCATTCAAAGCCAGGGTTCAAACCCAGGCCAAGTCCTCAAGCCTCGATCCGCTCCACCTTACCGACCAGCAAGATATACGACAGCGCACCCAGCAACGCCAGCGACGATACATACACGATCGCCGGCGCAAAGCTGTCCTTGGACACCAGCAAGCCGATGACGATGGGCGTGCAGATCGACGACAGGTTGCCGACGAAGTTGAATACGCCGCCGGTCAGGCCCAACAAGCGCACAGGCGCCAGTGTCGAGACCAGCGACCACGTGATCGACGCCAGGCCGTTGCCAAAGAACGCGACGGCCAGGAAGAAGATGACCCAGGGCGTGGAATCCGTGAAGTTCGCGCCGATCATGGACGTGGAGATCAAGAGGCCCAAGATGATGGGCAGCTTGCGCGCCATGCCGACGGTGGCGCCGCGGCGGATCAGGAAGTCGGATAGGACGCCCGAGCACAGCACGCCGATGAAGGCCGCCAGGAACGGTACCGACGCCAGGAAGCCGGACTTGATGAAGTCCATGCCGCGGTACTTGACCAGGTACGTGGGGAACCACGTCAGGAAGAACCACAGCGTGGAGGTCAGGCAGAACTGGCCGAGGTACACGCCCCACAGCTTGCGCTTGCTCATGACCAAACCCAGGTCGTTCCAGTTGAACGGGGCCTTCTTTTCGCGCACGCGCGTGTCCAGGTCGACGACGCCGCCGCCTTGCTGGATCAGTTCGATCTCGGCCGCGTTGGCGCCTTTGAACTGGCGCGGTTCGCGGTAGATCATGAACCACAGCACGCCCCAGATGATGCCCAGGAGGCCCGTGCTGACGAACACCATGTGCCAGCCGTAGTGGTGCTGCAGCCAGGCCAGCACCGGCGTCAGGAATGCCAGGCCGACGAACTGGCCGGACGTGTAGAAGCCAATGGCGGTGGCGCGTTCGCGTTCAGGGAACCAGGTCGTGACGACGCGGTTGTTGATGGGGTAGGCCGGGGCCTCCAGCGCGCCCACGGCCAGGCGCAGGACGAACAGGATGACGAAGCTGCCGGCAAAGCCCATGAAGAACGTGGCCGCGGACCACAGGATCAGCGCGGCGGCGTACAGCACGCGGGGGGACACGCGGTCCACCAGCCAGCCGCCGGGGATCTGCATGGCGGCGTAGGTCCAGCCGAAGGCCGACAGGATCAGGCCTTCATGCCAGGTGTCCAGGCCGAACTCGTCCTTGAGGGCGGGTGCGGCGATGGACAGGTTGCTGCGGTCCAGGTAGTTGATGACGACGGTGATGAACAGCATCACCATGATGATGTAGCGGCTGCGGGTCGGGCGCTGGGCGCTCTGCAGGCCGGTGTGGGCGGCGGTGGACAATGGTGTCTCCTCTCTCTTTTATCGGCTTACCATTCGGCGAAGCTGCCGTCGGCGTGGCGCCAGATGGGGTTGCGCCAGCGGTGACCCACTGCCGCGCGTTCCTTGACGTATTCCTCGTTCACGTCGATGCCCAGGCCGGGACCTTGCGGGATCGCGACCATGCCGTCCTCGTAGGCAAAGACCTCGCGGTTGCTGACGTAGTCGAGCAGGTCGTTGGCGGCGTTGTAGTGAATGCCCAGGCTCTGTTCCTGGATGAACGCGTTGTAGCAGCCGGCGTCGATCTGCAGGCAGGTGGCCAGCGCGATGGGGCCGAGCGGGCAATGCAGCGCCAGCGCGACGTCGTAGGCTTCGGCCATCGCGGCGATCTTGCGGGTCTCGGTGATGCCGCCGGCGTGCGACGGGTCGGGCTGGATGATGTCGACGTAGCCTTCGGACAGCACGCGCTTGAAGTCCCAGCGCGAGAACAGGCGCTCGCCCAGCGCGATGGGCGTGGACGTCAGCGGCGCCAGTTCCTTCAGCGCTTCGTAGTGTTCGCTCAGCACGGGCTCTTCGATGAACATGAGCTTGAACGGATCAAGTTCCTTCATCAGCACCTTGGCCATGGGCTTGTGGACGCGGCCATGGAAGTCCACGCCGATGCCCACGTTCGGGCCGACGGCGTCGCGCACGGCGGCAACGTTCTCCAGGCACTTTTCGACCTTGTCGAACGAGTCGATGTACTGCAGTTCTTCGGTGCCGTTCATCTTGACGGCGGTGAAGCCGCGCTCGACGGCGCTCTTGGCGGCCGCGGCGGTATCGGCGGGACGGTCGCCGCCGATCCACGAGTACACGCGGATGCGGTCGCGCACGTTGCCGCCCAGGAGCTGCGAGACGGGTACGCCAAGGTGCTTGCCCTTGATGTCCCACAGCGCCTGGTCGATGCCGGCCAGCGCGCTCATGTGAATGGCGCCGCCGCGGTAGAAGCCGCCGCGGTACAGGACCGTCCAGTGGTCTTCAATGTTGCGGGGATCCTTGCCGATCAGGTAGTCCGACAGTTCCTCGACGGCGGCCGCAACCGAATGCGCGCGGCCTTCGACGACGGGTTCACCCCAGCCGACGATGCCTTCGTCCGTCTCGATCTTCAGGAAGCACCACCGGGGCGGCACGATGTAGGTGGTGAGCTTGGTGATCTTCATGCTTGTGTCTCCTGGGCAGGATAGGCGCGTTGCCAGGCCGCGACGAAAGCGCGCGCGTTCTGGCCGGTTGCTTCGGCCGACAGGCCGGGTTTGTACAAGGCGGAGCCCAGGCCGAAGCCGCTGGCGCCCGCCTGGGCGTAATTGGAAAGGTTGTCGGGCGTGATGCCGCCCACGGGAACCAGCGCGATCGGCGGGCGCATGACGGCGCGCCAGGCCTTGAGCACGGCGGGGCCCAGCTGCTCGGCCGGGAACATCTTCAGCACGTCGGCGCCGGCGGCCAGCGCCGCGAAGGCTTCGGTGGGCGTGGCGACGCCGGGGCAGGACGCCATGCCCAGTTTCTTGGCCTGACGGATCACCGCCGGGTCGCTGTGGGGCATGACGATGAGTTCGCCGCCCGCCTGCTGGATGCGCGCGCAGTCGTCGGGATTGAGAACGGTGCCGGCGCCGATGAGGCAGTCGGTGGGCAGCGCGGCGCGCATGGCGCGGATGCTGTCCAGCGGATCCGGCGAATTGAGCGGCACTTCGATCAGGCGGAAACCTGCGTCGTACAGCGCCTGCCCGACGGGCTCGGCTTCGGCGGGCGTGATGCCGCGCAGGATGGCGATCAGGCCGCAGTGGGCCATGGCGGTTTGGAGACCGGGATGGTTCATCGAAGGTTCCTAGGCGGGGATCGGGGTGGAGGGGATGACGAGGCCGGCGCAGATTGCCAGGTGCCACAGCCCGCGTTCGGTCGCGTTCTGCGCCTGTTCGGGCACGCCCAGGCCGTAGTGCTGCATGGCCAGGGTGTAGCGCTTGCACAGCGCCGGGTCGCCGCACAGCACGATGCGGGGCAATTCGCCCTGCTGGCGCAACATCTCGGCCAGCGCGGCGACTTCATGGCCGATCAGGAGGCCCGACAGATAGTCCGCCTGCGATTCGGGCGCCAGTTCGCCGGTCAGGCCCAGCGCGCGCGTGCTGAAGATGGTGGACATGACGCCCGCGCGGCCCGCTGGCGCGCCGGCGATCTTGACGCCGCGCTCGAAGGCACCCAGGTCAGGGGTGGCGGCGTCCGCCATCGTGCGGCCCAGAATGGTGTGGCCGCGCAGCGCCGCGTAGACCTCGCCGGTCATGAACGTGTCGAAGTGAGTGACGCGGCCGCGGCGCGCGTTGACCCACTTGGAGTGCGTGCCGGGCAGTCCGATGAGCACGCTGTCGGCGTTGACGTTGGCTTCTTCCGCCATCACGCCGAACACCTGGGTTTCTTCCCCGCGCATCACGTTGGGCAGGCCGTGGCGCTGGATGAGGCCGGGCACGATGTGGACCGGCGTGCCGCCCGCGCGGTCCACCACGGTCAACAGTGTGCCGATGCGTTCCAGGTCGACGGGCACGTCCAGGTAGGCGGCTTCCTTCCAGCCTTGCGCGCTGCCGACCATGCCGCAGGCGATGACGGGCAGGGTGGGCTCGGCGCGCAGCCAGTCGCCGCAAGCCTGTTCAAACGCCAGCTCGAAGCCGGACAGCGTGGTGGTGGCGGCGCCGTCCTGCAGCGGTTGCGGCAGGCGCATGATGCCCCAGGGCAGATGGCGCGTATCGAGCGTGCGGCCCGTGGCATCCAGGCGGTAAGCGCGCAGCGAAGAGGTTCCCCAATCCAGCGCGATAAGAGCCGCACGGGCGGGCGATCCGGTATTCATCAGAGTCTGTCTCGTCTCTGGCCGCGCATCGGGCGCCGTCGCAGCGCCGTTGGGGGGGCGCGGGACCGGGCGAGGGGGCGCGGACCTTGTTGTCTGAAATCTGCCGTGCGCGCGCGGGAGACGCGCAGCACACGAATGGCAAAAATTCTAGTCCAGCGCTTGAAAAATCTCAAAATATAGAATTAAATCCCACATACAGGGAATTTGAAGTGCTTTTGAAGTGCTTTTGAAGTGCTTTTGAAGTGCTTTTGACGTTGCCTTTGACATGGCCTTTGTATGGACAGGCGACATGCCTTGTTCGCCCGGCGAAGCGCCCTGGATTCCCGCTTTGCTCACGTATCCGTGCCGCGGCGCCGGGTATGCTTGCCGATCTGTCCCGCCGCGCCGCAACGCCCTCTTCGCAACATGACCGCCACCACACTGCCCCCCGAGCCATCCGCCCCGCTGGACCCCGATGCCGCCGCGCCCGCCGGCACGCAGACGCTGATGCGCGGCCTTGCCGTGGTGCAGGCCGTGGCCGATGGCGCACGCGACCTGAAGGAGATCTGCGCGCGCATCGGCGTGGCGCGCAGCACCACGCACCGGTTGGCGAGTTGTCTGGTGCAAGAGCGCTACCTGCGCGCGTTGCCAGGCGTGGGCTACGTGCTGGGCCCCAAGCTGATCGAGCTGGGCTTCCAGGCGCGCGAGGCTTTTCCGCTGGCGACGCTGGCACGTCCTTATCTGGACAGCCTGGCCGATCTGACCGGCGACACGATTCACCTGGCAGTGCGCGACAACAACGACGTGCTGTATCTGGAAAAAATCCCGGGCAAGAAGGGATTGGAAATGCGTTCGCGGGTGGGTCACCGCATGCCGCTTGCCGCAACCGGCGTCGGCAAGGCGCTGCTGCTGGACGCCGATGAATCGCAATGGAAATCGCTGCATCGCGTGGGCGCGCCCGTTTCATCCCGCGCGCCGGGCGGGCAGCAGGGATGGGAGGCGTTCCGCGACCGCATGCGCGACTATGCGTCGCAAGGTTATGCGTTCGACCTGGAAGACAACGAGCCCTCGATCCGCTGCGTGGCGGCGCCGGTGCGCGATGCCTCCAGCGGCATCGTGGCCGCGATCAGCGTGTCGAGCACCGTGCCTTATATGTCGCTGGAGCGCATGCGCGAGATGGTGCCGGAAGTGCAGGGCGCGGCGGCGGGGATTTCGGCGGAGATGGGGTGGAAGGTGGAGCGGGGGTGAGAGGGGGATCGGCTTGCGGGAAGGTTCTATCTTGGACGAAGCCGCAGACCATCTTGATCGCACAGGTAAAAACCGCCGGCGAGCCGATCATAGCGGTAGAAGATGTGCTTGTTGGACGCGACGGGAGTAGTGTCGTAGGCAGAGAGGTCTGCCCCTTCGGCACAAAGTCGTTCCACTTCGTCGGGCCATTGGAATTTCGCCGCGTGGTGAGCTGCCCACCGGTCGATCAACGGGCCGAATCCCACCCAGTAAAAGAACGGATTTCGCGGCATGGCCGAGGGCTTCTTGTACGCAGGCAGATCCGCGGTCGGCTGAATCGCCTCGAGCCCTTCTTCCATGTATCGGCGGATGAATTCGAAGCGACGTGCCGCAAATAGAACGTGCGTGTCATCGACGGCGTCAAAAGCCCCGTTGAGCCACAAGACGCCCTTTTGCTCGTAAACCTTGGCCTTGTTGTTGGGGGGAGCAGGAAATCCGAGGTCCAGCTTGGCCCGGCCTGGTGGTTTGAAGCGCAAGAAAGCGCGAACACTATGCCATGGCACCGTAACGACGTTGCTCTTGCCATCTATGGTTTGCACGACCTGAGCTTGCCTGTTGTACCAGATGCGCTGGGGCGGTCGGGCCAAGGCGCCGAGTGACAAAAGGAAAAACGCGTTGAACACCGGATAAAGCAGTGCGAAGAACCAATTTGACGGCTCAGTAATGAAGCTCGCCGCCCCGACCACGCAGTAGAGCGTGTGGAGAATGGAGAACAGATAAGTGTTGTCGAGAAGCTCTTCCTGGCCCAGACGGCTTTCGATGTATCGCTCGTTGAATAAAGTTGAATCGCCAACGTCGTTTCCGAATTTGGCGTCGCCTGGCCACATGGCCAGATTTACGGGCTCCATCTCCGCGGTGTCGCCACGCTTCTTCCATAGATTGATGCCTTCCTCAAAACTGAGCGAAGAATTGCTTTTACGGCCCATCAGTTCGTAACCTTGTAGATAATGTCCGGGGAGCTGAAGGCGCAGATTCGATAGATCCGGACGGTATTTCCTGGCACACGCTAGCGGCAATTGCCCGCCGACGTCGGAATTTTCGGCTCAAGAGCCATGGGAAATTGATGATGGGGGGCTGATAGGAGTTGGGCTAAAGGAGGCACCCGAGCACCGTTGTAATCGCACAGGTAGAAGCCGCCAGCCAGACGGTCATAGCGATAGAAGAAGTGCTTATTGGAGGCGACAGGTGTGGTGTCGTAAGCAGACAGGTCTGCCCCTTCGGCGCAGAGCCGCTCCACTTCGTCGGGCCATTGGAATTTCGCCGCGTGGTGAGCTGCCCACCGGTCGATCAACGGGCCGAATCCCACCCAATAAAAGAAGGGATCTCGCGGCATGCCCGAGGGCTTCTTGTACGCAGGCAGATCCGCGGTCGGCTGAATCGCCTCAAGCCCTTCTTCCATGTATCGGCGGATGAATTCGAAGCGAAGCGCTGCGGATGGAACACGCATGTCATCGAGGGCATCAAAGCGCCCGTCAAGCCACAAGACGCCGTCTTGCTCGTAGATCTTGGCCTTGTTGTCGGGAGGTGGGGGGAATCCCAATCGGAGGCCGACACGGGCGTGCATTCTTAGCCAGAAAAAGGGCTGTACAGCGCGCCAAGGTACGGAGACCACATTGCCGCTCCCATCGACCGTCTGCACCAATTGCGCTTGGCGATTAAACCGGATGCGGCCGCCCGGGCGAGTCAAAGCGGCCATCGACAAAAAGAAAAACGAACTGAACAAGAGGTACGGGAAGATCAGTGGCCAACGTTCGACATTCGTGATGACGCTAGCTGCCACCGTCACGAGACAAAAGGTGTGCCACATCGACATCATATATGTGTCGTCGAGGAGCTTGTCCTGACGGAGCTGGCTTTCAATGAAACGCTCATTGAATAAAGCGTTATCACTAATATCGTTTCCGAATTGGGCATCGCCTGGCCACATGGCCAAATTTACGGGCTCCATCTCCGCGGTGTCGCCACGCTTCTTCCAGAGATTGATGCCTTCCTCAAAGCTGAGCGAAGAATTGCTTTTACGGCCCATCAGTTCGTAACCTTGTAGAGGATGTCCGGCTCGCCGAAGGCGCATTGCCGATAGATTCAGTCGGTATTTCGTGCCAAGCGCCAGCGGCTTGTGGCTGGTGAGGTTGAAATTCTTGGCTTGGGCGCTACTGGGAGGTTGTGAGAGTGCGCTGAGCGGATTCCGGCGTGTCTGCGCCGGACAACGGCGGCAGCCGGACACCATCGCGATCGCATAAGTAAAGCCCGCCGGCGCGGCGGTCATAGCGATAGAAGATGTTCTTGTTGGAGGCGACTGGTGTGGTGTCGTAGGCAGACAGGTCCGCCCCTTCGGCGCAGAGCCTCTCCACTTCGTCGGGCCATCTGAATTTGGCTGCATGGTGGGCCGCCCACCGGTCGATCAAAGGGCCGAATCCAACCCAATAAAAGAACGGATCTCGCGGCATGCCCGAGGGCTTCTTGTACTCAGGCAGATCCGCGGTCGGCTGAATCGCGTCGAGACCTTCTTCCATGTACCGGCGGATGAATTCGAAGCGAAGCGCTGCAAATAGAACATGCCCGTCATCGAGGGCATCAAAGCGCCCGTCAACCCACAAGACGCCATCTTGCTCGTAGATATTGGCCTTGTTGTCGGGAGGTGGGGGGAATCCCAGCCGGAGGCCGACACGGGCGTGCATTCTCAGCCATAAAAAGGGTTGCACATCGCGCCAAGGTACGGAGACCACATTGCCGCTCCCATCGACCGTCTGCACCAATTGCGCTTGGCGATTAAACCGGATGCGGCCGCCCGGGCGAGCCAAAGCGGCCATCGACAAAAAGAAAAACGAACTGAACAACAGATACGGGAAGACCAGATACCATAGCGAGGCATTGGTGATGATATAAGCTGCCACCGACACGAAACAAAAGGTGTGCCACATCGACACCATATACGTGTCATCGAGGAGCTCGTCCTGACGAAGCTGGCTTTCTATGAATCGGTCGTTGAATAAAAAGCTATCACTAATATCGTTTCCGAATTGGGCATCGCCTGGCCACATCGCCAAATTTACGGGCTCCATCTCCGCGGTGTCGCCACGCTTCTTCCAGAGATTGATGCCTTCCTCAAAACTGAGCGAAGAATTGCTTTTACGGCCCATCAGTTCGTAACCTTGTAGAGGATGTCCGGCTCGCCGAAGGCGCATTGCCGATAGATCCAGTCGGTATTTCGTGCCAAGCGCCAGCGGCTTGTGGCTGGTGAGGTCGAAATTCTCGCCTTGGGCGCTACTGGGAGTTTGTGAGAGTGCGCTGATCGGAATCCGGCGCGTCTGCGCCGGACAGCGGCGGCAGCCGGACACCATCGCGATCGCATAAGTAAAGCCCGCCGGCGCGGCGGTCATAGCGATAGAAGATGTTCTTGTTGGAGGCGACAGGTGTGGTGTCGTAGGCAGACAGGTCCGCCCCTTCGGCGCAGAGCCTCTCCACTTCGTCGGGCCATCTGAATTTGGCTGCATGGTGGGCGTCCCACCGGTCGATCAAGGGACCAAGTCCAACCCAGTAGAAGAACGGGTCTCGCGGCAGACCAGAGGGTTTTTTATACGCAGGGAGATCGGCGGTCGGCTGAATCGCATGAAGACCTTCTTCCATGTATCGGCGTATGAACTCGAATCGCAGCGCGGCACATAGCGTATGCACCTCATCGACGGCATCAAAGCCGCCGCCAAGCCACAAGACGCCGTCTTGCTCGTAGACCTTTGCCTTGTTATCCGGCGGGGGAGGAAAGCCTAATCGAAGTTCGACGCGGGCGGGCACCTTCAGTCGGAAAAACGGTTGTACATCACGCCAGGGTACTGCCACCACGTTTCCCTTCCCATCCATCGTCTGCACCAGCTGCGCTTGACGGTTAAACCGCACGCGGCCGCCCGTTCGCGTGAGGGCTCCGAAAGACAGAAAGAATGGCGAACTGAACAACAGATACGGTATGAACAAGTACCAAAGCGCCGCGTTTGTGATGACATAAGCTGTCACTGTCACAAAGCAAAAAGTGTGCAGCATCGACAGCATATAAGTGTCATCAAGGAGCTCGTCCCGACCGAGTCGGCTTTCAATGAACCGCTCGTTGAACAAAGTTCCCTCACTAATGTCGTCCTTGAATTCCGCATCGCCCGGCCACATTGCCAGATCGACAGGCTCCATCGGCGCTGTATCGCTCCGGTTCTTCCAGATCTCAATGCCCTCCTGGAAGCTGGGCGTCGCTTTTCTCGTGCTGACCATCAGTTTTTTACCGTGAAGGAAACTTCTGGATCACTGAAGGCATTCGGCCAGTAGGTCAGCACGGTATCTCCGATGAGAGTTGCCGTCTCTACAGTGAGATACCCCACGCCGTCGACCACCTTGACCTTGCTTGGGTCGCCGAATTCTCGTTCTTTGTTCGGATCCCCATAGCCTTGCTCCTTGCCTTGGCTGCTGAAGTTCTTGTATTGAGTAAGCGCATAGGCGCTGGCCTGCGGGAGCCAACCGGGGAGGAGGACTGTTACGGTGCGGACAGGCATGAGACTGACCAGCACCGGTCCGATGACCGGGATGGTGGCTTTGCCGAGTTTCTCGTTGAACAGCATGTCTGACTCGATGCGGGGTTCCTGGTGAAGGCGCGTGAACTCCAGGCGTTCCTTGCTTGCTGAGTCCCACTGCGGATGATTGCCCCATAGGCAATGTTCTAGCCAGTCGCAAACCTTTTGCTCGGATTTCTGCCCTTCGACGTAGCTTGCCCACAGTGTCCGCAGGACGTCGAAGGCGACCAGTCCAACCCCAACGGGACCGGGTGGGCTGGATGAGAATTTAGTGAGGGCCGCAATCCCAAACATTTCGCCCCATTTTCCGCCAAACAAATAAGCGGCGGCGACTGCCGCTTCGCTAAACTGCATAAGGCTGTCAATGATTATGTATGTGCGAACCTTGCCCCGGGCATCAAGTTGATCGCCACCCGCCTTAAGTGCGCCCGCCAGAGCAGACACGCTCAATGCGCCGATCATCCGACGCTCTGCCAGGGTTGTTGCGACGTTTGAGACACTTGTGCCTAGTCCCTTCGCTCGGATCACGGCTCTTTGCATGGCGACATACTGCATTGCGCTCTGGAAACCATAGCCGCTGGCGACAGTGCCCGCGGCGTTATTACCTACATCCAGAAGCCTGGCGATGACATCTCCGTCGTGCTGGCCAAGCCTCTTGATAGCGGTTGAAAGGTTGACCGCGCTGCCCCACATGCCAAGCGTGCTTGCGCCCAGCTTCAGACCGTGCCACAGGGATATTCGCCGTTCCAAACCGCGGACGTGTTCAATTCGTTCCGTCTCCTTGGAGCTCGCCGCATGGGCCTCAAATAACGGCATCGATTCACTTATGACCGCATTGAGCTTGGTGCGTCGAAACGGCGTCAAACCCTTGACTTGCAAGGTTTGTCTCAGCGTGTTGGGGACTTCGTCCAGTAGCACTGGAGCGCTCAATGCGATACTTCCGTCCAGCACTTCGAGCATTCGTGAATAGCGGGATCCGGGGAATCTCTCTGGGGCCAGCAGTCCCTTCTTCCCTAGCAGCCCAAGCGTAATCTGGCTGATCTGTTGCGAGGCAGCGTCGGGCGGAACGGATTTGAATAGTTCCTCCAGTCCTTTCATGGCCGCGCTCGCCACTTGGTCCAAATTCAGAGACGCTGTCTTCACGACCACGTCGCTGTTGTCCTGGGCAGTCGTCTGCGCGAAGGCTGTCGCGTTCACGTATTGGGCAATGGCAGGATGGCCGAGCATCGCGTAGTAAAACGCGCCAATTGGTCCGTGTTCCAGCAACTGGTCGGCCAGAGCCTGGCTGCCTTTCTCATGGTAGGCAAGGGCGAGTACACAGCGTGCAATCGCGCCGCGCATCGCTCGAAAACTGAAATCGTCCTCCAAGTCATACAAGGCGAGCGAGGGTCCCCAGGAGCCCGCGCCTGCATAGTTCCACCATTTCCAAAGTGGTTCTGTCCGCTGGCTGATGGATTTCATTAGCCGCTCGCGCGCCGCGAGGTCATTCTTCAGAAACTCTTGCCGTGCGTCATCATCCAGAAACTTCCTGCGCTTGTCGCGCGCCGCATTGCCAGCCCGTTCGGCTTCGGCGACCGCACGCAGTCGCGGGTAGCCCGTTGCCGATGTCCCTCGCGAGCCACGGACTGCCAAGTCGCCGTTGTAGCTGTCTTCATACGCCTTGCGGTAAAGCGGGTCCAGCAACGAGTCGGCCGCTTTCGAAACCCAAAGTGCTCTTTGCGAGTACGCGTTGTATTCGGCCCATGCGGTGATCGCTGGCGCGATCATTGCGCTTAATTCGCTGAGCAAGCCGACAGGATCATGAATGGCGACCGCCAGCCGCGCACTGCCTGGGCCCTGCGCCATGCTCATGTCGGCCGTTGTAGGCAAGAGGCTGCCGTGCGGGTATTCAGACCAGGGGAGGTTATTTCCGTCAAGACCGACCGCTTGTTGCGAGGTGACGTCCTCCAACCGGATGGTATGTCTGACGGATGGCGCGATCTCGGGGTTGGTGTTTTCCTTGAAAGCGGTCAACCATGGCACAAGATTTACTTCTGTGGCCAGCACGCTTCGCAAGTTGTTCGTATTGCCAAGAAAGGCGGTGAGCTTGCGGGGACTTAACAACGTGTCGGCAAACCAGATCGAGACCCGTGCAGGTTTGTGCTCGTTAGCTGGGATGTAGGGGAACGGCAGCAGCTCGCCGACCAGTGCCGTGGCGCGAAACTTGGCGTCCAATTCAAGCCGTTGGAATTTAGCTGGCCCGCGTTGGCCCCCATTGGTACTGCCGTCCGTGCTGCGATAGACGAAGCATAGAATCTGTTCCCGGTTGTCCGGGTCATGGATGTAAAGGTAGCCGTCGTCATCGCGGAGCCCGCGCAAAACGTACTGGGCACCGTCCAATGCAGGGAAGCCGTTTTCGAGATTGGGATGGTTGTAGGCGTATCCGCCCTTCTCGGCGGGAGCGACGGCGTAGCGGAGCGGAAAGAATGGGATGACTTTTGCACAGTTGCGCGTTGACTGGCAGGAGTCGCTTGTAGTGCTGGCGCTAAGCTCTCGCGGGGTCTTTGCAATGACAGTCAATCTGAAGGCTCCTTCGTCGATACGTGCGTGCGGCGCAGTGTGGGCCGCAGACACCGCGAGTGAGTCCTTGGCTGAGCGATTGACCGAGGCTTGTGTGTGCGTGGTCCGCCGGCTGCCAGGCATTGGCGGCAAGTATCTGACGAAGGCAGATTTTTCGACTTAGGAAATATTCGAAATTTGCAGGCGCGCGTGCGCCGGGCGTCGGCCAGTGAACGCCTTGAAAACCGTCAGGGAGGGATATTGCAGTCTGATCACCGCTGAAGCGCGGATTGCAATGCTTGCCCCTATCCCCGACCACCCCGCCGCTCGATCGTAGACAGCATCTCCAGCAGCACGTCCATATCCACTGGCTTGACCAGATGCGCATCGAAGCCGGCTTCCATCGACTCCCGGCGGTCCTCTTCCTGGCCCCAGCCACTCAGCGCAAGAATCGTTGCGTGCTCGCCCCAGTCGAGGGTTCGCATGTGGCGGCAGGCCTCGTGGCCTGTCATGCCGGGCATGCCGATGTCCATGAGGATCACCTGCGGACGGACCTGGTTGCCAAGGGCAATGGCTTCTTCGCCGTCGTAAGCGGCAGTGACGTCGTGGCCTTCCAGGGCAAGCACGGCGACCATTGATTCGACCGCGTCGCGGTTGTCGTCGACCACCAGCACCTTGCGCGCGATGGGCGACAGCGCGCTGGTGGATTGCTCGGGTGCGGCTGCCTGGATGCAGGTGACAGGCAGCCGGACGACGAATGTGCTGCCTTTGCCTTGGCCTTCGCTATGGGCGCGCACCGTGCCGCCATGCATTTGCACCAGGCGCTTGACGAGCATGAGGCCAATGCCCAGGCCGCCCTGCGCGCGTTCGAGCGTCCGGTCGACCTGCGTGAACATCTCGAAGATCCGGTCGAGCTGGTCGGGTGGAATGCCCGAGCCGTTGTCGCGGACCGTGACGTCGACGCTGTCCTGGCCCGGGTCGACGAAGAGCTCGATGTCGCCGCCGGGAGGCGTGTATTTGGCCGCGTTTGAGAGCAGGTTGCCGAAGACTTGCGTCAAGCGCTCGGCGTCGCCCTGCAGCGTGATCTGCGCGTCCGGCTGCACCAGTCTCAGCCGGTGCCCGTGTTGTTCCAAGGCGGGGCGGCAAGCCTCGATCGCGTGCTGCAGGACCGAGTCCAGCATGAGGGAGGTGAGGCGAAGCTCCAGCTTGCCGCGGTTGATGCGGTTGACGTCGAGCAGGTCGTCGACCAGCCTGACCAGTTGGCGCAACTGGCGGTCCATGACTTCGCGGGCGCGTGCCGTCATGGCGGGATCGCGTTCGGCGCGCTTGAGCACCTCGAGCATGTTGCGCAGGGCGGCAAGCGGATTGCGCAACTCATGCGCCAGCACCGCCAGGAATTCGTCCTTGTGCCGCCGTTCACGCGCCAGTTCCGATTCCGCGATATGACGTTCGAGCAGTTCGGCGGCCTGCCGCGCAAGCAGATCGATGTAGCGCAGCGCCTCCGGGGTGGGGCCGCCGGGCCACGTGTAATGGTTGTTGAGCATGCCGAGCAGCTGGCCGCTGCGGCTGAGCAGCGGCGTGCATTGGATCGACCGGATGTTGTCCTCCATGACGATCTCGAGCCCCAGGGTGCCTTGCAGGTCCGTCAGCAGTTCCACGTCGGGCACTACCAGCCGCTCCAGGTTCTGGGCAGCCTCGGCGCAGCTTGCGACCCAGCCGTCCTCCGCGAAATGCTCGACCAGGCGTGCACTCAGGCCTTGGTGCACGGCAATGCGCAACGTGTTCTTGGCGGGGTCGTAGATCTGGATGTTGCCTTTCTCGGTGCCGGAAATGTCGGCCGCGGCGGCGAGGATTTTTTTCAGAAGCGGTTCGAATTCGCCGGGGCCGACGAGTTCGGCGCTCAGCGCCTGCAGTCTGGCCAGGGCGTGGACTTCATGCCGAAGATGCGCGGCCGCGCGGTCCCGTTCGACCACGATGCTGGCGGCCAACGCGCCGAACTCCGCGACACGCTGCTCCCAGGTGCTCAACGCAGCAGCCTGAGGCAGAAACAACAGAAACCAGCCGACGGGCGCACCATCGGCAGCCTGTGCGGGTTGGGCGTGGCAGGCCCGGATACCGTGTTGCGCGCAAAGGGATTGCCAAGGCGCCGCCCACATCGCCGCGTCCTCGATATCGAGGCAGCCCGTTGGCTGATCACACCGCGCGGCAAGGCCCGGCGCGAAGAGCGCCTGATCGATCGATTGTCCGCGCAGGCCCGCGGCGAATTCGGCAGGCAATTGCGAGGAGTATCCGTCGTCCACGGTGGCGCGGCCCGCGCCGGCCAGAATGACGCAGGCGCGCGCGTCGGGAAGCAAGCGGCCGACGGCATCGGTAAGCGCCTCCAGGCATGCCTTGGCCGGCGTGCCGGACGCCGATGAAAGCAGGATCTGGCGTTGCGCTTCATGCAGCGCAGTGTGGCTTGCGGATTCTGGCGGCGGGCAAGTCAAGCAAGTCTCCTTCCTGGTGCCCCCAACGCATCAGTCATCTGGCGGGAACGATGCAAGGATGGAGGCGTTTGGCCTGTGTCGCCGCGGTGTGCGCCTGACGACGGCTTTAAATATTTACATGGATCCCGCCCCGCGAGTGTTGCAATTTGTCGGTCAGCCGTCACGGATCGTCGCGCAGTTGTCGAGTTCTTTCAGGCGTCCGCAGTGATCGGGGGCAATGGCAACAGCCGCTGCTGGATGTGGGCCATTGCCGTCTCCAGTTGTTCGACCAGCGCCTGCGCGGCCGGCGACAGCGTGCGGTCGCGGCGATGCAGCACGCCGATATAGCGGCGCGCCGACGCGTCACAGAGGGGCGTGCAGAGAAGGCCGGACAGGTTCAGCTCCGGCAGCGCCAGCCGCGGCAGCACACTGACGCCGAGCCCCTGGCGCACCATGCCGGCCGCCGTGCCCATGTGCGTGACGTCGTAGCGCAGCGCGGTGGTCGGCGCCCCGACCTCATCGCGCACGGCGCGGTCGAACTGCTGGCGCGCATGGGACCCCTGCGAGAGCAGGATCAGGTCGTAGCGCAGCACGTCGCGCCAGTGCAGCATCCCCGGCGCCTCGCCCAGCGGGTGGCCAGCGGGAAAGACGGCGCAAAAGCAGTCCTCGCCCAAGGGAGTGAACGTCAGGTCGGACGCCGGCTCGGCCTGCGCGGCCACGGCGAACTCGATCTGGTTGGTGCGCAAAAGGGCGACCAGTTCGTCGTTGTGGGCCTCGACCACACGCACCTTCAGCGCCGGATGCGCCTGGCGCAGCGTGCCGGTGGCGGCGGGCAGAAGTGTCAGAGCGGCCGAGGGCAGGGCGCCCAACGCCACGTTGCCGCGCCGCACGGCAGCCAGATCCGCCAAGCTGCGGTAGGCCTCTTCGAGGTCGGCGATGGGCCGCTGCACGCGGGCATAAAAGTCCTGTCCGGCCGAGGTCAGGCTGATGCTGCGTGTGGTGCGTTCGAATAACCGCAGGCCGAGCACTTCTTCAAGGTCCTGGATCAGGGCGGTGAACGAAGGTTGCGTCACGCCGAGGTGATTGGCCGCGTGGGTGAAAGAGCCGGTGTCCACCGCGAGCAGAAAAGCCTTGAGCGGCCGGTATTTGATATTGATAGCCATCGGCTAATAATAGTGAAGAAATATCTATTTGTGTCTAATAATTGACCGGACGATGATGACGTCTACCGAAGCCCTCCGGATTCATAGACGTTATGGACGCATCGAGCCACAAGCCCTTCCGGCTGGGCGCCAACTGGCGCCAGAGCCAAGACGGCGACGCCGTCATCACCTCCATCAACCCGGCCGACGGCAGCATCGCCGGCATCGTCACGCGCGCGCTGCCGCAGGACGTTGACACCGCTGTTGCCGTCGCCTGGGACGCATATCAAAACAAGCCCTGGCGCAAGCTGCGTCCCGACCAGCGCGCCGCCACGCTGTACGAAATCGGGCGCCGCCTGTCCGCCGAGCGCGAGCCGTTGGCGCGCCTGCAGATGCTGGACAGCGGCAAGCCCTACAAGGAATGCCTGAACATGGTCGACAGCGCGGCCGGGCATTTCCGCTATTACGCCGCCGTGTGCGAGACGTGGCAGAACGAGATGACGTCGCCGCGCGGGGAATACTTTTCCATGGCCTTGGCCGAGCCCTTTGGCGTGATCGCGGCCATCACGCCCTGGAACTCGCCGATCATGAACGAAGCGCAGAAGGCCGCGCCCGCGCTGGCCGCGGGCAACGCGGTGCTGATCAAGCCGTCCGAGGAAACGCCGCAACTGGCGCTGGAACTGGCCCGCATCTGCGCCGAGGCGGGACTGCCGGAAGGTCTGCTGACCGTCCTGCCCGGCCATGGCGAAGACGTGGGCGCGGCGCTGGTCAGGCATCCCGGCGTGCGCATGGTGTCGTTCACGGGGGGCACCGAAACCGGCCGCGCCATTGGTGGCATCGCGGGCCAGCGCCTGATTCCGGTCGGACTGGAACTGGGCGGCAAGTCGCCGCATATCGTCTTTGACGATGCGGACCTGGATCGCGCGGTGGCAGGCGTGGTGTCGGGTATTTTCGGGTCGGCCGGCCAGAGCTGCGTGGCGGGGTCGCGACTGTTCGTGCAGAAGTCCATTTACGGGCGTTTCATGCAGGCGCTGGTGGAGCGCACGCGGCAGGTCCGCGTCGGCCTGCCCGACGATTCATCCACGCAGATGGGGCCGCTGGTCTCTCGCGCGCATCGGGACAAGGTGGCGGGCTATGTGGACATCGGCCGTGCCGAGGGCGGGAAAGTCTTGGTCGGCGGCGCGGCGCCCACGCAGGCCGAACTGGCCAACGGATGGTTCTACCTGCCGACCGTGATCGATGGGCTGGGCAACGGCGCCCGCGTGTGCCAGGAAGAAATCTTTGGACCGGTGCTGGTGGCGCTGCCTTTTGAGGACGAGGACGATGTGGTCCAGCAGGCCAACGACACTGCCTTCGGCCTGGCCGCGGGCATGTGGACCGGCGACTACGCCCGCGCCTGGCGCGTGGCGCGTGAGATCGAGGCCGGCTCCATCTGGATCAACACCTACAAGCAATCGCATATCGCGACCCCGTTCGGCGGCTTCAAGGCCAGCGGCATCGGGCGCGAGAAGGGCCTGCACGGCCTGCGCCTCTACAGCCAGGTCAAGAGCCTGTACTGGGGCATGCACGACAAACCGATGGGACTTTGAGCAAACATGACGACTGAAAAGAAACAAGGCGCGGCGCTGTCCCTGGCCGACGCGCGCATCCTGATTGCCGGCGCGGCCAGCCTGGTGGGCTCCCACACGGCCGACGCGTTGCTGGCGGCCGGCGTCAAGGAGGTCATCCTGCTGGATAACTTCGCGTTTGGCACGCCAGAGGCGATCGCGCATCTGCAGGACAACCCCCGCGTGAAAGTGGTGCGCGGCGACCTGATGCGCCTTCCCGATCTGCTGACTGCCACCGAGGGCGTGGACGGCGTGCTGCACCTTGCCGCCTACATGACGCTGGGTTTTGCCCAGACGCCCTGGCAGGCCGTGGACGTGAACATCCGTGGCGCGCAGAACATGCTGGAGGCCTGCCGCGCCAACAAAGTGAAGAAGATCGTCTTCGCCTCGTCCAATGCCGTGTATGGCTATGGCACCGGCATTGCGGGCGCGCTGGTCGAGAACGGCCCCTTCCATTCGGTGGGCGCGCCTCCCGCGGCCATCCTGTATGGCGCGTCCAAGATCATGGGCGAGCAGTTATGCCGCCAGTACTACCAGAAGGCCGGGCTGGACTACGTGGTGCTGCGCTACTCCACGGTCTACGGCGAACGGCAGCATTACCGCGCCGCCAATTCCCTGTACATCATGGAAACCTACGACCGCGTGCGCAAGGGCGAGCGGCCCGTGTTGCCGGGCGACGGCACGGACACCAAGCATTTCGTGCACGTCTCGGACGTGGCGCGCGCCAACGTGGCCGCCTTTGAAAGCGCCGCCACCGATGTCGCGGTGAATGTGTCGGGGCCGGCGCCCATCACCACCGGCGAACTGGTGCGGCTGGTGCTGGACTACTGCAAGAGCGACCTGCAGCCCGAAATCAAGCCGGATCCGCCCGGCACGGTGCGCCTGACATCGGGCGGCGCCTTCCACATCCCGCATGACCTGGCCGGCCAGCATATCGGCTGGCATCCTCGGGTCGGCATGGCGGAGGGCGTGAACCGGCTGCTGGCCTGGCGCGAGGCGCAGGAGGCCGTGCAGACGCCGTAAGGAGGAATGCGCTCACGGCGCCATAGAGCGCCGGGGCGGGCAGTACGTACTTCAGTAGTCACGATAACGACATCCACAGGAGACAGGACAATGAAGTTGCGACATTGCATTGCCGGCGTGGCCATCGGCATGGGGCTGGCATTGGGTGGGGCCGCGGCGCAGGTAGCGGGCTACCCCGACAAGCCCGTGACGCTGGTGGTGCCGTATCCAGCCGGCGGGGCCACGGACGTCATCGCGCGTCTGATCGCGGAGAAGCTGCCGGCCGCATGGGGGCAGCAGGTCATCGTCAACAACCGGCCAGGCGCGGGCACCACGGTGGCCGCCGAGCAGGTGGCGCGTTCGCCCGGCGACGGCTACACGCTCTACATGACGACGGCCGCCCACACCATCAGCGCCAGCCTGTACAAGAAGCTCAACTACGATCCCTTGAAGGATTTCGCGCCGCTGACGCTCACGTCCACGATTCCTCTGGTGCTCGTGACCTCGCCCTCGCTGCCGGTCAAGACCCTGGACGATCTGATCAAGTACGCCAAGGCCGCGCCGCAGGGGTTGAGCCTGGCGTCCACCGGCAACGGCACGCCGCAGCACCTGACGGGCGAATTGTTCAAGGCCAGGACGGGAATCAAGCTGGTCCATGTGCCGTACCGCGGCGATGCGCCGATGCTGACCGACCTGATAGGCGGACAGGTGCAGATGGCCTTCGTCACGTTGTCGGCCGCGCTGCCCCATATCCAGTCGGGCAAGCTCAACGCCATCGCGTTGGCGCATCCGCGCCGTGTCGAGGCCATCGCGCAGGTCCCGACGATGGCCGAGGCGGGCATGAAGAACTTCGAGGCCGCGACCTGGTTTGGCCTTTTCGCGCCGGCCAGCATGCCGGACGCCCTGCGCGAGAAGATCTACCAGGATGTCGCCCGCGTCGTGGCCACGCCCGAAATGACCAAGCGGCTGCAGGAGATGGGCGGCGATGTGAACAACAGCTCGCCCCAGCAGTTCCAGGCCTTCATCAACGACGAGGCGAAGCGGTGGGCCGAGGGCGTCAAGCTCTCCGGCGCACAGATCGACTGAGCGGCCGCACGGTCGATACCGACGGGAGAACCTACTGAATGAGCGACAACGATCAAGAACTGCTGGCGCGCTGCGCCGCCATCGGCACCAGCACCTGGGCCGATGCGATGGATACGCTGGGCATTGCCGGCGTGGTGCAGGGCATTGAGCGCCGGGGCGGGCAAGGCCGTATCGCTGGCTTTGCCGTCACCGCGCGCCACGTCTGGGGCGGCCTGGGAGACTTCGGCCGCGCCGATTTCGCGGTGGGACGCCTGGTGGCCGCCACAGGCCCCGGGCGCGTGCTGATGGTGGACGCAGGGGGGACCTGCATTTCCACTTTCGGCGGCATTGCCTCGTTGGCCGCCTCGCGGCGCCAGGCAACCGCTGTCGTCATCGATGGCGCCTGCCGCGACGTCGATGAAATCCGTGCGACCGGACTGTGGCTGGCGAGCCGCCATGTCACCCCGTTGACCGGCAAGACACGCCTGCGCCTGCAGGCCATGGGCGATCCCGTCACCATCGGCGGCGTGCAGGTCGCCGAGGGCGATCTCGTCGTTGGCGACGACACCGGGCTGGTCGTTGTGCCGCGTGCGCGGTTGCAGGATGTGCTGGCGGCGGCGAAGCACGCGCTGGAGGTGGATGAGCGGGTGGAGCGCGGCATTCGGGACGGCCTGTCATTCGCTGAGGCCGCCGCCGCGGCCAACTACATTCCCGCCAGCACCGGAGGCCGTGCGTGACTGCCCGCTACGAGGTGGTGCAGGTCACATCGCTGGGCGCCGCGTTCGATGCGCGCCTGGCCGCCCATTACCGCGTCCTGCAGGCCTGGCGGGAGCCGCTGGGCCTGGCGGCATTTGGCGACGAATTGGTGGAGCCGCGGGTCGCGGTGACGTCAGTCCGGCATGGATTCACGCAGCCGATGTTCGACGCGTTGCCGAATCTGCAGGCCGTGTGCAGCTGGGGGGTGGGTTACGACACCCTGGACCTGCGCGCCGCCGCCAACCGGCGCATCGGGATCAGTGTCACCCCCGACGTGCTGGACGACTGCGTCGCCGATCTGGCGTGGGCGCTGATGCTTTCGGCGGCCCGGCGTACCGCCGTGGGCGACCGCTACGTGAAGACGGGCCAGTGGCGCGCCATCGGGCAATTTCCGGTTGCGACCCGGGTATCGGGCAAGCGGCTCGGCATCCTGGGACTTGGCCGCATCGGTGAAGCGATCGCCCGCCGGGGCGCGGGCTTCGACATGCAGGTGCGCTATCACAATCGAAGCCCCAGGCCGCAGTCGCCATACCCCTACGAAGCATCCCTGGTGGACCTGGCCGCGTGGGCCGACTTTCTGGTGGTGGCCTGCGTGGGCGGGGCCGCCACGCGGCATCTGGTCAATGCGCCCGTCATTCGCGCGCTGGGCCCGCGAGGGATTCTGGTCAACATCGCGCGCGGCAGCGTCGTGGACCAGGCGGCGGCGCTGGCGGCGTTGCGCTCGGGCGAGCTGGGCGGCGCCGGCCTGGATGTGCTGGAGCAGGAGCCCACCGATGCCGCCGATTTTGCCGATCTGGACCAGGTTTCCCTGATGCCGCATGCGGGCAGCGCCACGCACGAGACGCGGGCCGCGATGGCGGATCTGGTTTTCGATAATGTCACAGCGTTTCTGCGCAGCGGCGCGCTGGTCACGCCGATCGCCGACCGGGAGATGCCGGCATGACCCCGGCTGCGCTGCGGGCGGCGTTGACTGCCTGCCTGGGCGAGGCGAACGTGCTGACGGGCGCGGATGCCCAGCCCTATTTGACCGATTGGCGCCAGGCCGTGACGGGCCGGGCCATGGCGGTGTTGCGGCCGGGCGATACCGGCGAAGTCGCGCAAGTCGTTCGTCTGTGCGCGGCAGCCGGGTTCCCGATCGTCCCGCAAGGCGGCAACACCGGACAGGTGGCAGCCGCCACGCCGGACGTCAGCGGTTCTGCCGTGGTGCTGTCGCTGGCGCGCATGAACCGGGTGCGCGCCCTGGATCTGGACAACGACACCATCACAGTCGAAGCGGGTTGTGTGCTGCAGTCGGTACAGGCGTCTGCGCGCCAGGCGGGCCGGCTCTTCCCGCTATCGCTGGGGGCGCAAGGAAGCTGCACCATTGGCGGCAATCTGGCCACCAACGCGGGCGGCACGCAGGTGCTGCGTTACGGGAACGCGCGCGAGCTTGCGCTGGGACTGGAAGTCGTCACCCCGCAGGGTGAGATCTGGCATGGCCTGCGCGGCCTTCGCAAGGACAACACGGGCTACGACCTGCGCGATCTGTACATCGGCAGCGAGGGCACGCTGGGCATCATCACCGCGGCGGTGCTCAAGGTGTATCCGTTGCCGGTCGCGCAGCGAACCGCGCTGATCGCGGTCGCCAGCCTTGAGCAGGCCCTGCAACTGCTGCAACGCGCCCGCGCGGGCTTTGGCGCCGGACTGACCGCATTTGAAGTGATGTCGGCGGCGTGCCTGCGTGACGTGGTCCAGGCTTTCCCGCAGCAGCGCCTGCCATTCGCCGATCTGCCGGCGGACGCATGGTGTGCGCTGCTGGAGCTATCGGACAGCGAGGACGAAACGCACGCGCAGACGCGGCTGGAGGCCGTGCTGGCGGCCGCGCTGGAGGCCGGCGAGGCGCTGGATGCGGCAGTGTCGGTGTCCGGCGCGCAAAGCGCCGCATTCTGGCACCTGCGCGAGAGCATCACCCTGGCGCTGGCCAAGGCCGGCGCGTGTGTCAAACATGACATCTCGCTGCCCGCCTCACGCATCCCTGCCTTTGTGCGGGCCACCGACCGTGCCTTGGCCACGGCGTTTCCCGGCGTGCGCATGCGCGTGTTCGGCCATCTGGGCGACGGCAATCTGCATTACAACCTGCTGCCGCCGCAGGACGTGCCGGAATCGGCGATCCAGCGGCTCGTCCACGACCGCGTGCACGAGGCCGGCGGGTCTATCAGCGCCGAGCAGGGGATCGGCCAACGCCGGGTGCTCGACCTGGAGCGATACAAGAGTCCCGTGGAACTGGACCTGATGCGACGCATCAAGCATGCCCTGGACCCGCAAGGGCTGATGAATCCCGGCAAGGTGCTGTCCGCCTCGGCAGATCGCGCCTTGGCGTAGCGCGCCACGACGGCGCGCACCATTTCAATGACGGCCTTCCGGCCCAATGACATAACAACTGGAGACAAGAAAATGTTGCTGATGAGCAAGACCCTCGCGCGCGCCGCGCTGTCCGTTGCCGGCCTTTGCGCCGCTTTGCCGGCATGGGCCTGGCCCGACCGGCCCATCGAACTGGTGGTCGGGTTTGCGCCCGGCGGCGGCACCGACCTGACGGCCCGTGCCTTGGCCGTCTTCCTGGAAAAGGAACTGGGCACGACCGTCGTTGTCCAGAACAAGCCGGGCGCGTCCAGCGCGATCGCCCTGTCCTACGTGGCGCGCGCCAAGCCGGACGGCTATACGCTGGCAATGACGAACATGCCGGGGCTGGTGTCGCTGCCGATCGAGCGTCAGGCGGGCTTCACCGGCGATGACTTCACGTACCTGGCCAACCTGGTCCGCGACCCCAGCGCGTTCAGCGTGGCCAGCGACAGCCCGTACAAGACCTTGCAGGCGTTGATCGCCGCCGCCAAGGAACGGCCGGATGCGGTGAGTTATGGATCGACGGGCGTGGGCACCGACGATCATCTGGCGCTGGTGTTGTTCCAGGCGCAGACGGGCACCAAGCTCAATCACGTTCCGTACAACGGCGCGGGCCCCTTGCGCAGCTCGGTGCTGGGTGGGCATACCGTCATTGGCGGCCTGAATCTGGGCGAGGTCATGCCCTACAACGGCAAGAATATGCGGGTGTTGGCGCAGGCCAGCGAAAAGCGGTCGCCGCTGGGCCCGGATGTGCCCACATTCAAGGAATTGGGCGTGAACCTGGTGTTTGCCTCGGAACGCGGCATCGTCGGACCCAAGGGCCTCCCCGCCGACGTGTCGGAAAAACTGCGGCAGGCGCTGGGCAAGGTGGCGGCCAATCCGGCGTTCCAGACCCAGATGAAGCAGCAGTTCACGGAAATGGACTACGTGGACGGGCCGCAGTGGCAGGAGCGCCTGAAGGGCGACGATGCGCGCCTGCGGCAGATCTGGGCCCAGACGCCCTGGGTGGAGTAGCCCGCGCGATTACGCCAGCGGCAAGGTCAGCACGCCTTGCGGGGCCGGGCGCATCATGACCCGCCGGTACCACGCCGATAGCGCGGGCGTATCGGGCCGCTCAATCGGCATGGCGAGCCATCGATGGGCGGCCGCGACCAGCGCGATGTCGCCCATCGTGAGATGGCGGCCCACGATGAACTCGCGGCCTTGCAGGGCCTGGTCTAGAATCAGGGCGCGCGCGTTCGAGCGCTGGACGGATTTCTCGATGGCGGCCTTGTCGCGCTTTTCTTCGGGCGTGCGGATCAGGCCCAGAAATGCCGGCACCATGGCCGGCTGCCATTCGGTCGCCTGCCAGTCCATCCAGCGGTCGGCGTCGGCGCGCAGGCAGACATCCTCGGGCCACAGCGTGCCCACGCCGTAGCGTGCCGCCAGGTAGCGCACGATGGCATTGGATTCCCAAAGAATGAAGCCGCCGTCGTCGATGACCGGCACCAGGCGGTTGGGATTGAGCTTTGCCGCGTAATCGTCGGTGTCGACCACGCCGTAGGGGCCGCCTGCCTGGACAAAGGTGTGCGGCAGCGCCAGCTCGCGTACAGCCAGCATTACTTTTTGAACGTTGACGGATGTCAGGCGTCCCCAGATCTTCAACATAGCCAATCCTTTCAAGGGTCAGGCCGGCGGCAGGTGCCGCCGCGCAAAGCCGCTGTCGCGCCCGAAGCGCGTCCAGTCGAATGCCGGCCCGGGGTCGGTCTTGCGCCCCGGGGCGATATGTTCGTGTCCCTGGGCGGCCACCAGGGGATAGCGCGAACGCAGCGTGTGGGTCAGCTTGCGCAGCGACGCGTATTGCTCGTCAGTGTAGGGCAGCGTGTCCGTGCCTTCCAGTTCGATGCCGAGGGAAAAATCGTTGCAGCGCTCGCGTCCCGCAAAGCGCGACACGCCGGCGTGCCAGGCGCGCCGGTCCGTGGAGACGAATTGCATGATGCCGCCGTCGCGACGAATGAAAAAGTGCGCGGACACGCGCAGCCCGCGCAGGCGTTCCAGCCAGGGATGCGAGCCGTAGTCGAGCGTGTTCAGGAACAGGCCCGCGACTTCGGGGCCGCCGAACTTGCCCGGGGGCAGGCTGATGTTGTGCAGGACCAGCAGCGAGACCTGCGCGCCCGCGGGGCGCGTGTCGCAGTTGGGCGAGCGCAATAGGGAAACGCCCGGAGCCGGCGCCAGCCAGCCATGTCGATCCAGGAGCAAAGGCATAGGGAGGGAGCGAGTGAGGATTCCGGCGCCCATTATGCCGTGGGCCCGCCGATTGCCCTATCCGGCCACTTGGCCCGCCCAGAGGAATGGGGATCAGCGCTTGGCCGGGCCCAGGCGCGCGTGGTCGGCGCTGCACCAGGTCTGGCCGTTCTGCAGCAAGGCCTCGGAGCGGGGCAGATGGATGCCGCAATGGGCGCAGCGCACCATGGTCTCCAGGGCGGGCGGGGCTGCGTCGGCCTGCGCCTTTTTCTTCGGGCCGGCCTGCCGCTGCGCGGCCATGCGGCCGGCGACGCGGGCAACAAACAGGACCAGGATGATCAGAACGATCCAGAAAAGCAACTTGCCCACGTCAGCCTCGATGCAGAATCATTTCCAGCACGAACCGGCTGCCGGTATAGGCCAGAATCAAAAACCCGAAACCCGTCAGGGTCCAGCGCAGGGCGACGCGGCCGCGCCAGCCCCAGACGTGCCGCCCGGCCAGCAAGACCCCGAAGGTCAGCCAGGACAGCAGCGTGAAAACGGTCTTGTGGTCGAACGGCAGGATCTTGCCGGTCAGCTTCATGGAGGCGATCGAGCCCGAGCCCACCGCCAGCGTCAGTACGACGAACCCGATCCAGATGATGCGGAAAAGCAGTTGCTCCTGCACCAGCAGCGGCGGTTGGGAATCGAGCACGCGCCCGATGATGCTGCGTTCGGCCGGCGCGTCCAGGGGCCGGTGCAGGTGGCGGTCCAGGAGAGCCATCATCATGGCGTGCAGGGCCGCGATGGTGATGAGCCCGTAGGCCGCCAGGGCGATCAGGAGGTGCACGCGCAGCCAGGCGTCGTTGGCATGCGGCACGAATTGCCCTTGCGGGAAGATGGCGGCAAGCCCGCTGGCGATGGCGGCGGCGGGCAGCAGCAGCAACTGCAGGCCGTCGATGCGCACGAGCAGGCTTTCCACCCAGAACACCACCATGCCCAGCCAGACGGCGGCGGACAGGGCAAGCGCCCATCCGATGAACAGGTGCTGGGCGCCCAGCATCGATTGTTGCAGCCCGATTCCATGGAGAACCAGGGCGCCCAGCAGGCACAGACGGGCAATTTTGCCGGTCTGTTCCACTTCCTTGGCGCCGGCCAGGCGGATCCAGAGCGACCCCCCGAGCACTGCGTACGCCAAGGCAGCCGCTGTGTGAAATACAATGCCTAGTGACATAGAAACCGTTGTCTGGATGGGGCCTTTGGGGTGCACGTCACCCGAAAGCGCAGAATCCGCGCCTGCGGCCACCGTTCAATCGACTAGTTTAAGCGGAAACGCCTCTCATGCTCGATAACCTAACTCAACGCCTGTCGCGTGTCGTCAAGACGCTGCGCGGGGAAGCCCGCCTTACCGAGGCCAACACGCAGGAGATGCTGCGCGAAGTGCGCATGGCGCTCCTGGAAGCCGACGTCGCGCTGCCGGTCGTTCGCGACTTTGTCGCGCGGGTGAAGGAAAAGGCGCTGGGCGAAGAAGTCGCCGGCAGCCTCAGCCCGGGCCAAGCGCTGGTCGGCGTCGTCCACAAGGAACTGACCGCCCTCATGGGCGGCGACCTGGGCGCCGACGCCAACGAACTGTCGCTCGCCGTCCAGCCGCCCGCCGTGATCCTGATGGCGGGCCTGCAGGGCGCCGGCAAGACCACCACTACCGGTAAGCTGGCGCGCTGGCTCACCGAGGGCCAGCATACCCAGCACGGCCGCAAGACCGGCAAGAAAAAAGTGCTGGTGGTGTCCGCCGACGTCTATCGTCCGGCCGCTATCGACCAGCTAAAGAGCGTGGCCGCGCAGGTCGGCGTGGATTTCCTGCCTTCCGACCCCAGCCAGAAGCCCGAAGACATCGCGCGCGGCGCCGTGGATCACGCGCGCCGCCATCATTACGACGTGCTGATCCTGGATACGGCCGGCCGTCTGGGTATCGACGAGGCCATGATGCGCGAAATCCGCGCGCTGCATGACCTGGTCAAGCCGGTGGAAACGCTGTTCGTGGTGGACGCGATGCAGGGCCAGGACGCGGTCAACACCGCGCGCGCCTTTGCCGAAGCGCTGCCGCTGACCGGCGTCGTCCTGACCAAGCTGGACGGCGATGCCCGCGGCGGTGCGGCCCTGTCGGTGCGCCACGTGACGGGCAAGCCGCTCAAATTCGTCGGCGTGTCGGAAAAGCTGGATGGCCTGGAGCCCTTCTATCCGGACCGCATGGCGCAGCGCGTGCTGGGCATGGGCGACATCGTCTCGCTGGTCGAGCAGGCGCAGAAGAACATCGACATCGCCGAGGCGCAGAAGCTCGCGTCCAAGATCAAGTCGGGCAACAAGTTCGACCTGAACGACTTCCGCGACCAGCTTGGCCAGGTGAAAAAGCTGGGCGACATGGGCTCGCTGCTTGAAAAGCTGCCCGCCCAGTTCCAGCAGGCCGCGGGTCAGTTGCAGGGCGGCCAGGCTGAAAAGCAGCTTCGCCGCACCGAAGGCATCCTGAATTCCATGACGGCCGCCGAACGCGCCAAGCCCGAACTCATCAAGGCCTCGCGCAAGCGCCGCATCGCGGCCGGCTCCGGCGTGCCGGTCCAAGAGGTCAACCGCCTGCTGGCTCAGTTCGAGCAGATGCAGGGCATGATGAAGCAGATGAAAAAGGGCGGCATGGCCAAGATGATGCGCGCCATGGGCGGCATGAAGGGCTTGGGCCGTTTTGGAATGAAGTAAAAAAATGGCCAGACATTGCGTCTGGCCAAGCAATCGCGGCGGGCAGGGGGCGCCGCGCCGCGACACAAGCCGGGGAACGCATGGGTGTCCCCCGGATTGTCGGAATGCGGGCCGCTTACGACAGCGGCGGGATGCGCAGCACCTGGCCCGGGTAGATCTTGTCAGGGCTGGTGAGCATGGGCTTGTTGGCTTCGAAGATCAGCGTGTTCTTGGCGCCCTGGCCCTTGCCGTATTGCGCTTCGGCGATCTTCCACAGGTTGTCGCCCTTTTGCACGGTGTACATCTTGGCTTCCGGCGTGGCCTGCTTGACCTGCAACTGGTTGTCCACTGCGGCCACACCCACGGTGTTGCCCAGCGCCAGCGAAATCTTCTCGGCCTCTTCGGTGCTCAAAGCCTGACCGGCGACCGTGACCTTGTCGCCGTCCACCGTGATTTGCAGGCCATCCGCGTTCAGGCCGTGCTTATCGAGCTCTTTCTTCAATTCTTCCGCCGTCGCGGCCTTGGCCTCGCTGGCGCCGAAGAGCTTTTCTCCAACGTCCTTGATGAAATTGAGCAGACCCATAGTGTTTCCTTTTATCGATGTTGCGGTGAGAAAACCTGCGTGCTCCAAAGGCGCCTGCCGGGGGCAGGGCGGCGCGACAGAAACGATTATGACTCGCACATTTGCCGTACGACGAGAGGGCGCGGTGTAACAGGTTGCTAGCCTCTTGCCAGACTACGCAACAATGCTGGCACCTTCGCAGGACGTTGGTATCCGCGGGTGTACGCCGCCTCATGCGCGGGGCGGCATGCAAAAAGGCCGCTGTGTGTCAGCGGCCTTCAAGGTGACGTGCGATGCGGCGCCGAGGCGCTGCAAACAAAGCGGTCAGCCGCCGCCCACCGCCACGACGATTTCGATCTGGTCGCCATCGGACAGCGTCGTCTGGGCGTGCTGGCTCTTGGGCACGATTTCGCCGTTGCGTTCGACGGCCACGCGCTTGCCGGCATAGCCCAGCGTTTCGAGCAGTTCGTTCACCGTGGTGTCCAGCGGGAACTCGCGGGCGTCTCCGTTCAGAGTGATGTGCATGACAGGGGTCCTCACTGTTTGGCGTAGTCGTCGGTGGCGGCGATCAGGCGCGCCAGCGTGCCGGGTTCGTCGAAGGCATGGCCGGCATCGGGCACCAGATGAAAGTGCGCCTCGGGCCACGCGCGATGCAGGTCCCACGCGGTGCGCGCGGGCGTGCACACGTCGTAGCGGCCCTGCACGATGGTGCCCGGGATGCCGCGCAGCTTGTGCGCGTCGCGGATCAGCTGGCCTTCTTCCATGAAGCCGGCATTGAAGAAATAGTGGTTCTCGATGCGCGCAAAAGCCAGCGCCGCGCGGTCGGCGGCATGGCTTTGCTGGTGGCGCGGGCTGGGCAGCAGCGTGATGGTGCTGTCTTCCCATTTGCTCCAGGCCTTGGCGGCACGCAGTTGCTCGGCGGGGTCGCTGCCCGTCAGGCGCTTGTGGTACGCCGCGACCAGGTCGCCGCGCTCGGCTTCGGGGATCGGCGCCAGGTACCCTTCCCAGCGGTCGGGAAACAGCCACGATGCGCCTTCCTGGTAGAACCACTGGATCTCGGCGCGCCGCAGGCCGAAAATGCCGCGCAGCACCAGCTCGCTGGTGCGCGCCGGGTGCGTTTCCGAATAGGCCAGCGCCAGCGTCGACCCCCATGAACCGCCAAACACCAGCCACTTGTCCGCGCCCATGACTTCTTCGCGCAGGCGCTCGATGTCGGCGACCAGATGCCACGTGGTGTTGTTGTCCAGGCTGGCGTGGGGATGCGAACGGCCGCAGCCGCGCTGATCAAAGAGCAGCACGTTGTAGCGTTGCGGATCGAACAACTGCCGGTGCACGGGCGAGCAGCCGCTGCCGGGCCCGCCATGCAGGAAGACGGCGGGCTTGCCGTTGGGATTGCCGCACAATTCCCAATAGATCTGGTGTCCGTCTCCGGTGTCCAGCATGCCTTGACGGTAGGGTTCGATCGGCGGATAGAGCATCAGGCGGCTCGCTTGAAGATCAGGTCCCAGACGCCGTGGCCCAGGCGCAGGCCGCGTGTCTCGAATTTGGTGAGGGGGCGGTAGTCGGGGCGCGGCGCGTAACCGTCCGCGGTGTTCTTCAAGAGCGGCTCGCCGCTCAGCACTTCCAGCATCTGCACCGCGTAATCTTCCCAGTCGGTGGCGCAGTGGATGTAGCCGCCGGGAGCGATGCGGCTGGCGAGCAGCGAGATGAACGCGGGCTGGATCAGGCGGCGCTTGTGATGGCGCTTCTTGGGCCAGGGGTCCGGAAAGTAGATGTGCACGCCGGCCAGGGAATCCGGAGCGATCATGTCGCGCACGACCTCCACGGCGTCATGCTGGATGATGCGCAGGTTCTGGATGCTGGAGTCTTCGATGCGGCGCAGCAGCGAACCGACGCCGGCGTTGAAGACTTCCACGCCCAGGAAGTTGTCGCCAGGCCGGGCGAGGGCGATCTTTTCGGTGGTCTCGCCCATGCCGAAGCCGATTTCCAGCACCGTCGGGGCCTGCCGTCCGAAGGCGGCGGCCGGATCCAGGCGGCGGGGGGCGTAGGGAATGGACCATTGGCCCATCAGACGCTCCAGCGCGGCAAGCTGGCCCTGCGTGATGTGGCCGCGACGGTGCACGAAGCTGCGGATGTGGGTGGCGCCGGGGCTGTTGGGCGCATAGGCGGCGCTGGCCAGCGCGGCCTGCGTTTCGGCGGAGACGGCGGCGGGCGCAGCGGCGTGCGCAGCGGCGGGCGCGGCGGCAGGGTTCACGCCGGGCTGGGTGGACGCGTCTGCGGCGGTGTCTGCAGGGGGGCTGGCGGGGGTGTTCGTGGGGCTATTCGTATTCATAGGCGGGATTGTAGTGGCAGGCTTGCCCGCGCGGAGCCGGTCAGAAGGACTAAAATAGGGACACATTTATCCCGCTTACCTGCGGCTATAGTTTCAGCCCGGTTTCCCTGTGCTGTAGTCCTTTTTCATGAACGTTGCCCGGATCGACCTCGTCACGCTCGCCCTGTTTGTCTCCGTGGCTCGCCAGGGAAGCATCTCGGCCGGCGCGCGCCAGTCGCATCTGGCGGTGGGCGCGGCCAGCAAGCGGATCTCCGACCTGGAAGCGGCGCTCGGGTCGCCCCTGCTGTACCGCAATGCCGCCGGCGTGGAACTGACCGACGCCGGCCAGGCGTGTCTGGTGCACGCGCTGCGCGTGCTGCAGGAAGTGGAACAGATGGCCGGCGCGCTGTCGGACTTCGCGCAAGGGGTGCGCGGGCAGGTGCGGATCGCCGCCAACACCTCGTCGCTGACGCAGTTCCTGCCTGAGGACCTGGCCGCGTTCATGGACGAGCACCCCGCGGTGCGGATCGACCTGGAAGAGCAGAACAGCATCGACATCGTCACCGCCGTGCTGGAGAACCGCGCGGACATCGGCGTGTTTGCCGATCGCACGCCGGCAGATGGCCTGGCCACCTTCCCGTACCGCCTGGACGAACTGGTGCTGATCGTGCCGCAACGCCACCCGCTCGCGGCCGAACCGCAGGTCGCCTTCGCGGACACGCTGGCCTACGACTACGTGGGCCTGCCGCCCGCGACGTCGCTGGCCACGCGCCTGTCCGAGGAAAGCGGCCGCATGGGCCGGGCGATGCGGCTGCGCATTCAGGTGCGCAGCTTTGACGCCATCTGCCGCATGGTGGCGGCCACGCGCGGCGTGGGCATCCTGCCGCGCATTGCCGCCGAGCCGCACGCCCGATCCATGCCGATCCGCCTGATTCCGCTGACCGACGAATGGGCGCGCCGCTGGCTGCTGCTGGGCGTGCGCGACGCCGACACCCTCACCGTGGCCGCGCGGCTGCTGCTGGCCCATCTGCGCGGCGAGAGCTGAGGGTTAGCCCGGGGTTTCTCGTTCCGGGAATGCCCCTTTCCCCGATTGTCCATTCCGCATCCTGACGTTTTGCGCGCACACTGCCGCCCATCATTACCGTAGGACGCGCCTGGGAGGCGATATGGCAGGGCAGATTCTTGCCGGCATTCGTGTGCTGGAACTGGGACAACTCATCGCAGGGCCTTTTGCGGCCAAGACCCTGGCCGACTTTGGCGCGCAGGTCATCAAGATCGAGCCTCCGGGCCAAGGCGATCCGCTGCGCAAATGGCGCCTTCTGCACGAAGGCACGTCGGTGTGGTGGGAGGCGCAGTCGCGCAACAAGCAGTCGGTCTGCGTGGACCTGCGCCAGCAGGAAGGCCAGGACATCGTGCGCCTGCTGGCGCGCGAGGCCGACGTGCTGATCGAGAATTTCCGCCCCGGCACGCTGGAAAAGTGGGGCCTGTCGTGGGAGGCGCTGCACGAATTGAATCCCCGCCTCATCATGCTGCGCATCTCGGGCTACGGCCAGACCGGCCCGAAGGCGCGCGAACCGGGCTTTGCCGCGATTGGCGAAGCCATGGCGGGGCTGCGCTACCTGAACGGCGAGCCGGGCCGCGCGCCGGTGCGCGCCGGATTGTCGCTGGGCGACACCATTGCCGGCCTGCACGGCGCGCTGGGCGTGATGCTGGCGCTGTACCAGCGCGATGCGCGGGGCGGCGTGGGGCAGGTGATCGACACCGCGCTGTATGAAAGCCTTTTCAATCTCAGCGAGAGCCTGCTGCCCGAGTATTCGGTGTTCGGCGCGGTCCGCGAGCCTGCCGGCGCGTCGCTGCCCGGCATCGCGCCCTCCAATGCCTATCCCTGCCAGGACGGCTACGTGCTCATCGCCGGCAACGGCGACGCCATCTACACCCGCTTGATGGCTCGCATCGGCCGCGACGACCTGGGGCAGGATCCGGCGCTGGCGCACAACGACGGACGCGCGCGCCGCGTGGACGAGATCGACGCCGCCATCGGCGCGTGGACGCAGCAACGCCAGATCGACGACGTGCTGGCCGCGATGCTGGAAGCGGGCGTGCCGGCCGGCCGAATCTATTCGGTGGCCGACATCGCCAAAGACCCGCACTACCGCGCCCGCAACGCCATCACGTCGATGGAATCGGCCGCGGGCGTGCAGGTCGAGATGCCCGCCGTCTTCCCGTATCTGTCGTCCAACCCCGGCGCGGTGCGCGAGCGCGCGCCGACGCTGGGCGAACACACCGACGCGGTGCTGGCGTCCGCTGGCCTGACTGAAGCACAGCGCGCCGCGCTGCGCGCCAAGGGAGTGATTGCATGAACCACGGACCCGCCCGCATCGAGATCAACGAGGTCGGCCCGCGCGACGGCCTGCAGATCGAAAAGACCCTGGTGTCCACCGACGACAAGGTCGCCTTCGTGGATGCGTTGTCCGAATGCGGCTTCGCGCGCATCGAGGTCACCAGCTTCACGTCGCCCAAGGCCATTCCCGCCCTGGCCGACGCCGTCGACGTCATGCGGCGCATCAGCCGCCGTCCCGGCGTGATCTACACCGCGCTGGTGCCCAACGTGCGCGGACTGGAACGCGCGCTGGAAGCCGGCACCGACGAAATGAACCTGGTCATGTCGTGCAGCGAGACGCACAACCGCGCCAACCTGCGCATGACGCGCGACCAGTCGTTTGCCGAGCTGTCGCAGGTGCTGGCTGCCGCGGCGAAGGCCGGCGCGCCTTGCAACGTGTCCTTGTCGACCGCTTTCGGCTGTCCCTTCGACGGCGACGTGCCTCCCGACACGGTGCTGGATCTGGCCGCGCGGCTGGTCGATGCGGGCGCTGCCGGCATCACGCTGTGCGACACGACGGGTATGGCGTTTCCGACGCAAGTGGGGGCGCTGTGCGAACAGGCTGCCGCCCGCCTGCCGGCCACGCCGCTGACCGTTCACTTGCACAACACGCGCGGCATGGCGCTCGCCAACGCCATCGCGGCCTGGCAGACCGGCATCACCCGCTTTGACGCGGCGGCGGGCGGCCTGGGCGGATGTCCTTATGCGCCGGGCGCCAGCGGCAACGTCAATACCGAAGAATTGGTCCACATGTTCGCGTGCATGGGCGTGCAGACCGGCGTGTCGCTGGAACCGCTGCTGGCCATTGTCCGCAATCTGCCGGGCCTGGTTCAGCGGGATCTGTCCAACGCGCTGTTGCAGGCGGGCCCCAGGCTGGCCCTGCATGCGCCGCCGACGTGGCTGGCGGAACGGTTTCCGGCCGGCGCCTGATTGATCGGCCGTTTTTCAGCAGTACCTGCAGTACCTGACACCACCCACAAATAACAATACCCAGGAGACAACGCATGGCCTCTTTCCGCCTGCCCACCGCCCTGCGCGCCAGCGCCGCCTTTGCCCTGACCTTTGCCGCCGGCGCCGCCAGCGCGCAGGCCGATTTTCCGAATCGCCCCGTCACGCTGATCGTGTCCGCCGCGCCCGGCGGCACCACCGACATCGCCGCCCGCCTGATCGCCCAGCCGTTGGGCGCGGCACTGGGCCAGAGCGTCGTCGTCGAGAACAAGCCCGGCGCTTCGGGCGGCATCGCCGCGCAGGCCGTGGCCCGCGCCAAGCCGGACGGCTACACGCTGCTGCTGCAATACTCGGGCTTTCAGGTCATCACCCCGCACGTGACGCCCGCCGCCGGCTGGGATCCCATCAAGGATTTCTCGCCCGTCGCCAATGTGCTGTCGGCGCCGCAGGTCGTGGTCGTGCGCCCGGATCTGCCCATCAAGTCCCTGAAGGAACTGGTCGCTTACGCCAAGGCCAACCCGGGCAAGCTGAACTACGCGTCGTCGGGCAACGGCTCGCTGCAGCAGGTCGCCACGGAGCTGCTCAACCAGATGGCCGGCACGCAGATCACGCACATTCCCTACAAGGGCACGGGGCCCGCGCTGAACGATCTCTTGGGCGGCGCCGTCGACATGACCATCACCACGCCGCCGCCGCTCCTGGGCCAGATCGCCGCGGGCAAGCTGCGCGCGCTGGCGGTCACGGGCAACGCCCGCCTGCCGTCGCTGCCCGACGTGCCCACGGCCGCCGAAGCCGGCTACCCCGACCTAATCGTCTCGTCGTGGTTCGCCATGTACGCGCCGAAGGACACGCCCGCGCCGGTCGTGGACAAGATCGCCGGCGAGATCCAGAAGATCATGAAGACCGACGAGTTCCGCAAGAAGGCGGCCGAGCAGGGCGCCGAGGCGACGTTCATGGGTCCGAAGGAACTGGGCGCCTACACGCAGACCGAACTGGACCGCTGGGGCAAGGTGGTCAAGGCGGCCAACATCACGGCGAATTGATCGCTGCGGGTGATCGTAGCGATTTATCGTAGCGATTTATCGTAGCGATTGACCGGAACGGGGCGGTTTACCGCCGCCCCGCCCGAAAAAAGCCGCGCTATAATCGCGGCTCTGCCCGGCCCACGGCCGCGGCACGACACCCGAGCGGGTGTAGTTCAATGGTAGAACGGCAGCTTCCCAAGCTTCATACGAGGGTTCGATTCCCTTCACCCGCTCCATCAATCCCCAGCAAGCTCCCATCCCCGCGACGCGAATCCTTCGATTCTGCCGCGTCGGCATTTCATTCCCTGCATCGATTCAATGCCGCGCGTGCGGATGTCCGCGTTGGCGTGCGCGGAGGTGTTCCCACGCGCGCCGTGCGGTCAGGCGGCGCGGTGGCACACGGCCTCGACGTTGTAGCCGTCGGGGTCCAGGATGAACGCACCGTAATAGTTGGGATGGTAGTGGGGCCGCAATCCCGGCGGGCCGTTATCCCGGCCGCCGGCGGCCAAGGCGGCGCGATGGAAGGCGTCGACCTCGTCCCGGCTGCGTGCGCGGAAGGCCACATGCACGCGCGGGGTGCAGGGCGTGCCTTCATGGATCCAGAACTCGCCACCCGGGTTGTCGGCATCGGCGGGGTCGCCGGTGCCAAAGCCCATGTCGGTCTCGAAAGTCTTGCGTGGCACATAGCCCAAGGCCGCCAGCGCGCTCTGGTAGAACGCGCGGCTACGCGCGAAGTCGCTCACGTGGATGGTGATGTGGTCCAGCATGCACTGCTCCTTCAGCAAGGCGGCCCCCCGGGCCGGAGCGATCAGCATAGGCCATGGGGGCGGGCAAGGAAGCGATGTATCGCAAGTCGAGGCGACTGCATGGGGCTGGCGCGGCGGTCGCTCACACCTGCGCCATGCCGCCATCCACAAACAGCTCGACGCCATTGACGAAGCTGGCTGCGTCGGAAGCCAGAAACGCAACCGCCTTGCCGATCTCTTGCGGCTCGCCCAGGCGGCCCAGCGGCACCTGCGCGGCCAGATGATCGAACAGGCCTTGACGCGCCTCGTCCGGAACCAGGCCGCCCAGTCCTGGCGTGCGGACAGGGCCGGGGCTGACGACGTTTACGCGGATGCCGCGGTCCTTGAGGTCCAGCGCCCACGAACGCGCAAAGTTGCGCACGGCGGCCTTGCTGGCGCTGTAGACGCTGAAGTTCGCCGTTCCCTGGATCGAAACGGTCGAGGCCGTGAGGATCACCGACGCGCCGTCGACCAGCAGCGGCAGCGCCTTTTGCACGGTGAACAAGGTGCCGCGCACGTTGGTGCCGAATATGCGATCGAAATGTTCTTCGGTGATGGCGCCCAGCGGCATCATGTCGCCGCCGCCGGCGTTGGCAAACAGAATGTCGAGCCGTCCGGCGCTTTCGGCGATCTGGGCGTAGACCGTGTCCAGCTCGCTCAGCACCGACGCGTCGGCGCGAATACCCGTCGCCGCGCCGCCAATGCTGGCCACGGCGGCGTCAAGTTCCGCCTGGCGGCGTCCGGTGATGAAGACCCGCGCGCCTTGCGCGGCCAGTTCCTGGGCGGTTGCCAGGCCGATACCTGTGGTGCCGCCGGTGACGAGGGCGATTTTGCCGTTCAGTTGTTGGTTCATGATGCGCTCCATGTTCTTGAAAGTGAAGGTTGACCGTCATGTGCCGGTGCGGCGAATTCCGCTGAGAGGCCGGTAATGATTGGGCATGGAGGTACTGTAGGGCCGCCTGGATAATGAATAAACCCGGTAAGATTAAAAGAACTATTCATATTTATGGATAATCGACGCGCTTGAGGAGACTGCGGCATGGACCAATTGACGGCGATTCGCGGCTTTGCCCGCGTGGTGGAGGCGGGCAGCTTCACGCGGGCGGCAGATTCGCTGGACATGCCGAACGCCACGCTAAGCAAGATGGTCCAGGACCTGGAGGCGCACCTTGGCGTGCGCCTGTTGCAACGCACGACCCGGCGCGTGACGGTCACGCCCGAAGGCCGCGAGTACTACGAGAAGACGCTGCGCATCGTGCGCGATCTGGAAGACATCGACGGCGGCTTCAAGGCCGTGCAGGGAAAGCCCAAAGGCCACCTGCGCATCGATGTGGGCGGATCCACGGCGCGTGATGTGCTGATCCCCGCGATCCCCGATTTCCTGGCGCGTTATCCCGACATCAGGATCGATCTTGGCGTGTCGGATCGCGCCGTGAACCTGATCAGCGACAACGTGGATTGCGTGATCCGTGGCGGTCCGCTTGACGATTCATCGCTGGTGGCCCGGCAGATCGGCAAGGCGGACCTGATCACGTGCGCCACGCCGGGATACCTCAAGCAATTCGGCACGCCGGCCTATCCGGATGAGTTGAAGAACGGCCACAAACTGGTCAGCTACCTGTCGCCGCAGAACGGCCGGGCATTTCCATTCCGCTTTGAACGCGACGGCGTGAAAACGGAGATCAAGGTCGAACACCGCGTGGGCGTGAACGAAAGCAACGCGCATCTGGCGGCGGCGCTGGCGGGCTTGGGCATTGTTCAGACCTTTACCTATGCGGCGGGCCCCGCGTTGAAGCGTGGCGCGCTCGTCGAGATCCTGAAACCGTGGCGGCCTCAGCCGTATCCCTTTCATGTGGTGTATCCGCACAATCGCCATGTCACGCACCGGCTGCGCGTGTTCATCGATTGGCTCTTGGCGCAACTTCCCGCGCGGCTTGGGGATTGAGCCAGGCTGCCGGGGCATTCTCCATTACCTGGCGCGTGGGTGGTTGCCGGAAAATTTCCATCGATCCATTTCGAATATGCGGTTCGTTTCACGCAATTGAGGTCTGTCCTGCCCTCGATCAATGGACAGCCAAGGAAGGGCTCTAAGGGCCGACAGCGGCTGGTAAAACGACGTCGAAAAACGATGGCGAAGCGTTCCTTGTCTTCGCCGTCATGAGGGGAATCCGAGTCGGCCTTTTGGCCGCAAGGGACCCGCCATCGACTTCGTTACCGGGGAGTGCTGATTCCATGTTGCGCCAGCGTGCGTTCCTTTTGTCTGGCATGCCGGCATGACGCAGGCGCCCCTCCCGCTTCTTGAGCGCCTGCGCGTTGACGGCGTCATTCGCGCTGACCACCATGCGGCGGCGCTGCTTAGGCTGCAAGCGCTGCCGCAGGCGCCCTTCATGACGCTGGGCGGCGCCCTGGTCTGGCTGGCGGCCGAGGGCATCCTGTCCGAACTGGATCTGGACGAGATGTTCGAGTGGGCCGTGACCGAGGGTACTGTCGACCGCAACGCCACGCGTCGCCAGGCCCTGGCGGAGATGGAAGCGTTGTGCCAGCGCGGGATTGACAATCACGTCGCACGTTTGGAGCGGGGCAGCCTGCTCCAGGCCATTTTTCCGGGACGGCGCTGGGCCTGGCTGGTGGCCATTGCCGGGGCGGCCGCCGCGGTGACGCTGCTGTAGCGGCAGGCGGTCCCGCCGCTTGCCGCGGCGCATCAGAAGCTGGGCTTTCTCGACTGGCTACGCTGCAAACTCGATCCGTGCATTCGTCCATGCCGGGTCAACCATCTGGATGCTGACGCCGCTGTATTTCAATACCGCCTGCGTCATGTCGTTCGAGCAGCCCATGCCGGGATTCGAGCTGGGCTTGGCGCACCATTCCATATTCAGGTCGTTGGGGTAGTTGGACTGGCGGCCGTACTTCTCCAGCGCCGCCTTGCCCATCGCTTCCTTGTTGGCCGGGGTCCAGGGCAGTTCATAACGGATCTGCGACACCGCGAGCGGGCGTTGCTGGTCGACGGGCACGCGCGGTTCGAAGTGGACGATGAAGTTGATGCCGTCCTTCTCGTAGCTGAAATTCATCGGCATCTTGGAGTTCGTGACGGGGTTGTTCCTCGCGTAGCCGATCCGGATGTCTTTCTTGCCGACATGAAAATTCTTGGCGGCGGCGGCGAGCGCTTCGTCAAAGTCCATGCCGGTCTTGACGCCGGCAACGTCGAACTCGCGGGCATCGACGGAGCGCTGTGAGGCGGCGTGCGCGGGCAGAACGGCGGCGGCGCCGAGCGCCGAGATGAGGAGGGCAGCTTTCAACTTCAACATAAAGATCCTTATCGAATGGCGCGAGGATTATCCGATCGGACCTTTATTGCGTCCCTAATAAAGTGCAACGAAACTTCTCCGGTCACGGCTGCTGGCTGGGTTCGCTGGGTTCTTCCGCCAGAAAACCGCCGCTCTGGTGCCGCCACAAGCGCGCGTACACGCCGTTCATCGCCAGCAGTTCCGCGTGGCTGCCCTGTTCGATGATGCGCCCTTGATCCATCACGATAAGCCGGTCCATGGCGGCAATCGTCGATAGCCGGTGCGCGATCGCGATGACGGTCTTGCCTTGCATGACTTCGTCCAGGCTTTCCTGGATGGCGGCTTCCACTTCCGAATCGAGCGCGCTGGTGGCTTCGTCCAGCAGCAGGATGGGCGCGTTCTTGAGCATGACGCGGGCGATCGCGATGCGCTGACGTTGTCCGCCAGACAGCTTGACGCCGCGTTCGCCGACGAGCGTGTCGTAGCCGGAATTGCCATGCGAATCGCTGAGCTGCTCGATGAATTCGTCGGCCTGCGCACGGGCCGCGGCGGCGCGGATCTCTTCGCGGCTGGCGTCGGGGCGGCCGTAGGCGATGTTGTCGCAGATGGACCGGTGCAGCAGGGACGTGTCCTGAGTGACCATGCCGATGGCGCTGCGCAGGCTGTCTTGCGTGACCTGCGAGATGTCCTGGCCGTCGATGCGGATGTGGCCGCGTTCGACATCGTAAAAGCGCAGCAGCAGGTTGATGAGTGTGGACTTGCCGGCGCCCGAGCGGCCCACCAGGCCGATCTTTTCGCCGGGGCGCACGATGAGCGTGAGGCCGTCCAGGACCTGGCGCTCATTGTTGTAGTTGAAGTAGACGTCGTCGAACTGAACTTCGCCGCGCGTGACGCGCAGGGTGGCCGCGTTGGGCGCGTCCTGGACTTTGGGGGCGTGAGTCAGGGTGGCGATGCCGTCCTGCACGGTGCCGATGTTCTCGAAAAGCGAGGTCATCTGCCACATGATCCAGTGCGACATGCCGTTCACGCGCAGCGCCATGGCGGTGACGGCGGCGACGGCGCCGGTGCCAATTTCGCTGCCATGCCACAGCCACAGCGCGTAACCGCCAGCGCCCAGGATCAGCGCCGATACCAACGCCTGGTTGACGATCTCGAACTGGCTGACCAGACGCATCTGCCGGTAGCCGGTTTCCTTGAAGTCCTCCATGGCGGCGCGCGCGAAGCGGGCCTCGCGGTTGGTGTGCGAGAAGAGCTTGACGGTGGTGATGTTGGTGTAGGCGTCGGTGACGCGGCCCGTCATGGACGAGCGGGCATGCGCCTGTTCCTTGCCGACCTTGCCCAGACGCGGCACGAAATACATCATGGCCAGCCCGTAAAGCGCCATCCAGCCGATGAAGGGCAGCATGAGCCGCCAGTCGAACCCGCCGGCCAGCGCGACGATGGTGATGAAGTAGACGGCGATGCCGAGCACGATTTCGCAGAAAGTCAGCAGCACTTCGCGCACGGCCAGCGCGGTTTGCATCACCTTGGTGGTGACGCGGCCGGCAAATTCATCGGAGAAGAACGACAGGCTTTGCCGCAGCATCATGCGGTGAAAGTCCCATCGCAGGCGCAGCGGCAGATTGATGGCCAGGACCTGATGCTGGACCAGCGTGCGCAGCGCGACGACGCCAACGCTGGCGCACAGCACGATGGCGATGCCCCACAGAACGCGCTGCTCGTGCGCCGACGCGGGCTCTCCGGCGTTCCAGGCGGTCAGCATGTCGACGACCTGGCCCAGGAAGGCGAAGAGCCATGCTTCGTAGATGGAGACGGCCGCGCTCAGGATCGCCAGTGCGGCGATGTAGCGGCGCGAGCCGTGCGTGCAGAACCAGAGGAACGCGAAGAATCCCGTGGGCGGCGGGGGCACGTTCTCGGAAGGGAAGGGGTTGAGCTGGCTTTCAAATCTGCGGAACAAGGCAGAGACTCCGGAATCTGGATGGGGCTTTCGATGAGGCGCTGGCGTGGCGCGCACGGCCGCGGCGGGCCCGGGGGGAGCATGCCCCGGCGCAAAGCGATATTTAAGCGCATTCGGCAAACGCCGGGAAATGCAGAGAGGGATTAGGCGGCGCGAGGTGAAAGCCTGGTCGATTGGCCGGCGGGGAAGGGCGGGATCGACGCGGAAGGAACCCGGAAGACGGGTTAGCGGCGCGCAGCGCCCAGCGCTGCCGCGTGAGCCGCCAGCCAGTGCCGGAACCGATCCGCAAAGCAGTCGACGACGCGGTCCTCGTGGCCGAGCGACGCCGCGCTGTTGTGGGGGCTGATCCACACCGAGGGCAGCGACCAGAGGGGCGACGCCACGGGCAGCGGCTCTTCGGTGAAGGTGTCGAGGTACGCACCCGCCAGGTGTCCGCTGGCCAGCGCGTGCGTCAGCGCGGCTTGGTCGACCAGCTCGCCCCGGGCGACGTTCACGATGCGGGCGCCGCGCGGCAGCCGCGCGAGCTGGCGGCCGCCGACGATGCCAGCGGTCGATGCGTTCAGGGGCAGCGCCAGCACCAGCCAATCGCAATGCGGCAGGACGTCGTCCAGTTGATCCAAACCTATGACGGTGTCAAAGCCTGGCGCGGGTTCGGCGCGGCGGCGCACAGCCGTGGTGGACAGGCCAAGCGCCGAGCACAAACGCCCGATCTCCTGCCCGATCGCGCCTGCGCCCAGCACCACCACGCGCATCGACGCGAGGTCGCGGGGCCGCGCGTCGCCCGTCAAGGGTTGCCATGCGCGCTGCGCCTGCGACGCGAGCCACCGGTCGAAGCCGCGTGACTGCGCCAGGATGGCAGCCACCGCCGTCTGGGCAATGGGGGCGGCGGTGACGCCGGTTGACGCGGTGACTGGGATGCCGCGCGCCAACGTAGTTGCGTACTGGGGCAAGTCCTGGCCGGATGAGCACACGTGCAGCCAGCGCAGGTTGGGCGCGGCGTCCGCCACACGGAAGAACGCATCGGATAGCGGCCCGGGTTTGCGCAGGGAGCTGCCTTCGTACAGGTCCCGCGAAAAGAAGGCCACGTCGATGTGCCTGGGGTCTGCATCATCGACACGATGGCGTTGCAGGCGCACGCCGCCCGCTTGGGCCATGCCGTCCAGGCGCGGGCCGTGCGCGGCATCGACCTTGGCCGACAGCAGCAGGCCCAGCGCGGGGGCGGCCGTGTTCAACGGACGACCTGCCAGCGGTCGCGTTCGCCGGGATAGATGACGCCGTATTCGGCGATCGCGTCGTCGTCGAACCGGAAGGCAAGACCGGGTTCGGTGGGCACCAGCAGGTTGCCGTCTTCGGCCTGCAGCTGGCGGTCGATGAGGCGGCGGAAGTTGACGATGTGATCGTCCGGCATCCATTCCACGTAGGTCGCGTTGGGCGCGCTGGCGGCCAGGTGGATGTGCACGTCGTGCCACGCGTGCGGCGCAACGGTGATGCCGTGGCTGTCCGCCGTGGCCGCGATTCGGCGCCATTCGGTGATGCCGCCGCACACGGTCGCGTCGGTTTGCAGGATGGTGGTGGCGCCGCTGGCGATCAGGTCCTTGAAGCGCCAGCGGCCGGCTTCGACTTCCCCGGTGGCGACCGTGACCGGCGTGGCGCGCGCCAGCCGCACGTGGTTGTCGATGTCGTCGGGCGAGAAGGGTTCTTCGATCCAGAAGGGGTGATAGGGCTCGAACGCGCGCATGTATTCCAGCGCCGTGGGCAGGTCGCGCCATGCGTTGTTGGCGTCCAGCATCAGGCGCACGTCGTCGCCGATGGCCTCGCGCACGGCAGCAATGCGTTTGCGCTCGCCGGCCACGCTTTCCAGGCCGACCTTCATCTTGACGGCGCGAAAGCCCTCTTTGACGTGCTGCGCCATTTCGGCGGCCAGCTTGTCCGGCGTCTTGCCCGGCTGGTAGTACCCGCCGCTGGCGTAGGCCGGCACGCGGTCCTTCACCGTGGCGCCCAGGTACTGGAAGAGCGGCACGCCGGCGCTGCGCGCGTTCAAGTCCCACAGCGCCGTGTCGATGGCGGACAGTGCGCGCATCACGCCGCCGGCGCGGCCCAGCAGCAGCGCCTCCTGGTACAGCTCGGTCCACAGGCCTTCGACCCGCAGGGACTCCTGGCCCACCAGCCGCGGCGCCAGCAGGTCGGTCACCGCTACGGACAGCAGGCGTCCCGCGCTGTTGACTGCGTAGCAGTATCCCAGGCCCTCGTGGCCGTCGGTCGAGCGGATACGCACCAGGCAGTATTCGCGCGCCTTGACCTGGCGCGTGGAGAACGTCACCGGATTCGCGAGCGGCACGCGGGCGATGCAGACTGAGACGGATTCGATGGTAGGCATATGCAGGGATGCTCCGGTTTGGATTGGGATCAGTCGAACTTGAGGTTGCTTTGCTTGATGACGCCAGCCCACTTCACTTTTTCGCTGTCGATTAATTGCTGGAACTGCGCGGGCGATTCATCCAGCGGCTTCAGGCCCATTTCGTCCAGGCGCGCCTTCATGGCAGGCTGGCTGACCACGCGCGAGATCTCCTTGTGCAGGAATTCGACGACCTGCGGCGGCGTGCCGGCCGGCGCGATGATGCCGAACCAGACGTTGGCCTCGTAACCGGGCACGCCGGATTCGGCAAGCGTCGGCACGTCGGGCAGTTGCGGCAGGCGCTCCTTTGACGTCACAGCCAGCGCCTTGAGCTTGTTCTGCTTGATGAAGGGCAGGCTCTGCGTGGGCGTGGCGAAGATCAACGGAATCAGCCCGCCGATCACGTCGGTCTGCGCGGGCGCGCCGCCCTTGTAGGGAATGTGGTTCATGCGGATGCCGGCCATCTGGTCCAGCAGCTCCAGCGAGATGTGCTGCGTGGAGCCCTGGCCCGGCGTGCCGAAGTCGATGCCGCGCTCTTTCTTCTTGGCCAGCGTGATCAGGTCTTTGGTGGTGTTGGGCTCGAACTTGGGATTGGCGACCAGCACGAACGGGGTGTCGGCGATCAGCGAGACGGGCGCGAAATCCGTGAGCGTGTAGGTGAGGTTGGGGTAGAGCAGCGTATTAGTCACGTGCGAGGAGATCACCAGCATCAACGTGTAGCCGTCGGCGGGCGAGCGCTTCAGTTCACCGGTGGCGATGGTGCTGTTCGCGCCCGGCTTGTTCTCGACGATCATCGGCTGCGGCCACGTCTTGGACAATTCGGCCGCCACCATGCGGGCGACCGTGTCGTTGGATCCGCCGGGCGCCATGCCAACCATCAGGCGCACGGGTTTGGCGGGGTAGGTATCGGCAAATGCCAGCGGGGCGGCGCAGGCGAAGGCGGCGGACAGGCAGCCGCCAGCGAGAACACGGGCGAGGCGCTTCATGGGGTTGTCTCCTTGAATTGTTCTGCTGTTGTGACCCCATGATAGGCACCGCTTCTCAGTCGATGAATGGATAATTTTGATAAGAAAATCGAAGAAATCGATAAATGCGCGCGCGGCGAAAAGCGGGCGCGTGAATGCGGGTGGGGTGCGCCGGTGGCAAGGCGCCCGCCCGTCTGGCATCGCAGGCGAAAGCGTCAGTCCAGCGTGCGGGCCAGCGCCTGGACGGAGGGCTGCAGGTGTTCTCGCAGCAGGGCGAGGAAAGCCTGCGCAGCCAACGAATCGGTGGCGTCGCGCCGCCGTGCCAGGCAGATGTCGCGTTCGTTGATCGGCAGGGACAGCGGCACGGCCTTCAGCCCGGCCAGCCGAAACTGAAACAGCGCCAGGGTTGGCGCAATGGTGACGCCCAGGCCGGCCGCGATGAACCCGGCCGCCGTCGACAGGCTGTTGACCTGGTGCGAACGCAGCCACTGCCGGGGATAGATGGCGGCGTCCAGGTGCTGGCGGATGCTGCTGTTGCTCTCGAAGCCGATGATGGGATAGTCCAGCACGTCCTGCACCGACAGGCGGCGGCGGGCCGCCAGCGGGTGGCTGGCGGGACAGATGAAGTGGAAGGTGTCGCGCGCCAGCACCTCGATGTCGAGGTCGGTGCTGGGATAGGCAGCCGCGCACAGCGCGAAATCCACCTGGCGGTTGCGAACCATGTCGATGCACACGGTGCTGGCCACGTCCTGCACCTGCACGCTGATGCCGGGGTAGTCGTCGCCGAAGCGGGCGATCAACCCGGGCAGGATGCCTGACGAAATCGACGGCAGCGCGGCAAGCGCAACGCGGCCCTTGCGCCGCTCGACGTGGTCGCGCATTTCGGCCAGGGCGCGCTCTGTTTCAGGCAGCAGGTGCGCGACGATGTTCTGAAAGGCCTCGCCCTCGGCGGTCAGCTCGACGTTGCGTGTGCTGCGCGAGAAAAGCTTCACGCCGAGGTCGCTTTCCAGGTTGGAAATGAGGGCGCTGAACGCGCTCTGCGTCAGACAGCAGTGCTCGGCCGCGCGCGTGAAACTGCGCAATGCCGCCAGGGCCGTGAAGGCCTTCATGTGGCGTAGCGATAGGTTCATGCGGCGGACTCCGCTGCGCTAAGGACTAGAAACCATACAGCGCCGCGGGATTGGCCGCCAGCACCTGGCGGCGCAACGCCGCGTCGGGCAGCCAGGCCGCGATTTCGCGCAGCAGGCGTTCTGGCGGAACGTCGCGATAGGCGCTGACTTCAGTGGGGCCTTTGCCGGGTTCGCGGTTGGTGTGCGGCCAGTCGCTGGCCCACAGGGCGCGTTCGGGGTTGCAAGCGATGAAGGCGCGGGCCAGCGCGGTGACGCGCGTGGCCGCTTCGGTGTCATCGGGGTTGGCGCTGATGCGGTACGACGCGGACAGCTTGACGTACGCGGCGCCGTCACCGACCAGCGCCAGCACTTGCCGCACGCGCGGATCGTCCAGCGGCAGCGCTGCCGGAATCATCGCGAAGTGGTCCAGCACCACCGGCACGGGCAGCCGGGCCAGCGCGGGGGCCGCGGCGGCGATGGCGTCGAGCGAAGCGTAGACCTGCAGGTGCCAGCCTTGCCCCGCAAGGCGGCCGGCCCAGGCCGACAGCGCGCGGCTGACGGTGGCGGCGTCGCTGGCGCCCGTGCTTTCGAGGTTGACGCGCAGGCCGCGCACGCCGGCGTCGTGCAGGCGCGAGAGTTCAGCGTCCGCCACGTCATCATCCACGACGGCCACCCCCCGTGCCGCGCCGTCCAGCGCCAGCAGGCTGTCCACCAGCAGGCGGTTGTCGGTGCCGTAGATGCTGGGCTGCACGATCACGGCATGGGCCAGGCCCAGGCGTTGCAGATGCGCGCGCAGCGCATCCGCGGACGCGGGGCCGGGCGTGTAGGGCCGGTCCGCCAGCATGGGGTAATCGGCCTGCGGCGCCACGACGTGCACGTGGCAATCGCAGGCGCCGGCGGCAAGCTGCGGCGCCGTCATGGTCAGCCCGCCTGCAGGCGCGCGACGAAGGCCGCGCCGGCTTCGCGCGTGCCCAGCTTGCCGCCCACGTCGCGCGTGCATTCCTGCGCGAGGATGGTGTCGGCGATGGTGGCCTCGATGGCGGCGGCGGCCTGCAGGAAGGCCTGGTTGCCGGTCTTTTGGCCGTGCCAGTTCAGGAGCATCGCGCCCGACAGGATCAGCGAGATCGGGTTGGCGATGTTCTGGCCTGCGATGTCGGGGGCCGAGCCATGCGCCGCCTGTCCCATCGCGTAGTCGCGGCCCGCGTTCAGCGAGCCGCCCAGGCCCAGGCTGCCCGACAGTTCGGCGGTGAGATCGGACAGGATGTCGCCGAACATGTTGGTGGTGACGATGACGTCGTAGCGCTGAGGCGCGCGCACCACGTGCGCCATCATGGCGTCGACGATCACGTCGTCGACGCGGACTTCCGGGAATTCCTGCGCGACCTGGCGGCACATCTCCAGGAACATGCCGTCGCCCAGCTTGAGCACGTTTGCCTTGTGCACCATCGTGACGTGCTTGTTGCGCGTCATGGCCAGCTCGAACGCCGTGCGCGCGATGCGCTCGCAGCACTGGCGGGTGATGCGGCGCAGGGACACGACGACGTCGGGCGTGATCAGCATCTCGCTGCCGCCGGACTCGACGTTGCGGTCGGCATAGAAGCCTTCGGTGTTCTCGCGCACCACCACCAGGTCGAATTCGCCCAGGCGCGCCTGCATGCCGGGGTAGGTCCGCGCGGGACGGATGTTGGCGTGAAGGTCCAGCTTCTTGCGAAAGTACATGGACGGATTGATTTCGCCGCGCGCTTCGTCCTTGAAGTCATAGGTGGCCATGGGGCCCAGCATCAGGCCGTCGGCCGCCTTGACCTTTTCAAGGAGGGCGGGCGTGACGGTGGCGCCGTGCTGCTTCAGGCTGTCGTGGCCCGCAATGTCGTGGTCGAACTGCAGGTTCAGGCCGAAGCGGCGCGAGACGGCTTCAAGCACGTCGACAGCGACCGCCATGGTTTCGGGGCCGATGCCGTCGCCGGGGAGTACAACGATTTTCATGGAGCGTTTTCCTGTGGATGATTCGGCCGGGTTTAGTCGACCTGGACCCCGGTGGCTTGCACCAGGTTCTGATATTTGGCGGCTTCGCTGCGCACGAAGGCCGTGAATTCCTGGGACGTGTTCGGCCGCACGGCCGCGCCGTCGCCTTCGAGCCGCGACTTGATCGCGGGTTCGGCCAGGATGGCATTCAGCTTTGCATTGAGCTGCTCGACCACCGCGGGGGGCGTCTGCGCGGGCGCGAAGACGCCGCCCCACAAGCTGAATTGGAAGTCCGGCACGGCGGCCTCGCTGATGGTGGGCACCTTGGGCAGGATGCCCAGGCGCTCCCGCGAGGATACCGCCAGCGCCCGCAGCCGGCCGCTGTTGATGTGCGGCATGGCGGCCGATGCGCTGGAGAAGAAGCAGTCGACATGCCCGCCGAGCAGGTCCGACATGGCCTGGCCGGCGCCCTTGTACGGCGCGTGGATCATGCGTGTTTGCGTGCCCAGCGCCAGCGCGGCGGCGGCCAGATGGCCCGGCGTGGCGGTGCCCGACGACGCGTAGGCGATGGCGTCCGGCTTGGCGCGGGCGGCCGCGATCAGCGCGGCCAGGTCCGCATACGGCGACTTTTCCGGCACGGCCAGGACGAGGGGCGAATCCCCCACCAGGATCACCGGCGCGAACTCGCGCAGCGGGTCGTAGCCCAGCGACTTCATGGCGTACGGGTTGACGGCGATTTCGCCGGTCTGGCCCAGGAGCAAGGTGTAGCCGTCGGCGGGCGCGCGCAACACGATGCGCGATCCGACCGCGCCCGATGCGCCGGGGCGGTTCTCGACGATGAAGGTCTGCTTGAGTTCCGTGCCCAGGCGTTCAGCCAGGATGCGGGCGAAGACGTCGCCCTGCCCGCCGGGGGCATAGGGCACGATGATCGTCACGGGCTTGGCGGGATAGGCATCCGCCGCCCGCGCCGCGCCGGCAAGGGTCAGCGCCACGCCGGCCGCCGCGCCTTGCAGCAGGCGGCGGCGCGCGGGGTTCAGGGGATGTCGGGGCTGCTGCATGGTGTCTCCTTGTTGTGCGTGCGGCGGGCCGGTCAGTCCAGCTTCATGCCGGACTTCTTGACCACGCCTTGCCACATCTCCAGTTCGGCGGCCAGGGCCTTGCCGAAGTCGTCGGGCGATCCGCTGATGGCCTGGGCGCCTTCGTGCTTCAGGCGGTCGGCGACCAGCTTGTCGGCGGCCGCGTCGTTGATGGCCTGGTTCAGCTTGCCGACGACCTCGGGCGGCGTGCCGGCCGGCGCCAGCACGCCCCACCACGTCGTGATGTCGAAATCGGCAACGCCTGCCTCGGCCACGGTGGGCGTGTCGGGGAACAGCGGCGAGCGCGTCTTGCCCGTGACGGCCAGCAGGTCCACGCGCTGGTCGCGCACCTGCGACAGGATGGTGGGCACGGTGGCGAAAAACACCTGAACGCGTCCGGTCAGCAGATCGACGGTGGCCGGCCCGCTGCCCTTGTAGGGCACGTGCGTCATGGCGGCGTTGGTCTTCTGCTTGAACAGTTCGCCGGCCAGATGGTTGATGCTGCCGTTGCCGGCCGAGCAGAAGTTCAGGTCCGCGCCCGGCTTGGCGGCGAGCTGGCGCAGGTCGGCGATGGAGGTCAGCTTCAGGTCCTTGGCCGTCACCACGAAGAGCGGGCCGCGGCCCAGCATCGCGATGGGCGCGAAGGACTTGCGCACGTCATAGGTGGTGCTGATGCCGGCGGCGGCGTTGGTGACGAATGTGGACGTCGCAAAAAGCAGCGTGTAGCCGTCAGGCCGCGCGTTGGCGACCAGCGCGGCGCCGATGGAGCCGCCACCGCCGCCGCGGTTTTCCACGACCACGGACTGCCCCAGCTTGTCGGCCAGCGTGCGCGCCATGTCGCGCGCAATGCTGTCGGTGCCGCCGCCCGCCGCAAACGGCACCACCAACGTGATGGGGCGGCTGGAGTAGGAATCGGCGGACGCTGCCACCGGCGCGCAAAGCGCGGGCAACAGAAGGGCCAGCCCCGCCAGCAGCCGCTGCGGGGATACGTTGAACTGCTTCATCGACTTGTCTCCGATCGATGGCCGCGCTTAACCCTGGCGCAGCATCTTTAGGCGTTCCAGCAGGGCCTGGTGAATGTGGTGCTGCGCGGCGTCTTGCGCGCCTTGAACATCGCGGGCGCGGATGGCGTCGACGATGGCCTGGTGTTCCTGGTTGGAGCGGCCGGCCCGCTCCGATGAGCTGAGCGTGCTGCGTCCCAGCAGGTAGGTGGTCTCGGTCAGCGAATGCAGCGAGCGGATCAGGTAGCGGTTGTGCGCGGCGCTGTAGATGGCCTGGTGAAAGCGCAGGTTCTGGGCGACGGGGTCGCCGCCGTCGCCTTCGTCCAGGATGGCCTGCATGTTGGCGACTTCGGCGTCCGTGGCATGGCGCGCGGCGAAGGCGGCGGCAGCGCCCTCCAGCACTTCGCGCATGGAGTAGAGCTCGCCGACTTCCTGCTGGTCCATCGTGGTGACGACCAGTCCGCGGCCGGGCTCGTGCGTGATGAGGCCTTCGTCCTGGATGCGCTTGAGCGCTTCGCGCACGGGGGTGCGGCCCATTTCGAGCTGGTCGGCGACTTCCACTTCGCGCAGCCGGTGGCTGGGCGTGAACATGCCGGCCAGGATGCGGCGCTTGATCTCGTTGTAGGCCGCGAAGGCCTGCGAATTGCTCTTGGGAATGGGCAAGGCTGTCTCGATGCGTTTTTTGTATATTTTTGCATACAAAAAATCGACCGACAATCCGGCCCCTGAAAATAGATGCCTGGCCGGGTTATCCGCCTAGCGGTGCGCGCGACACGTGACGCCGGAACAGGTCCGCCATGGTGGCCGCCGCCAGCGACAGCGGCGTGCGCTGCAGCGTCATGATGCCGATGCTGGCCACGGGCATGGGCACGTCGGCGCGGATGCGCCGTGCCTCGTCGCCGTAGGGCTTGATGTCCAGCATGCCGGACGGACAGAGGATGAGCGCGTCGCTGCGGGTCATCAGGTTCCACATGACGCCGAAGGTGTCGCACTCGATGACCCGCTGGGGTTCGGGCAGGCGGTGCGCGCGCAGCCCGCGCAGAAAGGCTTCGGTGTGGCTGCCGGGCGATACGTTGAGCAGCCATTCGCAGCCGCGGATGTCGTCCCAACGCTTTGCGCGCGCCAGCGGATGACCCTTGCGGCACGCGATCATGAATTCCAGCGGCCGCAGTTCCTCGAAGTCGAATTCCTGCCCGCCGGCGCCGTCGTTCATGCGCGAGGCCAGCGCGAAATCCAGCGCGCCGTTTCGCAGCGCGGGCAGCACCGCGGGGAGCAATCCCTCGGAGACCTTGACCCTGGCGGCCGGCATGCTTGCGCGGAACTCGGCCAGCACGTCGGGCAGCACGCTCATCATCACCATGGGTGTGACGCCGACCGCCACGCGCGCCTGCGCGCCGCTGAGCAGCTGGCGGATGTCCTGGCGGGCCAGCGCGAGTTGCGCCTGCGCCAGGCGAGCCCGAACCGTGAGGTGCTCGCCGCATTCGGTGACGGCGATGCCCTTGGGGCTGCGCGTCAGAAGCGGCGCGTCCAGTTCGGTTTCGAGTTCCTTGATGGCCTTGGTCACGGCGGCCTGGCTCAGATGCAGGCTGCGCGCGGCGGCGCGGATGCTGCGCAGTTCGGCCACTTTCAGCCACGCGCGCAATTGATGGTCTTTCACGACGATGAGCCCCTGACAACCTGGGGTGGTCACCTTAACAAAAATATAGCCTTACACGCAGCGCGGACCATCCCTAAGCTGATCGTCGATCAGGCCCGGAAAGACCGATGGCCTGGCCCGAAAAGCGCTTCAGGAGAATGCCATGCCGATCTTTGCCCGCCGTGCCGTTTCCTTGTTTCTGGTCCTCGTGGCCGCCACCGTCGCCAGCGCCGCCCGCGCCGACTGGCCGCAGCGGCCGATCAAGCTCATCGTCCCGTATGCCGCGGGGTCGGGCCCGGATGTGGTGCTGCGGCCGATCGCCGACGCGCTCGGCCGCGAGCTGGGGCAGCCGGTCATCGTGGAGAACCGGGGCGGCGCGGGCGGCATCGTCGGCACGCAGGCGCTGGCGTCGGCCGCGCCCGATGGCTACACCATCGGCTTCGGCAATATCGTCACGCTGGCGATCAACAAGAGCATGTACGCCAAGCTGCCCTATGACCCGCAACGCAGCCTGGCGCCCGTCAGCCTGGCCATCAGCAATGCGCTGGTGCTGATCGCGCAACGGCCTGCCGGCCAGCAACGTGCAGGAGCTGGCCGCGTACGCGAAGCAGCATCCGGGCAAGGTCAGCGTGGGATCGCTGGGCGTCGGATCCAGCGCGCATTTGGCGGGAGAGATGCTCAAGAGCGAAACCGGCACCACCATGTTGCATGTGCCGTACAAGAGCGGCCAGCAGGCCGTGGTGGATCTGGCCGGCGGACAGCTTGACGTGATGATCGACAACGTGGCGGGCGTGCTGCCTTTCATCCGCGCGGGCCAGGTCAAGGTGCTGGGCGCCACCAGCCTGACGCGCGTGCCGGTGCTGCCGGATGTGCCGACGCTGGACGAATCGGGCTTGAAGGGATTTGAGGTCGTGTCGTGGGGCGGCATCGTGACGCCGGCGGGCACCCCGGCGCCGGTGATCGCCAAGCTGAACGCCGCCATTGCCAAGGCGTTGCAAGACCCCGCGGTGCAGAAGCAGAACGAGACGCTGTCGGTCGATGCCACGCCGTCCACGCCCGAGCAGTTCGCCAGCCTCATCGCTGCGGAGATTCCGCGCTGGGCGGCGATGGTCAAGCAGTCCGGCGCGTCGGCGGACTGAACGGTCGGCGCGGAACGGGCTTTGCAGCGCGCGTGCGCCGGCGCGGTCCGCGCAGAACAGGGTTATCAGAATAGGGAGACAACATGACGAACGCACTCTGGCGCTGGAACGCGCTCGACCTGGCCCGAGCCATCCGCGACGGTGAAGTATCCAGCCGCGAAGCCGTGCAGAGCTGCCTGGACCGCGCCGACGCGGTCAATGCCGCCTTCAATCCGCTGACGGAGACGTATGCGGAACAGGCGCTGCGCGCCGCGGATGCCGCCGACGCGGCGGTGCGCGGCAAGCAGGCATTGGGCGCGCTGCATGGCGTGCCGGTCACGATCAAGGCCAACGCGGATCTGGCTGGCACCGCCACGACCAACGGCGTGACGGCCTATCGGGACCTCATCGCGCAGGAGAACAATCCGGCGGTCGACAACTGGCTCCGCGCGGGCGCGGTTGTCATCGGACGCACGAATGTCCCGGCGTTTTCGTGGCGCTGGTTCAGCGACAACGATCTGCACGGCCGCACCGTCAATCCGTTCGATGTGGCGCGCACACCGGGCGGCTCAAGCGGCGGCGCGGCGGTGGCGGCGGCGCTGGGCGTCGGGCCGCTTGCGCATGGCAGCGATCAGGGCGGCTCGATCCGCTATCCCGCGTATTGCTGCGGCGTTGCGGGGCTGCGGCCCTCGCAGGGCCGGGTGCCGGGCTACAACGCCACGCAGCGCTCGGAGCGCCCGGTGGTATCGCAGATGGCGGCCACGCAAGGGCCTTTGGCGCGTACCGTCGCCGATCTGCGCTTGGGAGTGGCGGCGATGTCGGGTGGCGACGCGCGCGATCCTTGGTGGGTGCCTGCGCCGCTGGCGTTTCCCGATTTGCCAGGCAACCGTCGCGTCGCGCTGTTCGCGGGCACGGCGCAGCACAAGGCCGACGCCGCAGTGGCCGACGCGCTGCAACGTGCCGCCGGCTGGTTGCAGGACGCGGGCTACATCGTCGAGGCCGCCGAGCCGCCGCAGTTCGACGCCGCGGCCGCGCTGTGGCTGGACGTGCTGATGAACGAAGCCGCCGGGTCCATGCAGCGCGAGATCGAACGCGCGGGCGATCGCGCCATCCGGAACGCGTACCGAAGCATGCTGGCGCACACGCCGCGCCGGGACAAGGACGGCTTCGTTCAAGCCATGGCGATGCGCACGACGATGCTGCGCGAATGGGGCCGCTTCTTTGAACGCTATCGGGTTCTGCTAATGCCGGTGTCGTTCGCGCTCCCTTTCCCGGTGGATCGGGATCAGCAGGGCGCCGACGTGATGGCGGACATCCTGCGGGCGCAGAGTCCTTTGGTCTCGACGGCGATTCTGGGACTGCCGGGGCTGTCGGTGCCGGTGGGGTTGGCGCACGGTGTGCCTGTCGGCGTGCAGTTGGTGGCCGGGCGGTTCCGCGAAGACCTGTGCCTGGCGGCCGGGGAGGTCATCGAGGCGCGGGCCGGCTGGTCAGTGCTGGAACGGCTTGGCATCTGACGGCGTCCCTTGCGGACCTAACCCGAAGCGCCTGAATCCTTCAACCGCGCATGGACGGCGGCGCCCAGCGCCGCGCCGTGGACGGCCAGATGCGCGCCCAACTGGATGGCCTGCAACAGGGCTTGGCGCGTCACCCCTTGCGCCAATCCCTCGTGGACCAACGCACGCGTGGTGTCCATGTCGCCCTGCGTGAAGCAGGCGTGCAGGGCGACCCGCACCAGCAAGCGCTCCGCGCGGGTCAAACCACCGGCAGGCGCGCCATGTTCCAGAAAGTCGAGCAGGACAGCGACATAGCCCGGGTCCATCGCCGCCAGCCGCAGCAGGCTACCCGCCTGTTCCGGCCACAGCGCGGCGATGCGGGCGCGCAGGGCATCGTCCGGATTCAGCGCCGGTTGGGGCGCGGCCTCGTGCAGCAGGTCGGCGGCTTGCAGCACCGCGCTCAGGCCCTGCATCGTGACCAGGTGCAGCACGTCGAACACGTCGGCATCGGTGGCGCCGGCCTCGCGCGCCATGCGCAGATGGGTGGTCAGGCCCGGCTCGAAAAGATGCGTGGCCGACGCATCGAGCGCCACGTAGATCAGCTCGACCATGCGGGGTGCCAGCGGTCCCGTCTTGGCCGGGTGTCCCGCGTAGTCGGCGTAGTGCGCCAGAAAGCCCGGATTGGCGTGCAGCATCGCGTCTGTCCACGGACGCCAATAGCCGCGCGCGGCGATGAAGCGGGCCTTGATCTCGTCCAGACCGGTCAGCGGCTGCATAGCACTTGCCCCGTCAGATATTGGGCCTGCGCGCCGGCCACGAAGCGCAGCAGGGGCGCCAGCGCCTCGGGCGCCGTGCCTTGCGCGACCTGCACGGCATTGATGCGGCGCGCCGCCGGTCCCCATTCGCAGGCCAGCGAGGCGATCAGCATACGCGCGGCCGCGTGATCGCCGGCGTGTTCCCAATCCAGGCCGTCGTCATCGGGCAGCAGCAGCGTCAGGCTGGCGGGGCCGTCAGCGGTAAAGCGCTGCGCGGCCTGCAATGCTGCGGTCAGCCGTTGCCCCGGTGCGCTGGCCAGCACCGTTGCGTCCAGCACCGCGGGGTAGCCGTCGCCAGCGGATTCACCGGGCAGCGGCGGCCAGTCGCCGCGAACGGTGAGCGATAGGGGCGCATCCGCCGGAACGCGTCCGAGTCCGGCGGCAGGGGCATAGGTCTGGCTTCCGCCGTACACCGACGAACCGCCATCCATGCACACGAGTCCGCCGGCAAGCGGGGCCGCGTGCGTGCTGGCCAGGAAGGCGAGGGCGCATGCGATCTCGTCAGGATCGGCCAACCGGCCCAGCGGGATCTTGGCCACGGCGCGTTCGGGGTCCAGGCGGCCCGAGGCGATCAGGCCCGCCACCAGTTCCGTCTGCACGTAACCGGGGCAGAGCACGGTGACGCGAAGGCCCGGATCGGACTGGGCCAGCGCACGGCTCTGCGCGATCAGCCCGGCCTTGCTGGGGCTGTAGCCGCCGCGCCACGGGATGGCGCGCAGTCCCGCGCCGGAAGCCACATTGACGACTCGCGCGCCGTCGACGAGGCGGCCGCGCAGGGCGCTCACCAGGCGGGCCGGCGCGCGCAGGTTCAGGTCGAGCAGCCGTTGCCAGTCGCCGGCGGCCTGGTCGACGGTGGGTCTATTGCTGCTGTCGGTCATCCCGGCGTTGTTGATGAGCGCTTCCAGGCGCGGCATGCCGTCCGCCAGGGAGGCAATCTGCGACGCGTCGGTCAGGTCGGTGACGCGTGCAAGATGCTCTCCATCGGCGGGCGCGGGCAGCTCGGCCCGCAGCGCCTGCAGCGCCGGCGCATTGCGGTCGACCAGGACGCAGCGATGGCCCGCGGCCGCGAGCCGGCGGGCCGCCGCACGGCCAATGCCGCTGGCCGCGCCCGTGAGCAGGACGGTGTCCATCAAAGGGTCGTGAACGTGATGCCGCCGTCCACCACCAGCGCCTGCGCCGTGATGAAGCGGGCCTCGTCGCTGGCAAGAAACACGATGGCCTCGGCGATGTCGTCCACCGTGCCCAGGCGGCCCATCGGCGTGCTGGCGACGCGGCGCGCGTCGCGTTCGGCGTTGCGGTTGCGCTGCGTGCCTTCCGTGGGCACCGCCGACGGGCAGACTGCGTTGACCCGGATCCGGCGCGCACCGAGTTCGGCGGCGGCCGCGCGCGTCACGCCCAGCACGCCGGACTTGATGCCCGAATACACGATGGAATTGGGTGCGGACTTGAGCGCGGCGGTGGATGCGACGTTGACGATGGCGCCGCCGCGCTCGGGGTCCATGACCTCGGCCGCCGCCTGAATGCCCCAGATGACGGCCTTGAAGCCGATGTCCAGCATGCGCTCCAGCGTGTCGGGCTGAATGTCGGGCACGCTCTGGTAGCGCACCCAGGCGGCGTTGTTGACCAGGATATCCAGCCGCGCGCCGTGCTCGGCGGCCTGCCGCACGGCTGCGCCGATGCCTTCGCGCGTGGCGACGTTCTGCACCACGGGAAAGGCGTTGCCGCCTTCGGCCACGATGCCGGCCACGGCGTCATCCACCAGTTCCTGCTTGAGGTCGTTGACGCCGACCGTGGCGCCGCGCGCGGCGAGCAGGCGGGCGGTGGCCCTGCCGATGCCGGCGCCCGCGCCCGTGACGAGCGCGACGCGCCCGGCGAGATCTTGTGCCATGTTTGCTTCCTATACCGATTGAATGAATGCGTGGCCGGCGCCGCGCGACAGCCCTGCAAACGCGGCGTCCAGCTTGCGCACCGCGCGCAGCGCGCGATGCAGGGGCAGTTCCCACGTGAAGCCCATGCCGCCGTGCAGGTGGATGGCCTTTTCGATGACGAAGGCCGCGTTGGCAAGCGCGCCAGCCAGCGCGGGCTGCGTGTCGCGCGGCGCGCCGTATTCGTCGGCGTGCGCAGCCCGTCGTATTGCGGCGCTGGAGACGTCCTGCAGCAGCCGCATGCGGGCCAGCAAGTGGCGCACGGCCTGTTTGGCCGACAGCGGCCGGCCGAACTGCACGCGGGTGGCCATGTAATCGGCCGCCGCTTGCAGTGCGCCTTCGGCGGCGCCGTTGGCGAACTCGGCCAGCAGCAGGTGCGCCTGGCGGCGCAGCGCGGCCCATGCGGCTTCGTCCAGCCGCGCAAGCACCGGCGCGTCCGCGAGCGCGATCCAGGTTTGCGGATGATCGGTATCCAGCGCCGCCTGGTCGTCGCGCGGCAATGCCGTGGCATCGACAAGGGCCGCACCCGCGCCGTCGGCCACCAGCACCCAGTCGGCGGGGCCCTGATCCAGTCGCGCGTGACCGGCCTGCAGGCTGCCATGCCAGGCGATGCCGGCCAGGCATTCGCCGGCGGCCAGGGCCGCGGCCTGCGGCGTGCCGGCCAGCGCGCCCGCAAGCAGGATCTGTTCGGGAAGCGGCAAGGGCAGACGCAGACGGCCGGCCGCATGCGCGATCGGCAGCGCGAATTCGAGCGGGAGGCCCAGTCCGCCGTCGTCTTCGGCGGCCATGACCCCGCACAGCCCCGCCAGCGCCAGCACCTGCGCCATGGCGCGGGGATCCTGGCGGGTCAGGGCATCGGTGATCGCGGCGTCGGCGGCCTGCGCGAATTCCTCGGGACGCAGTTCTTCGTGGCTCATGTCAGGTCCTTGGGCAGATTCATGACGCGCTGGGCGATGACGTCGAGCTGCACTTCGGTGGTGCCGGCGTAGATCGTCTCGGCGCGCGAGAACAGGTAGGCGGTGGTGAAGGCCTTCTGCGCGCGGCGCGCCAGGGCACTGGAATGCGGCCCCACTTGCGACAGCAGCGACAGCGCCAGACCGGCGAACGCCTGATGGCATTCCGACCAATACAGTTTGGTGAGCGAACCGCGCGCGCCGATGGTTTCGCCACGCAGCATGCGCGCCACGGTCAGTTCGACCAGGCCCTTCAAGCCGTCGATCTCGCAGACCAGGTCGCCGACGCGGCGCTGCACATAGCCGTCGTCAAGCGCGGGGGCCAGTTGCGCATCGGATTTGCAGGCGGCGATGAGTTGGCGCAGTTCGCATTCGAAGCGCCACGGGCGGTACATGCGGTTGGTGGCGCGCTCGATGGACAGCACCCGGATGGCGGCGTTCCAGCCTTCGTCCGGGGCGCCCAGGCGTGCGCTGTCGGGCACCACCACGTCGTCGAAGAACACCTCGGCAAAGGACTCCTTGCCGTCGATGGATTTGATGGGGACGACGCGGATGCCCGGCGTGTCCATCGGGACCGCGAACATCAGCAGGCCGCGATGCTTGTCGGCCACGGTGCCGGTGCGCGTCAGCAGCAGGCAGTAGTGCGCCTTGGCCGCGCCGCTGGTCCAGATTTTCTGGCCATTGATGCGCCACGTATCGCCCTGCTGTTCGGCCTTGGTGCGCAGGCGGGCCAGGTCCGACCCCGCGTCCGGCTCCGAAAACCCCTGGCACCAGTACTGGCGCATCGCCAGGATCGCGGGCAGGAAGTCCTGCTTCTGCTGTTCGGTGCCCACGGCCATGATGATGGGGCCGGCCAGTTCCTTGCCGATGGAACTGACGCTCTCGGGCATGGGCAGTGCGCCAATCTCCTTGTTCACGGCCAGATGCTCGCGCAGCGTCAGGCCGTGGCCGCCGTAGGCCTTGGGCCACGTCATGCCGGCAAGCCCCGCCTGATACATCGCGGCCTCCCAGGCGCTGCTTTCGGCGAGCGAGGGGGCGCGCCAGTCCAGGCTGTCGGCGCGCATGAAGCCGGGCAGGTTGGCGCGCAGCCAGGTGCGCGCGTGCTGGCGGTAGACCTCGGGGCCCGCGGCAGGGTCGGGGACTGCGGCGTGTTGTTCGTATTGCATGGCTGTCCTCAGTGGGCGGGGGTGGCGCGCGGAATCATCAGCGCGTCCAGGACGACGACGCCTTGGCCCTGCGGCCGCACCAGAATGGGGTTCATGTCTATTTCGGACACGTCCGCGCGGTGGCGGTACGCGAATTCGGACAGGCGCGCCACGCTGCGCGCGGCGGCGGCGATGTCGGCCTTGGGCCGCCCGCGTGCGCCATCCAGGATGGGAAACATCTTGAGCGACCGGATCATCTCGGCGGCTTCGTCCTCGCTGACGGGCGCGGCCTGCACGGCGACGTCCTTCAACACTTCGGCGTAGATGCCGCCCATGCCCACCATCACGATGGGACCGAAGACGGGATCCTGCGATACCCCGGCGATCAGTTCGGTGCCGCCCGCGACCATCGGCGCGACCAGCACGCCGTCGATGCGCGCGGCCGGCGCGTGCCGCGCCACATTGGCCAGGATTTGCGCGTAGCCCTGACGCACGGCGCCGGCATCGGCCAGGTCGAGCAGCACGCCGCCGGCTTCTGTCTTGTGCGCGACGTCCTCGGAGGCGATCTTCAGCACCACGGGATAGCCGATGGCGCCGGCCGCGCGCACGGCCTCGTCGGCATCGCGGGCGATGATCTCGCGCGGCACATCGATGCCGGCTTTGCCCAGCGCCTGCTTGGCGTGGAATTCGTTGCGGAACACGGCCGGGTCGACCGGTTCCGAAGCGGGCAGCGCCGTGCCATCGGGAATGCAATTGCGCAGGCGGCCCAACTGCACCAGTCCGGCTAGCCCCGTGGCGGCCGCGTCGATGCTGGAAAACACCGGAATGCCCAGCGCGTTGATCTGCTGGACGGCGTCGGCCGGCCCCTGGCTGATGACCATTAAGAGGCGGTCCGGGTGGCTGGCGCGCACCTCGGCCAGCGCTTGCAGGTAGATGCCGCGCAGCCGGGCGTTGTAGAGCGACAGCGACATGAACAGCGCAACGGAACTGGCCGACGGGTCCTCCAGCAGGGCGGTCAGCATCTTGAGCAGGATGTCCGGACGGGCGGACATCTGGGCGGACGCATCCACCGGATTGCCGGTGCTGGCGGTGGGCACGGCTTCCCGGATGCGCCGCTGCGTGTCGGGCGCGAGCGGGGGCAGGGACAGGCCCGCCTCGCTCATGGCGTCGGCCATCATGATGCCGAAGCCGCCGGACGCCGCCACGAGCGTCACCGCATCGTTGGCCGGCAGGCGGCGGGGCATGAGCAGCGAGGCGGCGTGGCCGATGTCGATCAGCGCTTCGACCGAGCGCACGCGCAGCACGCCGTGACGGCGAAAGACCGCGTCGATCACGGCGTCGGACCCGGTGAGGGCGCCGGTGTGCGAGGCGGCGGCGGCCTGGCCTTTTTCCGTGGAACCAATCTTCAGGATGATGACGGGCTTGGCGCGCTCGCGCGCCAGGCGCAGCGCGCCGATGAGCTTGCCGGCGTCGCGGCAGGTTTCCATGCAGCACAGGATGATGCGCGTGTCCGCGTCTTCGGCCAGCGCGGCGATGCCGTCGGCGGCATCCACATCCGCTTCGTTGCCGGTCGCGATGAAGCGGCTGACGCCCATGCCGCGGCGGGCGACGCTTTGCATGGTGTGGCTGCCCACGTTGCCCGACTGCGACACGATGCCCACGTGGCCGGCGGGCGGCATGTTCTCTTCCAGCGCGATCGAGAAGGAACCGATCAGGCGCTCGGCCACATTGACCGTGCCCAGGCAGTTGGGGCCCAGGATCCGCATGCCGTGTTCGCGGGCGATGGCCACCAGTTCGGCCTGCAGCGCGGCGCCTTCGGGGCCGGCCTCCGTAAAGCCGGCCGACAGCACGATGGCGGCCTTCACGCCGCGCGCGGCGCAGTCGCGCAGCGCGGCGGGCGTGGCTGCGGCGGGCACGGCCAGGATCGCAAGGTCGGGCGCCGTGGGTGTCTGCGTCACGCTGGCGTACGCGGGCAGCCCCTGGATGGTTCCGCCCTTGGGATTGATGGGGTACACCGCGCCGCGGTAACCGTGCTTGATCAGCATGTGGACGGGACGGCCGCCGATCTTGGTGATGGCGTCCGAGGCGCCGATGACGGCGATGCCCGCGGCCTGGAAGAAGGGCGCCAGCCCCGCGCCGGGGCGTTGATGCTGCGTATCCATGCTCAACGTCCCTTGAATTGCGGCTGGCGCTTTTCCAGGAATGCCATGCGGGCTTCGCGCGCGTCTTCCGTTTTGGCCAGCGCCATGGTGAAGTCCTGCTCGAAGCGGTAGGCGTCGCGCTGCGGCATGAGGTCGACCATGTTCGCGGCGCGCTTGGCGTACAGCACGGCCAGCGGCGCCTTGCCGGCGATTTCGTGCGCCAGCGCCAGCGCGGCGGGCAGAAGCTGGTCGGCGGGCAGCACGTCTTCCAGCACGTTGCGGCGAAGCAGGTCGTGCGCGGTCAGGCGCTGGCCGGTGAAGAACATGCGGCGCAATGTCGAACGCCCAAAAAGCGTGCGCAGCATGGACGCGCCGCCGGCCAGGCCGACGTTGATTTCGGGCATGCCGAAGGTGGCGTTCTCGGACGCATACATGATGTCGCAGGCGGCCATGAGGCCCAGCCCAGCACCAAGCGCCGCGCCGTTGACGGCGGCGATGACCGGCTTGGCGCATTCCTTGATGGCGTTGCCGGTTTCGCGGGTGATGCGGTTGTGTTCAAGAAAGTCGCCGGCGATGTCGGCGTTGGGGCGGTCCTTCAGGTCGGCGCCGGCGCAAAAGACCGTGCCGCTGCCGGTCAGCACCGCGCAGCGGATGTCGTCGCGCTCGGAGATCTCGTCGAAGATCGCCACGATGCGGCGGCGCATGGCGCGATTGAGCGCATTGACCGGCGCGTTGTTCAGCGTGACCAGCGCCACGCCCTCATTGACTTCGAACTTGACGGGGGTGTCGCTCATGCCCGCACCTCGCTCGATTGGAAACACATAGCGGGGCGCCGGGCGCCGTGGGCATGCTGCATCGTAAGTCTCCTCGGGGTCTGATGACCGGTCTTGTCTGCTGTCCACGCCTGCCGGCACTGGACTTTTTTTGATTTTAGGAAGGGGCCTGGGCCCGATCTACGGCAAAAACGGTGGTTGTGTTCTGCAGGAATGGCGCATATTCCGGGCTCCCCGCAGCCGATACCATGGGGAAAAATCATCGCCAGCGCGCGTGTTGGAAAGAGGGAGGCAGATGCAGTTCGAACGTATCGGATCGCTGCGTGCGGCATTGGGCGAATGCCCGGTGTGGGACGCGGCGGGCGGGCGGCTGTGGATGGCCGATTGCCGCAAGGGCCTGATCCTGGCCGTGACGCCGGATTCGGGCCGCGTGCAAAGCTGGCAGCTGCCGGCGCCGCTCGGGTCATTTGCCTTCAACGGCGAGGACGAGCTGGTCGTGGCGTTGAAGGAATCGTTTGCGCTGTTCCGGCCGGCGGACGGCAGCCTGCGAACGCTGGCCGATATCGGCGTCAGCCACCCCAACCTGCGGCTCAATGACGGCACGCCCCTGCCGGACGGCAGCTTTGTCGCGGGCACCATGCACATTTACCGCGAGGCCGGCGAGGCGCCGCTGGGCGGACTGTATCGCCTGGACACGCGCGGCACGCTTGCCCGGATCGCGCAGGGGATCGGCGTGGTCAACGGCCCGGCCCTGCATCCGGACGGCACGCACCTTCATGTGTGCGACAGCGCGGCGCGCACCATCTACCGGTATCGCATGGATGCGCAGGCAGGCTTATCGGGCCGCGAGGTGTTTGCCGACACGGACGCGCTTGAATCGGCGCCGGACGGTTGCTGCTTTGATCGGGACGGCGGGCTTTGGACGGCGCTGGTGCATGCGGGCGCCGTCGTGCGGTTCGACCGCGACGGCAAACTGGACCGGCGCATCGACGTGCCGGTCGCCCACCCGGCGTCGCTGTGCTTTGGCGGGGACGACCTGACCGACCTCTACGTCACGTCCATCAGCGACAGCGGACGACTGTCGGCCAATGGCCCCCTGGACGGCGCGCTGCTGCGCATCCGCGGCGCGGGTTACGCAGGCGCGCCGCGCCCGCGCTGCGCGATCCGGCCCGGCGCCTGACGCTTACCGCCGGGTCAGGCGTCGGCAGCCGGCTTGCCGTACGCGGCGAATCGCAGCTCGGCGCCAGACACGTGCGAGGCGACAAAGTCCAGGAACAGCCGGATCTTCACGGGGATCATGGCCGTGTCTAGGATGGTGGCGTACATGCCTTCTTCGAAGGTGGTGTTGGTGACGCGGTAGTCCGGACAAAGCCGCACCAGCGTGCCGCGCGCGATGTCGTGGTGCACGGTGTAGTCGTCCAGCAGCGCGATTCCTTCCCCCAGCCTGGCCAGCTCCAGCAACGCCACACCATTGTTGGTGACGTGCCTGGGCTGGATCGGCACTTCATCGATGACCTCGCCCTGCTTGAAGCGCCAGAGGTACTGGTCGCCAGGAAGCAGGTAAGCCAGGCACGCGTGCTGGGCGATGTCGGCCGGCGTTTCGGGCGGCTTGCGATCGGCCAGATACGCGGGCGAAGCGACGAGATAGCGTTCGCTCTTGAACAGGATGCGCCGCTTCAGGCCCGCCTCGACGGGCGGCGAGATGCGGAAATCGATGTCGAAGTTGTTGCGCCGCAGATCCGTCTTGGCTTCCGACAGCACGAGTTCGATGTGGATCTCGGGGTAGGCCTCGCGAAAGGCCGCGACCAGCTGCGGCAGCACGCCCAGGCCGAACATCATGCGCGAATGCACGCGCAGCACGCCCTTGGGCGCGGCGCGGATCTCGGTGATGTTGCGATGCGCCTCGTTGATGTTCCAGAGAATGGGTTCGAGCTGGCGGGCGTATTCCTGGCCCGCTTCGGTCAGCACGACCTGCCGCGTGGACCGCAGCAGCAGCTTGACGTTGAGCTCGCTTTCGAAGTCGGTGATCATGCGCGACACCGAGGTGGCAGAGATGCCGAACTGGCGCGCGGTTTCCGAGAAGCTCTCGGACTTCGAGATCGACAGAAAGAGCTCCATGGCGCGCAGTCTGTCCATCATTCCTCCACTTTATGCAGCACAGAACGCCGCTTTTCTTGTATTCCAGCCCATGACTACCGGCCTCTAGAATTTCCTCAAGGATTCAAGCATCAATGAGGAGACACAATGGAATTCGGCGTATTCATTCTGGCGCAGCAACGAGGTTACCACCAGTCCTCCGCGCAAGTCATCAACAACTCCATCGAGCAGACGGTGGCGGCCGAGCAAGCCGGATTCAACACGGCGTGGTACGCCGAGCATCACTTCAACAACTACTCCCTGTCGCCGTCGCCGCTGATGACGGTGGCCCATGCCGCGGCCAAGACGCGCCAGATACGCCTGGGCACGGCAGTGTGCATTCTGCCGCTGTATCACCCCGCGCGCTTTCTGGCGGAAGTCGGCTTCGTGGACACGGTGTCCAATGGGCGGCTGGACCTGGGCGTCGGGTCGGGGTACCAGCAGTTCGAATTCGAGCGCTTCGGCGTCCAGATCGAGGAGTCGGGTGCGATCTTCAATGAGTTCCTGGACGTCATCCCCAAGGGCCTGACGCAGAAGATCTTCGAGCATGACGGCAAGTTCCTGAAGATTCCGCCCAGCTCGATCGCGGTGCGCTGCGTGCAGGATCCGATGCCGCCGCTGTGGATCACGTCGGGCAATCCGGTGACGCTTGGCCGCGGCGTGCGCGAGAACCACAATCTGTTCGTGACGGCGCTGCTCAAGGGCAACGACGCCATCGCGGAACTGCGCGGGCGGCTGGAGAAGGTGGCCGAGGACAACGGCAAGAACCTGGACCGCGACGTGAAGTTCGGCTTTTTGCGCTGTGGCTATGCGTCGGACAACAAGGCCGAGATCGATGCCTATCTGGATTGCGCGCGCTTTCAGCGCCGCATTTCCGAAAGCCTGAAGTTCCGCCGCGCGCAGAGCGACGACGGCTACATGGTCAAGGAAGTGCCTTCGGAAACGGACCCGACGTTCGAGCAATTGCGCAAGAATCTGCCGGTAGGTTCGGTCAACGAGGTCATCGACAAGATGCTCGAAGAGATCAGCATCCTGCGTCCGAAGCACATTGCGCTGCAAACGCAGCTTGGCGATTTCGACCAGAAGACGATGCTCAAGCAGATCGAACTCTGGGGCGACAAGATCATTCCCGCGATCCGCAAGGAAGTCGGCAGCACGACCGTCCTTGCCTGAAGGAGGGCAGCATGCGTATCTACCTGAGCAATGCCGGCGCCATTGCGCTGCGCGACGCGGCCGATTTCGGCCGTCTGGATGTTTTGGCGGACCCGCAGCCCGCGGATCGGCTGGAACGCGCGATCGCCCGCATCGGCCGGCGCGAGGACGAGCGGCACGTGCGGCTGTCGCCGTCAGTGCTGCGCTTCCTGTCGCAGCACGCGGGCGATCCGGCCTGGGAAGCCAGCTTCTCGAAGATGGTGGACTACGCGGCGCGGCACGGATGGGTCGACGAACGCGGCGACATCCGTGCGCACATGGTGGTCAACGAATGCGACGAGGTGGTGTCGGTGGATGATTTCAAGGCGGCGATGCGGTCGCTGCCGGCCGGCATCAGCGCCGTCAGCACGGGTGACGGCGACGACATGGCGGGCATGATCGTCTCCAGCCTGACGTCGATCTCGGCCGACCCGCCGATGGTCGGGTTCTTTGTGCAGCAGACCGCGTCGGCGCATGCGCCGCTGCTGCGCAACGGCCGTTTCGTCGCCAACATCCTGGGAGAAGGCCACGGCGAGGTGATCGAGGCGTTCATGAAGAATCCTCAGGGCAAGGCGCGGTTCGCCCAGGGTGGATGGGTGATGAACGAACATGGCGCGCCGGTGCTGCCCGATGCGCTGGCCAGCATCGAGTGCGACATCGTTTGCACCGAGAAGCTGGGCACGCACGATCTGATCGTGGGCAAGATTCGCAGGACGTCCTGCCGCGAGGCGCGTCCGGTGATCAACTTCAAGTCCGCCACGCACGGCATTGCGCCAGCGCAGCTGCAATGAACCGATGACCGCATTTGCCTGAACGACAAGCCCGCCATCTGGCGGGCTTTTGCATGGCGGAAAAGGATGCGTGGGCGCTGCGCCAGCGCCCGCGGGTTCAATCGAGGACGATGCCGTTTTCCTTGATGACCTTGCCCCAGTACTGGCGGTCGGCTTCCAGCTGGGCTTCCAGCGCCTGCGGGCCGCCGGCTTTCTCGGTCTGGCCGTTGGCCACGAGCAGCTTGCGGAAGCTCTCGGATTGGACGGTCTTGATGGCGGCGGCCGAATAGGACTGCACGATCGCGTCCGGGGTGCCCTTGGGCGCATGCAGCGCGGTCCAGTAGCTGGCCTTCAGCTGGGGATAACCCAGTTCCGTCACGCAGGGCACTTCCGGCAGCGCCGGATCGCGGTGGTCGGTGGTCAGCGCCAGGATCTTCACCGCGCCGGCCTTCTGGTGGTCGGCCAGGGCGATGGGCGTCATGTAGGAAAGATCGTTGCGTCCGGTGATGAGGTCGATCAGGCTGGTGGGCGTGCTCTTGTAAGGCACGGCGGTCAGCGGGATGCCCAGGGTCTTGGACATGATCAGCCCGTACAGGTCGGTGACGCTGCCCGGGCCCAGCGAGCCGTAGGTAAGCGCGCGGTTCTCGCGTTTTGCATAGGCGACCAGTTCCGCCAGGGAATTGACGCCCATCTTCGCGGGCACGGTGATCGTGAGCGGACCGTCGAACATCATGGCGACGGATTTGAAGCTGTCGAAGCTGTAGTTCAGGCTGGGGCGCAGCAGGATGTTCAGGGATAGGGGGCCGGAACCGCCCATGAGCAGCATGCTGCCGTCGGCGGGCGCGCGCGCAACCTGCGAGGCGCCGATGATGCCGTTGGCGCCGGGCTTGTTCTCGACGATGAAGTTGATGCCCAGTTCGGCGCCCATGCCTTCGGCTAGCAGGCGCGCGAAATTGTCGTTGGGGCCGCCCGCTGCATAGGGCACGATCAGGGTCACGGGCTTGGCCGCGGCCCGCAACGGACGGGCGAACATCATGAGGGTGCCGGCCGCGATGAAGCCGCGGCGCGTGAGCTTGCGCATCTGTCTCTCTCCAGGTTCCCGCCGCCATGCGGGACCGTGCCTTCCGCGGGCCGGTTCATCTGTTTTGACGCTGGCGGCTGGGTCGGCCGGAATCAGTGTCCGGCCTGGGGTTGTCTCATAGCCGATGATAATTTTTATCGGACCGGGCGATTACCCCATCGATCTGCAGAACTGTTCTGCGAAGCCAGCAATATTGCGGCTTGCGGCGGCATCGTCTTCTTGCGGCGGCGGCGCGCGTGACCGGCGTTATGCCGGATCGCGGCTGATCTTTGCGCACCGGTACAGCGCCTCCTTGTCCAGCACCGTCAATCCGCCGTAATGCGTTTGCAGGACACCCTCGCGCGCCAGCCGGGTCAGCGCGGCGTTGCAGCGTTGGCGCGAGACGCCGCACAGGCCGGCGATTTCTTCCTGCGAGATCCGCAGCCGGCCCTGCGTTCCCGAATGGACCTCGGCGTCCAGCTGCGCGGCGACGGCGCGCGCGACGGTGGTGTCGACGTCGAGCAGCACGTTGCCCGTGTAGCAGCCCATCAGCCAGTTGACCCGCTGCGCCAGGTGCGTCATCAGCGCCTTGGTGAATTCGATGTTGTTGTTCCAGAGGCGTTCGCAGGTGTCGCGCGGCAGGATCACGATCCGGCTGGGCCGCAGGGCAACGACTTCGTATTCGAAGCGCTCGCGGCGGATCATGGTGGCTTCGCCGAACCAGCTGCCCGTGCTGAAGCCGGCCAGCGACAGCGTGCGGCCGTCGGTGCCGGGTGACGACCACTTCACCAGCCCTTCGACCACGCCATACCAGCCGGGCGACCGCGATCCCGCGCGAAACAGGTATTCGCCGGCCGCCAGGGACACCGTTCGCAGCTCGGCGCGCACCACGTCGCGCTCGAGTTCCGGCAGGCCCTTGTACCAGGGCACCACGTCGAGCATCTTGTCGACCGCGCTGCGCGCCGGCCGGCGGCTTGCGTTCGACACGTCGTTGCCCGCCAGGGCAGGCGGTTCGCGCATGTTCGTTCCCTGTCTGGAGGTGGGATGCGGCCCAGGTAAACCCTAGGATTCTTTGTCAACGTGATGACTGTCCGCAAGGGCAGCCGGACCGCAGAATGTTTGACGCCTACGGGCCAAAAACCATAAGAGGAGACCGGTATGTTGTCAATGCCACGCCTGCTGTCCGCCACCGCCATCGCCGGCGCCCTGTCCGCCACGCTGCTGCCCGCCACGGCCGCGCAGGCGCAAATTTCGGACGACGTGATCCGCATCGGATTCATTACCGATATGTCCGGCGTCTACTCGGGCCCTGACGGCCCCGGCGGCGCGGAGGCCATCAAGATGGCGATCGAGGAAATGGGCGGCCAGATCGACGGCAAGAAGATCGAACTGTTGACGGCAGACCACCAGAACAAGGCCGACGTGGCCTCGGCCAAGGCGCGCGAATGGTTCGACCAGCGCGGTCTGGACATGCTGATCGGCGGCACCAATTCCAGCACGGCGCTGGCCATGTCCAAGGTGGCGGCCGACAAGAAGAAACCCATCATCGTGGTGGGCGCCGGCGCGCCCGCGCTGACGAACGAGCAGTGCACGCCCTACACGCTGAACTACGCGTACGACACTGTCGCGCAGGCGCGCGGCACCGGCGCGGCGGTGGTCAAGACGGGCGGCAAGAGCTGGTACTTCCTGACGGCCGACTACGCCTTTGGACACGCGCTGCAGGCCGACACCACCAAGGTCGTCGAGGCGGGCGGCGGCAAGGTCGTGGGCAGTGTGAAGCATCCGCTGGCCGCCAGCGATTTCTCGTCGTTCCTCTTGCAGGCGCAAAGCAGCAAGGCGGAGATCCTGGCGCTGGCCAATGCCGGCGCGGACGCGACCAATTCGATCAAGGCCGCGAACGAGTTCGGCATCACCAAGACGATGAAGCTGGCGGGCATGATCATGTTCATCAACGACATCCACGCCATGGGCCTGCCGGCCGCGCAGGGCATGTACCTGACCGACAGCTGGTACTGGAACGCGTCGGACGAAACGCGCGCCTGGGCGCGCAAGTTCTTCGAGCGCCGCCAGGCCATGCCGTCGTCCTTGCAGGCGGCCGACTATTCGGCGGCGTTGCAGTACCTGCGCGCGGTCAAGGCAACCGGCACGGACGACGCGGACAAGGTGCTGGCTTACCTGCGCGAAAACAAGCTGAACGACATCTACATCAAGGACGGCGTCGTGCGTCCCGATGGCCGCGTCGTGCACGACATGTACCTGCTGCAGGTCAAGCGCCCGGACCAGTCGAAAGAGCCTTGGGACTACTTCACGGTGGTGCAGGCCATCGACGGCAACGAGGCCTTCACGAAGCAGTCAGAAAGCCGCTGCGCGCTGTGGAAATCCTAGGAGAACGGCATGGCCAAACGCAAAGTGATCGTGACCATCGCCCCGACGGGGGGCATGGCCTTGAAGACCCAGAATCCGCACCTGCCGACGCAGCCCGCGGAGATCGCGGAGGATGTCTACCGGTGCTACAACGCCGGGGCAAGCGTCGTGGCGCTGCATGCGCGGCGCGCGGATGACCTGGCGACGTGCGATGCCGGCGTGTACCGGAAGATGAACCAGCTCATCCGGGAGCGGTGCGACATCGTCCTGAACAACTCCACCGGCGGCGGCGTGCACGGCGACATGGTGGCCGAGACGTCGCCCGGCACGTGGGAGATCCTGTGGGAGGAGCGTCTGAAGGGCATGGATGCGGGCGCCGAGATGTGCACGCTGGACGCCACCACGCTGAACCTGGCGTTCGGCGACCGCGAATACCTGATGAACACGCCGCTCAGCAAGGGGCGCGAGCTGGCGGCCGGCATGAAGGCGCGCGGCATCAAGCCCGAGTGGGAGGTGTTCAGTCCCACGCATATCCTGCAGGACGTGACCACGCTCATCAATGAAGACCTGGACGAAGGCCCGCACTTCATCAACCTGGTCATGAACGTGCATCGCAACTTCCAGAACGCCATGCCGTTTTCGCCGCGGCATCTGCAGATGATGGTGGACCTGCTGCCCAGGAACAGCGTCTTCTGCGTCAGCGGTATCGGGCCGTCGCAACTGGAGGCCAACATCAGCGCGTTGCTGCTGGGCGGCCACGCGCGCGTCGGTCTGGAAGACAACCTGTACTACCGGCACGGCGAGCTGGCCACCAATGTGCAGCTGACCGAGCGCATCGTGCGCATCATCCGCGAAATGGACATGGAGCCGGCCACGCCCGCCGAGGCGCGCGAAATCATGGGCCTGCCGCTCAAAAGCGGCATCCGCCCGGAGTTCGCGCTTTGACGCAACCGTCAGGCGGCGCGGCGCAGGGCCGCGCCGCCGCCATTCATCATCGGGACAGGACATGACCGAATCATTGAAAGGCGCCCGCGTACTGGTCACGGCGGGCGCGCAGGGCATCGGGCTGGCGATCGCGCGCAGGTTCCTCGATCTGGGCGCCGACGTGCATATCTGCGACGTGGACGAACAGTCGCTCCAGGCAGCGCGGGAAAACCTGCCAGCCTTGAGCGCCAGCCGGACGGACGTGTCTGACGAATCGCAGGTGCTGGCGATGTTCGAGGCGCTGGGCGCGCGGTGGGGCGCATTGGATGTGCTGGTCAACAATGCGGGCGTATCCGGGCCGACCAGCCGTCTGGAGGACACCACGTTGGACGCGTGGCGCAACACGCTGGACGTCAACCTGACGGGCACGTTCCTGTGCGCGCGCAGCGCGGTGCCGCTGCTGCGTGCCGCGGGCGGCGGCGCCATCGTCAACATCTCGTCGGTGGCGGGGCGGCTGGGGTTTTCGCTGCGCTCGCCGTACAGCGCCAGCAAATTTGGGCTGGCCGGGCTGACGCAGACCTGGGCGATGGAACTGGGGCCGTCGAACATCCGCGTCAATTCCGTGCTGCCGGGCGTCGTGTCGGGCGACCGTGTCGAGCGCATCATCGCGGCGCGCGCCGAGGCCGGCGGGGTCAGTCGCGAGGTGATGCGCGAACAGCTTGTGGAAAAGGTGTCGCTGCGCCGCATGACCCGTCCGGAAGACGTGGCGAATCAGGTGGTGTTCCTGTGTTCGGATCAAGGGGCGATGATCAGCGGGCAGAGTATTTCCGTGTGCGGGAACGTGGAGTATCTGGGGTGAAGCTGGGTGCGCGCCCGGCAAGCGCCGGGCGTTGCGTGTCAGGGGCAGTCAGGCGCGGGGCCGCTAGGCTTGCGGCGGCCTTGCAGCATCCGGACAATCGTCCTTTCTACCGCGCCGGCTTCGGCCAGTACCGCGATGACCAGCGCCGCCGTGCCGATGGCGAACATCGTCCGGTGCTGTCCGCCGCTTGCGCTGAACACGGCCGAGTACCCGTAGCCGGCCAGCGCCTGGAAAGTGGCAAAACTGACCGTTGCGCGGCTCCATGCCCGGTTCTGCGCAAAGGCATCGTGCGGAATCAGGTCGTGGATTCGCGCCAGCGCGAGCGGCACGATGCCGGGAGGAAAAGTACCCGCCACCAGCGCGGCGGCGCCCAGCCCTGCGGGATGGTGGCTGACGCTCAGAACGCCCATCGCCACTGCCTGCACGGCCAGCACGATGCGTAGGGCTTGGCGCGGGCCAAGCCGATCGCCCAGCCAACCATAGAGCGGTGGCCCCATCATGGCGCCGACGCCGTAGAGAATCCAGAAGCGCGCGCCGGCCGCGGCGCCCGCGCCCAGTCCGCGCTCGACGAAGTCAACCAGAAAGACCATGGCCGGGACAAGCGCCACTGCCATCAACCCATACTGGCCGAACAGCAGGATCACGCCGGCCCGATGATCGGAACGCTGGCGGGCCGTGACCGGTGTGCCCGGCGCCGCGTCCGCCAACCGGCGCGACGCGGGACCATGCGCCGGCCACGCGTGCCAGGTCAGCAACGTCAGCGCGGCAGAGATGGCGGCTAGACCCAGCCAAGCCGCCTGCAGGCCTATGGCAAGCAGCCAGGGCACCACCGTGCCGGAGCCTGCGATGCCGACGCCGATGCCCAGGAAGATGGCGCCGCCTGCCAGGCCGCGCCGTTCAGGCGGCACGTGCGGCAGGATCGTCGCCGCGGCCAGGACCATGATGGCGCCGCCCGCAATTCCCGAGGCAAGGCGCCAACCGAAGAACCAGCTGATCGACAGCGGCAGGCTGCACGCCGCGAAGGCCAGCGTGACGAGCGCCATCATGACGCGCAGGACCTGCGTGCTGGAAGAGCGTCGCGCCAAGGGCTGGCCGATGAGCGCACCGATCAGGTAGCCGGTCAGGTTGGCGGCGCTCAGGAACACCACGCTGGACGATGAGAACCAGTGTGCCTGGATCAGCGCGGGCACCAGCGGCGCGTAGGCAAAGCGGGCCAGGCCGATGCTGGCCAGGCTGGCGGCGAACCCGGCAAGAACATATCGCCAGGCAAAGGTTGCTGTCCCGGGCGGCGCCGCCAAGGAAGGGGTTGCCGCGGAGGGCGCGGCGGCGGATGGATGCGACATGGGGAACCTCACGCTTCGAATGCCGGGTAAACCGACCGGCCTGCGAAAAAGTATAGGTAGCCCTGGTGCTGCGATCACGCAGCAATTTTCATTATCAGTAATGCAAAAATGCAGCGGTCGCCGCCGCTGGCTTTTGGGGGGCGGCGGCCGCAGGGCTGGGACGCCGGCAATCGCCGCCTATTGATGCGGCGGATCGAACTGGTTCGCCACGGCGTCGATGAATGCCCGTACCCGGGCCGTGTGCCTCAGGTCCTGGTGCGTCACCAGCCACACCGGGAAGCCGCCCGCGCGTTCGCGCGCGGGCCACAGGCGGACGAGTCCGCCGCGCTCGGCCATGGGCACGGGCAGTTCGCCGATGCCGATTCCGTCGGCGATCATGGCACGCAGCATCAGGCTGGAATTGGCTGTGGCCACGATGCAGCCGGCTTGGGCCGGTTCGCCGACGATGGTGGGCGCACGGCCGCTTTCGAGATAGGGCTGGTAGTACACCAGGTCATGTCCTTGCAGGCCCTCGCCTTCCGACGGGGCGCCCCGGTGTTCCAGATACTGTTCGCTGGCGTACAGGCCCACCGGCCAGCGCGCCAGTTGGCGCGCGACGAGATCCGGGTTGTCGGGCTTGACGTTGCGGATGGCGATGTCGGCCTCTCGGCGTGCAAGATTGGCCATCTGGGTCGACACGCTCAAGCGGACGCGCACGGCGGGGTGCTGCGCGTGCAGCGCTGCGATGGCCGGTATGACGAACTCCATGGCCAGCGAGTCGGTCGTTGCGACCTTGACCTCGCCTTCGAGCCGTCCGTCGGTGCCTTGGGCCTGCCGTACCAGGTCATGGGCGAATTGCTCCATGCGCTCGGCGGCGCGCAGGACGCTTTCGCCCGTGGGCGTCAGCGTGTAACCGGAGGAACTGCGCAGGAACAGCGTCGCGCCCAGGGTGTGTTCCAGTGTGGCGATGCGCCGTCCGATCGTGGCCTGGTCGACGCCAGCCACGCGCGCGGCGCGTCGCAGCGTTCCTTCTCGTTGCAGCGCCAGAAAGATCCTCGCATCGTCCCAGTTCATTGCTTCCTTCGCGGCTGTGCGCCGACATCGCCAGGCCCGTCTGGGCAGCGGAATTATCGCCCAAACCCCGTTGCCAAATCCCGCCGCCCCGGTCCATAATCTGCGCTTTGTTAACTGATAACCGTTCGCATTATTGTCAATGCGGAGGGTGTCGCGGGCGGGATCGTGAGCGGATCGGAAGGGGCATCCCAGGACTTCGAAAGCCTGTACGGCAATCACCACGGCTGGCTGCTGGCCTGGGTGAACTGGCGCCTGGGCAATGCGGCCGATGCCGCCGACCTGGCGCACGACGCGTTCGTGCGCCTTTTGACGCGCCCGTGCAAGTTCGACAACGCCCGGCATGCCAGGACCTATCTGCGCCGGATGGCCAACGGCATGTGCATCGACCTGTGGCGCCGCCGCGACCTGGAGCAGGCCTGGCTGGACGCCCTGGCGGCGCGGCCGGAACCCACGGTGTCGTCGGCCGAAGACCAGGCCATGGTGCTGCAGGCGCTGGGCGAGATCGATGCCATGTTGCGCGGGCTGCCGCCCAAGACCGCCCACGCCTTCGTGATGGCGGTGGCGTGCGAGATGACCGACCAGGAAGTGGCCGACGTCCTGGGCGTGTCCTCGCGCATGGTCCGCAAGTATGTCGCGCAGGCCATGCTGAGCTGCATGAAACTGGAAGCGCGGCTGGCGGCGGGGATGGCGGGCGAGCCGTCGATGCCGCAGGTGGCGGCCCCATGACCGCCGCGCAAGCGCGCGAGCCCTCCCATCGCGCGATGGAGCAGGCCGCCGAATGGTATGCGCTGCTGCGGTCGGGCGATGCGTCGGCCGCCGAACGCCAGCAATGGCAGCAATGGATCGACCGCGCGGCAGAACACCGTGAAGCCTGGGGTTACGTCGAACGCATCGGCCGCCGCTTTTCTCCCCTGCAATCCAGTCCGGACCGGGATGCCGCCGTGACGGCGTTCGGGCAAGCCGCGGCGGCCCGGCCGCGCGCGCGCCGGCAACTGCTGCTGGGAATGGCGGGCGCGCTGGGCATGGCGGGGCTGGGATGGACGGCGTGGCGGCAGACGCCGCTGCCGCTTGTCGCCTCGACCTGGGGCGCGGACCATCGGGCGGGACTGGGCGAAACCCGGCAGATCGCCCTTGAGGACGGCACCCAGGTCTGGTTGAAGGCGCTCAGCGCGTTCGATGTCGACTATGGCGCCACGCTGCGCCGGTTGCAGCTGGTTGCCGGCGAACTGTTGATCGATACCGCCAAGGATCCCCTGCGTCCCTTTGTGGTCGACACCGCCCAGGGGCGGCTGCAGGCGCTGGGCACGCGTTTCACGGTGCGCGGCGAGGACGATGGCGTGGTAGTCGCCGTGCATGAAGGGGCCGTTCGGATCGACACGGCGGCCAGCCGCGCCAGCGGCATCGTGGCGGCGGGGCAGCAGGCGAGATTCACCGCGAACGCGCTGGACGGGTTCGTGGCCGCGGATCCGGCGCGCGAGGCCTGGACGCGCGGCGTGCTGGTGGCCGACGACACGCCGCTGGCCGACGTGGTGGCCGAATTGCGCCGGTATCACTTCGGCCACCTGGCCGTGGCGCCTGACGTTGCCGGTCTGCACGTCTTTGGCAGCTATCCCATCCGCGAAACGGACCGCGCGCTGAACATGCTGGCCTCGGTGCTGCCTGTCCAGGTGCGCCGCACGATGCCCTGGTGGATCAGCCTCGAAGCGCGGGCCTGAAAAAAATTCGCGAAACGGTTCCGGGTTTTGCCGGCTCGTTCGAATAAGGAGAGTAAGAGACGCTCGCGCCCTGCCATCCGCGGGGCCGGCGCGCCGCTCTGACTTCCCGAACCCTACGCACGAGAGCACTGGTCCCGTCATGTCCCACCGTCATTCTTGCCCCGCCGCGGCCTTCCCCGTGACCCCCGCGCGCGCCCTGGCCCGCCGCCGCGGGCGAATCCCGTCCTGGGGCTTGCCGCTGGCCCTGGCGATGGCCATGTCCGCCGTCTGGGGGCCGCCCGCCCATGCGCAGGCGGCGCCCGCCGCGGCAGGCGTGGCCGATCTCTTTACCTTCGACATTGCGCCCGCGCCGCTGAACCAGGTGCTGACGCGGCTGGCGAACGAGTCCGGCATTCTGTTGGCCGCCCAGCCGTCGCTGGTGGCCGACCGCCAGAGCAACGGCGTGCGGGGCCGCTATACCAGCCACGAGGCCCTGGACCGGGCGCTGGCCGGGACGGGACTGCGCGCCACGCGCGAGGCGCCGAACCAGTACCGGCTGAGCCTTTTGCCCACCGCGCAGGCCACGACGCTGGAACCGGTGACCGTGACGGCGTCAAGCCTGTACAGCGGCCTGCCGCCCGTCTACGCCGGCGGCCAGGTGGCGCGGGGCGGGCGCCTGGGCCTCCTGGGCGACCGCGACGACATGAGTACACCGTTCAGCGCGACGCAGTACACCGCCAAGCTGATCGAGGACCAGCAAGCGCAGAACATCGGCGACGTGCTGGTCAACGACCCGACCGTTCGCAACACGTATTCGCGCGGCGCAGGGCGCGACGAGTTCAACATCCGCGGGTTCACGCTGTTCAACTACGACGTATCGTTCAACGGCTTGTACGGCGTGTCGCCGCGCAATTCGAGCTCGCTGATTGGCGTGGAGCGGGTGGAAGTGCTGCGCGGCCCCAATGCGCTGCTGAACGGCATGGCGCCGTATGGATCGGTGGGCGGTTCCATCAACCTCGTGCCCAAGCGCGCGGGCGCCGATCCGCTGAACCGCTTTACCGTGTCCTACATCAGCGACAGCCAGTTCGGCGCGCACGCCGACCTGTCGCGCCGCTATGGCGAGAGCCAGGAGTGGGGCGTGCGCCTGAACGTGGCGGGCAGCGGCGGCGACCTGCCGATGGACGGGTCCAAGGAAGACCTGGGCGCGGTGGCGCTGGGCCTGGACTACCAGGGCGAGCGCCTGCGCCTGGAAGGCGACATCAACTACCAGAACCGCACCACCGATGCGCGCAGCGGCCTCCTGTTCCCGCCGCCTTCAGGCGTCGATATCGGCCGGGCGCCGGACGCGCGCCGCAATTTCTTTCCGTCGTGGACCTACTGGAAAACCAAGGAATGGTCGGGCGCGCTGCGCGCCGAGTACGACGTGTCGCCCGATTGGACCGTCTACGGCGCGGTGGGCGCGCGCAAGCATGACTTTGAAAGCATGCAGACCAGCTGGCTCATGCTGAACGAAGCGGGCGACATCGGCGCGGTGCCGGCCCGCCTGAACGAGTCGCTGATCAGCAAGACAGGCGAGGTGGGCGTGCGCGGCCGCGTGCAGACCGGCCCGCTCAAGCACGAGCCGGCGCTGAGCGCCAGCGTGCTGGATATCGACTATTCGGCGGCGCGGATCCGGTCCAGCACGGTGTTCTCCAACATCTATAACCCCGTCGACCTTGCCAAACCGAACATCGCGCGACCGTCGGATCTGCCCCGTGTCAGCGACTCGCGGCTGTACAGCATTGCGCTGGCCGATACGATCTCCCTGGCTGACGACCGCGTGCAGTTCATCGCGGGCGTGCGGCACCAGCGCGTGGAATCCACCAACTTTGACGCGATGAGCGGCCGCCAGACGTCGAACTACAACGAGTCCGCCGTCACGCCGGCATTTGCGCTGACCGTCAAACCTACCGAGCGCCTGTCGCTGTACGGCAACTACATCGAAGGGCTGAGCCAGGGCGGGACCGCGCCCCAAGGGGCCGTCAACGCCGGTGAAGTGTTTGCGCCGGAAATCTCCAAGCAGTTCGAAGTGGGCGCCAAGTACGACTTCGGCCAGTTCGAAACCACCCTCAGCGCGTTCCAGATCGAGCGCCCCAGCAGCTACCTGGATCCGGCCTCCCTGCGCTACGTCTCCGACGGCAAGCAGCGCAATCGCGGCCTGGAATTCCTGGTGCAGGGCGAGCCGACCCGCGGCGTGCGGCTGCTGGGCGGCGTGGCCTACACGGATGCGCGCCTGACGCGCACGGAAGGCGGCGTGAACGACGGCAACCGCGCGCCCGCCGTGCCGCGCCTGCAGTTCAACGCGTCGGCCGAATGGGACACGCCGTTCGTGCCGGGCCTGACACTGACGGCGCGCATGCTGCGCACCAGCTCGCAGATCGTCGACGTCGCCAACACGCAGGAGATCCCGGGCTGGACGCGTTTCGACGTGGGCGCGCGCTATGCCTTCAACGCCAACGGCAAGCCCGTGGTCGTCCGCGCGATGGTCGAGAACGTGCTGAACAAGAACTACTGGCAGTCGGCGGCGCGCGAGGGCCTGACGGTCGGCGCGCCGCTGACGGTGCTGTTGTCCGTCAGCACGGAGTTCTGAGGCAGGCCTTCGGTTGCCGGGCCACGTTCCGCCCGGCAGTCAGCCTTTGACCTGGGCTGACTGATAAAAGCAGTAGCCGCTGCTGCGCAGCGTCTTGACCGGCAGCGTCTGCCCGCTCAGGGCTTCGACGCGGCGGCGCAACCGGCGCATTTGCGTGTCCAGCCGGCGTTGGTCGTATTCCAGATAGTCGGCGCCCAGCGCCTCGACGATCTGACGGCGGCTGATGTTTTCGCCGGGTTGGCTCATGAGGACATGCAGCACGGTCAGGTCCTGCTGCGACAGCGGCATGGCCTCGGCGCCGGGAATGTGCAGGCGGCGCGGGCCGATTTCCAGCAGCCAGCTGGGAAGCGGCTGATCCTGACCCGGCTGGGGCAGTCCCAGGCGGCGCACCAGCGCGGCGAGTGTGGCGGCCAGTTCGTCCAGGTCGCAGCCCTTGCCCAGGTAGTGATCGGCGCCCATGCCAAGGCCCGAAATCCGGTCGCGGCCGGTCTGGCGCGCACTGAAAACCACGATGCCGACCTGCTGGCCTTGCTGGCGCAGCCGCTGGATCAGGTCCAGGCCGCAACCGTCCGGCAGGCCGATGTCGATGACGGCAAGATGGTGGCGGCCGGGATCGAAGCGCTGGTCGAATTCCTGCAGGCTGGACACGCACGACGGCGCGTATCCCAACTCTTCGAGGAACTCGCCGAGCTCCTGGCGCAGCACGGGTTCGTCTTCGAGCAGGATCACTTCGGGCATGTCGCGCCCGCGGAATGCAGCGTGAAGGGCTGGTGTAATCTGCCGGGTTGCACGGGAATGCTGCGTAAATTGCGATTGATGAAACGGGAATGTTACTCCAGGGCCACGCTGTGGCTGGCGCTGCTGGCCTGCCTCTTCGCGGGTCTTGTGGCCGCGGCCGGACCGGTGCGCGCCGAGCCGCTGCGCCTGGATGGCCAGGAGCGCGTGCAGGACGCAAGCGGCCATCTTGAGCGGCTGATCGATCCCGATGGCGGGCTTGATGTCGCGCACGCGGCCGCCGCGGACGGCTGGACGGCGCTGCCGGGCAGCCTGAGCGCGGGGTTCACGCCCGCGACGATCTGGCTGCGCCTGCCCGTGCAGGTGGACAAGGTCATGCACGGCGGCTGGATGCTGCGCCTGAGCAATTCGCTGCTGGACGACGTGCGCATCTATGTGGGCCACGCCGGCGGCTGGACGATGCTGGGGCGCAGCGGCGAGGATCTGGCGCGGCGCAAGTGGCCGGTGGACTATCGCAGCCCCGTGATCCAGTTCAATCCGTCGCAACCCGGCGCCTACGTCATCCTGGTGCGGCTTCAAAGCAAGAACGCGCTGGCGACGCGGTTGGAAGTCTGGCAGCGGCTGGCGTTCGACAACCAGTCGCGCCGCGAAGGCCTGCTGTTCGGGCTGTACTTCGGCTTTTACCTGCTCCTGATCTGCGCGCACGCCGCGTTCTGGCTGGTGACGCGCGCGCCCATGAGCGGCCTGTTCCTGGCCTACATCGGCAATTGCGTCTTCAACGAGGTGCTGTCGCTGGGGTTGGTGCAGCAGCTGACGGGCCTGCCCGTGGCCTGGAGCGACCGCCTGCTGGGCGTGGGCATTGCCGTCAGCCTGCCGGTGGCGCTGCGCGTCGCGTTCCGCCAGTTGAATCTGGAGGCGCTGTATCCGCGAGCCGTGCGTGGCCTGTACTGGCTGTTCTGGGGCATTGCCGCCGTGTGCTCGGCGCTGATCGTGACGGGGCATTATGGCGCCGGCATGCTGCCGATCCAGACGCTGGGGCTGCTGGTGATCATCGCGTTCATCGTCTTGGGCGCGTACCTGCTCAAGCGGGGCTGGCGGCCGGCGCGCTTTTTCGCGCTGGCGTTTGGCGTGTTCTACGTGGGCGTGCTGATCGCCTTCCTGCGCAACCTGGGGGTGTTCCCGGTCAACGCCTTCACCGAGTACGTGTCCACGTTGGGCACGATGCTGCACATGCTGCTGCTCAGCCTGTTCATCGTGGGACGCTACGAGCGCCGGCGCCGCGTCCGGGAATTGCAGCAGGCCAATCTGGCGGCCGATCTGGCGCGCCAGCACAGTCATTGGCTGGAACGCGAAGTGGCCCTGCGCACGGCAGAAATGCAGGGCGAGATCGAACGCCGGGTCGCGCTGGAAGGCGAACTGCGCACCTCGCTGGAAAAGGAACGGCAGATGTTCACCGAGCAGCGCGAATTCGTGGCGATGGTGTCGCACGAGTTCCGCACCCCGCTGGCGATCATCACGACGTCGGCCCAGCAATTGGGCCGCAACCTTGCAGCACCGCTGGAAAAAAGCCTGGCGCGCTGCGCCAACATCCGCGATGCGGCCATGCGCCTGTTGGCGCTGGTGGACGAATACCTGACCGATGACCGCATGCGCGAGCCGCGCGCCGAACTGCGCCTGACCCGGTGCGACCTGCCCGCGCTGCTGCAGGATCTGGCAAGCGAGTATCCGCCGGGCAGGGTGCAGTGCGCCTACGAAACGCAGACCCGGACGCTTGACTGCGACGCGGGCCTGCTGCGGATCGCGCTGCGCAACCTGCTGGCCAATGCCGACCGGCATTGCGCCGAGGGCGGGACGGTCAGCGTGTCGGTGCGCGAGGACGGGGACCAGCTGCGCATTGCGGTTTCCAATCCCGGCAGCGCCATTCCGGCCGGAGAGCAAGAACGGCTGTTTCAGAAATACTATCGGGGGCAGAATGCCACCCGGCATCCGGGGGCGGGACTGGGGCTGTATCTGGTCAGTTCCATCGCAGCGCGGCTGGGCGGTTCAGTGGCACTGGAAGCGGCCGGAGGCGTCGAGCCGGTGCGCTTTTGCATTAGCTTGCCTCACCTGCGAACCGACTGAAGGCGGCGCTGCCGCGAATATTGCGAAGTGCGCGGCAATTGTTGCGTAAATGCATCCATTCCGCGCCAGCGCTCGCGGGCCGCCGACGGTTCAAACGGGGGAAAAGCGCCGTGTTTTGGGCCTATTTGTGCCTATTCGACGAGAAGCGGCCGCACCTATTACAAGTTGCTCAGATTCGCTCAGATTCCGTTTTGCAATGATCGGTACATTTCAGACACGAAATTTACATGGTCACTACAAAATGTCTCGCCGCTTTCCGCTTACTCGCCTCGCCGCTTTGCTTAGCCTGAGCCTGCCGTTTTCCGCCCCGTCGGCGCTTGCACAGCCCACCGACTACATCCTCCATGCGGGTAATGCGCCCACCGTTGTCAACGTTGGGGATTACACCTCGATCAGCCTGGTCGGCGGCACGATCGTGGACGGCGACGTCGTGAACGATGGCTTGATGTGGCCGATGCGCTTCAGCCCCAATGGCGGCATCAAGGTACAGGGATCGACCGTGAATGGCTCGATCATCAACCAGGCCGCCCGGCAACTGACCAGCAATCGCGCCGGCATCAGCATCTCGGCCGGTTCCATGGTCAAGGGCGACATCATCAACGAATATCGGATTTCGGGCGAGTACAGTTCGGGCGTCGGTATCGAAGTGATCACCTCGGGCACGGTCCTGGGCAAGATCATCAACAACGGAAGCATCGACGCGGGCATCGTTGTCTCGGACGGTACGGTCACCGGCGGCATCGTCAACAACGGCGTCATCAATCCCAAGATGGATGGCATTGCACTTGACGTCGCCGGCGCCAGCGCGCCGATGACGATCGTCAACGGCGGCACGATCGCCGGCGACGTGATGCTTGGCACGTCCACCCTGGACATCACCGGCGGCACCATTACGGGCGGCGTCGTGGGCCCCGACGCCATCATGAACATCAATGGCGACTTCGGGGCAACCTCCAAGATCAGCGTCGGCCAGATCAACGTCGCGCCGGCCGCGACGCTGACGCTGAACGGCAACACTATGAAGGGCCTGGTGAACGTGAAGGGCACGCTGGCGGGTTCCGGCGAAGTCGGCCCGACGACCTTGGAGTCGGGATCGACCCTGTCGCCCAACGCCGCGGCGCAGTCGAACCACATCCTCATGATGTCGGTGTCGCCGGTTGTCGTCACCCCGCCGTCGCCGATCGGCACCATCACGGTGAATGGCGACCTGACCTTCAAGCCGGGCTCGACCTATCGCGTCGACGCCACCGCCGAGGGCAAGAGCGACCGCGTCAAGGTCACCGGCACGGCCAATCTGGCGGGTTCCGTGGTGCACGTGGGTTCGGGCGGCACGTACGCCGAATCGACGGCCTATACCATCCTGTCGGCCAACACCCTGAACGGCCACTTCGACAGCGCGACCAGCGACATGGCCTTCCTGCAACCGTCGCTCAGCCGTCAAGGCAACCAGGTCGTGCTGACGCTCGACAAGAAGCAGGTGCCGACCGACCCGGATCCCAAGCCGACCGAGCCGGCTCCCACGCCGACTGAACCGGCCCCCACGCCGACCGAGCCGACTCCCACCCCGACCGAACCGGCCCCCACGCCGACCGAGCCGGCTCCCACGCCGACCCAACCGGCCCCCACGCCCATCGGCAACGGCGGCACCCGCCCGATCGAATTCGCCGACCTGGCCGTGACCGGCAACCAGCGTGCGGCCGCGAACGCGTTGCAAAGCCTGCCCACGACCAGCTCGCTGTACACGCGGGTCCTGAACCTGCCCAACGGCGCCCCGGCCGGCGTGTTTGCCGACCTGTCCGGCGAATCGTTCGGCAGCAGCGTGTCGGCGATGCAGAACGTCAGCAACAACGTCGCCAGCCTGCCCACGGCACAGCTGCGCGCCAACATGAATGCCGGTTTCGTGGCCGGCCCCCCCACGGCGCAGGTCGGCCGTGGCGATGCCTCCATGCTGCCGCGCTCGAACGCGCAGCCGCTGTGGGCGCAGGCCTTCGGCAACTGGCGCACGATGGACGGCAACGGCGACGTCGCCAAGTCCCGTGAACGCGACGTCGGCATCTTTGTCGGCGGCGATCATGGCGTGGGCAACGGCTGGCGTCTGGGTGGCGCGTTCGGTTACACCGATAGCCGCATCACGGTGGACGACCGCTCGGCCAAGTCCGACGTGAACAGCTACAGCGCGATCCTGTACGGCGGCAAGTCGTTCGAAGCCGGCTCGGGCAAGATCAACTTCACCGCCGGCGTTGCCTACACGTGGCACGACATCGACAGCAAGCGCAACATCAACGCGGCGGGCCAGTATCAGGAGCTGAAGGCCGACTACAGCGCCAGCACCGGCCAGGTCTTCACCGACGTGGGCTACGCCATCCCGCTGAACGACCGCGTCACGCTTGAGCCGTTCTTTGGCGCGGACTTCAGCGACCTGCGCACCCGCGGCTTCTCGGAATCCGGCGGTGACGCCGCGCTTAGCGGCAAGCGCAGCACGAACAACGTGGGCACCACCACGCTGGGCCTGCGCGCACAGACGACGTTCGACGTGAAGGACAACGCGGGCCGCCTGCGCGGCATGCTGGGCTGGCGCCATGCTTACGGCGACCTCAACCCGGAAGCCACGATGTCGTTCGACGGCAGCCAGCCGTTCACCGTCGCGGGCAACCCGCTGGCGCGTGACGCGGCGGTCATGGAAGTGGGCGTGGATCTGGCGATGAGCAAGAACGCCACGCTGGGTCTGGCGTACTCGGGCCAGTTCGGCGACGGCAACCGCCAGAACACCGGCACGGTCAACGTGAGCTGGCGCTTCTAAGGCGATTCGATTCTGATCGGATGCGAAGGCCGGCCTCTTGGAGGCCGGCCTATTTTCGTGCGGGGCCCGTCTTCGCTCGGCAAGGTGTCAGGCGCCCGCGGCTCGGTGCAATACCGGGTGTCCGGCGGCATCGCGCTTCGATACACTGTTTGGCCACCCCTATAACGAGAACGCCATGAGACAGATGCTTCCGACCCTGGGCGCCGCCCTGGTGCTATCGCTGGCCGCGAACGCCGCCGCCGCGCAGCAATCCCCGCCCCGCGATCCCTTTTTCTGGTTGGGAGAAATCAACAAGGCCACGGCGGTGATCAACACCGACGAGGGCCTGCTAGACAAGTCCATGGCGCCGCGAATCGCCGCGGGCGTGGCCAAGGTCATTAGCGACGGCAATCAGCCCGGCGCCAAGCGGCCGGCCACGGTCATCACCTTCGAGCCCCTGCTGATCAAGGCCGCTGGCGAAGATGTGACCCTGCTGCACGCGGGTCGTTCCAGCCAGGACATGCACGCCACCTATCGCAGCGCGATCCTGCGCGACAAGCTGCTGGAACTGGCCGACCAGCTGAACGCCACGTCGACCACGCTGGTGGAGCTGGCCGCCAAGCATGCGGGCACCATCGTTCCCAACTACACCAATGGCGTGGCCGCGCAGCCCAACAGTTACGGACATTACCTGCTGGGTCAGGCGGCAGGCCTGGCGCGGGACGCGCAGCGCATCCGTGAAGCCTACGTGCGCATCGACCGCTCGCCCATGGGCACGACCGTGTTGAACGGCACGAGCTGGCCGCTGGACCGCAAGCGCATGGCGCAATACCTCGGCTTCGAGGCGCTGGTCGACAACGCCTACGACGCCTCGCAGATCTCGTCCATGGACCAGCCGGTCGAGGTCGCGTCCATCGTCACCAGCATCGCGCTGCGTACCGGCAATTTCGTCGAAGACGTGATGACGCAGTATGCGCAATCGCGTCCGTGGATCCTGCTGCAGGAAGGCGGCGGCAATACCTACGTGTCCAGCGCCATGCCGCAAAAGCGCAATCCGGGCCTGCTCAACGACACGCGCAGCGACGCCTCCACCGCCGTGACGCTGGCGATGGGACCCGTGCTGCAGACGCACAACATCACGCCGGGCATGAGCGACCCCAAGGACGTGAAGCAGAATTCCGCGATGGTCGACAGCGCGATCTCTGCGCTCAAGCGCTGGGACCGCGTGCTCAAGGCGATGGTCATCAGCCCGGACCGCGCGCTGGAAGAGCTGAACAGCGACTGGACGGCCTCGCAGGAACTGGCGGACGTGCTGATGCACAAATACAAGCTGCCATTCCGCGCGGGCCATCATTTTGGGTCCGAGGTGGTGTCGTACGCCAAGGCCAACAACATCAAGCCGCTGGATTTTCCGTACGCAGAGGCGCGTCGCATCTATGCCGATGCCATGAAGGATTCCAAGTACGGCACAGACCTGCCGATGAGCGAAGCCGAGTTCCGCGCGACGCTGGACCCCGTGGCCATCGTGAAGAACCGCGCCACCAGCGGCGGACCGCAGCCCAAGGAGATGGACCGCATGATCCAGGAGGCGCGCGAGCAGCTGGCCGCACAGGACAAGTGGATCAAGGCGCGCCGCGCGCACATCCGCGATTCGCTGGCGGAACTGGACAAGCAGTTCGACGCGCTGGTGGCCAGCGCACCGAAGCCGTAGCGGCGGGTGAAACGCGCCTGGGGCCGCACCTCGGCGGCCCCACCTCGGCGGCTCCACCTAGGCGGCCCCGTCTCCCCCGCAGGCCTGCAGCACGCAGCCGCGCAGCCAGCGGTGGGCGGCATCGCCGTCCATCCTGGGATGCCACAGCATCGACACCGTGAAGGGCGTCATCGAGAAGGGCAACGCAAAGCTGCGCATGCCCGCGCGTAGCGCGGCGGTGTGCCTGTCCGGCACCGTGGCGATCAGGTCGGTGTCGCGCACTAGCGCAAGCGCTGTGGAAAAACCGCTGGCAATCGTGGCGACATGCCGCGCGCGGCCGGCTTGCGAAAGCGCCTCGTCGATCGGGCCGGATTCGCGCCCGCGGCGCGACACCAGAATGTGGCGGGCGTTCACGTAGCGCGTCAGCGTGACGTTGCCGCGGGCCAGCGGATGGCCCGCGCGCATGACCCCAATAAAGCGATCCTGGAACAGCGCGCGCGTGCGCAGCTCGGGACTGGCTGACTGGCCCACCACACCGGTCTCCAGGTCCACGGCGCCGTCGCGCAGCGGCGCGCTGTCCTTGTCCAGTTTCTGCAGGAAGCGCAGCCGCACGCCCGGCGCTTGCGCGTCGATGCGGGCCAGGAGGCGCGCGCCAAAGTTCTCCACGAAGCCGTCGGTGACGCGCAGGGTGAAGGTGCGCACAAGGGCCGCGGGATCCAGCGTTTCGGTGGGGCGCAGCACGGCCTGCGCGTCCCGGACGAGCCCGCCGACCTGCTCGCGCAGCGCCAGCGCACGGGGCGTGGGCACCAATCCGCGCCCGGCGCGCACCAGCAGCGGATCGCCCGTGACGTCGCGCAGCCGCGCCAGCGCGCGGCTCATGGCGGAGGGACTCAGGCGCAACCGGCGGGCGGCGCCGGCCACGCTGCCTTCCGCGAGCAGCGCGTCCAGGGTGATGAGAAGGTTCAGGTCGGGCGTGGACATGCGGCAAACGTAGCACGCCGGCGGCCGGCGCGCTGACAGTTGGCATGGCGCCGCGTGCAGGTATTAGCTGCAAATGCTGCGCCTTCCGCCAGGTGATATTGCGGCCTACGCTGGTGTCCTGTCTCTTTCATTCAGGACGCCATCATGCCGATTTCCGATCCCTCGCCATCCCATCCCCGTCTGGCGCTACTGTGCTGCCTGTCGCTGGCGATGCTGCTGTCTTCGCTAGGCACCAGCATCGCCAACGTCGGCCTGCCGGCATTCACGCAGGCATTCGGCGCGCCCTTCCAATCGGTGCAGTGGGTCGTGCTGGCTTATCTGCTGGCCATCACGATTGCGGTCGTCAGCGCCGGGCGGCTGGGCGACCTGATCGGCCGGCGGCGACTGATGCTGGCCGGGCTGGCGTGGTTTACCGCCGCGTCGGTGCTGTGCGGGGTGGCGCCCGGCCTGTGGACGCTGGTGGCGGCGCGCGCCGCGCAGGGCATGGGCGCGGCCGTGTTGATGACGCTTGCCATGGCCTTTGCCGGCGACGCGGCGCCGAAGGGGCGAGCCGGCAGCGCCATGGGTCTGCTGGGCACGATGTCGGCGGCCGGCACCGCGCTCGGGCCGACGCTGGGCGGCGCCCTGATCGCCGGGGTGGGTTGGCGGGCGATCTTCCTGGTGAATCTGCCGCTGGGGCTGCTGGCGTTCTGGCTGGCCTGGCGGCACCTGCCGCGCGATGCGCAGCGTGCCGCGCATCAACCGGTTCGCTTCGACTGGCCGGGCAGCGTGCTGCTGGCGCTGACGCTGGCCGCCTATTCGCTGTCCATGACGCTGGGCCGTGGCAGTTTTGGGGTGCTCAATGTCATTCTGCTGGCTGCGGCGACGGGCGGCGCGGGCCTGTTCATGTGGGCGCAGGCGCGGACGGCGCAGCCGCTGGTGCGGCCGGCCATGATCGGGAACCCGTTGCTGGCGGGCGGCTTTGCGGCCAATGCGCTGGTCGCCACGGTGATGATGGCGACCTTGGTAGTGGGGCCGTTCTATCTGTCGGGGGCATTGGGGTTGAGCGCTGTGCAGGTCGGGCTGGCGATGTCCTGCGGTCCGCTCGTGGCGGCGCTGGCCGGGGTGCCGGCGGGCCGCTGCGTGGATCGTTTCGGCAGCCGGCCGATGACGTTGCTTTCGCTGGGCGCGGTGGGCGGCGCCTGCGCCGCGCTGCCGGCCGCCGCGCAGGCGTTTGGCGTGACGGGTTACGTCGCGGCGCTTGCCGCGATGACGGCGGGGTACGCGCTGTTCCAGGCAGCCAACAACACGGCGGTGATGGCTGCCGCGGGCGGCAGCGAGCGCGGCGCCGTGTCGGGCATGCTGAACCTGTCGCGCAACCTGGGCCTGATCACGGGCGCCTCGGCAATGGGCGCGGTGTTCGCCGCGGGCGCCGGAGTCGCGTCATTGGCCGATGCGCAGCCCGCCGCGCTGGCGGCCGGGCTGCGCGTGACGTTTGTCCTGGCCGCCGTGCTGTGTGGGCTGGCGATGGCCGCCGTCGCGGCAAGCGGCAAGCGGCTTGCCTCCGTTCAGCCGTAACGCAGTCCGGACAGGGCCGCCCGCCGCCGGCCGTCAGCGCATCATTCCGCCTTCAGGCCCGCCTGCACGATCAGCGGCTGCCACTTCAGCCGTTCGCTGCGGGCGAAGGCCGCCAGTTCGTCGGGCGTGCCGCCGCCGGGTTCGTGGCCCAGGTCCAGCAGCTTCTGCCGGACTTCCGGACGCGCGAGGATCTTGGCCAGGTCGTCGTTCAGCCGCTTCACGGCCGCGGGCGGCGTGCCCTTGGGCGCATACAGGCCGTTCCAGGCGATCACCTGAAAGCCGTCCAGCCCCTGCGCCGCCACGGAAGGCACGCCGGGCAGCAGGGCCGACTCCTTCAACGAGGTCACCGCCAGCGGACGCAACTTGCCGCTGGTGATGAACGAGCGCGCGGCGCTGACGGTGTCGATGCCAAGTTGCACCTGACCTCCCATCAGGTCCGTGGTGGCGGTGGCCGAACCCTTGTAGGGAATGCCCCGGATGCTGTTGACGCCCTGCTGCTTGAGCAGTTCGTAGACGAGGCGCGCGGTGGTGCTGGGCATGCCCACGTTGACGCTGTCGGGCTTGGCCTTGGACGCGTTGCGCAGGTCGGCCAGGCTGGCGTAGGGCGAGGACGGCGTGGTCAGCAGCACCATGGGAAACGAGCTGACCAGCATGACCGGCGTGAAGTCTTTTTCCGGGTCGAAGTTGGTGGACGCGTACATGTACTGGTTCAGCACGTGGGTGCCGTTGGTGCCCATCAGCAGCGTGTAGCCGTCGGGGGCGGCGCGCGCGACCTCGGAGGCGCCAATGTTGCCGCCAGCGCCCGGGCGGTTTTCCACGATGAACGGTTGGCCCAGGTCACGGGCCAGGTATTCGGCCAGGTAGCGGGCGGCGACGTCGGTGCCTTGGCCGGCCTGGTAGGGGACGATGATCTTGACGGGTTTGGAGGGATAGCTGTCGGCGGCCGAGGCAGGTTGCGCGAACAGCAGCGGCGCCGCGAGCGCGGCGATGAGGCGTATGGTCTTCATGGTGGTCTCCTCGTTTTTTATGGTGTGCTGCATGCGGGTGCGGCTAGGGCTTGGGAGGCGGCCATCGCGGCAGGATGCCCTGTTCCTGCAACGCCGCGATTTGTGAGTCGTCGAAGCCGGCCTCCCGCAGGACCTCGACGGTGTGTTGCGCATAGGCGGGCGGCGGGCGCTTGACGCGCGCGGGCGCCTGCGACAGCCGGACTGCCGGACCGATGCCGTGATAGCCATCACGATCCACGCGCATGCCGCGATGCGCGGTGTGCGCCTGCGCAAAGGCTTCGGGCACGCTGTTGACCGGGCCCGCTGGTACGCCCAGCTGCATCAGCTCGGCGCACAGTTCGTCCCGTGAACGCGTCGTCAGCGCGTGCTCGATGGCGTCGCGCAATGCATCGCGGTGCGCCAGCCGCGACCGGTTGGTGGAAAAGCGCGGGTCTTCGGGCAATGCCGTCAGGCCGGCGTAGTCGCAGAAGCGGCGGAACTGGCGGTCGTTCACCACGCCCAGGAAGATCTCGCCATCGCGGCAGGCATAGCGGTCATACGGCGCGATGTTGGGATGCGCGCTGCCCAAGAGGCCGGGCGTTTGCTGCGTGTGCATCCAGTTGGCGGCGTGGGGCACCAGCAGGCTGAGCGCGGTGTCGAACAGCGTGACCTCGACCCGCTGGCCCAGGCCGGTGCGCGCCCGGTGGTAAAGCGCCAGCAGGATGCCGGACTGCGCGGTGTAGCCGGTCAGGTGGTCGACGATGGGTACGCCGATGCGGGTCGGGCCGCTGGCCGGTTCGCCGTTGATGCTCATCAGGCCGCACATGGCCTGCAGCACCGCGTCGTAGCCGGGCAGGCCGCCCAGCGGGCCGTCGTCGCCAAAGCCCGTGATGGCGCAGTAGATCAGCTGGGGAAAGCGGGGTTTGAGGTCCGCCTCAAAGTCCAGCCCCCATTTGGCCATCGTGCCGGGGATGAAGTTCTCGATCAGGACATCGGCATCGGCCAGCAGCGCAAAAAGCACGTCGCGGCCGGCGGGCCGGGACAGGTCCAGCCCGATGGCCCGTTTGCCGCGATTGACGGCGGTGAAGTAGGCCGCGTCGCCCGCTTCGTTGACTGGCGGACCCAGGCTGCGGGTCTCGTCGCCGCCGGGCGGCTCGATCTTGATGACGTCCGCGCCCTGGTCCGCCAGCATTTGCGAGCACAGCGGACCGGCCAGGACGCGCGACAGGTCGATGACGCGCAGGCCGTCCAGCGCGCCCCGCGCGCGCGGCGCGGGGCAGGGTGCAGCTTGTTCCGATGAATCAGACATCGCCCACCTCGTCTTGGGTTGCCGCCGGTCAGGCGCGGGTAGGCAATTCGACCACACCGGAGCCGAGTACGGACAGCTCGTCGTCCTGGTTGCGCGCTTCCTGTTCAATCTCGACCAGATGCCGGCCATCTTCCACATACTTGCGCACGACCTTGCCCTTGAAGAACAGCATGTCGCCCTCGGGATTGTGGCGGCGGATCTTGCACGTGGACTTGCGCAGGAATCCCGCGTCGCCCATCCAGTTGGTGAGGTGATGGGTCAACCACGAGTTGCGCTCGGGACCGTAGTCGTACGCGCCCGGCGCGCCGACTTCCAGCGCGAAGTCTTCTTCCCAGTGGACGCGTTCGGGCACGTCGGGAATGCCGAAGCGGTTGGTGATCCCCACGCCCGGATGCGCGTCGATGAGCTGCCACGCCAGTTTGTTGGCGCGGATGTACAGGCCGCCCCAGCCCTGCGCGAAGGCGATGAAGCCGGTCACCGTCATCGGGCCCTTGAACATCACGGGCAGTTCCTCGCCTTCCTTCACGTCTTCCCAGTAGCGCGGCGTGGCGCCGCGGACTTCTTCCTGGGCGTAGAGCTTGTAGGCTTCCTTGATTTCCTCGGGGCTGTAGCGGCGCGGCTCGCGTGCGCGGACTTCCGCGTACTTGCTGCCCTGTTCGCGCGCGTGGTCGCGTTCGGTGCGAAAGCACCAGCTGTCGGCCTCGGCGACCTTGTCGCCGTCCTGGTTGAAGAAGTCCACGTGATAGATCTGCTGCACGGCGCGGCCGGCAAAGCGGGTCTGGTGTTCGATCAGGTTCTTCAGGTGCGCTTCGGTGGAGATGGTGTCGTTGCGCTTGACGGTCTTGTGCCAGGTCCAGTCCGCGCCCGACCACATGGCGTGCACGCCGGGCAGCCCGCCCACGTAGCCGGACACGATGCGGCTGGTGGCAAAGAGGAAGCTGGGCAGCGCGATGATGCCGCCGTGCTGGGTCTTGGCCGCGTATTCCGGGTCCGTCCACAGGGGGTTGTCGTCGCCGATGCCGTGAGCGTAATGGCGGATGTTGTCGCGCGTGGCCTCGTAGCACCACGGTTCGGCGGTGGCGCCGATCTTCACGCCGATGCGTTCGCGCAGCTCGTCCAGCCCGCGTTCGGTGATCTTGGGAAAGCTGCGTTCGGTCTTGGTCTGGGTCAGCATGATGTCTCCTGGTTTTGAAGATGGCCTGTGCCGGACTGCCCTAGGCGTGGGCGGCCCCGGCGGGCGTGGTGTTGGCGGTCGCAAGCTCTTGCTCCCGCAATTTCCTGCGATGGATCTTTCCGGCGGGCGTTTTGGGCAGTTCGGCCACGAACACCACCTGGCGCGGATACTCGTGCTGCGCGAGGCGGCTGCGCACGGCGTCCTGGATTTCTTCCACGAAGGTGTCGTCGCCCTGGCGCGCCGACACCACGAAGGCCTTGACGACCTGGCCGCGCAGCGGGTCGGGCACCCCGATGGCGGCGGCCTCGGCCACGTCCCGGTGCTTGAGGATGGCGTCTTCGATCTCGACGGCGCTCATGGTCCAGCCGGCCGAGATGATGACGTCGTCGGCGCGGCCGCCGTGCCAGAAGTAGCCGTCTTCGTCCACGCGGCCCAGGTCCTTGGTGGCGACCCAGGCGTCGCGGCGCCAGAGCTTGAGTTCGCCGGTTTCGCCGGGCGCGCAGGGCTGGCCGTTGGCGTCCTGGACCTCGACGCGCAATCCCGGCACGGGCTTGCCCAGCGAGCCGGCCTTGACGGTGAAGTCCGGCGCGCCGGGGTAATTGACCAGGCATACCCCGATCTCGGTCGTGCCGTACATGCTGCAGACCGGCCGGCCGAAGGTCGCTTCCACGAAGGCGGCGGTCTCGCTGTCGATGGGTTCGCCGGTGAAGGACACCTTGTCCAGGTGATAGCGGTAGCGCCCGGCCGCGCCGCTGTTGCGCATCATCCGGTAATGGGTGGCGGCAGCCGATATGTTGTTGAAGCGGTGTTCCTGCAAGGCCTGCAGCAGGCGCTCGGCGTTGAACTTGCCGGCATACGCGCCGATGGTGACGCCCAAGGCCAGCGGCGCCAGCGTGCCGTGCCACAGCCCATGTCCCCAGGCGGGCGAGGACGGGCACATGTAGCGGTCGCCCGGCCGGATGCCGGTGCCGTACAGCGCGGCCAGCATCAGCGTGACCAGGGCGCGGTGCGTGTGCTTGACGGCGTCGGGCAGCTCGCGGGTCGTGCCGGACGTGTACTGGAAGATGGCCAGATCGTCGGCGCGCGTGCGGCATTCGTAGTGCGACGGGTAGGCGGCCAGCGTGCCGAGGAACGCCTCGTCGGCGATGACGACACGCATGTCCTCGCCGCCCGCGGCCAGCGGCGCTTTTTCCGCGTTGGTCACCAGCATGCGCGGCTGGCAGTCCTGCACGCGCAGCCGGATGCCGTCGGGGCCGAACAACGTGAACAGCGGCACGGCGATCGCGCCCATCTTCATGGCACCGAACATGGCCACGTAGAACGGCAGCGACGGTTCGAGCATGACGGCCACGCGGTCGCCCGGGCGGATGCCCTGTTCGGCCAGGTAGTGCGCAAAGCGCGAGGATTGCTCGGCGATCTGGCGGAACGTGTAGGTCTCGTCCCCGCCCGCCGCACGCACCAGGATGATCGCCGGCTCGGCCTTGTCCGCGTGCCGATCGATGCATTCGTGCGCGATGTTCATGTGTTCACGGTTGCCGTCGAAAAGCTCCCAGAGCTTGTCGGGGGCGCAAAGCGCCTGGGCGTCCGCATAAGAAAGGGTATCGGTCAGCTTGGTCATTTCGTCGTACCTGTGTGGGTCGGCAACCTGTGGAACCCACTATGCGCGCCGCCAAATAAATTGTCAATGGCGTTTATGAATTGTATATATACAATTAAGGTGCGTTGGGGCGGACCCGCGACGTGGTCGCCGCACGGTATGCTTGCCGCAATAAAAACGGAGAAACCGATGAGTGAAATCAGTACCCCGGACCCTGCCGCCGCCGGCCCGCGCGTGCGGCCCGTGCCGGCCGTGACGCGATCGATTGCGATCCTGCGCCTGCTCGGGCGGGGCGGCGAGCCCATGACGCTCAAGGCCATCTCGCAGGAATTGGGCATGGTGACCAGCACCTGCCTGCACATTCTTCGCGTCCTGGTGGAAGAAGGCCTGGTCAAGGTCGATCCCGGCGCCAAGCGCTACAGCCTGGGCGTGGGCATGCTGACGCTGGCGCGCAGCGTGATCGAGAGCAATCCGTTTCCCGCGCTGGCCCAACCCGTGCTGGACCGGATCGCCAACGCGGCCAGCGTCACCGCGATCGGCGTCGAGGTGTCAGGCAGCGATCACATGGTCGTGCTGGCGTTGTCGCGGTCCAATGCACCGTTCCGGCTGCACGTGGACGTGGGCAGCCGCTTTCCCGCGCTGATCAGCGCAACCGGCCGGCTCGTCGCGGCCTTTGCGGATTTGTCGGAAAAGGAACTGGAGCGGCGCTTCAAGGCCTTGCGCTGGGATCAGGCGCCCGAGTTTTCGGCCTGGAAAGCCGACGTGGACGCGGTGCGCCGACAAGGCTACAGCGTGGACCGCAACAACTACATCAACGGCGTCGTCGTGATCGCGGTGCCCGTCTTCGACAGCCATCAGCGCCTGACGCATGCGCTGGTGGCCGCGGGATTGGCCGAACAGCTTGATGCGGCGCGCGTCGAATCGCTGGCGCGCGCGCTGCAGGACGAGTCGCGCGCGTTGTCGCAACTGATGGCCGCCAGGAGCTGAGCGCATGACCACGCAACCGGATGTCGAACCGCCCGTGCCGCAAGGGTGGCGCAAAAGAGGGCTTGCGGGCTTTGCGGGCCTGATCGGGCCGTTGTGGGTGCGCAAGGAGGACGAGGGCTGGGCGTACGGCCTCCTGGCCACCGCCGATCATCTGAATCCGGCTGGCGTGGTGCATGGCGGATTGCTGACGGCGTTGCTGGATCACGGCATCAGCGCGATCGCTTGGGAAGCGCTGGGCCGGCGCGCCTGCGTGACCGTGCAACTGGACACGCATTTTCTGGCGGCGGCGCGCGAGGGGCAGTTTCTGGAAGTGCGCGGCCGCGTGGCGCGGGCGACGTCCTCGCTGGTGTTCATGCAAGGAGAGCTGAGCACGGACGGGCAGGTCGTTGCGACGGCCGTTGCCGTGCTCAAGCAGGTGGGGGCAGCGGCGGCGGGATCGCCCGCGGCGGGCGGTTCCGCGGCGGAATAAACCCCGCCGCGGACCCCACCGATCTCGCCCGCGATCAGGCGGGCAGCGCGATCAGCCTGGCCGAACCCGCCGATTCTTCCTCGCGCAGCTTGAACCGCGCCACCGCATCGGCCAGCACGCGCGCCTGGTCGCTCAGCATGCCGGACGCCGCCGTGGACTGCTCGACCAGCGCGGCATTTTGCTGCGTGGCCTGGTCCATGTCGGCGACCGAGCGGTCGATCTGACCCAGCCCCGTGCTCTGTTCGGCCATCGCGCCGTGGATCTCGCTCACCATCCGCTGCACGCGGTTGATGCCGTCAACGATCTCGGTCATGGTCGAACCCGCGGCCTGCACGCGCTGCGTGCCGCTCTTGACGTTCTGGACGGACGCCTCGATCAGCGTCTTGATCTCCTGCGCGGACGCGGCGCTGCGCTGCGCCAGCGTGCGCACTTCGCCGGCCACCACCGCAAAGCCGCGGCCTTGTTCGCCTGCGCGGGCGGCTTCGACCGCCGCGTTCAGCGCCAGGATGTTGGTCTGGAACGCGATGCCGTCGATCACGCGAATGATCTCGGTAATGCGCTGCGACGACTTCGAGATCTCGTCCATCGTGCTGACCGCATCGTTGACCACCTGGCCGCCACGGGCGGCGACGGCGCTGGCTTCGTCGGCCAGGCGCGTCGCGTGCTCGGCGGTTTCCTCGGTCTGGCGCACGCTGGACGCCAGCTCGGTCAGCGCCGACGAGGTTTCCTCGAGCGAGGCGGCCGACGTTTCCGTGCGCTGCGACAGATCACGGTTGCCCATGTCGATCTCGCGCGTGGCGGCGCTCATCGAATGCACGCCGCTGCGCACTTCGCGCATGACGTGGGTGATCTTCTCCACGAACGCGTTGAACGAGGCGGAGATCTGCGCGACTTCGTCGTGGCCGACCACGGCCAGGCGGTGCGTCATGTCGCCGTCGCCCGAGCCGATGGTGTCCATGGCGTCGCGCACGGCGGACAGGCGCTTGAACGCCCGCGACGTGATCACGCTGGCGATGGTTACGGCGATCAGCGTCAGGACGACCAGCGAGATCAGGGTTGCGTGCAGCACCTGCGTCAGGCCGACCGTAGCTTCGGCCTTGTCCAGCGCCACGACCAGATACCAGTCGGTGCCGGGAACGCGGCGCGCCTTCAGCAGCTTTTGCGCGCCGTCCAGCATGATGTCGGCGGGGGCGGCGCCGTCGCGGGCCAGGGATGCCACGAAATCGGCCGTCAACGCCGGGGAAATGTCGGTCGACGGCTTGAGCGCCAGCTTGTCGTTCAGGTGCGAAATCACCTGCCCGTCGGTCGCCACCACGAAGGCGCTGCTGGACGGCGTGGGGTGGATGGCCTTGATGATGTCTTTCACGCCATCGAGCGGCACGGCGCCGCTCAGCACGCCCGTCGTCTGGCCGTTGCGGATCATCGGCGCGGTGAATGCGACGTACAGCACGCCGGTGGTGGAATCGCCGTAAGGCTTGGTGACCGTCAGCTTGCCGGCGGCGACGGCGCTCTTGTACCAGGGCCGGGCGGTAGGATCGTAATCCGCCGCGGTCTTGGTGGTGGAAAAGAAGGTCTTGTCCGACCAGCCGATGGTGGTGATGGGAAAGCCATTGGTCTGGCCCATGAGCTGGGTCAGACCGCGGGGATCGCCCTTTTCGACCACTTTCGCGGTGGCGTCGACCGCCTGCGCCTTGTCGGCCGACCAGCGCTCGATGGCGCTGGCGTTGCCCGAGGCCACGGCGTCCAACGTGGCGGCGATGGTGGACATCATGTTGTCGCGCACGATCTGGTAGGTGATGAGGCCGGAGAGCGTGAGGGCTCCCACCACCGTAAAGCAGGTAATAAGCAAAATGCGGTTGCGCAGCGACGTTATCTTCATGCTCGTGTACTGGATACGCCGGCGGGGAAGGCCGGCGGGTTGCAAGTCGGCCAGGAAACCCCCGGCCGCAACCCGCTAACGGCAGATGCAGGCGGCGACTTTAGGGGGCCGCGCCAGAACCCGAGCAATATCGTCGCGGCGGTTTCAGCCGGCTTTCACCCCTCGCGCGGCACGTGCACCCGGCCTTCCATCAGCACCCGCGCGCTGCGGCTCATGATGGCCTTGGTCACTTTCCATTCGCCATCGACCAACTGCGCCTGCGCGCCGACACGCAGCGTGCCCGACGGGTGGCCGAAGCAGACGTTGTCGCGCTCGCCGCCGCCCGCCGCCAGGTTCACCAGCGTGCCGGGCACCGCGGCTGCGGTGGCGATGGCGACGGACGCCGTGCCCATCATGGCGTGGTGCAGCTTGCCCATCGACAGGGCGCGCACCAGCACGTCGATGTCGCCCGTGCCGATCTTCTTGCCGCTGGAGGACACGTATTCCTTCGGGGAGGCAACAAACGCCACCTTGGGCGTGTGCTGGCGGCTGGCCGCCTCGGCGATGTCCTTGATCAGTCCCATGCGTACGGCGCCGTGCGCGCGGATGGTCTCGAAGCGCGCCAGCGCGGCGGCATCGCCGTTGATGGCGTCCTGCAGTTCCGTGCCGCTGTAGCCCAGCGCGTCGGCTTCCAGGAAGATCGTGGGAATGCCGGAGTTGATCATCGTGGCCTTGAAAGTGCCCACGCCGGGGACTTCCAGGTTGTCCACCAGGTTGCCCGTGGGGAACATGGAGCCGCCGTCGCCTTCCTCGGCCGGGTCCATGAATTCCAGGCGCACTTCGGCGGCCGGAAAGGTCACGCCGTCCAGTTCGAAGTCGCCGGTTTCCTGCACCGCGCCACCGGTGATGGGCACGTGCGCGACGATGGTCTTCTGGATGTTGGCCTGCCAGATGCGCACGATGGCAATGCCGTCCTGCGGGATGCGGGCGGCGTCGACCAGGCCGTTGGTGATGGCAAAGGGACCGACCGCGGCAGACAGGTTGCCGCAGTTGCCGCTCCAGTCCACGAAGGGCTGGTCGATGGAGACCTGGCCGAAGAGGTAATCCACGTCATGGCCGGGGCGCGTGCTTTTGGCGACGATGACGGTCTTGCTGGTGCTGGAGGTGGCCGCGCCCATGCCGTCGATCTGCTTGCCGTAGGGGTCGGGGCTGCCGATCACGCGCAGCAGCAGCGCGTCGCGCGCCGCGCCCGGCACGCGGGCCGATTCGGGCAGGTCGTCCAGCTTGAAGAACACGCCTTTGCTGGTGCCGCCGCGCATGTAGGTGGCGGCGATCTTGGTTTGGGGAGCATGTGACATGAAACGATCCTGAAGTGTCGGAGTAGGGCGGCGGGCGATGCAATCGCCCGCCGGTCTTTACGGTGCGGGTCAGGCCAGCTTGCCGGCGTCCGACGCGGAAGCGGCTTCCAGGAAATCCTGGGCAAAGCGCTGCAGCACGCCGCCGGCTTCGTAGATGGACACTTCTTCGGCGGTATCCAGGCGGCAGGTCACCGGCACCTGTTCGGTGCTGCCGTTGCGGCGGTGGATGACCAGCGTCAGGTCGGCGCGCGGTTTGCGCTCGCCAATGACGTCGTAGCTCTCGGTGCCGTCCAGCGCCAGCGTCTTGCGGTTCACGCCCGGCGTGAACTCCAGCGGCAGCACGCCCATGCCGATGAGGTTGGTGCGGTGGATGCGCTCGAAGCCTTCGGCCACGATGGCTTCCACGCCGGCCAGACGCACGCCCTTGGCGGCCCAGTCCCGCGACGAGCCCTGGCCGTAGTCGGCGCCGGCCACGATGATGAGCGGTTGCTTGCGGTCCATGTAGGTCTCGATGGCTTCCCACATGCGCATGACCTGGCCTTCCGGCTCCACGCGCGCCAGCGAGCCTTGTTTCACCGTGCCGTCGGCGTTCTTCACCATTTCGTTGAAGAGCTTCGGGTTGGCGAAGGTGGCGCGCTGCGCGGTCAGGTGGTCGCCGCGGTGCGTGGCGTACGAGTTGAAGTCTTCTTCGGGCAGACCCATCTTGTGCAGGTATTCGCCCGCGGCGCTGTCCATCAGGATGGCGTTGGACGGCGACAGGTGGTCGGTGGTGATGTTGTCGCCCAGCACGGCCAGCGGCAGCATGCCGCGCAGCGTGCGTTCGCCGGCCAGCGCGCCTTCCCAGTACGGCGGACGGCGGATGTACGTGCTTTGCGCACGCCAGTCGTACAGCGGGCTGACGGCGGTCTGGCGGTCGTCCTTGATGCCGAACATGGGGGCGTAGACCTTGCGGAACTGCTCGGGCTTGACCGCCGACTTGACCATCGCGTCGATTTCTTCATCGCTGGGCCAGATGTCCTTCAGACGGATCTCGCGGCCATCGGCGGCCACGCCCAGCACGTCGCGTTCGATGTCGAAACGGATGGTGCCGGCAATCGCATAGGCCACGACCAGCGGCGGCGAGGCCAGGAAGGCCTGCTTGGCGTACGGGTGGATGCGGCCATCGAAGTTGCGGTTGCCGGACAGCACGGCGGTGGCATAGAGGTCGCGGTCGATGATTTCCTGCTGGATCTTCGGGTCCAGCGCGCCGGACATGCCGTTGCACGTGGTACAGGCAAACGCCACGACGCCAAAGCCCAGTTGTTCCAGTTCTTGCGTGAGGCCGGCTTCTTCCAGATAAAGCTGGACGGCCTTGGAGCCAGGCGCCAGCGAGCTCTTGACCCAGGGCTTGCGCGCCAGGCCCGCGCGGTTGGCGTTGCGTGCCAGGAGGCCCGCGGCGATCACGTTGCGCGGGTTGCTGGTGTTGGTGCAGCTGGTGATGGCGGCGATGATGACGGCGCCGTCGGGCATCAGGCCGGGCTGGTTCTCGACCACGCCGGCGATGCCGCGCTCGGCCAGGTCGGACACCGGCAGACGGCGGTGCGGGTTGGACGGGCCGGCCAGCGTGCGCACGACGGTGGACAGGTCAAAGCGCAGCACGCGCTCGTACTGCGCGGTCTTCAGGCTGTCGGACCACAGGCCGGCGGTCTTGGCGTAGTTTTCCACCAGCGCAATCTGCTCGTCTTCGCGGCCGGTCAGGCGCAGGTAGTCGATGGTCTGCTGGTCGATGGAAAACATCGCCGCGGTGGCGCCGTACTCGGGCGCCATGTTCGAGATGGTGGCGCGGTCGCCCAGCGTCAGGCTGGAGGCGCCTTCGCCGTAGAACTCCAGATACGCGCCCACCACCTTTTCCTTGCGCAGGAATTCGGTCAGCGTCAGCACGATGTCGGTGGCGGTGATGCCGGGCTGCGCGCGGCCGGACAGTTCGACGCCGACGATGTCGGGCAGGCGCATCCACGACGCGCGGCCCAGCATGACGTTTTCGGCTTCCAGGCCGCCCACGCCGATGGCGATGACGCCCAGTGCGTCCACGTGCGGCGTGTGGCTGTCGGTGCCGACCAGCGTGTCGGGGAAGGCCACGCCGTCCTGCGTGTAGATGACGGGCGACATCCGCTCCAGGTTGATCTGGTGCATGATGCCGTTGCCCGGCGGCACGACTTCGATGTTTTCGAAGGCCTGCTTGGTCCAGTCGATGAAATGGAAGCGGTCTTCGTTGCGGCGGTCTTCGACCGCGCGGTTCTTGGCAAAGGCGTCCGGGTCGTTGCCGTCGTATTCGACGGCCAGCGAGTGGTCCACGATCAGCTGCACCGGCACCACGGGATTGACCTTGGCCGGGTCGCCGCCCTTGTCGGCAATGGCGTCGCGCAGGCCCGCCAGGTCCACCAGCGCGGTCTGGCCCAGGATGTCATGACAGACCACGCGCGCCGGAAACCACGGAAAGTCCAGATCGCGGCGGCGTTCGATCAGCTGCTTGAGCGCGTCGGTCAAGAGCGCGGGATCGCAGCGGCGCACCAGGTTTTCGGCCAGGACGCGGGACGTGTAGGGCAGGCCGTCATACGCGCCGGGCGCAATGGCCTCCACGGCTGCGCGGGCGTCGAAGTAGTCCAGGCGGGTGCCGGGCAGGTTCTTGCGGTACGACTTGTTCATCATGCCTCCGTGCGCTGTTGGGTGCTTTGCGCGATCTGTTGTTCGATGTTGATGCGGGATGCGCGGATGTGCCGGCGCATCAGGAGTTCGGCCAGCTCGCCGTCGCCGTCGGCGATGGCGTCCAGAATGCGGTGATGCTCGGCGTAGGCCTGCCGCGGGCGATTGGGCGTCGTCGAATACTGGATGCGGTACATGCGCGCCAGCTGATAAAGCTCGTCGCACAGCATGCGAAACAGCATCTGGTTGCCGCTGCCCTTGACGATGCGGTAGTGGAAATCGTAATCCCCTTCCTGCTGGTAGTAGCCCAGGCCGGCCTGGAAGGCTTCGTCGCGTTCGTGGGCTTCCAGCACGCCGCGCAGCTCGTCGATTTCCGACGGCGGCATGCGTTCGGCGGCCAGGCGGCAGGCGGTGCCTTCCAGCGATTCACGGATTTCGTAGAGTTCGATCAGTTCCTGGATCGACAGGGACACGACGCGCGCGCCGGCGTGCGGCACGCGCACCAGGAGCCTCTGGCCCTCCAGCCGGTGCAGGGCCTCGCGCAGGGGGCCGCGGCTGACGCCGTGGATGCGCGCCAGCTCGGGCTCGGAGATCTTGCTGCCCGGGGCGATCTCGCCCTTGACGATGGCGGACTGGATCTTGCGGAAGATGTGGTCCGACAGGGTTTCGCCGATGGGTTCGCCAGCGGGGGTGCCATCGGCCGCCTGCGCGCCCGGCAAGGTGAGCACTTTGCTCATGGTGTTGACAATTCGTTCCGTTAAAGGGGGTATTTTCGGAAGAAAGCGCGCTTGTCGCGCTGAATTGTCAACAATTTACTCCCGGCAAGGGCGCGGGTGCAAGCGGCCCCCCGGTCCCGGGAGTGGGCGCCGGGCAGGGCGCGGGCGCGGCCGGTTCAGGGCCGCCTGCGCAGGCGGGCCATCACCTTAGAGGTCGACCCGCACCTTGCCCGCCTTCACCAATCCGGCCACGTCCCGGATTTCCGCCAGCAGCGCGTCCTGCAGTTGCGCCGGCGTGCCGCCGGTGGGCTCGAAACCCTGCTCGGCCAGCTTGGTGTGGACGGACTCGGTTTTCAGGGCGCGGTTGATGCCCTGGTTCAGCGCCGCGATGGTGGCTTCGGGCGCGCCCGCCGCGCAGTAGGTCCCAAACTGGATCTGCGCCGAAAACCCCGCAAAGCCGCTTTCGGCCACGGTGGGAATATCCGGGTATTTCGGCAGGCGCTGCGGGCTGGTCACGGCCAGCACCCGCAGCCGGCCGCTCTTCAGATTCGGTTCGACCGCGGCCACCGTGGCCACCACCACCTGGATCTGGCCGCCCAGCAGGTCGGTCATCATCGGGCCGGTGCCGCGATATGGCACGTGCAGCATCTCGATGCCGCAGGCGGCTTGCAGCAGTTCGGTGGCCAGGTGCTGGGGCGTGGCGTTGCCGGGCGTGCCAAAGGTCAGCCCCTTGGGCTCGCGCCGCGCCTGCGCGACCAGTTCGGCCAGCGTCTTGGCGGGCAGGTCGCTATTGACCGCCACCATGTAGGGCGAGCGCGCAATGGGGCAGACGGGCGCCAGCTGCTTGAGCACGTCTTCGGGCGGGCGGGCGTAGTAGCGCACCGACGGCACCAGGCCGGCAAACAGCAGCATGCTGCCGTCTTTCGCGCCATTGGCCGTGTAGTCCGCGCCCAGCATGCCGCTGGCGCCGGGTTTGTTTTCCACGACCACGGAGCGATCCATCGCGCCTTCCAGCGAGGCGGCGATGACGCGGCCCAGCACGTCGGTGCCGCCGCCCGGTGGGAACGGCACGATCACGCGCAGGGGCGCTTCGCGCGCGTCGGCCAGCCGAGGGGCGGCGGCGCCCAGCGGGGCCAGCGACAGTGCCGCCAGGGTCTTGATGAGGGTTCTGCGGTCCATGTGTCTTGTCTCCGTCCCCGCGTCGTGGCGGGGTTGTCGCGCATCGTCTCTGTCGGCGGACGATGTCAGGGTTCGGGGGAAATCAGTGTGGCGATGGCGTCGGCTAGGCCTTTGCGGCATGCGCCTGCGTCGAGGGCGACTGCGCGGGATGGGCCACTGCCGGATGCGCCGACACGAAGCAGCGAAGCGCGGCGGCCACCGTGCCCGGTTCCTCCACCGGCAGCATATGACGCTGGCCGGGGGCGACGCGGGCGCAGGCGCGGGGAAGGGCGCGCGCCAGGTCTCGCGTCATGCGCGGGTTGGAGCCGACGTCGTGTTCACCGGTCATGACCAGCACGGGGCAGGCAATGTCCGGCGCCGCCTGCGCCAGCAGCGGGTCACCCAATGCGAACAGCGCATACGCGGACAGAAAGCTCTCGCGGTCGTTGCCGAGCAGGCGCTGTTCGATCTGCGCGACGCGCGCGGGGTGCGCTGCTTGAAAGGCCGGCGTGAACCAGCGCGTCAGCGACACCTTGGCGGCAGCTTCGGGGTCTTGCGTGGCCGCGGCATCCAGCCGGGCGCGCACGGCGGCGGCTTCTTCGTCCGTGCGCCGGAACACCGTGTTCAGCAGCACCAGCCGGCTGACGCGTTCGGGGCGGGCCGCCGCGTAGGCGCCCGCGATCAGGCCGCCCATGGAATAGCCCAGCACGGTCGCTTGTTGCCAGCCCGCGCGGTCCAGTTCGGCATCCAGTTGCGCGATGAAGTCCTGTATGTCCGCCGGGCCGCGCAGCGCGGGCGCGGCGCCGTGGCCCAGCAGGTCATATCGCAGCACGTCGAAGTCCGGCTCAAGCATGGGGGCCAGGTCGTCCCACAGCGTGTGGTCCAGGCCGACGCCGTGCAAGAGGATCAGCGGTTCGCCGCGGCCAGTTCGCCGCCGTTGCATGGTCATTTTGCGCGCGCCTCCTGTGCTTCCTGCTCCAGTTCCTTCATGTCCGAATAGCGGTTGCCGATGCGGTGATGCGGACGGCCCGAGGTGGCCGCGCCCAGCGCGATCACGATCTCGTCGGGCGCCGGCGCGTCGTTGATGGTGGTCTGCACCGTCAGGTAGTGCGAGCGCAGGCCTTCGTCCAGCTTGTGCATCAGCGGCACGGAGATCACGCAGCCCGGGCCGCCGCGCATGTTGGTGAAGCTGAGATAGCTGGTGCCGCCTACCGCGTTGCGGTAGAAGTTGCCGAAACGCAGCGTGTGGATCAGCGCGGACGCATGTTCGACTTCGCCCGCAGTGCCGACCACGGCGGCCTTGCCGTAGGCCTCGATGTTGTCCGCCGAACCGGCCTGGCGCAGGATCTCGCCGACCAGCAGTTCGCCCAGCGGCGGCGCGGCTTCGAGGATGCCGGGCCGCAGGTCTTCCTGAAACGGCAGGCCGGCCCACGGATTGCGGATCACGGCGGCGGCCACGATCATCACCAGCGGGCGCTCGGCCGCGCGGCCGCCTTCAATGAGGGTTTTCTCGACGTAACTGACTACCTTGCGCACTTGCAGCGACATGCACTTGCTCCGAAATCGTGGGGATGAATGACAAATCCATTGTTCGACGCTGCGTGCGATTTTGACAATCCAAATTAACGTGAGCTAATTTCAGAAAATCCGAATTTACGGCGGCTCTGCTCATGCCCACGTCCCTGAAGATCCAGCATCTGCGCCAGTTCCTGCTGGCCGCCGATCACGGCAGTTTTCGCGTCGCCGCGCAGGGCACGTTCCGGTCGCAGGCGGCGGTGTCGGCCGCCATGCAGGACCTGGAGCAACAACTGGGCGCGCCGCTCTTTGAACCCGGCAAGCGCGCCCAGCTGACCGCGTTGGGCCAGGCGGTGGCGCCGCTGTTTCGCGAGCTGCTGGCCACGCATGACCGGGTGCTGGACGCGGCGCGGCAGTTCGGCACGGGCAGCCAGGGGCCGGTGGCGATGGCCGTCATGCCGTCGCTGGCCGACGAGTGGCTGCCGCGGCTGCTCGCGCGCTTTGCGCGCACCCATCCTGACGTGCGGATCCGCGCGTTGGACGAAACCTCGCCCGAGGTGCATCGGCTGGTGCTGGCAGGCGAGGTGCAGGTGGGCGTGGCCGGGCAGGCGCCGCGTACGGACGAGGTCGCGTTCACGCCCGTGGCGCGCGACGCCTTCGGGCTGGTCTGCAAGAAAAGCCACCCGCTTGCGCGGCGGCGCGGCCGGGTGTCCTGGGCGGCGCTGGCCGATGAGCGGCTGATCGGCAACGCCACTTTTGAAACGCTGAAGAACCGTCAATTGGGCAGCGGCATCGACGACCCGGCGATCGTGGTGTCCAACCGGGCTTCGCTATTGGCCAGCGTGGTGGGCGGCCTGGGCGTGACGGTGTTGCCGGTGCTGGCGCGCCCCGCGGCCGGCAGCGGGCTGGCGTTTGTGCCGCTGGCCGAACCCGTGGTCGAACGCATCGTCGGCGTGCTGACCCGCAAGGACGAGACGCTGCTGCCGTCGGTGGCCGCCATGCACACGCTGGCGCTGCGGTCGCTGGCGCAGTTCACGCGGCGCAAGGGTGCGGTGCTGGTGTAGGGCCGGTCAGCCTGCGGCGCCGGCTGGCGTCATCCCCCGCACGCGTAGATCATGAACTGCCGGAAGGCTTCGGCCGGCTTGGCCATGGCCGCGCGCGGATGCCACAGCAGGCCGGCCTCCATGGGCGGCACGGCGTCGGTGATGGGCACGGCTTCGATCTTGCGCCCCTCCAGCGACCACGGCCGGTAAACCATGTCCGACAGCATCGTGACGCCAAAGCCATGCGCGACCAGGCCGCGCAGCGCCTCCATCGACCGCGTGCGAAAGGCGATGTCGGGCTGCAGGCCGTGACCGCGCCAATAACCCAGCGTGGATCGCTCGCCTTCGTCCATTTCAAGCAGGATGTAGGGATAGCGCGCGATGTCGGCGAGCGCGGGCGCGGCCGCCTGCGTCAACGGATGCCCCGCCGCGGTCCAGAGTTGGCGCCTTGAGCGCACCAGGACGTGGTGGCCGAAGCGCTCGCGCTTGTCCACGTTGGACAGCAGCGCCACGCCCAGCTCCACGTCGCCGCTTGCCACGGCCTGTTCGATCTCCGGGCGGTCCAGATCCACCAGGTCCAGCACGACGTCGGGATAGCGCCGCCGGAACCGCGCCAGCAGGTCGGGCAGAAAGTACCCCAGCACCGTGTAGGACGCCGCGATCCGCACCGAGCCGCGCAGCGCATACCGCTGAAACCCGGGTTCGCGCAGCGCGTCGTCCAGGGAGTCGAGCACGTCGCGGGCGCGCTGGTGGAAGTTGTGGCCTTCGGGTGTCAACGTCACGCCGTGCGCATGGCGGTCGAACAGGCGCACGCCCAGTTGCGCTTCCAGCGCCAGCACGGCGTTGGTGACCGCCGATTGGGACACGTGTTCGTCGGCCGCCGCCATGGAAAACCGCCCGGTGCGGGCGGCGGCGGCGAAGTACCGGAGTTGGCGAAGGGTGACGTCATTAGCCATGTGTTTTTCACATACCAGCTAGTCGAATATATGAATATACGATGACTGCACGCGTTCCTACACTGCGGAAAACACGTAAATGCCCGCACCGCAGATTGCAGGAGACAACCCCCATGAACGCCCCTCTACCCCCTGGCGTGGCCGACACCCATGGCCTGTCGCTGGACGACAAATACGCGCAGCCCACCGGCCGCGTCTACCTGAGCGGCACGCAGGCGCTGGTGCGCCTGCCCCTGATGCAAAAGCAGCGCGACCAGGCGGCCGGCCTGAACACCGCCGGCTATGTGTCGGGCTACCGGGGATCGCCGCTGGGCGGCCTGGACCAGGCGCTCTGGAAGGCCAAGCGTCATTTGAAAGACAACGACGTGGTGTTTCAGCCCGGCCTGAACGAGGACCTGGCCGCGACCGCCGTCTGGGGATCGCAGCAGCTCAATCTGTTTCCCGGCGCGCAGCGCGATGGCGTCTTTGGCATGTGGTACGGCAAGGGGCCGGGGGTGGATCGGTCGGTGGACGTGCTCAAGCACGCCAACTCGGCCGGCACGTCCGCGCACGGCGGGGTGCTGATGCTGGCGGGTGACGACCACGCCGCCAAATCCTCGTCGGTGGCGCATCAGTCCGAACACGTGCTGATCGCCAGCGGCATTCCGGTGCTGTACCCGTCCAACGTGCAGGAGTATCTGGATTACGGCCTGCATGGCTGGGCCATGAGCCGCCACACGGGCCTGTGGGTGGCGATGAAATGCGTGACGGACGTGGTGGAGTCCAGCGCCTCGGTGGACGTTGACCCGTCACGCGTGCGGATCGTGCTGCCCGAGGACAGCCTGCCGCCAGGCGGGCTGAACATCCGCTGGCCGGACTCGCCGCTGGCGCAGGAGGCGCGGCTGCTGGACCACAAATGGTATGCGGCGCTGGCCTATGTGCGCGCCAACAAGCTGAATCGCGTGGTGCTGGACTCGCCCAACGCGCACTTCGGCATCATGACGGCCGGCAAAGCGTATCTGGACGTGCGCCAGGCGCTGAACGACCTGGGGCTGGACGATGCGGCCTGTGCGCAGGCGGGCATCCGCGTGCTGAAGGTGGGCTGCATCTGGCCGCTGGACGCGCAGGACGCGCGCGAATTCGCCACGGGTCTGAAGGAGATCCTGGTCGTCGAGGAAAAGCGCCAGATCCTGGAATACGCGCTCAAGGAAGAGCTGTACAACTGGCGCGACGACGTGCGGCCGCGTGTCTTTGGCAAGTTCGACGAGCGCGAGAACGGCGGCGGCGAATGGTCCACGCCGCGTGGCGGCTGGCTGCTGCCGGCGCGGTATGAGCTGTCGCCCGCGCTGATCGCCCGCGCCATTGCCGCCCGCCTCGAAAAAGCCAACCTGTCCGACGCGTTGCGCGCGCGCATTGCGGCGCGCCTGGCCGTCATCGACGCGAAAGAGCGTGAGGCCAGCCGCCCCACGCTGGTCGAAGAACGCAAGCCCTGGTTCTGTTCGGGCTGTCCGCACAACACCTCCACGCGCGTGCCGGAAGGATCGCGCGCGGTGGCGGGCATCGGCTGCCATTACATGGCGATGTGGATGGACCGCAATACCGACACCTTCAGCCAGATGGGCGGCGAGGGCGTGGCGTGGCTGGGCCAGAAGGACTTCACGTCCGAGCGCCACATCTTTGCCAATTTGGGCGACGGCACGTATTTTCATTCGGGCCTGCTCGCCATTCGCGCGGCCATCGCGGCGCGCGCGCGCATCACCTACAAGATCCTCTACAACGACGCCGTCGCCATGACGGGCGGGCAGCCGGTGGACGGCGTCCTGACCGTGCCGCAGATCGCGGCGCAGATGCTGGCCGAAGGCGTCGTCAAGACGGTGGTCGTGACGGACGAACCCGACAAATACACGGGGGCGCAGACCTTGCCGGCAGGGGTGGAGGTTCACCACCGCAAGGCGCTGGACGACGTGCAGCGCGCGCTGCGCGACATTGATGGCGCCACGGTGCTGATCTACGACCAGACCTGCGCGACCGAGAAGCGCCGCCGCAGAAAGCGCGGCGAGTATCCCGATCCGCCCCGGCGCGCCTTCATCAACGAAGCGGTCTGCGAAGGCTGCGGCGATTGCTCGGTGCAGTCGAACTGCCTGTCGGTGGAACCGCTGGATACGCCGCTGGGCACGAAGCGGCGCATCAACCAGTCGTCGTGCAACAAGGATTTTTCGTGCGTGGAGGGATTTTGTCCCAGCTTCGTGACGACCGAAGGCGCCACGCCGCGCAAGCCCGGCAAGCAGGGCGGCGCGCCGTCGCTGGCTGAGGTCCCGTTGCCCGGCCAGGCTGTCATTGCATCGGGCGCGGCGTATCGCGTGGTCGTGGCCGGCGTTGGCGGCACGGGCGTGGTGACGGTCGGCGCGCTGATCGGCGCGGCCGCGCACATTGAAGGCAAGGGCGTGACCGTGCTGGACATGGCCGGGCTGGCGCAAAAGGGCGGGGCGGTGCTCAGCCACGTGCAACTGGCCAACCGGCCCGAGGACCTGCACGCCACGCGCGTCGCGCTGGGCGAGGCGGATCTGGTCATCGGCTGCGATGCCCTGGTGTCGGCGTCGCCCGAGGTGCTGTCGCGCCTGCGGCCCGATCATGGTCGTGCGGTGGTCAACAGCAGCGCCGCGCCGACGGCCGCGTTTCTGTCGCAGCCCACGTGGCGTTTTCCGGGGGCGCAGGCGCAGGCCGCGCTGACGCAAAGCACGGGCGGCAATTGCGACTTCCTGGAGGCCGGCCCGCTGGCCGAGGCCATGCTGGGCGACAGCATCTACGCCAACCCGCTGCTGTTGGGATACGCGTGGCAAAAGGGCGGACTGCCGCTGTCGCTGGACAGCCTGCGCCGCGCGATCCAGATCAACGGCGTGTCGGTGGACAAGAATCTGGCTGCCTTCGAACTGGGCCGCCAGGCCGCGCATCGGGGCGTGGATGCGCTGCGCCCCGCGGCGGCCGAGCGGATCGTGACCATGCCGGAATCGCTGGACGCGCTGGTCAAGCGTCTGGCCGCGCACGTGCGTGATTATCAGGACGAGGCCTATGCGCGGCGCTTCCTGACGGCGGTAGAGTCCGTGCGCGTGCGTGAAGCCGCGCTGGGCGACAAGCGGCAGGACGTGACGCGCGCGGTGGCGCGCAATCTTGCCAAGCTCATGACGTACAAGGACGAATACGAGGTGGCGCGGCTGCATGCCGATCCGGCGTTCAAGGACCGGCTGCGCGCGCAGTTCGAGGGCGAGCCGGGCCGCGACTACACGCTGCGTTACTACCTTGCGCCGCCCATCCTGGCGCGCCGCGATGCGCGCGGGCGGTTGCAGAAGCGCGCGTACGGCGCATGGATGGAATCGGCATTCCGGCTGCTTGCGCCCTTGAAGCGCGTGCGCGGCACGTGGCTGGACGTGTTCGGCAGAACGGCCGAGCGCCGCATGGAGCGCCAGCTCGCGGCCGACTATCTGGCGCTGGCGGACGAATTTGCCCGCACGCTGGACGCCGGCAATCGCGACGTGGCGCTGGAACTGGCCAACGTGCCGGATGCGATCCGGGGGTACGGGCATGTAAAGGAAAAGAGCGTCGAGCAGGCCCGGGTCCGGCAAGCCGGCCTGTGGGAGCGGTATCGCGGCGGCGGCGCGGACCGGCTGGCGGCCTGAGTGCGACGCCGGGACCTGCCGGCCGCGAGGATGGCCTTCAATGGCGCGGCGGGACCTCCCGTCTCATACCGCGAGGGGCGTGGTGTACGATCCCCCGGTCGATGCAGGGGCCGTCCCCGCCGCTCTCGTCCGATCCGCCATGGAAAGCATCCTACGCAAACTCGACCTGACCTCGCTGCGCCTTTTTGTGGCGGTGTGCCAGGAGAACAGCATCGCGCGGGCGGCCGAGCGCGAATTCATCGCGCCGTCCGCCGTCAGCCGCCGCATCGCCGACATGGAAGCGCTGATCGGCCTGCCGCTGATCGCCCGGCACACCCGCGGCGTCTCGGTGACGCCCGCCGGGCAGACCGTCCTGCGCCACGCGCGCCAGATCATCGGCGACGTCGAGGCGATGGGGGCGGAGCTGTCGCGCTTTTATGAAGGCGTGAAAGGGCACGTGCGCGTGGTAGCCAACCTGTCGGCCATCGTGCAGTTCCTGCCCGAGGACGTGGCGGCGTTTCAGCGCCTGTTTCCCGACGTGGATATCGACCTGGAAGAGCAGCACAGTCCCGACGTGCTGCGCCTGGTGCGAGAGCGCGCGGCGGACTTCGGCATCTGCAACCGGATCGCTGGCGCGGACGGGCTGGAGCAGCTGGATTACCGCCGCGACCGGCTGGCGGTGATGCTGCCGGCCGGGCACCCCAAGGCGGCGGCGCGGCAGCTCAGCCTGCAGGACATCGCCGACGAGACCTTTGTCGGCCTGCGCGAGAACAGCGCGTTGACGCAGCTGCTGGCGGCGCGGGCCGCCGAACTGGGCAAGACGCTATCGGTGAAGATCCGCGTGGCCAGCCTGGATGCGCTGTGCCGCATGACGCACGCGGGCCTGGGCATTGCCGTGATGCCCCAGCAGGTGGCCGAGCTCTACCTGCAGGCGTTGGACGTGGTGGTGCGTCCCCTGTCGGACGATTGGGCAAGGCGCCAGCTTTGCATCGTGTTTCCCAGCCAGGCGCAGCTGTCGGCCACCGCCGGGAAGCTGGTCCGGTTTCTGTCGCAGCAGGGCTGACGGGCCGCACCGTCGAAACCCGCCGTCGCAACCAGCCCTCGCCATTCGCGATGGCGGGGCTGCCGAGATGACACTTCTCCGTTTCCGGCGGCGTTCGTATAGTCAAGGCGCGTTCATCGCCGATACGGGGCATCCAGACCCCGCTGCGTCCCATACGGAGACATCATGACCCCCACCAGATTGCTCGCGAGCTGTGCGCTTGCGCTTGGCGTCCTTGGCGCGGCGCCTGCCGCGTCGGCGGCCGGCTACCCCGACCGTCCCATCCGCCTGATCGTGCCCACGTCGCCCGGCTCCACGGCCGACGTGGTCGCGCGCGTCGTGGCCGAGAACCTGGGCAAGACACTGGCCCAGCCCATGATCGTGGAGAACCTGGCGGGCGCGGCCGGCATTCCAGGCACGCGCCAGCTGGTGTCGGCCAAGCCCGACGGCTACACCCTGGGCATCGTGTCGTCCAACCACGCCATCAATCCCAGCCTGTACAAGAGCCTGCCCTACGACACGGTCAAGGACATCACGCCGATTTCCGTCATCGGCACGACGCCGCTGGTGGTCGTGGTGGCGGAGAACTCGCCGTATAGAACGATGGGCGACCTTCTCAAGGCCGCAAAGGAACAGCCCGGCAAGATCAATTACGGCTCGTCGGGAACGGGCAGCGTGCTGCATCTGGCCGGCGAGCTGCTCAAGTCCAAGGCGGGCGTGGACATGATGCACATCCCGTACAAGGGCGGCAACGCGCTGATCACCGACGTCATGTCGGGGCAGATCCAGGTCGCGTTCCTGGCCACCCCGTCCGTGCTGGCGCAGGTGCAGGCCGGCAAGCTGCGCGCGCTGGCCGTCAGCACGCCCGAGCGCCTGGCCATCCTGCCCAATGTGCCCACGCTGGACGAGGCCGGCGTGAAGGGCTATTCGTACGATGCCTGGATCTCGCTGATCGGGCCGGCCGGGCTGCCCGCCGATGTCGTGCAGAAGCTGCAGGCCGCCACGCGCAAGACCATGCAGGAGCCTGCGGTGCTCAAGGCGCTGTCGCCGCAGGGCTTTGTGGCGCAGGGCACCACGGCGGAACAGGCGGCGCAGACGCTGGCCGCCGAGATCACCAAGAGCCAGACGCTCGTCAAGGCGGCGGGCGTCACCATCGAATGACCGGATTGCCATGACTGCCGTATCTGTACTCGACGCCCCGGCCCGCCTGCTGTTTCTGACGCACGACCCAATCCGGGTGGCCGCGCAACTGGGCGGCGCGGCGCTGACCCTGCCCGAGGCCGCGCCGCTGCGCGACGACATTTCCACCGACGAGATCACGCCGGTGCCGATCCTGACGCACTTCGACGAGAAACTGGGCCGGTATCCGTACACGGGCTATCGGGCGGGCGACACCCAGCCCATCGGCATCGACGCGATCCGGCAGGCAGGCATCAACGTCGTGGTCGCGGGCAAGCGGTATGGCAAGGGCTCGTCGCGCGAGCACAGCCCGATGGCCGAAAAGTCCGCCGGCGTGCGGCTGGTGATCGCCGAGAGCTTTGAACGCATCTACCGCCAGAACGCCGACAACATCGGGCTCTGCACCAGCACCGACTTGGGGCTGGTGGCGCGCCTGCAGGCGGGCGAATGCATCATGGTCGACGAGATCGTGGCGGGTCGCGACGCGCTGGCTGCGGCCATCGTCAAGGCGGGCGGTCTGCTCGCATTTGGGCAGGCGCAGCTGCGCGATGTGTCGCTGGCGGCCGGCCTGGTGGCCGGGCATCCCGCGGCCGATCCCGCCGCGCCGGACATCGGTCCGCCGCGCACCCTGTTTGAAAAGATCATCCTGCGCCATCTGCTGCAAACGCCCGCCACCGCCGCCGACCCCCGGCAAGGCGACGGCGTCTTCCTGCGCGCGGACTGGCGGTTCATCCATGAGTACTACACCGGCATGGCGGCCCATATGCTGCATGCGCGGTTTGGCCGGCCCCTGCGTTTGGTGGACCCGGATCGCATCGTGGTGTTCGAGGACCACACGTCCTACGTCGAGGAAAGCCCCAATCACGTGCGCGCCGGCATCGTGCCCAACGTGCGCGCCATGTGCCAGGCGCAGCGCGACTTCGCCGACGCCTACGGCCTGCGCCAGCACCGGACGCTGACCGAAGCCGAGGCGGCGCGCGACACCGGCGCCAACGTGGCGGGCATCTCGCACGCCATGATGGCCGAATACTACGCGCTGCCGGGGCAGGTCGTCGTGGGCACCGACTCGCACACGCCGCACAGCGGCGCGCTGGGCTGCGTGGCCTTCGGCGTGGGCACCACCGACATGGCCAACGCGTTCGTCACCGGCGCGGTGCGGCTGACGCTGCCCGCGTCCCTGCGCGTCGAGCTGGACGGCGTGCTGCCCGCCGGCGTCACGGCCAAGGACATCGTGCTGCATCTTCTGGCGCTGCCCGAGATCCGCGCGGGCGCGGGCGTGGGCAAGGTGTTTGAGTTTGCGGGCCAGGCCATCGCGGCCCTGTCCATCGACGAACGCGCCACGCTGACCAACATGACCGCCGAATTGGGCGGCCTGACGGGCATCGTCGCGCCCGACGCCGAGACCGCGCGATTCCTGCGGGAACGCCGCGGCGTGGATGCCGGCATCGCGCCGTGGATGCGCAGCGACCCGGGCGCGGTCTACGCGGCCACGCTGCGCGTGGACTGCGCGGCGCTGTCGCCGCTGGTGGCGGCGCCGGGCGACCCGGGCAATGGCGTGCCCCTGTCCAGCCTGACCGCGCGCCCGCGCATCGACATCGCGTATGGCGGCTCCTGCACGGCCGGCAAGCGCGAGGATTTCGACTACTACCATCAGGTGCTGGCGTGGGCGGTGGCGCGCGGCGTGCGGCTGCCGGACGGCGTGACGCTATATCTGCAATACGGCACCACGGCCGTGCGCGACTACTGCGTGGCGCGGGGCTACGACAAGACCTTTGCCGCCGTGGGCGCGCGCATCCTGCAGCCGTCCTGCGGCGCGTGCGCCAACTGCGGACCGGGGTCATCCACCGACGCCTCGCAGGTCACGATCAGCGCCATCAACCGGAATTTTCCCGGCCGCTCGGGCCCCGGCAGCGTCTGGCTGGCCAGCCCGCCCACCGTCATGGCCAGCGCGCTGGCCGGAGAGCTGGCGTCGTTTGCCGAGCTGCAGGCGCGGTACTAGGGTTCCCCCCACTTCGCCCGCCGCGAAGCCCAGCTTCACAAATCCTTAATTGGCAGCCAATCCGGGCTGCGTCAGAGTGCGCAACAGAGAAAACGGCCGCCAGATGCCGTTTCCGGCCACGCGCTGGGCGTGGCCCCGCCGCAAGGCGCCTTCGCACGGAAAACACCTGTCGACGATGTGAACCCGGGACACACCGGGAGCTTGCTGATCGGCCGCGCCGTCCGGGCTGCGGCTTCCCCTGTTGGTCCGAGGAGACAACAATGCGCAAGAGCTGGAAGGCAATGGTTGGGGCGGTGGCGGTCATGGCGGGCGGATGGGCACACGCCGCCGACGCGCCGCCGGTGGACGTGAAGCTGATGCAACTGTCGGTGGGCAAGATCGAGCTGGACAAGGGCTTCATGACCGCCATGGTGGACGTGGGCACCAAGATCAAGATTCCGGTGCCGGCCTATGTGATCCAGCACCCGCGCGGGCTGGTGCTGTTCGACACCGGCATGAACCAGGCCACGGCCGATGGCAACTGCGCCAATTACTGGGGGCAGGGCCTGTGCGGCGCCTTCAATTCCATCCAGGGCCGCGACGAGGTCATCGACCGCCAGCTCAAGGCCGCCGGCTTTGACGTCAGCGACGTCAAGTACGTCGTGTACTCGCACTTCCACCTGGACCACGCCGGCAACATCAAGATGTTCCCCAAGGCCAAGCACGTCGTGCAGAAGGCCGAGCTGCGCGCCGCCTGGTGGCCAGAAAAATTCCAGCGCGCCGCCTACGTCATGAAGGACTTCGACACCACGCGCGACTACGACTTCATCCAGGTGGAAGGCGACTTCGACCTGTTCGGCGACGGCACCATCGTATTGCTGGACACCAAGGGCCACACGCAGGGCCACCAGTCGCTGCAGGTCAAGCTGCCCAAGACCGGCACGGTGCTCTTGGCCGCGGACGCCATCTACACGGGTGAAAACGAGGCCGGTGTCATTCCCGGCATCACCTGGAACACGGCCGCGTCCATGCAGGCCATCGACCGGCTCAAGCAGATCCGCGATGCGCGCCAGGGCCAACTCTGGTACAGCCACGACGCGGAGCAGCACGCGCAGAACGCCAAGACCAAAGTCTTCGACTGAAGGCCCCATGGAGCCCGCCGTCGCCTTGCATCAGGTCAGCAAGTCGTTCGGATCCCGCCAGGTCCTGGAATCCCTGAGCCTGTCCGTCAGGCCCGGGGAAATCCTGGGCCTCCTGGGACCGAACGGCAGCGGCAAGACCACCACGCTGCGCCTGATGGCGGGCTTTTACACGCCCGACAGCGGGCGCATCGCCATCCGGGGCCGCGAGCCCGTGCCGGGACGCGGCAACGCCGACATCGGCTATCTGCCCGAGCGCGCGCCGCTTTATGACGCGCTGACGGTCACCCAGTATCTGGAGTTCGGCGCCGGCGTGAAGGTGCAGGGCGGCGCCCGCGCCCGCCGCCAGGCCATCGAACGCGCCGTCGACGGCTTTGACCTGCAAGGCGTGGCGCGCTCGGTGATCGGGCGGCTGTCCAAGGGGCAGCGCCAGCGCGTGGGGCTGGCGCAGGCCGTGCTGAACGACCCGCCGGTGCTGCTGCTGGACGAAGCCACCAACGGGCTGGATCCCGTGCAGATCGTGGAAGCCCGCGCGATGATCCGGCGCTGCGCCGAGGGCCGCGCGGTGGTGTTCAGCAGCCATTTGATGCAGGAAGTCGAGGCGCTGTGTTCGCGCATCGCGATCCTGCGGCAGGGCCGGCTGGTCCAGGACCAGCCGCTGGGCGAATCGCAGGCATCGCTGCAAATGCAGCTGTCCCTGCCCACTGCCAAGCATGCCGCCTTGCACGCGGCGTTGTGCGCGTGCCCGGGCGTGAAGGCGGTGGACATCACGCTGCTGGATGCTGGCGCCAGCAAGTGGCGGGTTACGTGGGACCCGCCGGAGGTAAGCGCGACGCCCAACCCGGCCACCAGCGCCGCCGCGTGCGACGCAGTCATGCGCACGGCGCTGTCGCACGCGGAACTGCGCGCCGTGCTGCCCGCGCAGGAAGCCGTCGAGGCCCGCCTGCTGGCGGCGCTGGCGCCCAACGATCCCCCGTTACGGAGACGCGCATGAAGGGTTTCGCGGCCTTGTACCGCAAGGAACTGCGCACCGACTTCGGCTCGCCCGTGGCGCTGGCCGTGGTGGCGGTGTTCTGGGCCCTGTCGGGCTATCTGTTCAGCTTCAACCTGTTCTTTGTCAGCACCGGGCAGATGGTGACGGCGTTTCACAACATGACCATCCTGCTGATGCTGGTGATGCCGCTGGTCAGCATGCGCGCCTTCGCGGAAGAGGCGCGGCAGGGCACGCTGGAATTGCTGCTGACGCTGCCGTTGTCGGACTTCACGCTGGTCGCGGCCAAGTATGCGGCGGGGCTGACCATGCTGGCGCTGATGCTGGCGGGCACCATGTCGGCGGTGTTGCCGCTGGCCTGGTACGGCGAGCCGGATTACGGCCCCATCGTGGGCGGCTACATCGGCGTGTTCCTGTATGGCGCGCTGTTCCTGGCGATCGGCATTGCCGTGTCCAGCGCCTGCTCGAACCAGATCGTGGCCGCCAGCGCCACGTGGGGCATCCTGGTGCTGTTGTGGTTCATCGACTATCCCGCCGCGCTGGACGCGTTTCCGGCGCTGTCGCCGTTCTTTCAGGCCTTGTCGTTGTCGGCCCAGCATGTGGACTTCATCCGGGGCGTGCTGCCCGGACCGGCCACGGTGACGCTTGCCAGCGTCACCGTGCTGGCCCTGATGGTGGCCTCGGTCAACCTGAAGCGCTGGAGGTTGCGATGAGCCCCGCCGTGCGCCGTGCCGGGCGGCGGTTGTCGCTGTGGCTGCCGGTGCTGGCCGTGGCCGCGCTGCTGCTGGCGCTGAACCTGTGGGCGTCGCGCAATCTGGGACGCATCGACCTGACCGCGCAGCGGGTCTACAGCCTGGCCCCGGAAAGCCTTGAGGTCGCGCGGCAGATCCGTCAGCCCGTCGAGGTGACGTGGTTCTACGACCTGCGCAACAAGAGCATGGTCGACGCGCTGGAACTCCTGCGGCAGTACGAGCGCGAGAATCCGCTGATCCGCGTGCGCGGCGTGGACCCCGCGCTGCGGCCCGCCGAGGCGCGCGCCGCCGGCATCCAGTTCGCGGGCAGTGCGGTGCTGGCCTCGGGCGCGCGGCGCACCACGATCAACGGCGGCACCGAAACGGACTTCACCAATGCGCTCATCCGCATCAGCCAGAATGGGGCGCAGACGGTCTGCTTCACGCAGGGCCATCGCGAGGCGACGCTCGACAGCCTGACGTCGCTGGACGACCTGGAAGATCACAGCAGCGACGAAAACCTGGTGGCGCGCGTCGAGGTGCACGAACAGCACGGCATGGCGATGGCGCGCAACGCCTTGCAGACGCTGGGGTTTTCCACGCGCGCGGTGGGCGCGGGCAGTCTGGCGCAGGCCTTGCCGGGCTGCGCCGTGGTCGTCGCGGCCGGTCCGCGCACGCCGTTCGGCGACGACGACGCGCAGGCGCTGCGCCGCTGGACCGGCGCGGGCGGCAAGACGCTGTTGCTGCTGGAACCCGACACGCGGCATGGGTTGGACGGCCTGCTGGCGGACTTCGGCATCGCGCTCGCGCCGGGCGCGCTGGCCGATCCGGGCAGCCACTACCGCAACGATCCCGGCAGTCCGGCAGTCAGCGACTACACGCGCCACAAGATGACGCGCGGCTTGCCGCTCAGCTTCTTTCCCGGCGCGGCGGGACTTGAGCCGGCGGCAGACGCCTTGCCGCCAGGCGTGGTGGTGACGCCGCTGGCGCAGACGTCAGGCGCAGCGCATCCTCCGGGGCTGCCTGCCTCGCGCTACACGCTGATGGCGCTGGCCACGCGCAACGCGCAGGCCGCCAGCGCGGAAGGCGCGGCCCATCCCACGCTGCTGGTGGCGGGCGACAGCGACTTCGCCATCAACCGGCATTTCGCCACGCTGGGCAATGGCGCCCTGTTCACCAACGCCGTCACCTTGCTGGCGGGTGAAGACGCGCTGCTGACGATCCGGCCCCGGCACTACGAGAACCGCCGCGTGGAACTGACCAACCGCCAGATGCGCGCCGTGTTCTGGACCAGCACGGTGGCCCTGCCGCTGCTTGCGCTGCTGACGGGACTGCTGTTGTGGTGGAGGCGCCGTTGAAGGCCGGGCGCCTGCTGTGGCCCGGGCTGCTCGCCGCTGGCATCGCGCTGTCGGCATGGCAATGGCAAGAGGCCGCGCATGCCCCCGCGCATCATCACGGCCATACCCATCTGCATGACGACAGCGGCAAGCCTGCCAGGCTCTACGCATGGGAGGCCGGCAAGGCCGCGCTGGTCACCCTGGACGGCCCGGGGGGCTCGGTCCGCCTGACACGGCAGGCGCAGGGCTGGGTCGCATCCCCGGAGGGCACGGCGGCAGGCTTTGATGCGGCGGGCTTTGTGGCGCTGTTCTCGCAGGCGCGCAGCGACCGCACGCTCACGCCCGAGGACGGCGAAACCTATGGACTGGCGCCGCCGCAGTTGCGCATCGCCATAAGCGATGCCGCGGGCGCGACGCTTGCCCGGCTGGACGTCGGCGCGCTTGCGCCGGATGGACTAGGCCGTTATGTACGCCTGCCGGACGAGGCGCAGATCCGGATTATCCCGGACTATCAAACGCGGGCGCCACTGGCGGCGTTGGGGCAATCCACACCCACTCCATCGCTTGTTAAACCCGCCTTGCACAAAGATAAATAGCAGCCCGATTCACCCCTACCTATACTTCGCACACATACACAGGCGGACGTGCCCACGCCGTAGCGGCGCGGGCATCCAGCCTGCAATAAAAGGGCCTTCCGGCGGCTGGCGCTGTGCGCCAATCAGCACGGAAAGGTTGATAACGAGACAAGGGCGCGCCGGGCGCGCCCGGGCGCAAGCCCGCACGCCGCGCGTGGCATGTTGAAATCGCCGCCGCCGTGCTCAGCGTATTGGGAGAAGACGCTTGACCTTGGATCTATTGCCTCTCGCCTTGGTGGATGGCGTGGCATACGCCAGTCTGCTGTTCCTGGTATCGATGGGGTTAACCCTGGTGTTCGGGGTGATGGGCATCCTGAACGTCGCGCACGGCGCGTTCTACGCCTTTGGCGGCTATGCCGCAGCCAGCCTCGTCATGTTCCTGGCGCCCAAGACCGACTCGCCCATCCTCCTGTTCGCGGCCTTGTTCGTGGCCGCGATCGCCATCGGGCTACTGCTTGGCAGCATCATGGAATTCGTCCTGATCCGCCGCGCGCAGAACTACGACCCCATCCTCAAGCTGCTGCTCACCTTCGGCGCCTTCCTGATGCTGGAAGACATCCAGCGCATGCTGTGGGGCGCGCAGCCCTATAGCGCCAGCGAAGTCGTCAACCGCCTGGGCAACATCGAGATCGGCGACATCACCTACACGACATATCAACTGGTGGTCGTGCCCGCCACGGCGCTCTTGGCCTACGTGTGCCTGGAATTCTTCCTGCGTCACACCAAGCTGGGCAAGCAGACGGTGGCCACCACGCACAACCGCGAAGTCGCCACGTCGCTCGGCATCAACGCCAAGAAGATCGGCTACGTCACCTTCGTGATCGCGACCATCCTGGGCGCGCTGGGCGGCGCGCTGGCTTCGCCCACCACCTCGCTGGTGCCGGGGGCGGGCACGGACATGACGGTGCTGTCCTTTGCCGTGGTCGCTACCGCGGGCCTCGGCCAGATCACCGGCGCGCTGATCGCCGCGCTGCTCATCGGCATCATCCGCGCCATCGCCGTGTACGCCGCGCCGGAGCTGGAAGTCGCCGTGCCCTACATCATCATGGTGCTGGTGCTGATCATCCGTCCGCACGGCCTGTTCACCGTTGCCCAAGCGAGGACGATCTGATGAAAGTCCCTGTCCTGAGCGTGCTGGCCGCGCTGTTCACGCTATTTCTTGGCTACACCTATTCCTGGACCATCACGCCCATCGTCATCGGCCTGACCTACGCCATCGCGGCGCTGGGCGTGTCGGTGATGGCGCGCGCCGGCCAGATCTCGTTCGGCCACGCCATGTTTGCCTGCATCTCGGCGTATACGGTGGCGTTCCTGGCCAAAGCCATGCCCGGCCTGGATGCGCTCGTCCTGATCCTGGCCGGCGTCGTCGCCAGCTTTGTCGCCGCCGTCGTCATCGGCCTGTTCGTCGTGCGTTACCGAGGCATCTTCTTCGGCATGTTGAACCTGGCGCTCAGCATGGTGCTGTTCGCGCTCCTGGGAAAGCTCTACACGCTGACCGGCGGCTCGGACGGCATGCGTATCGTGCGCCCGACCATGGCCGGCATCGTGATGGAGCGCGAATCCTTCGAACGCGCGCTGCTGGTGCTGACGCTGGTCCTGTCGCTGGTGCTGGCCTGGTGGGTGCAGCGCTACTTCCGCTCGGGCAGCGGCCAGGCGCTGTCGGCCATCAAGACCAACGAAACCCGCATCGAATACCTGGGCTTTTCCGCCTACTTCATCATGTGGAAGGGCTACCTGCTGTCTGCCGTGGTGGTCGGATTCTCGGGCGCGATCCTGGCGCTGATGCAGGGGCTGGTCACGCCGGAAATCGGCTCGTGGCTGCGTTCCGGCGAGTTCGTCTTCATCACCATCCTGGGCGGCGCGGGCCATGCCGCCGGCGCGTTCCTGGGCGCGGTGGGCTTCGAATCCGTCAAGCTCGTGTCCGCCGCCTACTTCCCCGGCCTGTGGCAATTCCTGCTGGGCCTGACGCTGATCCTGGTCATCTTCATGTTCCCCACCGGCTTCGTCGGCCAGATCACCAAGCGCATCCGGTCGCGTGAACGCGCCCAGCGCCGCGCGCAGGCTCCCCTGCAGGCCGCGGCAAGGAACTGACGATGAAACCGCTCATTCAAACCACCGACCTCTATCTGGCCTTCGGCGGCGTGGTGGCCGCCGACAACATCAACTTCGAACTGCACGAAGGCGAACGGCTGGCCGTGATCGGCCAGAACGGCGCGGGCAAGACGACCTTCATCAACATCTGCACCGGCTACCTCACGCCATCCAAGGGCAAGGTCTATTTCGACGGCAAGGACGTCACGGCGATGGCGCCGCGCAAGATCGTGCGGCTGGGCATGGGGCGCTCGTTCCAGCTTCCGCAGCTATTTACCGAACACACCGTGCGCCAGTGCGTGCAGATCGCCGCCGCCCGGCGCAACAAGGAACTGAGCTGGTTCCGGTCGCTGGAAAGCACCATCGACGCACGCGAGGTGGACGCGACGCTGGACCTGGTGGGCCTTCTGCCCGACGCCGACGAAGCGTGCATCGAGCTGCCCGAAGGCAAGCGCAAGCTGCTGGACGTGGCGATGGCGCTGGCGTTGCAGCCCAAGCTGCTCATCATGGACGAGCCCACCAGCGGCGTTGCATCGGAAGACAAGTTCGCGCTGATGGAAACCGTCATGCACGCGCTGGACGAGCGCCGCGTCACCAGCTGGTTCGTCGAGCACGACGTGGACATCGTGTCGCGCTACGCCACCCGCGTGGCGGCCTGGATCGCGGGCAAGGTGGCCGCGGACGGCTCGCCCGAGGACGTCTTGAACAATCCGCAGATCAGAAGCGAAGTGCTGGGGGCCTGAACCATGTTGAACCTATCGGCCATCAACGTCGACCTGGCGGGCAATCGCATCCTGCGCGACGTCAGCGCCAACTTTGACGCGTCCCGCACCATCGGCATCGTGGGCCGCAACGGCGCGGGCAAGACCACGCTCCTGCGCACCATCATGGGCTTGACGCGCATTCGTTCCGGCAAGATCGCGTTCGACGGCACCGACCTGACGTCCCTGCCCGGGCACAAGCGCGCTGCCATGAAGGTGGGCTACGCGCCCGAGGACCGCGTCATCTTCCCGACCATGACGGTCGAGGAAAACCTGCATCTGCCGTGCGAGGTGCAGGGCCAGTCCAAGGCCGAGATCCAGGCCCGCATGGACACGGTGCTGAAGGTGGTGCCGCAGCTGGAACCGATGCTCAAGCGCTCGGGCTCCGCGTTGTCGGGCGGGCAGGGCAAGATGGTGGCGCTGGCGCGCGCCGTCATGGTCGGCACCCGGCTCTTGATGCTGGACGAACCCTTCCAGGGGCTCGCGCCCAAGCTGGCGCGCGACTACACCGAAGCGCTGGGCCGCCTGAAGGAAATGCAGCCCGACCTGTGCGTGGTCATCACCGAATCCAACGTGAAGCTGCTGGGCGACATCCCCGACCAGATATGGACGATCGAGCGCGGCTCGATCACGCTGAACTGATACCCCACGGAGACATTTCCATGACGCAGATGATTATCGGCGGCCGCCAGGTCGATGCCCAGGACGGGCGCACGATCGAGGTCGTTTCCCCCGTGGACGGCGAGGTCTTCACCACCATCCCGCGCGGTCAGCAGACCGACGTGAACGCGGCAGTGCAGGCCGCGCGCGACGCGCTGGAAGGCGCGTGGGGCGACATGACCGCGCTGGAGCGCGGCCGCCTGCTGATGCGCCTGGGCGAAAGCGTGCTGGCGCACCACGAAGAGCTGGCGCAGCTGGAGTCGCGCGACACCGGCAAGCCCATGTCCACCGCGCGCGGCGACATCACGGTGCTGGCCCGCTACTTCGAGTTCTACGGCGGCGCGGCCGACAAGGTCCATGGCCAGACCATCCCGTTCCAGAAAGACTATTCGGTGCAGCTCATCCGCGAGCCGCTGGGCGTCACCGCGCACATCATTCCGTGGAACTATCCCGCGCAGATGTTCGGCCGCAGCGTGGCGCCGGCGCTTGCCATGGGCAACGCCGCGGTGGTCAAACCTGCCGAGGACGCCTGCCTGTCGATCGTCCGCGTGGCCGAACTGGCCCTGGAAGTCGGCTTTCCGCCGGGTGCGCTGAACATCGTGACGGGCCTGGGCGAAGAAGCCGGCGCCGCGCTGTCGCGCCATCCCGGCATCAACTTCATCACCTTCACCGGCTCCAACGAAGTCGGCGTGCTGGTCCAGCAGGCGGCCGCCCTCAATGCGGTCAAGTGCGTGCTGGAACTGGGCGGCAAGTCGGCGCACATCGTGTTTGACGACGCCAACTACAAGCTCGCCATTCCGGCCATCGTCAAGGGCATCGTCCACAACACCGGCCAGACCTGCACGGCGGGCAGCCGCCTGCTGGTGCAGAAGGGCATCTACGCGGACTTCATGAAGGCGCTGGGCGAGGAATTCTCGAAGGTGCGCGCCGGCACGCCGGACATGGACCTGACCTGCGGACCCGTCGTCAACAAGGCGCAATACGACCGCGTCAACCGCTATATCGCCAAGGGGCTGTCCGACGGCCTGAAGGTGGCTGCCGAGGGCGGCATCGCGGACGGCGTGCCCAAGGGCGGCTTCTTCGTCAAACCCACGCTCTTTGCCGCGGCCAATCACGACAGCGACCTGCTCACGCAAGAGATCTTCGGGCCCGTGCTGGTCGCGCTGCCCTTCGCGGACGAGGCCGAGGCCATCCGCCTGGCCAACGCCACGGACTACGGCCTGTTGGGCGCGGTCTGGACCGAAAACGGCGGGCGCCAGCAGCGCGTGGCGCGCGGCATCAAGTGCGGCCAGGTCTACATCAACGGGTTTGGCGCCGGTGGCGGCGTGGAGCTGCCCTTCGGCGGCGTGAAGAAAAGCGGCCATGGCCGCGAGAAGGGCTTCATCGCGCTGGAAGAAATGAGCACGACCAAGACCCTGATTCAGTTCTATGGCGAGTGATCGCCGCGCACAATACGGAGACAGAAAATGAGCCAGTTGCAAGGCAAGGTTGCCATCGTCACGGGCGGGGGCAACGGTTTCGGCGAGGGCATCGTCAAGCTTTACGCCAAGGAAGGCGCCAAGGTCGTGATCGCCGACATCAATAAAGAGGCCGCCGACCGCGTGGCTGCTGAAATCGGCGATGCCGCGCTGGCCGTGAAGGCCGACGTGTCGAGCCGCGCCGACATCGAAAACGTGGTGCGCGCCGCGCTCGACAAATTCGGTACCGTGGACATCGTGGTCAACAACGCCGCCATCACCCACAAGAACCAGCCGATGCTGGACGTGGACGAGGCCACCTTCGATCGCATGTTCGACATCAACGTCAAGTCGATCTACCACATGGCGCAGGCCGTCGTGCCCGTCATGCGCAAGCAACGGCGCGGCGTGATCCTGAATATCGGATCGACGGCCGGCATCCGTCCGCGCCCCGGGCTCAGCTGGTACAACGCGTCCAAGGGCGCGGTCAACGTGCTGTCCAAGTCGATGGCCGTGGAGCTGGGCGGCGAAGGCATCCGCGTCAACGCCATCTGCCCGGTCATGGGCGTGACCGGCATGTTCGAACTCTTCATGGGCCTGCCCGACACGCCCGAGAACCGCGCCAAGTTCGTCTCGACCATTCCGCTCGGCCGCTTCTGCCAGCCGTCCGACGTGGCCGCGGCCGCGCTGTTCCTGGCCAGCGATGCCGCCGAGTTCATCACCGGCGTGGAGTTCCCTGTCGACGGCGGCCGCACGGTGTAGGGTTGGGCGCCGGCTTGCCGGGGTCGCAAGACCCCGCTCGCGCCGGCATGCCGGATGCCGCGACCGCCCGCGGTCCGGATCACTTCTGTGGATGAAGACGCATGAAAATCAAAGCGGCGTTATTGCGGCAAGTGGGGGTCGAAGGACCGTATGCGCAGTCCCGGCCCCTGACCATTGCGGACATCGAACTGGACCCGCCGGGCGTTGGCGAGGTGCTGGTTAGAATCCGTGCGGCAGGGCTGTGCCATTCGGACCTGTCCGTCATCAACGGCGACCGGCCGCGCGGCGTGCCGATCGTGCTGGGCCATGAATCGTCGGGCGAAGTCGTCGAGACCGGCCCCGGCGTCACGGACCTGAAGGCCGGCGATCACGTCGCCATGGTGTTCGTGCCCAGCTGCGGCTGCTGCAACCCCTGCATGGAAGGCCGGCCCGCGCTGTGCGAACCCGGCGCCGTCGCCAACACGAAAGGAACGCTGCTGGGCGGCGAGCGCCGGCTGCATATCGGCGACGAATACATCAACCATCACACCGGCGTGTCCTGCTTTGCGGAATACGCCGTGGTGTCGCGGCGCTCGTGCGTCAAGGTGAATGTGGAACTCAGCCACCGCGAGGCCGCGCTGTTCGGCTGCGCCGTGCTGACCGGCGCCGGGGCCGTCATCAACCGCGCCCGCATCAAGATGGGCGACACGGCCGCGATCGTCGGGCTGGGCGGCGTGGGCCTGAGCGCACTGCTGGCTGCGGTGGCCGCGGGCGCGCGCCGGGTGGTCGCCATCGACCTCAGCGACGAGAAGCTGGCGCTGGCCAAGGAGCTGGGCGCCACGCACCTCGTCAACCCAAAACAGATCAAGACCGACGACGACCTCATGGATCTGGCCGGCGGCCGCGTGGACTTCGGCTTTGACATGGCCGGCGCCGTGCCGGCCTTCGAAACCGCCTACAAGCTCACGCGCCGCGGCGGGGCGACGGTTACCTCCGGCCTGCCCAATCCCAAGTTCAGTTTTCCGCTGTCGTTGTCGCAGATGGTGGGCGAAGAGCGCGAGATCCGGGGCAGCTACCTGGGCTCGGGCGTGCCCGCCATCGACATCAGCCGCTACATCGACCTGTACAAGGCCGGCCGCCTGCCGGTCGACAGGATGATGGGGCGATCGTTTTCGCTGGACCAGATCAACGAGGGGTTCGATCACCTCGCCACCGGCGGCAGCCTGCGCGACGCCATCGTTTTCTAAGGGCACAGACCCGATCAACAACACTGGAGACAACACCATGAAGACCTCAAGACTGGCGGCCTTGCTGGGCGCCACCCTGCTGTCGGGCCTGGCCACGCTGGCCATTGCCGCCGACAAGCCCAAGGAACTGAACGTCGGCATCTCGACCTTCCTGTCGGGTTCGGCGTCCGTGTTCGGCGTGCCGGCGCGCGATGCGGCCGACATCCTGATCGAAGAGATCAACGCGGGCGGCGGCATCGACGGCGTCAAGATCGTGCCCAGCTACATCGACGAAGGCGGCGGCGGCGAAAAGCTCTTATCCGAATACCGTCGCCTGGCCGAAGGCGGCACGCGCGTGATGCTGTCGGCCATTTCCAGCGGCCACTGCAACATCGTCGCGCCCGTGGCCGAGGACCTGAAGGTGCTGAACGTGCTGTGGGACTGCGGCACCGAGAAGGCGCTGGAAGGCAAAAAGTACAAGTACGTCGTGCGCACGCAGGCCAACGCCACCACCGAAATGGTCGCGCAGGTGCTGTACCTGATGAAGGTCAAGCCCGACTTCAAGACCATCGCCATCGTGAACCAGGACTACGCCTGGGGCCGCGATTCGCGCGACATCTTCCTTGCCGCGCTCAAGAAGTTCAAGCCCGACGTCAAGGTCGTCGCCGAGATGTTCCCCAAGTTTGGCGCCGCCGACTTCTCCACCGAAATCAGCCGCCTGCAGGCGCTGCGCCCGGATGTCATCGTCTCCACCTCGTGGGGCGGCGATCTGGACAACTTCGTGCGCCAGGCTTCGCAGCGCAACCTGTTCAAGAACTCCACCTTCGTGCTGTCGCTGGCCGAAAGCTCGCTGGAACGCCTGGGCAATGCCCTGCCCGAAGGCGTCCTGGTCGGCGCGCGGGGCGATCACTACTTCCTGCATCCGGAAACCAAGGACGATCCGAAGCACCAGGCCTTCGTGAAGAAATTCCACGACAAGACCGGCGCCTATCCGATCTACTCGGTCTATCACATGGTGCAAGGCATCTACGGCCTGAAGGCCGGCTACGAAAAGGCCATCAAGGACAACGGCGGCAACTGGCCCACCCCTGAACAGGTCGCGGCCGCCATGCACGACGTCAGCTTCAAGGGCTACGGCCGCGAAGTGAAGATGCACCGCGCCGACGGCCAGGCCTTGGAAGCACAACTGTTCGGCGTCACCAAGAAGAGCGACAAGTACCCGTTCAAGGTCCTGTCCGACATCACCATCGTGCCGGCTGAGCTGGTGACGCCGGGAGTGACGGATACGTCGATGGCGTGGATCGAAAAGAGCCTGACGCCTGAGGTATTGAAAAGCGACCAGATCAAGGTGTTCCCGAACTGATCGGGACGGACTGAGCAAGCAGCAGTGTGTGTAGTGCAGGGATGGCCCCGGCGTGAGCGCCGGGGCGTTTTTTTCTACAGCTCCAACACCACCGTCTTCCCCCCGCAAGACCGCGAGCAGCACGCCATCATCTTGTTGTTCGCCTCGCGTTCCGCCCGCGTCAACACCACGTCGCGGTGGTCGATGTCGCCTTCCAGCACGCGCACCTCGCACGACCCGCACAGCCCTTCCTCGCAATCGCTCTGCACATCGATGTTGGCGCCACGCAATGCCGTCAACAGTGTCTGGTCCGCGGGCACGGTGATGACGATGCCCGAATCCTTCAGCACCGCCTCAAACGCCTGTTCCTTCGACGGATCCAGCGTCCCAAGCGTCGAATGGAAGTGCTCCACCCGCAGCGCATCTTCCGGCCACGCCGCGCAGCAATCGGTCAGCGTATCCAGCAGCCCTTGCGGACCGCACGCATATACCTGTGCGCCCGCGCGCGGTTCGGCAAGCAGGGCGGCGTAGTCGGCGCGACTGCCTTCGTCCTTGACGTGCAGATGCAGCCGGTCGCCGTGCAGCGTCGCCAGTTCGTCCGCCAGCGCCATGCAACCGCGCGATCGCCCGCTGTAATGCAATTCATAGTCCAGCCCCAGTTCACGCGCACGCCGCGCCATCGCGCTGATCGGCGTGATGCCGATGCCGCCCGCGATCAGAATGAGCTTGGAAGCCGACTCGTCCATTCGGAAGTGATTGCGCGGGCCACGGATGCGCAGGCGCGCGCCGGGCGTGGCGTTCGCGTGCATCCAGGCCGAGCCGCCACGGCCATCCGCCTCGCGCAGCACGGCAATTTCAAACACGCCGGTCTCGGCCGGGTCACCGCACAGCGAGTACTGGCGCGACAGGCCGGTGTCGCCGCATTCCACGTCGATGTGCGATCCGGGCTTCCAGCGGGGCAGGGGCTTGCCGTCGGGTGACACCAGACGCAGCCGCAGGATGCCGTCCGCGGCCTGCTCTGCGCTTTGCACCACGACGGGCCGGGTGATGGCGTGCGATGAAGGCTCGCCGATGCGCACGGGATGCCTGTTTTCCAGCAGGGATGGGTTCGCGCGCTCCGGGTTCTGCGCTGCATCCCATTCCACCCACAGGTGTTCCGGTCCGCGGAACGAGGTGTTGGGCACATAGGTGAAGGACTGTTCCGCCAGCTTCAAATGCGGCAGCCGCCGCGTCAGTTCTTCCAGAAAGATCTGCATCTCCATCCGCGCGAGGTTCTTGCCCATGCACTGATGCGAGCCATAACCGAACGTGAGCTGATCGCTCGCATTTTCGCGGCGGATGTCAAAGAGGTCGGCGTCTTCGAACTGGCCTTCGTCATGGTTGGCCGACGAGGTCACGATCAGCAGCTTGGAGCCGGCCGGAATCGCAACGCCCGCGATTTCGACGTCGCGCGTGGCCAGGCGGCGCCACGCGGCAACCGATCCGTTGTGACGCAGGCATTCCTCGACCGCGTTGGGGATCAGGTTCGGATCCTCGCAGATCTCGCGCCAGGCCTGCGGATGCTGCAACAGCAGCTTGATGGCATTGGCCGACGCATTGGCCGTGGTCTCGTGCGCCGCCACGATGCCGGCCATCATCATCGAATGCAGGTACGAATCGGTGACCACCTCCGGGTGCGTCTGCTGCTTGCGCAGGCCGTATTGCATCCAGCCGGGGCCGGACGGATCCTGCCGCATCTTGTCCAGGATCTTGCCGGCCAGCTGCCAGAAGTTGCCGACCGCATGCGCAACGGCGACCTGCTCCTCGGGCTTGGGGCGGCCCCAGGTGTTCACCGTGTGCGCGATGGAATATTGCCGCAGCAGGTCCATGTCTTCTTCGGGCACGCCCAGAAAGTGCAGCGCCACGGTCAGCGGCACTTCCCACAGCATCTGGTCGACGAGATCGGCGCGCCCGTCGTCGATAAAGCGGTCCACGTATTCGCGCGTCAGGCGACGCACCATGGGTTCGTGATGCTTCAATTCCTCGGGCGTGAACGGGTCCATCAGCACGCGTCGGCGCGGCATGTGCGCGGGCTCGTCCTCGTTCACCAGCGTGCGGTTCATGGCGTAGCCGTACGAGGCCAGCACCGCGTTGGCCTCCGGCCCCGTCGGCGTGATCTTCTCCAGCGCGATCGACGGGCTGAAGGTGATGTTGTCGCGGAAGATCGCTTTGATGTCGTCGTAGCGCGTCACGACCCAGTAGCCCAACTGCGGGCTGTAGAACACCGGCTCCTGCTCACGCGCCCAGCGCACGTACTCGGGCGGGTCCTGCTGGTAGCCGTCGCCAAAAGGGTCGAACGCCGCGGCGCGCGGGCTGACCGGACAGCCCGTCGGGCTTTGCGCGGCGGACAGCGCGGCGTGATCGATGGGACAGCCCGAGGGGCGCGGCGTGGCGGATGCTTGGTTCATGAGGTCGTTCCGTGTGTTCGTCTTGCGGGCCCGCCGCGGGGTGCGGCACATACTTGCGGCATATGCATGCGGCGGGCCGGTGGTGCGGGGTTTAACGTGATGCGGTCGAGCGTGATGCCTAGGCCGGCATGACGCTCATTCCCGCGTAATGCTCAATCCAGCGTGATGCCCAGATCTTTGATCAGCTTCTGCCAGCGGGCGCGTTCGGCCGTCAGCATCTCGGCGTATTGCGCGGGCGTGTTGCCGATCGGCTCGATGCCGAACTCCACCAGGCGCTGGCGCGTGGCCGGGTCATTGATGGTCGCGACCACCTGCTTGTTCAGGGCGTCGATCACCGGCTTGGGGGTGGCGGCCGGCACCACCACGCCGACCTGCGCGGCGGCTTCCACGTTCTTCAGGCCGATCTCCGCGAACGTCGGCACGTCGGGCAATTGCGGCAGACGCGTCGGATTGGCGACCGCCAGCGCCTTGACCTTGCCGCCGTTGATGAAGCCGGCGCCGGCGGCCAGGTCCACCATCATCGCGGGCACCTGACCGCCGGCGACATCCGCCAGCGCGGGCGAGGCGCCACGGTACGGCACGTGGGTCATCGTCAGGCCGGCCTCGACCTTCAGCAATTCCATCGCCAGGTGGTGCGGGCTGCCGGCGCCGGCCGAGGCGTAATCCAGGCCTTCCTTGCGTCCCTTGGCTTCGGCCAGGAACTCCTTGGCCGAGTTGACCTTCATGGCCGGGCCGACCACCAGGATCATCGGAAACCGTCCCATCAGCGTGACCGGCGCCAGATCCTTCGCCGGGTCATACGACAGCTTCTTGTAGAGGGCGGGGTTGAACACCAGCGTGCCGTTGTCGGCGGACAACATCGTGTAGCCGTCGGCCGGGGCGCGCGCCGTTTCCGACGCCGCGATTGCCGTGTTGCCGCCCGGCTTGTTCTCGATCACCACCGGCTGGCCCAGGCGTCCGGTCAGGCCTTGCCCGATGCTGCGCGCCAGGAAGTCCGACCCGCCGCCAGCGGCATACGGCACGATCCAGCGCACGGGCTTGGACGGGTAATCGGCAGCCGCCTGCTGCGCGGACGCGCTGGCACAAGCCAAGAGGGGCAGGGCCATCAGGCCGGCCAGGATGTGGTGTTTAACACTGCGCATGGACAAGTCTCCTCGTTGTGGAATGTCAAAAGTGCATTCCTTGTTTGCGTAAAGCATATACGCAATGCGTAATTTTTGAAGAAGGGTTAACCTTAGTGCCGCTCCAGGCTTTCGGCCCTTCGGTTGCCGGCGAGCGCCTGCCCTCGGAGTTGTATTCCCCCATGCGCAAAGCCGCCTTGCCGCCCGAATCCGACCTCGCGTCTGATCTTGAATCCGCCGAAGCCCCGGCCGTCCGGCCTCGCGAACGCCGGCAGCGGGTCCAGGCCGCGGAAACCGGCATGTCCGTCCTGAAAGGCCTTGCTCGTCTGGGCGGCCGCGCGAGCCTCACGGCGCTGGCCGCCCACGTCGGCGAAAGCCCCGCCAAGGTGCACCGCTACCTGATGAGCCTCATTGCCGAGGGCCTGGTCGACCAGGAAGTGGCGACGCAGCAGTACCACCTGGGCCTCGAAGCGCTTTATGTAGGGGTAGCCGCCATGCGCCAGGCCGACCCGCTACGCATCGGCGAACCCGCGCTCGTTCGCCTGCGCGAAAGCCTGGCCGTCACGTGCTTCATTGCCGTCATGGGCAACAAAGGTCCCACCATCGTGCGGTTTGAGGAACCCGGCCTGCCGGTCACGGTGAACGTACGCGTGGGGTCGGTGCTGTCGATGCTGTGGTCGGCGACGGGACGCGCGTTTCTTGGCTTGCTGGACGAGGCGCCCGTGCGGGCGCTGGCGGAGGCTGAATTGGCCAGCGCGCCTGCCGAGCAGCGAGAGCTGCTGGATCGCGACGATCCCATCGGCGTCTTGCGTCGAGACGTGCGGGCGCTGGGGTGCGCCACGGTGAAGGACACGAACCTGCGCGGCATCAGCGCCGTCTCGGCGCCGCTGTATGACCATACTGGACGGGTCTGCGCGGTATTGACGGCGCTGGGCGCGACCGGCGGTTTTGACGTTTCCGAGGGTGGGGCAGTGGTGGCCGCGGTAAAGCGCGAGGCGCTGGCGGCCAGTGTGGCGTTGGGGTATGTGGCGGGGTGATCCTGCGCAGAAGCCCCACAGATTCAGACCAATCCTCATCGACACTCCAATCGCGCCTTGCGACAGTGTTCGATGAAGGAGCTAAAACCGTGAGCAAGCAACGATACGACAGCGTGTGGGACGCGATCGAAAGCACGCCAGCGGAAGCGGAAAACATGAAGTTGCGTTCCGCGCTCATGATGGCATTGACGAGTCACCTGGCGCAGTCGGGGATGAGCCAGGCCCAGGCCGCCCGCCTATTTGGAGTAACGCAGCCCCGCGTGTCGGACCTGATGCGCGGCAAGATCAACCTGTTTGGGCTAGACGCTTTGGTCAACATGGCGGCGGCCGCCGGGCTGCGTGTGGAAATGCGCCTGCACGAGGCTGCCTGATCAACCCTCGTATTTCGTGCCGGAAGCTTTACCTCCCCACCTCCAACTTCCCCAACGCATCCCGGAAATCCGGATACTCCTTCAGAAACGCCTGATTGCGCTCGAACCGCCGGACCAGCCGATCATCGATCGTCAGATTCAGGACCATGTCCTTATCCCACACCCGCGGCCGCCGTTTCACCGGAATCGGCACCTTCTCCGTGAATTCCTTATACGAATCATGCGGTTCGCACTGTTCGTAATCCGTCGAGATCCGCTGCACCGTCCCCGCCTCCAACCCCGCCTGCCGCGCCTTTTCCTGTAGCCACGACGCCGGTAGCGTCTGCAGGCTTCCATCCTGATATCCGCCACCCACGTCGGAATGCGCGCCGATGAACCAGCGTTGCTCGACGGGCAGGTTTGCGGGTCGTGGCGGCGAGCCCGCGCGGCGGGTCCAGAGCGTGGGGAAGTACGGCTCGCGGTATTCGTTGGTGGCGATGGCGTGGTACGCGTTCAGGACGTGGTTGCTCAGTTCCGTGTCGTGAAAGTTGTAGAAGCTGGAAAAGCCGGGAAACGAGATGCCGCCCACGGGGATGCCCAGGCTGCCCACGGTGTCCCAGACGCCGACGAAGTGCAGGTCGGTGTCGCGCGAGAAGCGGTCGCGGAAGGCGGCGGCTTCCAGGGATGACGGGGTGCAGTCGTCGCGGTACAGCGCGTAGGCCTCGGACACGTTGGCCTCGGTGGCTTCATTGAGCAGGCCGCATTTGCGCACCATGCCCGCGAGGCTGCGTGCGGAGTAGGCGCCGCGGCTGAAGCCGAAAAGAAAGATGCGGTCGCCGGGCTGGTGACGCTGGCAGAGCCAGCGGTAGCCTTGCCGGATGTTGGCTGACAGGCCTGCGCCGAACGCGCCGCCCATGAATTTGTCGATGGCTGCCCATAGGCCCTGGCCCTGCGTGCCCACACCCTCGATGTAGAGCGTTTCCTGCGTGCTGGTCTCGGGCGCGGCTTTATAGAGCTCGTAGACGTTGGTGCGGTCGTTGGGTTCGTTCCACGTGCCGTCGAAGAAAACGGCGAGGTTCTTCTTGACCATGATCGTCTCCCCACACACAGATAAAGGCTTGCGATACCTATGCCGCTGGCCGGGACAACGCCTGCGTGAGGCAAGCTAGCATGCGCGGCGATCGCAGCAGGGCGCGGGGTTTCCCTGCTGCATGTCCGTACACCACCTTTTTGCCTAGCCCGAGGCGGGCGTCATCCTGAATTGCACGGGAAAACAGCCGATCCGCCGATTGCTGGAGTACGCCGTCACTACCGCATCAGTAGCAATCCAGGACGGGCAAGGTTGGTATCCGATCCGTGCAAAAAAGCGGCCCGCAGGCCGCCTATCCAGGGCACTTGAAACCGGGTCAGACGATCTGGAGCTGCACGTCGACGTTGCCGCGAATCGCGCGCGAATATGGGCAAAGCTGATGCGCCGCTTCCACAAGCAATTGCTTCTGTTCGCCAGACAGTCCCGGCAGCGACACGGCCAGCGTGACGCCCAGCGCGAAATGGGCGCCATTGTCGACTTTGCCCAGCGACACGCTGGCGTCGATGGCGATGTCGCGCGGCACGGTGATGCCGTGGGTGGCGCCGGCGCGCTTGATGGCGCCCATGAAGCAGGCGGAATAGCCCACGCCGAAGAGCTGCTCGGGATTGGTGCCGGGTTTGCCGGATCCGGGCGTGCTGAGCGTCACGTCCAGCGCGCCGTCGCTGCTGCGTCCGGCGCCTTCGCGGCCGGCGGTGGTGTGGGTGTGGGCGGTGTAGAGGATCTGCTCAAGGGGCTTTGCCATGATGACTCCGAAATAGGGGGCGCGGCGTGGCCGCATCCTTGGGGTTGGGAGCCTGCATTGCATCAATCGGCTGTATCGGTCATGTGTCGCCGGCAGGGCTGGCTCGCGTCACCGCGTATCCAGGCAACGCGCCGATACGCTGCGATACGAAGCCCCGTCATTGGCGGGTAAGGCTGCATTGGAGTATGTTGCGCGCTGGCGGCACGGGCCGCGCAACGCAACGATCACGGAAACACCACACATGGGACGTCTCGCCATTCTGGGCGCGCTGCACGAAGAGATCGCCGACCTGCTGGCGGCCATGGACCCCGGCGCGCAAACGCGCCGCATCGCCATGCGCGATTTTCAGGTGGGCACGCTGTGGGGCACGCCGTGCGTCATCGCGCTCAGCCGCATCGGCAAGGTGGCCGCGGCGGCGACGGCGTCCATCGTCATCCAGGAATTTGGCGTGACGCGCGTGCTCTTCACCGGCCTGGCGGGCGGCCTGCATCCGCAGGTGCGCGTGGGCGACGTGGTCGTGGCCGACGCTTTGATGCAGCACGACATGGACGCGCGTCCCTTGTTCGGCCGCCATGAAATCCCGCTGTTGGGACGCGAACGCTTCGATACCGATGCCGCCCTGAGCGCGCTGCTGCTGGACAGCGCCCGCGACTTTGCGGGCAAGGGCGGCCTGCCGACGGCAAGCGCCACGCCGCGCGTCCATCATGGTCTGATTGCGACGGGCGACATTTTCGTGAACGACAACGACCTGGCGCACACGCTGCGCGAGCGTCTGCCCGATGCCCTGTGTCTGGAGATGGAAGGCGCGGCGATGGCGCAGGTGTGCCACGAGTTCGGCGTGCCGTTTGCCGTGATGCGCGTGATTTCCGACAGCGCCGATCACACGGCGAAGACGGATTTCACGGACTTTCTGGTGAATCTGGCGCGGCTGTACACCGCCGGCATCCTGAAGCCGTTGCTGCAATCGGGCGCGCTGCGCGACGCCTGACCGTCAATCCTTGGAAGGCAGCGGCGCGATGCGCACTTCGGCCGACAGGCCGCCGCCATCGCGGTTCGACAGGATCAGCGTGCCGCCAAGCGCCTGCGCCAATTGGTGCGCGATGGCCAGTCCCAGTCCGGTGCCGCCCGTGTCCCGGTTGCGGGAGCTTTCCAGGCGGTAAAAGGGTTGCAGCACGGCGTCCAGCTCCGCCGCCGGGATGCCCGGGCCGCGATCCAAGACAAGGATGGACAGGGTGGCGTCGTCCCGCGCGGCCACGCGCACATCGGCCGCGCCCGCGAACTTGAGCGCATTGTCGATGAGATTGCCCAGGATGCGCCGCAGCGCATGCGGGCGCGTCATCAAGGGCGGGACGGAGTCGCTCAGAAGCGTCACGGCCTTGCCCGTGTCCTGGTAATCGCAGACCAGGCTGTCCAAAAAAGCGTTCAGATCGATGCGGGCAGTTTGCTCGGCCTTGCCGTGCGCGCTGCGGGCGTAGTCGATGCCTTCGCGCACCAGCCGTTCGACTTCGTTCAGGTCCTGCGCCAGCTTGTCGCGGTCGGCGGACGGGTCCATGAATTCGGTGCGCAGTTTCATGCGGGTGATGGGCGTCTGCAGGTCGTGCGAGATGGCGCCCAGCATCTGCATGCGTTCGGCCAGATGCGCCGCGATGCGGTCCTGCATGGCGTTGAAGGCGACGGCGGCGTGGGCAACCTCGGCGGGGCCGGCCTCGTCGAGCAGCGGGCTTTTCTGGTCGGGGTCCAGTTCCTCGGCGGCGCGCGCCAGGCGCGTCAGCGGCCGCACGGCCAGACGCACCGCCAGCCAGGCGCAGCCGGCCAGCAGCAGCAGTTGCACGGCAAGCACGCCGAAGAGCCACGGCGCCGGTTGCATCCGCGACAGCTCGATGTCCAGGATGGCGGGCTGTCCGTCGGTCAGCACGACGCGCGCCTGGATGTGGCGGGGGTCGTCCGCCATCGCGCGGACGGTGACGGGGCGCGCGGGGCCGAGCGCCGCCTCGATCGACTGCGCGGCGGTGCGCGCGGCATCCAGGGAGAGCGGCTGGTCGGCCTTGCCGTCGCCCAGCAGGTACTGACGGTTGTTGCTGGACAGGCGCGGCAGCCACGCCGGGCGCTCGGCGGCGGGCAGGCGGTCCAGGATGTCCATGGCGATGGCGACGTCGCGCTCCAGGTCGCCCAGCATCATGTTGCGGGTGGCGCTGTAGCGCTCGTAGAACAGCGAGGCGAACGACAGCCCGTAGGCCAGGACAAGCCCGGCGACAAAGATCAGGAACAGCCGCACGACAAGCGTGCGGGGCCAGGCTTGGCGGCGCGCGGACGTGCCGGTCATGGCTCGCCTTCCGAGACCTCGACCGCGGCGGAAAACACGTAGCCTTCGCTGCGCACGGTCTTGATGTACCGGGGTTCGCGGGCGTCTTCACGCAGGCGCTGGCGCAGGCGGCTGACCAGGAGGTCGATCGAGCGCCCGAAGAAGTCGGCGTCGCGGCCCTGCGTCAGGTTAAGCAGCTGGTCGCGGTTCAGCACGCGCTGGGGGTGGTCCAGGAAGACGCGCAGCAGCCGGTATTCCGCGCCGCTGAGCGCCACGATGGTGCCGTCGGCGTCCAGCAGATGGCGCGCCGTGGTGTCCAGCCGCCAGTCACCGAAGGCGATCTCGCGGCCCGGCTCGGTCACCTGGAAGTTGGGCGGCAGCATCCGGGTGCGACGCAGGATGGCCTTGATGCGCGCCAGAAGCTCGCGCGCCACGAAGGGCTTGACCAGGTAGTCGTCCGCGCCCATCTCCAGACCCAGCACGCGGTCCATGTCGTCGCTGCGCGCCGTCAGCATCAGGATCGGAATGCGGCGATGCTTGCCGCTGCGCAGTTCGCGGCACAGCACCAGGCCGTCGTCGCCGGGCATCATGATGTCCAGCACGATCAGGTCGACCGTCAGGCTGTCCAGCAGCGACCGCATCTGCCGCCCGTCGGCCGCCAGCGTGACCGTCAGGCCGTTCTTGCGCAGAAAGCCGCCCGCCAGTTCGCGAATCTCCCGATCGTCGTCCACGATCATGACGTGGTCTGTGTGGTCCATTTGCGGATGCCTTCTTGGTGGGTGAGGGCGGCGCGCGCTGCGCGCCGGCGGGGTTCAGGAATTCTATCGGCCTAGCGGTCGCCTGGGGGCAGGGGATCGCGGCGCGGACGGCTGTTGGAAATGAGCTGGCATTGGAAGGGCTTGGCGGCCTCGGCGGTAAAGCCGCCAAAGAGCAGCAGCAGGACGGCAAGCAGGCGTTTCATGAGGGGCTCCGGTGCGGGGTGTGAACGGGTTATAGCGCCGGGCCGCTCGCGGAGTGTGTCGTACTGTATACGCCCGGGCGGCGGATACACGCGCTTGAAAAAATCCGCCGATCCGGCACAAGCCGGATACGTGCGGCGGGTGCAATGGGGTCACTTTCCCAAGGACGACCCCATGGACCTCATCAATACTCCCATCGCGTTGCTTGCCGGCATGCTGACCATTGCGTCGCCCTGCGTGCTGCCTCTGTTGCCCGTGCTGCTGGGCACCTCGCTGGAACGGTCCGGCCGCCTGCGTCCCTTGTTTGTCGTGTCCGGCTTCGTGCTGGCCTTTGCGGGCCTGGGCATCGCGCTCAGCCTGATTTCCAACCTGAATGAACACGTGCACGAAGCCGTGCGTTCGACCTCGATCGTCCTGTTGGCGCTGTTCGGCCTGGCGCGGATCTGGCCCGGCCCTTACGACCGCCTGATCGCCCGCATCGGCGGCCCGCTGCAGCGCCTGTCCGCGGCGGGCGGCACGGGCAGCGGCAATGCGGGCGGCTTCGTGCTGGGCCTGTCCCTGGGCGCCGTATGGACGCCGTGCGCAGGCCCCGTGCTGGCTTCCATTCTGGTGCTGGCGGCCAAGGCGCAGGATCTGGTGCAGTCCAGCACGTTGCTGCTGGTGTTCGCCATCGGCGCGGGCGTGCCCATGCTGGTGATCGCCTACGGCGGGCAGGCCATCGCCACCCGCGTGCGTGGCCTGTCGCGCTACACGCACCGGTTGCAGCAAGGCTTCGGTGTGCTGCTGGTCCTGACCGCCATCGCCATCTACTTCCAGTACGACGTCCTGGCCTACGCCTGGATCACCAACCTTTTCGCCTGACCTTCAAGGAGTTCGCCATGTTTGCCACGTTCAAGAAGATAGCCCTGGGCGCGCTGATTGCCGCCTCCCTTATGCAAGGCACCGCGCAGGCCGCGCCGGCGCAGGCCCCGGAATTCACGGGAATCGAAAAATGGCTCAACAGCGAGCCGCTGACCATGGAATCGCTGCGCGGCAAGGTCGTGCTGGTGGATTTCTGGACGTACACCTGCATCAACTGCATCCGCACGCTGCCGTACGTCACGAGCTGGCACCAGAAGTACAAGGACCAGGGCCTGGTCGTCGTGGGCGTGCACACGCCGGAGTTTCCGTTCGAGCGGTCCACGCCCAATGTCGAAAAGGCACTGCAACGCTTCGGCATCACCTATCCGGTGGCGCAGGACAACCGCTACGCCACCTGGACCGCCTACCGCAACCAGTACTGGCCCGCGGCCTACCTGATCGACAAGCAGGGCAAGGTGGTCTACACCCACTTCGGCGAGGGCCGGTACAAGGAAACCGAGGCCGAGATCCAGCGGCTGCTGGCCCAACCCGGCTGAGCCGGGGCCAGACCCCGCGCAAACCAGATATGCGATCCCGCGCATAGCCCCGGCCCGGTCCCGCGCCTACCATGCTGCAAACACAAGAACGAAGTTTGGAGACAGCATGAAAATCGCAAGTGCGCTGACCGCGGCCGGGCTTTGTCTTGGCATGGGGCTGATTTCCGCGGCGGGGGCCGCGTCCACCTATCCCGACCGGCCCGTGCGGCTGGTCGTTCCGTTTCCGGCGGGCGGGGCCACCGACCTGATGGCCCGCGCCCTGGCGCAGGGCCTGGGCGAGAAACTGGGCCAATCCGTCGTGGTGGAGAACCGGGGCGGCGCCGGCGGTGCGATCGGCGCCGAGGCGGTGGCCAACGCCGCGCCGGATGGCTACACCTTGCTGTACTCGACCATGGGGGTGCTGACGATCAACCCCACGCTGTACGCCAAGCTGCGCTACGACCCGCAGAAGAGCTTTGCGCCGATCGCGATGACCAACCTGACCGCGAACTTGCTGGTGGTGAATCCGGCGCTGCAGGTGAACTCGGTCGCGGAGCTTGCGGAACTGGCCCGCAAGAAGCCGGGCGAGCTGACCTTCAGTTCCTCGGGCAGCGGCACCACCAGCCATCTGTCGGGCGAGATGTTCAAGTCCACGGCCGGCGTGGATATCCGCCACATCCCGTACAAGGGCACGTCTGGGGCGATCAACGACTTCATGGCCGGTCGCATCTCGATGATGATCGACACCTCGTCCAACTTTGTCGAACAGGTCAAGCAGGGCAAGGTCAAGGCGTTGGGCGTGACCAGCCGCCAGCGTCTGGCGGCGTTGCCCGACGTGCCGGCCATCTCGGAGTCGCCGGGCTTCGAATCCTTCGAAGTCAGCTTGTGGTCAGGCGTGCTGGCGCCCGCGGGCACGCCGCGCCCGATCATCGACCGGCTGAATGCGGACATCAAAAGCGTGATGCTGGCGCCGCAGATGGTCGAGCGCATGGCCGGATACGGCATCCAGACAACCTACAGCACGCCCGAGGCGTTTGCCGAACGCATCCGCGCCGATACGCAGAAATGGGCGCGGATCATCGAGGCCTCCGGCGCACGCGCCGACTGAGCGCCAGCCCGTCTCGCCATCGCCGCTTTCACGAAAGGACCTTCCATGCCCTCGATGCTTCGAATCCTGCTGACGGCGGCGGCCGCGCTGTCCGCCGTCTCGCTGTCCGCGCCGGCCGCGGCGGCATATCCCGACCACCCCATCACGCTCATCAATCCTTACGCCGCCGGCGGTCCGGCCGACGTGGTGGCGCGCAGCCTGGCGCGCGCCCTGGAAAAGCGGCTGGGCCAGCCCGTCGTGGTCGAGAACAAGCCGGGCGGGGGCGCGTCCATCGGCACGGGCTTCGTGGCCCGCGCCAAGCCTGACGGCTACACGCTGCTGCTCGGCACGTCGGCCGGCCACGTCGTGACGCCGCTGATGCAGAAGACCACGTACGACGGCATCCAGGCCTTTGAATTCTGTTCGGTGGTGGCGGTGCAGCCCATCATGCTGGTCGTGAACCCGTCGCGCGGCATCAAGACGGTGCAGGCGCTGATCGCCCGCGCCAAGGCCGAGCCCGGCAAGCTGAGTTATGGCTCGGCCGGCGTGGGCGGCGCCACGCACCTGGGCGCCGAACTGTTCCAGCAGGCCGCGCACGTGCAGCTCAATCACATTCCCTATGCGGGCGCGTCGCCGGCGATCAATGACGCCGTCGGCGGACAGATCGACCTGGCCATGCTGAATCTGTCGGCCAGCCTGCCGTTCATCCGCCAGGGCCGGCTGGTGCCGCTGGCGTACGCGGCCAGCGAGCGCTCGCCGCTGCTGCCCGACGTGCCGACGCTGGACGAGGCCGGGGTGCCGGGCGCGCAGGCCGCTACGTGGTACAGCCTGGCTGCGCCCGCGGGCACCCCCGCGGACATCGTGCAGACGCTGAGCGATACCGTCCGGCGCGTGAACGACGATCCCGACTACCGCCGCGTGATGCAGGATCAGGCGATATCGTTGATGGCGTTGTCGCCCCAGGACGCCGGCGCTTATGTCCGCAAGGACCGCGCCGATATGCAGCGGCTGCTTGGCACGCTGGGGCTGCTGGCCAAATGACGATGAACCCTCCCGCGCCATGAACTTCGATTTCAGCAAACTGGCCTCGGCCGACGCCTTCAAGCTGCTTTCCAGCGTGGTCGTGCCGCGGCCCATCGCCTGGGTGGTCAGCCAGTCGCCGCAAGGCGCGCGCAACGCCGCGCCGTTCTCGTTCTTTAACGTGGTCAGCAGCGATCCGCCCATCGTCGCGCTGGGCATCGGCCCGCGCGGCGGCCAGTTGAAGGACACCTCGCGCAACATCCTGCAGACCGGGCAGTTCGTGATCAACCTGGTGTCGGCGGAGCTGGCCGAGCAGATGAACCACACCAGCCTGGATTACGACGCCGGCATCGATGAACTGGCGCGTGCCGGCCTGTCCACCGAGCCGTCCCTGATCGTGGCGCCGCCGCGCATCGCGCAAAGTCCCGCGGCGCTGGAGTGCGAGGTCTGGCAGGTGCTGGATGCCGCGCCGCAGCGCGTGATCGTGCTGGCGCGCGTTGTGGCGCTGTACCTGCGCGACGACGCCTTGCTCAATGCCGAAAGATTCTACGTGGACACGCCCGCGCTGCGCCTTCTAGGCCGCATGCACGGCGCGGGCTGGTACGCGCACACCAGCGATCTCTTTCAGATGCGCACGCCCGACGCGGCCAACGATCCCGCCGTGCGGCCCGCGCAGGGGCATTGAATGCCCGAGAAGACCTTGAACCCTTTTGGAGCCTGTCGATGAAACTGCATTGGTCGCCGCGATCGCCCTTCGTGCGCAAGGTGATGATCGTCATTCACGAGGCCGGCATCGAGGACCGCGTGACGCTCGTGCGCACGCCGGTCGCGATGGATAAGCCTAACCTGGACCTGGTGCCCGACAATCCGCTCATCAAGTTGCCGACGCTTGTGCTGGACGATGGCCAGCCGCTGTACGACTCGCGCGTCATCTGCGCCTACCTGGACGCGCTGACGGGCTGCGGCCTGTTGCCGGCCGACCCGCAGGCGCGCCTGACCGCCGAACGGCGCCAGGCGCTGGGCGACGGCTTTCTGGACGCGCTGCTGCTGTTCCGCCAGGAACGCAACAAGCCCGAGGCGCGGCAGACGCCCGCGTGGCTGGACGCCTTTGCGCTCAAGACCCGGGCGGTGCTGGCTGCGCTGGAGGCCGAAGCGCCCGCGCTGCAGGCAAGCCGCTTCGACCTGGGCCTGATCGCCATCGGCTGCGCGCTGTCGTACAAGGACTATCGTTTCCCGGATATCGCCTGGCGCGACGGCCACCCGGCGTTGGCGGCCTGGCACGCGCGGTTTGCCGCGCGCCCGTCCGTGATGCGCACGCAGCCCGACGAAACCCCGTAACGAGAGGACGAAGATGAGCCGTATCCCGCTGCCCACGCCAGACACCATGACCGACGACCAGAAGCGCGTGTACGAGAAGATCGTCTCCGGTCCGCGCGGACGCCTTGTCGGCCCCTTGCGCGCCGCGCTGCACAGCCCGGAACTGGCCGAGCGCTGGCAGGCGCTGGGCGCGTTGCTGCGCTTTGGCACCAGCCTGGCGCCACGCGTCAGCGAACTGGCCATTGTGGTGACGGCGCGCCGCTGGAACAGCCAGATCGAATGGCACATTCATGCGCAGGCGGCGCGCGCCGCCGGCATTTCGGACGCCGTGCTGGACGCGATCCAGGCCCGCGAAACGCCCGTGTTCGACAACGCCGACGATGCGGTGGTCTACGAGTTTGCGCGGCAGATCCAGGAGACTGGCCAGGTCGACCCCGACCTGTATGCGCAGGCCGTCGCGCGCTGGGACGCCGTGGGCGTGGTGGAACTGACCGCCGTGATCGGCTACTACACGATGGTGTCCATGACGCTGAACGCGCACGAGATCCCGATGCCCGACGACGCGCCGCCGCCGCTGGATACGCCGCGCCAGGCGGGCGCGCCGGTGCTGAGCCGGCTTGCGCCCCTGACCGGGAGCCAGCCATGAGCGCCGCCGCAAATCCCGCCGCAGGCGGGCAGGCCCGTGCCTATGTGCCGGACAGCGTGGAAACGCCCCGCATGCCGGTGACGCCGCGCCACGCCCTGCCGGCGGGCGCGTGCGACACGCATTGCCATGTCTTTGGTCCCTACGACCGTTTTCCCCTGCAGCATCCCTCGTCCTACGCCGCGCCGGACGCGCCGGCGTCGCGCTATCTGCGCATGCTGGACACGCTGGGCGCATCGCGCGGGGTGCTGGTGCAGCCGGCGCCCTATGGCACGAACCCGGATGCCTTGCTGGACGCGCTGCGCGAGGGAGCAGGCCGCCTGCGCGGGATCGCGGTGGCAGACCCGTCCGTCACGGATGCACAGCTGCAAGCCTTGCATGACGGCGGCGTGCGCGGCCTGCGCTTCGTCGAGGCGCGCGACCCCGCGGGAAACCTGTTTCCCGGCAGCGTGGGATTCGATCAGGTCGCGGCGCTTGCGCCGCGCATGAAACAGTTCGGCCTGCACGCGCAGCTGTGGGCGCCGTGCGATATCTATTTGCGCCATCTGCCCGAGCTGGCAAAGCTGGATTTGCCGCTGGTCATCGACCACCTCGGCAGCCTGGTGCCGGCGCGCGGCGAGGCCGATCCGGTGTTCCAGCTGCTGCGCGGGCTGCTGGCCGACGGCAGGATCTGGATGAAGCTGACGGTGTGCCGGGTGGGGGCCGCGCCCGATTATGAAAACGCGCGCTTCATCCACGATGCCTTCACTGCCGCCAATCCGGATCAGGTGCTGTGGGGATCGGACTGGCCCTTCGTGCGCATGGGGGCGGCGGCGCCGTCGGCCGACGCGCTGGTGGACCTGGCGCACGATTGGCTGGGCAACGACGCGCTGCGTAAGCAGGTCTGGGTGGACAACCCCGAGCGTCTGTACGGCTTCGCATAAATACAAGCGGGGGCGCTGAGCCCCCGCGCTGAACCCGCATCCTTAGCCCACTGGTGGACGCCGCTTACGGGCTGGCGTGCCAGACGCCTTCGCCGCCGATCTCGCGCACCAGCGCCTCGATCTGAGTGGCAACTTCCGTGACCGTGCGTCCGGGTCCCTTCGATCGCGAGAACGCCATCGAGATGATGCGGCTCATCGTGGGATCGCGCAGCGCGGCGATGCTCAGGCGTCCCTCCTGCACTTCCTGCCAGACGGCGTGCAGCGGCAGCACGGTGTACATCTTCTCGTGTTCGACGATGGACTTCATGAGCGGAAGCGAGTCGGCCTCGATCAGGGGCGCGATGGTGATCTTGCGCGCCCGCGCCAGGCCGTCCAGCGCGTTGCGCAGGCCATTGGGCGCGCCGGGCAGGATGAACGGCAGCCCGTCCAGCTGATCAAACGTCACTTCGCCGGCCTGCGTGCGCGCATCGCCCGCCGCGCCGACCAGATAAGAGTCCACGGACGCCAACGCCTGCTCGCCGGGCGGGCATTTGTCGCCGTAGCGGTACAGGATGGCGATGTCCACGCGGCTGTCGGTCAGCCATTCCTCGATCTGGCCGCTGGAGCCTTCCAGGATTTTCAGATGCACCTTGGGAAACTGCTGGCGCAGCCGCGAAAACAGCCGGCGGATAAGCGGGTGCGCTGTCGATGGCAACAGGCCCAGCGTGACCTCGCCGGCAGGTTCGCGGGCCTCGCCGTTCAGTTCCAGCTCAAGCCGTTCGGCGTCGCCCAGCAGCGTTTGCACCAGCGGGAACAGGCGCTCGCCCACTTCCGACAGGTTCACGCCGCGCCCGGTGCGGTTAAAGAGCCGCGCATTGCACTCGCGTTCCAGCGCATTGATGCGGCGGCTCAGCACCGACTGGTCCTGGTCCAGATACAGCGCCGCGCGCGTGATGCTGCCCAGTTCCGCGATGGCCAGGAAGGCCCGCCATTTGTGAAGGTCGGCGGTCAGGTCCAGGCTCAGGCCCGTGGCTTTTGCGGATGGCATGGTCGATGGCGCAGGTCGGCAGTCGGTGGAATCGGCATAAGCGTACGGCAAAAGCGCGCGGGCATGGCGTTATTGCAGACCCAGCTTGCCGCGCTTGATGACCTCGCCCCATTTCTTCGACTCCGCCTCCATCAGGGCGCGATAGGCGTCCGGCGACGTGGCGACGGGGATGGCGCCCTGGTCGATCATTTTCTGGCGCAGCGCCGGGTCGGCCAGCGACTTGGCGATCGCGTCCGACATCTTGTCCACGATGTCCTTGGGCGTGCCGGTGGGCGCGATGACGCCGTAGTTCGACTCCACGACGATGCCGGGAAAGCCGGCCTCCTTGGTGGTGGGCACGTCGGGCAGGCCCTCGAAGCGTTCGGGGCTGGCCACGGCCAGCGCGCGCAGCTTGCCGGCCTTGATGAAGCCCAGCGCGGCCGAGGCATCGCCGGGGAACATCTGCACCTCGTTGGACAGCAGCGCGGTCACCGCCGGCGCGGCGCCTTTGTAGGGCACGTGCATGATGTCGATGCCGGTCTGCTGCTTGAGCAGTTCGCCGCCCAGGTGCGGGGTGGTGACATTGCCGGCCGAGCCGTAGTTGTATTTGCCGGGATGCTTCTTGGCGCTGTCGACAAAGGCGGCCAGGGTGGTATCCGGCAACGACGGGTTGACCATGATCACTTGCGGAATGCGCGCGACCAGCGACACGTACTGGATCTTGGACACGTCGTACGGCACCTTCATGACGTGGGGCAGCCCGGTGATTGCGCCCGGCACGCCAAAGCCGAACGTGTTGCCGTCGGGCGTGGCGCGCACGGTGGCGTCCACGCCGATGGTGCCGCTGGCGCCGGCCTTGTTCTCGATCACGATGGTCTGGCCCAGGCGCTCGCCCAGCGACGGCGCAAGCAGGCGCGCCAGGTTGTCCACCGAGCCGCCGGGCGGGTAGGGCACGATCAGCCGGATCGGCTGGCTTGGCCACGGCTGGGCCGCGTGGGCGGCAGGCGCGGCGGCGCCGCCCAGGATCATTGCCGCCACCGCCAGTACGGTTGCTTTTTTCATGTGTCTCTCTCCGGTTGCGCCGGCTCGGGCCGGCGCGTTGTCATTGTCAGGCGCCCTGCAGGCCCAGAACCTGCTTGGCGTAGATGTTGCGCTGGATCTCGTTGGTGCCGCTGAAGATGGTGGCCGCGAGCGCGTTGACGTAAGGCGCCAGCGCCTGCACGCCGCCGTTGCCATAGCCCAGACGCATCGCCGCGCCGCCGTATTCCTCGGCGATCTGGATCAGCAGGGCGCCCAGCCGCTCGTGCGTCTCGGTGGCCCAGATCTTGAGCAGCGACAGTTCCGGCGGCAGCGGGCGGCCGGCCTTGGCCATGTCCGCAAACACGCGGTACATGGCGGTCAGGTCGGCGCTGTCCAGCCGCAACTCGGCCAGCCGGTCGGTGAACGCCGGGTCGGCCAGCAGGCCGCGCTGGCGCGCCAGGCTGAAGATCTGCTGCAGGGCGTGGCTGGCGTGCTTGGGGCTGCCGCTGAACAGGCGCTCAAACCCCAGCAGCGCCTTGGCGATGCCCCAGCCCGCGTTCAGTTCGCCGACCACGTTGGCGCGCGGCACGCGGACCTGGTCGAAGAAGACCTCGCAGAACTCCTCGTGGCCCGACAGCGTGCGGATCGGCCGGCGGCTGACGCCCGGGCTATTCAGGTCCACCAGCAGGAAGCTGATGCCGGCCTGTTTCTTCACGGTCTTGTCGGTGCGCACCAGCATGAACATATGCGTCGCGTCCTGCGCCAGCGTGGACCAGGTCTTCTGGCCGGTGACCACCAGTTCGTCGCCGTCGATCACCGCCTCGCAGCGCAGCGAGGCCAGGTCCGATCCAGCGTTTGGTTCCGAGTAGCCCTGCGCCCACACCGCCTCGCCGGACAGGATGCCCGGCAGAAACCGCGCGCGCTGCGCCTCGGTGCCGTAGCGGATGAGGATGGGACCCAGCATGACCAGGCCCTGGTCCGGCGCGCGCGCCACGCCGTAGCGTTCGGCTTCCTCGATGAACGCGATCTGCCGGGCGGGCGACAGCGCCATGCCGCCATGCTCGCGCGGCCACGACGGCGCAATCCAGCCTTGTCGCGACAAGGTGAAGTACCACGCCTTGATCTCGTCCCAATGCAGCCGCCACGGCACGTGCCGCAGGTGATCGGGGTAATGCGCGCGGAAGAACCGGCGCAGCAGCTTGCGGAACGCCGCTTCCGGCATGGCGTTCCAATCTGCGTCGCGCGGGAAATCGGTGGTGTCGTTGCCGTCGGCGGCATCCTCCGCCGTATCGTCCGTCTCCGGCGCCGGGTCGGCTGCCAGCACGCCATAACGCTGTCGATGCGCCGTGGCGTTGCCCAGCCAGGCGGCCAGGTGCAGGGCGCTGCGGAAATACAGGCTGACGTCGCATTCGTCGGTGTAGCCGATGGCGCCGTGCAGCTGGATGGCCAGTCGCGCCGCGTCGATGCCGGCGCGTGCGGCGCGGGCCTTGACCCGGCTGGCCGCCGCCTTGCGCGCCTTGACGTCGCCCGGCGCCGCGGCAAGGGCGTTCAACGCGTCCAGCAGGCTGTTGGACGCCAGCTCGACCTGCAGGGTCGCGTCCACCAGACGGTGCTGCAGCGCCTGGAACGACGAGAGCGTCTGGCCGAACTGCTTGCGCGTGTTCAGGTAGGCCACCGAATCGGCCAGCACCTGCCGCGCGATGCCCACAAGTTCCGCGGACTGCATCAGGCGGCCGTAGTCCAGCGCCTCGTCAACCGCGTCCAGCACGCCCTCGCGCGCCAGCAACGCCTCGCCGCCAACCACCGCGGACTCGATCGTCAGATGGCAGGCCGGTGAGCCGTCCGCGCGTTCGTGCGTCTGCACCGTGACGCCGGGCGTGCCGGCGGGCAGATGGAAGAGCGCAGACCCCGTTTCGCCATCGGCCGTGACAAGCCAGCCGTCCACGTCCGCGCCGGGAACGACGTGGCGCTTTTCGCCGTTCAGCACATAGGCGCCTTCGCGCGCGGTGAACGTGACGCCGAACGCCCCGGCGGATTCGCCGGCCTCAAGCTGCCCTTCGGTTTCCTGCCAGGCCAGGCCCACCACTTTTTCACCTGCGCACAAGGCTTGCAGCAACGCGTCGCGGGTAGCGGCATCGCCCGCCGGGGTGACGCGCGCCAGCAGCGCCGTGCTGAGCACGCCCGCCCCGACGAGCGGCTCGGGTAATTGGGCGCGACCCGCTTCCTCCAGCACGGCGGCCATGGCGTGCCAGCCCAGTCCCAGACCGCCCAGCGCTTCGGGCACGCTCATGCCCAGCCAGCCGACGGCGGCAATCTTTTGCCAGTACGCGCGATCGCCGCCCGGGGTGCGGCGCTTGCGTTGCCGCTGGTCGCGGCGCTGCAGAAAGTCGCGCGCGCTGTCGCGGATTTCCTCGATCAGTTCGTGGTCGGCGGCGCTCATACGATGCCCTCAGCCTGCAGTTGCGCGATCGCCGCGTCGGTCAGACCCAGCTCGGCGCGCAGGACGTCGGCCGTGTGCTCGCCCAGCATGGGGGGCGGCAATCCCAGTGCGATGGGCGTGCCGGAAAAATGAATGGGATTGCGCACAACCGGCATGCGGCCCAGCGCCGGATGCGTCACGCTGCCCAGCACTTGGCGATGCCGCACCTGCGGATCCTCGAAGACCTGATCCATGGTGTAGATCGGGCCGCACGGCACATTGGCAGCTGCCAGCGCCTGGTTCCAGTCCGCCACCGTGCGCGCCAGCATCGCCGGCTCGATCTGGCGGGACAGGTCGGCCTGCGCCGCGGCGCGCTTGGGGTTGGTGTCAAAGCGCGGGTCGGTGGCCAGGTCGGGCAGGCCGATCACGTTGCAGAAGCTGCGGAACTGCGAGTCGTTGCCCACCGCCACCATCAGATGCCCATCGCGGCACTCGAAGGCGCGGAACGGCGCGGTGATCTGCGAGGCCGATCCCATGCGGGCGGGCAGCTGGCCGCTGGCCAGGTAGTTCATGCCGATGTGCGAGATGGCCGCGATCTGCGCGTCCAGCAGCGCCAGGTCGATGTGCTGGCCCACGCCGGAGATCTGGTCGCGGTGCCGCAGCGCGGCAAGAATGGCCGCCACCGCATAAAAGCCCGCGGTCAGGTCCGACACGGAATAACCCGCCTTGACCGGTCCCGCCCCGGGCTCGCCGTCCGGCACGCCGGTCACGCTCATCAGGCCGCTCATCGACTGGAAGATCGGATCGTAGCCCGGCAGATGGCTGTAGGGCCCGGTCTGGCCAAAGCCGGTGATCGAGCAATACACCAGCCGCGGATTCAGTTCCGACAGCGAGGCATAGTCCAGCCCGTAGCGCTTCAGGTCGCCCGCCTTGAAGTTCTCGATGACGATGTCGGCCTTCTGCGCAAGCTGGCGCACCAGCGCCTGGCCTTCGGGCCGCGAGATATCGAGCGTCACGGATTTCTTGCCGCGGTTCATCGCGACGAACGAAGAAGTCTCCCGGCTGGGCTTGCCGTCGCGGTCCGGCATGGGATAGCCCTGGTGCCGCACGTCGTCGCCGCGGCCGGGGCGCTCCACCTTGATGACCTCGGCGCCGAAGTCGGCCAGCATCTGCGCAGCCCACGGCCCGGAAAACACGCGGCTCAGGTCCAGGACCTTCACGCCTTCCAATGCACTGGTCATGGCGGCTCCCGTTATTTGCCCTGGAACACCGGCGCGCGCTTTTCCAGGAAGGCGCGGCGCGCCTCCTGCGCGTCCTCGGTCTTGGCGATGGCCGCCGTCATGTCCTGTTCGTAGCGGTAGCCGTCGCGCAGGCTCATGTCTTCGATGGCGTTGAGCGTCTGCTTGGCCAGCACGGACGCCAGCGGGCTCTTGCTGGCCAGCTCGCGCGCCAGTTCCATTGCGCGGTCCATCAGTGCTTCAGCAGGGACGCTGGCCTCGACGATGCCCAGCCGGTAGAGTTCGTCGCCGTCCACGCGCAGACCCGTCAGCATCATGCGGCGCAGACGCGAATGGCCAAAGAGCCGCATGCCGTGGCGGCCGCCGCCCAGCAGTCCGACGTTGATTTCCGGCAGACCCACGACTGCGGTGGAGGCGGCGATCAGGATGTCGCACGAGGCCACGATGGCCAGCCCCGCGCCCAGCGCCGGGCCGTTGATTGCGCCCACCACGGGCTTGGCGCACTCGCGGATCGCATGAAAGCATTCCCGCGTGCGGCGCGAGTGTTGCGGCAGGTCGCCCGGCCCCTTGATGGTGGCCGCGCGGTTCTTCAGGTCGGCGCCCGCGCAGAACGTCTTGCCCTGGCCCGACAGCACCACTGCACGCACCTCGGGCGTTTCCGAGATGCGGTCCAGCACCCAGGACAGCTCGTTCATCATCTCGGTGCTGAGCGCGTTGACGGGCGGGTTGGCCAGCAGGATGGTGGCAACGCCGTCGGCGATCGCGACGTCCAGCGCCGTGTAGGGCCCGGCCAGGTTCTCCGGCATGCTCATGTCTCTCTCCTTTGTTGTTCAGATGATCTTGCGGTCGCGATAGTCCTGGATCTGCTCGGCGGACAGGCCCAGTTCGGCCAGCACGTCGGCGGTGTGCTGGCCCAGCAGCGGCGGCGCGGCATCGGCGCGCAGGGCCGAGCTGCCGAATCGCAGCGGGTTCATCACCTGCGGCACCGAGCCGGCGGCCGGATGCGGCAGGCGGCGCAGCATGCCGCGGTGCACGACCTGCGGGTCTTCGAAGACCTCGGGCACGGTATTGATCGACCCCGCCGGCACGCCCGCCTTTTTCAGCGCGGCCAGCCAGTGGGCACGCGGCTGGCTGGCGAAGATGGCGTCCAGCACGGGATCCAGCGTGTCCTGATTGCGCACGCGCTGACTGTTGGTGATGTAGCGCGGGTCCTGCGCCAGTTCGGGCTTGCCCAGCATCTCGCACAGCGTGGCGAACTGCCCGTCGTTGCCCACCACGATGACGATGTCGCCGTCGGCGCAGGCAAACGTGCGCTGCGGCTGGATGTTCGGGTGCGCGGTGCCGGTGCGGCGCGGCACCTTGTTGCCCAGCAGGAAGTTCATGGCCTGGTTGGCCAGCAGGCCCACCTGCACGTCCAGCATGGCGACGTCGATGTACTCGCCCTTGCCGGTCTGCGCGCGGCGCAACAGCGCGGCCACGATGCCCAGCGCGGCGTACACGCCGGTGGTCAGGTCCACGATCGGCACGCCCACCTTCTGGGGGCCGCCGCCGGGGCGGTCGTCGCGTTCGCCCGTGACGCTCATCAGGCCGCCCATCGCCTGGATCAGGAAGTCGTACGCGGGTTCGGCGGCGCGCGGTCCGGTCTGGCCGAAACCGGTCACCGAGCAATACACCAGGCGCGGATTGATCTTGGACAGCGACTCGTAGTCCAGCCCCATGCGCGCCAGCGTGCCGACCTTGTAGTTCTCCAGCACCACGTCCGCGTCGCGGCACAGGTCCTTGACCAGCGCCTGGCCTTCGGGCGTCTGCAGGTCCAGCGTGATGGAGCGCTTGCCGCGGTTGGTGGCAATGAAATAGGCGCCGTCCCGGGTGTCCTGGCCGTCTTCATCCTTCAGGAACGGCGGGCCCCAGGTGCGCGTGTCGTCGCCCTGGCCTGGCCGCTCGACCTTGATGACGTCAGCGCCCAGGTCGGCCAGGATCTGGCTGGCCCACGGACCGGCCAGGATGCGGCTCAGGTCCAGCACTTTGAGATTCGATAACAGCGGCTGCAAAGCCTTCTCCTTGACTGCGGTATGTGCAGGCAGTCTAGGAGTTGGCGGGCGCCGCGGGAGGGGCCCGCGGGCGCAAAGCTGTTATGCGGTTCGGGCCGTCACGGCGGCGGCAGGGGGGCCTGCACGCCGGGCGGGTGCGGCGGCGTCAGCGGCCGGTATCGGGATAGTTGGGCCCCGCGTCACGGAAGCCGCCGGTGCTGTAGGGATTGATCGCGCCGGGGTGGGGCGGTCCGCCGGGGCCAGTGCCGCAGCCGGCAAGGAGCAGTGCGGCGGCAACGAGAGAAAGCAGGCGCGTCGGGAAGGATTTCATAAAGGTCTCCTGCGGCTGCCCCTCAGCAGGCGCGTTACTCGCAGCGTATGGGCGGATTATAGGCCTGCCGTCTTCGCCTTGATCCGCGGTTTCGCGCAGCGTGCGCGATAGCCGTTCACCGCATCGGAATCCGCGGGCAGGAAGTACGGGTGCGGGTATCCCGCCTCCCGCAAGGCGGCGTGCATGCGCACGCCCCACACGCATTCGCGCTGCGCCTCGTCCCACAGCCGTGTGGCCTGGTCCGGTTGTCCGCTACGCCACAGCGCAAGGCCGTAGTCGGCCACCATCTCCTCGTCTCGCGGCAGGTCGCGGTACGCCGTGTGCATCAGGCGCAGGCCATCGGCGGTCTGCCCGCGCAAGGCCAAAATCCACCCCAGCGTGCCCTGGTTGTACGGACGCGGGCCGACGCGGTCGAGCGAGCGGCGGGCCTGCTCCTCGGCTTGCGGCAGGTAGTCCGGGAAGTCCGCCAGGTAATAGGCCGTGTTGTTCGCCAGGTCCACCGCGCCGGCGGCACGCGCCCCGCGTTTGCCGGCCGCACTGTCCTGCAGCACGTTCGACTCCTGCAACACCAGATCCGGCATGCCCAGCAGGCGCGCCACTTCCAGCCGCTTGCGCCGCTCGCCCGGGTCGACGGGCTTGAACATGTCCGGAAATGGCCCCTGGCGCGCCTGCAGCAGCCAATGGCGCGCCAGGCCGGGCTGGCCGGCGGCCAGCAGCAGCCGCGCCAGGTCCAGCTTCTGGTCGGCGCTGCGGGTGCAGCGCATGCCGTCGATCAGGGCGCGGGCGCCCTCGGCGTCGTTCCGGGCGAACGCGCGGTTGACGGCGTCCAGCTCGGCAAAGCACGGCCCGTCGCGCGTGACCTGCGCGTCGATGTGCAGCGAGATCGCACCGGCCGGCACGTCGTGGCTGAAGTAGGCCGTCGCGCCCTGGCGGTTGGTGTAGCCCAGGTCCACCCAGGCTTCGCCCCAGCGCTGGCGCATGGTCATGATGTACGGCCAGCCGGGCAAGGGCTCGGGGGAGCCGCTGCTGTGCAGCTGAAAGAAGTGGCCCCACGGGCCATCGCCGATGCGGCGGATCAGGGTGAAGTCGTCCTCCGCGTGCGGCAGCGTCGTCCGGATCGGCGCCGTGCGTCCCTCGCCATCGGTGACGCCGTGCAGGATGCCGTCGCCGGAAGGCGTATCGAGGATGGCGTCGTCCTTGCCGGTGACGAAGGCGCGGTACGGCGTGTTGGGCGCGGGGGCGGCGCGCTTGCCGTCCCACAGCGTCAGCGTCAGGCTGCGCGTGGTGCGCAGGGTGTCGGCCGCCGGCGACGCCGGGGTGCCGGATACCGCTTGCGCGGTGTTCTGGCCCGCGGCGTGCGCGGCCGGACCGGTCAGCCACGCTGCGGCGGCCAGGCATGACGCCGCGGCCCCCATGCGCCAATCTGCGCGGGCCGGGATGAGGCGGCGATGGAAAGTGGCGGGTTGTCCGGAACGTTGCTGCGGGTGCTTCATGGAGACTGCCAGTGGCGCCGGGCGCGGCGGGCGCCACGGCGGTATGGGGTGACCTGCGGGGCAGGGCGCCGCCTTGCGGGCGCGAGGCGGATTGTGCATCACAAACCCGTTCCACGCCCCGGCCAGCGCTCGGCAGGAACGTATGGCATCCTCCCGCCACGCCTTTGCCGCCATCCGCTCATGCCCAAACTCCTAGCGCGAACCCTCGACCTGCTTCTCCTGTCCTTCGCCGCCGCGCTGTTCGGCGCTTGCCTGACCTCCGTGCTGACGACCGGCGCCTATGGCTGGGTCGTCCCCGTCGCGCCTTACCTGTACGGCGTGCGCGACTTCTACGCCGAGGCCGTCCTGGCCGGGCTGGCGGGCGTCATCGTACTGATCCTGGCCGAGCGCCCGGCCCGGCTGCGGCGATCCCCCCCCTGGCGCCTGCTGGCGACCTTTGCCGCGGCCCTCGTTGCCCTGTATCTGGCGCCGCCGTCGCCGCAGGTGTTTGGCAACACCTGGGCTCCCGGCGAGGCGACACGCGAGCTGTTCCTGGCGCAATGGCCCATGGTGCTGCCCATTGCGGTGGCGGCAACCGCGCTGCGGTGGGGATTGCACCGGGTTTTGCGCTAGGATTGTCGTCACCCAACCCCGCCTGCCCCGGAGAAACCCCGCATGTCCTCCCTAGACGACTTTGCCATCACCAAGAAGTGGCCCGCCCAGCACCCCGACCGCATCCAGCTTTATTCGCTGCCGACGCCCAACGGCGTGAAGGCGTCGATCATGCTGGAAGAGACGGGTCTGCCCTACGAGGTCCACCGTGTCGCCTTCGATACCAAGGATCAGTTCACGCCCGAGTTCCTGTCGCTCAGCCCGAACAACAAGATTCCGGCCATCCTCGACCCGAACGGGCCGGACGGCAAGCCGCTTGGCCTGTTCGAGTCCGGCGCGATCCTGGTGTACCTGGCCAGCAAGGCCGGCCAGTTCATTCCTGCCGACGCGGCCGGACGCTTTGAAACGCTGCAATGGGTGATGTTCCAGATGGGCGGCATCGGACCGATGTTCGGCCAGTTGGGCTTTTTCCATCGGTTCGCGGGCAAGGACTACGAGGACAAGCGGCCGCGCGACCGGTACGTCGACGAGTCCAAGCGCCTGCTGACGGTGCTGGACCAGCGCCTGCAAGGGCGCGACTGGGTGATGGGCGACCAGTACACCATCGCCGATATCGCGATCTTTCCCTGGGTGCGCAACCTGGTGGGGTTCTACGACGCCGGCGATCTCGTCGGCTTTTCGTCGTTCAAGAACGTCGCGCGCGTGCTGGACGCATTCGTTGCGCGCCCGGCGGTCGCCAAGGGACTGACCATCCCGGGCTGACCCATGGAACTGCGCCAGCTTCGTTATTTTGTGCGGGTGGTCGAGGCAGGCAGCATCGGCCGGGCGGCCATGTCGATCGGCATGGTCACCTCGGCGCTCAGCCAGCAGATCAGCCGCCTTGAAGGCGAGCTCTCCACGCGCCTCTTGCAGCGCAGCGCCAGCGGCGTCGTGCCCACGGACGCGGGGCTGGCGTTCTTCCGGCAGGCGCAGCTGGCCCTGCGCCACGCCGACGACGCCGTCCAGGCGGCCCAGCAGGCGCGGCTGGCGGGCCACGTCAGCGTCGGCCTGCCGTCCACCACGGCCGCCGTGCTGGGGGCGCCGTTCCTGCAGGCCATGAACGAGCGCTACCCCGATATCCGGCTGCACCTGGTCGAGGCGCTGTCCGGGCATCTGACCGACATGCTCAACGGCCGCCTGCTGGACCTGGCCATCGTGTTCCACGCCGAATCCGCGCGCCGCTGGAGCGTGATGCCGCTGCTGGACGAACCCTTGTTCCTGTTCGCCCGGCCCGACATGCCCGGCGTGCCGTTTGGCGACACGACGCGGCTGGAGGCGATTGCCGACCTGCCGCTGGTGCTGCCCAGCGGCCGCCACGGCCTGCGGGCGTTGGTCAACAATGCGTTCCAGCAACTGGGGCACACGCCCCGGGTGGTGGCCGAGGTCGACGGCCTGTCGCTGCTCATGGACGTGGTGCGGCAGGGCGGCGCGGCCACGATCCAGCCCAGCTCGGCCACCGCGCGCATCGCGCCCGGCCAGTTGCAGATGGCGCGCATCGACGATGCCCACCTGTTTCGTTCGAACCTGCTGGCCAGCCTGTCCGACGAGGAACTGTCGCCCGCGGCGCTGGCCGCCCGCCTGGTCATGGCCGATGTCTCTCGCACCCTGGCGCGGGAGGGCAAGTGGGCGGTGGTGACTCTTCACGAATCGTGAACACCCGTTGACGCCCGCCTGCTATCGCAGCGGCGCGCCCCTGCGTAGAGTCTGCCCCTTGAACTGGGGAAGATGGCATGGTTGACGTCTTGGTGATTGGTGGGGGCAATGCGGCGCTGTGCGCGGCCCTGATGGCGCGCGAAGCCGGCGCCAGCGTGCTGCTGCTGGAAGCGGCGCCAAAGGAATGGCGGGGCGGAAACTCGCAGCACACGCGCAACCTGCGCTGCATGCACGATGCGCCGCAGGACGTGCTGATCGACGCGTATCCCGAAGAAGAATACTGGCAGGACCTGCTCAAGGTGACGGGCGGGCAGACCAACGAACACCTGGCTCGGCTGGTCATCCGCGAATCCTCCACCTGCCGCGACTGGATGCGCCGTCACGGCGTGAACTTCCAGCCGCCGCTGTCGGGCGCGCTGCACGTGGCCCGCACCAATGCGTTCTTCATGGGCGGCGGCAAGGCGCTGGTCAACGCCTATTACCGCAGCGCCGAAGCGCTGGGCGTACAGGTCCGCTACAACGCGCCGGTCGATTCGCTAGAGCTGGACAACGGCCGCTTCGTGGCCGCGCGCATCGGCGCCGAACGCATCGAGGCCCGCGCCTGTGTGCTGGCCGCGGGCGGCTTCGAGTCCAACCGCGAATGGCTGCGCGAGGCTTGGGGCCAGAACGAGCGCGGCGAATGGCCGGCCGACAACTTCCTGATCCGCGGCACGCGCTTCAACATGGGCGTGCTGCTCAAGTTCATGCTGGACGCCGGCGCCGACGGCATCGGCGATCCTTCGCAATCGCACTGCGTGGCGATCGACGCCCGCGCGCCGCTGTACGACGGCGGCATCTGCACGCGCATCGATTGCGTGTCGCTGGGTGTGGTCGTCAACCGCGACGCCGAGCGCTTCTACGACGAAGGCGAGGACTTCTGGCCCAAGCGCTACGCGATCTGGGGCCGCCTGACCGCCATGCAGCCCGGCCAGATCGCCTATTCCATCATCGACGCCAAGGCGATCGGCCGCTTCATGCCGCCCGTGTTTCCGGGCGTGAAAGCCGACACGCTGCCCGAACTGGCCGAAAAGCTGGGCCTGGATCCGGCCACCTTCGCCAAGACCATCGGCGACTACAACGCCGCGTGCCGCGTGGGCAAGTTCGACCACACGGCGCTGGACGATTGCCATACCGAAGGCGTGACGCCCGCCAAGACGCACTGGGCGCGCCCAATCGACACTGCGCCGTTCTACGGCTACGCGCTGCGTCCCGGCATCACCTTTACGTACCTGGGCCTGAAGGTGGACGACACCGCCGCGGTCCGGTTCAACGACACGCCCAGCGACAACCTCTTTGTCGCCGGCGAAATGATGGCCGGCAACGTGCTGGGCAAGGGCTATACCGCCGGGGTGGGCATGTCCATCGGCACGGCATTTGGCCGCATTGCCGGCACCCGCGCCGCGGCGGCGGCGCTCAGCCAGAAACATGCGGGAGCACACCATGAAGCAGCTTGAAGCCCTGGCCCGCGAGGCGCAGTCCTTTTCCAGCAGTCAGACGGGTTCAATGCCTGCCCAGCCCGCGGCCCCGGCCGAGCAGCCGGTGCGCTTTCATGCCCGGGGCGCCAGGCCGCTGACCGAAACGCTGACCGGCGACGAAACCGAAGTGTCGCGCGTCATGCAGATCTGCAACGCCTGCCGCTACTGCGAAGGCTTCTGCGCGGTGTTTCCCGCCATGACCCGCCGCCTGGAATTCGGCAAGGCGGACCTGAACTACCTGGCCAACCTGTGCCACAACTGCGGCGCCTGTCTGCACGCGTGCCAGTACGCGCCGCCTCACGAATTCGCCGTCAACGTGCCGCAAGCCATGGCCAAGGTGCGGATGCAGACGTACACCGATTACGCTTGGCCCGCCGCGCTGGGCACGCTGTACAAGCGCAATGGCCTGGCGCTGTCGCTGGCCACGGCCGCAGGTCTGGCGCTGTTCCTGGTGCTGGCGGTGGTGATGGCGGGCGGCCTTTTCCATGAGCCGATGGCCGGCAACTTCTACGCCGTCTTTCCGCACAACACGCTGGCGTTGATGTTCGGCGTGGTGTTCGGCTTTTCGATGCTGGCGCTGGCGGTGGGGGTGACCCGCTTCTGGCGCAACGTCAGCCCGGGGGCGGCCTCCGGCGCGGCGGTGGCCGAGGCGGCACACGACGCGCTGCGGCTGCGCTATCTGGACGGCGGCCATGGCAAGGGCTGCAACAACGCCGACGATGCCTTCACGCTGTGGCGCCGGCGGTTCCACCATTTCACCTTCTACGGTTTCATGCTGTGCTTTGCGGCCACCTGTGTCGCCACGCTGTACCACTATCTGCTGGGCCAGCAGGCGCCGTATCCGATCCTGAGCGCGCCCGTGCTGCTGGGCACCGCGGGCGGCATTGGCCTTCTGATCGGGCCGGCCGGCTTGCTGTGGCTGAACGTCAAGCGCCATCCGCTGCAGGGCGACGCGGCGCAAAAGCCGATGGACCGTGGCTTCATCGTGCTGCTGTTCCTGACCAGCGCGACGGGCCTGGCGCTCTTGGCCGGCCGCGACGGCAGCGCAATGGCGCTGCTGCTGGCGATCCACCTGGGCGTCGTGATGGCGCTGTTTCTGACCTTGCCCTACGGCAAGTTCGCGCATGGCATCTACCGCTCGGCCGCGCTCTTGAAGTGGTCCATCGAGAAACGCCAGCCCAACAAGCTGCAGCTCGGTTCGGACTGACCGGACCGGCCTTATCGCCAGCCTGACGGCGCCCGCACGAGGCGCCGCAGCCGGCCACAACCCTGGAGACATCAATGTTCCGCACTCGTTTGCTGGCGCGCTGCGCGCTGGCCGCCTGTCTGACGCCCGCCCTGCCTGCGGCGATGGCGCAAACCTATCCCGCCAAGCCGATCACGCTGGTCGTGCCCCATTCGGCCGGCGGCACGTCCGACATTCTGGCGCGCACCGTCGCTGCCGAAGCCGCCAAGACGCTGGGCCAGACCATCGTGATCGACAACAAGGGCGGCGCCAACGGCACCATCGCCGCCAAGCAGGTGGCCTCGTCCGCGCCGGACGGCTACACGCTGCTGCTGGCCACCGCCAGCACGCACGGCATCAACCCGTCGCTTTATTCGCGCATTTCCTACGACGCGGTCAAGGACTTCACGCCCGTCACGCTGCTGGCCACCGTGCCGAACGTGCTGGTCGTCGGTCCCAACGTCAAGGCCGCCAACGTGCAGGAACTCATCGCCTTCATCCGGTCGCAAGGCGACAAGACCAACATGGGCTCGGCAGGCGCGGGCACGCCGGGGCATCTGGCCGGCGAGATGTTCAAGAGCGAAGCCAAGCTCCAGTTCACGCACGTGCCCTACAAGGGCGGCAGCCCCGCCATCACGGATCTCATCGGCGGGCAGATCGATTTCATGTTCACCACCATTCCGGGCGTGCTGCCGCACGTGAAGGCAGGATCGCTGCGTGCCCTGGCCGTGACCTCGCCGGAGCGCTCGTCCGCGATGCCCGACGTGCCGACGATGGCCGAGTCCGGCCTGCCCGGCTTCCAGGCGGTGTCCTGGCACGGCATCGTCGCGCCGGCCGGCACGCCGGACGCGGTGGTGGCGCGGCTGAACCAGGCGCTGACCGGCGCGCTGGCGGCGCCCGAGGTCAAGCAGCGGTTGATGGAAGAGGGCGCGCGCGCCTCCGGCGTGAACACGGCGGAATTCGGCAAGTTCATCCAGACCGAGATGGCGGCCTGGGCCAAGGCGGTCAAGGATTCGGGCGCCACGGCCAACTGAAGGGCAGGGCGGTCCCCGCGGGCCGCCTTTTTCTGGACGGCGAGCATGCCGATCGGCACGCGGGCGCCATGCTAGGATGCCCCGCATGCTGATCGCCGCCCTGCTCACCTCGCTGGCCCTCACCCCGGGCCACGCCGTTGAATATGACGTCGCGTGCTTCTTTGCGGACAGGCAGGCGCAAGGCTCGCTGGAACACGTCGAGCACTGCGCCCGCGCCACGAAGGACAGCGTCGAATTCCGGCCCGCCGTGCTGGCGCGCATGGATTTCGGCGACGATGGCCTGTCGCCCGCCACGGCCAACGGCTCGTGGCACTGGGTGCGGCCCGACGGACGCGCCGTGGCCGTGGTCACGTTCGACAACAGCGCCGACGACTTCGAGGAAGGCCTCACCCGCGGGCCTTGGGCCGGCGGCATGGCCTACTACGACAAGCAGCTCAACCGCGTGCTGGCCACGCCCTACGATTGGGTCGACCGCTTCGAAGGCGGTTTGGCCGCGGTCTGCAAGGGCTGCCGCATCGAGCGCACGCGCGACGGCGAACACAGCTTCGTGACGGGCGGAGAATGGGGCGCCATCGACCGCCAGGGCCGGCTGGCGCTGCCCATGCGGCCGGACGCGATCTCGTTGCGGGCGCAGATGCAGGCGCAGCGCAAGGCGCCGGGACGCTGAGAGAACGGCCGCATCAATACATATGCTGGCCGCCATTCATGGCCACGTTGCTGCCCGTCATGAAACCGGCCGCATCGCTGCAGATGAACGCGACGAGCGCGGCGATTTCATCGGGTTCGCCCAGCCGCCCCACCGGGATCTGCGGCAGGATCTTTTCCTGCATGACTTCCGGCGGCACGGCCTGCACCATCCGCGTGGCCAGATAGCCGGGCGACACCGTGTTCACCGTCACGCCCTTGCGGGCCATTTCCAGCGCCAGCGACTTCGTGAACCCATGAATGCCCGCCTTCGACGCAGCGTAGTTGGTCTGCCCGAATGCGCCCTTGCTGCCGTTCACCGACGAGATGTTGACGATGCGGCCCCAGCCCCGATCCGCCATCGGACCGCACAGCGGCTGGGTCATGTTGAACATGGAATCCAGATTGCTGTGCATGACGTCCGCCCAATCCTGCGCGCTCATCTTGCGCAGGCTCGCGTCGCGCGTGATGCCCGCGTTGTTCACCAGGATGTCGATCTGGCGGCCGTCCTCTTCGAGTCGCCGGGCCAGCGCCTGGCAGGCGTCGAAGTCCGCCACGTCCACCTTGTACGAGGAAAAGGTTCGGCCTTTCGCCGCTTCTTCCTTGATCCAGCCGCGCGTGGCGGCCTCGCTGGAATGGTAGGTGACGATGACGTCGTGGCCCGCGTCGTGCAGCGCCACGGCGATGGCGCGGCCCAGGCATCCGGTGCCGCCCGTGATGAGCGCGGTGCGCTTAGAGGTCATGGCGGCCTCCTTGCTGGTTGGCGTCCTGCATGGCGGCGCAGGCGGCCGCCATCTGCTTGGTCATCACGGACCACATCTGCGCGAGCGGTGAATTGTCGGCAGCCGCGCCGTTGGCCTGCTTGAACCATTCGCACATCGCTTCGCCCACGCCGGCGGCCAAGGTGGCCTGCTCCTGCAGCGCCGCGTGCGTGAGGGCCTGGCTGGCTTCCAGCTGGGTCTGCCAGCGCTTGCGCGCGAGTTCGCCCATGGCGGGCATGGCGTCCTGCCAGTTGGCGGTGGGGGGCAAGGGGGAAAGGGCGGCAAGGCCGGAGCTGTCGCTGGCCAGCCGCTGGCCCATTTCGAGCCAGCGCTGCTGGCTTTCCTGCGCAAGCTGGGCCAGGCGCTGGCAGAAGGCGACGTTGGCGCCGGTCAGGCCATCGGGCAGGGAGGCATTTGCTTTCTTCATCATCCGTCCTTTTATGAAAGTGGTAAGGGGAAACGAATACACACGGGCCTCATGCCATCTGGCTGAGGGTCTTGCGAAAACGCGCCAGGGATAACGCAAACAGGACGGCGCCGATCAGCGCCAGCGCCAGGAAGGGTTGCCATACGACGCTGATGCCCGCGCCGCGATAGAGGATGGCTTGGCCGAGTTCCACGAAATGCGTCGTGGGGGCGGCCAGCATGATGTTCTGCACGAACGCCGGCATGCTTTCGCGCGGCGTGGTGCCCCCGGACAGCATCTGCAGGGGCAAGAGCACTAGTACGAGCAACATGCCGAATTGCGGCATGCTGCGTGCAAGCGTAGCCATGAAAATGCCCATCGAGGTCGTGGCGAACAGGTGCAGCGCCACGCCGGCCAGAAACAGCGCGACCGATCCTTCGATCGGCACGTGCAGCAGGCCCCGCACCACGAACGTCAACGATAGCCCAGCGGACGCCAGTACGACCAGCCCCATCGACCAGACCTTCGCGACCATGATTTCGGTGGGCGTGACGGGCATGACCAGCAGGTGCTCGATGGTCCCGTGTTCGCGCTCGCGGATCAGCGCGGCGCCGGTCAGGATGATGGACAGCATCGTGACGTTATTGATGATCTCCATCAGCGCGCCGAACCACGACTGGGTGAGGTTCGGGTTGAATCGCATGCGCACCGCCAGTTCAACCGGCAGCTCGGTGGGCGCGCGATAGCGCCTGACGAACTCGTTGATCTCGTCGGTGATGATCTGCTGGATGTAGCTGCTGCCCGTGAACGCCTGGCTCATCCGGGTGGCGTCGACATTCAGCTGGATCTGCGCCGGCCGGCCGGCCAGCACGTCGCGCTGGAAGTTGGGCGGGATGTTGACGGTAAACGTTTGGCGGCCCGCGTCCATGTTGGCGTCCGCCTGCGCCGGGGTCACAAGCTGCGGCGGCGTGAAATGCGGCGGATAGAAAGCCGAGACGATGCGCGCGGACAGCGGCGACTGGTCCTCGTCCACGACGGCGATGGGCGCGTTGTGCAGCGTTTCGGGCACGGCGGTGGCCGCCGTGTAGATCATCAACGTGAACGACACGACGATCAGCACCAGCATCATCGGGTCGCGCGCCAGGCTCCAGAGCTCTTTCACGCCAAGGCGGTAGATGTTCGCCAGGTGCCGCATGTCAGGTCTCCTGCTTTTTCAACAGCAGCGCCGACGCGCCCAGGATGATGGGAATGGAGATCAGCAGCGGCCAGAACGAGGGGTAAAGGTCATGCAGCCCCAACGCCTTGCTGAACACGCCGCGGCTGATGATGAGCATGTGGGTGGCGGGATAGACCTGTCCGATCAGCCGGCCCGCGCCTTCCAGCGACGACACGGGGTTGAGCAGCCCGGCAAACTGCACGGCCGGAACCAGGGTGCCGATCATCGTGAAGAACAGCGCGGCGATCTGGCTGCGCGTGAACGTGGAGGCCAACAGGCCAATGGCGGTGGCCACCACGTTGTAGATCAGCGCGGCGAGCAATAGCGTGCCGAAGCTGCCCTTGATGGGCACGCCGAATAGCGTCACGGCAAGCAGGGCCATCAGCAGGAAGTTCAGCATCGCCAGCGCGACATACGGCGCCTGTTTTCCCAGCAGGAATTCCAGCCGCGTCACCGGCGTGACGTAAAGATTGGTGATCGAGCCCAATTCCTTTTCGCGCACGACGGCCAGCGCCGTCAGCATGGCCGGCATCATCAGCAGCAGCAGCGGAATGACGGCAGGCACCATGGCGGGCAGGCTGCGCACATCGGGGTTGTAGCGGAACCGCGTCTCCACGCTGACGGGAAGCTGCGCGCTGGCGCCCAGCCGCTCGCGCGCCTGCTGCGCCAGCCAGCCCTGATGCATGCCCAGCACATAGCCGCGTATGGTCTCGGCCCGTTGCGGCATGGCCGCGTCGATCCAGACGCCGATCTGCACGGGCTTGCCGCGCTCAATGTCGCGCGCGAAGCCCTGCGGAATCTCGATGGCCAGCGACAGCTCGCCGCTGCGCATGCGCGCGTCCAGGTCCGCGTAATCGGCAATGGGCGGATGTTCGATGAAGTAGCGGGACCCCGACAGATTCAGGCTGTAGTTCTGGCTCAGGCCCGTCTGGTCGCGGTCCATGACCGCATAGCGCAGGTCTTCGACGTCCAGGCTGATGCCGTAGCCCATCACGAACATCAGCAAGAGCGAGCCCAGCAGCGCCAGCGTGGCGCGCACGGGGTCGCGCTGCAGTTCCAGCGATTCGCGCCACATGTAGCTGAACGCGCGATGCAGGCTGAACCCGCGCCGGGCCGGCTGGGCGGGCGGGGCGGCGTCCTCCATGGGGGGCGCCGCGCCCGTGTCGGCCGCAGTGCCGGCGCCTGCGTCGATCAGGTAGGCAATGAAGGCGGCTTCCAGCGAGCTTGCGCCGCGCAAGCGAATGATTTCGTCGGGCGCGGCGCTGACCAGCACCTTGCCCGCGTGCATCAGCGAAATGCGGTCGCATCGCTGGGCCTCGTTCATGAAGTGCGTCGAGATGAAGATCGTGACGTGATCCTTGCGGGCCAGTTCGATCAGCAGGTTCCAGAATCCGTCGCGCGCGACCGGATCCACCCCCGACGTTGGCTCGTCCAGGATGAGCAGCTCGGGCTTGTGCACCATCGCCACGGCAAGCGAAAGCCGCTGGCGCACGCCCATGGGCAGGTTCTGCGGCAGCGCGTCCAGCACGCCGTCCAGCCCGAAGCGCGTGACCATCTCCTGCACGCGCGCGGGGATGTTGGCCTCCGGCACGTGGAACAACCGGGCGTGCAGCACCAGGTTCTGCCGCACGGTCAGTTCGCCGTACAGCGAAAAGGCCTGCGACATGTAGCCCACGCGCCGGCGCGTGTCGATGTTGCGCGGATCGACCTCCTGCCCGAATAAAAAGGCCTGGCCTTCGCTGGCGGGCAAGAGGCCCGTCAGCATCTTCATGGTGGTCGACTTGCCGCAGCCGTTCGAACCCAGGAACCCGAAGATCTCGCCGCGCCGGATGCGGAAGTTGACGTGGTCCACGGCCACGAAGTCGCCAAAGCGCATGGTCAGGTCGCGCGCCTCGATGGCGATGCCGGCGTCCTCGTCCAGGGCCAGCGGCACGATCTCGACGGGTTTGTGGCCGCGCCGCTTTTGCTCGGGCAGCAGCGCAATGAAGGCCGCTTCCAGCGTCTGCGCGCCGGTGCGGTCCTGCAATTCTGCGGGCGTGCCGGTGGCCAGAACGCGGCCGTCGTCCATGGCGATCAGCCAATCGAAACGCTGCGCCTCGTCCATGTAGGCAGTCGCCACGATCACGCTCATGCCGCGCCGCTGCGCGCGAATCTCGTTGATCAGATCCCAGAACTGCGCGCGCGCCAGCGGGTCCACGCCGGTCGTGGGCTCGTCAAGGATGAGCAGATCCGGATCATGGATCAGCGCGCAGCACAGCCCCAGCTTCTGTTTCATGCCGCCCGACAGCTTGCCCGCGGGCCGGGACAGGAAGGCCGACAGGCCGGTGCTGCGGGTCAGGCTGTCGATGCGGCGGCGGCGCTCGGCCGCGTCATGGCCGAACAGGCGGCCAAAGAACTGCAGGTTTTCTTCCACGGACAAGGTGGGGTAGAGATTCTTGCCCAAGCCCTGCGGCATGTAGGCGATGCGCGGGCAGACGGCCTCGCGGTGCCTTCGGCTGGCCATGTCGCCGCCCAACACCATGACCTTGCCCTGCTGCACGGCCCGCGCGCCCGCCACCAGCGCGAGCAGGCTGGACTTGCCCACGCCGTCCGGGCCGATCAGTCCGACCATGCGTCCGGCGGGAATATCCAGCGTGATGCCGTCCAGCGCCTGGGTCTTGCCATAGCGCAGGCCGACATCGGACAGCGAGGCGACGGGCGGGACGGCCGGGGACATCAGGGCACCTTGACGTCAAGATAGCCGGGCCATTGGGCATCCGGGTCCAGTTTCAGCCACGCCACGCCGGGCAGCCCGGTCTTGACCTGCGTGAGGTGGCGGCGCAGCAGGTCGGGGCTGATCTGCGCCTTGACGCGGAACATCAGCTTCTGGCGTTCGCTGGCGGTTTCGACGGTCTTGGGCGTGAATTGCGCGGTGCTGGCCACGAACGACACCGTGGCGGGAATAACGTATTCCGGCGCGGCATCCAGGATGATGCGCACGTCCTGACCCAGCGCGACGCGGCCCGCGGCCTGCTCGGGCAGGAAGAACGTCATGTAGACGTCGGCCAGGTCGACCATGTTGAGTACCTTGCCGCCCGCGCCCAGGACCTCGCCCGGCTGCGCCACGCGGTATTGCACGCGGCCGGCGCGCGGGGCCCGTAGTTCGCTGTCGGCGATGTCGGCGTCTATGCGCGACACCGTGGCCTGCGCGGCCGCAATTGCCGATTGGGCACCGACCTGCGCGGCCCGGGCCGCGTCGATGGCTGCGGCGGCTGCCGTGACCTGCGCACGGGCGGCGTTCACCGCCGCCTGCATGCTGCGCACGCGGGCGCGGTCATCGTCCAGTTCCTGGATCGACGAGGCACCCTCCTTGGACAGCGTCTGCGAACGGGCCAGGCGCCGGCGCGCCGCGTCCAGCTCGCTTTCGCGCTGCACCACGACGGCTTCGGCGGCCCGTTTGTCGCTTTCGCGCTGCGCCACCTGCGCCGCCGCGCTGGCCGCGCCATTGACCGCCTGCTGATGCTGCGCCCGCGCTTCCTCGCGCTGCGCCTGGAGGGTGTCGATCTGCATGCGCGCCAGCGGCTGGCCCGCCGCGACGAAGTCGCCCTCCGTGACCAGCACTTCCTGCACGCGGCCCGCCAGCTTCGTGGCCACGTCGATCTCGGTGGCTTCGATCCGGCCGTTGCCGCTGACAAAGCCAGGCCCCGGCCCGGTGTCCGCCAACATGCGCCAGCCGTAGTAGCCGGCGGCTGCGGCAACCACAAGGGCAATCAGCAAGACCAGTTTTCGTTTGGGTAGAGGCATGTCGGCGTGTCCTTGATCTTTGGGCTTTTCAGCGTCGGGCCCGTCAGCGTTGGGCCGTGCCCGCGTCAGGCGCTTCAGGCGCCAGCGACCCGCCGCCCAGCGCGGCATACAGGCCGATGCGGCTGGACAGGAGCGCGCGGCGCGTTTCGACCAGCTGCTGCTGCGCGGCCAGGAGATCGCGCTTGGCGTCGAGCACTTCCAGGTACGGGGAGGCGCCATGGTCGTAGCGCAACTGCGCCAGGCGGGTGCGCTCGGCCTGCGCCGCCACGGTGGCGCGCAGCACGTCCACCTGTTCGGCCAGCCAGCGGCGCGACGCCAGCGCGTCGGACACGTCCCTGAATGCGCTTTGTATGGTCTGTTCGTAGCTGGCGACGGCCAAATCCCGGCGCGCTTCGGTCAGGTCCAGCGTGGACTGCCGGCGGCCGGCATCGAAGATCGGCAGGTTGATGCTGGGCGCGAAATTCCAGGCGCGGCTTGCCCCCGCGAACAGTCCGTCCAGTTCGGCGCTGGCGGTGCCGAAGGCCCCGGTCAGCATAATGCTGGGCAGAAAGGCGGCGCGGGCCGCGCCGATGTTGGCGTTGGCGGCCTTTAGCCGATGCTCCGCGGCCAGGATGTCGGGCCGGTCGGTCAGCAGGTCGGACGGCAGCCCCGCCGGCAGGTCGCGCATCACCGCCTCGTCATTCAGCCGCGCCGGACCGGCCGGCAGATCCAGCGGCGCACCCACCAGCAACTCCAGGGTGTGCGCCTGTGCGGCGCGCGAACGTTCCAGTTCCGTGCCCAATGCCTTGGCCTGCTGCCACAGCGTCTCGACCTGCGTCAGGTCCAGCTTCGAGATGGCGCCTTCCTCGAAGCGGCGGCGAAAGATGCGCAGCGATTCCGCGCGCGAGTCGATGGTCTCGCGGGTGAGCTCCAGGCGTTCGTCCAGTTCGCGCAGCCGCAGGTAGCCGTCCGCCACCTGGGCGATGAGGCTCAGCGTGGCCGCCTGCGCCGCCGCCTGCGTCGATAGATAGTTTTCCAGCGCCGCATCGCTAAGGCTGCGCACCCGTCCCCAGAAATCCAGTTCCCAGGTCGCCATGCCCAGGCCGACCTGATACTGGCTGGAAACCTGCGGCTGGCCCGTCACATTCAGGTCGCCCGGCACGCGCGCCCGCGAGCCTTGCGCCTGCACGCCCACGGTGGGGAACTGGTCGGAACGTTGGATGCCGTACAGCGCCCGCGCTTCCTCGACCCGCAGCAACGCCGCGCGCAGGTCGCGGCTGTTTTCCAGCGCGGTGGCGATCAGGCCTTGCAGCGCGGGGTCGGGAAAGTAGGACTGCCAGGCGATGCGGGCGGCGGCGGGCGCGGCGATGGACGCGGGGGCCGCCGCGGGCTGGACGGCGTCCAGCGGGCCGGCTGGCGGCTGGCTGTCGCGGGGATATGCCTGCGGCACCGGCAAGGCTGGGCGCTGGTAGTCGGGCGCGAGCGAGGTGCAGCCGGCGGCCATCAGCAGCGTCAGGGCGGCGGCGGCTAGACGAGGAGGTATCGAAGCGGAAAACGCGGTTGCTGTCATGCGGCGGGTCTCCGGCTCGGGGGGCGGAAGCGTCTCGCGCGCGGCAGGCTTTTGGCCTTGCGGCACGGACGGTTCCGGCGCCAGGGCGTGTGCCTATTGTGCCCATCCGGCCGCAAAATTCCTTGACGCGAATCAATCTAGCGACTGACTGGTCGGTATGTAATGGGCGCATCGTGACCCTGGAGCAATCAGACATGGACAGGCCGCGCACTCGCCTGCCGCCGCCGGTGCGGATCGGCCAGATTCTGGACGCCGCGCTGCGGGAATTTTCACGAGCGGGCTACTCGGGCACGCGCATGGACGACATCGCGTTGTGCGCCGGCGTGTCCAAGGGCGGGCTGTACGCGCATTTCGCAAGCAAAGAAGCCATCTTCGAGGCGCTGCTCGAACGCCACCTCGCGCCCGCGCCCCTCGATATCCCGGCCATCGTCGACAGCGCCGCCTCGGTGCAGGCATTGGCCGAGCGCATTGCTGATCATCTGCATGAAAGCCTCGCCAATCCCGCCATGATCAGCACGCTGCGGCTGCTGCTAGCCGAAAGCGGCAGGGTGCCGCATCTGGCGGCGCGCTGGCGCCACGAAACCGCCGAGGCGCATCTTGCCGACCTGGGCCGTCTGCTGGCGCTGGCCCGCCGGCGGGGGCTGTGCCGCGACAGCGTTGCGCTGCGCGAACCCTGGCTGCTGCTGGCGCCGGTGGTGCACACCGTGGTCATGGCCGCGCTGCTGGGGCCGGACGACGAGCTCGGCCTCGCGGCGCGCCGCGAGGCCCATGTGGCGATGATCGTCGAACTGTTGGCCCCGGCGGCCCGGCAGCGGCGGGCTGCACGCAGTTCTTGACGCCGCGCCGCGCATGGTGTCCCATCGCATCGATGCACCCGCACTAATGGCCCCTTTACTGCCGCGGAGACCCCTTGCCGACACCAGGCCTGATGGAACGCGTACCGTCGTGGCGTTATCTGCCCGTGGCCCTGGCGCTGGTGCTGCCAGTGATCGTCTGCGTGGCCTGGACCTGGTGGCATGCCCAGAAGGAACAGCGCCATGACGCCGAGTCGGCCGCGCGCATCGTTCAAGTCCAGACGCAACTCATCCTGACGCAGTCCTGGGAACTTCTGGACCGCGTGGCGCCGCTGACCGCCCTGTCCTGCGACGAGGCACTGCCCGATCTGCAACGCTGGGGGTCGCTGAACCCGTATGTCCGGTCCCTGGTGCTGGTCCGCGGCGAGCGCATGTATTGCTCGTCGGCGGTCGGCAAGGTCGATTACGCGGTGTCGGAATTTCGCAGATGGTCGGTGGGCGGATCCCCGGACCGCTGGCTCATCACGGTGGCCGGAACTCCGCTGGCGCCGGAACGTCCCGCCGTGCTGTTGGGCCGGCCCGGGGTCGAAGGCCACAGCGCGGTCGTGGTGGTCGACGGCAGGTACGTGCAGGATCTGCTGAACGCGCTATCCAATCTGCGCGATTACCAGATCGACGTGCAAGTGGGAGAGGGCGGCGTGCCCATCCACAATGATCTCAAGGGGGCAGCGGGCGCGCCCCGCGAAGTGATCTACACCGAGACGACGAACCCCGACGGCCGCGCGCCGGTCACCCTCAGTGTCAGCGCGCCGGCCGAAGCGGTCGTGCAAGCGTGGCAGCAACTGCTGATGACCTACCTGCCCGCCGCGGCGCTGCTCGGCCTCGGCCTGGCCGTGGCGGCGTTTCGCCAGCAGGTCAACCGCCAGTCCTTCAAGGAGCAATTGCGCCGCGCCATCGTCGCTGATGAATTCCGCGTGCATTACCAGCCCGTTTTCGGCCATGCGGTGGGCCAGTGCAGCGGGGTCGAGGCCTTGTTGCGCTGGGAGCGGCCGGGCGTGGGCGCCGTGCGGCCCGACGTCTTCATCGCCGCCGCCGAAACCAATGGCATGATCGTCCCGCTGACGCGCCATCTGTTCGCGCTGATCGAGCGGGACATGCGCGACTGGGACACGCCGCCCGGCTTTCATGTGGGCGTCAACATTGCCGCCGCGCATTTGTCCTGCCCCGAATTCACCGGCGACATCGAGCGCTTTGCGGCCAACATCGCCCAGCGTGAACCAACCCTGGTGCTGGAGATCACAGAACGCAGTCTGGTCACCGACGACGGGCAGGCCCGGCGCAATATCGAGGCCTTGCGCGCGCAGGGCGTGCGTGTGGCCATCGACGATTTCGGCACCGGCCATTGTTCGCTGTCGTATCTGCAGCGGTTTCCGGTGGATTACCTGAAGATCGACAAGGGGTTCGTGCATGCCATCGAACCCACGGGCGAAGACGCGCCGGTGCTGGACGTCATCATCACACTCGCGCACCGGCTGGGTCTGGCGGTGCTGGCCGAAGGCGTCGAAACCGACCTGCAGTTCCGCTATCTCAGCGGCCGCGGCGTGGCGTTCATCCAGGGTTACCTGTTTGCGCGGCCCATGCCGTCGGATCAATTCGTGGCGTGGTATGCGCGGCACGCGCCGTTGGGCGAGCCGCAGCTGCGGTCAAGCGGGCTTGGCGTCGGTTGATGGCTTGGCGAAGAACAGGTCGGTGATGGCCTGGCTGTCCATTGGCTCGCCGTTGATCGCGCGGGTCAGCATTTCCGCGCCCAGCAGTTGCACCGAAAACACCAGGTCGGGCTGCACCCGGCGGATCTTTTCGAGGTGCTTGCTGGTGTTGACCAGCGCCACGGTCTTGGCGCCGTCCGCGCCGGTTGCTTCCTTGGCGGCCAGCACGATGAACGCATTCTCGGCGTCGTCGTCGCGCAGCGCCAGCACATAGCGCGCCCGCGCCACGCCCGCTACGTGCAGCACGTCCACGCTCGAGGGGTCGCCTTCGATCAGGTCGGTGGCGGCCGGGTAGTCGTGCGCCACGCCGGTCGGGACGATGACGGTGACTTCTTCGTTGCGGCTGCGCAGGCCCTGGTAGACGCTCAACGCGAGGGGCGTGGCGCCGGCGATGATGATGTGGTTCTTTCTCATGGCCGAGGAAAACCTGCCTTTGACGAGCCGTTTCAGGTTGCCGCCGATCACCGGGCCGGCGATCGCGCTGACGGAGGTTGCGAAGACGGTGATGCCGAGGATGATAATCGACGCGGTGAACAGCCGCGCCGTGCCGCTGTGCGGCGTGATATCGCCATAGCCCACCGTGGACATCGAGACGATCGAAAAGTAGAGCGCGGTGCCCGCATCCAGGATGGGCGGATTGAATTCGTTGCCCAGATATAGCGTGCCGAACACGGCGTAGATCATCAGCGACAGCACGCTCACCAGGGCGAAGAGCGACCCGGCCGTCACGCTGGCGCGGTCGAAACGGCGCCAGTACGCCACCAGCGCGATCACCAGCACCAAGGTATAGATGCCCAGCCCCGCGCGGCCGCCATCGCCCAGGATGGCGAACGTGCCGATGCCGATCAGCAGCACCAGCGAGAACGCCCACGCAATGCGCGCTTTCAGGATCAGGCCCAGCGCAATCACCTGCAGGCCCACGCCAAGCACCAGGCGCGGAATCTCCAGCAACCCGACCACGCGCATGATCTCGTGCCAGTTGTCCAGCGCAAGCCAGAACGAATATTCGCGTGCGCGGACTTCGCGCAGCACCGGGTGCATGAAGGCGTATCCATCCAGCGCCACCAGGAAGGCGAGGCACCAGTTCGGCGGGAAGAACGCCAGTATCTTACGGAGCCGATGGCGCAGGGGAGGCTGGGGCAGGGGCATCGAGGGCACAAGCTTCCTATATCAATATGGTATGGAAGACTATCAACAAAGAATTACTGCAAACGCGTCCGAGGTCATAAACTTTCCTCATCAGGCGGCTATCCGGAAGGAACCCCGCCGATATGGCAGTAAAGCCTACCAGCAGTCAGGGTGGACGAATTGCCAGGCGTTGATCACGTTGCAGCCAGTGCAGGGACTAGAGACCCGGCGCGGGCCACGGTTGGACCGTGCGTGAGTAGTATGAGGCACGAATGTTGGAATCGCGTGATCCAGGTAGAAGGCATCGGTGCCGGCCGATGACTCCGGGTTCACGTGTTGTTTTAGCGCGGCGTCTTACCCTTCGGGGGCAGCGCCGCGTTTTTTTCGCCCGGCGATTCGTGCCGGGCCACCCTTGCAGCCACGCGTGGCGCGTCCGCTGCTTCGGTTACACGGACGCGTTCGCGTCCGCTTCTTCGCTGCGCCAGGCGTCTCGCCCGTCGGCGCGCGGGGTCGGCGCCGTGACCCGGTATTCCAGATCCAGCGTGATGTCGGCCGCAAACATGTAGCCCCATCCGTGCACCGCGCGGATCGGCAGCGTCATCTGGTTGGCCGCGGCCTTGCGCCGCAATCGGCTGATCATCACATCCACAAAGCGCCGGCGCGTGATGCCGCTGTCGGCTTCGTCCGCCCCATCGGCAAGAAATGCGTCGCGGCTGACCTTGCGGTCCGGCGCGTTGACCAGTCTGGACAGGAAGTCGCGTTCGCCCGTCGTCAGCCCCAGCGTCCTGCCCTTGGGACTGATGAGGGTCCACCCCTTGTTCGCCAGCCGCCAGCCTTCCTGGGCCGATTCCTCGGCCGTGTGCGGATCCGCGCCCGTCTCCAGGCCATCCAGCCCGACCGCGCGACGCACCAGCGCCTGCAGGACGGCTGCGAGTTCCAGGCCCGTGACATCCGGCGGCAGACACGCGTCCGCCCCGCACAGCAGCGTGCGGATGCGGCTTTCGGCGTCGAGGAATGGAGCGATGGCCACGATGCCCAGGCTGCGGTCGATCGCGCGCAGGCGCACGGCGGCGTTGTGCACATCGGGAAGCGGCGCTTCCAGGACCACCAGCGGGCTGGGCCGGCGGGAAAATCTGTCGTAGACGTCCACCAGATCGGCGCAGCGGCGGACGTTGAATCCCAGATGGGACAGGGACTCTACCAGTCTGGCATGCCTGGCGTCGTCGCTGCCAAGAAAAATGACATCCAGCGTGTTGTTCATTGATGCTTCCAATGAGGCGGCGCGGGCAGGCCGTGGGCGCCAGGAAAATGCCGGACGCCTGGCTCATGCCATGCCGTTGCCGGCCGTTGTGGGCGCGAGTCCTCATGGGAGGCACGCCTGTGTTTCATTTAAACACGGGCGTGTTTTTTTGTGAAGATACGTTTCTATGGTTTCGGACAGTAACAGCCCGTCCGGGGAGGAATTCGCCTGCAGCCATTGAAACGGCGTTTGATCCCCAATTTGCATCAGAAAAGTATTATGTATTACCGATACATTATTTTCTCTTCCGCCAGCGGCTGCGCTCATAAACTCATGCGTCTTTTTTGCTCACTGCGATTGTCGCGGGCTCGCTCGTGGGGCCGGCGCGATGACTGGTGAAGTATTGCAAGCCAATGAAATATATGAATTTTTTAAGGGCGGCTTGCATCGGAAGGGGCGCGTACGCTGCAGCTTGTACGCGGGGCCAGGGGGGCCTCACGGCGATTTATGGATTAGCCCGGAAATAGGGGCCTAATCCGTTTATTTGGCCGCGGAACTGAAATGCTTTAATCAAATAAAACCAAACAATTAATGTCTCGGGTTGATCGATTGGACACGTTTAGCCATCGTCTGCGCAACGCAAGAATGCTTCAGGGATGGACTCAAAAAGACTTGGCGGTCGCAAGCAACCTGTCGCAAAGCGCCATCGGCAACTACGAAAGCGGGCAGCGCCAGCAGCCTTCCAGCGATGCGCTCATCAAGCTGACGCGCGCGCTGCGCGTCAATCCCTTGTGGCTGAGTACCGGCGAAGGCCCCATGGTGGACGCACCGCACGGACACATTGCAGCCGGTTCCGCCGCCGAGACCCCCAACCCCGCCGCCTGGCCCTTCGAGACAATCTCGTATTCGGCCTACGCCCGCCTCAGCCAACAGGAAAAACGGCAGATCGAGCTGGTGCTCAGCGCCTACATCAAGGCACGCGGTGAATAGTCCCAATCGGCTGCGCGGGCGCTTGCGGGCGCCGCGAGGCGTCCGCGGGCGCGGTGCCGCCCGCCGGATCGGTACGTAGACGGCTGCGCAGGCGCTCCACCGGATCCGCGATCAGGTAGTTCAAGACCGCCGAGAATCCGATGCAACCCGTGATCGACATGGCCGCAAACAGCATGGGCTGGTGTTCCTGCACGTCGTGCATCAGCCAGCTGAACGCCATGATCACCAGCATGTGACAGATGTAGAGCGGATAGCTCAACTCGCCGATTGCCTTGTCCAGCCGGTGGCGCGACTGGAACAGGAACGCCAGCGGCAGCAGCGCGGCAAACAGCAGGACAGCCAGGCCATCGCGCACGGTCGGATTGATGCCGATCGAGAAATGCGCCACGACGTAGAGGAACAGGATGCCCGTGCCCAGCTCGGGCAGGCGCTTGACGCGCTGTGTCCACGCCTTCATTCGCGGCAACACCACCTGGTGCGACAGCGAGCCGATCAGGAACAGCGCCAGCTCCGTGGGGAAGAACCGGTAGGTCCAGGGATCGGAACGCCCGACCCCAGTCCAGATCAGGATGGCGCGCAGGGCGAGCGATGCCGCCAGCAAGGCCAGCAGCTTGCGCGGCGAACGCAGGATGAACGGGGCCACCAGGTAGAAACTCATTTCGACGCCCAGCGTCCAGGCCTGCGGCACCAGCAGGCCCTTGTACAGCGGCACGTCGCTGTTAGCGAAGCTGCCCGTGAAGGCCAGGGCCGAGTCGCGGATGCCGAAGAACATCAGCCAGTCCTGGCCGAAGATGAAAAGGTTCGACAAGAACAGGAAGACTTCGGCGCTGAAGGGCAGGGCTTCGTAGATGCGGAAGAACGAGCCGCCGCTCACGATGTGGGCCGTGAGCGTCAACGCCGCCACCGACAGGTAGATGGGGAAAAGCCGCAGGAAGCGGTTTGCGTAGAATTTGCCGGTGGCGCCCTGGTAGTGATCCGTGGCCGTCAGCACGTACGAGATCAGGAAGCCGGAGATGACATAGAAGAGCTGCACGGCAAGCCTGCCGCCGACCAACTGGTCTGCGTAGCCGCCACCCAGATGGTCCAGCACCACTGACAGTGCCAGTAAGGTTCTCAAAAAGCCCATCGCGCATCTCCCCGTTGGATATTGTTCTCAGGCCCGATGGGCCGGACACTGCGCATGCGGTAGTCGCGGGCTCCGCTCCTCTTTCCCTGTATTACTTTTTAGGCCGGAGTCATCAACTGTCATCGATTCTGCGCGTCGGCTTGACCCCCCGCCATGCGGCATTCGATGCAGAACCGGAGATCATCAGCGTTAGAACCTCCGGCTCAATCGTGCATCTTTTGGATACCGCTGTCGGACGGAGAAAATCGCGTCTCTGGGCGAGGCCGGTTACAGTACGACGGTACGAACCATTGGAGTCCCGTCCATGCCCACCATCCTGTCCCCGCACGGCAGATTGCTCTGCCTCGCGCTGCTTACCGCGGCGTTGGCCGGTTGCGCCGGCACCGGCGGTGCGCGCCCTGAAGGCGCCGCAGCCGCCAGCGCCGCCACCAGCAAGGATTCGCTGGCGCAGACGAGTTGGGAACTGGTCCGTTGGGCGCAGCCCGGCGGCGCGCTGCGCGACATTCCGCACGGCGACAACGGCGAACCCATTCGCCTGACCTTTCTCGCGCAGGGCAAGCAATACCAGGTCAACGGATTCTCCGGCTGCAACCGTTACACCGGCACGTACAAGCTCGAGCGCAACAAGCTCGTCATCGACGCGCCTGCCTCCACGCGCATGGCGTGCGTGCCCGCCGAGCGCGCGAAGCTGGAAGCCGATTACCTGCGCGCGCTGCGTGCCATCGACACGTTCACGCTGGATAGCGGTGGCGCGCCGCGCCACCTGACATTCAATCTGCGTGGCGGCGACGTGCTGGAGTTCGAGCGCCGCCAGGATCCGCCGACACCCTGACCCGACGCCCAGGCGCGATTCGAGAACCTGCATGCGCAACCCAACTTTTCTGCGCCGCCTGGCGCCCGGCCTGCTGTGCGCGAGTCTCGTGGCCTGCTCGTCGCCGCCGATGCGCGCGGCCGATGGCCAGGATCCACGGTTCCAGCCGGCCTCGGCATCCGACGTTCTGGTGCAGACGAACTGGGAGCTGGCGCGCTGGACGCTGCCCGGGGGCGCGCTGCGCCCCGTGCCGCATCCTTCGGCATCGCAACGCCCCATCACAGCCGCGTTCATCCATGACCAGGGCTCGCCGCGCCTCATGGGTTTTGCCGGCTGCAATACCTACAACGCTCCCTACACCATCGCCAACGGACTGTTGATCGTGCGCGCCGATCCCGTATCCACCCGGATGGTCTGCGCCCCAAACGTCATGCAGATCGAGCACGCGTATCTGGCGGCGCTCACACGCATCACCGCCACGTCGTTCGACAACACCAATAACCCGCAGCGCATGACGTGGAAGCTCAGCACCGGCGACACGCTGGATTTCGGACGGCGCGTGGATCCCGTCGCGGGTGGCCAGCTGGGCGCCGCCAAACTGGTCTATGTGAACGCCGAGCGTGTGCCTTGCCAGACCGGCGCTGGCCGCGCCCTGTGCTATCAGGTTCGCGACAGCGCATCGCAACCCTGGCAGGTCTGGCACGGCGAGATCACCGGTTTCAACTTCCAGCCCGGGGTGCGGTATCGCCTGCGGGTGGTGGAAATCGAGGATCCGAATCCGCCGATGGGGGCGTCCCCGCTGCGCTGGGTGCTGGACGCCGTCGTGGAGCAGCAGGTCGTCAGCCCTTGAGTGCAGCGGCTGGGGCAGCGGCCGGGAAGGCGTGCGCCGCCCAGCGATTACTATTACGGGCTTCATCGCCCATCTTCACTGCTTTGCCATGACTGCCGTCGTCAATATCGCCGCTTACAAATTCGTTTCGCTGGATAACCTGCCCGACCTTCGCGCACGCTTGCTCGCCGAGGCCGCCGCCGCCGGGCTCAAGGGAACGATCCTGCTGGCCGAGGAAGGCATCAACCTGTTCCTCGCGGGGGCGGCCAACGGCATCGACGCCTTTTTGCGGGGTCTGCGTGCCGATCCGCGCTTCGCGGACCTGGAGGTCAAGTTCAGCCACAGCACCGAAGTCCCGTTCCGCAAGCTGCTGGTCAAGATCAAGCGCGAGATCATCCGCATGAACCATCCCGCCATCCGTCCGGCGGCGGGCCGCGCGCCCGGTGTCGACGCCCACACGCTGGCGCGCTGGCTGGCGGCAGGCGTGGACGACGAGGGCCGTCCCGTGGTCATGCTGGACACGCGCAACGCCTTCGAGGTGGACGAGGGCACGTTCAAGAACGCCATCGACTGGCGCATCGATCGCTTCACGCAGTTTCCTGCGGCGGTGCAGGCGAACCGCGCCCAGCTCGAGGGCAAGACCGTCGTCAGTTTCTGCACGGGCGGCATCCGCTGCGAAAAGGCCGCCATCTTCATGAACGAGGCCGGTATCGAAAACGTCTATCAGCTCGACGGCGGCATTCTCAAGTATTTCGAGGAAACGGGCGGGCCCGGCTACGAAGGCAAGTGCTTCGTTTTCGACGAGCGCATCTCGCTGGATCCGGCGCTGGCGCCCAGCAACGCCTGATCCGATCCGGCGCTGCAACGAAAAAGAGCCCGCGTTTGCGGGCTCTTTGCATGGGGGGCGCCGCTTAGCGCACGCGCAGGCCGGGCTTGGCGCCGGGGAACGGTTCCAGCACGTAAATGCCGGCGTCCACGGCTTCATCCGCATGGCTGGCAGCCAGCACCATGCCTTCGGACACGCCGAACTTCATCTTGCGCGGGGCCAGGTTGGCGACCATGACGGTCAGCTTGCCAATCAGGTCTTCGGGCTTGTAGGCCGACTTGATGCCAGAGAACACGTTGCGGTGGCGGCCTTCGCCCACGTCCAGCGTCAGACGCAACAGCTTGGTCGAGCCTTCGACGTGTTCGCAATTGACGATCTGCGCGATGCGCAGGTCGACGCGCGCGAAGTCGTCGATGGAGATGGTCTCGGCCACCGGCTCGCCGCCGGGCACCACGACGGGCGCGGCGGGCGGCTCGAACAGGTCTTCCAGCATCTGCGGCTCGACACGCTGCATCAGATGCTTGAACGGCGCGACGCGCTGCGGCAGCACCGCGGCATCGGCCCACGTGAACGGCGCCTGCGCGCCAAACAATTCCAGCGCAACGCGTTCGGCGAGCTGGGGCAGCACGGGGGCCAGCATCACCGACAGGGCCTTGAAGCCGGCCAGCGAGCGCGAGCAGATGTCCTGCAGCGCAGCCTTCTGCGCGTCTTCGGCCGTGGCCAGACCCTTGGCCAGCACCCACGGCTGCGCCGTGTCGAACGCCTGGTTGATGCGGTCGGCGTAGGCCATGATCTCGCGGATGGCGCGGTTGTATTCGCGGGCCTCGAACGCGGCGCGGATCGACTCGGCCTGCTCGGCGTATTCGGCGGACAGCGCGGCCGTGTCGCCCGAATAGCCCAGCACGCCGTCAAAGTGCTTGGTGATGAAGCTGGCGGCGCGGCTCGCGATGTTGACGTACTTGCCGACCAGGTCGCTGTTCACCCGGGCGATGAAGTCCTCGGGATTGAAGTCCACGTCTTCGACGCGCGCGTTCAGCTTGGCGGCGATGTAGTAGCGCATCCATTCGGCATTCATGCCAAGTTCCAGGTAGCGCAGCGGCGAAATGCCGGTGCCGCGGCTCTTGGACATCTTTTCGCCGCTGACGGTGATGAAGCCGTGCACGTTGACGGCGTCCGGCGTCTTGCGGCCGGCGAACTTCAGCATGGCGGGCCAGAACAGCGCGTGGAAGTACACGATGTCCTTGCCGATGAAGTGAACCTGTTCGGTGTCGCCGTTGGGGTCGAGCAGGGCGTCGAAGTCCATGCCCTTGACCGCGCAATACGACTTGAGCGACGCCAGGTAGCCCACCGGCGCATCCAGCCAGACATAGAAATACTTGCCCGGCGCGTCGGGGATTTCGATGCCGAAGTAAGGCGCATCGCGGGAAATGTCCCAGTCGCCCAGCTTGGCCTCGCCGTCTTCGCCACCCAGCCACTCGCGCGTCTTCGCCAGCATTTCGGGCTGCAGATGCTTGCCGCCGTGGCGGTTCGCGCCCGTGGTCCACTGCTGCAGGAATTCAACGCAGCGCGGGTCGGACAGCTTGAAGAAGAAATGGTCGGACGACTTCAGGACGGGCGTGGCGCCCGTCAGCGCCGAGTACGGGTTGATCAGGTCGGTGGGCGCGTAGACCGCGCCGCAGACCTCGCAGGAGTCGCCGTACTGGTCCTTGGCGTGGCACTTGGGGCATTCGCCCTTGATGTAGCGGTCGGCCAGGAACATGCCCTTGACCGGATCGTAGAACTGCTCGATGGAGCGCGTTTCGATCAGGTCCTGGGCTTTCAGGGCGCGGTAGATGTCCTGCGACAGCGCAACGTTTTCCGCCGAGTCGGTCGAGTGCCAGTGGTCAAAGCGGATGTGAAAGCCGTTCAGATACTGGGGGCGCTCGGCCGCGTAGCGCGCAACCAGCGCCTGCGGCGTGATGCCTTCCTTTTCGGCCTTCAGCATGATCGGCGCGCCGTGCGCATCGTCCGCGCCCACAAAGTGCACCGTGTGGCCCGCCATTCGCATCGAACGAACCCAGATATCGGCCTGGATGTACTCCATGATGTGGCCGATGTGGAAGGATCCGTTGGCGTAGGGCAGCGCAGTGGTGACAAAGAGGGTGCGAGACATGGTTGTCGACTGAGGTTGAGGGGAAAAGGGATTTGGCGGCCATTTTAGGGCAAGCGCGCAGGCCTGCCCGCGGCGGGGCCCCGGAAAGCACACAACCCGCCCATCGCATCGATGCGAATCAGGCGGGTTGAGGGAAAAGCGGCCGTGGCGTCTGGTGCGACCTTGCGCAACACGAAACGGCCAGCTTGCGCGCAATGACGCGCAAGCCAGTGGAAAACCGCCGTCAGCGGATTTCGCGGGCCTCGACGTCGATCACGTCGCCACGCGGTTGCGTGGCAAACGGAGCGGTGGCGGACTGGAAGGGTCCAGGGCGGGCGCCTTGGCGCTGGCTCCAATAGGCGCGAACGCCGAAGGGCTTGCCGCGCACCTTGGCGACCACATAAAGGATCGCCACGGCGAATGCCGTGGAAAGCATGAACACCAGCGCCATCGCCATGCCGATCAAGGCCAGGGCGGCGAATAGGACGGCACGAAAGAAGCGGATAAGTGTGTTGGTCATGAATGTCGGATGCAAAACGCAGCGAAAGGTTCCCGTGTATCCGCTATCCTTTAGGGGATGGCGGCCCGCAGACGCCGCGCTGCCTACGGAACCATAGTGACATGAGTATAACGATAGAAAACATCCGCGCCGCACTGCGCGCCGCGCAAGACCCGAATACCGGTTTGGATTTGGGCGTTTCTGTAAAAGATCGTGACATTCAAATGGCTGGCGGCCGTGTCGCGTTGACGCTGGAGCTGGGATATCCCGCCGACGCCGTCCGCGAACAGGTCCGCGACATCGCCGTGCGCGCGCTGGCGCAAGCCGGCGCGCCCGATGCGCAGGTCACCGTCACCTGGAAGGTAGCCGCCCATGCGGTGCAGAAGGGCCTGAAGCCGCTGCCCAACGTGCGCAACATTATTGCGGTCGCTTCCGGCAAGGGCGGCGTGGGCAAGAGCACCACCGCCGTCAACCTGGCCCTGGCCCTGGCGGCCGAGGGCGCAAAGGTCGGACTGTTGGACGCCGATATCTACGGCCCCAGCGTGCCGACGATGCTGGGCATCTCCGGGCGTCCCGAAAGCCTGGACAACAAGAGCATGGAGCCCCTGACCGGCCACGGCCTGCAGGCCAACTCCATCGGTTTCCTGATCGACGCCGATTCCCCCGCCATCTGGCGCGGTCCGATGGTCACGCAGGCGCTGGAGCAACTGCTGCGCCAGACTAACTGGCGCGATCTGGATTACCTGATCGTCGACATGCCGCCCGGCACGGGCGACGTGGCCCTGACGCTGGCGCAGAAGGTGCCGGTCGTGGGCGCGGTCATCGTCACCACGCCGCAGGACGTGGCGCTGCTGGACGCGCGCAAGGGCCTGAAGATGTTCCAGAAGGTCGAAGTGCCGATTCTGGGCGTGGTCGAGAACATGGCCATTCACATCTGCTCGCAGTGCGGCCACGCCGAGCACATCTTCGGTGAGGGCGGCGGCCAGCGCATGGCTGAGCAGTATCAGACGCCGTGGCTGGGCAGCCTGCCGCTGACGCTTGCGATTCGCGAGCAGACCGACGCCGGCACGCCGACGGTGGTGTCCGACGCCGGCAGCGAGGCTGCGTCGCTGTACCGCGCGATCGCTCGAAAGCTGGCCGCGGGCGTTGCGGCGCTTCCGCGCGACATGGCCGGAAAGTTTCCTTCCATCGTCGTCCAGCAACCGACCTGAAGCATGCGGTGGGCTGCCCGCGCCTTTTTGGCAGGACTGTGCATGCTGGCGGGCGAGGCGTTGGCCAAGCGCCCCGAAGTCATTGTGGACCCGGGGGGCGTGCCCCCGGCCGCGCTACAGGCGATCACCCAGGCGGTCGATGCGATTGCGCGGCTGGCCGAAGACCAGGACGGCGGTGAAATCAACCGCCTGCGCCGGCGCGCGCGCGATGCGACGCTGGCGGCGCTGGCCACCCAGGGCTATTTTTCGCCCAAGGTCACGCTCGAGGCCGGCACCGATATCGGAGGCGAAACCTGGGACATCGCCATCGTGCCCGGCAAGCGCACGACCGTCGAATCCGTGAACCTGGCGTTCACGGGCCGCATCACGCGCCCCGAGTACGCGCAGCGCGTGCAGCGGCTGCGCGACGACTGGAGCTTGCGCAAAGGGCAGCCCTTCATCAATAGCGACTGGAACCGCGCCAAGGCCACGCTGCTGGACGAGATTTCCACGCGCGATTTCCTGCTGGCGCGCATGACGTCCTCGCGCGCCGACATCGACGCCGACAACGCGGTCGCGCATCTGCACGTCACCATCGACAGCGGCCCGCAGGTGCGCATGGGCGAACTCAACACGCAGGGCTTGAAGCGGGTGCCCGAGACGCTGATTGATCGCTACGTCCGCTACAACGTGGGGGCCGCGTTCGACCAGAACCGGCTCGATCAGTGGCAGCAGGACCTGCAATCGACCGCCTTCTTCCGCGGCGCGTTCGTTTCGCTGCAGGAGCCGCCCAGCCAGACCGATCAGCCCACGGACCCGATCTCTGACCGTGCCCGCGGGCCGGGCGCCGAAGACGCCGCCGCGGCCGCGCCGGCGGGCGATCCCACGGTGTCGGGCGGCCTGCCCCCGCCGCCCGCGCAGTTCGATTCGGACGGCGAAATCACGCTGCCTGTGCAGGTGCGCGTGGTGGAGGCGCCGCCCAAGCGCTTTTCCGCGTCGATCGGCGTGGACGACGAGGCCGGCGTGCGGGTGGAGTCCCTGTATCGTCAGAACGTCGTGTTCGGCCAGCCGGTCACGATGGAAACCGGTTTTGGCGTGGACCGGCTGCGCCAGCGCGCCTTCATGGATATCCTGCTGCCGCCGTCCGAGCGCGGCTACCGCGATTCCTTCGGGATCCTGGCCGACCGCTCCGACATCCAGGGGCTGGAGGTGACCCGCTACGCGCTGGGCGCCACGCGAACGCAGGAGCGCAAGGGCGCGGGCGACAGCCGGGTCGAATACGAAACGCGCTACGGCGTGCTGCTGGCGCAGGACCACGTCAAGATCGACGGCGGCGACAGCTACACGCTGCCCACCGTGACCACCACGGCCGAATGGCTGCGGCGCGACGTGGACAACAAATACGATCCGCGCGAAGGCAACCTGATTGCCGTGGGCGGCGGCGTGGGTATTACGCTGGATACGGGCGAGCCCTACACGCGCCTGCGGCTGCGCGGCCAGAAGTGGTGGCCGATCGGCAAGCTGGACGTGCTGACGATCCGCGGCGAAGTCGGCCGCGTGTGGTCCAACGGCGACGTGCAGGTCCCGGACGACTTTGGCTTTCGGACGGGCGGGGCGCGCACCATCCGCGGCTACCGTTACCAAAGCATTGGCGTGCACCGCGACAATGCCGTGGTGGGCGCGCCCACGCTGCTGGTGGGCAGCATTGAATACGACCACTATTTTGACGAGCGCTGGGGCATGGGCGTGTTCGTGGATGCGGGCGATGCCGCCGAATCGTTCGGCGACATGAAGATGTCCGTGGGCTACGGCGTCGGCGCGCGCGTGCGCACGCCGGCCGGCCCGTTGTTCCTGGACGTGGCCTACGGCCAGCGTGAACGCGACCTGCGCCTGCATTTCTCGTTGGGGATCGCGTTTTGAAGTTCGTGCGTAAATTCCTGCGCCATGTGCTGGTGTGGTGGCTGCCCGGGCTTGCCATGCTGGCCGCACTGGCGGCCGGATTCATCTTCTGGCTCGTGGCCTCGCAGAACGGCACGCGCCTCTTGCTGACGACGGCCGCGCAGCAGCTGGACGGCCAGGCGCTGGACGTGAATGGCTCGCTCCTGCGCGGGGTGACCGTGGGCCAGCTGACGCTGACGGCCAGCGGCACGCACATCGATATCCATGATCTGGACCTGGCCGTGCATTGGCGCGCCCTGGGCGACCGGCTGCTGCACGTGCGCAATCTGTCGGCCAGTTCGGTGCGCGTGGACATGGTGTCCTCGCCCGAGGCGCCGCCTGCCGAAGACGACGGCGAACCCTTCACCCTGCCCAAGCTGCCGGTGACCATCGCCGTGGACCGGCTGGCGTTGGGCGATTTCCAGTTCACCCAGGACGGCCAGCCGCTGCCCGTCACCCTGAACGACCTGAACGCCACGTTCGCCGCGGGCCAGCAGGGCGCGCAGTTGCGTATTGCCAGCTTGCGGGTCGGACACGACGTGGGCGAGGCCGATGTGACGGGCCAGGCGCAATTGCAGGACCTGGCCGACCCGTGGCCGTTCGCGGCGCGCCTGGACGTCACGGCGCGCGGCGCGGGCCCCGATTCCCCCTTGTGCCAGGCCGACCGGTTGAGCGGCGTGTTCGGGCCGGTGGCCGGGCAGGCGCAGCCCGGCGCCAAGGACGGCGAACCGGTGAAAAAGGTGGAAGCGCCCAAAGCCCAGAACGGCGCGAAGCGCGCAGGCGCGCGTGCGGCGGATGCGGGGGGCAAGGGCGCGAAGGGCGCAACTGCCGTCAAGCCGGCAGCGGCGGCCAAGGCCCCTGCCGACGCCGCGGAAGGCGACAAGAGCAACAAGGACAAAACCGAGCCCGCGGCGCCGGCGATGGGCCCGCCCGCGCCCACGTGCCTTGTCGTGCTGCGCGCCGACGCCGCCGGATCGCTCGACGGCATTCAGGCGAAGGTGGACGGCACGGGTTCGAATTTGGTGCTGGATGTGGTGGCCGATCTGGCGCCGCGCACGGCGCTGGTGCTGCGCAGTGCCCGGGCGCGCGCGCAGCTGCCGGACAAGTCCACGCTGGCCGCGCAGTTTGACCTGCAGGCGGGTGATGCGCCCGGGCGCAACCGGATCGTCGGCTCGCTGGACGCGCAGCGGCTGGATCTTGCGCCGTGGACGGGCCCAGCCATTCCGCCGGCGCTGCTTACCGTACGCGCCGATGTACAGGCCGATATCGAAAACCTGAGCGAGCTGCGCCATGCGGCCGTCAGTCTGCGGTTTGAAGAAGGCAGCCGCTGGAACCGGCAAGCACTGAGCGGGAATCTGAAGGCGCAGGTGGACGTCGCCGCGGCAGCCGGTGCTGCGCCAGCCGGTGCTGCGGCAGCCGACGCTGCGCAACCTGCTGCTGCGACCAATGCCGCTGCAACAGGCGCCCCGCCGGCGCCTGCCCGCAGCGCCGCGCCGGATCCGTCGGTAGACCCGCTGGCCGGCCTGCGGATCCACGACCTGGACGTGGATTTGCGGCTGGGCCGCAACCGCGTGCGCGCGACGGGCGAATTGGGCGCGGCAAACGGCGCGATCACGCTGGACGCCCAGGCCCCGCAGCTAGACGCCTTCTGGCCGGATGTGCCGGGCGGCGCGGAGGTGCGCGCCCGCATCGACGGCACGGTGGCCGCGCACCGCGGCGAGATCACCGCCAGCTACACGCCGCCCCGGCCCCGGCCGGGCATCATCGGGCAATCGCGCGCGCAGGCCAACCTGACCTTCAACGGCGGCTGGGGCAGGGGACCTGCCGGCCAGCCGGATGCGGCGCTGGTGGGCTGGCGCGGCACGTTCTCGCGGCTGGGCGCGGATACCGCCGGGTTCGCCGTCTCCGTGGACCGGCCGGTCACGTTGTCCTTCCTGCCTGCGGCGGTGGCGCCGCAGTGGCAATGGCAGGTGGGCCAGACCGCGCTGAGCCTCGTCCTGCCGGGCAAGGAGCGCCTCACCGTGGCGCACCAGGGTTCGCGCGGCGGCGGCAAGCGCTGGGAAACCGCCGGGCAGTCCGACAATCTGGTCATCACCGCGACCGTGGCACGCCAGGTGATCGGCGCGTTCGACCCGGAAGCCGCGGCCAAGCTGGGCCGCAATGCCGGCCGCGTGAACGCGGTGGTGCCCGACGGCCAGCGCCGCATTGCGCTCGACCTGTTGTGGGATCTGAAATTCGACGGGCGCCTGGCGGGCCGCGCCCGGATCGCGCGCCGTACGGGCGATCTGCTGATTCCGGGCGACCCGCCCATCCCCTTGGGGGTGAAGACGCTGGTCGTCGACGTGACCGCCACGCCCACGTCGGCCAACGCCAGCCGGCTGGATGCCCGCCTGGATCTGTCGACGGACAAGATGGGCTCGATCAACGGCACTGGCACGGCGGTATTGCTGGTGGACGCCCAAGGCGGCATGGCGCTGGATACGCGCCAGCCGCTGCGGGCGCGGCTGAACGCGGATATCGCGGACCTCGCCTGGGTGGGCCTCTTCGTGGGCGACGCCATGGAGGTCGGCGGCACGCTCAAGGCCAACATCGACGTGCAGGGCACGCTGGCGGGCCAATGGGGCGCGACGGGCACCATCCGGGGCGACAAGCTGCGGCTGGTCCGCATCGACGACGGCGTGCGGCTGATCGACGGCACGCTGTCCGCGCGTCTGGACGGCCAGCGGCTCATCCTGGACAGCCTGCGCTTTCCGGCGTCGCTGCGCGTCATGCCGGCCGAATGGCGCACCAAGGAATGGATCACCACGAACCCCGGCGCGAAGGGCGGGTACGCGGAAGCCAAGGGCGACTGGAACATCATGGACGGCGGCGGCGCAATCCGGCTGACGCTGTTCCGCTTCCCGGCATTGCAGCGCTCGGACCGCTACGCCATGGTATCCGGCACGGTCGACGTGCGGGCGGCCATGCCGCGCCTGGAAATCGTGGGCGATCTGAGCGCAGACGCCGGCTGGTTCAGCCTGGAAATCCTGCAGGGCGTGCCGACGCTGGACGATGACGTGCGCGTGATCCGCGCGGGCGACGAACCCGGCAAGGTGTCCACGCCCCTGCAGACCAGCATGGACCTGAAGTTCGACATGGGGCCGCGCTTCTACATCACCGGCATGGGGCTGGACGCCGGTCTGCTCGGCTCCATCCAGATCCGCCTGAATGAGGGCCGGCTGACGGGCTGGGGCCAGTTGCGCACGCGCGGCGGCGGCATCGAGGCCTATGGCCAGCGGCTGCGCCTGAGCCGCGGCACGCTGACCTTCCAGGGCCGGCTGGACAATCCCATCCTGGACATCGAGGCCCTGCGCACGGGCGAACTGGTCGAGGCCGGCGTGCGGGTGGTGGGCACGGCCCAGCGGCCGCGCATCGACCTGGTGTCCTATCCCGAAGTCAGCGACGTCGAAAAGCTGTCGTGGCTGCTGCTGGGCCGGGGGCCGGACGAAAGCGGCGGCGACGCGGCCCTGCTCGTATCGATCGGCACGGCGCTCCTGGGCGGCGGGCAGCCGTTCTACAAGCAGTTCGGCCTGGACGACGTGGCCGTGCGCACCGGCAACATGGGCAGCTCGGGCAGCATCCTGCCCGACCGCACGGTGGCCGGCAACGTGAACCGCGACATCGGCAGCGACCTGTCCACGCAATTCCTGGTGGCCAGCAAGAACTTCGCCAATGGCATCACGCTGAGCGTCGAGCAGGCGCTCTCGGGCAGCGACACCGTGGGCCGGGCAAGTTACCGGCTGGCGCGTGGTCTGTCCCTGGATTTGAAGGGCGGCTCGGTCAACGGGATTTCGCTGGTCTATCGCACGCTGTTCGGCAATTGAGCAGACGCCCAAGCTTGAGGCGGGACAAGCCTGTCCCGCCTCAAATCAAGGCGGCCGGCGCGGTCGGGATAAAATGACGCCCATTCAAATCCCTAGCACCACACCCACCATGAGCATCAAGAGCGACCGCTGGATCCGCCGCCAGGCCGAAGCCGGCATGATCGAACCCTTCGAACCGGGTCAGGTCCGTACGGCCAATGGCGGGCGCATCGTCAGCTACGGCACCAGCAGCTACGGCTACGACGTGCGCTGCGCCGACGAATTCAAGATCTTCACCAACATCAATTCCACGATCGTCGATCCCAAGAATTTCGACGAAGGCTCGTTCGTGGATTTCAAGGGCGACGTCTGCATCATTCCGCCCAACTCGTTCGCGCTGGCGCGCACGGTGGAATACTTCCGCATTCCGCGCAGCGTCCTGACGGTCTGCCTGGGCAAGAGCACCTACGCGCGCTGCGGCATCATCGTCAACGTGACGCCGCTGGAACCCGAATGGGAAGGCCACGTCACGCTCGAGTTCTCCAACACCACGCCGCTGCCTGCCAAGATCTACGCCGGCGAAGGCTGCGCGCAGATGCTGTTCCTGGAAAGCGACGAGGTCTGCGAGACCTCGTACCGCGACCGTGGCGGCAAGTACCAGGGCCAGCGCGGCGTCACGCTGCCGCGCACCTGATCCCTCAGCCTGCGGCCGGCGGCCGCAGGTATTCGATGTCCCATTCTCCTTCGCCGGTCTGCACGAAGCCGTGCCGGCGATAGAAGCGGTTTGAATCGCTGCCCCGCAACGCGCTCAGGGTCACTGCCTGGCGGTCGCGGTCGGCGTCCCGCAAGATCCGGCGCAGCACCTGGCCGCCCACGCCTCGTCCTTGCGCACAGGGATGCACGTACAGATGATCCAGCCGCAACCCTTCGCCGTCCGGGCGCAGGCAATAAAACCCGATGCGATCGCCGTCTGCCTCGATGTGCCAGGTGCACTCGGGGCGGAAGGTGCCGCGCAGCCGCTCACGGGCCCGGTCCGGATCGAAGCGGCCCAGCCGCTCCAGGCTGTCGCGCATGGCGTCGATCCGCAAGGCCAGCAGCGCCTCGAAATCCGCCTGCGTTGCGGGCGTAAAGCGCAGCGGCGCGGCGCCAGCCTGCGCGTCGCTGGCCAGTTCGTCGTAGCCGCGCCCCAGAAATTGCAGGATGCAGATGCCGTGGCCGTAAGGGTCCGCCAGATGCGCGATGCGGCCCCAGGCGTGCGTGGCGGGCGGATCCTCCAGGCGCGCGCCGGCGGCCACCGCGCGGGCGACCGCGCTGTCCACGTCGTCCACCACCACGTCCAGATGCACGGGCGTCCAATGCCGCGCGTAGTCGCGCGGCTGGCGCACTGCACCGGCCGCCGGTGTGCCGGCGGCTTTCTCGAGCAGGTAGATGGGGGCGTCGGCGCCCTGCAGTTCGGCGCCCGTCGCGCCCAGCCGGCGGTTCAGCGTCAAACCGAAAGCGGCCTGATAAAAGCCGATGGCGTGTTCGAGATCAGGAACATCGATATTGACCAGGATTCTCATGGAGGCCTTGTGATGGTGGGGCGCCGCGTCGTTACGCGGCCTGCGCTAAAGAACCTCCTGCCGCGTCCGTAAAAAGATTACATGTGTTTGCCGATTTGGCGACGTCATTTCTGCAAGCGTTAGCAAGGCCCAATCCGTGCGTTACCCCCACATCCCCTGGTTGCCCCTGTTGTTCTATCCCGCGTTGCCGGTGGCCGCCGCGATCGGACTGCTGTTCTGGCGGGAATGGCCGCCGGCGTTGAGCCTGATCGTGCCGTTCGTGCCGTGGGTGATGGCGCTGATCGGCTCGGCGATCTGCCTGATGTATCAGCGCTCTCAAACGATGGCGCTGATGCTGTGCGTGCTGGCCGTCACGGCGGCATGGCCCACGCTGGTTCGGGACGCGCCGTGGGCGATGGGGCCTGTGCTGGCCTGGTGGTCGCTCGTCTACACCATCAACGCCATGTGGTCCGAACGGTCCAGCATGCTGATCGACGTGGCGCTGCGCGTCGGCCTGATGGCCGCGGGCGCGGCGATCATCGCGCTGGCCGGCAAGGACGGCGTGGAAGAGCTGTTCAGCACCATTGCGCTGCAGGGCACGCTGGCGCGCATGGGCGTGCCGGCCGAGGCGCTGATTGCGCTGCTGGCCACCGGCCTGACGTTGACGCTGTTGCTGTTGCGCTATGGACGTCCGCAGCAGGCGGGGCAGTGGCTGGGCTTTGTCTGCATGGCGTGGGCGCTGCCCCGCGGGGCGGCCCAGCCGCTCGAACTGGCCCTCATGTCCGCCGCGGCGCTGACGTCCCTGTGCATCTCGCTGGCGCATGAAGGCTTTCACATGGCGTTTCGCGACGAGCTCACCGGCCTGCCGGGCCGCCGCGCGCTGAACGAACGGCTGCAACGCATGGGCCGCGTCTACACGCTGGCGATGGCCGACGTCGACCATTTCAAGGCGTTCAACGACACGCACGGCCACGACGTGGGCGACCAGGTGCTGCGCATGGTGGCCTCGCAGCTGCGGCGCGTGCCGGGCGGCGGCCAAGCCTATCGTTACGGCGGCGAGGAATTCACGCTGGTGTTTCCCGGCAAGACCGCGGCCGAAGCCATGCCGCATCTGGAAACGGTCCGGCGCGCCATCGAGGCCTACCAGATGCGCCTGCGCGACAAGCCGGCCCGTCCCAAGGCGGACCAGATCGGCCAGCGCCGGCGTGGCGGACGGGGAGGGCGCGGCGCCCGGCCCCTGCGCGTCACGGTCAGCATCGGCGTGGCCGAGCGCAGCGATGCCCTGCGCGCGCCCGACGCCGTCATCAAGGCGGCCGACCAGGCGCTCTACAAGGCCAAGGACGGCGGGCGCAATCAGGTATGCGCGTTCGGCGCGCGGCGCCGGGCAGGCGCGGGCTGACCGGCCGGGTCATCCGTCCGACAACGGCATCGCCATCAGCGTTTCATCGTAGAGCTGTCCGTTCACGCAAAGCGCTTCGGGTTCGTGGCCGTACACCGTGAACCCCAGGCTGGCGTACAGCGCGGACGCCGCCGTGTTGTTGGCGGTCACGCTCAGCTGCACCTGCCGGACGCCGCGCATGGTTGCCGCGTGGTCGATCGCCGCGCGCATGAGCAGGCGGCCCAGCCCCTGTCCGCGATGAGCGGGCGCCACATACATGCTCCAGATATGCGCCTTGTGGCGCAGCTTCAGCTTGCGCTGGCGGCTGACGCCCACGATGCCGGCCAGCGTGTCCCCCAGGAACACGCCATACATGGCGCCGTCGTCGGCCGGCGAGATCCACGCGCGGATGTCCGCCAATGTCAGCGTGTGTTCCTCTTCGTAACTCGATCCGAAGGACTCGGGCGTTTCGACCAACGCGTTCAGACGCAATTGCCGCAGGGCGGCGGCATCGGGGGCGGTCAGGCGGCGGACGGCAGGGGCGTTCATGGCGGAATCAAAGTGTTGGGAATAGGGAACGTTTGGGCAGTATAGGAGGACGGGCTTGCCTATAATGGCCCCATCGCCGCTTGCGGTTTTGAACAAGGAGCCACTGATGTTCGGTTTCCTCAAGACAAACCAGGATGCGACGCGCCATGAGGTGCAGGAAGAGTTCGTGGCACGTGTCGCGGGTGCCGCGCAGGACTTTGTAGAGGCAGCCGGTTCCACCGGCGCCTTGCTGGACTACTCCCCGTCCAGCGTCCATGCGCTGGACGACGCGCTGGAGGCCGCCCATCTGGGCACGCTGCCTCTGACCCCCATGCAAACCGTCGGCGCCGCCGCCTATCTCTACGAAGTCGGCCGCCGTGCGCACGGCGGACTGTACGAGGTCTGCGACGACGAAGATCCCGTGGTTCTCGTCTGCGGAGAACCGGGCTCGGAAGTCTGCTTTGGCGCCATTGCCAAGGTCGAACGGCGCATCCGCTACGGGGCCGCCGAGGCCATCCCCGCCTACTTTGAAATGTTCATGACAGCCCTGCAAACGGGCGAAGCCCGGACCATCCGATAGGCCGATCCGGCGCTTCTGGGGATTTCCCTTAGGGCTGTAAGAAAAACAGCCCTACAATTCCGCAATTCCCGCCGCCGGCGGGTGCTCGCGCCGTCTGACTTCGGACGGTTTTTTACTCGCAGTACATTCGCGCCGCGATACGCGTCCGATTCGCCATGCCCCCAGGAGCGCCTGCATGAAATTCCGCTTCCCCATTTTCATCATCGACGAGGACTACCGTTCCGAGAACGCGTCCGGTTTGGGTATCCGTGCCTTGTCCGCAGCAATCGAGGCCGAGGGCGTCGAGGTGATCGGGGTGACCAGTTACGGCGACCTGAGCTCGTTCGCGCAGCAGCAAAGCCGCGCCAGCGCCTTCATCCTGTCGATCGACGATGAAGAGTTCGACGTGGACTCGCCCGAGGACGTGGCCAGCGCGATCAAGAACCTGCGCGCTTTCATCGGCGAACTGCGCTTTCGCAACGCGGACATTCCCATCTACCTGTACGGCGAAACCCGCACGTCGGAACACATTCCGAACGACATCCTGCGCGAGCTGCACGGCTTCATCCACATGTTCGAGGACACGCCCGAGTTCGTGGCGCGCCACATCATCCGCGAGGCCCGCAGCTACGTCGACAGCCTGCCGCCGCCGTTCTTCCGCGAGCTGGTGAAGTACGCGCAGGACGGTTCGTATTCGTGGCACTGCCCGGGTCACTCGGGCGGGGTGGCGTTCCTGAAGAGCCCGGTGGGCCAGATGTTCCACCAGTTCTTTGGCGAGAACATGCTGCGCGCCGACGTCTGCAACGCCGTGGACGAACTGGGCCAGCTGCTGGACCACACCGGCCCGGTGGCCGAGTCCGAGCTGAACGCCGCGCGCATCTTCCACGCGGACCACTGTTTCTTCGTGACCAACGGCACGTCGACCTCGAACAAGGTCGTGTGGCACGCCAACGTTGCGGCCGGCGACGTGGTGGTGGTGGACCGCAACTGCCACAAGTCGATCCTGCACGCCATCACCATGACGGGCGCGATCCCCGTGTTCCTGCGCCCCACGCGCAACCACCTGGGCATCATCGGGCCGATCCCGCTGGAAGAATTCCACCCGGACAACATCCGCAAGAAGATCGAAGCCAACCCCTTCGCGCGCGAAGCGGTCAACAAGAATCCGCGCATCCTGACGCTGACGCAAAGCACGTACGACGGCGTCATCTACAACGTCGAAATGATCAAGCAGCAGCTCGGCAGCTACGTCGACACGCTGCACTTTGACGAAGCCTGGCTGCCGCACGCGTCGTTCCACGAGTTTTATCAGGACATGCACGCCATCGGCCAGGATCGCCCGCGCAGCCAGGACGCGATGGTCTTTGCCACGCACTCCACGCACAAGCTGCTGGCCGGCATTTCGCAGGCCTCGCAGATCATCGTGCAGGAGTCCGAGACCCGCAAGCTGGACCGCAACGTCTTCAACGAGGCGTACCTGATGCACACGTCCACCTCGCCCCAGTACGCGATCATCGCGTCCTGCGACGTGGCGGCCGCCATGATGGAGCCGCCGGGCGGCACCGCGCTGGTCGAGGAAAGCATCCGCGAAGCCCTGGACTTCCGCCGCGCCATGCGCAAGGTGGAATCCGAGTTCGGCAAGAACGACTGGTGGTTCAAGGTCTGGGGCCCGAACCGCCTGGTGTCCGAAGGCATCGGCAACCGCGACGAATGGATCCTGGAAGCCAACGACCACTGGCACGGCTTCGGCGAAATGGCCGAAGGTTTCAACATGCTGGACCCGATCAAGGCCACGGTCATCACGCCGGGGCTGGACATGTCGGGCAGCTTCGGTGAAACCGGCATTCCCGCGGCGCTGGTCTCCAAGTACCTGACCGAGCACGGCGTGGTGGTTGAAAAGACCGGCCTGTATTCGTTCTTCATCCTGTTCACAATCGGCATTACCAAGGGCCGCTGGAACACGCTGTTGACCGCCTTGCAGCAGTTCAAGGACGACTACGACCGCAACCAGCCGCTGTGGCGCATCCTGCCGGAGTTCTGCCGCGACCATCGCCGCTACGAGCGCATGGGCCTGCGTGACCTCTGCCAGCAGATCCACGAAGCCTACCGCGAGCGCGACGTGGCCCGCCTGACGACCGAGATGTACCTGAGCGACATGGTGCCCGCGCTCAAGCCGTCGGACGCGTTTGCCCGCATGGCGCACCGCGAGGTCGAGCGCGTCGACATCGACAAGCTCGAAGGCCGCGTGACGGGCGTGCTGCTGACGCCGTATCCCCCGGGCATTCCGCTGCTGATCCCGGGCGAACGCTTCAACCGCACCATCGTGCAGTACCTGCAGTTCGCGCGCGAGTTCAACGAACGCTTCCCCGGTTTCGAAACCTACATCCACGGCCTGGCCGACGAAGTGGGTCCGGACGGCGAAAAGCGTTACTACGTTGACTGCCTGATCGAAGAGTAAGCACGGGCGGGCCGGAAATCTTGATGTTCGATGTTGCAGTGCTTGGCGCGGGCGCCGCGGGCATGATGTGCGCGGCGGTCGCCGGTCAACGCGGCCTGCGCGTGGTGCTGGTCGACCACGCGCAGCGCCTGGCCGAGAAGATCCGGATCTCCGGCGGCGGGCGCTGCAACTTCACGAACATCGGCGCCGGCCCCGCCAGTTTCCTGTCGGAAAACCCGCATTTCTGCCGTTCGGCGCTGTCGGCCTACACGCCGCAGGACTTCCTGGCGCTCATCAAGCGCCACCGCATCGCCTGGCACGAGAAACATCGCGGCCAGTTGTTCTGCGATGACTCCAGCGAAAACATCATCGACATGCTGCGCGCCGAGTGCGGCGCGGGCAATGTCCAATGGCGCATGGGCTGCTCGGTGGCCGAGATCGCGCAGGGCGAGGCCGGCTTCGAACTGCGCACCAGCCAGGGTGTCATCCGGGCCGCCAAGCTGGTCGTCGCGACGGGCGGCATGGCGATTCCCCAGTTGGGCGCAACGGATTTCGGGCTGAAGATTGCCCGCCAGTTCGGCCTGAAGGTCGTTGAGCCGCGCCCGGCGCTCGTTCCGCTGACCTTCGACCCCGTGCAATGGCAGCCGCTGTCGGAACTGTCTGGCGTCGCGCTGGAAGTGAACCTGCAAACCGGGCAGGGCAAGGCGCGCGGCGAGTTCCTGGAAGACCTGTTGTTCACGCATCGGGGGCTGTCCGGTCCGGCGATCCTGCAGATCTCCAGCTACTGGAAGCCGGGCGAACCCATCGTGATCGACCTGGCGCCGGGACGCGACCTGGCGCAGGAACTGCTGGCCTCCAAGTCCGGCAACCGCCAGCAGTTGCACACGGTGCTGGGGGGATTGTGGCCCAAGCGGCTGGCCGACCGCTGGCTGCACCTGGCCGAGCAGGGCGGCAAGCCCGGCCTGGCGGCCCTGCGCCTGGCCGACGCGCCCGACAAGACGCTGCGCGCATTGGCGCAGGATATTCACCAGTGGACGCTCGTGCCCAGCGGCACGGCGGGCTACAAGAAGGCCGAAGTCATGCGCGGCGGCGTGGACACGCGCGGCCTCGATCAGAAGTCGATGCAGGCCAAGTCGGTTCCGGGGCTGTACTTCATCGGCGAAGCCGTGGACGTCACCGGCTGGCTGGGTGGCTACAACTTCCAATGGGCGTGGGCGTCGGGCGTCGCCTGCGGACAGGCGCTTTGATTTCGCGGCGCGCTTAGCGCCAATCTGCGACGCGCATTCCGCTTTTGCGGACGCCGCTACGGACGCCGCTGCGGCACCCATCGCCAATCCGGCATTGTGATATCAAATAAAAATACATATCATTTATGTTTTGATCTTTATCAAGCTCGTCCCGCCCGGGACGGATCAGCCGGAGACTCGCATGGCCTACACCCTTCCTCCCTTGCCGTACGCCTATGACGCGCTGGAACCCCATATCGACGCGATGACGATGGAGATCCACTACACCAAGCATCACCAGACGTACGTCAACGGTTTGAATGCCGCGCTGGAAGGCGCCCGCATCGACACGGACGAGCCGGTCGAGGCGCTGGTCGCCCGCATCAAGGAATTGCCCGACGCCGTGCGCGGCGCGGTGCGCAACCACGGCGGCGGCCACGCCAACCACAGCCTCTTCTGGTCCGTCATGTCGCCGCAGGGTGGCGGCGAGCCGAACGGCGCGCTGGCCGCGGCCATCGACGCCGACCTGGGCGGACTGCCCGCCTTCAAGGAAGCCTTCACCAAGGCGGCCCTGACGCGCTTTGGCAGCGGTTGGGCCTGGCTGAGCGTGACGCCCGCCGGCAAGCTGGTGGTCGAAAGCAGCGCCAACCAGGACAGCCCGCTGATGGACGACAACACGCCCATTCTGGGGCTGGATGTCTGGGAACACGCTTATTATCTGAAGTACCAGAACCGCCGGCCGGAATACATCGGCGCTTTCTACACCGTGGTGAACTGGCCCGAGGTCTCGCGCCGCTACGCCGCAGCACGGGGCTGAGCGCATCTTCACGAAGGAGCGCAGCCGCCTATGAATACCTTCAGCCGTCATCGCGTACGGCCGGCAGCCACCAGCATCAGCGTCTGGACGCTGGCTGTGATGGTGTCCTGCCTGGCCCTCTACCAGCTCTGGGTTTATCTGGACGTGCGGGCGCCGCACGTGGCGGACGCGCTGCTTGGCGGGCTTGTCGCGGCCGGCGCCACCGCGCTCGGCACGTTGCCGATTCTCTTTGCCCGCACCATTCCGCAAAAGGCGCAGGACAGCATGTTCGGCTTTGGCGCCGGCGTCATGCTTGCCGCCAGCGCGTTTTCGCTGGTGGCGCCGGGCATCGCCGCGGGCGAGGACCTGGGTTACGGCCCGTGGGGCGCGGGCCTGACCGTGGGCGCCGCGATCCTGCTGGGCGGGGGCGTGCTGCTGCTCATGGACCGGACGCTGCCGCACGAGCATTTCATCAAGGGCAGGGAAGGGATGGAGGCGCACCGTCTGCGCCGCACCTGGCTGTTCGTGTTCGCGATCATGCTGCACAACCTGCCCGAGGGGCTGGCGATCGGCGTGGGCTATGCCGCGGGCGACCCGGTGCGCGGCACGGCGCTGGCCACCGGCATCGCCATCCAGGACATCCCCGAAGGACTGGTGGTGGCGGTCGCCTTGCTGGCCGCCGGCTACAAGCGGACCTTCGCGGTGGCGCTGGGCATGCTGTCCGGGCTGATCGAGCCCGTGGGCGCGGTGCTGGGCGCCGCGGTCGTCGGGTGGTCGGCGCCGCTGCTGCCGTGGGGGCTGGGCTTTGCCGCGGGGGCCATGCTGTTCGTCATCAGCCACGAGATCATCCCGGAATCGCACCGCAAGGGGCACGAGGTCTACGCCACCTGCGGGTTGATGCTGGGTTTCGTCCTGATGATGCTGCTGGACACGGCGCTGGGCTAGCGCCGCTCCCCGCGCGACAGGCCTAGGCTTACCCCGGGCTTTCGTTGTATGCTTTCGGCGCTGTCACGCATGCTGCGGGAGAGAGTGGCCGAAGGCATCAAGCCCGGCCGCCGCCGAAGGCGCAATTCGCCCAGAATCGCTCAGGTAACCGATACCGCGCAGGCTTGCCCCGTCCCGCATTTGTTGCCTCACGGCCATGCGGATGCGGCAAAACAGTACTCTGGAGAGACCTGGCGCCGCCCCTGAAACAGGGACATGGCGAGCAGCCCAGGCGCCGAAGGTGCAAACCCGCCACGCGGGGCAACTCTCAGGCAAAAGGACAGAGGGGCGGAAGATTCAGCCGTTGCGCGGGCGCCATCCGCCCGCAATCAGCGGCATTCCGTAACCCTGGCATCACGCCGTCCCGGAGTTCCCCGCATGTCCGCACCCCTCAAACGCACCCCGCTGGCCGAAGAACACATCGCCGCTGGCGCCCGCATGGTCGATTTCGGCGGCTGGGACATGCCGCTTGCCTACGGCTCGCAGCTCGAAGAGCATCACGCGGTGCGCCAGGACGCCGGCATGTTCGACGTCTCGCACATGCTCAACGTCGACGTGAAGGGGCCCGGCGCGTTCGCATTCCTGCAGCGCCTGGTCGCCAACGACGTGTCCAAGCTGACCGTGCCGGGCAAGGCGCTCTACAGCTGCATGCTGAACCCGCAGGGCGGCGTCATCGACGACCTCATCATCTATTTCTTCGCCGCCGACGAATGGCGTGTGGTGGTCAACGCCGGCACGGCCGACAAGGACGTGGCCTGGATGCAGCGCGTCAAGCAGGCCGGCGCGTTCGACGTCGCCATCACGCCGCGCCGCGATCTGGCCATGGTGGCCGTGCAGGGCCCCAACGCCCGCGCCAAGGTCTGGGCGGCCCGCCCGTCCTGGCAAGCCGCCACCGAACCGCTGACGCCCTTCGTCGCCGCCCGCCTGGACGACGACACGCTGGTCGCCCGCACGGGCTACACCGGCGAGGACGGCTTTGAAATCGTCCTGCCCGCCGCCGACGTGGTCCAGCTCTGGCGTGACCTGACCGCCCAGGGCGTGCGTCCGGCAGGCCTGGGCGCGCGCGACACACTGCGCCTGGAAGCCGGCATGAACCTGTACGGCCAGGACATGGACGAACTGACCCAGCCCGGCCAGGCCGGCCTGACCTGGACCGTGTCCCTCAAGAACGCCGAGCGCCGCTTCATCGGCCGCGATGCGCTCGAGCAATTCGCCACGCCCGCCACGTTCATGGGCTTAAAGCTCAAGGACCGCGGCGTCATGCGCGCGCACATGGCCGTGCGCACCCCGCAAGGCATGGGCGAACTCACCAGCGGCACCATGTCGCCCACGCTGGGCGTGTCGATCGGCTTTGCCCGCCTGCCGCAAGGCGTGGCCCCGGGCGATACGGTCGAGGTCGATATCCGCGGCAAGTGGGTGCCCGCCGTGGCGTGCAAGCTGCCCTTCGTGCGTAACGGCAAAGCCGTCGAACACTCGTAAACTCGAAGCTTCGCGCGTGCGCCGCCCCTGTCTGGGCGACGGCCGCCCGCGCGAGGCGCGCAACACCATTCATCTACCCGCATTCCCTCAGGAGTTCCCATGAGTCTGCCCACCGATCGCAAGTACACCGAGTCCCATGAATGGGTCAAAGCCGAGGGCGACGTGTTCGTCGTCGGCATCACCGACACCGCCCAGGATCAGCTGGGCGATCTGGTCTTCGTCGGCGACGTGAACGTCGGCGCGAAGCTGAACGCGGGCGAAACCGCCGGCGTGGTCGAGTCGGTCAAGGCCGCCTCGGACATCTACGCGCCCGTGTCCGGCGAAATCGTTGCCTTCAACGAAGAACTCGAAAGCAACCCCAACCTGATCAACGAATCGGCCTTCACCGCCTGGATCTTCAAGATCAAGCCGGACAACGCGGCCGACGCCGACAAGCTGCTGGACGCTGCCGGCTACGAAGCCGTCGCCAACGGCTGATGCCGCCCGCGAGGGAGGCGGGCCGCCTTGGCGCCGCCGCCCTCGCCAGACGCAATACCGTCCGTCCCCAGGACGACACCCGTTACCCCGAGATCTCCCCATGTCGCGCGCCCTAGACACCCATACCGACTTCATTCCCCGCCACATCGGCCCCTCCGACGCCGACCAGGCCGCCATGCTTGCCGTGATCGGCAGCGACAGCCTGGACGCCCTGATCGAAGAAGTCGTGCCTCCCAAGATCCGCAGCCAGGCGCCGCTGGCGCTGCCCGCCTCGCGCAGCGAAGCCGACGTGCTGGCCGAACTGAAGCAGGTGGCGGGCCGCAACAAGGTCTACCGCAGCTACATCGGGCAGGGGTACTACGGCACGCAGACGCCCAACGTGGTGTTGCGCAACATTCTTGAAAATCCCGCCTGGTACACGGCCTACACGCCGTACCAGCCCGAGATCTCGCAGGGCCGCCTGGAGGCCCTGCTGAACTACCAGACCATGGTCGCCGACCTGACCGGCCTGGACATCTCCAACGCCTCGCTGCTGGACGAAAGCACGGCCGCCGCCGAAGCGATGACGCTCGCGCGCCGCAGCGCCAAGTCCAAGAGCCCGGTGTTCTTCATCTCGCGCCACGTGCATCCGCAGACCATCGAAGTCGTGCGCACGCGCGCCGAAGGCCTGGACATCGAGATCCGCATCGGCGACGAAGCCGAAGGCCTGCCCGAGTGCTTTGGCGTGCTGCTGCAATACCCGCACAGCACGGGCGCCGTGTCCGACTACCGCAAGCTGGCCGAAGCCGCCCACGCGCAAGGCGCCGTGGTGGCGTGCGCGACGGACCTGCTGGCGCTGGCCGTGCTGGCCGCCCCGGGCGAGTGGGGCGCCGACATCGCCGTCGGTTCGGCTCAGCGCTTCGGCGTGCCGTTCGGCTTTGGCGGCCCGCACGCGGGCTTCATGGCCTGCAAGGACGCCTTCAAGCGCAACATGGCCGGCCGCCTGGTCGGCGTGTCCAAGGACGCGCAGGGCAACCCCGCGCTGCGCCTGGCGCTGCAGACGCGCGAACAGCACATCCGCCGCGAGAAGGCCACCTCCAACATCTGCACGGCGCAGGTGCTGCTGGCAGTGATGGCCGGCATGTACGCCGTGTGGCACGGTCCCGCCGGCATCCGCCGCATCGCCGAGCGCGTGCAGCGCGCCACCGCGATCCTGCGCGCCGAACTCATCAAGCTGGACGTCAAGGTCGTCAACGACACCTTCTTCGACACGCTGCTGCTGGAAACCGGCGCCGCGACGCCTGCCATCCTGACGGCCGCCGACTGCGCCCACATCAACCTGCGCCGCGTCGACGGCGCGCGCCTGGCGGTTTCGCTGGACGAAACCGTCACCGTGGACGACCTGCAGTCGCTGGTCAACGTCTTCGCCGCCGGCCTGGAGCGCGATGACGTCGAACTCGACATCGACGCGCTCGACGCCGCAGCCCCCAGTGGCATCCCCGCCTCGGTGGCCCGCGAAAGCGCCATCCTGACGCATCCCATCTTCTCCAGCGTCCAGTCCGAAACCGACATGCTGCGCTACTTGCGCAAGCTGGCCGACAAGGACCTGGCCCTGGACCGCACGATGATCCCGCTGGGTTCGTGCACCATGAAGCTGAACGCCACGGCCGAGATGATCCCCATCACCTGGCCCGAATTCGCGCTGATCCACCCGTTCGCGCCCGCCTCGCAAAGCCAGGGCTACGTCGAACTGATCGACCGCCTGTCGGCCGCGCTGTGCGAAATCACCGGCTACGACAACATCAGCCTGCAGCCCAACTCGGGCGCGCAGGGCGAATACGCGGGCCTGCTCGCCATTCGCGGTTACCACCAGGCCAACGGCCAGCACCAGCGCAACATCTGCCTGATCCCGTCGTCGGCGCACGGCACCAACCCCGCCTCGGCGCAGCTGGCCGGCATGGACGTGGTGGTGGTGGCCTCGGACGCCAATGGCAATGTGGACCTCACGGACCTGCGCGCCAAGATCGCGCAGGTCGGCGACAAGCTGGCCGCGCTGATGATCACGTACCCGTCCACGCACGGCGTGTTCGAAGAAGCCGTGACCGAAATCTGCGATCTGGTGCATCAGGCCGGCGGCCAGGTTTACCTGGACGGCGCCAACATGAACGCAATGGTCGGCGTGGCCAAGCCCGGCAAGTTCGGCTCGGACGTGTCCCACCTGAACCTGCACAAGACCTTCTGCATTCCGCACGGCGGCGGCGGTCCCGGCGTGGGCCCCGTGGCGGTGCGCGCGCACCTGGCGCCGTATCTGCCGGGCGTCGTGAACGAACAGGGCAAGCTGCCCGGCGACGCCAAGGTCGGCCCGGTTTCGGCCGCCCCGTTCGGCTCGGCCGGCATCCTGCCGATTCCGTTTGTGTACATCGCGCTGATGGGCGCGGACGGCCTGCGCCGCGCCACCGAAGTCGCCATCCTGAACGCCAACTACATTGCCACCCGCCTGCGCGACCACTATCCGGTCCTGTACGCGGGCCGCAACGGCCGTGTGGCGCACGAGTGCATCCTGGACGTGCGCCCGCTCAAGGAAACCAGCGGCATCAGCGCCGAAGACATCGCCAAGCGCCTGATGGATTACGGCTTCCATGCGCCCACGATGAGCTTCCCGGTGGCCGGCACGCTGATGGTCGAGCCGACCGAATCCGAAGGCGTGGCCGAACTGGACCGTTTCATCGACGCGATGATCGCCATCCGCGAAGAGATCGCGCAGGTCGAACGCGGCGAACGCGACCGTGACGACAACGTCCTGAAGAACGCGCCGCACACCGCCCAGATGCTGCTGGCCGAGGAATGGCTGCACGACTACCCGCGCCAGCAGGCCGCCTACCCGGTGGCCACGCTGCGCGACGGCAAGTACTGGCCGCCGGTCGCCCGCGTCGACAACGCCTACGGCGATCGCAACCTGGTCTGCGCCTGCCTGCCGATCGAGGCGTACGCATAGTCCTTGGCAGCATAAAAAAGCCCCCGTCCTTCACAGGCGGGGGCTTTTGTCTGGGGCCGGCGTCAGGCCGGCCGCGCATTATTTCGCGGGCGCTTTCGCCGCGGCGCCGAAGTCTTCGGCGATGCTGATGAAGGTGTTGAGCAGGATCTGCAGGTTGTCCTTGCCCAGCCCGCCTTCGGCGTTCATGTCCATCTGCAGCACAGCCTGGTTCTTGTCATCCAGGTAGGCGCGGCTCCAGCGGTATTCCTGGTTCCAGGCGTTGATCGCCTTGAGCGACATCGGCTTCTTGGTGGCATACGTGGCGGTCGCCACGAGGTCCAGGCACTTTTCCGTGAAGTCGTTGCACAGGAACTCCAGGCGCAGGTCGGTGGCGCCGGTGGTGCCCGGGTTCAGGACCAGCACGGGGCCGTCGGTGCCATCGGTGCGGGTGACGGTGTAGCCCATGTCGTCCAGCATGTTGGCGACGTCTTCCAGGTTGAAGTCCTGCATGACGCCCGCCACCGGTGCGGCGGCGGTGGATTCCTCGTCGGAATCCATGCCGATGCCCGACAGCTCATCGTCGTCGTCCATGCCGTTCATGCCGGTGGCGCCCAGCAGGCCGCTGAACAGTTCATCGGCGGGGATCTTCTGCCCGTTCAGGTCGCCCATGCCATCGGCGAACGTGAACTTGCCGACGATGTTGTCGCCGTCGTTCTTGCCGACGTTCATCATTTCGGCCATGCCGGCCATCTGGCGGATGCTCTCGTCGGCGTCGGCCGCGGCCTTCTCGGCGGTCAGGCCTTCCTTCTTCATGGCGTACTGCACCATCAGGTCCTGCACCATCGGCTTGGAGATCACCAGCGAGGCGTCGATCTTCTTGATCGCCTGCACCGCGATTTCCTGCGGGGTCAGGTCCTTGGCGTTGGCCGGGTTGGCCATTTCAAGCGTGAACGTCAGCTTGCTTTCGCCCTTGGCCGTTTTCCAGCTCAGCGGATCGATGCTGAACGACGGATTGCCGGCCAGCAGCTTGCCGGCGTTGTCCAGCAGGACGTCGAACTGTTCGTCCTTCAGGCCTTCGTCGCTGGCGCCCAGCATGTACTGGCGCATGAGCTGGTTGTAGGTGTCCGACAGTTGCTTGACTGCCTGGCCGTCCAGGCGGGCAAGCTTCACCACGGCCTGGCCGTTGCCCAGCACGACGTCGTTCACGGTAAGGTCGCCCGTCTGATAGGCGGCCTGCACGTTGATCGCCTTGTCGTCCTCGGACAGCTTCACGCCATAGCTGAAGTTGTCCAGCGCCACCTTCATGTCGTCGGTGGGGCGCAGGACGTCCACGCGCTTGATCTTCAGGTCCGAATTGCCCATGGAAATGCCGAACTTGCCCATGCGGCTGTCGACGTCCATGGTCAGGCCCGCCACGGTCATCTTCACCGGGTCGCTGCTCTTGGTGCCGTCGACGGCCAGCTTGTCCATCACGCCGTGCGCGGTGACCGCCTGGGTGGCGCGGTCGAAGGTGCCTTCGATGCGCATGCCGCTGAAGTCGAGCGCGTTGCCGTCGTGCGTGACAGTAACGGGGGCGACCGCGGCGGTCGTCACCGCATTGCCGCTGTAGCTGACGATCGCGTCGCTCATCAGCGGGGACACGTCCTTGGTCAGCTCGAAGACGGGCTTGATGTTGTCCGTCTTGGCGATTTCGGTGTGGATGAACGCCAGCTTGGGCGCAATGGCGCCGCGCGCCAGGGCGCTCTTGGGGAAGGGGCCGTGCTCGACGTTTGCGTCGAACTCGATCATGCCGCCGGGCAGGTCGTCCAGGCCCTTGTCGTTCTTGATGAACGACACGCCATAGCGCGCTTGCGTGGAGAACAGGCCGCGCTCGTACTTGAGCTGGTCGATGCGCAGACCGAACAGGGGCGTGACCTTGGCCAGCTTCTCGTTGGCTTGCGCCAGGTAACGCTGCGCGTCTTCTTCGATGCGCTTGCCGGTGTACCACGTGGCGCCGACCCAGCTTCCCGCTCCCACTATGACCACGCCCAGGGTGATCGCTACGCTCTTTTTCATCGCTCTGCTTATATCGTTGATTGTCGAGTCATATCCGGCAGCGGTGGCTTGGTGCGCCACTCGCGTCCGCGCTAGCGGAACCGTCCTGGATACGCGTGTTCATCGGCCTGTCAGGCCCGCGGCGGAGTATACCGAGACACGTGTCCCGCCAAGCAGGCGCGCAGTTACCGAAGATTTCAAAATGAAAGCCGGCGCGGGTGCGCCGGCTTTTTTGTCGACAAAGTGCCTGGATTCAGATGGGGTCCAGCGGATAGATCGGTCGCCGAACGTGCTTGAAATCAAGCTGGGCATAGTCGGAGGTCGTGACGCCCACGCCGGTGCATTCGATGATCTCGGTGGCCATGTCCGAGAATCCCGCGCGCCAGTGGATGCGGCTCTTGAGCACCACATACCGCTTTTGCAGCGGGTCGATGCCGGCCGACAGCAGGCAGTTGATGTCGAAGGGCTCCTGGTGGCGGGACACCACCACGATCTCCACCCGGCCGGTGTCGATGACCACCGTCAGGCCCGTGTCGTTGCGCACGCCGCGATACATGGGGCCCCGGTTCAGGTAGACGCCGTCGAACACCAGCTTGACGCGGCCGGTGACCTCCAGCGGTTCACTGGGCTGCTTGATGGCCGGCATGGGCAGCTTGCCGCCCAGCTTGAGCGTGATGGTGTTGCCCACGCCCGCGGCGGCGGCTTCGCGCGCGGCCTGCGGATCGCAGATGGCGTAGAAGACGACGTTGTCCAGTTCCTGGCGCAGCACCTCGGCCAGCACGGCCGTCGTGTCCATCGTGCCGCCCGAACCGGTGTTGTCGTAGTGGTCCAGCAGCACGGCCGGGCCTTGTTCGATGGCCTTGGCGCGCGCGATCGTGGGGGCCAGCGGCTCGGAATGGAACACCCAGTCGGCGCGGCCGCGCCAGGCGCGGTCCAGCAATTCGTCGCGATGCTGTTCGGCTTCGGCCAGGTTGCCGTCGGTACAGACGACGGCGCTCAGGCCGGCCTCGCGGATGTCCGCGTGGGGAAAGCCCACGAAAACCGAGGCCGCCAGCACGCCGCCGGCCTCCAGTTCCTTGCACCGCTCCTGCAGCGGCTTGTTGGGCGCGGCATGCGTGCCCTGGCACATGATGTGCGGCAGCATGGGCTTGTTGGCCCAGGTCATCACCGGCTTGATCTCGCCCTTGAGCGTGCGGACGATGACGTTCGCCGCGCGCACGCCCGCATCGCGGATGTCCACGTGCGGATACGTATGAAAGCCGCTGATCACCGTGGCGTTGCGCACGATGTCGTCGTAGATGTTGGCGTGCATGTCCAGCGTCACGGCGACGGGCGTCGTGGGATCGATCTCGCGCAGGCGGCGCAGCAGGTCGCCCTCGGCATCCTCGACGCCCTCGGCGACCATCGCGCCGTGCAGGTCCAGCAGGATGGCGTCGAAACCGCCGCGCTTGACCTCGTCCAGGATCAGCGTGCACAGGCGCTCGTGCGTCTGCGCGCTGGCGGGACCGCTGGGCCAGGATTCGGCCGCGACCGGCACGACCATTTCCGCGCCTTCGCGGCGGGCGACCTCGATGTAGCCGCCCAGGCCGCTGTCGGTGTTCTCGTAGGCCTTGATGGCGCGCTCGCCGGCCAGGATCTCGGGACTGCCGCGAAAGAAGCGCTCAAGGGGGGTGGGCACGGGCGAAAACGTGTTCGTCTCGTGCTTGATCATTGCCAAAAGCCAACGCATGGGATGTTCCTGTGGGTTGCCGTGGAAAGTCAGTGGGCCGACACCGGCTTCGGCCAGGGGCGCTGCGCGGGACGCATCTGTTCCCACGCGCGCGCCACGCGCAGCACGCCCAGATCGTCAAAGCGCGCGCCGGCGATCTGCAGGCCGATCGGCAGGCCCGCCTTCGTGTAGCCGCAATTGACCGAAGCCGCGGGCTGTTCGCTCATGTTGAAGGGCAGCGTGAACCCGATGTGGTGCATCGTGGTGGCGACCTCGTTGGTGGGCGAGGGCCACTCGGCGTTGTAGGCCACCACCGGCGCCACCGGCGACAGCACGTAGTCGAACGGCGCGCAGGCGGCGACCGTGCGTGCCCGCACGTTCAGCGTTTCGTAGTAGCTGCGAAACACGTCTTCGCCGCTGTGGCCGCCGCCGCTTTCGGCCCAGGCGCGGATGAAGGGCAGGATCTTCGCGCGGCGTTCTTCGGACAGCGCGGCCAGGTCGATGGCCGAACGGGTGCGCCAGAAGCGGTCCACGCCGTCCAGCATGCCGGGCGTCATCCAGGGCTGCATGGGCGTGACGATGGCGCCCGCCGCTTCGAAGGCGCGCGCGGCGGCTTCGACCGCATCGCGGGTTTCCGGATCCAGCGGCAGTCCGCAGCCTGCGTCCAGCAAAAGGCCGATGCGCAGGCCGCGCACGTCCTGGTCCAGGTTCAGCCAGTCGATCTCCTGGAAGGGCAGGCTCATGTGGTCGCGGGCGTCCGGCTGCGACAGCACGCCCATCATCAGCGCCGTATCGGTGATGGTGCGCGTCATGGGGCCGGCGCAGCGGCCCATGAAGGGCGGATCGATGGGAATGCGGCCCAGGCTGGGCTTGAGCGTGGCGATGCCGCACCAGGCGGCGGGCAGGCGCACCGAGCCGCCGATGTCGGTGCCGATATGCAGGGGGCCATAGCCGGCGGCGGCGGCCGCCCCGGCGCCCGCGCTGGAGCCGCCCGGATTCTTGGTCAGGTCCCAGGGGTTGCGCGTCAGTTCATGAAAGCTCGACAGGCCGGAGGACAGCATGCCGTAGTCGGGCATGGTGGTCTTGCCCAGCAGGACTGCGCCCGCCTCGCGCATGCGCGCCGCCGGCGGGGCGTCGGCCGCTGCGGGGGTGAGGTCGGTGGCCGCGGTGCCCAGGGGCACGGGCACGCCGCGGGTGGCGATGTTTTCCTTGATGGTGGCGGGCACGCCATCGAGCGAAAATCCGCCGCAGGACTGCGGCTCGCCCTTCATCCAGCGGGCTTCCGAGGCGCGGGCCATGACCAGCGCGCCTTCCGGATCCAGCGCATAGGTCGCGTGCAGCCGGGGCTCCCAGCGCTCGATGTGATCGAGCACGGCACGCGTGGCCTCGACGGGCGACAGGGTCTTGCTGCGATACGCCTGCAGGAGTTCCTGGGCGGACATTTCATGCGGTTGCGGCATCTCGGTTCCAGTGATGCGAAAAAGGCGTCAGGCGGCCGGGGAGGCGGCTGGGGGAGCGACAGGCAAGAGGCCAGGCGCGATCGGCCGGAAGTTGCGGAAGTCCCAGTCGCGCCCCGGGGCGGCATCGATCAGGGCGCGGGTATACGGGTGGCGGGGCTCGGTCAGCACGGTCTCGGCCGAGCCGGTTTCCACCACCTGCCCGCGCTGCATCACCATGATGGTGTCGCAGATCTGCGCGGCCACGCGCAGGTCGTGCGTGATGAAGAGCACGCCCACGCCGGTGCGCTCGCGCACCTGTTCCAGCAGCTCCAGCACCTGGGCCTGCACCGACACGTCCAGCGCCGAGACGGCCTCGTCGGCCACCAGGATCTCCGGGTCCATGACCAGGGCGCGTGCGATGCAGATGCGCTGGCGCTGGCCGCCGGAGAACTGGTGGGGATAGCGCCGCATCGCGTCGGGGCTCAGCCCCACCACGCTGAGGGTTTCGCTGGCGCGCTTTAGCGCCTCGTCGCGTGGCACGCCGAAATTCAGCAGGCCTTCGATGATGGATTCGCCGACCGTGCGGCGCGGGTTGAGCGACCGGTACGGGTCCTGGAACACGATCTGGATGCGGCGGCGCACGGGACGCAGCGCCGATCCGGACAGCGTGCTGAGGTCTTCGCCGCCCATCATCATGTGGCCGGCGGTGGGCTCGATGAGCCGCACGATGCAGCGCGCGACCGTCGACTTTCCCGATCCCGATTCGCCGACGATGCCCAGGATCTCGCCCTTGCGCAATGTCAGGTTGACGTCGGTGGCGGCAATGACGTGCTGCGCCGCCTTGCGCGAGAACAGCGAGCCCTTGGCGCCATAAGTGCGGCCCAGGCCCTTGACGTGCAGCACCGGCGTGCCGCCGGGCGGCTCGCGGCGCGAGGGCACCAGGCTGGGCACCGAGGACACCAGCCGGCGCGTGTAGGACTGCTTGGGCTCGGCCAGGATCTCGTGGCGCGAGCCGCTTTCGATCAGGTCGCCGCGGTTCATGACGACGATGCGGTCCGCGATCTCGGCCACCACGCCGAAGTCGTGCGTGATGAACAGCACTGCCGTCCGGTGCTTGACCTGCAGCTCCTTGATGAGCGCGAGAATCTGCTTTTGCGTGGTGACGTCCAGCGCCGTGGTCGGCTCGTCGGCGATCAGCAGCTTGGGTTCCAGGATCAGCGCCATCGCAATGACGATGCGCTGCCGCTGCCCGCCCGACAACTGGTGCGGATAGGCGTCGTAGATGCGTTCGATGTCGGGCAGGTGCACGGACTGGAACATGTCCAGCACCTTGGCTCGGCGCTCGGCCGCCGACATGTTCTTGCGGTGCAGGCGCAGCACCTCGTCGACCTGCTTGCCCACCGTGTGCACGGGGTTCAGCGCGGTCATGGGTTCCTGAAAGACCATCGCCATGCGCGTGGCCCGCAGCTCGCGCAGCCGGCGCTGCGTGGCCGTGGCCACGTCCTCGCCCTCGACGCGGATCGAGCCCGCGCTGATGCCCAGGATGCCTTGCGGCAAGAGGCCCATGACGGCCAGCGACGTGACGGACTTGCCCGAACCGGACTCGCCGACCACGCACACCGTTTCGCCGGCATGCACGTCAAGGCTCAGGTTGCGCACGACGCGGTTTCCCGCGCCGGCGACCTCGACCGACAGGTTGCGGATGGCCAGGATGGCGGACGAGGTATCGCCCGCGGGGGGATTGGGGGAATAGTTCATCGGCATCAGATCCTGCGCACCATTTTCGGGTCCAGCGCGTCGCGCAAGGCGTCGCCCAGGATGTTCACGCTGAGCACGGTCAGCGACAGGAACAGTCCGGGGAACAGGATCAGGCCGGGCAGCATGCGGAAATACATGCGGCCTTCGGACATGATGTTGCCCCAGGACGCGATCTCGGGCGGGATGCCCGCGCCCAGGAAGCTCAGGATGGCCTCGGTCAGCATGGCGGATGCAAAGACGTAGGTGCCCTGCACCGTCAGCGGCGCGATCGTGCTGGGCACCATGTGCCGCCACAAGAGCAGCGGCAGCGGCGTGCCCAGCGCCAGCGCGGCCTCGACGTAGGGCTCGCCGCGCACGCTGAGGATCTGGCCGCGCACCAGGCGCACCACCCGCGGGATTTCCGGGATGGTGATGGCCACGAGCACGGTCGTGATGCTGGCGCCCGTGACCGACACCAGCGCGATCGCCAGCAGAATGCCGGGGATCGCCATGATGGCGTCCATGGTGCGCATGATCGGACCGTCCAGCGACCGGAACCAGCCGGCGATGACGCCGATGACCAGCCCGATGACCACGCTGACCACGGCGGCGCCCAGGCCCGCGATCAGCGAGATGCGCGCGCCGTAGGCGACACGCGACCACACGTCGCGGCCGAACGCGTCGGTGCCCAGCAGATAGTCGGTGAAGGGCTGCTTCAGGCGCGCGCCCGGATTGAGGAGGGTGGGATCGACCGTGCCCAGGAGCGGCGCGAATACGGCGACGAAGACGATCGCCGCCAGCACCACCAGCGCGAGCATGACGGGCCAGCTCTTGAGCCCCTGGCGGATCTGCCGCCAGGCGGTGATGTGCGGGGTGCCGCCTCCGGGGAGGTCGGCGGCCGCTTGCGCGGCGGCATCGGTTGGCGTTTGCATGCTCATGGTGTCAGTACCTGATCCGCGGGTCGAACACCGTGTAGGCGCAATCGACAACAAGATTGATGAACACGTAGACGAACGCGAAGAAAAGCGTCAGGCCCTGGATGACGGGGTAGTCGCGCGCCAGCACGGCTTCGACCACCAGCCGGCCAAGGCCCGGGATGTTGAACACCGACTCGGTGACGACGACACCGCTGATCAGGAGCGCGATGCCCACGCCCACGACGGTGGCGATGGGCACGGCCGCGTTACGCAGGGCATGGCCCAGCAGCACCCCGGTTTCGCCCAGGCCCTTGGAGCGGGCGGTGCGGATGAAGTCCTCGCCCATGACCTCGATGACGCTGGTGCGCGTGATGCGCGCGATCAGCGCCACGTAGACCGTGGACAGCGCCAGCGAAGGCAGGATGAGCCGGTGCAGGAACGGCCAGAACCCCTTTTCCAGCGGCACATAGCCCTGCACGTTGAACCAGCCCAGCTTGATGGCGAAGGCCCAGATCAGCAAGTAGCCGGTCACGAACACCGGCACGGAAAATCCCAGCACCGAGAAGCCCATGACGGCGCGGTCCAGCAGCTTGCCCTGGCGCCATGCCGCCAGCACGCCAAGCGGAATGGCGACGAGCAGCGTGAACACCAGCGTGAGCACGGCCAGGCTGAGCGACGGTTCAAGGCGCTGCGCGATGAGCTTGGTGACCGGCACGCCGGACATCAGCGAGGTGCCCAGGTCACCCTGCAGGAGCTTGCCGCCCCAGATGAAGAACTGCTTGACCACCGGCTGGTCCAGGCCCATCGTCTGCCGTATCTGGACGATACGTTCGGGCGTGGCGCCGTCGCCCGCCATGATGATGGCCGGATCTCCGGGGCTGAAACGCAATATCGCAAAGACCACCACCGCGACCATCACCAGGACTGGGATGGTCGCGAGGAGCCGGCGTGAGACAAATGCCAGCATGTATTTCCCCCTGTACCAATTAGGCCTGCGCGGACTGCTTGCTGCGGCGCGCAGGCCCCGAGCCCATCAAGGGGCCTTTTTGACGTTCCAGAACGCGAAGACCGGCGCGTGCACCAGGCCCGACAGCTTGGTCGAGTAGACGGTGGGCACGGACATCTGGCCCAGCGGCACGTACAGGCCTTCGTCGATGCCGATGCGCTGCACTTCCTCGGAGATCTTCTTTTGTTCCGCCGGGTCCGAGGTCAGCGCCATCTTCGTGCGCAGTTCTTCGATCTGCGGGAAGTCGGGCCAGCCGAACCACGCGTTGTCGCCGTTGGCGGCCGCGGGGGCGGAGCGCACCGGGTCCATCACGTCGGTGGCGTACCAGTTGGTGTTGTGGATGTTCCAGCCGCCTTCGGCCGGTGCGGCCTTCGAGGCGCGGCGCGTGGCCACGCTTTGCCAGTCCATCGCCGCCAGGTTGACGTTGAAGCCCGCCTTGCGCAGCGCCGCGGCCATCACGACCGGTTGCGCCGACAGCGTGCCCACGTCGGTGGCGTGCATGACCAGGATGGGCGTGTTGTCGTAACCCGCTTCCTTGAGCAGCGCCTTGGCCTTCTCGATGTTCGACGGGACGATCATGTCCTTGCCGATATCGCTTTCCAGCGGCGTGCCGCAGCCCCACAGCGAGGCGCAGGTCTTCCAGTACTTGGGATTGCCGACCAGCGCCTTCATCACGTCTTCCTGGCCGATCGCGTACATGGCGGCCTGGCGGATCTTCTTGTTGTTGAAGGGCGGGTACTTGAAGTTGAAGCGGTACATCGTGAAGTAGCCGACCGGGCTGAGCGACTCTTCCTTCAGGTCCGGATTGCCTTCGATCATCGGCAAGAGGTCATACGGGAACTGCTCGACGAAATCGATCTCGCCGCCCAGCAGCGCGTTGGCAGTGGTCAGGGCGTCGGGCATGACGTCCCACTCGACCTTGTCCACGTGCACGACCTTGCCGCCAGCCAGGCCGCTGACGGGCTCCTTGCGCGGCACGTAGTCGGTGTTCTTGACGTAGACGGTCTTCACGCCCGGCTTGAACTCGGCGACCTTGAACGGGCCGGAGCCCGTCATGTCGGTGATGGGCTTGCCGATGGCTTGTTCGGCGATGCGCTTGGGCATCATGAACGGCGCGGTGCCGGTGGGCTTGGACAGGGCGCGCAGCGCCAGGTCCGTGGGTTCCTTCATGACGATGCGAAAGCTCTTGTCGTCGATGACTTCGATCTTGTCGGTGAACTTGAGCAGCGTGCGGCCCATGCCGTCGCCGGCGGCCCAGCGCTTGATCGACGCCACGCAGTCCTCGGCGGTCACCGGCTGGCCGTCATGCCATTTCTGGCCGGGGCGCAGCGTCATGGTGTAGGTCTTGCCGTCGGGCGAGACTTCCCACTTCTCAAGCATCTGCGGCTGCACCTTGTTGTCGGCGTCGGTGGCCAGCAAGGTGTCGTAGATCATGTAGCCGTGCCACGTCGTGATGTAGGCGGTGGTGGCGTGCGGATCGGTCAGGCGCAGTGGCGAGTGCATCACCGTCTTGATGACGGTCTCGGCGTAGGCGCCGTGAGCCATCGCGAGAGTGACGCCGGCCAGCGCGGCCGCTCGGACAAACTTGAGCATGTATTTCCCCTTGAAGCGTTGTGAGCGGCGCATGGGCCGCTACGTCGTTGACGCGCCGCACTGAAGCGGCGCGCGAGGGTCAGGCTGTCGCTGCAGACCGGCCGTCGAACACCGGCCCGCAAGGCGCCATTCTGATGCCGGGACGCAACCGTGTCCATGGTTGTTTTGCCGCATCCATCAGCATGGAACCGGGCGCCGCGCACACCAGGATCGTGTGCGCGATCGGGGTGAAATCTGCGCGAAAGTGCGCCGAACTCTTGACCACCAGGATCGCGGCGCGCGTGGGTTCCACGCCAGCGAACCGGAACATCTCCTGGTCGGCCATTTGCACCTTGTTGGAGGCCAGAATGATGCGCACGCCGCCGATGCGCAGGCACGCGCTGGGGCCCAGATCCATGTGAAAGCCGCGATAGAACGCACCATGCGTATCGAAGCGTCCATCGGAAGTTTTCTCGACGATGAACTCGGTGTCCAGGGGTTCGTCGTGGGGAATACCCGAATGTCCACCCAGTGCAATCCGAATGGTATTTCCAGCGCCGGCGCGGTGCGCGGCCAGCGCGGCGGCCGGGTCCACAATCAGACCAATCGCCGTATCGCGCGCATCGTGGCGGATGAGCGCGCGCAGCACGCCGGTGGTGTCGGAACTGCCGCCCGCGCCCGGGTTGTCCTGCGCATCGGCAATGACCACGGGCTTGGACGCATCGCGCGCCAGGCGCAGCGCTTCCTGCACGGCTTCGTCCGGCGTGTAGAGCTTGCCGCCGAAGTCCTGTTCCGCATTCTCGACCGCGCGCGCCATCTCGTCGGCGGCGGCATCGGCTTCGGCTTGCGTCATGCCGTAGGCCCAGACCGTGGGTGCGCATTCGGGAAAATCCGCGGCCGGGAACCCGGTCGCAAAGGAGATGCTGCTGGCCGCGCCGCGCGCCTCCAGATCGCCCAGCAGCTGGTACAGGCTGCGGGCCGGCTCGATGTCGGTGGACTGCCAGCACAGCGGAATCAGGAAGGGCAGGCTGCGCAGCGCCACGTAATGACGCGGCATGCCGCCCAGCCGCTGCGCCAGCAGGTTTGCGGCGCGCTGGCCGGTCTCGGCCATGTCGATATGGGGATAGGTGCGATAGCAGACCAGCGCATCGGCATGGCGCACCATCGCGCGAGTCACGTTGGCGTGCAGGTCCAGGCTGGCGACGATGGGCACATTGGGGCCGACCAGTTCACGCACGCGCTTGAGCAGTTCGCCTTCGCCGTCGTCCAGATGCTCGGTGACCATCGCGCCGTGCAGGTCCAGATACACGCCGTCCAGCGGCATCGCCTGCGACAGCCCTTGCAGAATCATCGCGCTGATGCGCTCGAACGCATCCCGGGTCACATGCCCGGAGGGACTGGCCGCCGCCCACGTCGTGGGTATCAACGCATGCTCGCCCATCGCCTCGATAAATCCCGCCACCGGAATATTGGCCCCCGCCACCGCCTCGAACATTGCAGGGCCACTGACCAGCTTCGGCCACCCCCCACCCTTGTCCGCAAAATCCTCCCACGCCGCGCGCGACGGCGCGAACGTATTGGTCTCATGCTGAAAGCCGCCGATCCCGATGCGCATCAGGTTTCCCCCTGTCGTACAGATATTCGGAAGGCGCGGCGAGGCGCCGCGCAGTGTCAGTGCTTCAAGCCAAGCCCCTCAATCCGAGGCAAGAACGACGCGCCCCGATTCAAGCAATCCCTTCCCAAGCGGGGTCGCGCGGATCCGGGCTCCGCCGGTCCGCTGCGACGCCCCCTGGGGGGAGGCGCTCCGCGCCTCGGGGGGGGGGGCGTCACTTAGCGACTGGCATCGTGAATTCGGCGCCCTTGGCGATGCTGTCGGGCCAGCGCTGCATCACGCTCTTGTAGCGCGAGTAAAAGCGGATGCCTTCCTCGCCATACGCATGGTGGTCGCCGAACAGCGAACGCTTCCAGCCGCCAAACGAATGCCACGCCATGGGCACGGGGATCGGCACGTTGATGCCCACCATCCCGACCTTGATCTGCCGCGCGAACGCGCGCGCCACGCCGCCGTCGGACGTGAAGCAGGCCACGCCGTTGCCGAACTCGTGCGCATTGATGAGGTCCACCGCGCTGGCGAAGTCCGGCACGCGCACGATGCACAGCACCGGCCCGAAAATCTCTTCGCGGTAGATGTTCATGGCCGGCTTGACGTTGTCGAACAGCGTGCCGCCCAGGAAAAAGCCCTTTTCGTTGCCCGGCACCGTGAGGTCGCGGCCGTCCACCACCAGGTCGGCGCCGCAGGCGATGCCGTCCTCGATGTAGCCCATCACCTTCTTGCGATGCTGCGCCGTGACCAGCGGACCCATCTCGGCGTCCGATTGCATCCCGTCCTTGACCACCAGCGCCTTGACGCGCGGCGTCAGGCGTTCGACCACCTTGTCGGCCACGTCGCCCACCGCCACGGCCACCGAAATGGCCATGCAGCGCTCGCCCGCGGAACCATAGGCCGCGCCCATCAGCGCGTCGGTCACCTGATCCAGGTCTGCGTCGGGCATGACCACCAGGTGGTTCTTGGCGCCGCCCAGGGCCTGCACGCGCTTGCCGCGCTTGGTGCCTTCGGCGTAGATGTATTCGGCGATCGGCGTGGAGCCGACAAAGGACAGGGCTTCCACGTCGGGATGCACGATCAGCGCGTCGACCGCCTGCTTGTCGCCATGGACCACGTTGAAGACGCCGGGCGGCAGGCCCGCTTCGGTAAGCAGTTCGGCCAGGCGCACGGACGCGGACGGATCGCGCTCGGACGGCTTGAGCACGAACGTGTTGCCGCAGGCGATGGCCACCGGGAACATCCAGCACGGCACCATCATCGGGAAGTTGAACGGCGTGACGCCGGCCACCACGCCCAGCGCCTGGCGCATGCTCCAGTTGTCGATGCCGCCGCCGATCTGGTCGGAGTACTGGCCCTTGAGCAGTTGCGGAATGCCGCAGGCGAACTCGACGATCTCGATGCCGCGCATCACTTCGCCCTTGGCGTCCGAGAACACCTTGCCGTGTTCGCGGGTGATGAGTTCGGCCAGTTCATCCTGGTGCTGGTCCAGCAGCGCCTTGAAGTTGAAGAGGATGCGGGCGCGCTTGAGCGCCGGGGTTTCCGACCAGGCGGGAAAGGCGGCCTTGGCGGCGGCCACGGCCATCGCCACGTCGTCGTTCGATGCCAGCGGGATGGACGAGGCGATCTCGCCGGTGGCCGGGTTGAAGCCGTCGGCGTAGCGGCTGCTGCCGCCATCGTAGGGCTGGCCGTTGATGAAATGCGGAATCTTCTTCATGGGTGCAAGGCTCGATGCGGGAATACGTCAGAAAATGCAGCGGGGCGGCCGGTGGCCGCCCGTGTGCGGATGGCGCGCCGCCAAGGGCGCGCGACAGGATGGCAACTCAGGCAACCTCTTTCAGGATCTTGCCGATCTGCTCGAAGATCTGGCCGATCTGGGCCTCGTCGATGATCAGCGGGGGCGAGACGGCGATGATGTCGCCGGTGTAGCGCACCATCAGGCCGCTGTCGAAGCAGCGCTGGAAGACTTCGGCGGCGCGTGCGCCCGGGGCGCCTGCGCGCGGCGCCAGTTCGATGCCGGACACCAGGCCCAGGTTGCGCACGTCGATGACGTTGGGCGCGCCCTTCAGGCTGTGCGCGGCTTCCTGGAATGCGCCCGACAGTTTGCGGGCACGGCCGAACAGGTCTTCGCGGCGGTAGATGTCCAGCGTGGCCAGGATGGCGGCGGCCGCCAGCGGGTGCGCCGAATAGGTGTAGCCGTGGAAGAACTCGATGCCGCCCGCCGGGCCGTTGACGATGGCGTCGTGCACCTCGCGTTTAACGGCGACCGCGCCGGCCGGCACGGCCGCGTTGCTGACGCCCTTGGCCATGGCGATGATGTCGGGCGTCACGCCGAAGAATTCGGATGCCGTGGCGGCGCCCAGGCGGCCGTAGGCGGTGATGACCTCATCGAAAATCAGCAGGATGCCGTGCTTGGCGGTAATTTCGCGCAGCTTTTCCAGATAGCCCTTGGGCGGAATCAGCACGCCCGTGGAGCCGGCCATCGGCTCGACGATCACGGCGGCGATGGTCGAGGCGTCGTGCAGGGCGATGATGCGCTCAAGTTCTTCGGCCAGGTGCGCGCCCCACGCGGGTTGGCCCTTCGAGTAGGCGTTCTGCTCAAGATTATGGGTGTGGGGCAGGTGGTCCACGGCGGGCAGCAGCGCACCCGAGAACGTCTTGCGGTTGGCCGAGATGCCGCCCACCGAGATGCCGCCAAAGCCCACGCCGTGATAGCCGCGTTCACGGCCGATGAGGCGCGTGCGCTGGCCTTCGCCGCGCGCGCGGTGATAGGCCAGGGCGATCTTGAGCGTGGTGTCGACGGATTCGGAGCCGGAATTGGTGAAGAACACGCGGTCCAGGCCCTGCGGCATCAGGCCTGCCACCGCGGTGGCGGCCTCGAAGGCGAGCGGGTGGCCCAGCTGGAAGCCCGGCGCGTAGTCCATGACGCCGGCCTGGCGGGCGATGGCCTCGACGATTTCCTCGCGGCCGTGCCCGGCATTGACGCACCACAGTCCGGCCGTGCCGTCCAGGATCTGGCGGCCGTCGGTGGACGTGTAATACATGCCTTTGGCCTTTGCCAGCATGCGCGGCTGGGCCTTGAACTGCTTATTGGCAGTGAAGGGCATCCAGAGATGGGACAGGTCGGGCAACTGGGCGGGGGCGTTCATGGTGACTCCAGAAGAGGGACAACCGTGGCTGCCGCAACACGCGCGCGGCCAGCGGGATTCGGACGATTCTGGAACGTCCCGCCGGGAATGAAAATATACGATCCGCGCATTTGCCGCTAACTGTATAGTTGTCAGCACCACAACTGTACAGTTTGCCCGTGATCGACTTCCAACCCGTCCGCGGCCGCGGGGCCGCGCCCACCCTCGTCGAACAGCTGGTCGCGGCGATCCTGCGCGCCGTCGAGGCGCAGACGCTGCGTCCGGGTATGTCCCTACCCTCGGTCCGGGAGTTCGCGCGCCAGTACGGCGTCAGCACCTTCACCGTGGCCAGCGCCTACAGCCGGCTGGTGTCGCAGGGCTGGCTGGCCGCGCGGCCCGGCGCGGGCTACCGGGTGGCATCGCCCGACGCGCCCACGCGCCGCGCCGAACCGCTGTCCTGGGAGCCGCCGCGCCTGAACGCGGGGTGGCTGCTGTCGGACATCTTTGCCGACCACTCCATCCCCATCAAATCGGGATGCGGCTGGCTCCCCGGCGAATGGCTGAACGAAGAAGGCCTGCACGTGGCGCTGCGCCACATGGGGCGGGTGCCCGCGATGCGGATCGCCAATTACGGGCATCCCTATGGCTACGCGCCGCTGCGCGAGACCATCGCGGCCAGCCTGAGCGCGCAGGGCATGGAAGTCGAGGCGTCGCAGGTGCTGCTGACGCAGGGCGTGACCCATGGGCTGGACACGGTGATCCGCACGCTGCTGCGGCCGGGCGACACGGTGATCGTCGAGCAGCCGGCCTACGCCAATCTCTTGCAGATGCTGCGCCTGGCCGGCCTGCGCGTCATCGCGGTGCCCAGGACGGCCGACGGCCTGGACTGCGACGCCCTTGAGCAGGTGGCGGCGCAGCACCGGCCGCGCGCGCTCTTCATCAACACCGCCCTGCAGAATCCGTCGGGCGCCAGCATCACCATGGCCAATGCGTTCCGCATCCTGCAAGCGGCCGAGCGGCACGGGCTGTGGGTGGTGGAAGACGACATCTCGCGCGAGCTGGCGCCGGGTGTCACGCCCATGCTGGCGGCGCTGGATGGCGCGCGCAGGGTCGTGTACCTGGGCGGCTACTCAAAGGTCATCAGTCCGTCGGTGCGCGTGGGCTATGTGGTGGCGCACCGCGATCTGGTGCGCGACATCGCCCGCACCAAGATGGCGGTGGGCCTGACCACGCCCGAGATCATGGAGCGCATCGTGCACCAGGTCATCCGGGAGGGCCGCTACCGCGCGCATATCGCGCGTACCCGCGAGCGGCTGGCCGAGGCGCATACGGAAGTGGCCGAGCAGATGCGTCAGCACGGCTTTGAAATCCATGGCAGGCCGCAGGGCGGCCTGTTCCTGTGGGCAAAGGTGGCGGGGCAGTGGCGCGAGCGCGGCGCAAACGGCCTGGCGGAACTGGCGCTCAAGGACGGCATCTGGCTGGCGCCCGGCTCCTATTTCGAAGCGGACGAGGCCGACACGGCGTGGGTGCGCTTTAACGTGGCGTACTCGGCGGCGCCCGCGCTGTGGCGCTTCATGCGCAATGCGGGCGCGGCCTAGGGGGGGCGTCAGGCGCGTTCGTACGTGACGAAGTCGTAGTCGTAGCCGTTTTCGGCGGGCTGCGGTTCGCGCGCCGTTTCCTTCCATTGGAACGAGGGCAGCAGCGGGAAGAACGCATCGCCCTCGACGTCGGCATGGACTTCCGTGGCCAGGACGCGCCTGGCCAGCGGCAGGGCCTGCGCGTAGATCTGCGCGCCGCCGATCACGAAGGCTTCGTCGATGTCGCCGCACGCGGCCACCGCCGCCTCAAGGGTGGGCGCATGGATGGCGCCGGCGGCACTGAAATCCGGATTGCGGCTGATGACGATGTTGCTGCGGCCTGGCAGCGGACGGCCCAGCGAATCCCACGTCTTGCGGCCCATGATGATCGGATGGCCCAGCGTGCTGCGCTTGAAATGCGCCAGGTCGCCCGGCAGTTTCCAGGGCAGAGCGTTGTCGCGGCCGATGGCGCGGTTGGTGGAATAGGCGACGATCAGGGTAAGGCTGGCGGGCATGCGTGCTTTGAACGGGTAAGGATTTGGCCGGAAGAATGCCGTAAGCGTAGCAAATTGCGGCGCCGGCCCCGTCAGTTTTCCGCGTGTTCCAGGAACTCGGTGGCCGGCATGGGCTTGCCCAGCAGGAAGCCCTGCAGCGAGTCGCAGCCCAGCCCGGTCAGGAATTTCTGCTGCGCGGCGGTCTCGACGCCTTCGGCCACGATGCGCAGGTTCAGCTGCTGCGCCAGCGCGATGATGGCGGACACGACGGCCGCATCTTCATTGTCGTTGTCCAGCTGGTTCACGAATCCCCGATCGATCTTCAGCTCGGTCGCCGGCAGCCGCTTCAGGTAGAGCAGGCTGGAGTAACCCGTGCCGAAGTCGTCGATGGAGATCGTGACGCCCAGTTCGGACAGGCGCTTGAGCACCGTCAGGCTCGTCTCGGCGTCGCGCATGGCGGTCGATTCGGTCACTTCGATGGTCAGGCAGGCAGGCGGCACGCCATGGCGCGCCAGCGCCGACCGCACCGTTTCCACCAGGCTCGAATGCGAGAACTGCAGCGCCGAGATGTTCACGGCGATGGTCCAGTGCCCTTGGCCGACATCGATCCACTCGCGCATCTGGCGGCAGGCCTCGTTGATGACCCATTCGCCGATGGAGAGGATGAGGCCGGTCTTTTCCGCCGTCGGGATGAACTGGTCCGGGCCCACCAGACCGCGCGTGGGATGGTTCCAGCGCAGCAGCGCCTCGGCTCCCATGATCGGGCCTGCCGGCGCCTCGTACTTGGGCTGGTAGTGCAGGACGAACTGGCCGCGCTCCTGCGCCAGGCGCAGGTCGTGCAGCAGCTCGATCTGCTCGTGCGCGTCCGCGTTCATGGACGGCTCGAAGAAGCTGTAGCCGGTGCCGCCCAGCCGCTTGGCGTGGTACATCGCCGCGTCGGCATTGGTCAGCAAGGAGTGGGTGTCCTCGCCATCGTTCGGGAAGACGGCGATGCCCACGCTGGAGGTTACCAGCACGTCGTGGCCGTACACCGTGACCGGCCGGCCGATGGCCTCGATCAGCCGGTCCGCCACGTTTGCCGCATCGGTCGGTTCAATGACTTCGCTCAGCACGATGAACTCGTCGCCGCCCAGCCGGGCGACGGTGTCCTGCGTGCGCAGCGCCTGGCGGATGCGCTGCGCCAGATCGATCAGCAGCGCGTCGCCGGTATGGTGGCCGTAGGCGTCGTTGACGGCCTTGAAACCGTCCAGGTCGAAGAACAGCACCGCGAAATGGCCGCGGCGGCGGGTCGCGCTTTCGATGGCCTGTTCCATCCGGTCTTCGAGCAGGATGCGGTTGGGCAGTTTGGTCAGGGTGTCGTGCAGCGCCAGTTGCACCAGCTCTTCATTGGCTTCGGCCAGGGACGAGGCCAGGGCGGATGTGCGCGCCTCAAGACGGTTGTCCAGCACCGCCACGACCAGGGCGATGGCCAGCACGCTCAGCGTGACCGCGGTCACGGCGATGGCCAGCCAGCCGGCCGAGATGCCGGCGTCGGCCGCCATGCAGATGCTGCCGGCCGGGAACCCTGCGGCTTCCATGCCCGTGTAGTGCATGCCGACGATCGCCAGCCCCATGACACCCGCGGCGGCCGGGCGCGACAGCGCCACGCGCGGCCCGTCCTGCCGCAGCCGGTACGTGATCCACAAGGCCGCGCCCGACGCGGCGACGGCAATCACCACGGACAGCGCGAACCATGTCGGGTCGTAATCGATGCCGGGCGACATGCGCATGGCCGCCATGCCGACGTAGTGCATCGCGGCGATGCCCGATCCCATCAGCAGCGCGCCGGCCGCCAGCCTGCGCCACGGCAGCTCGTCCTTGCAGACCATCCACAGCGCGAAGGCGGAGCAGGCGATCGCGATGGCGAGCGACAGCACGGTCAGCGGCAGGTCGTACCCCATCGGGATGGGCAGGCTGAAGGCCAGCATGCCCACAAAGTGCATGGACCAGATCCCGATGCCCATCGCGAACGCGCCACCCGCCAGCCAGAACTTCGCGGCAGGCAGGCCGCTCGATGCCTTCACGCGGTTGGCCATGCCCAGCGCCGTATACGACGCCAGGATGGCGACCCCTAAGGATACGAGGACGAGCGAAGGGTTATAAGTTCCAACGAGCATTTGTGGGGTCCTGTCCTAAGCGCATGCGGCGGCGGCGCGGGGCACGATTTTCAATTCAATTGGTAGTCAACAGTTGCATTACGGTCGCAAGGAGGTTCCTGCTCTCGTCGCTGGCGATTCTCACACTCTCTTTATAGGGATGGGGGATTGGGCGGGGCAACGCCAGCGGTCGGCGCGGTTCGGGCGTTCGGCATGGCGCGCCGCGAGGGCCGGTCGATAGCGACGGGGCGCGCGGCATGCTGGACGCGCGTCCGAGGCTAAGGGATGGGTTATACCGAAATCACGCTCCCAGAAGCTCACCAATCTTCACCTGCTGCGGGACGTGCAAGGAATGGGGCGCCGGACGGTCGTCCGGCGGGTTGCGGATCAGCCCTGAAAGGCGGGCGCCGGGCCAGGCCGGCGCCGGGGTCAGACGGCCATTGCGGCCGTGAGCGGCGCGTGGTGCGTGTAGCCCGACAATGAGAAATCGCCAGGTTCGACCTTCTCGAGCCACTCGGGCTCGTAGCGGCCGGTCACTGCGAAGTCGGGAATGCGGTCCGACAGCACGAGGCGGGGCGACTCATAAGGCGTTCGCGTCAGTTGCTCGCGCAGCATCGGCAGGTGGTTCTCGTAGATGTGCGCATCGCCGATGAAATACGTGAACCAGCGCGGGGTATAGCCGGTCAGGCGGCCGACCAGGTGCAGCAGCGCCGCGCCTTCGGTCAGATTGAACGGCGTGCCCAGGCCCACATCGTTGGAGCGGATGTACAGGCACAGCGAAATTTCGCGGGTCGTCGCGTTGGGCAGGAACTGATAGAGCAGGTGACAGGGGGGCAGCGCCATTTCCTCGATCTGCGCCCAGTTCCAGCCATGGAACAGGATCCGCCGGTCGCCCGGGCGTTCGTGGATGGTGTCCAGGCATTGCCGCAATTGGTCGACCGCCTTGTACAGCAGCACCTTCGGCTCGCCGTCCTGAACCAGGTCGGCCACCTTGGCGTAGCCGCGCGACAACGCGTCCTCGATCTGCGCGGGACGGTTGGCATCCAGCATCTTGTAGGCCGGCCATTGGCGCCACTGCACGCCGTACACGGGCCCCAGGTCGTCCGGGCCTTCGCGATAGGGGTTCGCCAGCCACTGGGCGTTCTCGTTGGCATTCTGGTCCCAGACCTTGCAGCCCAAATCGCGGAATTCCGCCGCGCTGCGCGAGGCGCGCAGAAAACCCACCATTTCGCCGATGGCCGATTTGAACGCCAGCTTTTTGGTGGTGACGGCGGGAAAGCCCTGCTGCAGGTCAAAGCGCAGCGAGGCGCCCGGCATGCTGAGGGTGCGGATGCCGGTCCGGTTTTCCTGCCACGAGCCGGTATCGAGGATGGATTGAACGAGGTCCAGGTATTGTTTCATGGCGATCCTTGTGCCTGCTGTCCCGGGCCGGGAAGCAAGCGCGCCGCCACGAACGCGTCGCGGCGGCGCCTATATATAGTGAATGCCGAATTACACCACGGCCGCGCGAGGCGGCTCAGGCGGTGGCGGCGGCTTCCTGCGTGTCGACGATGTCGACGGAAAATGTCATGGCGGCCGTCTTTTCCAGCATGGCCGAGGCCGAGCAGTACTTTTCGTGGGAAAGCTGCACGGCGCGCTCGACGGCCGCGCGCGGCAGATTTCGGCCGGTAACGGTGAAGGCGAAATGAATGCGGGTGAAGACCTTGGGGTCGGTGTCGGCGCGCTCGGCCTGCAGCTTGACGCTGCAACCGGTGACCGCGTGGCGGCCGCGCTTGAGGATCAGCACCACATCGTAGGCGGTGCAGCCGCCCGTGCCCGCCAGCAGCATTTCCATGGGGCGGGGCGCCAGGTTGTGGCCGCCGCCGTCCACGGCGCCGTCCATCACGGCCACGTGGCCGCTCCCCGTGCTGGCGGTAAAGAGCATGCCGCTTGGGCCGCCCCAGTCGATCGTGCATTCCATTTTGGTGAGTCCTTGAGCTTGAGCGCAGTCAATGGCTGATGATACCCGTTGCGTACAATCCCGGGCATGAGAACCCCGCCTCGCATCAGGGGTGCGGGGTGTCCGATTTGCCAGGAGATGCCATGTCCACCACGTTGTCCCAATCCGGTCCCGTTTCCCTACGCCGCCGCCACGGCCCCCTGGATGCCCTGCTGGCCGAGACCGACCGGGCGTTGCGTGTGCTGTCCGGCAACGCCAGCGCCGGCCGGGCCTATCCCGCCACCGCAGAGGAATCGCCGCAAACCCTCTCGGCACAGGAAAAACGCCACGCCGCCGGGCTCATGCGGGTCAACCATGTCGGCGAGGTCTGCGCGCAGGCGCTCTACCGCGGCCAGGCGTCGGTCTGCAAAGAGCCCGCGCCGCGCGCGCTGCTGCTGAACGCCGCCGCCGAGGAAGTCGACCATCTGGTCTGGTGCAACGCGCGCCTGAACGAACTGGGCAGCCGGCCCAGCTTGCTCAATCCCGTCTGGTACGCGGGCTCGTTTGCCTTGGGCGTGATGGCCAGCGTGGCGGGCGTGCCCCGCAATCTGGGCTTCATGGCCGAAACCGAAAAGCAGGTCGAGGCCCATCTGGACGAACACCTGCGCACCTTGCCGGTGCACGATGAGCGCTCGCGCCAGATCGTCCAGAAGATGAAGGACGACGAGGCCCAGCACCGCGCCAGCGCCGAGCAGGCAGGGGGCGTTCCGTTGCCCGCGCCCGTGAAAATGGCCATGCGCGCCATGTCCAAGGTCATGACGACCACCGCCTACTGGATCTGAAACCGCGCCTGCAAAAAATGTTGCAATGCGCAAATTCCGCCGCCTCATGGTGCCTGAGGCACCATTTTGGTGCGGCGGCCAGGGTGGGATTACCCGCGATGATTCAGGGTTATTCCGCAAGGGGTAAACCCGTTTCGCAAAAACCCGGTTTTGGGCAAGGTCGTTGATTGGCGCGGCTTTGCGAGAGGGCCGCAAAAAATTTGCAGCAAAAAAGCAACGCGTCCCGGGCCCTCTAAAATAGATCAAAAAAAATCTTGCAACGCACAAAAAACGTAGGTACTATTCACACATCGGATGTTGAAACGCAGACGGCGCGGTGAAAACCCCGGAAGCGTAGCGAGCAGAAAGCCAGCTCCCAACATGCCACGGTTGTCTCCTCCACCCTCCTCCTTTGGTGGATTTAGCCCGAGATCTCACGATCTCGGGCTTTTTTTTTGTCCCGAATCGTTGTGTCCCTATTTGTAAGCGATCGCGGCAATTCCCGCGCGTTGCCACGCCGCGCGGATGCCGTCAGGCCCCCGCGTTTTCCCTCGGATAATTCGCGTGCCCAGAGGCGGAACGCTCTACAATCTCCTACATGAAACCAGTACTGCCGGGCGCTCGCGCGCCAGCGCGTTCCAGTCACATGCGCGGCGGACGGATTGCCCGCCTGCGCGCGTTACGTTCTGTGCCGCGGAATTGCACTTCTTTATCCCTCCCATATATGGGCGTTACACCTGCCTCCGATAATGGCGGGCCTGTCTCGATAGACCAACCAGAGGTGATCCAGTGACCTGGCTGTACATATGCGTGGTCGCGTTCATGGTGGGGGGACTCATCGTGGCGTCCGAGCGCTGGCATGGCGCGTTTACCGGCGATAGCGACCTCAACAAGCCCCAAGCCAATCATTCCCGCGCGACGCCCCGCGTCGGCGGTCTGGCGGTGCTTGCCGGTACGCTGGCTGGCCTGCTGGTCCTCGGACCCAGCAACATGACCCTTACCTGGCTGTGGCCCGCGCTGTTCGTCGCGGCGTTGCCCGTTTTCGTGGCCGGCCTGCTTGAAGACATCACCAAGGACATCGGCGCCAGCAAGCGTTTGCTGGCCGCTTTTCTATCCGCGGCCATCGCGTGGTGGCTGCTGGGCGGCGTCAGCCGTGTCGGCATGGCCCCTGTGGATTACGTGCTTTCGTTCTGGCCTGTTTCGCTGCTGTTCACCATGTTTGCGGTGGGCGGCTGTACCCATGCCCTGAACATCGTTGACGGCATGAACGGCCTGGCCGGCATGGTCGCCACGCTGATGGCGGTGTCGATCAGCCTGGTGGCCCTGCAGGTCGGCGATGTGCCGATCTTCCTGGTGGCCGCGGCGCTGGCGTCGGCCACCCTGGGCTTTCTCGTGTGGAACTTCCCCTTTGGCCGGGTCTTCCTGGGCGATGGCGGCGCGTACTTCCTGGGCTTCATGCTGGCCGAACTGGCCGTGCTGCTGGTTGTGCGCAACCCGTCCGTGTCGCCGTTCTACGCGCTGGCGGTCCTGTTCTACCCCGTCTTCGAAACCGGTTTCTCGATCTGGCGCCGCCGCTTCAAGCGTGGCGTGCCGGTGGATCAGCCCGATGCGCTGCACCTGCACCAGCTCGTGTTCCGCCGGCTGGTCCGAGTCACCTTCAGCCGCGGCCGGCGCCACGCCGTCCCCGCGCTTTGCAATGCGCTGGCGTCCCCGTACATGTGGGTCCTGGCGCTGATCGGGCTGGTGCCAGCCACGATCTGGTGGGACAACGCCTGGGCCCTGAGCGCCAGCCTGGTTGTCTTTGCCAGCGTCTATATCTGGCTGTACGCGCGCCTGGTCTCCTGGCGCCGCCCGGGGTGGCTCTTGCTGCCGTCCGTGCTGCGAACCACCGATTAGTTTGAGTGCCCCGGCGATAGCCGCCGGGGGCTCGGTATCCATCACCAGACCATCTTTAAAATGCCGTAAACGTTCTACGGTGAAGGGAGAGTTATGTTGCGAATCCAGGATGTGAAACTCGCTGTCGTCGGCCTTGGCTACGTCGGTCTGCCCCTGGCCGTGGAATTCGGCAAGAAGCGCCCGGTCATTGGCTTTGACATCAACACGCGCCGCATCGACGCGCTGAAGGCGGGCCACGACCACACGCTGGAAGTCAGCGACGCCGAGCTGGCCGAGGCCAAGCAGCTGAGCTACACCGCCGATCGCGCCGAACTGGGCGAGGCCAACGTGTTCATCGTGACCGTGCCCACCCCCATCGACGAATACAAGCAGCCGGACCTGACCCCGCTGGTCAAGGCCAGCGAAACCATCGGCGCGGTCCTCAAGCGCGGCGACATCGTCATCTATGAATCCACCGTCTATCCCGGCGCCACCGAAGAAGACTGCGTGCCGGTGCTGGAGCGCGTGTCGGGCCTGAAGTTCAACGAGGACTTCTTCGCCGGCTACAGCCCCGAGCGCATCAACCCGGGCGACAAGGAACACCGCGTCAGCACGATCAAGAAGGTCACCTCGGGCTCCACGCCGGAAGTCGCCGACCTGGTCGACAAGCTCTACAAGGAAATCATCACCGCCGGCACGCACAAGGCGTCCAGCATCCGCGTGGCCGAAGCCGCCAAGGTGATCGAGAACACCCAGCGCGACGTGAACATCGCGCTCATCAACGAACTGGCCCTGATCTTCAACAAGATGGGCATCGACACCGAAGCCGTGCTGCAGGCCGCCGGCACCAAGTGGAACTTCCTGCCGTTCCGTCCGGGCCTGGTGGGCGGCCACTGCATTGGCGTGGACCCGTACTACCTGACGCACAAGGCGCAGTCCATCGGCTACCACCCCGAGATCATCCTGGCGGGCCGCCGCCTGAACGACTCCATGGGCAGCTACGTGGTGTCGCAGCTGGTCAAGTGCATGACCAAGCGCCGCATTCACGTGCAGGGCGCCCGCGTGCTGGTGATGGGCCTGGCCTTCAAGGAAAACTGCCCCGACCTGCGCAACACGCGCATCGTGGACATCGTCCGTGAGCTGGGCGACTACAACGTCGACGTGGACATCTACGATCCGTGGGTGGACGCCGACGAAGCCATGCACGAATACGGCCTGACCCCGGTGGCCAAGCCCGAGGAAGGCAAGTACGACGCCGTGATCCTCGCCGTGGCGCACAACCAGTTCAAGGACATGGGCGCCGAAGGCATCCGCAAGCTCGGCAAGCCGCAACACATCCTGTACGACCTGAAGTACGTGCTGTCGCCCGCTGAATCCGACCTGCGTCTGTAAAGGATTTCGCCATGACCACACGTTTCGAGACTGTCACCCAGGAACTGTCCGCCGCGCCGCGCAAGTGGCTGGTGACCGGCTGCGCCGGCTTCATCGGCTCGAACCTGCTGGAAACCTTGCTCAAGCTTGACCAGACCGTGACCGGCCTGGACAACTTCGCGACCGGCCACCAGCGCAATCTGGACGAAGTCCAGGCTTCGGTTTCGCCGCAGCAGTGGGCGCGCTTCACCTTCATCGAGGGCGACATCCGTGACTTGGACGCCTGCCGCCGCGCGGCCGAAGGCGTGGACTACGTGCTGCACCAGGCCGCGCTGGGCTCGGTGCCGCGCTCGCTCAATGACCCCATCACGACCAACGAAGTCAACATCGGCGGTTTCCTGAACATGCTGGTCGCGGCGCGCGACGCCAAGGTGAAGTCGTTCGTCTATGCGGCGTCCAGCTCCACTTACGGCGACCATCCGGCGCTGCCCAAGGTCGAGGAAAACATCGGCAAGCCGCTGTCGCCGTACGCCGTGACCAAGTACGTCAACGAGCTCTATGCCGACGTCTTCGCGCGCTCCTACGGCTTCGAGACGGTGGGTCTGCGTTACTTCAACGTGTTCGGCAAGCGGCAGGATCCGGACGGCGCCTACGCCGCCGTGATCCCGAAGTGGACCGCCGCGATGATCCAGGGCAAGGACGTCACCATCAATGGCGACGGCGAGACCAGCCGCGACTTCTGCTTTGTGGAAAACGCGGTGCAGGCCAACATCCTGGGCGCGCTGGCCGCGCCCGAGGCCCGCAACCAGGTCTACAACGTGGCCGTCAGCGGCCGCAGCACCCTGAACCAGCTGTTCAGCTTCCTGGTGCAGGCCCTGGGCAGTCAGGGCGTGAACTACACCAAGCAGCCGGTCTACGCTGACTTCCGCGCGGGCGATGTGCGCCACTCGCAGGCCGACATCGGCAAGGCCGGCCGCCTGCTGGGCTATGCGCCCACGCACACGGTGCTGCAAGGCCTGGAAGTCGCCATGCCCTGGTACACGCAGTTCCTGCGTTGAAAGCACTCGTCCGAAAACTCGGCAACATCCACCCGGATCATCAGCGCATCTTCAAAGGCGCGTTCCGGGTGGCGGTGTTTCTGCTGCTGGGCAAGGCTGCCGGCGCCATCAAGGAGATGGCGGTGGCGTACCGCTACGGCGTCAGCGACGCCGTAGACGCCTACCAGTTCACGATGACCATGGGCACCTGGCTGCCCGTCACGATCGTGGGCGTGCTGTCGGTGGTGCTGATTCCGGTGCTGGTGCGCCTGGCGCGCACCGGCGGGGCCGAGAAAGAACTCTTCATTCGCGAACTTCAGGGCTGGGTCGCCGCCGCCGGCGTCGCACTGGCCCTGTTGACGTGGTTCGCCTGGCCGTATGTGGTGGATTGGCTGGGGCAGGGCCTGTCGGCGCAAGTGCGCGCCATGACGGGCGACCTGCTGATCGCCTTTGCCCCCGTGGCGGCGTTGCTGCTGATCGCCGGCATCAGCGCCGCGCGGCTGCGAGCGCAGGAACGCCACGTCAACACGCTGCTGGACAGCGTGCCCGCCGTGGCAACGCTGGCCTGGGTCATGCTGGCCGCCAGCGCCGAGGGCGTGGGACCGCTGCTGTGGGGCACGCTGGTCGGATACGCCATCCAGACCGTCTGGCTGGCCTGGCTGGCCGCGCGCGCCGACGGCGGCTTCTGGGGCGCGCCGTCACTGACACTGAAGTCGCCGCATTGGCCTGAACTGATGGGCGCGGCCGGCGTGATGCTGATCGGCCAGGTCGCCATGAGCTTTGTGGGTCCGCTGGACCAGTACGCGGCCGCCAACCTGGGTGCCAATGCCAACGCCACGCTCGGCTATGCCAGCCGGCTGCTGTCCCTGTTGCTGGGCATCGGGGCCGTGTCCGTGGGCCGCGCCGCGCTCCCCGTGCTGGCCGACGTGCAGGCGCGCGGCGACACGGCGCGCGCGCGCAGCATGGCGCTCAAATGGTCGTTGCTGATGGTGGGCGCCGGCGCCGGCGCCGTGGCGCTAGGCTGGGTTTTGGCGCCCTGGGGCGTGTCGGTGCTGTTCCAGCGCGGCGCCTTTACCGCCGAAAACACCGAAGCCGTTGCGCACGTGCTGCGCTGGGGCTTGCTGCAGCTGCCGTTCTACTTCGGCGTGCTGATCCTGGTGCAACTTCTGGCCAGCCAGAACCGCTACCGCATCATGGCCGCCATCGCGGTCGCCAATTTTGCGCTGAAGGCCGTGCTGAACACCGTGCTGGCGCCCCGCATGGGCGCGGCCGGCATCATGCTGGCCACCAGCCTCATGTATGTGCTGTCCTTTGCCTGCTACCTGGCCGTGGCGATGCGCAAGGCCGAACCCAAGGAGGCCGATTGAATGTCCGTAGCCGACCCCGCCCGTCCGGCGCGCGTGTTGCTGTTCATCCATTCCCTGCACGGCGGGGGCGCTGAACGCGTCGCCGCCGACCTGAGCGCCCACTGGGCGTCCGAGGGCAGCGAGGTCATGGTGGTCACGCAGGCCAGCGCCGACGGCGATGTCTATGCGCTGCATCCCAAGGTGCGCCGCGAGGTCCTGCACACGGCGGGCGAGGGCGGCGGCCTGCGCGGCATTCTCAGCAACCTGCAGCGCGTGCGCGCGCTGCGCCGCGTGATCAAGTCGTTCCGGCCCGACATCGTGCTGGGCATGATGACCACGGCGTCGGTGCTGGCCGTGCTGGCCTCTGCGGGGCTGAACTGCCAGGTCATTGCAACCGAACACACCCATCCGCCGTCCCAGAAGTTGTCGGGCTTCTGGCAGCGGCTGCGCCGGCTGACCTATCCGCGCGCCGCGCGCGTGGTCGCGCTGACCCGTGGCACCGCGCAGTGGCTGGAACAGCATGTGCCGGGCTCGCGGCTGGCAGTCATTCCCAACCCGGTACACTTCCCGCTGCCGCGCGCCGAACCTCTGTTGCTGCCGGCTCCCCGGGATGGCCGCAAGCGGCTCCTGGCGGTCGGGCGGCTGCACGGCGACAAGGGTTTCGACCTGCTGATCCAGGCGTTCGCGCAGCTGGCGCCGTCGCATCCCGGCTGGGATCTGGTTATTCTGGGCGAGGGCGGCGAGCGCCAGGCGCTTGAAGCGCAGGTGCGCGAGGCCGGGCTCGAATCGCGCATCTCGATGCCGGGACGTGCCGGCAATGTCGGCGACTGGTACGACAGCGCCGATCTTTACGTGCTGACCTCGCGCTTCGAAGGGCTGTCAAACACGTTGCTCGAGTCCATGGCAAGCGGTCTGGCGGCGGTCTCGTTCGATTGCGACACGGGTCCGCGCGAGATCATCCGCCACGGCATCGATGGCGTGCTGGTGCGGCCCAACGGCGACGTGCCCGCGCTGTGCGAGGCCCTTGGCGTGGTCATGGGCGATGACAATGGCCGCGCGCGCCTGGCGCAGGCGGCAACCGACGTGCGCGACCGATTCTCGGCCGTGCGCGTGCTGCGGAAATGGCAGGAACTTTTTGACGGCGTGCGGGCGAAGGGCCGCTAGGGCCCCGCGCGCGCCGTTGCTACGGTGACCACGAGAATCTCATCATGTGTGGAATAGTCGGAATTTGGGGCCCCCTGGGGAACAAGGATCAGGTGCTGGCGGACAGCTGCCGGCGCATCCGCCACCGTGGGCCCGACAGCAATGGGTTCTGGGAAGATACTGACGCCGGCGTCGCGCTGGCGCACGTGCGTCTGGCGATCCTGGACCTGACCGAAGCCGGCCATCAGCCGATGACGTCCGCGTGCGGGCGCTACGTGATGGTGTTCAACGGCGAGGTCTACAACCATCTGGACATCCGCAAGCAGCTCGAGGACTCGGCGCGGGCGCCGGCCTGGCGCGGCCATTCGGACACCGAGACCCTGCTCGCGGGCTTTTCCGCGCTGGGCATCGAAGCCACGTTGCAGGCCGCGGTCGGCATGTTCGCCATCGCGCTGTGGGACAAGGCCGCGCGCAAGCTCGTGCTGGCGCGCGATCGCATGGGCGAAAAGCCGCTCTACTACGGCTACTCCAATGCCGAACTGGTGTTCGCCTCGGAGCTCAAGGGCCTGATGCCGATTCCGGGGTTCGGGCGCAACCTGAACCGCAACGCGCTCGCATCGTTCATGCGGCACAACTACATCCCCGCGCCGCAGTCGATCTACGAAGGCATCGCCAAGCTGCCGCCCGGCACCTGGGTCGAGTTCTCGGCGGACGACACCCGCAGCCGCCGCATGCCGGAGCCGCGCGTGTACTGGTCGGCGCGCGAGGCCGCGGACACGGCTGCGCAGCACCGCCTGTCGTTCGATTCGGACGCGCAAGCCTCCGACGCGCTGGAACGCGTGCTGTCCAAGGCCGTGGGCGGACAGATGCTGTCCGACGTGAGCCTGGGCGCCTTCCTGTCCGGCGGCATCGATTCGTCCACCATCGTGGCGTTGATGCAGGCGCAGAGCTCGCAGCCGGTGCGCACCTTTGCCATCGGCTTTCACGAGAAGGGCTACGACGAGGCGCAGCACGCGAAGGCCGTGGCTACGCACCTGGGCACCGATCACACCGAACTCTACGTCACCGCGGACGACGCGCTCGCGGTCGTGCCCACGCTGGCCGACATGTATGACGAACCCTTTGCCGACTCGTCGCAGATCCCCACGTCGCTCGTCACGCGCATGGCGCGCCAGCACGTCACGGTGGCGTTGTCCGGCGACGGCGGCGATGAACTCTTCGGCGGCTATTCGCGTTATTTCCGGGTGGACAACTGGTGGCGCCAGTTCGAACGCGTGCCCGGCCTGCTGCGCAAGCCGGCCGGCGCGATGCTCAGCGCCTCCACCCATCTGCCCGGCCGCGGCGCCTGGCGCGGCAAGGTCGGCAAGCTGGGCGAACTGCTGCGCGCGGACACGCAAGGCGAGTTCTACCGACTGTTCGTATCGTATTGGTCAGACCCCGCCCGTGTGGTCAAGGGCGGCGTCGAGCCCGAGTCGGTGTTCGAACGCGCCATGCAGGGGTCGTTCTTCGAATCGATGATGAAGCTGGACACGGTGACCTACCTGCCCGACGACATCCTGGTCAAAGTGGACCGCGCGGCGATGGCCGTCAGCCTGGAAACCCGCGTGCCCCTCATCGACCACCGCGTTTATGAATTCGCCTGGAGCCTGCCGCACCAATACAAGGTGCGCGGCAACACGGGCAAGTGGCTGTTGCGGCAGGTCCTGCACCGCCACGTGCCGCAGGCGCTGGTCGACCGCCCCAAGCGCGGCTTTGCCGTGCCGCTGGCCGCGTGGTTGCGCGGTCCCTTGCGGGAATGGGCCGACGCGCTGCTGAATCCGTCGCGCCTGCGCCAGGAAGGCTGGTTCGAACCCGAGCCCATCCTGCGCAAATGGCGCGAGCACTCGTCGGGGCACCGCAATTGGGACAGCCATCTGTGGGGCGTGCTGATGATGCAGGCCTGGCTGGACCGCTACCGGGCGGGGATGGATCAAGGGGGACCGATTGAGGACCGTTGAGGAATGAAAATACTGATGCTGGTCAGCTCCATGCACGCCGGCGGCGCGGAACGCGTCGCGGCGACCCTGGTCAACGCATGGTCCGAGCGCGGAGACACCGTCATCCTGACGCCCACCTACTCATCCAAGGGCACCTGCTTTTATCCCCTGTCGGACAAGGTCCAGCTGGCGTGGCTGGCGGATCTGGCCGGCACCCGTGCGACGGGCGCGATGGCGGCGTTCAAGCGATTGCTGGTCCTGCGCAAGCACATCCGCGATTCCCGGCCCGACGTGGTCGTGTCCTTTCTCACCAACGTCAACGTGGCCGCCATCCTGGCCACGCGCGGCCTGAATGTGCCGCTCATCGTCTGCGAGCGCACCAATCCGATCGCCGATACCACCACGGGCTCTGTCTGGCGCAAGCTGCGCCGCGTGCTGTATCCGCGCGCCGACATGGTGACCGTGCAGGCGGAAGACACCGCGGGTCCTTTCGCGCGTCAGGTGCCCGGCATCCGGCGTCTGGCCGTCATTCCCAATCCGCTGCCCGCGCCGCTGCTGGATGCGCCGCTGGTGCAGCAGCGCCAGGACGCCGGCCCGCGCGAGCTGATCGCGATGGGACGGCTGGTGCCCGACAAGCAATTCAATCTGCTGATCGACATCTTCGCGCAGCTTGCGCCGGAGTTTCCGGACTGGAACCTGCGCATCTGGGGCGAAGGCCCCGAGCGCGGCGCACTTGAACAACAGGTGGCGCGTCTGCGCCTGCAATCGCGCGTCAGCCTGCCCGGCCGCACGGAGGCGCCGTGGGAAGAACTGGCGCGCGGCCAGGCCTTCGTGCTCAGTTCGCTCGTAGAGGGCTTTCCCAATGTGTTGCTGGAAGCCATGTCGCTGGGGCTGCCGTGCGCGGCGTTCGATTGTCCCAGCGGTCCGCGCGAGATGACGCGCGACGGCCAGGATGCGCTGCTGGTGCCGGCGGGCGACCGCGTTGCCATGACCGATGCCTTGCATCGCCTGATGAGCGACGCGTCCTTGCGCGAGCAACTGGGCGCGCGCGCCGCCGCGGCCGTGCGCCAGCGCTACGCGCTTGCCAGTGTGCTGACCGAATGGGATGAACTGTTCGAAGCGGTGCGGGAGGGGCGATGAGCACCCGGCCGCTGCGCATTCTGCATGTCATCACCGGGCTGGGGCAGGGGGGCGCGGAATCCGTGCTGTTCCGCCTGACGACCTGGCCGCAGGCGGACGTCGAGCACACGGTGGTCTCGCTGACCGATGAAGGCCTGTATGGCGAACGCCTGCGCGCGGCGGGCGTCGCGGTGCACACGCTGGGCATGAAACGCGGGCGTGTCAGCCTGGGCGGTTTTCTGGCGCTTCGCCGTCTGATCGCCTCGACCCGTCCGGACGCCGTGCAGACCTGGATGTACCACGCCGACCTGATCGGCGGCCTGGCCGCCCGCCTGGCGGGCGTGCGCGCCATCGCCTGGGGCATCCGCAATTCCGGGGCACACCTTGAACGCAGCAGCCGCTCGGCGCGCCTCGTGCTGCGCGCATGCGCCATGCTGTCGGGCAGCGTGCCGCGCGCCATCGTGTGCGCCGCGCAGAATGCCGCGCAGCGCCACGCTGAAAAAGGCTACCGCCGCGACCGCATGGTCGTGATCGCCAACGGCTACGACCTGTCGCGCTACGCGCCGGATCCGCAGGCGCGCTCGCGCGTGCGCGCCTCATGGGGGCTGTCCGAGGACGTGCCCGTGATCGGCTGCGTGGCGCGCTGGGATCCGCTCAAGGACCACGCCAACCTGCTGCGCGCCGTGGCCGCGTTGGTGCGCGATGGCCGCGACGCGGGGCTGCGCTGCGTGCTGATCGGCCGCGACATGACCGAAGGCAACGCGCAGCTTGGCGCCTTGCTCGACAAATTGGATCTGCGCGACCGCGTGGTGCTCAATGGCCCCAGCGACGACGTGCCGGCCGTCATGAACGGACTGGACCTGCACGTGCTGTCCAGCTGCGCCGAAGGCTTTCCCAACGTGGTGGCCGAGGCCATGGCGTGCGGCGTGTATTGCGTGGTGACGGACGTGGGCGACGCCGCCTACATCGTCGGCGATACCGGCGTGGTAGTGCCGCCCGAGCAGGCCGAGGCCCTGGCCCGCGGCATCGAGTCCGCGCTGTGCGACGTGGCCGCGCGAGGCCGCGAGCGCGCGGGCGAGGCGGGACGCGCGCGCGTCCTGGAACATTTCGATCTTGCACGCATGGTGCAAAGCTATATCGCCGTCTGGCGCCGCATTTCTGGAGTCCAAGCATGAGCGCCGGACGCTGCCTGCTGTTTGTCGTCAACAACCCGGCGTTCTTCATGTCGCACCGCGTGCCGGTCGCGTTGGCCGCGCAGAAGGCGGGCTACGACGTCCACGTCGCGACGATGGATGGCCCCGCCGTGGCGGACATCCAGGCGCTGGGCATGACCCATCACGCCATTCCCATGACGCGCAGCGGCAAGCGCCCGCTGCAGGAACTGGGCACGTTGCTGGCGCTGGTCCGCCTGTTCCGCCGGCTGCGGCCCGACGTGGTGCACCTGGTCACCATCAAGCCCGTGCTGTATGGCGGCATCGCCGCGCGGCTGGCGCGTGTGCCGGGCATGGTGGCGGCGATTTCCGGATTGGGATTCGTGTTCCTGTCCAATTCGCTGAAGATGCGGCTGGTGCGCGCGGTGGTGGCGCGCCTGTATCGCATCGCGCTGGGCCATCCGAACAGCCGGGTGATCTTCCAGAACGCCAACGACCGCGACCTGCTCAAGTCGCTGGGCGCGGTACGCGATGAGCAGGTGGTCATCATCCGCGGCGCGGGGGTGGACCTTGACGCCTTCCGTCCCACGCCCGAGCCGCCTGCGCCGCCCGTGGTCGTCACGATGGTGGCGCGCCTGCTGCGCGACAAGGGCGTGCAGGAGTTCGTGCAGGCGGCAAGGCTGCTGCGCGAACGTGGCGTGCCGGTGACGATGCAACTGGTGGGCGGTCTGGACGCCGGCAACCCGGCTTCCGCCACGCAGGCCGATGTCGACGCGTGGCAGCAGGATGGCTGCGTGCAGGCGCTGGGCGAGCGATCGGATGTGGCGGCGCTGTATGCGGCCGCGCACATCGCGGTGCTGCCGTCCTACCGCGAAGGCCTGCCGAAATCCTTGATCGAAGCCGCCGCCTGCGGGCGCGCGGTCGTCACGACCGACGTGCCGGGCTGCCGTGACGCGATCGAGCCCAACGTCACCGGCCTCCTGGTGCCGGTGCGCGACGCCGCCGCCCTGGCCGACGCCATTGCCCGCCTGGCCAAGGACGCGGCATTGCGCCAGGCGATGGGCGCGGCGGGCCGGGCGCTCGCCGAGCGCGAGTTCGACATCAACCAGGTCGCGCGCATTCACGTCGCGCTGTACGACGCGCTTAGCGCCTGATCGCGTCGATCCAGAAGCGCGTGGACGGGTCCTGCTGGCTGGGCTGGGGCGCGTCCAGCTCGCGCATGATGTTCTTGGCCAACACCTTGCCAAACTCCACGCCCCACTGATCGAAGGGGTTGATGCCCCAGATCACGCCTTGCGTGAACACCTTGTGCTCGTACAGGGCCAGCAGCGCGCCCAGCGTATAGGCTTCCAGGCGCGGCAGCACGATCAGCGACGACGGCCGTCCGCCCGGGTGCACGCGGTGTTGCGCCAGCAGGCGCGCGCGTGCCGGATCGCGTTCCGTGGCGGAGGTTTCCGCCAGGGCTTCTTCAAAGGTCTTGCCGCGCAAAAGCGCCGAACGCTGCGCCAGGCAGTTGGCGACCAGCAATTCGTGGTGCCGGGCGTACGCATGGTCCGGCTGTTCGCACAGGATGAAGTCCACCGGCGCGCCGGCCGCATCCTGATGCAGCCACTGGAAGAACGTGTGCTGGCAATCGGTGCCCGGCATCCCCCACACCGCGGGACCGGTCGGCACACCGGCGGGACTGCCGTCGGCCGTCGCGACCTTGCCCAGCGATTCCATTTCAAGCTGCTGGGCCCACGGCACGATGTGATGCAGCCGCGAATCGTAGGGCGCGATCACCAGCGAGTCATAGCCCAGCACGCTGCGGTTGGCCACGCCGGCCAGCGCCAGCTGCACGGGCGCGTTCTCGTCCGGCGGCGCGTTGCGGAAATGGTCGTCCATGGCCGCCGCGCCCGCCAGCAGCCGGTCGAAGGTGTCGTTGCCGAACGCCAGCGCGACCGGCAGGCCGATGGCGGACCACAGCGAATAGCGCCCGCCGACCCAGTCCCAGATCTGGAAGATGTGGTCGGGCAGGATGCCCAGGTTGAGCGCCGCCTCGACGTTGCACGTGATCGCCACGACCTGTTTGATCGGATCGGCGACGCCGGCTTCGCGCAGCCAGTTCATCGCGACCTCGGCGTTGGCCAGCGGCTCGGTGGTGGTGAACGACTTGGAGGCGACGATGACCAGCGTGTTGTGCGGATCCAGGTGGCTCATCGCTTCGGCAACCGAATGCGAGTCCACGTTGGACGCAAAGCGCACGTCGCGGCGCGCGCCCTCGTGGCGCAGCGCCCGGGTGACCAGGCGCGGTCCCCAATCGCTGCCGCCAATGCCCAGATGCAGCACGCCGCTGTAGCGGCCGGCCGCGTCGGCCGCGCGCACGAATTCGCGCAGGCGTTCGCGCTCGGCAAGCACCGCCTTAGCCACCATTGCGGGCGGCTCGGCCGCGCGCAAGGCGGTGTGCCAGGCGGCGCGTCCTTCCGTCCAATTGGCTTGGCCGCCATCGAACAGGCGCGCGCGCCAGGTATCGAAGTCCTGCTGCGCCAGCAGCGCCCGCGAGGCGGCCAGCAGTTCGGGCGATTGCGCCTGTGCGCTCAGGTCCAGGCGCAGCCCGGGCGCATTGATGACGCGCAGCTTCTGGCCATCCCGGGATGCCGTGCGTGTTGCGGCGGTGAACTGCTGCCACGCGGGGCTGTTGGCTAACGACATGAGCGGATCAGAATGGCAGAGTGGCGTTCGGGGCGAGTTTGCCCAGTTCGCGGCGGAAGTCGGCCTGGATGCGCGCAAGGGCCGCTTCGCTTTGCGCCTCGAACCGCAGCACGACGACCGGCGTGGTGTTGGACGGCCGCGCCAGACCGAAGCCGTCGGCGTACTCGGCACGCACGCCGTCGATCGTGATCACGCGCTTGGCGTCGGGAAACTGGCCTTGCTCCTGCAAGGACTTGACCAGCGTGAACGGCTGGCCTTCTTCCATTTCCAGCTTGAGCTCCGGCGTGGACACGTCTTGCGGCAGGGCCTCCAGCGGGGCGCAGGCGTCTGCTGCGCGCGACACGATTTCCAGCAGGCGGGCGCCGGTGTACAGACCGTCGTCAAACCCGTACCACCGTTCCTTGAAGAAGATGTGGCCGCTCATTTCGCCGGCCAGCGGCGCGCCGGTTTCGGCCAGCTTGGCCTTGACCAGCGAATGGCCCGTCTTCCACATCAGCGCGGCGCCGCCGGCGGCCTCGACCGACAGGCCCACGTGGCGGCTGCACTTGACGTCATAGATGATGGTCGCGCCGGGATTGCGTTCGAGGACGTCGCGGGCAAAGAGGACGAGCTGGCGGTCGGGCCAGATGATCTGGCCGGATTTGGTGACCACGCCCAGGCGGTCGCCGTCGCCGTCGAAGGCCAGGCCGAGTTCGCAATCGGTCTCGGCGACGTGCTTGATCAGGTCCTGCAGGTTCTTGGGTTCGGCGGGATCGGGGTGATGGTTGGGAAAGTTGCCGTCCACGTCGCAGAACAGTTCGTCGACCTCGCAGCCCAGCGCGCGAAAGAGCTGCGGCGCCACTGCGCCGGCGACGCCGTTGCCGCAATCGATGGCAATCTTCATGGGACGCGCCAGTTTGACGCCCGAGGCCACGCGCGCGATGTAGGTCTGCGCCAGATCGAGCTGGCGGCGCGTGCCGGGTTCAGGGGCGGGAGCCAGGGCTTGCCCGTTCATGGTCTGCGCCAGCTGCTGGACATCTTCGCCAAACAGCGCGCGGCCGCCCATCATCATCTTGAATCCGTTGTACTTGGGGGGATTGTGGCTGCCGGTAATGGCCACGCCCGAGCCGGTCTGCATGATGTTCGCGGCAAAGTAGACGAGCGGCGTGGGCACCATGCCAATGTCCAGCGTATCGACGCCGCCTTCCAGCATGCCTTCCTGCAGGGCCAGCGACAGCATGTCGCTGCTGAGGCGGCCGTCGCGCCCGACCACCAGCGTCTGCACGCCCTGCTCGCGGGCGCGGGCGGCAAGCGCCACGCCGAGCGAACGGGCAAAGGTTGCGTCGATCAGGTCCGGCACGGTGCCGCGAATGTCATATGCCTTGAAAACAGAGGCCGGAAATTGTGTATTGTTGCCCACGACGGTTCCTTGTTGAGGGGGACAGCGCGGCGGCTGCCGGGTAATGGTAAACCCGTACATCCAAGCCGCTATGGCAGGGGTCAAAGTTGGATTATCCCCCATCGGCGCGGGGGGCTTCATCCTTCGGGCGGAGTAGGGCATTTACCCGGTGCGGCCTGCCCCGCCGTGGTGCGGCGCCCGGCGCGCCGCCGCCTGTTTGCGGTGCATGGCGGCGGGCGCAAAGGCCCGCTCCCGGGCTGCCGCGCATGGCACAAAAGTTGCTCGTCATCCGAAGGTGATACGCTTGCCGGGCAAGCAGAAAGACCAGGAGGGGCCATGGGCGCCAAAGTATCCACAGTCATGTCATCGGGCGGCGCCACAAGCAGGCGGGGACCGCCCACGGACTTTGCCGGCCCGGCCGCGGGCCGCGAGCGCCGGCTTGATATCCACGTGTCTGCCGCCGCGACAGGCGAATTGGCCACCGGCCGTGCCTGGGAACGCAGCGTCTGGCGCGACGCGCGCGTCCTCATTGCGGAGTGCCCCGCGCCGCATCTGGCGGCCTCGATCGAAACCGCGTTGCGCACGGTGGCCGCCAGCGTGGCGCGCGACCGCGGCTGGCAGGCCGCCGGCACCGTGTCGTTTTCGCTGGACGACCGCAGCGGCGTCTTCCGCGTCATCGACGCGCAGACGCAGGCCCGCGGGCACGACATGCCGCTTGCCGAACACGATCCCATTGCGCCGCACGTGCTGGAAATGCGCATCGACGGCTGCGGCGACCGCCGCCTGCCGTGCACCCATTTGATGGTCTGCGGCGCCACCCGCGGCGAGGCCCTGCGCCGCGCCTATCGCGCCTTGTCCGAACTGCCCGGCCCCGCCGGCGTGGACCGCGCCTTTCTGATGGAGCGCATTGCCTCCCGCGCCTTCTGCTCGGGCATGACGGGCACCCGGCTGGATCAGGCGGTCGGCTGACCGCCCGGCCAAGCGGGGCTTCGGCGGGCGCCGTCCAGCCCCTACAATAGTCCGCACATCCGATGAACTGCGCCCGGCCCCAGCGGCCGGGCCGACTTCAAGTGCGGCATCCATGACATTGCTGAGCGATCTACAGGCCCTCCTGGGCGACTCCCACGTGCTGACGGGCGCGGACGCGGATTCCTATGTGCTGGATTGGCGCCGCCGCTATCGCGGCGCGGCGCTGGCGGTGATCCGCCCCGGTTCCACCGCCGACGTGGCGGCCGCCATCAAGCTGTGCGCCCAGCATGGCGTGCCGGTGGTGCCGCAAGGCGGCAACACGGGCCTGTGCGGCGGCGCCACGCCGGACGATTCCGGCACCGCGATCGTCCTGTCCACCGCCCGGCTCACCGCCGTGCGCGCGCTGGACACCGACAACGACACCATCACCGTGGAGGCCGGGTGCATCCTGCAGGCCGTGCAAGAGGCCGCGGCGGCCGCGAACCGCCTGTTCCCGCTGAGCCTAGCGGCCGAAGGCAGCTGCACCATCGGCGGCAACCTGGCCACCAACGCCGGCGGCACGCAGGTGCTGCGCTATGGCAACACGCGCGACCTCACGCTGGGCCTGGAGGTCGTGACCGCCGAAGGCGAGATCTGGGACGGCCTGCGCGGCCTGCGCAAGGACAACACCGGCTACGACCTTCGCGACCTGTACATCGGCAGCGAAGGCACGTTGGGCATCATCACCGCCGCCACCCTCAAGCTGTACCCGCGCCCGGTGGCGTCCTGCACGGCGCTGCTGACGCTGGACAGCATCGATAACGCCGTGGAAGTGCTGTCGCGCGCCCGCGCGGGGTTCGGCGCCTCGCTGACCGGTTTCGAACTCATGAGCGGCGCCTGCCTGCAGGGCGTGGTGCGCCTCTTTCCGCAGCAGCGCCTGCCCTTCGAAGGCGAATCGGCGGCCTCGCCGTGGTTCGCCCTGCTGGAGCTGTCCGACAGCGAGAGCGAAACCCACGCCCGCGAGCGTTTCGAGGCCGTGCTGGGCGAGGCCATCGAGGCGGGCCTGGTGAACGACGCCGCCATCGCCGCGAACGTCTCGCAGAGCAAGGCGCTGTGGCACCTGCGCGAAAGCATCCCGCTGGCCGAAGCGGAGCTGGGCAAGTCGGTCAAGCATGACGTCTCCATTCCCATCTCGTCCATCGCCGGATTCGTGCACAAGACCAACGCCTTGCTGCAGGCGCGCTTTCCGGGCGTGCGCCATGTGATCTTCGGCCATCTGGGCGACGGCAACCTGCACTACAACGTGGCGCATGCGCCGGGCCAGAGCGAAGCCGAGCTGCTGGCGTTGCAGGGCGAGATCTACGGCGTGGTGCATGACAGCGTGCACGCGCACAAGGGTTCCATCAGCGCCGAACACGGCGTGGGCCAGCTCAAGCGTGACGAGCTGCCTCGCTACAAGAATCCCGTGGAACTTGCGCTGATGCGCCGGATCAAGCGCGCGCTGGATCCGCAGGGGCTCATGAACCCCGGCAAGGTGCTTTCCACGTAACGCGGCCAGGATCGCAGAACATGGCAACCCCTCCCGCAGCGGGCGCGAATCACCGGGTGCTGATCGTCGAGGACGACCACATCATCGCCGGCAATCTGTACAGCTTCCTGGAGGCGCGCGGCTTTCTTCCCGACGTGGCCTACAGCGGACCCGCCGCCTTGCAGCAGTTGCAGGCGCAACGCTTTGACGCCGTGCTGCTGGACATCGGCCTGCCCGGCATGGACGGCAACGCCGTGCTGCACGCCATGCGCACGGAACGGCGGCTGGCCGTGCCGGTGCTGATGCTGACCGCGCGCGACAGTCTCGAAGACAAGCTGGCGGGCTTTTCGCACGGCGCCGACGACTACCTGACCAAGCCGTTCGCGCTGCTCGAGGTCGAGGCCCGGCTGCTGGCGCTGATCCAGCGCGCCAAAGGGTCGACGGTGGACGCCGAGCGCACGTTCGGCCCGCTTCAGTTCGACGCGCGCAGCCGTGTCGTGTCGGTCAGCGGCGTGCCGGTCCATCTGACCCGCAAGGCAAGCCTCATCATCGAAGTGCTTCTGCGCGATCCGGGCCGCGTGGTCACGCGCGAGGAACTCGAATCCGCGTTGTGGGGCAACGAGCCGCCCTCGTCCGATGCGCTGCGCAGCCAGGTGCACCTCTTGCGCCGCGCGCTGGCCGACGCGGGCTTTGACGGCATCGAGACCGTGCACGGCACGGGCTGGCGCCTGGCGTTGCCCGGCGCCGCATCATGAGCCGCGCCGCCGCCGGCACCTTGACCCAGCGCGTCGTCTGGGCGCTGACGGGCGCGGTGGCGCTGTTTGTCACGGCGCTTGCGCTGCTGGCCTACCTGACGTTCGACCAGATGGAGGACGATCTGGTCAACGACATCCTCAACACCGAAATGGATCGCCTGGTCCAGCATGCGCGCAGCAGCGACGAGTTCCTGCCGCGCCGGGGCGCGCGCGAGCTGGGCGGATCCATGCGCGCGTGGCTCAGCGTGGACGGCCAGCCGCCCGTCGGCATGCCGCCCGAACTGCTCTCGCTGGAAAACGGGCTGCACCTCATCGAACCGGGCGCGTACACGTGGCACGTGATGGTGGCCGAAACCGACCGCGGCAAGGTGTATCTGCTGTACGACGCCACCGACAACGAAGAGCGGGTGCACGACTTCGGCCTGATCGTGCTGGGCGTGGGCGCGCTGTGCGTGGTGTTGGCCTATGCGCTGTCGCGCCGCGTGGCGGCAGTGGCGGTCGGGCCGCTGCTGGACCTGACGGACCGGCTGTCGACCTGGGCGCCCGGGTCGCCCGACATGGCGGTCACGCGCGACGACGAGGCCGGGCGGCTCATCGAAGCCTTCAACCGCGTGCAGGGCCAGGTCGACCGGTCGATCGCCCGCGAACGGGAGTTCGCCGGCAATCTCAGCCACGAAGTGCGTACGCCGCTGGCGGCGATACGGTCCGACAGCGAACTCATGCTGCTGACGCAGGCGCTGACGCCGGATCAGCAGCAGCGCCTGACGCGCGTTGTGGACAACGTGGACCACGTGATCGTCAGCCTGGAAAGCGCGCGCGCGATGGCGCGCGACCAGTTGCGCGAGCCGGAGCCCGTCGACATTGCCGCCTGCATGGAAGACGCCTGGCGCGGCTACGCCGCCCAAGCCGCGCTGGCAGACCTGCGCTTCGATAACCAGATTCCGGCCAGCCAGGTGCTGTCGCTGGACCGCTACGCCCTGCTGACCGTCCTGCGCAATCTCGTGCGCAACGCCATCGAGCACGCCGCGCCGGCCACGCTGACCGCGTCGCTGGATGCGCAGGGCGGGCTGGAACTGCGCGACGACGGCAAGGGCATCGCCGCCAGCGACCTGCCGTTCCTGTTCCGCCGGTATTTCAGCGGCCGCATGCGCGATTCGGGCGAGTCGGGCAGCGACGAGGCGGCGCGCGGGTTGGGACTGGCGATCGCCAAGCGCGTATGCGACATGCAGGGCTGGTCGCTCACGGTCGAGTCCTCGCAAGAGGGGCCTGCGCGCGGCACCCGCTTCCTGTTGCGATTCCGGCAGGCCGAGACGGCAGCGCCTACCACGCGAATTTGACGAATTTTCGACTGTCGGCCCCGTAAAGTGCGCAGGCCCGAACCGTCCGGAAAATCCCGATCATGCCGTCCCCATTACTGCCGGCGCCGCACGCGCCGACGAGAGCCTTTTACCTGCTCACCCATGTCGGGGCCGTGACGCTGCTGCTTGCCTGCCTGGCTTGGTGGGCCAAGGAGTCGGGGCTGGACATGTACATCGCGCGTGCGCTCTTTGATCCGGTGATCGACGATTTTCCGCTGCACGGCAGCCGGTGGCTGGAGTTGCTGGGCCACCGCATCGTGCTCGCCCTGCCGATCGGCGTGGGCCTGGCCGCGGCCGGCATCGCGGCCGCCAGCTACCGCATCCCGGCATGGCGCCGCTGGCGCGGCGCGGCGATCGCCGTGGCGGCATCGTGCCTGACCGGGCAAGTGCTCATCAACCAGCTCAAGCATCACACGACGCTGCCGCGTCCCTACGATCTGGAGACGCTGGGCGGCTACACGCCGTATCCGGTGCACTGGTGGACCTGGGCGCGTGCGCGCGCCGGCGGCGCCTTGCCCAGCGGGCATGCCGGCGCGGGCTACGCGCTGCTCAGCCTGTACTTCGCGGGATGGGCGCTGGGCCGGCCTGCGTGGCGCTGGAGCGGGCTGGCGATCGGGGTGGCGGCGGGCGTGGGCTTTTCCGTCGTGCGCATCCTGCAGGGCGCGCACTTTCTCAGCCAGACGCTGTGGTCCGCCGCCCTGATGTGGCTGCTGGCCGCCATCTTCTTCTATCCGGTGATCGTGGGACGGACCGCGCACGGCCCGTCCCGCGCGCCGCGCGTCAGTTGAGCAGCACGCCCGGCAGCCACAGCGAGAACGCCGGCACGTAGGTCACCAGCGCCAGCGCGGCCAGCAGCGCGCCGTAGAACGGCCAGATGGTGCGCATCACCGTTCCCACCGATACCCCGCCGATGGCGCATCCCACGAACTGCGTGGTGCCCACCGGCGGCGTGTTCAGCCCCAGCGCGCAGTTCAGCAGCAGCACCATGCCGAACTGCACGGGCCCCATGCCGTACTGCATGCAGATCGGCAGGAAGATCGGCGTGCAGATCAGGATGGTGGCCGCCATGTCCAGGAACGTGCCCAGCACGAACAGGATGATGTTGACCATCAGGAAGATGGCCCACGGCTCCGTCGAAATCGACGCCATCAGCTGCCCGGTCTTTTCGGCCACGCCATAGAAGCTGATCAGGTAGCCGAACGTGGCGGAGATGCCGATCAGCAGCAGCACCACGCCCGTCGTCTTTACCGCCTTGCTGGCCGCGCGGACGAACTGGTCCCAGGTCAGCGAGCGGTAGACGAAGATCGTCAGCGCCAGCGCATACAGCACCGCCACCGCTGCGGATTCCGTCGCGGTGAAGACGCCGCTCAGGATGCCCGCGATGATCAGCACCACCACGAACAACCCCGGCGCCGCGGCCACCAGCGAGCGGAACACGATGTGCCAGCCCGGGAAGGTGCCTGCCGGGTAGCCCCGGCTGCGCGCCACGAAGTAGGCGGCCGCAAGGTTGCACGCGGTCAGGATCAGGGCGGGCACGACGCCTGCCGCAATCAGCGCCGCGATGGACACCTTGCCGCCCGCGGCCAGCGTGTAGATGATGATGTTGTGGCTGGTCGGCATCAGCGCGCCCACCAGCGCCGCGTGGGTCGTGACGTTTACCGCGTAGTCGGCGTGATAACCCTCGCGCTTCATCATCGGGATCATCACCGACCCCATCGCCGACACGTCCGCCACGGGCGATCCCGACACCCCGCCGAACAGCGTGCAGGCCACCACGTTGGACATGCCCAGGCCGCCGCGCACATGGCCTACCAGCGATTTGGCGAACGCCACGATGCGGTCGGCAATGCCGCCGTACAGCATCAGTTCGCCGGTGAAGATGAAGAAGGGGATGGCCAGGAACGAAAACGCGTTCATGCCCGAGGTCATCTGCTGGAAGGCCACTGCCAGCGGCAGGTCTTCGTACATGATGGCCGTGATGGACGACAGGCCGATGGCGAAGGCCACCGGCACGCCGATCACGAGGAACCCCATGAAGGTGAAGGACAGCAGTGTCAGCGCCATGCCGGTACCACCTTCTGGTTGCGCAGGATCGCGATGATGTGCTCGACGGAAAAGAGCGCGATCAAGGTGCCCGACAGGGTTGCAGGAACGTACTTCCACGCGTTGGAGATGCCCAGGTTGGGAATCTTGTAGGCCGCGACAGACTCGGCCAGCACGCCGCAGTTCCAGGCCATCAGCACGCCGAACAGCAGGACGAGCAGATGGATGAAGATGCGCAAGCGCCGTTGCCCGGCGGCGGGCAGGGCGTCGAGCAGGGACTCGAAGCCGATATGCCCGGCGTCGCGCACGCCAACCGCCGCGCCCAGCATGGTGACGTACAGCACCAGCAGGAGCGCCAGGCTTTCCGCCCAGGTCGGCGTGCTGTTCAGCACGTGGCGGCCGAAGATCTGCAGCGAGACGGCGACGATCAGGCAGATCAGCCCGAATACGCTCGTCCACATGCAGATCCGCGCCAATCGGGCGCAGGCGCGGGAGTAGGCATCCAGCGGGGCAGCCAGGGCTTCTTCCCGGCCCCCCGCGGCGACATCTGGTTCATTCGTGGGTGTGGCCAACATGATGTCCTCACTGCACGGCCTGGATCTTGGCGACCAGGTCCTTCATTTCAGGGGTGGTGACGAAGCGTTCGTAAACCGGCTTCATCGCGCCCTGGAACGAGGGTTTGTCGACCTGCGAGATCTGCGAGCCCGCCTTCTCGACCACCGCGCGCGACTTCTGCTCGCGCTCGTCCCACAGCTTGCGCATGTAGGGCACCGATTCGCGCGCCGCTTCGCGCAGGATCTTCTGGTCGTCGGGCGGCAGCTTGTCCCACTGGCGCTTGGAGAAGATCAGGATCTCGGGCGTCATCGTGTGCTCGGTCAGCGAATAGAACTTGGCGACCTCGTAGTGATGCGCACTTTCGTAGCTGGGGAAGTTGTTCTCGGCCGCATCGACCAGCCCGGTCTTGAGCGACGTGTACACCTCGCCCATCGGCATCGGTGTGGCGTTGCCGCCCATCGCCTCGACCATCGCCACGGACAGGTCCGACTGCTGCACGCGGATCTTCAGGCCCTTGGCGTCGGCCAGCGTCTTGATCGGCTTCTTGGTCGTGTACATCGAGCGCGAACCGCTGTCGTACCAGGCCAGGCCCACGAAGCCGGCTCCCTCGCACGAGCGCAGGATCTGATCGCCGATCTCGCTGTCCAGCACCTTGTGCAGATGCTCCTTGGAACGGAACAGGAACGGCAGCGACGGCACGCGGGTGGTCTGGCAGATGTTGTGCATCGCTGCGCTCGACACGCGGGCCATGGCCAGCGCGCCCAGTTTCACCTGTTCGATCGAATCGTCTTCGTTGCCAAGCGCCCCGCCAGAGAACACCTTCACGGTGATGCGGCCGTTGGTCCGTTGCTTGACCAGATCGCCGAAGTGGCGCACGGCCTGCACAGTGGGGTAGTCGTCGGGATGGATGTCCGCGGAGCGCAGCTCGGCGGCGTGAGTGGCGGGAATCAGCGTCAGCAAGGCGGCCGCGGCCAGAACGGCGCGGCTCAGGTGAGGGTGCAGCATGTCTACCTCCGGATGGGGTACGGCGTTTCGTTGAGGGCCGGGACGGCCCCGAAGCTCTTTGATATGCACTGACCTGCTCGGGGTGGGCGCAAAGGGGCGCGCCCGTCGGGTGCTAACCGGCGCTGGCGGTTTCCTCCAGGCCCTGCACGCCGGGGTGCAGGGCGAACACGGCGCCGTCCAGCGCGCCGGGCGCGGCATTGCCCGGACGGATCGACGTCACGAAAAGCGTGTCCATGCGGGAGCCGCCGAAGGCGCACATGGCGACCTTGGCGGCGGGCACGTCCAGGGTGCGGTCCAGCCGGCCGTCGGGGGTGTAGCGATACACCTTGCCGGCGTCGTTGCCGCAAATCCAGTAGCAGCCCGCCGCGTCCACCGCGGCGCCGTCGGGACGGCCGGCGGGCAGGGCGTCAATGAAGACGCGGCGGTTGGACGGCACACCCGTCTCGGTGTCGTAGTCGAACGCCCACACGGTGGCGCGCGACGGGTGCGAATCGGACAGGTACATCGTCCGGCCCTGCGGGCTGAACGCCAGTCCATTGGGCACGATCAGGCCGTCGAGCAGGACGGTCACGCCGCGCGCTTCATGGCGGTACAGCGCGCCGGCGGGCGAGGCCAGGGCCATGTCCATCACCATGGTGCCCGCCAGAAACCGGCCTTGCCGGTCGCAGCGGCCGTCGTTGAACCGCATGCCGGGCGCGGCATGGGCAACGGATGCGAGCGGGCGCGCAGCGCAGGCCTGGCCTTCACGCAATGCGTCGCAAGCATAAAAGCCATCTTCCATCGCCAGCAGCCAGCCGTCTTCCCGCATGGCGATGCTGCCCGCCATCTGCGGCAGCGCCCACTGCGCGAACGCGCCGGTTTCCGGCGTCCAGCGCCAAAGGGTCTTGCCGGGAATGTCGGTCCAGTAGAACGCCTGGTCGGCCCGGCGCCAGATTGGGCTTTCTCCGACGCCGCACAACACAGTTCCCAGACGTTCGGCGGTGGTGGACATGGGAGGCTTCAGGCGTTCGGGAAAGGGAAGGGGCCGGCCTTGACGAAGGCGCCGCCCTGATACCGCGCAGCGGGGTCGTCCGCGGCCAGCGCAGGCTGCGCTTCGACCTTTGCGCGGAATGGTTCCGACGAATCCTTGGGCGCAAAGCCCAGCACCGCCGCGCCGCTGTTGTCCCACCAGCTGTCGCGGTTGGCCGATGCGCCATACACAATGAGGTGGCCGACGTCCGGCGTGAACAGGGCGCGGACGACGAGGTCGGTCAGGTCGTCATGGCTGAGCCAGGTGACCAGCATGCGCCGGTCCTTGGGTTCGGGAAACGACGAACCGATGCGCAGGCACACGGTCTGGATGCCGTAGCGGTCGAAATAGAAGCGGGAGAGGTTTTCGCCGTAGGCCTTGCTCAGGCCGTAATAGCCGTCGGGCCGCAGGGGTACGCCCGCGTCCAGCGTCTGGCCCTGCTCGTAGAAGCCGATGACGTGGTTGGAACTGGCGAACACCACGCGCTGCACGCCATGCAGGCGGGCGGCTTCGTAGACGTTGTAGACGCCCTGGATGTTGGCGGGAAGGATTTCCTCGAACGGGCGTTCCACCGAGACGCCGCCCAGATGCACGATGGCGTCCACGCCGCGCACCAGTTCCGACACGGCGGCGGCGTCGGCCAGGTTGCAGGGGACGACTTCCTCGCCCGTCTGCGCGGGCGCCATGGCGGCCACGTCCGACACGCGCAGGATGTCCGCATGGGCTTTCAATCGGGGACGCAGTACCAGGCCCAGGTTGCCGGCGGCGCCGGTCAATAACAAACGATGACACCGGGAAGATGCAGGCATGTTGTTGACAGCTCGGCTCATGACGCAACGCTCTGTGAATGGCGCGGTGGAGTGGACTTGTCTGGTACGTTATCGTACAACTGTCGCGAAGTATAATGATCGCCATTTTCCAGCGTCAAGCGCTGCGCAACCGTCTTCGGATAATCCCTGATGAACGCTCCTGTCGATACCCCTGTCCTGCCGCAGCGTCGTCCCCGCAACCTGGCGCAAGGCCTGGTCGAGAACATCTCCGAACGCATCCGCAGCGGTGAAATCCGTCCCGGCGACAAGCTTCCCACCGAATCGGCCATCATGCGTCAGTTCGGCGTCAGCCGCACGGTCGTGCGCGAGGCGCTGTCGCGGTTGCAGGCCTCGGGCCTTGTTGAAACGCATCACGGCGTCGGCACGTATGCGCTGGAACCCAGCGGGGGCGGCGATTTCCGCGTAGACCCGGCCGACATCGCCACCGTGCGCGATGTGCTGGTCCTGCTGGAACTGCGTATCTGCCTGGAAAGCGAGGCCGCGGGCCTGGCTGCCATCCGCCGCAGCGAAGACCAGTTGCAGGCGATGCGGCGGGCGCTCGATGCCTTCAAGCTGGCGCTGGACAGCGGCGGCGACACCATCACGCCGGATTTCCAGTTCCATCTGCTGGTGGCCCAGTCCACCGACAATCGCTACTTCGCGGACCTCATGGCGCATCTGGGGTCCGCCATCATTCCCCGCACCCGCATCAACTCGGCCAAGTTTGCCCACGAAGACCGCGCGGCCTATCTGGCGCGCGTGAACCTCGAGCACGAAGACATCTACAGCGCGATCACGCGGCAGGACCCTGAGGCCGCGCGCGCGGCCATGCGCACGCACCTGAGCAACAGCCGCGAGCGCCTGCGCCGGGCGCAGTAGCGCGCTCGTGGCCTTGCATGCTGCAAGTGTGATGTCGTACAACGTTTGAACGGTGTGGGCCGCCGTCGATAAATCCAAAACCGCGTTACTCTTGGCGCGGTTATTTTTTTGATCATCGAAACGGCATGGTTTTGCGCGGCACACACGGCAGTACGCATTCTTCATGGGGGCAGGCATTGCCCCACGCGCGCGAGGGGCTGGCATGCGTCGCCTGACTCTTCGATTCATCATTGCAATCCTGGCGCTCCTGACGCTGTCGCGCTTGGGGCTGGCCTTCTGGATGTGGGACCGCGTCGAAGCGGCCGGAGGCCTCGGCCCGCTTCTTTTTGGCGGACTGCGCATCGACGTGTGCCTCTTGTCGATGGTGATCGCGCTGCCGGCGGTGTTTTCGCCCTGGTTCGGTCACCGGCCGCTTGCCGTGCGCATCACCGCCTGGTGGTTCCGCGTCTGGTGGATGCTGTACGTGCTGCTGGAGGTATCGACCCCGCAGTTCATCGCCGAATACGACACGCGGCCCAACCGCCTGTACTTCATCTACCTGCTCAATCCGAAGGAAGTGGGATCGATGCTGTGGCAGGGCTACAAAGGCGTGCTGCTTGCCGCGTTCGTGGTGCTGGTCCTTGCGGCGTGGCTGGCGGTCAAGTTCTTCCCGACGCGCTCGCGCGATTCCTTCATGGCGTGGTGGAAGCGGCCCATCGCGTCCTTCGTGATTCTGGCTCTGGTGTTCCTGGGCGCGCGCGGCACGCTGGAACACCGCCCCATCAATCCGGCCAAGGTGGCGTTCAGCTCGGACGCCATGGTGAACGCGCTGGCGCTCAATTCGTTGTACAGCGTGTTCGATGCGGCGTACCGCATGCGGGACGAGCGCTCGTCGGCCGCGATGTATCCCAAGATGGCCGTGGACGAGATGAACGCCATCGTGCGCGAGAAGGCCGGCATGACCGGCGCGCCCATGGATCCCAAGCTGCCCAGCCTGCATGAACAGAAGGCGACCGTGCGGCGGGACAAGCCGCTGAACGTGGTGATCATCCTGCAGGAAAGCCTGGGCGCGCAGTACGTCGGCAGCCTGGGCGGGCGCGACCTCACCCCGAACATCGACCGCTTGGGCAAGGAAGGCTGGATGTTCCACCGCGCCTACGCCACCGGCACGCGCTCGGTGCGTGGCATCGAAGCCGTGACGGCGGGCTTTTTGCCCAGCGTCGCCGACGCCGTGGTCAAGCTGCCGCGTTCGCAGACGGGCTTTTTCACGCTGGCGCAGTTGCTGGGCAAGCATGGCTATCACTCGCGCTTCGTGTACGGCGGCGAGTCCCACTTCGACAACATGCGCGCCTTCTTCCTGGGCAACGGCTTTGACGAGATCGTGGACCGGCCCAAGTTCGTCGACCCCGTATTCGAAGGATCGTGGGGCGCCTCTGACGAAGACATGTTCAATCAGGTCGACCGTCTGCTGCGCGCCGATGGCGACAAGCCGGTGTTCACGCTGGCGTTCTCGGTGACCAACCATTCGCCCTGGGAATATCCGTCCGGGCGCATCCAGCCCGTGGGCGATCCGGCCACGGTGGACAACACGGTGCGCTATGCGGACTGGGCGCTGGGCCAGTTCTTCGAGAAGGCGCGCAAGGCGCCGTATTGGGACAACACGGTTTTCCTCGTCATCGCCGACCACGATTCGCGCGTGTACGGGTCCATTCCCGTCCCGGTGCGGCACTTCCAGATTCCTGCGCTGATCCTGGGCGCGGGCATCGCGCCGCGGCAGGACGATCGCCTGGTCAGCCAGATCGACATGGCCCCGACGCTGCTGTCGCTGATCGGCCTGGACAACGTGAACCCCATGCTGGGCGTGGACCTGACGCAGCGCGATCCCGACCGCGCGATGATGCAGTACGCGGACAACTTCGGTTATCTGAAGGGCGATCAGCTGCTGGTGCTGGAGCCCGCCAAGGCGCCCCGGCAGTTCAGTTACAAGGCGGCGCCGGTTGGGCAGGATGAAACGTACGCGCCGGTCGAGCCGGCCGACCCGGCCTTGACCCAGGAGGCGCTGGCGCACGCGCTGTGGGCAAGCTGGGCGTACCGCGAAGAGAAGTACCGCCTGCCTTGATCCTACTCAAGCCTCATTCCGCGGGCCGATAGCACACTGGCGGCCATGACAACGCCGAACCCCTCCACGGGAGCCTCCCGCGCCGCATCCCCGGCGCTTTCGCACGCCCAACCCGCGGCGCCGCAATCGCGGCGCCGCCTGGCCATCCCCGTGCCGCGCGGCCGGCTGGCGTGGATAACCGGCGTGCTCAGCACCCTCTGGCTGGCCGTCAACACGCTGTTCTGGTGCCTGCTACTGTTCCCGGTCTCGCTGCTGAAGCTGGCGTTGCCGTTTGCCGCGGTCAGGCGGCGCATCGATCCCATTCTCAACGGCATCGCCACGGCGTGGGTATCGTGCAATACGGGCTGGTTCATGCGCATTCAGCCCCAAGCCTGGGATATCCAGGGCAATCAGGGCCTGCGCTACGCGGACTGGTATCTGGTCAATTGCAACCATCAGTCGTGGGTCGACATCTTTGTGCTGCAGTACGCGCTGAATCGGCGCATCCCGCTGCTCAAGTTCTTCCTCAAGCAGCAGCTCATCTATGTTCCCGTCATCGGACTGGCGTGGTGGGCGCTGGACTTTCCCTTCATGAAACGGCACGGCAAGAGGGCCCTGCGCAAGAACCCGGATCTGGGGCGCCAGGACCAGGAAGCCGCGCGCCGCGCCTGCGCCAAGTTTTCGCTGGTGCCCACCAGCGTGATGGTATTTGCCGAAGGCACGCGTTTCAGCCCAGCCAAGCGCGCGGCGCAGGGTTCCCCGTACCGGCATCTGCTCAAGCCCAAGGCGGGCGGGCTGGCGGTGTCGTTGAATGCGATGGGCGCGCGGTTCCGTTCGATGATCGACGCGACCATCGCCTATCCGGACGGCGTGCCCAGCTTCTGGGATTTTGCCTGCGGACGCGCTGGCCAGGTGGTGGTGCGGATGCGGCAACTGCCGGTGCCGCCGGCCTTCTGCGAAGCCGATTACTCGCGCGACAAGGCGTTTCGCACCACGTTCCACCAATGGCTCGGCCAGCAGTGGCAGGCCAAGGACGACGAGATCGAGGCGCTTGTCGCGCGGCCCGGATCGCCTGCCGCAGGATCGCCTGCCGCCGGTGCGCCGGCCGCCGGACGGCCGGCCCCCGGATCGCCGGCCGCCCCAAACCCTTCCTCCGGCTAGCGGGTTTGCGGCTGGCGCAGCCTTAGACGCGCGCGGGCAGCACGATGCCCGAGCATTCCCCGAAGCCGATGCGCGGATAACCCGCCTTCACGCATTCGGCGCGGATGATGATCTGGTCGCCGTCCTGCAGGAACGTGCGCTTTTCGCCCCACGGCAGTTCGATCGGCGCCTTGCCGCCATTGCTCAATTCCAGCAGCGAACCTGCTTCCGCCGGGCGCGGGCCGGACAGCGTGCCGGTGCCCAGCATGTCGCCCGGTTGCAGATTGCAGCCATTGACCGTGTGATGCGTGATGAGCTGCGCCACGTTCCAGTACGCATCGCGGAAGTTGCTGCTGGACAGCTGCACCGGCGGCGTGCTTGCGGCGCGGGATTGCTCGGTGGTCATCAGCACTTGCATCTGCACGTCATAGGCGCCCTTGGCGCGGTTGGCGTCCGACGACAGGTACGGCATCGGCTGGGGTTCGCCCGCACCGCGGTTCCATTGCGTACGGAACGGCTCCAGCGCTTCCATCGTGACGATCCACGGCGAGATCGTGGACGCGAAGTTCTTGGACAGGAAGGGGCCGAGCGGCTGGTATTCCCAAGCCTGGATGTCGCGCGCCGACCAGTCGTTCAGGATGCACAGGCCGAACACGTGCGAATCGGCATCGGCCAGTTCGATGCGTTCACCCTGGGCGTTGCCCGTGCCCACGAAAATCCCCAGTTCCAGTTCATAGTCCAGGCGCGCGCAGGGGCCGAACTGCGGCGTTTCGCCTTCGTTCGCGGGGCGGGTCTGGCCGACCGGACGCGGGAATTTCTGATTCACGCCGATGCTGGAGGCGCGGCCGTGATAGCCGATGGGCACCCACTTGTAGTTCGGCAGCAGGGGATTGTCGGGGCGGAACTGCTTGCCCACAGCGGTCGCGTGATGCACCGAGATATAGAAGTCGGTGTAGTCGCCGATGCGGGCGGGCGTGGTGTATTCGGCGTCGGCCTGCGCGACCAGCAGCGGCTCCACGGTGGCGCGCAGGGCGGCGCCTTCGCGCAGCGCGCGCGACAGGGCCAGGCGCAGCGCGCTCCAGTGCGATTGGCCCAGGGCCATCAACGCATTCAGGCTGTCGGTGGCGCAGGCGGCCAGGGCTTCAGCGGCCAGGCCTTCGAACGGCTGCTTGCCGGCCAGCGCGGCCAGGTCCAGGATCTGGTCGCCGATGGCCACGCCGGGCCGGAAGGATTCTTGCGTGCCCTTGCGGCGGAAAGCGCCGTAGGGCAGGTTCTGCACGGGGAAATCCGACGTGTCCGAATTGGCGCTGGCGACCCAGCTCTTCAAGGACGGGTCGTGGGTTTCGTTGATGGTGGTCATGGCTGCGTGTCTCGGTCAGTGTGGTTATGGGAGCCGGCCGGGCGCACGGGCCTGCCGCGCGCCGGATGCATGAAACGCCAAACGGCGATGCGCTCCTCGCGCATCGCCGCCGGCAATGAAGGCTGACGCGGGCGCGTCACGCCTTCTTGGGATCGAAGTGCTTTGCGATGCCCTGCCAGCACCGGTAGTAATCGCCCTGCAATTCTACCGACGCCAGCGCCTGCTCCGTCGGGCGGATCACGCGGCGGGTCTCGAACATGAACGCCATCGTGTCGCGGATGTAATGCGCTTTGCTGGTGTCCGCATGCGAGGCCTTCTCGAAGGTCTCGGCATCGGGGCCGTGGCCGCTCATGCAGTTGTGCAGGCTGGCGCCGCCCGGCGCGAAGCCATCGGCCTTGGCGTCGTACACGCCCTGGATCAGGCCCATGAATTCGCTGGCGATGTTGCGGTGGAACCAGGGCGGACGGAACGTGTTCTCCATGGCCAGGATGCGCGGCGGGAAGATCGCGAAGTCCATGTTGGCCGTGCCCGGGGTGTCCGACGGCGCCGTCAGCACCGTGAAGATCGACGGATCCGGATGGTCGAAGCTGATCGAGCCGACGGTGTTGAAGTTGCGCAGGTCGTATTTGTAGGGGGCGTGCGTGCCATGCCAAGCCACCACGTTCAGCGGCGAGTGATCGATCGAGGCGCGCCAGAAGCCGCCCGTGAACTTGGCGATCAGTTCAAAGTCGCCGTCCACGTCTTCGTACCAGGCCACGGGCGTCTTGAAGTCGCGCGCGTTGGCCAGACAGTTCGAGCCGATCGGGCCCAGTTCCGGCAGACGCAGCGCCGCGCCAAAGTTCTCGAGCATGTAGCCGCGCGCGGTGCCGTCCAGCAGCTCCACGCGGAACCGCACGCCGCGCGGAATGACGGCAATCTCCAGCGGTTCCAGGTCGATTAGCCCCAACTCTGTGGCCAGGCGCAGCCGGCCCTGTTGCGGCACCAGCAGCAGTTCGCCGTCGGCGTTGTAGAAATAACGGCCCTGCATCGAGCGGTTGGCCGCGTACAGATGGATGCCCACGCCGCCCTGTTCGTCGGGGCCGCCATTGCCGCCCCACGTCTTCACGCCTTCAAGGAAATCCGTGGGCGCGTCCGGAATCGGCATCGGGCTCCAGCGCAGCTGGTTCGGCGTGACCGGGCCGTGGCCAAACGTGCTCAACCAGCCGGTGGCGCCGTCGAAGGCTTCAAAGGGCTTGTGCTGCGCGCCCGGGCGGATCCGGTACAGCCACGAGCGGCGGTTCTCGGCGCGGGGCGCTGTGAAGGCCGTGCCGGAAAGCTGCTCGGCGTACAGGCCGTAGGGACATTGCTGCGGCGAATTGCGGCCGATGGGCAGGGCGCCGGGCAAGGCCTCGGTGGCGCAATCGTTGCCGAAGCCGGTCTGGTATTGCAGTTCCATGGAATCCTCCTGGGGCGGCGGGCGCGGTGCTTGGCCGCGCGGCTTGGTGTGGTGGCCGGCGCGGGCGTTGCCCGAGCCGATGTGCCATTGTCGGAAAAAATCCCTGTTGCGGCTACGGGAATGCAAAAATAGCGACTATAAATTTTGTGAATAGTAGGGGGCCCCGATGGCCGAGCTGCGCGACGTCGACCTAAACCTGTTGCTGCTGTTTCAACATCTGCTCGAAGACCGCAACCTGTCGGCGGTGGCGCGGCGCATGGATCTGTCGCAGCCGGCGGTCAGCAATGCCCTGCGGCGCCTGCGCACGGCGTTCGGCGACGAACTCTTTGTGCGCACGGCGCAGGGCATGCTGCCCACGCCGCGGGCCCAGCGGCTGGCCGGACCCGTCAGCGAAGCGCTGGGCCTGCTGTCGCAGGCGTTGCAGGACCAGGACGTGTTCGATGCGGCCACCAGCAACCGGCGCTTTCGCGTGGCCATGACGGACGTCGGCGAAATCCACTTCATGCCGCGCCTCATGGAAGTCTGTGTCCAGAAGGCGCCGCAGGTCCGGATCGACTCCGTGCGCGTGCTGGGCCCCGACCTGCCGCGCGAGATGGAGTCGGGCCGGGTGGACTTGGCGATCGGGGCGTTCGATGAAATGGGGGCGGGCACGTTGCAGCGGATGCTGTTTCGCCAGGGCTACGCCACGCTCTTTCGCCAGGCGCATCCCACCGCGCATGCGGGCATGGGGATCAAGGCGTTTCGCGCGGAACGTCACCTCATCGTGTCGCGCGCGGCGCCCTATGGGCAGGTCAACCAGTCGATGGAGCGGGCGGGGGTGGACCTGGCCGAGCATTTCAGCGTGCCGCATTTTTCCGCGGTGCCCTACATCGTCAGCGCCACCGACCTCTTGGCGACCGTGCCGGAAAAGCTGGCGGCCAGCGCCGCCGCGCCGTTTGGCTTGCGCTTCATGACGCCGCCGCTCAAGGTGCCGGCGCTGCAGACCAACCTGTACTGGCAGCGCCGGGTGGACCGCGACGGCGGCAATCAGTGGCTGCGCGCCCTGATCGTCAATACCTTCGCGGTCGGTTCCTAGCGGCCCGCGTGGCGCCGCGCCGTGATGGCGGGGTCGGCGGCTCAGGCCGTTTGCGTCACGGAAGCGCGTGCGTGATGCAAGGCTTCCTTCAGCAGCGCCAGATCGCCCAGGTGGTTCGCCAGGAGCAGGATCAGCGCCGCATTGAGCTCCTGGCTCTGCTCGTTGGACAGGTCGCGGTGGGCGTCGATCAGCGCTTCGTAGAAGTCGTCCGGCGCGGCGAGGTTGGTGTCGGTGATAAGCATGGGGATAACCTCTGAAATCACGCGCGGCCGGTCGCACGATGAACGGCGGCGGCGACGGCGTCGGGATCGAAGGCGCGCCAGCGCGCGGCGACGTGCTGATCGGGGCGGATCAGGTAGGCGGTGCCCGCCTGCGCGTCGTAGCGCTTGGCCAGGCAGCCTTCGCTGTCCCGCACCACCGCCACCTCGGCGGGCAGCGCGGTCACGTCGCACTGCGCATCGGCCACCAGCACGGCCTTGACGGGCACCGGCGCCATGCGCAGCGCCTGCAAAGCGGCCAGCGTCTCGCGGGCGGGCAGCGCGGCGCCGCAGAACACCGCCAGCACAAACTCGCCATCCAGCTGCGACAACCACCAGCCCGGTTCACCCTGCATTTGCACCGGCGCATCCAGCGCCACCGCGCCCGGCACCATGCGGCCGGTGAAGGCGCCGGTATCCGGCGTGTTCAGCGGCGATCCGGCGTAGGTGGCCGGCAGCGACAGGCGGCCGCTGTTCACCAGCGATCGCGCGAACGGATGGTCCTTGGCCAGATTCAGCACCGCATTGCGGAAGCTGCGGCTGATCTCGCTCTTGGGCGTGATGAAGTCGGTGGCGCGCGACGAGTTCAGGATGTTTTCGTCGGCGGCGAACTCGCGTTCGGCGCTGTAGCTGTCGATCAGCGTATCGGGCGCAAGCCCCGCCAGCACCAGCTTGAGCTTCCAGGCCAGGTTCTCGGCATCCTGCACGCCGCTGTTGGCGCCGCGCGCGCCGAACGGCGACACGCGATGCGCGGCGTCGCCCGCGAAGACGATGCGGCCGTGGCGGAACTTGTCCATGCGTTCGCACGCAAAGGTGTAGACGCTGACCCATTCCAGGTCGAACTGCGCGTCCGGCCCGAGCAGCGCCCGGATGCGGGGCAGCACGTTCTCCGGCTTGACGGCTTCGACGGGGTCCGCATTCCAGCCCAGCTGAAAGTCGATGCGCCAGACATTGTCGGGCTGCCGGTGCAGCAGCACGGATTGGTTGGGGTGAAAGGGCGGGTCGAACCAGAACCAGCGCTCGGACGGGAAGTCCGCCGTCATCTTGACGTCGGCAATCAGGAACCGGTCGCGGAAGATGCGGCCGTGGCTTTCCTGGCCGATGAGCTTGCGCACGGGCGAGCGCGCGCCGTCGCAGGCGATCAGCCAATCGGCATGCAGCGAGTACGGGCCTTCCGGCGTTTCCACGGTCAGCGTCACGCCATCGTCGCCTTGCATGACGCCGGCGACCTTGTTCTTCCAGCGCAGCTCGATGTTGGGCTGCTGGCGGGCCGCTTCGTACAGATAGCCTTCGGCGTAGTACTGCTGCAGGTTGATGAACGCCGGGCGCCGGTGGCCGGGCTCGGGCAGCAGGTCAAAACGCCACACCTCCTGCTCGCGGAAAAACACCTTGCCCACGTTCCACGACACGCCCTTGTCGATCATGCGCTGGCCCACGCCCAGGCGGTCCCAGATTTCCAGCGTGCGCTTGGAAAAGCAGATGGCGCGCGATCCGGTGGACAGCCGGTAGTCGTCGTCCAGCACCACCACGTGCACGCCTTGACGCGCCAGGTCCAGCGCCGTGGTCAGGCCGACGGGGCCGGCGCCCACCACCACGACCTGATGGCGCGCCCGGCTGGCCGCCATCTGGTCCGCATGCTTTTCATAGGCGAACTCCATCGCCTGAAAGTCGATGTCTCCCACGGTTGTCTCCTGTGTGGGTCATTTTCTAGTTATGCGGACACGCTGCGCCGCGAGGGGTCGCGCGTGTCCGGTTCTTGCTTGTCGAGGCAGGGTGGGGGGATCAGCCTTCCAGCTGCGCCCACATTTCCAGGTCGCGCTTGTCGGTCCAGATGCGCGGGTGCGTGTAGCCCGTGGCTTCGTCGTAGGCGCGGGACACGTCGAACGGCATGCAGTGGTCGAAGATCACCCAGTCGCTGTAGCGCGGCTTCATGAAGTCGTAGACCTCGCGGTAGATCGTCTTCAGGTCCTTGCCTTCGGCCACGCCGCGGTTCACGGCGCCGTACAGGTCCGTCAGGAAGGCGCGCGTGCCGGCCAGGCCCTGGCGCACTTCGGTGGCGTTCTTGAGGGCGGGGCCGCGGCCCGGCACCATCTTTTCGGCTTCAAAGCCCGCCAGCGCGTCCAGCGTGGTGGGCCAATCGCGGAAGTAGGCGTCGCCGCAGTAGGGCGTGGACTGGTATTCGACCAGGTCGCCGGCGAACAGGATCTTCTGTTCGGGCAGCCAGGCAATGGTGTCGCCCTTGGTGTGGCCGCGGCCGACCTGCAGCAGCTTGACTTCCAGGTTGCCCAGGTTGACCGTCATCTCGCCCTTGAACGTCATGGTCGGCCAGACCAGGCCCGGCGGAATCGACTCGGCGTTGCGGAACAGGCGCGGGAAACGGCCGATCTCGCTGGCCTTGTCCTGCTCGCCGCGTTCGGCGATCAGGTCGTAGGTGTCGCGGCTGGCCAGGATTTCCTGGGCGTTGTAGGCCGAGGCGCCGAACACGCGCACGGCGTGATAGTGCGACAGCAGGATGTACTTGATGGGCTTGTCCGTCACTTCGCGGATGCGGCGGATCACGTCTTCGGCCATCACCGGCGTGGCTTGGGTGTCGATCACCATGACGGCCTCGTCGCCGATGATCACGCCCGTGTTGGGGTCGCCTTCGGCCGTGTAGGCATAGGCGTTGTCGGACAGCTTTTCGAACGAGACGACCTTGTCGTCCATGTCCGCGTGCGAGGCAAATTGCTTGCTCATGGAGGCTCCTTCCACTTTTCTAGGAATAGGGTGTGTGGAAGGAAATATAGTCCTGCGTTAGTTTTCGTGCAATACGTTTGCTATAAACGAATTCCCGAGTTGTAACGGCGATTTCGCCAGGCGCGTCGTCACGCCGCCCATCAGTTCCGTTGGCATTTTGGGCAGTAGTAGGTGGCGCGCTGCCCCTGGACAAAGCGGCGGATCGGCGTGCCGCAGACCCGGCAGGGCAGCCCTTCGCGCTCGTACACGGCCGCGTGGATCTCGAAGTAGGCGCCGGGTTCGCCGCTGGCGCCCACGTAGTCGCGCAGGGTGCTGCCGCCGGAGGTGAGGGCGTCGGCCAGCGTGGCCCGCACCATGTCGGCCAGGCGCTCGCAACGGGCCAGCGACAGCTTGTTGGCCGGGGTCTTCGGGTTGATGCGCGCGCGAAAGAGGCTTTCCGACGCGTAGATGTTGCCCACCCCCACGACCGCGATGCCGGCCAGCAGCACCTGCTTGACCGCGGCACCGTGGTTCTTGAAGTGCCGGTGCAGCCAGGCGCCGTCAAAGCGCGGGTCGAAGGGTTCGATGCCCAGCTTGGCCAGCAGCGGGTGGGCTTCGAGGGGGCCGTCGGCATCGTCGTGCCACAGCACGGCGCCGAATCGGCGCGGGTCGTGCAGGCGCAGGACCGCGCCGTCGAAGATCCATTCGACATGGTCGTGCTTGCGCAGGAATTCGCCGGGCGCCACGCTGCGCAGGGAGCCCGACATGCCCAGATGCACGATCTGGGTGCCGTGTTCGAAGCGCAGGAGCAGATACTTGCCGCGCCGCGCGCATTCCAGCACGGTGCGTCCGCCGATCAGGGACGGCAGCTCCGGCGGGATGGGCCAACGCATGCGGGGTTCGTGAACGACCAGTCGCGATAGCGTCCGGCCGGTGATGATGGCGTCGATTCCTCGGCGCGTGGTTTCGACTTCAGGCAGTTCCGGCATGAGCCAGTGTAAGATCATCAATTGCGTGTACGAAGATTGTGCCATCAACCGGACGGGCCGCGTGAAGTCGTCTTTTAAACAAATGAATATCGGGATCGCCGCGTTGGGGCTTGCGCTGGCAGCAATCATGGCCCCGCCGGCCCAGGCCGCCGACGGCCGGACGCGTGACGCGACGGGTCCACGGATGGCTCCCCAGAACCGCCAGCCTGAAACCGAAGTCATCCGCCTGCGCCCAGGTCAACTGCCTTATGTGTCGCTGACCGGCGATATCTTCTACCGCGTACTGGCTTCCGAGATCGCCGCCCAGCGGGGCATGTACGGCACCGCCGCCACCACCATGGTCGGTCTGGCCCGCGACACCGGCGATCCCCGCCTTGCCCGCCGCGGCCTCGAGTTCCAGCTTGCCGGGGGCAATCTGCCCGGGGCGCTGGATGCCGCCCGCGTCTGGGCCCGTCTGGCTCCCAACGACATCGAAGCCAGCTCCACCGAACTGGCGCTGGCCGCCGCCAATGGCCAGACCAAGGGCCTGGCCCAAGCGCTGCGCAAACGCATCGATTCCTCGCGCGACAAGCCGGCCGCCATCGGTCAGGCGCTTGCCGTGCTCAGCCGCCTGAACGACCGCCGCCTTGCGCTGCGCATCCTGGACGAATCCCTGAGCGACAGCGTGCGCAAGCTGCCCGCCGCGCACCTTGCGCTGGCCGACGTGGCTTCCGCCGCCGGCGACTACGAGCGCGCTGCCCAGGAATCTCGCGCCGCGCTGGCCGCCGACCCCAAATCCGAAGGCGCCGCCCAGCGCGTGCTGGAGTACGGCTCCAAGGTCGATCCCAAGCGCGCGCAGACCGAGGCCCGCGCCTTCATCAACCGCAATCCCGGCGCGCGCAAGGTCCGCCTGATGCTGGCCGGCCAGTTGGCCGACAGCGGCGACTACGACGCCGCTCTGGCCGAGCTTCAGGCCATGTCGCGCCGTTCGCCCGAGGATTTCGACCTGCTCTTCATGCAGGCCCAGTTGGCCTACAAGTCCGGACAACTCGCGCAGGCCAAGACCCTGCTGCAGCAGTATCTGGACGTCCAGAACCAGCGCCAGCGGGCCACGGTGCCCGGCGCCACCGACGCCGGAGCGGCTGCCGCCGATGCGCACGTGCTGCTCGCGCGCATCGCCGAAGACCAGGGCCGCTACGACGAAGCCATCGCCGAACTCGGCCGTATCGACGACCCCACGCTGCGCTATTCCGTGCGCATGCGCCAGGCCGCGCTGCGCGCCAAGAGCGGCCGCGTGGACGACGCGCTGGCCATGATCGACTCGGCCGGCCCGCAGGACGAAGAAGAACGCGCCCTGGGCTCGCTGACCAAGGCGCAGATCCTGCGCGATGCCGACCGCATCGGTCAGGCGGTCGCTGCCCTGGAAGCCGCGGACCAGGCGCTGCCGGACACGGTCGAGATTAAATACGAACTGGCGATGCTGTACGAACGCCAGAACCGTCTGGCCGACCTGGAGCGCATGCTGCGCCAGGTCATCGCCCTGGATCCGGACCATGCCCACGCGTACAACGCGCTGGGCTACACGCTGGCCGACCACAACCAGCGCCTGCCCGAAGCCCTCGATCTCATCACGCAGGCGCTGGAGCTCTCGCCCAACGATCCGTTCATCCTCGATAGCATGGGCTGGGTCAAGTTCCGCATGGGCGACACCATTGCGGCGGCGGACTACCTGCGCCGCGCCTATAGTGTGCGTCCCGAAGCCGACATCGCGGCCCATCTGGCCGAGGTCCTTTGGGCGCAGGGCAAGCGCGATCAGGCCACGGACCTGCTGCGCGCCGCCTTGCAGAAGGATCCCAAGAACAAGACGGTCCAGGACGTCGTCAAGCGTCTGGGGGTCAATCTGTGACGGCAGTCTTTGCCGGATTTCGCGGCGTGGCGTCCGGCCTGCGCTGGGTGGCGCTGGCGCTGCTTGCCTTCACGCTTGCCGCCTGCACGTCCTTGCCCAAGCCCATCGAAGGGGCTGGCGACGACGCGTTCTCGCGCATTGGCCGCTTTGCCATCACCGTCAACGAAGAAGGCGGCAAACAGAATGCCGTGCAGGGCGGCTTCTCGTGGTCCGACGATGGGCGCCGCTATGTGCTGGACCTGACCAACCCGCTGGGGTCGACCGAAGCCCGCGTGGAAGGCCGCCCCGGCGCCGCCAGCCTCACCAAGGCCGACGGCACGCGCCTGGTCGCCGACAACCCCGATGCGCTCGCCGAGGACGCCCTGGGCAGCAGCATGCCCGTGTCGGGCTTGCGCGACTGGCTGCGCGGCAAGCTGGCGGCAGATCCGCAGGCCTCTGACGTCAAGCGCGACGAATTGGGCCGCCCCATCGCCTTCGAGCAGGGCGGCTGGCGCGCCAACCTCTCCCGCTACGACGAAAAAGGGCCCCAGCTTCTCGTGCTGGAGCGTCTGGAGCCGGGCCGCCGGATCCTCGTCCGGCTGGTCGTGAATCAATCCTGATCCCGTGCGGCTTTACGGCCGCACGGTGCATTCGGCGCCATCGAATACGGGTTAACCCTTATCACACTGCTGGATTTCCAATCAAGCGAATAAGCGCCGCAAAACGGGGCGTGTTACCGCTTGAAATATATTGCCTTGACTGAATAATTCTCCCTGCCTTAGCGCGAGGTACTTACGCGCAGCAGCAATCGGGGTCGACGCGAGTCTGCCGCCCACCCTTTTGGAGAATGGCCATGTTCAGGAACACCCGCATCGCGACGGTGCTATTGGGAATCATCGCGATCTTTTTCACCTTCCAGCTGGTGATCGGCGCAATGGGCTTTGCCGCCCTGCGCCAGACCAACCAGGATGTCGCGCAGCTCTATCGCCTGTCGCAGCAGCAGGTCAACGCGGTGAACGCCGCTTCGCTGTCGCTGGTTGCGGCGCGTACCGACCTCAGCCGCTACGCCACCCGCGTCGCGCAAGGCAACACCGACGACAAGACCTCGCTCGTCGCGGCGCGCCAGCGCATCGTGTCGGCCGACCGCGCCTTCCAGGGCTTTTCCAGCGGCCTGACCGCCGAGGAAAAAGCGGAATCGGCCGCCATCATCGACGCCTACACCAAGCTCAGCACCAACCTGCAGAACGTGGGCCGCGTCCTTGAAGCGGGCGACATGGAGGCCTACTTCAAGCAAGGCACGCAGTCGGTGCAAGAGCGCCTGGTGAGTGAGCGCGATGCGTTCATCCAGCGCGCCGAGGCCACCGGCCAGGCGGTCATGGACGAAATCTCCATGTTCAACTCGCTCTTCACCGGGCTGCTCGCCGGTATTCTGGCGCTGGGCCTGCTGGTGGCCGTGGGCGCCCACGTGCTGATCCGCCGCATGATCGTGCGTCCGCTGGTCGAAGCCGGCGAGGTCTTTCGCCGCATCGCCGAAGGCGACCTGACGCGCCGCGTCGCCGACTTCGGCAAGAACGAAATCGGCGCGCTGCTCAGCGCGCTCAAGGGCATGCAGGACAGCCTGGTGCGCACCGTGTCGGCCGTGCGCCGCGGCGTCGACGAAATCAACGTCGGCGCGCGCGAGATCTCCTCGGGCAACACCGATCTTTCCAGCCGCACCGAAGAGCAGGCCGCCTCGCTCGAGGAAACCGCGGCCAGCATGGAAGAGCTGGCCACCACCGTGAAGCAGAACGCCGACACCGCGCGTGAAGCCAACCGCATGGTCGCCGCGTCCGAGGCCGTCGCGCAGCGCGGCGGGCAAGCGGTCTCCAGCGTGGTCGAAACGATGCGCGCCATTTCGGGCAGCTCGTCGCGCATCGCCGACATCGTGGGCGTGATCGATGGCATCGCATTCCAGACCAACATCCTGGCGCTGAACGCGGCGGTGGAAGCCGCACGCGCGGGCGAGCAGGGCAAGGGCTTTGCCGTCGTCGCCAGCGAAGTGCGCACGCTGGCGCAACGCAGCGCCGCGGCCGCCAAGGAAATCAAGCAGCTCATCGAGGACTCCGCGCAGAAGGTCGGGGTGGGTTCCGAGCAGGTTGAAAACGCAGGCGCCACTATGCGCGAGATCGTCGAGTCCGTGCAGCGCGTGACCAGCTTGATGGCCGAGATTTCGGCCGCTTCCGAAGAGCAGGCCACCGGCATCGACCAGGTCAACCGCGCCGTGTCGCAGATGGATAGCGTGACGCAGCAGAACGCCGCGCTCGTCGAAGAGGCGGCCGCCGCGGCCGGTGCGCTGGAAGAGCAGGCTCGCCAGCTGGCCGGCGCCGTGTCGGTCTTCAAGCTGCCCGACGGTCAGGTCATCGACTCGCCCGCGGCCAGGCTGGGCGCCAGCATGACGCCGCAACTCGCGTAACGTCACCTCGCAGTTCCGCCATCAGCGCGTGTCCGCACGCGTTCGGCGCACGGGCCGGCCCGCCAGTTTTCCTGGCGCGCCGGCCCGTCTGGCTAGAATGGCGGAATCCTTTCGCACCGGTTGTCTTTCGTGACTCTCTACGACGTTCCCGCTCCCGCCAAGCTGAATCTCTTCCTGCACGTCGTGGGCCGCCGCGCCGACGGCTATCACCTGCTGCAGACCGTGTTCCGCTTCATCGATCTGTGCGACACGCTGCACTTCGAGGTGCGAGCCGATGGTGTCATCAGCCGCGCCACCGACCTGCCGGGCGTCCCGGAAGATGAGGACCTCACCGTGCGCGCCGCGCGCGCGCTGCAAAAGGCTACAGGCACGCGCCAGGGCGCGCAGATCAGCCTTGAAAAACGCATCCCGCAAGGCGGCGGCCTGGGCGGCGGCTCCAGCGATGCGGCATCAGTCCTGATCGCATTGAACAGGTTGTGGAACACGGGGCTGACGCGCCGCGAGCTCATGGCGCTGGCGCTGCCGCTAGGCGCGGACGTGCCCGTCTTCGTCTTCGGCCAGTCGGCATTCGCGCAGGGAATTGGCGAAGATCTCACGGCCGTGACGCTGCCCGAGCGCGCCTATCTGGTGGCGCAACCGGATGCCAGCGTGCCGACTGTTGGCATTTTTTCCGCACCCGATTTGACAAGGGATTCTTCTTACATCACAATAGCGGACTTTCTTGCTTCGCAAACATTTTTGCCTAGCGGATCTGGCGGTGAATTTGCCAAAGGATGCGCGCTTTACGGAAGAAATGATTTGGAGCCGGTGGTCTACCGTCTTTATCCTGAAGTACTTGGGGCATCGCGGTGGCTTGCTGAGCGGGGTTTCCCTGTTCGCATGTCGGGATCAGGCGCATGTTTATTCGCCGAATTTTCCGACACATCGCAGGCCGTTTTGGCAGAACAAGAAATAACCGCTATAATGCGCGGCGCTGATAAAACATTCAGCCAAACGCATCCACGGTTTCGGTTAGTGCAGGCATGTACTGGATTAGCTGAACATCCGTTGCGGAATTGGATTGCAAGATAGTTGGGGAGTCGCCAAGCTGGTTAAGGCACCGGATTTTGATTCCGGCATGCGAAGGTTCGAATCCTTCCTCCCCAGCCAACCGAATACATAAAAAAGCTGTTGAACACGCCTGTAAGACACTGGCCCGGGTTCAGCAGCTTTTTTATTTTCCGGATTCGCTGGTGCAAGTTGATTGTGCTGCACTAGGTCTCACCCGCAGGTACCACCCCGCATCACTCGTTAGTGTCTCAAACGACCATCGCATCATCCATCATGGCAAACGATAGCTTCATGATTTTCACGGGCACCGCCAACACTCGGCTGGCCGTGGACGTAGTCAACCACCTCGATATGTCCCTGGGAAAGATGACCGTCGGTCGTTTTTCGGACGGCGAGGTGATGGTCGAGATCAACGAGAACGTGCGCGGCAAGGACGTCTTCGTCCTGCAGCCCACCTGTGCGCCCACCAACGACAACCTGATGGAAATCATGGTGATGGTCGATGCCCTGCGCCGCGCGTCGGCCGGCCGCATCACCGCTGCGATTCCCTACTTCGGCTATGCCCGCCAGGACCGCCGCCCGCGTTCGGCGCGTGTGGCCATCTCGGCCAAGGTCGTGGCCAACATGCTGCAGGTCGCTGGCGTTGACCGCGTCCTGACCATGGACCTGCACGCCGACCAGATCCAGGGTTTCTTCGACATTCCCGTGGACAACATCTACGCCGGTCCGATCCTGCTGGGCGACATCTGGCGCCGCAATTTCTCGAACCTGGTCGTGGTGTCTCCGGACATCGGCGGCGTGGTTCGCGCCCGCGCGCTGGCCAAGCAGCTCGAAGCCGATCTGGCCATCATCGACAAGCGCCGTCCGCGCGCCAACGTGTCGGAAGTGATGAACATCATCGGTGAAGTCGACGGCCGCACCTGCATCATCATGGACGACATGGTCGACACCGCCGGCACGCTGTGCAAGGCGGCCCAGGCCCTGAAAGACCGCGGCGCCGGCGCCGTTTACGCCTATTGCACGCACCCCGTGCTGTCGGGCGGCGCCATCGACCGCATCGAAGCGTCGGAACTCGACGAACTCGTCGTCACCGACACCATTCCGCTCTCCGAGCAAGGCCAAGCCAGCAGCAAGATCCGCCAGCTGTCGTGCGCCGCGCTGCTGGGCGAGACCATCCTGCGTATTTCCAACGCCGAATCGGTCAGCTCGCTGTTTGTCGATTGACGCGTTCGCGTCGATCGGATCACAGCCCGAATTTCCAGTTATTTGCGCCTTGCTGGTCGCGGCAAGGTGCAAACAAGCACGGCGCGCCCTTTGCGCGCCGTGATTTCAACCGGTGAAGTCTCTTCACCTTTATTGTTTCGGAGTTATCCATGAAATTTACTGCCACTGCGCGTAGCGTCCAGGGTTCGAGTGCGAGCCGCCGCCTGCGCCGCGCGGGCCGCGTTCCCGCCATTGTTTATGGTGGTACGGCTGCCCCCCTGAACATCGAACTCGACCACAACGAGATCTACCACGCGCTGCGCAAGGAAGAATTCCACGCATCGATCCTGCAAATGCAGCTCGAAGGCGCCAAGGATGAGCAAGTTCTGCTGCGTTCGGTTCAATGGCACGCCTACAAGCCGCAAGTCCTGCACGTGGACTTCCAGCGCGTCGACGCCAACCAAGCCCTGCGCACCAAGGTGCCGCTGCACTTCGTGAACGCTGAAATCTCGCCGGCCGTGAAGCTGAGCGGTGCGATCATCAGCCACGTGACGACCGAACTGGAAATCACCTGCCTGCCGTCGGCGCTGCCCCAGTTCATCGAAGTGAACCTGGCTGACGTGCTGGCCGGCGGTTCGATCCACCTGGCCGACATCAAGCTGCCCATGGGCGTGACCTACGTCCCCCACGGCGGTGAAGACAACCCCCTGCTGGCCGCCGCGGTCACCAAGGGTGGCGCTGCCGCTGCCGACGAAGCCGAAGAAGCTGCTCCGGCCGCCTAAGTCCTGCGGGAAAGCCCTTGCGGCTTTCCCGCGGCTTACGCCCGAAACCCTGCGTGTGCATTTGCATGCGCAGGGTTTTTTGGTTTAAACACCCCCATCATGTCTACTCCCATACGCCTCATCGTGGGACTGGGTAATCCAGGTCCCGATTACGAAACCACCCGGCACAACGCCGGCTTCTGGCTGGCCGACCATCTGGCGGACGATCTGCGCACTTCTTTTGCGCTCGAGAAGTCTTTTTTCGGCATGGTGGCCAAATCACGCCAGGGCGCGGACAACATCCTGCTGCTCAAGCCCACCACCTACATGAACCGTTCCGGCCAGGCGGTCGGCGCGCTGGCCCGCTTTTACAAGCTGACGCCGGAAGAAGTGCTGGTGCTGCACGACGAGCTGGACCTCATGCCCGGACAGGTCAAGCTCAAGCAGGGCGGCGGCCACGCCGGTCACAACGGCCTGAAGGACATCCAGGCCGCGCTGGGCAGCCCCAACTTCTGGCGCCTTCGCATCGGCATCGGCCATCCGCGCACGCTGGGCCTGGCCCAACAGGTCGCCGACTTCGTGCTGCACCCCCCGCGCCGCGAGGAACAAAAGGAAATCGAAGCCGTCATCGACCGCTGCCGCGCCGTCGTGCCCGCCATGCTGTCGGGCGACTTCGCGTTGGCCACGCGCCAGCTGCATAGCGGCAACGAGTCCTGATGAGCCAAGGCCAGCCCACCCGGAAGCTGCGCTTTCGCAGCGAGATCGCCGACTTCTGGCGCTTCATCCGCCATCCGCATCCGGTGTCGCGGCTGCCGCGCCGCCCCTGCGGCAGCGGCCTTGCCGCCGACTGGTGGCCGGGCATCGGGCCGGGGCGACTTCTGGCCTGGGCCGCTGTGCTGTGGGCGATCAACCTCTTTGCGCTGGGTCCCGTGGCCGTGGCCGCCGCCGGGCTGGGCGGCGTGACGCATCGCCTCGACCCGCACAACATTCCCTGGCTGACCGCAGTGCTGTGGGCGCCGCTGGTCGAGGAAATGCTGTTCCGCTACGGACTGCGCCGGCCGCGCCAGGCCTTGTGGCTCATCCCCGCGCTGGTGCCTGTCGTGCTGTGGGGCCCCAAGCTCTGGACGGGACTGCTGCTGGCCGCGTTCATTTTGCTGGCGGTGTGGGGGCTGCGCGCACGTCCTGAGCCGCTCAAAGGCTGGGACACCAACTGGCGCAGGTATTACCTGCAGCACTTCGGCGTCGTGTTCCATCTGGTCGCGCTGACGTTTGCCGCAGTGCATCTGACCAACTTTGTCTACAACAAGACGCCGTACTGGCTGCTGCCGCTGCTGGTGCTGCCGCAATGGCTGACCGGCCTCGTGCTGGGCTGGATGCGCGTGCGCCGCGGCATCGGAGCCGCGATCCTGCTGCATTCCGTGTTCAACGCCGGCCCCATCCTGATGATCTGGCTGGTGATGCGCTACGCGCCGGCCGCGGCCGGTTAAGGCTTCAGGCCGGGGCGCGCGGTCTGAAGGCAAGGGCGCATGCCCGGTAGCGATGTCAGCTGCGTTTCGCCGGCGGCGTCCTCGGGGCCGCATCACGTCCGCCAGGAAGGCGTCGTTTCACCCCGCCGGGGTAAACTACGTCGTTAACGCTCAATACCGTACTTACACAGGATTCCCATGGCTCTGCAATGCGGCATCGTCGGCCTGCCCAACGTTGGCAAATCGACTCTCTTCAACGCTCTGACCCGCGCCGGCATCGCCGCCGAGAACTATCCGTTCTGCACCATCGAGCCCAACGTCGGCGTCGTCGAAGTGCCGGATCCGCGCCTGCAGAAGCTGGCCGAAATCGTCAAGCCCGAACGCATCCTGTCCGCCACCGTCGAATTCGTCGACATCGCGGGCCTGGTCGCCGGCGCGAGCAAGGGCGAAGGCCTGGGCAACCAGTTCCTCTCGCACATCCGCGAAACCGATGCCATCGTCAACGTCGTGCGCTGCTTCGAAGATCCCAACGTGATCCACGTCACCGGCAAGGTCGACCCGATCGCCGACATCGAAGTCATCGAAACCGAACTGGCCCTGGCCGATCTGCAGACCGCCGAAAAGGCGCTGCAACGCCACCAGAAGACCGCGCGTTCGGGCGACAAGGAATCGCAACGCCTCGTGGCCGTGCTGGAAAAGTGCGTCGCCCAGCTCAACGAAGCCAAGCCCATCCGCTCGCTGGACCTGACGACCGAAGAAAAGGCCGACATCGCCCAGCTCTGCTTCATCACCGCCAAGCGCGCGATGTACGTGGGCAACGTCGCTGACGACGGCTTCACCAACAACCCGCTGCTCGACCGCCTGACCGAATTCGCCGCCGCCCGCAACGCGCCCGTCGTCGCGATCTGCGCCGCCATCGAATCCGAAATCGTCGACCTCGACGACGCCGACCGCGAAGCCTTCCTGAAGGACATGGGCATGGAAGAACCGGGCCTGAACCGCCTGATCCGCGCCGCCTTCAAGCTGCTGGGCCTGCAAACCTACTTCACCGCCGGCGTGAAGGAAGTGCGCGCCTGGACCGTGCCCATCGGCGCCACCGCGCCCCAGGCCGCCGGCGTCATCCATACCGACTTCGAACGCGGCTTCATCCGCGCGCAAACGATCTCGTACGAGGACTACATCACGTACAAGGGCGAGCAGGGCGCGAAGGAAGCGGGGAAGATGCGCGCGGAAGGCAAGGAATACATCGTGCAGGATGGCGATGTGATGAATTTCTTGTTTAACGTGTGATTTACCCGCGAGACCTGGGCAGGCTTCGGCGGTAGCCAAGCATGCTGGGGCGCGCGATGCAACGCGTGCCACCTTGCTTCATCAATGAGTCCACTTCGTGGGCTCATTTTTTTTCCGCGGCGCGATCAGGCCGCAAATAAGAAGCTTCCTATATACGCCTGTCGACGCGACGGGCACGATCCTGACGGTGTGTTATGTCCACTTCCGGCCCCAGTGCGGTGGACTTAGAACCCATCTCGGTCTGCACCCAAGTGGTTGGTGCGAGCCGTAGCCGCAGGAGCGCCCCGTGCCCGTCCAATCTGATCTGCGTTTTACGTTTACTGCTGGTGCCGACGCGTTCGATGTCATCGAGTTTCGTCTAGTTGAAGCGCTGTCCGAGACCTTTCTGCTCGAGGTGGACCTGAGCTGCGCGAGTGCCGAAGTCGACTTTGCCGGGATACTGGACCAGCCCGCCTTGTTCACGATCTGGGCGGGCGGACGTGCCGTCAGGCTTGTCCATGGGCTGGTGTCTTCGTTTCAGCAAGGTGACACCGGCTTTAGGCGGACGCGTTATCGCGCCACGGTGGAACCTCGCCTGGCGCGTCTGAAACTCGCTTCAGACTGGCGCATATTCCAGGCGCTTGCTGTTCCCGACATTGCCAAAGCCGTCCTCGGCAAACACCGCATCACGCAAGCTTACGAGCAATGGAGCACCGAATCCCATCTTCCGCGGGAGTATTGCGTCCAGGCAGGCGACAGCGATTACACCTTTATCGAACGCATCATGCGCGAAGAAGGATTTTTCTACGGTTTCATGCACACCGCTGATGGCCACCGCCTGATCCACTGTGACCGCCTATGGGTATTCGGCAGAGACGACGGTCCGCCCGTCGAATACAACCCCATGCCCGGCGGAGACCGCCCAACGCCCGCGCTTCACAGTTTTCTGTACACGGAACAGGTACGCACGGCGCGTCATGCCCAGCGTGATTACGACTTCAAGAATCCGCGCTACGACCAACACACCGAACGAGCAGTAGAAAAAGCACACCAGTCGCTCGACTATGAACGTTACGACTACCCAGGACGCTACAAGAACATCTCGGGGGTGCAGTTCACCCGAGACCGCCTGCGCGGCCTGCGGGGCGGGGCTTGCATGGCGGTCGCCCAAGGCGATGATGCGCGACTGACGCCAGGCGTTTCCTTTGACCTCGTGGGCCACCCGCGCGAGGACATGAATCGCGGTTGGCGGCCGATCCGCCTGGCGCACCACGGCAAGCAGTACACAAGCCAGGCTGAAGACAGCGCAGACGCCGAGCAAGGCACGCACTACCACTGCACTGCCACGCTGGTACCCGACGATGTCGAGTGGCGCGCGGAACCGCTGCCCAAGCCGCGCATCGATGGCCCTCAACAAGCGACAGTGGTGGGGCCGCCGGGCGAGGAGATCTACTGCGACAACTACGGACGCGTGAAAGTGCAGTTTCCCTGGGACAGGGAAGGCAAGCTGGACGAACACAGTTCCTGCTGGATACGCGTGTCGCAGAACGTGGCCGGCGCCCTGTGGGGCCACATCGCCATCCCCCGCATCGGGTAGGAGGTCATCGTCAGCAACTTCGATGGCGATCCGGATCAGCCGGTCATCACGGGAAGGAGCTACAACGCACACCAGTTGCCGCCGTACGATCTTCCGGCGCACAAAACGCGCATGACCATCAAGAGCCAGACCCACAAGGGAGACGGTTTCAATGAAATGCGCTTCGAGGATGAGGCGGGACGAGAGGAGATCTACCTCCATGCGCAGAAGGACCGGAATATCCACGTCAACAACGACGAGAGCACGTTTGTCGGACACGACCGCAGGGAGCGGGTCGAGAACGATGAAGCCATCGTCATCGGCCACGACCGCACGGAAACCGTCGGCAACGACGAGCGGGTCACCATCGCGCGTGACAGGCGCCATGACATCGGCCAGGACGCCTCGCTTGCCGTGGGACGTGACCACACCATCTCTATCGTCAAAGACCGCATCGAAGAGGTTGGCAACCACCGGCGCGACAAGACCGCCGCGAATCACTGGACGGAAATCGGAGGGCACCTGGAGCAGCGCATCGAAGGGCACGCGCATCTGCGGGCGGGCCAGGAAATCCGGAACCTGACCAAGGTCTACAAGGTTCAGGTGGAGGATGAAATTGTGCTGGAGGGGCCGGGTGGGTCGTTGCATATCAACCGGTCTGGCATCACGCTCAGCGGCGTGGCAATACATCTCAAAGCTCCCATAAGCCAGCAAGCAAACGGGGATGGCGCCTTCCTTTCATTGGCAAGCGCGCCCGATCAGGGTGAGCCGATTTGCGTCAGCTGCTGGTTGAAGGCCGCCCGGGAACGCAAGGCATTGATGAGGATGGGCGCATGATCTCCCGCGACTTGATCAGGGCGCTGAACCAAGAGATCCATGACGGCGAGGGTTCACGGTCGTGCCACCTCACGGCATTGATCGACATGGCACTTGTGCCGGAAGACCAGCGGCAAGAAATCGCCGAGCATATCGCCGGTGATGCTCATCCATTACTAATGGACCCGCAGTTGGATGCACTGAAGCCGCTGGGCCCGATCCTCATTGGCGCAAACGGATTCGGACCAGCGCAGTATGAAACCGTGCTGGCGAAAGTCGGAGCCCGCTGTGCCGCGTACGTGAATTCCTGGATCTCCAGCGTTGTTCCGCCGCAGGAGCTTGCGTTGCACTTTAGCGGAGCAACTTACGCCATCGGCGAGTCGAATCAGCAATATTTGCTGCGCTACTACGATCCGGCAATCACGCCGCTTCTGTATGCGCAGGCCGACCGCGAATGGGTGTCCCGGTTCTTTGGGCCGGTCCTGTCCTGGTGGTTCCAGGACGCGACGCAAGCGTCCTCGTTGTGGCGCCGGATCCGTGGCAGAGGTCGAAGCGATGGCTCGTCGCCTGCGCAGCCGCTGCACCTGAGCACCGCTCTGTGGCAAGTGTTGGAATCCGACCCCCTCCCTCACCGCCTGCTGCACACCCTGGAGGCGCAATTGCCTCACGTTTTCGATAGCACTTGTGGCGGGGTCAGGCTTGCTCAGGTCGAGGCGCAACTCAACGCTGGACGCCGGTCAGGGCTGACGCGCCACGAAGATCTTACGACCTACGTGATCGTCGGTATGAATCGTTCCTGGAGTCAACGCGTGCTGGACCGTCGATGGCAGAACGCGTTGGATCGCGCCGCGACGGGTGCCGAGACGTTGAACGAATCGCTCGCCGCTCTGGCGCGGGCAAGCGTTAAGGACGTGCAGTCATGAGTCAGGTGTCATTGGAAGAGCTGCTATCGCAGGCAGTCGACGTCGCGCGCAGTACTCGACGGGACGAGGCGCCCAGTCCGTGCGTCGACTGCAAGTCCGAAGTTGCCATTCTTCCGCTGCGCTATGCCGTGGTGACAAGCGAAGATCCGGAAGCGCTTGCCGCGCTGGCGCCGGATCTGCCTCGCAATCTCGGCCTGGGGTTGCCCGCGTTGCAAGCCAAAGGCGTCCGCTACGCCGTGCGCGCCATGCGCCAGGGTTACCTGTACGCGTTCATCAAGCGCTTCGGAAAATGGAATTGCGAAAGCGCGTGGCGAGCGACAGGGACAGGGGNAGCGAAGATCCGGAAGCGCTTGCCGCGCTGGCGCCGGATCTGCCTCGCAATCTCGGCCTGGGGTTGCCCGCGTTGCAAGCCAAAGGCGTCCGCTACGCCGTGCGCGCCATGCGCCAGGGTTACCTGTACGCGTTCATCAAGCGCCTCGGAAAATGGAATTGCGAAAGCGCGTGGCGAGCGACAGGGACAGGGGTGTTCTCCCCATTCTGGCCTTACTCGCCAGATTCGCAGTACGCGCCCGAACCGCGCCGCCTGCTCGGATATGGCGGCTGGACCATCCTGTTCAAGGCCCCGGAAGACATCCAGGAAGCGCGCCTGCTGTTCACTCCGGACGTGCTTACCGAGCGCATGCTCGACAAGTTGCGCGATACCGATTCGTTGCGCAACAAGCTGCAGRCATTCGACATCAAGGAAATCGCCAGCAGCTGCTCGTTTGCTCCCGACGTGCTCGACATGTCTTCCACGAACAATGGCATTGCCGAGAGCATCGCCGCGGCCCATACCSSCCTGGCGCCCACRCTTGCCGATCAGCTCTATTCCGACCCGGATTATCACCACGCCCCGCAATTGGTCGCGTCGGATTTGAGGCCGACGGTCACCCGAGCCCGCGGCGCCGCTATCGTGCTGCGCGACCCCATCGGCATTACTCAGCAACTCAACGCCTGGCGAAACGAGGCCGTCGAGACGCTGAAGGACTACTTGAACAGGGGTGGGGCSAACAACGGCATCAGCAACGAACGCAAGATTCTGGTGGCGCAGGCGTTCGGCGATGTTCGGAATCAGTTTGAAGAAAGGTCTGCTGCCTTGGAGGCGCAGCATTACATCGAGATCGAACGGGACAAGGTGTTCAATCCCGAGATGGCGCGGGGGCGCAACTGGATCCTCGACGAGGCGCAGCAGAAACGCTGGGAAGCGGCAGCCCARGAGCACGTGCGCAACTACGAAGCCACGATAAGGGCGCGGGTGCAAGCCAAACTGGACAGCGGCGAATACCGCGCCCGCTTCGAAAGCAAGTACGTAACTCCGCCGGACCCGAAAGCGGCGTTGCARATCTACGCCATGAAACAGGCGCTCGCGGGTTTCGAGACCCAGTGTCGAATTGCGGAACAGGAAGCGGCGCGTCGGGCACTGCCATACGAAGTCTGGTTGCAGAGCGAGCAATTRCTGGATGGGTTGGAMGTCTATGACGATGCCGACCTTGCSAGCGGCTGGCGGTTTGCGGGTCAGACAGGAMTGTGCGTCTTTGGTGCGGAAGGATGCGAAAGCAGTGCCAACGTCATCCAAGAGTGGTGGCAGGGTGGGGCGCAAGACCGCAAGAACCTCGCGCTGCGAAGCTTTGGACTGAATCAGGATGCCATCCTGGCGGAAATGGAT
>NZ_LMHN01000016.1:361799-635458 GCF_001428165.1 Achromobacter sp. Root170
GGAGTCCTGGCCTGGTACGCCAGCCTGGGCCGCCAGACCTTGCGCCACGCCTCGCAAGGCAACGAATGGTTCGTCCACAGGGCCACCCGCAGCTGGCTCGCCGCCAGCATCGGCGAGCGCGCCGTCAACCTCAGGCTAGAGGACCTGCAGGCCATCGGTCACAGTGCGGACCGGACGGTCATGCGAGGCCAGATCAAGCAGAACGTCCAATTCGCCTTCGCGACGGAGCTGGTGGATGCGCGCTCCAGCGAGTTCTACAAGGTAAGGGCCAGCGGGTGGCTGCTCTTGCTTGAGGCCGGACTGCTCGGATTAAGAATGCACAGCCTGCCTCAGGACGACAGGCAGAGAGCCGAGCTGGCGGCCGCCGTGCTGACCGCCGGCGCGGCGGGGATCGAAATGCTGGCCTGCGGGACGGAGCTGGTGTTGAGGCACTTCAANTGCCTCAGGACGACAGGCAGAGAGCCGAGCTGGCGGCCGCCGTGCTGACCGCCGGCGCGGCGGGGATCGAAATGCTGGCCTGCGGGACGGAGCTGGTGTTGAGGCACTTCAACGCCGGAAGCATGACCGGGGTCGGGGCCACGGTGTTCTTGGGGAGGCTGCGGCTGTGGGGTGGGGCGTTGGCGACGGCGGGGAGCGTTGTCCTTATCGCTTACGAATTTGAAGATTTAACGTCAGCGATCAAGGACAAGGAGGCGATCCTTGTAGGGGCGTATAGCGTTCGTCTCGCCGTTGCCATGGCGTTGACTGCGAGTCAAGCCGGTCTGGCTATCGCAGCAGCCGGCCCGATGCTGAAAATCCTGGCCGAACGAGCAGTGGAGAGCAGATTTCACTTCCTCTTCGACATCTTCGTCAAAATTTCGGGTGCTCTTGCCAGGAAAGCTGTGATGCTTTTCTTGAGGCGAGTGCTGCTGCGCGGAACGTTGATCACAGCCGCTGTATCGGTAGTTATTGCGATTTTTGACATCGATGCGCTTGAGAAATGGTGCAAGCGGACCATTTATCGCGCGCCGAAGTTCAGGACAGAAGCGTCATTCGCTGACGTGGAAAAGGAATTGGGGGCGCTGTACGGAGCCCTTACGGAGATCATTTGATGTACGTCGCCGAATGGATTGCCTGGTTGGGATGTTTGAAGTCGGATTCGTGGCTGAAGAAGAACTTGGAAGAGCATGGAAGTTCACCGATACCCATAGTGCAGCCGGCCTACGAGGACAGCGTAATAGAAGATCGTGCGCGCCAAGCTGCGAAGCGATTCGCATGCGCCAAATCGCAGGGACCCATCTACACATGCAATGACACGTACCTCGAAATGCGCTGCGGCGGATTGGAAGATAAGCGAGGATTGATATCGCTAGTCACCTTAATCTTCGTGTACTTCGCGGTTGGCGTGTGGATTGATACTGCCGGGCGAATTATGTGGGCAGTCATATCCGGTTCTGGCATCGTATATAGCAGAGAAATCTATATCGGGGATCTGTTCTTTTTTGTGCTATTGACCGGCATGATGGGGGGGGCGCTATGGCTTTACTTCAAGTATGCATTTCGCTTCACGCGCCTTGAAATGCTCACATCACGGCACCTTCTGATCCGCTTCAACCGGATCACCCGTCAAGTCTTTCTTCATCGGCCGGCGAGCTGCGGGGGGATTCTGGTTCTGCCTTGGGAGGGTGTGCATACAGAGGAAATACCTGGATTGAGGCTGGTGATGGGTTGGTACCCCGGAGATAGCACGGACTTGCCTTTTCCGACCATCGCGTTCATCGGAAGGCAAAGCAGCCGTCTGTCCGACCTGCAGTCCGAATGGGAATTCATCCGCCGGTACATGGACGAGGGCGGTCTGCAAGCTGTCGAGAAGCCGCGCATCAGCTCGCAGCTGCCTTTGCCCTGGCCTGCCTTCACGGCGCAGTTCGAGGCGCTAGGTCCGTTTCTGCGCAATAGCGGCCCGTTGACGTGGTTGGGTTGCGTGCTGATCTCTCCCGCCTTCGTCATNCCTTCACGGCGCAGTTCGAGGCGCTAGGTCCGTTTCTGCGCAATAGCGGCCCGTTGACGTGGTTGGGTTGCGTGCTGATCTCTCCCGCCTTCGTCATTGTTGGCTTAGCGCATTGGGCTTCTTTGCTTCTGTGCTGGCGGCCCCGTTGGCCGCGCGCTATTCGTGAGGCAGGCCAGCCGGGAAAGCCGGCGCCCGCTTTCACTACCGTCACTGACTACCCGCCGGACGTTCAGTCACAGTTGCTGGCCAATGCGCACCGCTGGAAGTTGCGGCCGGGGCGCGCCCCTGTGAATTCGTCGCGGGTGGGAAAGCGCGGCGGGTGAGGGCGACTCGCCGCTCCTACGCGCCGCCATTTTAAAAATCCCCCCCAACACTCTCAACACGCTTGCTCTGGCTTATCAATTGCGGCCCGCGGTGGTTGTCGCCTTGGCTGCAGGACAGTTCGCTCGCCCATCGCCACCGCCCATCGGATGTTCAAAGTTCTCACTGAGCGCGCAGGGATAACCTACGCGAACCGTTTTCATTGTCCGAAAGTTTCATGGGCTAGAAATAACGAAGATGCTCCTGCCGAGTTAGGAGCGCTTCATAGCGCTTTGGTGGAGATTCTGTAATGTACGTTTCGGAATGGTTGCTATGGCAGGGGTGTCTGAAATCGGATGCCTGGATAGGACAGCATGGCGGGGAGGATAGGACCATGGACGAAGGCGGATTGCAAGCGGTAGAAAAGCTCCGCCTCAGTTCGCAGCTTCCTTTGCCCGGGCCAGCCTTCACCGCTCAATTCGAGGCGTTAGGCCCGTTCTTGCGCAATAGTGGTCCGCTGACGTGGTTCGGTTGTCTGCTAATTTCACCGGCCTTCGTCATTGTCGGCCTATCGCATTGGGCCTCTTTGCTGCTGTGCTGGCGGCCGCGTTGGCCGCGCATCATTTGTGAGGCGGGTCAGCCGGGAAAGCCGGTGCCCGCACTCACAACCGTCGCCGACTATCCGCCGGACGTTCAGGCACAGTTACTGGCCAACGCTCACCGCTGGGATTTGCGGCCGGCTAGCGTGCCTGAGAAACGAGAGCGAGGATCTGATGTACGTCGCTGAATGGATCGCTTGGCTCAGCTGCGTCAAATCTGATGCATGGTTCAAGAAGAACCTGAAAGAGGATGGAAATCAGGTGTACCCGACCGTCCAGCCCGCATACGAGGATAGCGTTGCAGAGGATCGTGCACGGCAAGCCGCAAAGCGTTTCCAGCGCGCATCAACAATGGGGCCGGTCTATGCGTGTAACGACATATTCCTCGAAATGCGATGTGGTGGCATGGAAGACAAGCGCGGCCTTCTAACGCTTTGCTCATTGATTTTCCTGTGCTTTCTCATTGGGACTTGGGTTGACTTCGATGCGCCCGTTTTATGGTTCTTGTTTGGAGGAGGCGAGCCGAGTGCCACCTGGAGCTTTGGCGCTATCCTTCTCTCGTTGCTAACGACGCTGGGTACCGCCATCCTTCTTTGGCTCTACTGTAAGTACGCTCTCCAGTTAACCCGCCTTGAAGCGTTGACTTCTCGGCACATCCTTATCCGCTTCAATCGAATCACGCGCCAAGTCTTCTTGCATCGACCGGCAAGTTGCGGTGGCGTTCTGGTAATGCCTTGGGAGGGGGTTCACACGGACGAAATCGCCGGATTGAATTTGATGATGGGTTGGTATCCCGGTGACAGCACAACATTGCCGTTTCCGACCATCGTGTTCATCGGAAGGCAAAGCAGCCGTCTATCCGACCTACAGTCTGAATGGGAATTCATCCGCCGGTACATGGACGAGGGTGGTCTGCAAGCGGTCGAGAAGCCGCGCATCAGCTCGCAGCTGCCTTTGCCCTGGCCAGCCTTCACGGCGCAGTTCGAGGCGCTAGGTCCGTTTCTGCGCAATAGCGGCCCGTTGACGTGGTTGGGTTGCGTGCTGATCTCTCCCGCCTTCGTCATNTGCCTTCACGGCGCAGTTCGAGGCGCTAGGTCCGTTTCTGCGCAATAGCGGCCCGTTGACGTGGTTGGGTTGCGTGCTGATCTCTCCCGCCTTCGTCATTATTGGCTTAGCGCATTGGGCTTCTTTGCTTCTGTGCTGGCGCCCGCGTTGGCCGCGCGTGATTCGTGAGGCAGGCCAGCCGGGAAAGCCGGCGCCCGCTTTCACTACCGTCGCTGACTACCCGCCGGACGTTCAGTCACAGTTGCTGGCCAATGCGCACCGCTGGAAGTTGCGGCCGGGGCGCGCCCCGGCGAATTCGTCGCGCGTGGGAAAGCGCCGTGGGTGAGGGGCGACTCGCGGCTCTTAACCGCCCCGATCCCCCGCCGCCCTGACAAAATTCTCTTCCAACACGCTCAACACCCGATTCAGCGTATCCACATCCGCCGCGGACAACCCTTTAAGCGACTCCTCAAAAAACTGCGCCCGTTTCGGCAGCGCCTCATTCACCACCGCCTGCCCTTCAGCCGTCAGCGTCGCATTCGTCAGCCGGTTGTCGTCGGCATCCACCGCCCGCGAAATCCATCCCAGCTTTTGCATCGCCTGCAATTGCCGCGTCAATGACGCCGGATCCAGCCGGCAGCGCTCGGCCAGATGCTTTTGCGAACATTGTCCGTTTTCATGCAGCGCCAGCAGAATCCGCCAGCGCGGCAGCGCGTGGCCTACCTTGCTGCTGAAGGCGCTTTGCATGACGCGGTAGGTTTGGCCCATGTGCTGGATGACTTGCAGGCCTTGTTGTTGTTTGGGCAAAAGCTACTCTCCGACGCCGGCGGGCTCCGGTTTGGATGGCCGGACCAGTTGCACCAGGGGCACGCGCCGCACGCACCAGATTGCGAAGACGGCGACGGCGAGGGCGATGAGTTGCCCTTCGTGGATGGCGCCCACCAGCGCGATGCGCGCGATTTCGATGAGCGACGTTCCGTCCTGGCCTTGATGGGCCAATTGTGCCAGGAACTCGGTCTGGGCCGCGGGGTTGACCAGCATCTGCGGGTCGTTGAGTTTGGGAAGCCATTGGGCGGACGCGCCGCGCAGCGTGGATTCCACGCCGTTGAAGTAGCTGTGGCTGACCATCGTGCCGACAACCGCGGTGCCCAGCATGCCGCCGATCATGCGCAGGGATTGCAGCAGCGCCGTGGCGATGCCCAGGTGGCTGCGGCCGGCGGTCTGTTGGGCGAAGACGGTGAGGTTGGGCATGATGAAGCCCATGCCCAGCCCGGCCATCAGCATGTAGGCGCCGATCAGCAGGTGCGACGTGTAGCTGTGGGTGGTAACGATGCCCAGGCACGAGAACGCCATGAGGATGAAGCCGGCGTACAGCATGCGGTTGGGGTTGCGGATGCGGGTGATGATGCGGCCGTTGACGATGCTGCCGACGGTGATAAAGACCACCATGGGCGTGATGAGCAGGCCCGCCTGCTGGGGCGACAGCCCGAAGCCGCCCTGCAGGAGCAGGGGGGCGTAGAACAGCAGGGAATACATCGTCACGCCGACCAGCAGGGCCAGGGTGAAGAGCGTGGCCAGGCCGCGGTTGCGGAACATGTCCAGGGGCAGAAGGGGATGCGGGCAGCGGCGCTCCCACCAGATCAGGGCGGCGAAGGCGGCGATGCTGCCGGCCCCAAGCATCACGAGGGAGGGGGTGAAGCCGTCCTTGGGCAGGAGTTCCACGAGCAGCTGCATGGTCCCTAGCGCCACGGCAATCAGCAGCGCGCCCTGCCAGTCCAGCCGGACCTTGCCGGGGCTTTGGTTGCGCAGGTGCGGCAGGTAGCGGGCAACGAACCACAGGCCCAGGATGCCGATGGGCAGGTTGACGTAGAAGACGGAGCGCCAGCCGTAATGTTCCGTCAGGGCGCCGCCTAGCGTGGGGCCGACGGCGTTGGCGATGCCGAAGGCGGCGCTGAGCATCACCTGCCAGCGCAGGCGCACGTGGGGATCGGGGAAGAGATCCGGGATACAGGCGAAGGCCGTGCCGACCAGCATGCCGCCGCCAATGCCTTGCAGTGCCCGCGCCAGCACCAGTTCGAGCATCGTGTCAGCCGCGCCGCACAGGACCGAGGCCAGCGTGAACAGCACGATGGCGGCCACGACGAAGGGTTTGCGTCCGTAGTAGTCGCCCAGCCTGCCGAAGATGGGCACGGTGATGACGGAGGTGAGGAGAAACGACGTCGCGACCCATGCGTAGAGTTCGAAGCCCCGCAGCTCCGCCACAATGGTGGGCAGCGCGGTGCCCACCACGGTCTGGTCGATGGCGACCAGCATCATCACGAAGCACATGCCCAGCATGGCCAGCAGGGTTTGCCGGAAGGGCAGGATCTGGCCGGGCGAGTGTGGAGAAGTGGGGGCGGGGGCGGTCATTGTTGGACGCATCAATAATTGATCGATCAATCATTCTAGTCCTACAATCCGCCCGACAGGAAGCCGTCAGCTTGGCCGATCCCGCTGACCGGCCTGATTTGTTACGATAGCGGTTATCTGCACGCTGGGTTACCGGCGTCTTCAGCAGGCCTTCCTCGGTAGCACCTTCCTTTGGCGCCCATGCCGCAGGCTCGGCAGGCGCGAGGACACGTCCTGAAAGGCAAGCCCTTCGTGGCAAGCCCTGGAATGCAGACAGTTCAATAGGCCGGCGGACTTGCGCCGGCAACGCACCTTCCCCCGCGCTTGGCGCGGAGGTCGGCATCAAGGATTTCCAGTCGAGGTACCGACGGGGCAGCAATGAAAACGTGGTTCAAGCGCATTTTGATAGGCCTGGTAGTGTTGGTTGTCGTGGCCGTCGTCGGCCTGGCCATCTTCTTGCTGACATTCGACCCCAACGCGTACAAGTACAAGCTGGAAGAGCTTGTCCAGGAACGCTATCAGCGCACGTTGACGATCGAAGGCGAGATCGAGCTTTCGCTCTTCCCGCGGATCGGCCTGTCGGTGCAGGGCGTGTCCCTGTCCGAACCCAATAGCACGGACACCTTTGCCTCCATCGAAAGCACGCGGCTGGCCGTGGCCGTCTGGCCGCTGCTGTCCAACAGCTTCGTCGTGGACCACGTTGCCATCAGCGGCCTGAAGGCGCGCGTGGTGCGCGACAAGCAGGGCCAGTTCAATTTCAGCAATCTGGTGGGCGGCACGCCGCCTGTCACCGATGCCCCCGGCAATCCGGCCGAGGCCCTGGTGGGCGCGGCCCAGACCGCCGCGCAGGCGATTACCGGCGGTCCCGTGTCGACGCCGCGCAACAACATGCAGATCGACATTGCCGGCCTGGATCTGAAGGACGGCGAAGTGCAGATGCAGGACGCGATCACCGGCATGGCGGTCGCGGTGACCCGTATCAACGCCAATACCGGCCGCGTCACGTTCAACCAGCCTTTCGATGTGCGGATGTCGGCCCGGGTCGAAGGCGGCTATCCGCGCGTCGACGCCAACCTGACCGGCCAGGCGTTGCTGACGCTGGACCCCTCGGCCAAGCGCTATGCCGCGCAAAAGCTTGATTTGCGCATGGACGGCAAGTTGCCCGGCGCGGAGGCCAAGAGCCTCGTGATGCGCGGCAACCTGGCCTTCAATGGGCAGAAGTCCGCACTGGACGTGGCTGGGCTGGAACTCCTGTTCCAGGGCGACGTGACCGAACCTTCGGCCAAGGCGACCAATGTGGAAGCCAGCGTGGCAATTCCCAAATTGGCGATCGATCCGCACAAGAGCCAGCTCCAGATCGAAAAACTGGCCGTGCGCGCCAAGGGCGGCGTGGCCGATGGTCCGTTTGAACTGGCGGTCGATGCGCCGGCGCTCAATATTTCGCCCGCCTCCGCCACCGGCGAGGCCCTGACCGGCCGCGTGCGCATCAGCGGCCTGGACGCCAGCTTCGGCCTGAACGGCATCAGCGGCAACGCCGGCGAACTGGACATCAAGGAAGCCAAGCTGGACAGCACGTCCAAGAAGGGCGAACGGGTGGTGAAGCTGAATTTTGCGTCGCCGCTCAGCCTGAATCTCTTGATGCGCAGCGGCGCCATGTCGGCGCTGCGTGGCGACGTGAACATCACCGATCCGGGCCTGCCCAAGGGCAGCCTCCAGATCCCGGTGATCGGCAGCCTGACGGTGGACCTGCTCAAGGACCAGGCCACCAGCAAGATCAACGCGGTGCTGGAAGGCGGCAAGTTCGACCTGAGCGCCGACATCACCAAACTGTCTGACACGCCGCAGATGAAGTTTGCGCTGGCCGTGGACACGCTGGACCTGGACAAGCTGGTGCCGCCGGTCTTGGCCGCGCCGCCCAAGCCGCCTGCGGACGGCAAGAAAGACGACAGCAAGCCTGCGCCGGCGCCCGCACCGGCCGCGCCCCCCGACGACACGATCAACCTGTCCGCGCTGGTGGGTCCCAGCGTGAACGGCACGCTGAAAGTGGGCAAGCTGGTCGTGCGCGGCCTGAAGGCCGACGAAGTGTCGGCGGCGGTCAAGCTGGACAAGGGCAAGCTCGACATCTCCAACCTGGCGGCAGGGCTTTACGGCGGCAAGCTGGCCGGTGCCCTGTCGGTGGACGCGGCGCAGGGCAATCAGATCGCGACCAAGATGACGCTGGCCGATATCGCCATCGAGCCGCTGCTGATGGACCTGGCCAAACGGAACGTGTTGAGCGGCACGGGCAATCTGATGCTGGACCTGAAAACCGGGGGCGCCAACGTCTATGCCATGAAGAGCGGGCTGGCGGGCGCGTTGCAAGTGCGCCTGCGCGATGGCGCGGTCAAGGGCATCGACCTGACGCAGACGCTGCGCGACCTGAAGGCCCGGTTCTCGCCGGAAGCGCAGAACGAGACCGTGGCTGCCGACACCAGCAAGCAGACGCAGTTCTCCGAAATGGATGCGGACCTGGCCATCGCCAAGGGCGTGGCGACGGTCAAACGCCTGAGCTTCGTGTCGCCGCTGTTGCGCGTCACGCAGGGCGATCCGGCCACCATCGACTTCGTCAAGAGCGAGCTGGATCTGGTGGCGCGCGCGCGTGTCATCAACCCGGCGGCCAATCCCGACGGCAAGGAACTGATCGACCTGAAGGACGTGACCATTCCCGTCCATTTCAAAGGTTCGTTCGACAACCCCTCGTATACGCTGCTCTGGAAGGACGCCATCGGCGGCATCCTGAAGCGCAGCCTGGAGAACAAGCTCAAGGAAGCGGTCTCCGGCAAGGGCAAGAGCGGCGCCGCGGTGGACAAGGCCTTGAAGGGACTGTTGGGCAAATGAGCGACGACCAATTCCAGCCCATCGCCGAATGCGGCGTGACGACGCAGGCGCAGGCCGCCGCCTACCATCGCCAGTGGCTGGTCGCCAATGATTCCGGGCAGTGGCTGAACCGCGAACTATGCCCCAGGCTGGCCGACGTGTCGGTGGAACTGCGCCTGGGCTACCTGGTGTTGAAGGCGCCGGGCATGCTGCGCATGGATATTCCGCTGGACGTGATCGAAGACGACGACAGCGTGCGCTACAGCATGCTGGTGGGCGAGCAGACCATCGACGTCGTCGACGAAGGCGAGCTGGCCGCGGCCTGGATTTCGAACTTCGTGCAGGTGCCTTGCCGCATCATGAAGGTCCACCCGGACACACCCGTGACCAACTGGCCGGCCTGAAGGCGGCCAGCGCCGGTTTTCAAGCGCCCGCGCGGGTGCGCTTGTACTCGAAGGCGGTGTGGGCCACGAGGCCCGCCGCCAGGCCCCAGAAGGCCGAACCAATTCCCCAGAAACTGAATCCCGAGGCCGTCGCCAGCAACGTGATAAGCGCGGCCTCGCGTCGTTGCGGGTTGGCCATGGCAGCGGCCATGCCGCCCATGATGGTGCCCAGCAGCGCCAGGCCGGCCAACGCAGCCAGCAGGGCGGCAGGTAGCGCCTGGAAGAAGACGGCGACCGCGCCCGCAACGATGCTGAGCGCGACGTAGCTGACCCCGTAAGTGGCGGCGGCGATGTAGCGCTTGCCCGGATCGGAATGCGCTTCGGGCCCCGTGCAGATGGCCGCGCTGATCGCGCCCATGGTGACGCTGTGCGCGCCGAAGGGGGCGGCCAGAAGGCCCAGCAGGCCCGTGGCGGCCACGAGGCGCGAGGCCGGCGGCCGGTAGCCGGCGGCCTGCAGAATGGCCAGGCCCGGCAGGTTTTGCGAGGCCATGGCGACGACAAAGAGGGGAATGCCCAGGCTGACCGCCGCCTGCGCGCTGAAGGCGGGCGTCGTCCATACGAATTCGGTCAGGCGCCAGTCCAGCTGGTCGACCTGCATGAGGCCCATTGCGGCCGCCATGGCCACTGCCACGGCCATCACCACCAGCACGGCGTAGCGCGGCGCCCAGCGGCGGCACAGCAGGTAGGCGGCGCACATGGCCAGCACCAGCGCGGGCTGCTTGTTGATGTTGCTGAAAATGCCCATGCCGAAATTGAGCAGCACGCCAGCCAGCATGGCGGCGGCGACCTCGCCGGGAATGCGGCGCAGGATGGGATCAATCCAGCCGAACAGTCCGCACGCGAGCGTCAGGCCGGCTGCCAGCACGAAGGCGCCCACGGCTTCATTGAAGGGAACGCCGGCCAGCGCGGTGACCAGCAGCGCCGCGCCGGGCGTGGACCACGCCATGACCACGGGCAGGCCCGTGCGCAGGCTGTAGAACGCGCCGCCCAGGCCCAGGACGAGGCTCAGCGAGCCGATCCATGAGCCGATGCGCGCCGCGTCCAGGCCGGCTGCGTGGCCCGCCTGCACCATCAGCACGGCGGTGCCGCCGAAACTGACCAGGACGGCGACCAGCCCCGCAGCGACCGCGGACGCGGAGAGGTCGCGTCGGGCGTGGTGTGGGGAGGGGGAAAGGTTGATGCTTGGCGGCGCCGTGTCGCTCATGCGGCACCGGTCAGGCGTCGATACTTGGCCATGAGTTGCTCCTGGCCTTCATTCCATTGCGGGTGCAGTTCGATGCATTCCACCGGACAGACCACCTTGCACTGAGGCTCGTCGTGGTGGCCGACGCATTCCGTGCACCGGTCGGGGTCGATGACGTAGTAGTCCTCGCCCATGGAAATCGCTTCGTTCGGGCACTGGGGCTCGCAAACGTCGCAATTGATACATTCTTCGGTGATGGTCAGGGCCATGATGGGCTACGGAAAGGCGAGGGGCCCGGCCATTGTAGCGCCGGGCGGCCGGGGCCCGGAAAGCGCGAAAAGGGCGCCTTCGCGCCCCGTTGGGGATGGTGCGGGCGGGGCGCCTCAGCCCGGCCAGGACTGTTCGCGGCGTTCCTTGGCCTTTTCCTGGAGCCAGCGCTCGACGGAGGGGAACACAAACTTGCTGACGTCGCCGCCCAGTTGCGCGATTTCACGGACGATGGTGCCCGAGATGAACTGGTACTGGTCGGACGGCGTCATGAACAGCGTCTCGACGTCGGGCAGCAGATGGCGGTTCATGCCGGCCATCTGGAATTCGTATTCGAAGTCGGACACGGCGCGCAGCCCGCGCACGATGACGCGCCCATTCTGTTCGCGAACAAAATCCTTCAACAGGCCGCCGAAGCTTTGCACTTCCACGTTGGGATAGTGCCCCAGCACTTCGCGTGCGATGTCCACGCGCTCGTCGATGCTGAAGAAGGGCTTCTTGTTGCGGCTAGTGGCGATCCCCACCACGACTTTGTCGAAAAGCGTGGCTGCACGGCGAACCAGGTCCTCGTGGCCCCTGGTCAGCGGGTCGAAAGTGCCGGGATAAACAGCGATGATCATGCGAGCTCCGTACCGTTATTAGTGGTCTACACCATCCTCCGAAGCCGGATTATTGATCGATTTGCGCATCGCAGCAAATTCCAAAAGATGGAAGTGGACCGCGCCGGCCTTGTCCTGCCGCAGAATCTGGAATCCTTCGGGGGCTTCGATGGCGGATTCCGCCTCGACATAGACTAGCCCGTGATCGGTCAAAATGCCCGGCAGGATCGGCCACAGGCGCGGCAGCCAGCCCTGTCCGAAGGGCGGATCCAGCAGGATGAGGTCGAACCGCGAGGCATCCATCCGTTCGGCGACCTGCATCGCATCGCCCACATGGATGCGTATCATGTCGGCTTTGAGCTTGTCGCGCAGTGTCCGCAGCGCGGACGCGGCGGTCTTGTCCCGCTCGACCATCTGCACATGCGCCACGCCGCGCGAGGCCGCCTCGAAGCCCAGGGCGCCGCTGCCGGCAAACAGATCCAGCACCTGCTTGTCGGCGAACTCGCCGCCCCACAGGTGCGTAAGCCAGTTGAACAGCGTCTCGCGGACCCGGTCGGGCGTGGGACGCAGCGTCTCCACGTCGGGCACGGCGATGGGGGTGCGCCTGTATTGGCCCCCGACGATACGAATATACTTGTTACCCATGTTTAGCCGCTTCTTCAAGAAAAAATCCCCTCCGCCCGCCACGCCGGCTCAGCCCGCGTCGCCGCCGGAGGTTGCCGACGCGCCAATCGCGCCCGCGGAGCCGTCTTCTGCCCCGTCCAGCCCGTCGCCGGCGTCGTCTTCGCCGGCGCTTCGGTCGGAACCTGCGGCGCCGGTCGCCGCGCCGGTCAGCGCGCCTGTGACGGTGCCTGTGACCCCGCCTGTGACCCCGGAGGTAACCCCGCCGGTGACCCCGCCCGCGGCGCCGCCGGCTCCGGCTGTGCCAGCGCCGTCCGTCTCAGCCGCTCCTGCGCCAGTGGCGACGCCCGCGCAGCCTGCGCCGTTCCCGGCACCGGCCGCGCCGTCCCTCACGCGCACCGCGCCGGCTTCCGCACCGGTCGCGGCGCCTGCAGCAGCCGCTTCCGCCGTGCCAGCGGTTGAGCCATTCCGCGCACCGCAGCCGCCTGCACCCGTCATCGCGCCCGCACCCGTGGTCCCGGCGCCTGCGCCGGTATCATCGCCTGCGCCTCTGCCGGTATCAGCGCCTGCGCCAGTTTCCACGCCTGCCCCTGTCGCAGCACCCGCACCCGTCGTTGCAGCCGTCCCGGAACCCGCACCCGCCGAGGCGCCCAAGAAAGCCTCGTGGCTGTCGCGCCTGAAGCAGGGCCTGTCGCGCACCGGTCAGAGCATTGGCGGCATCTTCGTCGGCGTTAAGGTCGACGAGAACCTGTTCGAGGAACTCGAATCGGCCCTCATTATGGCCGATGCCGGCCTTGAGGCCACCGAGAAGCTCCTGACCGCGCTGCGCGCGCGCGTCAAGAAGGAACGCATCGAGGACCCGGCCGAGGTGAAGACGGCCCTGCGCCAGTTGCTGGCCGATCACCTGCGCCCGCTGGAGCGCGCGTTCGACCTGAAGCGCACGCAACCGCTGGTGGTGATGATTGCCGGTGTCAACGGCGCGGGCAAGACGACTTCCATCGGCAAGCTGGCGCATACGTTCCAGCGCCAGGGCGCCAGCGTGCTGCTGGCCGCCGGCGACACCTTCCGCGCCGCCGCGCGCGAGCAACTGGTGGAATGGGGCAGCCGCAACAACGTCAGCGTGATTTCGCAGGACGGCGGCGATCCGGCCGCGGTGGCGTTCGACTCGGTCAATGCCGGCCGCGCACGCGGCATGGGCGTGGTGATGGTGGATACCGCCGGCCGCCTGCCCACGCAGCTGCACCTGATGGAAGAACTGAAGAAGATCCGCCGCGTCATCGGCAAGGCGGATGCGTCCGCGCCGCATGAGGTGCTGCTGGTGGTGGATGGCAACACGGGTCAGAATGCGCTGGCGCAGATCCGCGCGTTTGACGCTGCCATCAACCTGACCGGTCTGGTCGTGACCAAGCTGGACGGCACGGCCAAGGGCGGTACGTTGGCTGCGGTTGCCGCCGGCAGCCAGGGCGTGCGTCCGGTGCCGGTGTACTGGATCGGGGTGGGCGAAAGCCTGGAAGACCTGCAGCCCTTCGTGGCGGACGAGTTCGCGGCGGCATTGCTGGCGGATTGAAGCCGTTCATTCGGCAGGCTGAAACGCCCCTCTGAAGGCCCCTGGCGGGACGACGCGCAAGCGCCGTCCCGCAGTCGTTTGCGCGTCAGCCACGAGGCCGGCGCGCGATGCGTGTCACTTCCAGAATGGCTTGCTGCGCGCCAAGTCATCGAAGGCCTGCTGCGCCTCGATGACCAGTTCGTCCAGGCGCGCGCTGATCCAGCCCAGCGCAAACCACGCCTGCGGATGCGTGGCCGTACACGACTGGTAGTAGTCCTTGGCCATCGCCAGGTCGTTGATTTCGCCCAAGACGTCCTGCACGCGGGACAGCAGCTTGCGATAGCCGCGCAGCTTGCTGGCGGGCAGCAGCGATTCGGCGAAAGACAGACCGTAGCGCAGGCGTTTGCCGCGCTTGCGCAGCTCGTGGCGGGTGGGGATGTCCAGCGAGGCGAAGTGCGTGCCTTGGTCGGCCACCTTGCCGTGCCAACGGTGCAGGCGGCGGGCCAGGAGCTTGTGCAGACGCTGCGGCTGCGGCTCCGGCGTCAGCATCGGGATGATGGTGGGCTTGACGACGGGACCGGCCACGCCGCCTTCCAACCGGATGGCAGGTTCGGGCGCGGCGTCGCTGGGCGTGCCGTTGGCGATCGTCTGGCCGTCCGCTTCCGGCTGGACCGCCGGCACGTCGAGCGACCATTCCAGCAGTTCCAGCAGCCAGGCCTGAAACGGCTGGCCGCCCGCAATGGTCTGCGCGTCCGCCTCGGGCGGCGCGGCTTCCATGGGGATCACGGGCATGCCGGCGCGCAGCAGCGCGGGGGCGACAGTTTCGTTCAGCACGTCCTGGTCGCGGTTGGCGCCGAACGCCGCAAAGTGGGTGCGCACGCCTTGCAGCAGGGAACCGGGCACCGGCGCGATCCAGCCATCGAACAGCTTCCAGGCCGACCGCAGCCGGCGCACGCCCACGCGCAATTGATGCACGTGTTCGGAATTGCCTGCGCGGTACACGCCTTCGGTGTCGACTTCGGCCAGCACCGCGGCATTGCGGCAGATCTGATCCAGGCATTCGGCCGCAATCGCGCCCATTGCCTGGAACGGTGTCATGTCGTTGCGCAGCTTCACGGCGGCGGCGCCGCGCGGCGCCCAGAACTGGGCGATGGCCTGCGCACGCCGCGCTTCGTGATCATCGCCGGCGGCGGCGTCCACCTCGGCCAGGCGCTGCGCAAGCTGGGCCAGGGCGTCGCCGCGTTCTGACTTGCTACGCGGATCCAGGATCAGCGCATGCCGCTGCTGCCAGCCGCGCGCGGCGGCGAAGATGGCGGCGGGGCGCCCCGACACCAGTTCGAATTCCAGTTCGGAGATCGGCAGCTCGAGCGCGCCCGCGCGCAGGATGCCGGTGTCGTAGGCCAGCTCCACCGTGCCGTGGCGCGTGCGGATCTTGCGCAAGAGGCGCTGCACGTCGGTTTCGTAGCGCAGGCCCAGTTCGCCCTTGATTGAAGACAGCGGGCCTTCGACCTCGGTGCCGGCATAGACCGACAGGTCAAGCACCGGACCGGGACGAGGGTGGTTCATCTCGATGCGCGAGATCGCGTCGGCGCCGGGCATCTTCAGCGTCTGCACCCAGTCGGGCCCTTCCTGGCGCAGCCGGATGGCGATGCGCGCCCGCGCAAGCTCACGCTCTGGCGTGTCGAAATACATGGCATGCAGGCGAAGGCGCGTGGCCTCGCGCTGCTTGACTTCACGCAACACGGCCTGGCGCGAAGCCGTGGGCACGTGCAGTTTCAATTCCTGTTCCGACATGGCAGCGGGTGTCCGACGGCAAAAGCCGAGATCTTAATCAAGGCGCGGGTGCGATTTGATGACCGGTCATATTTTGTTCACATGGAGGATAGACGTGATCGCGCCGCAAAAACAAGGCGGCTGATCAAGGACGTTGACGCGCTTTTGCGTTGCTTGCGAACAGAAAGGAACCCGCCAATAGAAAACGCCGCCCCACAGGGGGCGGCGAAGGAGCGCTGTCAGGGGAAACCGACAAGCGTAAAGCAGGCTACAGGATGCGTTTGCGCGCCTGCGTGATGATGACTTCGGCCAGGACAACGACCACGAAGATGGCGGCCAGCACCAGGGCAACGCGGTCCCACTGGAACAGGTTCAGCGCGGTGTCCAGCGCCATGCCGATGCCGCCGGCGCCCACCAGGCCCAGCACCGCGGATTCGCGCACGTTGATGTCCCAGCGCAGCAGCACGATGGACCAGAACGCCGGGCGGATCTGCGGCCAGTAGGCATACCAGATCACCGATGCCTTGCTGGCGCCCGTGGCCGTGACGGCTTCGATGGGGCCGCGCTGCGCTTCTTCGATGGCTTCGCCGACCAGCTTGCCGACAAAGCCGATCGAGCGGAAGGCGATGGCCAGCGTGCCGGCCAGTGCGCCCGGTCCGAAGATGGCGATGAACAGCAGCGCCCAGACCAGCGAATTGACCGACCGGCTGGACACCAGGATCAGGCGGGCCAGCATGTTGATGGTCTTGCTGGGCGTGAGGTTGTTGGCCGCCAGCAGGCCCACCGGCACGGCCATGAACACCGACAGGATGGTGCCAAGCGTGGCGATGTGCAGCGTTTCGATCAGCGCCGCGTGCACGCCATCCGGGTAGTAGGCCCAGTCGATCGGCCACATCCGGCGAAAGAGATCGGCCATCTGCTCCGGCGCGTCATACAGGAACTCCGGAATGATCTCCACGCCGCGGATCGCTTGCACGACGGCTGCCACCAGCAGCAGGTACAGCGCAAAGCGCAGCAGGCGCTGGCCCATGCTGTAGCGTTGCCAGACACGCGGCTGGCCGGCGGGGTTCAAGGGGGAGACGTGGGCGTTCATTCTTCCACCTCAGCCTTGCGCGCGGCCGCCGGCCTGCTGCTGCCCAGACCGCGGGCGCCAGCGAAGCGGCTTTGCAGGATGCGGTCGAAACCCAGGTTGTCCAGGAACACGGCCCGCACGAAGCTGGCCAGAATTTCACCCAGCATGATGATGGCGATCAGGGTCAGCAGGATGGCGCTGACGAAGTCGTAGTCGAAGCGCTGAAAGGCCGAGAACAGCGTGCCGCCCACGCCGCCCGCGCCCACGATCCCCACCATGGTGGAGTTGCGCAGGTTGGAGTCGAACTGGTAGGTGGCAAAGCCGATGAAACGCGCGAACACCTGCGGCAGCACGCCAAAGACGATGACGTTGGAGAACGACGCGCCGGTGGCGCGCACGGCCTCGACCTGCTTGAGCGAGATTTCTTCGATAGCCTCGGTGAAGAGCTTGCCGATGAAGCCGATGGACGCGACGGTCAGCGCCAGGATGCCTGCCAGCGCGCCAAAGCCCACGGCCTTGACGAACAGGATGGCGACGATGACCGGGTGCAGCGCACGGCACAACGCGACGATCGACCGCGCGGGCCACGAGATCCACGCGGGCATCAGGTTGCGTGCGCCCAAAAGGCCCACGGGCAGGGCAAGAAAGATGCCCAGCATTGAGGCCAGGACCGCGATTTCAAGACTTTCCGCGATGCCCTTCCACAAGGTGGCGGGCTTCTCGAAATTGGGCGGGAACATGCGCGCGAGGAACGTCGAGGCGTGCCCCATGCCGGCCTCGAAACGCGACCAGCTGAAGTCGAGCTGCGTGGCCGCATAGACCGTGTAGAGCACCAGCAGCAGCAAGCCCAGCTTGGCGCGTCCGGACATGGCGAAGGGGCGGATGGCGCCCCGGGGTTGCGTCATTCCAGCCAAGACTCGCCTCCGTAGATGGTCTTGAGCATGGTGGCGTCCAGGCCCTGCCCGTTGCCGTCATAGACCACGTGGCCGCCCGACATGCCGACGATGCGCGTGGCATAGCGGCGGGCCAGTTCGACGTCGTGGATGTTGACGATGACGGGGATGCCCGTGGCGCTGCCCTGCGCGGACAGCAGCTCCATGATCTCGACGGAGGTCTTGGGGTCGAGCGACGACGTCGGCTCGTCGGCCAGCAGCACCTGCGGGCGCTGCATCAGCGCGCGGGCGATGCCCACGCGTTGGCGCTGGCCGCCCGACAGCGCATCGGCGCGCTGGTCGGCAAATCCGGCAAGGCCCACGGTATCGAGCAGCTTGTAGGCGTGCTCGATGTCCTCGGGCTCGAAGCGGCGCATCCAGGCCTTCATGGCCGAGGTATAGCCCAGCCGGCCGGTCAGCAGGTTTTCCATCACCGTCAGGCGTTCGACCAGGTTGTATTCCTGGAACACCATGCCGATGCGGCGGCGCGCGCGGCGCAGCGATGCGCCGCGCACTTGCGCCAGATCGACGGTGCCGTCGTCGGACTGCAGGATGATCTCGCCCTTGGTGGGTTCGATCAGCCGGTTGATGCAGCGCAGGAGCGTGCTTTTACCGGTGCCCGACGGCCCGATGATGGCGGTGAGCCCCTGTCCGGCGATCTGCAGGTCAATGCCGTTCAGTACCGGCCGGCCGGCCCGGTATTCCTTGACCAGGCCGGAAATGCGTAGCGACGTCGTCATGCTGGATTACTTCTTGCTCTTGGCGGATTCGCGGTCGTAGGCCGCGCGGTTGAAGCTTTCGCCACCGGACTCGGCGACCTGGCGGACGATGGCCCAGTCCTTCTGGTAGGTCACCGGATAGAAGCGGTCGGCGTTGTCAAAGGCCTTGGACATCTCCGGCGGGAAGCGGTAGTCGTAGAAGCACTTGAGCATCTGGTCGCGGAACTTCGGCTCCAGGTCGTGCGCGTAGGCGAACGACGAGGTCGGGAATTTCTCGCTGGTGTAGATGATGCGGAAATCGGCTTCCTTGACCTGGCCGCGTTCGACCATGCGCTTGAAGACGTCGGATGCCACGGCCGCGGCGTCGTAGTCGCCGGAGTTCACGCCCATGACCGATTGGTCGTGCTTGCCCGAGAAGATGACCTTGTAGTCCTTGTCGGGCGTCAGGCCTTCCTTGGGGAACAGGGCAACAGGCGCCATGTGGCCGGAGTTCGACGAGGGCGCGGTGTGCGCGAGCTTCTTGCCCTTCAGGTCGGTCAGCTTCTGGTAGGGGCTGTCCTTCTTGACGATGACGATCAGGTTGTAGCCCTGGAAGCCGTCGGCGTAGCCCTTGACCGCGAACGGCACGGCGCCCGCGATGTTCACGGCGAAGGCGGTGGGGCCGGTCGAGAAACCGCCGACGTGCAGGCGGCCCGAGCGCATGGCTTCGATTTCAGCCGCATTGCTCTGCACTTGATAGAACACGACGCGCTTGCCCGTGCACTCGGACAGGTGCTTGGTGAAGGGCTTGAAGATGTCTTCGTACACGGCCGGGTCTTCCACGGGCGTGTACGTGAACACCAGCGTGGAAGGCGTCTTGAGCTTGGACGGATCGGTCGGCGTGTCGGCCACCAGGTCCTTGTTCGAGTCGCAGTACATCTGGTCCAGGTCGCCGCGGTTGGAGCAGGTGTCGGCGGCCTGGGCGGCGGACGCTCCAAAAGCGAATGCGGCCAGCGCGGCCGCCTGCATAAGACGCAAGGCTTGCATCGTGTGTCTCCTCGTATGGGTATTAATTGAATGTTTGCTGAATTCAAACACACAACCGGGGACGGCACACTCGGGAAAGTCCCTGCCTTTCTTTTCGTCTTTTGTTCGTTTTGTTCGCTTTGTTTTCGTTTTTGCGCGAAAGCGCACTCAGCCGCGGAAGCCCAATTTGCGGGAGATTTCCTGCGCGCAGGCCAGCAACGGCCGCGCGATCGCGCCGTCCCACGACACGTCGAACAGGCCCGTGGGGCCCAGGCTGGTCAGCGCCAGCACGATGCTCCCCGTGTTGTCGAAGACCGGCACGGACAGCGCGTCCACGCCCGGCAGCGGATTGCCCAGCGCGCGGGCCATGCCGTGCACGCGGATGTCCGCCAATTGCGCGTCGATGTTGGCGCGCGAGGCCTTGCGCGGGGGCGGCACGCTGGCGATGACGGCGGTGTCGCCTTCCTCACGCGCGATGTAGTGTTCGCTGACCTTCGGGGGCAGCCAGGCCGCGAACACCAACCCGGTGGCGGTGTGCAGCATGGACATCACCGTGCCCTTGCGCATGTTCACGTGGACCGGATAGCTGGCTTCGGTCATGTGGATCATGGTGGGGCCGTGCGAGCCCAGCACCGCGATGCCCAGCGTGTGGCCGATCTCGGATTGCAGCTTGGCGATCTCGGGCATGGCCACCCGCACGGGATCCAGGCGTTGCAGGCTGACCAGCCCCATCTGCAGGGCGAAGGGGCCCAGTTCGTACTGGCCGGTGGTGGCGTCCTGCTGCACCAGTCCGACGCGGATGAAGCTGACCAGATAAGGATGCGCCTTGGCGGAAGTCATGCCCGCGCCCGCCGCGAGGTCGCGCAGGGTCAGGGGCTTGCCGGCGTCGACCAGGGCGGCCAGCAGCGGCACGCCCACTTCGATGGACTGGATGCTGCGGCGGCCGTCATTGGCGGGCGCCGCGGTCTTGGAAGTTGCCACGGTGTGCTGACCTCAGGCCGGCTGGACTTGGGAGGGCCGGCGCGCGGCAAGCAGCCGGTCGGCCATTTCGACGAAACCGCCGCCGCCATGGAAGGCGGCCACGAAGGCGGGGCGGTGCGTCAGGCGATGCAACTGGGCCTGGATGTTGGCCACGCCGACCGAGATCGGGAAGTAGGCGAACATCGGCTCGTCGTTGGGCGAATCGCCAATGAACAGCGTGCTGTCCAGCGCGCCCGCCACGTCCTGGCCGAACTCGCGCTGGAACATGGTGCGCGTCATCGTGAGCTTGTCGTAGTCGCCGAACCAGCCATTGACGTGGATGGAGCTGACCTTGGCCTGCGCGCCCGCGTCCTGGAAGATCTGGACGATGCGGCTGATGGCGGCGTCGGGCAGGGCGGGGACGTCTTCGCAGAAATCGATGGCCAGGTCAGCCACGCGATAGTCCTGGTCGCTGGCGACGGCGCTGCCGGGCACCTCGGCCAGGACGCGGTCGCGGATGGCGTCCAGCCGCTTGCGGCTTTCCTGGCGCGAGGCTGCGTCGGTCCAGTAATGCGTGGTCATGCGGCGGGCCTTGCGGTCGTAGGCGTAGTAGAACGCGCCGTTCTCGCCGACCACGGCGCGCACGGGCCACATGCGCGCGATGTGGTCGCACCAGCCGGCGGGGCGGCCGGTGATGGGCACGACCTGGATGCCGGCCTGTTCCAGGCGTTCAAGCGCGGCGTACGCGTCGGCCGGCAGGCGGCCTTCGGTGGTCAGCGTGTCGTCGATGTCGGTCAGGACGACGCGGACGGCTGCCGCGACGTTCAAAGGCATGGCCGCAAGGGCTTGCATGAGGTTTTTCCTTCGTTTTTCTGGGGGGATCTCCGGGCGAAAGTTTAACCGGACGGCCCCATCCGGACGGGCCGTCCAGACACGAATAGGGGTTCGGCCCGCAGGGGCGGTAAAATCCGGGCTTTCCCGCCTGGTTTACGCGTCACGCCATGTCCGTCCAGTTGTCCTCCCTGCCCGGCTCCGAGCCGGAATCCTTCGGCATCGCTTCGGTTGCCGAGATCATCGCCGAGCTGCGCGCCGGCCGCATCGTCATCCTGGTTGACGAAGAAGACCGCGAAAACGAGGGCGACCTCGTCATGGCCGCCGAATTCGTCACGCCCGAAGCCATCAACTTCATGGTCACCCACGGCCGCGGCCTGGTGTGCCTGACCCTGACCGAAGAACGCTGCCGCCAGCTCGAGCTGCCCATGATGGCCGCCCGCAACGGCACGCGTTATGGCACCAATTTCACGCAATCGATCGAAGCCGCCGTGGGCGTCGAGACCGGCATCTCGGCCGCCGACCGCGCCCGCACCATCCAGGTGGCGGTGGCGCGCGACGCCAAGCCGGCCGATCTGGTCCAGCCCGGCCACATCTTCCCGGTGCGCGCCGTGCCCGGCGGCGTGCTGGTGCGCGCCGGCCACACCGAGGCCGGCTGCGACCTGACCGCCATGGCGGGCCTGACGCCTGCCGCCGTGATCTGCGAAATCCTCAAGCCCGACGGCACCATGGCCCGCCTGCCGGACCTGGTCGAATTCGCGCGCCAGCACGGCCTGAAGATCGGCACCATCGCCGACCTGATCCAGTACCGCAGCGAGCACGAGTCCATCGTCAAGCGCGTGGGCAAGCGCACCATGCAGACGGCCTGGGGCACATTCGAGGCCGTGGCCTACGAAGACGCCGCCACCGGCTCCGCCCACTTGGCGCTGGTGCATGGTAATGTGACTCCCGACGCCGAGACGCTGGTGCGCGTGCACGAGCCCGCGTCCGTGCTGGATGTGCTGGATACCGGCGCAAGTCCGCATAGCTGGGGCGTGGCCCAGGCGCTCGAGGCCATCGCCGCCGCCCCGGCCGGCGTGCTGGTGCTGATGAACTGCCAGTCTTCCACGGAACACCTGTTTGGCCAGATTGCAGGCTGGAACGACCCGAAGGCCCAGGCCAATTCCGCCAACGCCGACCGCTTCGGCCTGCGCACTTACGGGATCGGCGCCCAGATTCTGCGCGACCTGAACGTGGGTCAAATGAGGCTCCTGGCCCGGCCGCGCAAGATGCCCAGCATGGCGGGCTTCTCGCTCACCATTACGGGTTACGATTGCGACCCGCAGAACACTCCCGCAACACACTGAAGGCCGACACATGAACCCTTACATCCTTACCCCCGACCTGAACGGCGAAGGGCTGCACATCGGCATCGTACGCGCCCGCTTCAACGAAGAAGTCGGCCAGGCCGAACTCGAAGCGTGCCTGAAGGAACTGGCCGAACTGGGCGTGGACGAGCGCGACGTGATGGTCGCCACCGTGCCCGGCGCGCTGGAACTGGGCGTGGCCCTGTCCCACATGGCCGAAACGTTTGAATTCGACGCCCTGATCGCGCTGGGCGCGGTCATCCGCGGCGAAACCTATCACTTTGAAGTGGTCAGCAATGAAATGGCCACGGCAATCACCCGCATCTCCCTCGAAACCGGCATCCCCGTCGCGAACGGCGTGCTGACCGTCGACACCGACGAGCAGGCGCAAGCCCGCGCCGCCGGCAAGGGTCGCGATTGCGCCCAGGTGGCCGTCGAAATGGCCAACCTGGTGGCAGCGCTGGAACCCGAGGAAGAAGACGAAGACGAAGACGACGAGGACGAAGATTTTGACGACGAAGAAGACGACGACCAGCGCTGATAGCGCGGCGCAGGCCCGCGCCAATGCGCGCAGCGCGCGCCGCCGTGCGCGCGAATTCGCGCTGCAAGGCGTGTACGCGTGGCTGCTGCGCGGCGGCGAAGGCACGCAGGACGCCGGCGAGATCGACGCCCATCTGCGCGACACCGAGGACTTTTCCGAGGCCGATGCGCAGTGGTTCAAGACCTTGCTGCACGGCGTGCTGCGCGAAGCGCCCGCGCTGCGCGAACGCTTCACGCCCTACGTCGACCGTCCGCTGGCCGAGTTGTCGCCCGTTGAGCACGGCATCCTGCTGATCGGCAGCTTCGAGCTGATCCATCACGTCGAAGTGCCGTACAAGGTCGCCATCAACGAAGCCGTGGAACTGGCCAAGTCGTTCGGCGGCACCGATGGCTTCAAGTTCGTCAACGGCGTGCTCGACAAGCTGGCTGCCGATGTCCGCGCGCACGAGGTCCAGGCCGCGGCGCAGCAACGGCGATAGCGAGCCCCCCCGCAGCGCTTTGCGCCTCCTCCCGAGGGGGCGCCGCTGCGGACCGGCGGAGCCCGGATCACGGCCACGCCGCGTGGCACCCGTTAGAGTGCGACGGCGATTCTTGAACGCCGCATAGTGGAGGCGCGGTGGCGTCCGAATTTGATCTGATTGCGCGCTATTTCACGCGTGCCGCGCCTGCCGGCCTCTTGGGCGTTGGCGACGACTGCGCGCTCTTTCCTGTTCCTCCCGGTGAACAGGTGGCCACCAGCACGGACTTGCTGCTGGAAGGTCGGCATTTCTTTCCCGACGTAGACCCGAAATCGCTGGGCCACAAGGCGCTGGCGGTGAACCTATCCGACCTCGCGGCCATGGGCGCGCGCCCGATCGGCTGCGTGCTCGGGCTGGCGTTGCCGCGCCTGGACGAGCCTTGGCTGGCGGCGTTTGCCGAAGGGTTTCACGCGCTGGCGGCGGCCCACGGCTGCCCGCTAGTCGGCGGCGACACCACGCGCAGCGCGCACGATCTGGCGATCAGCGTGACCGTGTTTGGCTCGGTGCCCCCCGGTCAGGCGCTGCGCCGCGATGGCGCGCGCAGCGGCGACGACATCTGGGTGTCCGGCGAACTGGGGGCGGCAGACGTGGCCTACCGGCTGCTCGACGGGCAATACCCGGCTGATGCCGCGCTGCTGGCCGCCACGCGCGGCGCGTTGGAGTGGCCCGAGCCGCAAGTGGGGCTGGGCACGGCGCTGCGCGGCATCGCGCATGCAGCCATCGACCTGTCCGACGGCCTGGTGCAGGACCTGGGCCACATCCTGGCCGCCAGCCGCGTCGGCGCCCGCCTGCGGTTCGCGGACCTGCCGACGGCGCCCGCCCTGGCGGGCCTGGACGCGGCGCCGCTGCAACGCGCGCTGCTGGGCGGGGGCGATGTCTATCAACTGTGTTTCACCGCGCCGCCGTCCCGGCGCGACGCCGTGCTGGCGGCAGCCCGCACGGCCGGCGCCTGCGTGACCCGGGTGGGCGAGATCCTGCCGCAGCCGGGCATCGCCGTTCTCGACTCGCACGGGCAGGCGCTTGCCGACCTGCCCGCCGGCTTCGATCACTTCCCCGCGGACTGATCCGCGGCTTCCTTTTTGCGGACCCTTCCCCCCATGTCTTCCGCTGATAAGCACTCCACCTCCATGCGCGACCGCCGCCGCGCCGCGTATCCCGCGCTTTCCTGGGTCTGCCGCGATCCGGGCCGGCTGATTGCGTTTGGCTTTGGCAGCGGACTGATCCGTCCGGCCTCCGGCACGTGGGGCACGCTGCTTGCTTGGGCCATCTGGGTGGCGGCGGCGCCTGCGGCGTCGGACCTGGCCATCGGCGTGTTCCTGGCGGTGGCATTTCTGTACGGATGCTGGGCCTGCCATCGCGTCGGCCGAGAACTCCAGCAGCCGGATCATGTCGGAATGGTCTGGGACGAGATGGTGGCGTTCTGGCTGGTGCTGTGGCTTACGCCGGCCGGCTGGTTGTCGCAGGCGCTGGCGTTCGTGCTGTTCCGCACGTTCGACATCGTCAAGCCGCCACCCATCAAGTTCTTCGACGCCCATATCAAGGGCGGTTTCGGAGTCATGTGGGACGATATCGTGGCCGCCGGCTATGCCTTGTTGGTGATGGCGCTGGTGGCCCGCACAGGAGTCTTGGGATGAACGATCAGCATGAAGGCGCGCGGACCAACATGACGGCCGCGCAGTTGTCGGAAGCGACGATCCTCGGCCTGTCCGAGCGGCTGGGCGATGTGCTGCGCCAGCAGGGGTGGATGCTTGGCACCGCCGAATCCTGCACGGGCGGCCTGCTGGCAGGCGCCGTCACCGCGGTGGCCGGTTCCAGCGAATGGTTCGAGCGCGGCTTCGTCACGTACAGCAACGACGCCAAGGTTACCGAACTGGAGGTGTCGCCCGAAACGCTGCATCACTTTGGCGCAGTCAGCGAGCCCGTGGCGCTGGAAATGGCAAACGGGGTGCTGCTTGCCGTGCCCAATGCGCACGTGGCCATGTCGACCACCGGCATCGCCGGACCGGGCGGCGCCACGCCCGGCAAGCCGGTGGGCATGGTGTGCTTTGGCTTTGCCATGCGGGTGGGCGACGGCATCAGCAGCCGCGCGGTGACGCACGTGTTTCAGGGCGACCGGGGGCAGGTGCGGCAGGCGGCGGTGGAGTTCGCGCTGCGGGCCGTGCTGGAATTCGCGGGTGCACCGATCAACCGGCGATGAATCCCGACCCGAAACGCCCGCGCTGAACTTGCGGGCATTCAAATGAAAAAAGCCGCTGCACCGTGCATTCGCACATGGTGCAGCGGCTTTTGCGCAATGTGGCGTCAGCGCACCGCGTTGATCGCGTCGCGCAGGCCCTTGGCGGCCTCGGCGGCGGCTTGGCGCCAGTCGTCGCCTCCGCTGGCGTAGATAATGGCGCGCGACGAGTTGATCATCATGCCGTTGCGCGCTGCGTTGGCGCCGGCGTTGACCGTTGCCGTGATGTCGCCGCCCTGGGCGCCGATGCCCGGCACCAGCAGCGGCAGGGCGTCGCCGATGCGCTGGCGCACCGCAGCCAGTTCGTTGGGGAATGTGGCGCCCACCACCAGGCCGCACTGGCCATTGGCATTCCATTTGTCAGCCACCAGCCCCGCCACGTGCAGGTACAGGGGCTCGCCGTTGTCCATCTTCAGGAATTGCAGGTCCGAGCCGCCCGGGTTGGAGGTGCGGCACAGGACGATCACGCCGCGGTCGCGCCACGCCAGGTAGGGCTCGACCGAGTCCAGTCCCATGTACGGGCTGACGGTGAGGGCGTGGGCCTGGTAGCGCTCGTAGGCTTCGCGGGCGTAGTTTTCGGCGGTCGAGCCGATGTCGCCGCGCTTGGCGTCCAGCACGATGGGCAGGTCGGGGTGCTTGTCGCGGATGTGCTGGCACAGCGCTTCCAGCTGGTCTTCGGCGCGGTGCGCGGCAAAGTACGCGATCTGCGGCTTGAAGCTGCAGGCGTATGGCGCGGTGGCGTCGACGATGTCGCGGCAGAACTGGAAGATGGCGTCCGGCTTGTCCTGCAATTCGCGCGGGAAGCGCTGCGGGTCGGGATCCAGCCCGACTTGCAGGAGCGAGTTGCTGGTGGTCCAGGCGTGTTCGAGTTTTTGCAGGAAATTCATGGGATTCAGTGCAGTTTGACCCGCGGGCGCGTGCGCCGCATGAGCAGGCGAGCCAGGGCGAGGGAGACGGTACGCGAGGCGCCCAGCACCGCGCGGTGGTGCATCAGGTGCAGGCTCATGTACATCAGGCGCGCCAGTGTACCGCTTACGAACAGTCCCCGTCCGGCAAGCTTGCCCATCAGGCTGCCCACCCCGGCGTCCTGGCCCAGCGACACCAGCGATCCGTGGTCCTGGTAGACGTAGGGGGCGGTGGGCTCGGGGTTATTGCGCAGCCGGGCCGTCAGCTTCTTGGTCAGGTAATCGGCCTGCTGGTGCGCGGCCTGGGCGCGGGCGGGCACGGTGCGGCCGTCGCGCCACGGCGCCGCGCAGCAGTCGCCCAGCGCCAGGATGTGCGGATCGGGCGTTTCGAGCCGCTCGTTGACTTCGATCTGCCCCAGCTTGTTCAGCGGCAATCCCAGGTCGGCCAAGAGCGCCGGGCCCTTGATGCCGGCGGCCCACATGCACAACTGCGCGGGAAACTCGCGGCCGTCGGCGGTGCGCACGGTGTTGTCCGTCACTTCGGACACACGGCATGAGGTCTCGACGCGGATGCCCAGTTCGGTCAGGCGCTTGGTCGCCGCCACCGAGATCTTCTCAGGCAGCGCGGACAGGATGCGCGGCGCGCCTTCGACCAGCGTGATCGCCAGGTCACGGTCGGCGCGGAAGTTCGGCAGGCCATAGGCGCTGACGACGTGGCTGGCTTCGGTCAGTTCCACCGCCAGTTCGACGCCGGTGGCGCCGCCGCCCACGATCACCAGATCCAGCCGCGCGGACGGGTTGCGCACCTTGGCCTGATCCACCAGCGCCATGGCCTTGAGCATGGTCAGGCGGAATTGCTCGGCGTTTTCGGTGGTGTCCAGCGTGACCGCATGCTCGGCCGCGCCCGGCGTGTTGAAGAAGTTGGAGGTGCTGCCCAGCGCCAGCACCAGCGTGTCGTACGCCAGTTCGCGGCGGGGCAGGACTTCCTGGCCCTGCGCGTCATTGACGGCGTCCACGGTGATGAGACGGCGTTCGCGGTCGACGCTTTCAAGCCGGCCCTGGGCGAACGAGAAGCCGTCCATGTGGGCCAGCATCAGGTAGGACAGGCCTTCCTGGTGAATATCCAGCGTGCCCGCCGCCGCTTCATGCAGCGAAGGCTTCCAGATGTGAAAAGGGCGGCTGTCGACCAGGGTGATGTATTGGCGGCCGTGGATCCGGCCCAGTTTGGCGGCCAGTTCAAGGCCGCCTGCGCCACCGCCGACGATGACGATGCGCTTGGAGGGTGCTGACGTCGATTGAGGCATCATGGCTCCCAGTATAAATAGAGTCGCATCCCCGTCGCGATGCGAACCCGTATCAGTGCATGACGAAACGGCTGATGGCCACTCCCACCCAGACCGTTCCGGCAAATATCAGCAGCAGCATCACCGCTGCGCTGCCCAGGTCCTTGGCCCGGCCCAAGAGGGGGTGGCGTTCGACCGACAGCGCATCGGCAAGCGCTTCGATGGCGGAATTGAGCAGTTCTGCCGCCAGCACCATGACCACCACGCCCACCAGGAAGAACACCTCGACCGTGGTGCGGCCCAGAAAGAATGCCGCTGGAATCATCAGCACGGCCAGCGCCAGTTCCTGGCGGAAGGCCGCCTCGTATTTGACGGCCGCCTTCAGGCCCTGCCAGGAATAGCGCAGCGCGTTGAGGATACGGCGCGCGCCGCCGGTGCTCTTGAAGGGCGAGTGTTGCGGATCGTGGGTCATGGAATCGGATGAAAGCCGTGGTGGCGGCTTTTTAACAGATAAGGGTTGCCCGCGTGGCACATCGTACGCGGATGGGCAAACCCTAATTGTGACCCAGCGTCGGGAGGCGCAGGATTCTGGTCAATTGGTAAGGCCACTTTACCTATATGCCGATTCAGACCATTGAACCTCGCCGCTTGTATCGCCAGATCGCCGATCAGCTTCGTCTGCTGATCGAGGCCGGCGAATTTCCGGCCGGCGCGCGCCTGCCGCCCGAGCGCGATCTAGCGCTGAAGCTGGGCGTGTCCCGGCCGTCGGTGCGGGAAGCGCTGATTGCGCTGGAGGTCGAAGGCTGGGTGGAAGTGCGCATGGGTTCGGGCGTGTACGTGCAAAGCCCGGGCGGCGCGCCGCGCGCCAGCCTGACCGCCGAAAGCCCGCTTGAAACCATCCGCGCCCGCCGCACCATCGAGAGCGAGCTGGCCGCGCAGGCCGCGCTCAATCCCGTGCCCGCATTGGTGGAAGGCCTGCGCGAAGCCGTCGATGCGATGGAAGACGAGGCGCGGGCCGGCAGCGTGCCCATCCGCGGCGACCGGCTGTTCCATCTGCGTGTGGCGGAAATGGCCAACAACGCCGTGCTGGTGCGCGTGGTGGGCGAACTCTTTGACGAACGCCACAACCCGCTCTCCGTGAAGCTGGGCGATTACTTCGAAAATTCCGACAGCTGGGCCGTCGCCATCACCGAGCACCGCCGCGTCATCGACGCCATCGCGGCCGGTGACGAACAGGGCGCGCGGGCCGCCATGCGTGAACATCTTTCCTGCTCGTACGACCGCCTGATGGCCAGCTGGCCCGGTGCGGCGGAAGCCTTGCGCGCTGAATAGCAACAGGCCGCCGGTCCCTCCCGGGAGGCCGGCGGCAACTCGCAGTCGCAGTTGGTAGGTGCAGCTCCAGTAGGTGAACTCCATATGTAAAACATGACGCGAGGCCGCCGAGCCCGCCACCTCAAAGAGAGGAGACAACATGAAGCCAGGCAACGCCATCAAAGTGCTCTTTGCCGCCGTCGCGATCGCCGTCAGCGGCTCCGCGCTGGCGCAGACCAAACTGAAGTGGGCGCACGTCTACGAGACGTCCGAACCGTTCCATACCTCGTCGGTGTGGGCCGCTCAGGAGATCGAGAAGCGCACCAACGGCCGCTATCACATCGACGTCTATCCGGCCTCGCAACTGGGCAAGGAAAACGACATCAACCAGGGGCTGACGCTCGGCACGGTCGACATGATCATCTCCGGGTCCAGCTTCGCGGCCAAGAGCTTTCCGCGCATCGGGGTCACGTACTATCCCTACACCTTCCGCAGTCCTGAGCACCTGATCGCCTACACCAAGAGCGACATCTACAAGGAGCTCACGCAGGGCTACGACGAAAAGAGCGGCAACCACATCGTCGCGACCACCTACTACGGCACGCGCCAGACGACGTCCAACAAGCCGTTCACCAAGTGCAGCGAGATGAAGGGCCTGAAGATTCGCGTGCCGGACGTGGCCGCGTATCTGGCCATGCCGCGCGCCTGTGGCGCCAACACCGCGCCCATTGCCTTTGCCGAGGTCTATCTGGCCTTGCAGAACGGCACGGTCGAGGCGCAGGAAAACCCCCTGACCACCATCGAGGCCAAGAAGTTCTACGAAGTGCAGAAGAACATCATCCTCACCGGCCACATCGTCGATCACTTGAACACGGTGATCTCCGGCAAGCTCTGGAAGAGCCTGTCGGACGAGGACAAGAAGATCTTCGCCGAGGTCGCGCAGCAGGCCGCGGAAAAGGCGTCGGCCGAAGTGGCCGCGTCCGAGAAGAAGATGGTCGACGTCTTCAAACAGCGTGGCCTGACGGTGGCCGAGGTCAACATCGACGACTTCCGCAACACGGTGCTGGAGAAGGTGCCGTTCAAGCAATACGGCTACGAGAAGTCGGACTGGGAAAAGATCCAGGCGGTGAAGTGACCACCGGCGCGGCGGGCTGCCACGCCGGCCCGCCTCGCCCGATCTGATCGCCACACCGATCCCGCACGAGGGGAGATTCCATGCACTCCAATGCGAAGGCCGCGCCGATGGCGGCCGTCAGCCATCCGCCGGACAAGCCGCCCGGCCCCCATCACGTTTCCTCGGTGGACGAGATCGTCCAGAGTTTCGAGGAAGCCGATCATCACGTGGTCAGCCTGGCCGGCTACCAGCCGGAAGACTGGATTTGCCTGGCCATGTTCTGGGCGATGGCGCTGCTGGTGTTCCTGCAGTTCTTTTCCCGCTACGTCTTGAACGACTCGTACGCCTGGACCGAGGAGCTGGCGGTGTATTGCCTGATCGGCGTGGTGTTCTTGGGATCCGCGATGTGCGTGCGCGCGTGCCGCCATATCCAGGTGGACTTCCTGTACCGCTACCTGCCCAAGCCTGCCGGCCGCGTGCTGTCCACGCTGATCGATATCCTGCGCACCGCGTTCTTCGGCTATGCCGTGTGGCTGACGTACCGCTACATCGTGCTGGTCGGCGACGAGCCCATGACGACGCTGTTCTGGAACAAGGCGTACGTCTACTGGGTGGCGCTGGCGGGCTTCGTCATGATGTTCTTGCGGTCGCTGCAGGTGTCCGTTCAGAACTGGCGGCAGGGCTACTCCATCCTGGAGAACCCCGCGGCCTATGAGTCGCTGGACTGAAGCGCTGGACTGAATTCCCGAATCCGCAGTGCCTTTGCCAGGAGCGAACATGGGCACCCTGATTGGAACCTTTCTGCTGTTGATGATCATGGGGCTGCCGGTGGCGGTCTCGATGGCGGGCGCATCCCTGCTGTACATCCTGATTTCCGGCAGCGTGCCGGACGTCGTGATCGCGCAGCGCATGATTGCGGGCGTCGAGTCGTTTCCGCTGCTGGCCGTGCCGTTCTTCATCCTGGCCGGCAACCTGATGAACATCGCGGGCATCACGGGCCGCATCTACAACTTCGCCGTCGCGCTGGTGGGCTGGATGCGCGGCGGGTTGGGGCAGGTGAACATCATCGGCTCGGTGGTGTTTGCCGGCATGTCCGGCACCGCCATCGCCGACGCCGCGGGCCTGGGCACCATCGAGATCAAGGCCATGAAGGACCACGGCTACCAGACCGAGTTCGCGGTCGGGGTGACGGCCGCGTCGGCCACGCTGGGCCCCATCATTCCGCCGTCGCTGCCGTTCGTCATCTACGGCATGATGGCCAACGTGTCGATCGGGTCGCTGTTCCTGGCGGGCCTGATTCCCGGCCTGGTGCTGACCATCCTGATGATGCTCACCGTGGCCTACTACGCGCGCCGCAACAACTGGGGCGGCGACGTTGCCTTCAACTGGAAGCGGCTGGGCGGCGCGGGGCTGGAAGTGCTGATCGTGCTGGCATTTCCGATGTCGATCTGGCTGATGACGCTGGCGGGCGTGTCGCCCAACGTCGCCACCGGCATCTCGTTCGCGGCCTTGCTGCTGCTGGACTGGAAGTTCAACTTTTCGGCCGTGATGGCGCTGATGGCGCCGGTGATCCTGATCGGCGGCATGACGCTGGGCTGGTTCACGCCCACGGAAGCCGCGGTGGCGGCCGTGATCTGGGCGCTCTTTTTGGGACTGGTGCGCTATCGCTCCATGACGTTGCGCACGCTGGCCAAGGCGTCGTTCGACACCATCGAGACCACCGCGTCGGTCCTGTTCATCGTGACGGCTGCTTCGGTGTTCGCCTGGCTGCTGACCACCACCCAGGCCGCGCAGGCGCTCACCGACGCCATCCTGAGCGTCACGCAGAACAAGTGGGTGTTCCTGCTGATGGCGAACGTGCTGATCCTGATCGTCGGCTGCTTTATCGACACCATCGCGGCCATCACCATCCTCGTGCCCATCCTGCTGCCTATCGTCCTGAAGCTGGGCATCGACCCGATCCACTTCGGGCTCATCATGACGCTGAACCTGATGATCGGCCTTCTGCATCCGCCAATGGGCATGGTGCTATTCGTGCTGGCGCGGGTGGCCAAGCTGTCGGTCGAGCGCACCACGATGGCCATCCTGCCGTGGCTCGTGCCGCTGTTCGTGGCGCTGATCGCCATCACCTACATTCCTTCGATCACCCTATGGCTGCCCACCGTAATGGGCATGACCGGCAAATAAGGACGCACGCCCATGTCAGCAAGACTGCAAGGCAAGACCGCTATCGTCACCGCCGCAGGGCAGGGCATTGGCCGCGCCGTGGCCCTGGCCTACGCGCACGAGGGCGCCGACGTGCTGGCCGTGGACCTGAACGGCGCGGCGCTGGAATCGCTACCTGGCTGCCGCACGCGCGTGCTGGACGTAACCGACGCCCGCGCCGTGCGCGCGTTGGCCCAGGATGCGGGCGGCGTCGACGTGCTGTTCAACGGCGCGGGTTTCGTGCACGCGGGCACCATCCTGGATTGCGACGAAGACGCCTGGGATTTCTCGTTCAACCTGAACGTGCGATCCATGTACCTGCTGATCCGTGCCTGCCTGCCGGCCATGCTGGCGCGCGGCGCGGGTTCCATCGTCAACATGGCGTCCGTGGCGGGCAGCATCAAGGGCGCGCCCAACCGCTGCGCCTACGGCGCCACCAAGGCAGCCGTCATCGGCCTGACCAAGGCGGTCGCCGCCGACTACGTGGGGCAGGGCATCCGCTGCAACGCGATCTGCCCCGGCACGGTGGAGTCGCCGTCCCTGCGCCAGCGCATCGACGCGCAGGCGCTGGCCAGCGGCCAGTCCGTCGCGGCGGTCGAAGCCGCCTTCACCGCGCGCCAGCCAATGGGCCGGATCGGCCGCGCCGAAGAGATCGCCGCGCTGGCGGTGTATCTTGCCAGCGACGAATCCGCCTTCACCACCGGCACCGCGCAGGTGATCGACGGCGGCTGGTCCAATTGAATTCTTCTTTTCCAGCAACCAGGAAACCGCTATGAAACTGATGCGCTATGGCGCCAAGGGCTCGGAAAAGCCCGCCTTGATCGACGCAGAGGGCCAGGTCCGCGACCTGTCGTCCGTCATTTCCGACATCACCGCCGAGTCGCTCGTGCCCGCCAAGCTGGCGCAGTTGCGCGCGCTGGATCCGGCGTCGCTGCCGCTTGTTGCGCAGCCCGGCCGCGTGGCGCCGCCGTGGCGCGGCATGGGCAAGTTCATCTGCATCGGCCTGAATTACGCCGACCATGCCGCCGAGTCCGGACTGCCCGTGCCGGCCGAGCCCGTCATCTTCATGAAGACGACGTCGGCCGTGGTGGGCTGCAACGATCCGGTCGTGCTGCCGCAGGAATCGGTCAAGACCGACTGGGAAGTCGAGCTGGGCGTGGTGATCGGCGAGAAGGCCCGCTATGTCAGCGAGGCCGACGCCATGAAGCACGTGGCCGGTTACTGCGTGGTGAACGACGTGTCCGAGCGCGAATACCAGATCGAACGCGGCGGCACGTGGGACAAGGGCAAGGGCTGCGATACCTTCGGCCCCATCGGTCCTTGGCTGGTCACGGCCGACGAAGTCCCCAATCCGCAGGACCTGGAGATGTGGCTTGAGGTCAACGGCAAGCGCTACCAGAACGGCAGCACCCGCACGATGGTGTTCGGCGTGGCGCAGCTGGTGTCGTACGTCAGCCGCTTCATGACGCTGTACCCGGGGGACCTCATCAGCACCGGCACGCCGCCCGGCGTGGGCATGGGCCAGAAGCCGTCGCCCGTTTATCTGAAGGCGGGCGACGAGATGAAACTGGGCATCGCGGGCCTGGGCGAACAGCGCCAGCGCGTCCATGCCTGGGATCCCGCCCTGATCGACGGCTGATCCGCAAGGCCCCCTTGTATTCCGGAGTTCTCATGTCGCAGACCGATACGGCAGTCATCCGCATCCACCCGGCGGACAACGTGGTGATCGCCAGACGCCAGCTTGTCAGCGGCACGAGGCTGGAAGGCGAGGGGGTGACCATCGTGGGGCTGGTGCCGCCCGGCCACAAGGTGGCAGTGCGCGCCATCGCGGCCGGCGAGCCGGTGCGCCGCTACAACCAGATCATTGGCGTGGCGCGGCAGGACATTGCGCCCGGCCAGCACGTCCATACCCAGAATCTGGAGTTCTCGGACTTCGAGCGCGACTATGCCGTGGGGCAAGATGCGCGGCCCACCGACTACGTGGGGGCGCCGGCCATGTTCGACGGCATCGTGCGCGCCGACGGCCGCATCGCCACCCGCAACTACATCGGCATCCTGACCAGCGTGAACTGTTCGGCGACGGTGGCGCGCGCCATCGCCGATCACTTCCGCCGCGACATCCGGCCCGAGGCCCTGGCAGCCTGTCCGAACGTGGACGGCGTCGTGGCGCTGACGCATGGCGCGGGCTGCGCCACCGGCAGCGACGGCGAACCATTGCGCGTGTTGCGGCGCACGCTGGGCGGTTACGCCCGGCATGCCAACTTTGGCGGGCTGATGGTTGTGGGGCTGGGCTGCGAGACCAACCAGATCGGCGGGCTGATGGAGCAGGAGCATCTGCGCGAAAGCGGCATGCTGCACACCTTCAACATCCAGGACACCGGCGGCACGCGCAAGACCGTGGCGCGCGGCATCGAACTGGTCGAGCGCATGCTGGACCAGGCCAATCGCGTCCAGCGCCAGCCCGTGCCCGCCAGCCACCTGACCGTGGGGTTGCAATGCGGCGGGTCGGACGGCTATTCCGGCATCAGCGCCAATCCGGCGCTGGGCGCCGCGGTGGACCTGCTGGTGCGCCACGGCGGCACGGCAATCCTGTCCGAGACGCCCGAAATCTACGGCGGCGAGCACCTGCTGACGCGCCGCGCGCAATCGCCCGCCGTGGCGGACAAGCTGCTGGCGCGTGTGCGCTGGTGGGAAGACTACTGCGCCCGCAACGACGCCGAGATGGACAACAACCCCTCGGCCGGCAACAAGGCGGGCGGGCTGACCACCATCCTGGAAAAATCGCTGGGCGCCATCGCCAAGAGCGGCACGACCAATCTCACCGACGTCTACGAGTACGCCGAGCCCGTGCATACGCGCGGGCTGGTCTTCATGGACACCCCGGGCTACGACCCGGTCTCGGCCACCGGGCAGGTGGCCGGGGGCGCCAACCTGATCTGCTTTACCACCGGTCGAGGGTCCGCCTATGGCTGCGCGCCCGCGCCGTCGCTTAAGCTGTCTACCAACACGGCGCTTTGGCAGCGCCAGTCCGACGATATCGACATCAATTGCGGCGAAGTCGTCGACGGCGCGCAAAGCGTGGCGCAGATGGGCGAGCGCATTTTCCAGCTCATGCTGCAGACGGCGTCGGGCCGGCGCACCCGCAGCGAGACGCACGGCTACGGACAAAATGAATTCGTCCCGTGGCAACTGGGCGCGGTGATGTAGCGAAGACGGCTCGGGGCATGCTATACCCTGGCGTCTCCCCTTTTAGGCATAGCTCACCCATGCTTGAACGTTTGAATTCGGAGTCATTGCTGCGTCTGCCCGCCGACGTTGAAAAGCCCAGCTACGACCGTAGCCGGCTGACGCCGGGCATCGTCCATCTTGGGCTGGGCGCCTTTCACCGGGCGCATCAGGCGTTTGTCACCGATCAGGCCATGCAAGCCAGCGGCGACCTCACCTGGGGCATTCTGGGCGTCTCGCTGCGCCACCCCGCCACCCGCGATGCGCTCACGCCCCAGGACGGGCTGTACACGCTGGCCGTGCGCGACGCCGGTCCGGACGGCCAGGACCGCGAACACCTGCGTATCGTGGGATCCGTGCTGCGCGTGATGGTGGCCGAGGAAGACCCCAACGCCGTTCTCGAACGCATCGCGTATCCGCAGACCCGCATCGTCAGCCTGACCGTGACGGAAAAGGGCTACAGCCACGAACCGGCCACGGGGCATCTGCGCTGGGACGATCCGGACATCGTGCACGATCTGGAAAACCCCATCCGGCCCCGCAGCACCATCGGCATCCTGGTCTACGGCCTGGCGCTGCGCCGCGAGCGCGACCTGCCGCCGATCACGCTTTTGTCGTGCGACAACCTGCGCGGCAACGGCGACACGCTGCGCAGCCTGGTGCTGGCCTTTGCGCTGCGGGTCGACGTGACCCTGGCCGACTGGATCGACCGCCACTGCACGTTTCCGAATTCCATGGTCGACCGCATCGTGCCGGCCACCGAAGACCAGGACCGCCGGCGGATCGCCGAACGCCTGGGCGTCGAGGATGCCTGGCCCGTGCTGGGCGAGCCCTATCTGAACTGGGTGATCGAAGACCGGTTCGCCGCCGGCCGCCCCGCCTGGGACGCGTACGGGGGCGCCACCTTCGTGCGCAATGCGGCGCCCTACGAGCGTTTGAAACTGCGCATGGTCAGCGGGCCGCATTCGGCGCTGGCCTACCTGGGCGCGGCGCTGGGACTGCATACGGTGGCCGATGCCGCCAACACGCCCGCCCTGCGGGCGTTCGTCGACGCCATGATGCGCGAAGAGATCGCCCCGACCCTGCGCGGCATTCCCGACACGGGGCTGGTGGAATACCGTCTGCGGTTTCTGGAACGGATCTCCAACCCGGCGCTGCCGCATCCGCTGTCGCAGATCGCCATGGACGGATCGCAGAAGCTGCCCCAGCGCCTGCTGGACACCATTCGCGACCGGCTGCGTGCCGGGCACGGCATCGATCGTCTGTGCCTGGCGGTTGCCGCATGGCTGAACTACCTGCGCGGCGAAGACGAGCAGGGCAGCGCGTACCCCATCCAGGACCCGATCGCCGCGCGCCTTGACCGCCTGTTGGCGCGTGCCGAGGTGGCCGCGCACGCCGCCATGCCGTCGCAGGCGGCGCAGCGGCGCGCGACGGTGCTGGCGCGCTTCAAACCGGTGTTCGGCGACCTGGGCAATTCGGCCGAGTTCGTGGGCGCCCTGACCAAGCATCTGGAAGCGCTGCGCGAGCACGGTGTGATCCATGCTGTGCAGGCGGCCACCTAGGAGACAGGACATGAACGCCGACCGCCGCGTGACCGCCACCGACTGGGAACGCTGGGGCACGGCGTGCCTGCTGGCGCAGGATTTTCCGGCCGATGACGCGCGCTGCCTGGCGCAAAGCCTGGCGCAGACCAGCCTGTGGGGCATCGATTCGCACGGCATCGCGCGCCTGCCGCATTACCTGAACCGCGTGGCGCATGGCTCGATCCTGGCGCGTCCCGACATCCGCGTCGACCGGACGGGGCCGGGGGCCGCCCAGGTGCATGGCGGCCGGGGGCAGGGCATCGTGGTGGCCCATCGGGCCAACGCGCTGGCAATCGACCTGGCGCGCGAGGCTGGGGTGGCGGCGGTGGGCGTCAGCGACTCGTCTCACTGCGGGGCGATCGGCCTGTACAGCCGCGCGGCCGCTCGGCAGGGTCTCATCGGCATCGCCTTCACGCATTCCGATTCCATCGCCGCACCCTTCGGCGGCCACGAGCCCTTTTTCGGCACCAATCCCATCTCGCTCGCCTTTCCGCGGGCGGGCGGACAGCCGCTTTGCCTGGATATGGCGACAACCGCCATTCCGTGGAACCGCGTCATGAACGCGCGGCGCGACGGCGCGGCGCTGCCGCCGGGCGTGGCGTTGGACGGGCGGGGCGACGACTCCACCGATGCGCAGGCCGCGCGCGCCCTGCGTCCGCTGGGCGGCGAGGAATACGGCTACAAGGGGTATGGCCTGGCAATGATGATCGAGCTGCTGTGCGGACCGCTGAACGGCAACCCTCACGGCCCGCACATCTCGTCCATGTACGACGCCTTGGACCGGCCGCGCGAACTGGGCGCGTTCTTCATCGTCATCGATCCGGCGCGCTTCGCGGGGGGCGCGGCCCTGGCGTCGGTGGTGGCGGGAATGGCGATGGAGCTATCGGAAGCGCCCGGCAAGCCTCGCATGCCTGGCGACCCGGAGGCCTCGCACGAAGCGGAACGCCAACGCCTCGGCTTGCCCGTGCCGCCGGCGCTTTGGAACGAGATGCAGGTCTGGAGCGACCGGCTCGGCGCGGCGCTGCCGCCCTTGCATCAGACGCGGCAGGCGTGAAGCCCCGGCGGTCAGGCGTCGGTCGGGGGCGTCTGCACGGGTGATTGGGCGGGCGGCTGCGTGGGCGATTGCGTGGGCGATTGCGTGGGCGATTGCGTGGGCGTTTGCGCGGGCGATTGAACCGGCGGTTCGGCGGACGGCGTGCGCGGCCGCTCCACCTTGCCAAAGCGCAGCGCAAACTGGCGCGTGAAGACCGCGCCAAAGAAGAAGATCTGCGCCGAATACCAGATCCACAGCAACAGCGCGATCAGCGACCCGGCCGCGCCATAGGCCGACACCGCCGCGCCGCGGCTCAGGTACAGCCCGATCCCCCATTTGCCCAGCAGGAACAGCCCGGCCGTCACGATGGCCCCGGGGATCACGTCCTGCCACGAGATCTTGGCGCTGGGCAGCAGCTTGAAGATCACCGCGAATAGCGCCGCCACCACCGAAAACGAAAACAGATTGGACGCCCATTCCGCCACGATCGAGAACGTCGAGTTGGCCCACAACGAGCCATAGATGCCCCTGGCCGCCGCGAGCGCCGCGTTCACGGTCAGCGACACCAGCAGGAACAGCGCCAGCACCAGCACCAGTCCGAACGACAGCAGACGGCTGCGCACCAGTCCGTGCAGGCCGCTCTTCTGGTTGGCCCTCACGTCCCACAATTCGTCCAGGCTGGCCTGCAATTCCGCGAAGGCCGTGGTCGCGCTGAAGACCAGCACGCAGACCGACACCAGCGCCGCCATCCAGCCGCTGCCCGATTCGTGCGCGCTGGCCAGCACGGTCTGGATCACCTCGGCCCCGCGATCGCCGATCAGGTCGCGCAATTGCGCAAAGAGCTCGGAGCGAACCGCTTCCTCGCCAAAGAAAGCGCCCGCCACCGCAATCACTAGCAGCAGCATCGGCGCCAGCGAGAACACCATGTACAGCGCCAGCGCCGCACCCTTGCTGGACGCGCGATGACTGGACCACTGTTTGGCCGAGTCGACCAGCAGGCCGCTGATCTGGGAGGGGCGCAGGATACGCAGCACGTTTCGGGGCAGTCGCATGGGCGGATTCTCGGTGAGGCGAACCTTCATTGTAGGGACGCATGCAAGCCCCAGATACGGGCAGATTGTTGGCAAAAGTTTGCCAATCCTGGGAAATCCGGCGCCACTGAAACAACACGCAAAGATATCCGGGCGGACAAAAGAAAAACCCCCGGGGCGAAGGACCGGGGGTTTTTGGATACTGCGTTCCCCGGCCGAAGCCGGGGAGGCCTTGCAAGAACAGCGGGACTTAGAAGTCCATGCCGCCCATGCCGCCCATGCCGCCGGGCATGGCCGGAGCAGCGGGCTTGTCTTCAGCCAGTTCAACAACGGCGGCTTCGGCCGTCAGCAGCAGGCTGGCGACGGAGGCAGCGTTTTGCAGGGCGGTGCGGGTCACCTTGGTGGGATCCAGCACGCCTTGCTCGACCAGGTCGGTGTACTCGCCGGTCGCGGCGTTGTAGCCGTAGTTGCCCTTGCCGTTCAGCACGTTGCTGACCACGACGCTGGCTTCTTCGCCGGCGTTCGTGACGATGGTGCGCAGGGGCTCTTCCACAGCGCGCAGGATCAGCTTGATGCCGGCGTTCTGGTCAGGCGTGTCGCCCTTCAGGTCAGCGATGGCTTGCTTGGCGCGCAGCAGCGCAACGCCGCCACCAGCCACAACGCCTTCTTCCACTGCAGCGCGGGTGGCGTGCAGGGCGTCTTCGACGCGAGCCTTCTTTTCCTTCATTTCGACTTCGGTGGCAGCGCCAACGCGAATCACGGCAACGCCGCCGGCCAGCTTGGCCACGCGTTCTTGCAGCTTTTCACGGTCGTAGTCGGACGTGGCTTCTTCGATCTGCACGCGCACTTGCTTGACGCGGGCTTCGATGGACTTGCTGTCGCCAGCGCCGTCGATGACCGTGGTGTTTTCCTTGCCCACTTCGATGCGCTTGGCTTGGCCCAGCTCAGCCAGCGTGGCCTTTTCCAGCGACATGCCGGTTTCTTCGGAGATCACCGTGCCGCCCGTCAGGATGGCGATGTCTTCCAGCATGGCCTTGCGGCGGTCGCCGAAGCCAGGCGCCTTGACGGCGGTGGTCTTCAGGATGCCACGGATGTTGTTCACAACCAGGGTGGCCAGCGCTTCGCCTTCGACGTCTTCCGCGATGATCAGCAGGGGACGGCTCGACTTGGCGACTTGTTCCAGCACGGGCAGCAGGTCGCGGATGTTGCTGATCTTCTTGTCGAAGATCAGGACATACGGGTCTTCCAGGACGGCGACTTGCTTGTCCGGATTGTTGATGAAGTAGGGCGACAGGTAGCCGCGGTCGAATTGCATGCCTTCGACGACGTCCAGCTCGTTTTCCAGCGACTTGCCGTCTTCGACGGTGATGACGCCTTCCTTGCCAACCTTGTCCATCGCGTCAGCGATGATCTGGCCGATGGAGGAATCGCTGTTGGCCGAGATGGAACCGACTTGAGCGATTTCCTTGCTGGTCGTGACCGGCTTGGATTGCTTTTGCAGTTCGGCGACGGCAGCGGCGACAGCCTTGTCGATGCCGCGCTTCAGGTCGATCGGGTTGAAACCGGCGGCAACGTACTTCAGGCCTTCCTGAACGATGGCCTGGGCCAGCACGGTGGCGGTCGTGGTGCCGTCACCGGCGTTGTCGGAGGTCTTGGACGCGACGTCCTTGACGAGTTGGGCGCCGATGTTTTCGAACTTGTCCTTCAGTTCGATTTCCTTGGCGACGGACACGCCGTCCTTGGTCACGGTCGGGGCGCCGAACGAGCGCTCCAGCACGACGTTGCGACCCTTGGGGCCCAGGGTGGTCTTGACAGCGTTGGCGAGAACGTTCACGCCACGGACGATGCGCACACGGGCGTCATCACCGAACAATACTTGCTTGGCAGCCATGTCTTAGCTTCCTTCGAAAATTCGTTTGAGGCAGGGTTTACTGGACCACGGCGAGGATTTCGTCCTCGCGGATGACGAGCAGTTCTTCGCCATCAACCTTCACGGACTGGCCGGCGTACTTGCCGAACAGAACCTTGTCACCAGCCTTCAGGTCAACCGGCAGGATCTTGCCGTCTTCGGTCTTCTTGCCGGGGCCGACGGCCACGACTTCACCCTGGTCGGGCTTTTCAGCGGCGCTGTCCGGGATGACGATGCCCGAGGCAGTCTTGCGCTCGTTTTCGAGGCGTTTGACGATCACGCGATCGCCCAGGGGACGCAAGGCCATGAGGAACTCCTGTTAACTAAAAGTAAGTGAATGGTCGGTTTGCCCCGGGAGGTGTTAGCACTCACCGGTGTCGAGTGCTAATTATAGGGATGATGTTTGGAGGTTCAAGGGGGGGAGGTGCGCTGTTACATTTTCGACGGCGTACCCGTCGAATTTCATTCGGTTCGGATTTTTGTCATTGAGTTTGGAGCTTTTTGTGCTTCAAGAGCCGACGCGGCTGTTTGTAAGTCTTGTGTACTTTCGACTCCTGGGCTATCTAAACTGAGACCGCAACCGACGCACCTACGAAGAGGTGTCCATGCCCGATGCGACCGTCACTGCGAAGCCGATCCTGTTGGTACAGCTGAACGATCTCTATCACATCGACACGCGGGCAGACTACACAGATCAAAACACCCTGGTGCTGCCGCGCATCGCCACGCTTACCAAGCGTTTACGGGATTTCTATGGAAGCGACTCGACCCGGTTCTGCGTGCCGGGCGATTTCTTGGCCCCTTCGTGCCTCAGCAAGGAATTCAAGGGTAAGCAGATGGTTGAGGTGATGAACCTGATGGGCGTCGACCTGGTAAGTTTGGGCAACCACGAGTTCGAAGCCGACATCTCACAAGCAGATCTCGAAGCCCGGATGAACGAATCGAGATTCGAGTGGCTCAATTTGAACTTCGCCTTTCACGACACGAAGTTTGAACGCAGAATGGTCGACGCCGGGAAAATGTCGTCGATCCATGTCATTCGGCCGTCGGCAACTCATGCCGTTGCCATCTTGGGAGTTCTCGGGGCGGAAACGCCGGAGCACGTGGGCCGCGTTATCGATCAGTACGAGATGATCAAGGATCTCTCCAGCGTCGTTGCCGAAGTGCGAAACGAATTGAAGGCCTCGACCGTCAAGACCGAACTCGACTTCAGCCTGGTGGCCATGACGCACCAGACGGTCGAAGAAGATTGCAAGCTAGCCAAGTCCTTCCCAGAACTTAGGCTCGTTATGGGCGGTCATGATCACAACGTCGTTGTCCGAGAGCTGGTGGATCACTGCTTGGTGGTCAAGACTGCGTCCAATGCCAGGACGACTCGCTTCAACTGGATCGTGACGATTCCTCGTCGGACATCTAGCGGTGAGCCGATACCGGACCGCAAAACCGATGCCACAAGATTTGAAAAGTTCGCGAAAGGCCTGTTCTTCGAAACCGGACTGAAGCCGCTGCGGGATGCCCTGCTGGGCACGCGCACGCCGACCGATGAGCAATTGAGAGATCTGGCCAACGTGTTCGGCCCTAAAGGACTGCACGGCTACGAAGTGCTGGGGCGCTCTGTAGGAGAAGACTACGTATTCATCTTCAGCCTGAGCCTGGCGACCGGCACGCGGTCATTCACACGGCTGCTGCCGCCCGATGAGCCGGTACAGACCTGCATCGAAACCTGGAACCTGCGATCTAGCCACCTCCCCGATCAGTTGGCCCTGGCACCGTGTGAAGTGGTTCTGCTCGATCGCGAGATACGCCGCAAATCAACTAATTTCGGCAATTTCGTCGCCGACGTGCTGCTCGGCATCCCAACGATCGACCGGCCCGATCGTTTGGATGTCGACGTCGCGATCATTAACAGCGGCAGCTTCAGGATCGACCGAAACCTGCAAACGGGCGAGGTTATCTCCGATCGGACCTTGTGCGACATCTTCTATCACAGCAACGAGGTTCGCTCTTACACCGTCTCCGGTGCAGCCTTGCTGGCCGTATTGCATAACGCCCTCGTATTGCGCAATCGCGATGCCAATGAAGGCGACGGCAACTTCGTTCAGATCGCGGGACTGAGAGCGCGGGCCGCCTCCGCAATCACGGAGGTCGAGATCGTCGATCGGCAGGGAATGGCCCATCGGATCAACCCTGCCGAGGCCTATCGGGTTGCGACCACCTCATATGTTGCCACCAAAGCATTCGGCGAACATTTTGAAGGATGTACTTCCACGCCTCTCGATATCGACATCCGCGAGCGCGTCCGCCACGTCCTCACTCGATTGCCCCCTGCGGAATTGGAGAAACTGCTGGCGACGCCTGTACGCTGGATATTTTCCGGTCCGGTGGCGTAAGCACCCCTGTCAAGTAGACACTGGTTGATAGACGATCGGAACAAGGGTTAACGAGGCATGCTGAGTGACTGCGTGGCGTTGCCGATGCCGTGCTTGCGGCACGGTTCGGCGACCGACATGCCGGCTTCGCGGTCGTTCAACGCGGAAACGATCTGGCTCTATCTAAATCTGCTTTTCTTCAAGGGGGTCTCCGACTCTTGAATGCTCCGAAATCCTGCCGGTGCCTAACTGAAGGGAGGCTTACGGCACCCGTGGCTAAGCGCGCGCGGCGGACGACAGAGACATGGGCTGCATATCGATATCCGGTTTCCGAGAATGCGGCGTTTTGCTGCGTGAATGCTGGCTTTGCGCTTGGTGAGCGCGTGAAGTCATGACGACATTGCGCATCGGTATTTTGTCCGGTGCGCGGCCCGATCCTAACCTGCCTGCATCACAACCCACCATTGAGGTGCAGCATGGGCAGTCACAACAGTCGCACACAGGAAGCAGCGGTTAGCCCCGCGCTTCTGGACATCCGGCCGCTTTCGGTCTTCACCGGCGCGGAGATACATGGCGTGGATCTGCGCGAGCCGCTAACGCCGGCGCTGGTGGCGGCCATACGCGCCGCGCTCGACCGCTGGAAGGTCGTGTTTTTTCGCGACCAGCACATCGATCACGCGCAGCACCTCGTCTTCGCGCGTCATTTCGGCCAGCCGACGAGCGCCCATCCGTACGACGCCAATCCGCCGGAAGGCTATCCCCAGATCCGCACGATTTCATCGGCATCGACCAGTGGCCGTCGAGGCGAGCGCTGGCACACCGATGTGACCGGCGTGGTCAATCCGCCGTCGGCCTCAATCCTGCGCGCGGGCGACCAGGTGCCCCCTTATGGCGGTGACACGCTGTTCACGAACCTCGTCGCGGCCTACCGCCATCTGTCGCCCGCCCTCCAGGCGCTGGCCGACGGCCTGTGGGCACGCCATCAGTTCGGGGGCTACAACGGCGACTTCGACAACGAGACGGTGTACGCGCAACGCGTTCGTGCCGAGCCGCGCGTCGCGGATCATCCGGTGGTACGGGTGCTGCCCGAGACCGGCGAGCGCGCGCTGTTCGTGAACCCCGGCTTTACGCGCCGCATCCTGGGCCTGAGCGAAGTCGAGTCGCGGCACGTGCTGAATCTGTTCTTTGAGGCGATCACGCAGCCCGAGTACGTTGCCCGCTTTCGTTGGGCGCCGGGCAGCATCGCCTTCTGGGATAACCGCGCTACCGCGCACCAGGGCCCCGGCGATTTCGCCTATCTCGATCGCGAACGGGTGCTCTACCGCATCACGCTGGCAGGCGAGGCGCCGGTCGGCGTGGACGGCCGCGAGTCGGTCGCCGTGGCGGGCGGACGCTTTGCGGCCCACGACGACAACGGAGTGCCCGCGCAAGACGGCCTTGCCAGGCATGGCTTGAGTCAGGGCGCCAGCCAGGACGCGATCCAACCCGAATTGGTTTGAAGCAGGAGAAGCTCCATGAACCGCAAGACCTTTTTGAAGAGCGGCCTGGGCGCCGCGATCGCCGTTGCCGCCGGGCTCGCGATTTGGTCCGGATCGGGCGCCGCGCCCGTGGCCACCGAGGAAACCGCGCGCTATCCGAACCGCCCCGTCAAGATCATCGTGCCGGTGGCGGCGGGCGGCAGCGCGGACAAGCTGGCGCGCACGGTGGCGCAGCGCCTGGGCGAAAGATGGCAGCAGAGCGTCGTGGTCGAGAACCAGCCAGGCGCCAGCAGCGCGATCGGCAACGCAGCGGTCGCGCATGCCAAGCCCGACGGCTATACCTTGCTGCTCAGCGGCGATGCCCTGTCGCTCAATGCGCTGCAAGGCACGCGGGCATACGATCCCGAGCGCGATCTCGTGGGGGTCACCAAGGCCGTGACCAATCCCCAGTTGCTGGTGGTGCGGCCCGGGCTGGGCGTGAAGACGTTCCAGGAGTTCGCGGAGCTCGTGCGCAAGCGCCCCGGCGAGATCACGCTGGCGTTGCCGGGCGGCACGGGCAGCCTGCAGCACCTGGCCGTCGAACTGCTCAACGAGCGGATCGGCGCCAAGACCAACCAGATTCCGTATCCGGGCGGGGGGCCGGCGTCGCTCGATGTGCTGGGCGGACACGTGGACGCGATGCTGATCACTTTGGCAGCCGCGACCGAGAACGTGCGAAGCGGAAAGCTCGTGGCCCTGGCGGTCACGACCACCTACCGGTCCAAGGCGCTACCCGACGTGCCGACCTTGCAGGAGGCCGGGTTGAAGGATTACGAGGTGGAGAGCTGGCAGGGCCTGTCCGCGCCGGCCGGCACGCCCAAGACCGTGATCGACCGCATCAACCGCGACGTCGTGGCGGTGCTGCGCGAGCCGGAGACCGCCGCCTTGCTCGAGAACCTGGGCTTCACGCTGGCCGCGACGCCGCCGCAGGACGTCGACCGGACGGTGTCGGAGGATATCGCGACCTATCGGCGTGTGCTCTCCGGCACGGGCGTGGCGCTGAAATAGGGGCCACGCGGCTCACACGGCCCTCGCAGGCCCGTCACTGACGGCGCGAGGCCGTGGGCCGCGCGGTCATCGCCCTCGCGCCGGTTCAGGCGCGTAGACGCTGAGGCGTGGCGTCGGACAGGATGTCGGGGCCGCCGGGTACCGATGCAAGCAGCTCGCGCGTGTATGGGTGGCTTGGCGTTTGCCACAGCGCGTCGGGCGTGCCGCGGTCGACGATGCGGCCGGCCTGCATCACCAGCACGCGGTCGCAGAAGTACCTGATCACCGACAGATCGTGCGAGATGAAGAGATAGCTCAACCCCAACTCGGCCTTGAGGTCGGACAGCAGGTTGAGGATCTGTGCCTGGACCGAGACGTCCAGCGCGGAGACGGGCTCGTCCAGTACGAGCAGGCGTGGGCGGGCGATCAGCGCTCGCGCGATGCCGATGCGCTGGCGCTGTCCGCCAGAGAACTGATTGGGGTAGCGCCGCGCCGCGTCGGCGGGCAGCCCGACCTGGCGCAGTATCGCTTCGGTGCGCGCGGCACGCTCGTGTCGGTCGCGCACGCCATGCGCTTGCTGCACCGCGCCGAGGATACTGCCGACGGTGTGCCGGGGATTGAGCGATGCATACGGATCCTGGAACACCATCTGCACGTGGCGCCGCCACGGTTTGAGCGCGCGGTCGCTCAGGGCCAACAGATCGGTGCCATCGAATCGGACCGTGCCGGCATGCGCCGGCGTCAGGCGCAGCAGCGTGCGCGACAGCGTGGATTTGCCGCAGCCAGATTCGCCCACGAGCCCCAGCGTTTCGCCAGGCAGGATGTCGAAATCCACGCCGTCGACGGCGTTGACCGCGCCCCGCGGACCGGGATAGCGGGTCTGCAGGTCTCGCACCGCGAGCAGGGGCACGGCATCGGCCGGGATGGTTCGCGAGATGCGCACGGGCTCGGGCCGCACGACCTCGAAATGACGTGCGATGCCTTGCGCATCCCGCTGCACGCGGATCTCAGGCAGGCGGTCGCCGCCGCGCGCGAGCTCGGCGCGCGCAGACGCGCCCGCATGCAGGGAGGCGGCCAGCAGGCCGCGGGTGTAGGGGTGCGCCGACGCCGCGTAGAGGCGTTCGACAGGCGCGCGTTCCACGGCGATGCCGTCGTGCATCACGATGACCTGATCGGCACGCTCGCGCACCACGCCCAGGTCGTGCGTGATCAGAAGCAGCGCCATGCCGAGTTCCTGTCGCAGGCTGTCGAGCAGGGATAGGACCTGCGCCTGCACCGTTACATCTAGCGCAGTCGTGGGCTCGTCGGCCACGAGCAGCCGGGGCCCGCACGCGATCGCCATCGCGATCATGACGCGCTGGCGCTGTCCGCCCGACAACTGGTGCGGATAGTCGTGCACGCGCTGGGCCGCGTGCGGGATGCGCACGCGTTCCAGCAGCGCGATGACCCGCGCGTCGAGTTGCGCCTTGGGCACGTCCTCGTGGCACCGGATGGCCTCGGCAATCTGCTGCCCGATGGTGTGTACGGGGTTCAGCGAGGTCATGGGCTCCTGGAAGATCATGGCGATGTCGCGTCCGCGCAATCGCCGGAACGCGGGCTCCGGCAGGGCCGTGAGTTCCTCGCCGTCGAGGCGCACCGATCCCGCTACTGCGGCGCCCGGCGCGAGCAGTCGCATCAGCGCGAGCGCCGTGGTGGATTTGCCGCAGCCGGACTCGCCGACCAGCGCCAGGGTCTGTCCGGCGGCGAGATCGAAACTCAGGCCGCGCACAGCGTGGTGCACGCCGCCTGGTACGGAAAAACGCACGTTCAGCTCGCGCACGGCAAGCAGGGGCGTGGACGACGCCAGGGGGGAGGAAAGCGTGGACATGCGGGCAGACTCCGATCAGCGCGCCAGCCGGGGATTGAAGGCGTCGTTCGCCGCGTCGCCCAGCAGATTGAGCGCGAGCACGGTTGCGACGATGGACAGCCCCGGCAGCGCTGCGAGGTACCAGGCGGTGCGCAGCATCTCGCGCGCATCGCCGATCATGCTGCCCCACGAGACCACGTTGGGATCGCCCAGGCTCATGAACGACAGCGCCGACTCCATAAGGATGGCGTTGGCCACCAGCACGGAGGTGGTCACGATGATGGGGGGCAGCGCGTTGGGCAGGATTTCTGCCAGGACGATGCGCAGATGCCCGTAGCCCTGGGCCCGCGCCGCCTGCACGAACTCGGCATGGACCAGGGAACGGAACTCCGCGCGCACGAGGCGCGCGACGACGGGCCATGACGAGACGCCGATCGCCAGCGCGATCACGCCCACGGAGGGCTGGGCAATGGCCACGATCACGATCACCAGCAGGAAGGACGGAATGGTCTGGAACAGTTCCGTGAGCCGCACCAGCACGCGATCGGCCCAGCCGCCGAAATAGCCCGCCGCGGCGCCGACGCTGACGCCGATCGTCAGCGACAGGGCGGCCGCGGCCAGGCCCACAAGCAGCGAGACGCGCGCCCCATGGGCCAGGCCCGCCGCCACGTCGCGGCCCATCGTGTCCGTGCCGAGCGGGAACGCGGGGTCCTGACCGGGCCACGACAGCGGCGTGCCCACCATGTCCAGCGGGTCGTGGGGAAAGAGCCAGGGCGCACTTAGCGCCGCCGCTGCGATCACCGCGAGAAGCACGAGGCCGGCCAGCGCGGCGGGGTTGGCAAGAAATCGGCCGAGCGTGCTGGCACGCCAGGCGGCGGGATGGGGCAGGGAGGACGTCGTCATGCGGGGGCGGGGTGGGGCAAAGATCGGAGAATCGGAGAAGGTCAAAGAGCCCAGCTCAACGCGCCCGCACGCGGGGGTCGAGCGCGGCCTGGGCCAGGTCGACGACGATGTTCGCCACGATCACCAGCAGCGACGACAGGATCAGGATGCCCATCAGCACCACGTAATCGCGCGCCATCACGGACTCGTAGGCGAGCCGGCCGAGGCCGGGCCAGCTGAACACGGTCTCCACCACGACCGCGCCGCCGAGCAGGGTGCCGAAGTTCAGGCCCGCGACGGTGAGTACGGGCATGAGCGCATTGCGCAACACATGGCGCAGCGTGACTCGCAGCGGCGCGGCGCCTTTCGCGCGGGCGGTGCGCACGAAGTCCTGGCGGCTCACTTCGAGCATGGCGGCGCGGGTGAGCCGCGAAAAGATGGCGACGTAGAAGCCGGCAAGCGCCAGCGTCGGCAGGACCAGGTGGCGCGCCACGTCCAGCACGTGCGCGAGTCCGGTCTCATCGGTGCCCAGGGTGCTGACGCCGCCGGGCGGCAGCCAGCCCAGATGCACCGACAGCAGGATGATGGCCATGAGGCCGAGCCAGAACCCGGGCGTCGAGTACAGCAGTAGCGCGGCGAGCGACAGCACCCGATCGGGCCAACGGCCCACGAACGCGGCCATCACCGTGCCGAGCATGACGCCGGCGATCAGCGCGGCGGCCAGCGCCGTGCTCATGAGCAACGCCGTGTTGCCGATGCGGCTCGCGATCAGGTCCACGACGGGGGTGTTGTAGCGAGGCGAGAGGCCGAGATCGAGCCGCGCGAGGTGCTGCAGATAATTGCCGAGTTGTTGCAGCACCGGCAGGTCCAACCCGAAATGCCGGCGTGTGGCGGCCATGCTGTCGGCCGTGGCCGAGCCGGACTCCGCCGCGATGACGTCCGCAGCGTCGCCAGGCACGGCCTGCATCAGGAAGAAGCTCAGGAGGATCACGCCGGCCACCGTGGGAAGCGCGTGCAGCACGGCTCGCGCGGCGGTTCGCCCCAGGGCGGGCAGGCGCGAGAAGCGGGAAGGGGAAGCGGTCGATGACATGGCGGTCGTGAATCGAGGATGAGCCGATCGTAGCGGCGGCCCGCGCTCACCGGCTACGAAGCAAAGCGCATATGCAAAGTCGGAATCGCAACAGGGGCCGAGCGGTGGGGTTGGGTGGCCCAGTCTCATATCCATAGTTGAAAGGCTTCTTTGCCAGCAGGCATGGCGACACGCACGATGACAGCACTTTCCGGCTGGCGAAACGCCGCCTTTCTCTACTCATCAAGGTGATGGTCCTATGGCACGACAACAACTCCAACGCCGCGTCTCGCGCCCGGCGCGCCGCCATGCCCTGCGTGCGGGCGCCGCGCTCGGCCTGCTCGTCTGCATGGGTCTTGCCCACGCCGACGCCACGCAGGACAAGATCCGCGAACGCGGCAAGGTGACGATCGGCGTCCTGGCCAACGGCGGCGTGTTCGGCTCGCTCGATCCCGCGACGCAGCAACTGGTGGGATGGAATCCCGAACTGGCACGCAAGCTGGGCGAAGATCTTGGCGTGCCGGTGGAACTGGTGCAGGTGCAGACGCCGACCCGCGTGCAGTTCCTGATCTCGGGCAAGGTCGATCTCCTGATCGCATCGATGGAGCTCAATCCCGAGCGCGCGGATATCCTCGGGTACGCGCCTACGCCGTTCTATCGCGTGGGCGGCGCGGCTGCAACGCGCAAGAACAGCGGCGTTGCGCGGTGGGAAGACCTGCGCGGCAAGCCCGTCTGCGTGTCGCAGGGATCGAGCTACGCCAAGCCGCTGGCCGCCGAATACGGCGCCGACGTGAAGGGCTACAAGACTTCCTCGGATTCGCTGCTGGCGCTCAAAGGCGGCCTGTGCGTGGCGGCGGTGCACGATTCCACGCTCATCCACCCGCTGCTGAAAAACAACCCCGAGTGGACCGACTTCCATGCGCCCATCACGACGGACGTTTTGCCGGCGAACTCGGTGGTCTGGACCCGCAAGGGAGAGACGGACACCATCGCCGCCGTCGACAAGGTGATCCAGGGCTGGCATCGCAGCGGCTGGCTCATCCAGACCGAGCAGCGCCTGGGCATCACGCCGCCGCAGCCCTTGCTGCAAGAGCTGCACGACAAGGCCGTCAAGGGGAGCTGAGCATGGGCCTGCGTTCTATCCCCTCGAACCGGATGGTGGCCGTGGTGGCCGCCGCGGCAGCCGCACTCTGCATGGCGGCCCCTGCGCACGCCGACGCCACCCTCGACAAAGTGCGCCAGCGCGGCAAGCTCGTCGTGGGCGTGGATGGGGCGAGCCCCCCTTTCGGCGTGCTGGATCCGGCCACCGGCAAGGTGGGCGGATTCCAGGCCGAACTCGGCGCGGACATCGCGCGGCGGCTCGGCGTGACGCTGGAGACCGTGCCCGTCACCGCCTCGACCCGCGTGCAGTTCCTGCAGGCGGGCAAGGTCGACCTCCTGATCGCCAACATTCAGTGGACGCAGGAGCGCAGCGAGATCCTGAGCTATGCGCCCACACCCTACAACCTCGTGGGCGGCGCGGCCATGGTCTCGAAGAAGAGCGGAATCAAGCGCTGGGAAGACCTGCGCGGCAAGGTGGCCTGCGTGTCTCAAGGCAGCAACTTTGCCAAACCCTTGCAGGAGACGTACGGCGCGGTGGTGAAGGGACTGCGCAACATTCCCGAATCGCTGCTGGCGCTGAAGGGCGGCACCTGCGACGCCTCCGTGCATATACAGCCGGCGCTCTATGAAACGCTTCACGGCAAGAGCGCCTCGGAGTGGACGGCGTTCGAGCTTGCCACGCCGGACCAGCTCATTCCGTCGCCCACCGTCATCTGGACGCGCCGCGGCGAGGCCGACACGCGCGCCTTCGTCGATGGCGTGATCCGCGACTGGCACCGCAGCGGCCTGCTCGTCACGCAAGCCGAGAAGTGGAATGTCCCGTCCGATTATTTGCGCCAGTCGCACGAGAAAGCGCAGCGCGGCGAATTCGAGGCGGCCCCGCCCGAGTCTGCCAAGCAGTAAGCCCGCCTCGATCCCCGCACCCTGTCCCGGAGCCATTCCATGACTGCCAGCCCGTTTCCTGCCTTGTTGTCGCAACGCGCTCGCGCTGCCGACGTGTCGCCCATCGCGGCGGCCAGCGCCCAGGCCGCGCGCCTGCGCGCCGAGGGGCGCTCCATCGTCACGCTCACGTCGGGCGAGCCTGATTTCGACACGCCGCCCGAGCTCAAGCAGGCCGCGGTGGCCGCACTGCAGGCCGGCCAGACCAAGTACACGCCCACCGCCGGTACGTGGGCGCTGCGCGAGGCGGTCGCGCGGGGCTACGGCGCGCGTCACGATCTGCGCTACGAGGCCCGCGACGTGCTGGTCTCCAACGGCGGCAAGCAGGTGATCTATCTTGCGTTCAACGCCACGCTGGACCCGGGCGACGAAGTCATCGTGCCCGCGCCTTACTGGCCCACTTTTCCGGACAGCGTGCGCATCAATGGCGGCACGCCCGTGATCGTGCCGACCCGCGCGCAAGAGGGCTTCAAGCTCACGCCAGCCGGGCTGCGCCAGGCCCTGTCGCCCCGCACGCGCTGGCTGGTGCTGAACTCGCCCGCCAATCCGACGGGCGCGGTCTACAGCGCGGCCGAGCTCGCAGCGCTGGCGGCGGTGTTGCGCCAGCATCCGGACGTGCTGGTGCTGTGGGACGAGCTTTACGAAGAAGTCTGGTTCGGCGAGCCCCCCGCGCACTGGCTAACCGTGGCGCCCGACTTCCAGGGGCGCACGCTGCTGGTCAATGGGGTGTCGAAGGCGTACGCCATGACCGGCTGGCGGATCGGTTGGGGAACGGGCCCGGCCGGCCTTATCGCCGCGCTGGAGGCGGTGCAGTCTCAAGTGTCGTCCGGACCGAGTTCGGTAGGGCAGGCCGCTGCGCTTGCCGCGCTCGAAGGTGCGGCCGATGCGTTCGTGGCCGAGGCGCGCGCGGCCTATGGACGCCGGGCGCGGCTGGTGGCGCAGGGCCTGTCGGCGGTCCCCGGCTTGGACGTGCACGCGCCGGCCGGCGCCTTCTTTGCCTGGATCGGCGTGCAGGGCGTGATCGGCGCGACCCGTCCCGACGGCAAGGTTATCGCCGACGACGGCGATTTCACCGGCTGGCTGCTGGAGTCCGAGGGCGTGGCCGTGGTGCGCGGCGCAGCGTATGGGCTATCGCCCTATATCCGCCTGTCCTTCGCCACGTCGGACGCGCAACTCGAGCTGGCGGTGGAGCGGATCACGCGGGCCGTGAAGGCGCTGCGGCCAGCGACGGTCCTACGCCAGGTTGCGCCGGAGGCCGCATGACCGAGTCACTGCTCGAAGGATGGGTGGCGTTCGCCCGCCCATTCGGATTGAACTACGCATTCGTGCTGGATGCGGGTGAACGCGTGGCGTTCGTGCGCGGCCTGTGGGTCACCCTGCAGCTATGCGCCGCGTCGATACCCGTGAGCCTCGTGTTCGGCGTGTTGATCGCCGCCGGTCTCACGAGCGGACGGGCGTGGCTCACCCGGCCCCTCACTGCCTTCGTCGAACTCACGCGAAACACGCCAACGCTGGTTCAGCTCTACTGCGCGTTTCTCGTGCTCAACATGCTGATCTCGCAGAAGCTCGAGGGCGGCAATCCGGTCACCCCCTTTATGTGGGTGGTTCTGGTGGTGGCGCTGCATAAGGCCGTTTTTCATGCCGAGGCGCTGCGCGCGGGCATCGAAGCGGTTCCAGGCGTCACGCTGGAAGCCGCGCGGTCGCTGGCTTTCTCGCGCGGGGAGATCCTGTGGCGCGTGCAACTGCCGCTCGCCTTGCGTTTTGCCTTGCCTGCCCTGGTGAACAATCTGGTGGACCTGGTCAAGATGACCGCCATCGCGTCGGCGATCGCCGTGGGCGATGTGACGTACGAGTCGATCATGATCTGGTCGCAACGCGACAACGTGCTGGAACTCCTGCTTCTGATCCTGCTGTATTTCGGTCTCCTGACCTGGGGCGTGAGCGTGGCGGGCCGCTGGCTCGAGAACCTGCTGAGGATGCCCGGCTATGGACAATGACCTGACGTTGGCGCCGCCGGGGCGCTCCGGGTGGACGGCAGGGGCCGCGGCCCTGCTGCGCAACGTGGCGCGGGACCCCTGGTTCATCACGGTGCTGATCCTCGCTGTGCCAGCCGTGTACTGGACGGCCACTGGCACCACGCCGGTGGCCGTGGAGCGGCTCTGGTATTGGTGGCCCGCGCTGATGCGCGGACTGGGGATGAATGTGCAGATCAGCCTGCTCGCGATGACGCTGGGCACGATGCTCGGGCTGGTGGTTGGCGCCATCTCGCTCTCGCCGCTCGCGCCGCTGCGTGCGCTGACGCGCGCCTATGTTCTGGCGTTCCGCAACGCGCCGATTCTCGTGCTCGTTTACTTCACCACCTATGTCTTTCCGTTCGAAGTGCCGGTGGCGGGCTGGGTGCTGCCGTTTCCGGACTGGATCAAGGTGGTTATCGGCCTCGCGCTGCCCGCGTCGGCGAACGTGGCGGAGATATTCCGCGGCGCGGTGCAGTCCATCCCGGCCGCGCAATGGGAGGCGGCGCACTCGCTGGGCTTCGCGCGCACGCAGATATTCCGCATGGTGATCCTGCCGCAGTGCCTGCGCCGCATGCTGGCGCCGTGGATGAACCTGTACGCAAGCATCACCATGAGCACGGCGCTCGCATCGCTCGTGGGCGTGCATGACCTCGTCGACACCGCGACCGTGGCCAGCAATACCGTCGCGCGTACCGACTTCACGATTCTCATCTATTTCACGCTGTTGGCGCTGTTTTTCGCCTACTGCTATCCCATTTCGCGCCTGACGCGCTACCTGGAGCGGCGCCATGCCCGACACTGATTCCCTCGTCCGCCTGTCCAACGTGCACTTGGCGTTCGGCGACACGCCCGTTCTGAACGGCATCGACATCTCGGTGCGGCGTGGCGAGGCGGTGTCGATCATCGGCCCGTCCGGGTCGGGAAAGTCCACGATCCTGCGCTGCATTACCGGATTGCTGCGACCGCAACAAGGCGGGATCCGCGTAGGGGATGTCGACGTACAGGCTCTGCGGCGCGAACGCGACCTGATCGCGCTGCGCAAGCGCGTGGGATTCGTGTTTCAGCAGTACAACCTGTTTCCTCACATGAGCGTGCTGGAGAACCTGGTGGCCGCGCCGATCAAGGTGGGCGGGGTGTCCCGTGCGCGGGCGCTGGAGCGCGCGCGCGCGCTGCTCGCCCGCGTGCACATGGAACACAAGGCGGGCGCCTACCCCGGGGAGCTCTCGGGCGGCCAGCAGCAGCGCGTGGCGATTGCCCGCGCGCTCGCGCTTGAGCCGGAGCTGATGCTGTTCGACGAGGTGACCTCGGCGCTGGATCCCGAGATGGTGGGGGAGGTGCTGACCGTCATCCGCGACCTGGTGAGCGATGGACTGACCTGCGTGCTGGTGACCCACGAGATGCGCTTTGCCGAGGAAGTGAGCGACACCGTGTATTTCACCGAGGCGGGCCGCATCGTCGAGTCCGGCCCGCCCGCGCAACTCTTCGGCGCCCCGCGCAACGAGCGCACCGGCGCATTCCTGCAACGGGCGGCGGGTGGCGTGCCGGCACGCCGCCGCGGCGACCCTTTCGATTCCCTGTTTTCCTTCGACCCGCTGCGTCTGGCGGTATGACGGCCCGGCGCCGCGCACCCAGACGTTCTCTCACGACGTCCCATTCGAACACCACGAGGAGTCCATGATGACCCTAGCCCGATCCCCCGCGCAGGCCCCCACGGCCCGCCGCGCCAGCGTCGATGCCGCGCTGGCGGACATCCGCCTGATCCTTGCCGCGCGCGCCGTCGGCGGTGAGGCGCTAGACCGCGCCACGCTGGCGCAGGTCTCCCGGCGACTGGAGGCGCTGGCGGCCGAACGCCATCTCTTTCCGCCCGAGGCGTTTCCCGCGCCGGCGCCAGGCGCCCGGGAGTCGTCGACGCGCTACCGTCTCAATCCCGACGATGGCGATGACGATCTCGCGCTCTATCTCAACGCGATCAACCCTGGCAAAACCACGGTGCCGCACAACCACACCACCTGGGCAGTGATCGTGGCGCTGTCCGGCGCCGAACTCAATCGCGTCTACCGGCGCACTGACGATGGCGCGACGGCAGGGGTGGCCCGGCTGGAGCAGGTCCGGGAGGTGCTGGTGGAACCGGGCCAGGCCATCGCCTTCCTGCCCGACGACATCCACAGCATCCACGTGGTTGATGGCGGCCCCACGCTGCACTTCCATCTCTACGGGCGGCCGCTAGAGACGCTCGACGGCCGCATCGGAATCCAGCCGGAAACCGGCGAGATCATCAACTACAACGCCAGTCAGTTGACGCCCAGCGTCGAGGTGCGAGCATGAGCCAAGATTCCCTCTCGCATGACGACGCCGATCTGCGCACGCGCCTGATCCACGTCGGTTCGCCGGCGCTGCGCGGCGGGGCCGGCCCTGTGAACGTCCCGGTGGTTCGCACGAGCACCGTCCGGTTTGCGGACAGCGCGGCGCAGCAAACCTTGCAGGCGCGACGCGGCGCGGGTGAGCGCGTGGCGACCTATGGCCGGCATGGCCTGGACACGCACGCCGCTCTGGAGTCCGCGATCACGACGCTCGAGGGAGGCTATCGCACGCTGCTCGCGCCGTCCGGCCTGTCCGCCATCTCGCTGGTCTTTCTCGCGCTGCTCAAGCCCGGCGATCATGTGCTGGTGAGCGACAGTGTCTACGCGCCGGTGCGCAAGGTGGACCAGGTGCTGCTTCAGCGGCAGGGCATCAGGGTGGAGTACTTCACCCCGGGGCGCGATGCGCTGCCCGACCTGCTGCGGCCCCAGACGCGCCTGTTGTATGTCGAATCGCCGGGCTCGCTGCTTTACGAAGTGCTCGACCTGCCGGCGCTGGCTGCCCAGGCACGCGAGCGCGGCGTCGTGGTCGCGATCGACAACACGTGGGGCGCGGGCCTGTATCACCAGCCCCTGGCGTTGGGGGCCAATATCTCGATCCAGGCCGCCACCAAGTATCTCGCCGGGCATTCGGACGTGATGATGGGTTCGGTCACCGCCGATACGCCCGACCTCTTTGACCGCCTCGCGGCTACGCACGATGCGCTGGGGCTGTCCGTGGGGGCCGATGACGCGTATCTCACGCTGCGCGGCATCCGCACGCTCGATGTGAGGCTGGCGCGGCACCAAGCCAATGCCACGGCGGTGGCCGCATACCTGTCGGCCCATTCAGACGTTTCCCAGGTGTACTACCCGCCACTGCCGAAGGACCCGGGCCACGCGCTGTGGAAGCGCGATTTCAGCGGCGCCAACGGCCTCTTGACGTTCGCGTTCGCGCAGAACGGTCCGTGGGCGGCCGGCGTCTTCGTCGATGCGTTGCGCTACTTCTCGATCGGCGCATCGTGGGGCGGTTACGAGAGCCTGGCGCTTGAGGCCGCACCGCAGCGCCTGGCCGAGCATACGGGCTGGCCGGGCGGGCGCTGCGCCGTGCGCCTGCATGTGGGGCTGGAGCATCCGGACGACCTGATCGCCGATCTGGAGCGGGGCTTTGCCGCCGTGCGCGATCGGCTGCGGCTGACCGCCTGAACGCGGGCCGGCGCGGTACTGGCCGCCGCGCCGACCCCGGCTTCAAGCTATATGCAAAGGCCGATTCATCCTTAAGTCTCGCGCTCATGTAGACCGGACTACATCCTCTTTGTTTTTCATTGGCCTGCGTGCCTATCATGTGCCTGATTCATCAGCGGAAATCCAGGCATGTCCTTCATTTTGTCCATCGAATCCGTCCAACTCTCGTTTCTCGATCGGCAGGCCGGCGCGATTCGTGAGTTCTATCGTCACATCCTCGGGCTGAACGAGGTGGCGGGCGAGAGCGGCGCCCGTCTCACGTTCGCGCTAGGCAACGCGACCCTGTCGTTGTCGCCCGTGGCCAGCCTCGCGGCGGGTGTCAAGGCCGACTACCTTGCCCTGCGCACCGACGCCTTCGAGGCGGTTCGCGACCGCCTGCACGCGGCCGGCCATCACCCGGTGTGCTCGGCCGACACTGCGCCTGAGCGCGTGATGTACGTGAAGGATCCCAGCGGCAACCAGCTTGCCCTGCTGGGTTGAGACGAGCACCGACGGACGACGCCCATGAACTTTCAGCAATTGCGCTCCGTGCGCGAAGCGGTGCGCCGCGATTTCAACCTCACCGATGTGTCGGAGAGCCTGCATACCTCGCAGCCCGGCGTGAGCCGGCAGATCCGTGAACTTGAGGAAGAGGTGGGCGTCGACATCTTCGTGCGATCCGGCAAGCGCCTGATCGGCCTCACGCCGCCCGGCGAGCTGATCCTGCCGCTCGTCGAGCAGATCCTGCAGGCCGCCGACAACATCCGCCATGCGGGCGCGGAGTATGCCGGTGCGACGACGGGGGTGCTGTCCATCGCGGCGACGCACTCGCAGGCGCGCTACGCGCTCCCGCCCGTCATCAAGGAATTCCGAGCGCGTTATCCGGAAGTGGTATTGCACCTGCACCAGGGCTCGCCCAAGCAGGTCTCCGAGATGCTGCTCGAAGGCGAGGCGGACATTGGCGTGGCCACGGAGGCGGTGGCCGATTACTCGGGCCTGGTGAACCTGCCTTGCTATCGCTGGACGCACAGCGTCATCGTCCCGCCGCACCACCCGCTGGCCGGCACCGTCGCGCCCACGCTGTCGCAGCTCGCGGCCTATCCGATCATCACCTACGGACAGGGCTACACAGGCCGCGCGCATATCGACGAGGCGTTCGCGCGCGCCGGCATTACGCCGGATATTGTCATGACAGCCATGGACGCCGACGTGATCAAGACCTACGTCGAGCTCGAAATGGGCGTGGGCATCGTGGCCTCGGTTGCGTGGGATGCGGAGCGCGATACACGGATCACGGCCATCGACGCGCGGCATCTGTTCGAGATCAACCTGACGCGGCTGGCCGTGCGCCGTGGCGCGTGGCTGCGCGGTTACGCCTATCACTTCATCGAGCTCTTCGTGCCCACGCTGACGCAGCCTATCGTCGAAGCGGCGCTGCGCGGCGAGGACATCGGCGGGTGACGACGCACTCAACCGGGGCGCCGCCGAAGCGGCGGCTCGCGCGTCCCCCAGGCGCATCCCGTCGAGCCAATCTTCTCAGCGCCCGGCCGGCGGATCGAGATATACGTCCGCCAGATTCGACTCCACCCCGTCGGCGGTGAGCGAATGATCGTGAACGCGCTGGTTTGCGATCGTGATGAACTCCGGTTGATACAGGTTCAGATCGGGCACTTCGCGAGCCACGATCTCCTGAAACTCCTTGAACAGCGCCACGCGCCGCGCTGGGTCGTTTTCCACGGCCGCGGCCTCGAGCAGGGCATCGACCTTCGGGTTGCTGTAATGGGTGCCATTGGAGAAAGGCACACCCTTGATGAAGTTTTTCGACCAGTACAAGCGCTGCACGCCCACCGTCGGGTCGAACAGGTTGCTCGCGCCGTTTGTCGTGAACGCGAAGTCGCGGTCGGTGTAGACGCGCTTGATGAACGCCGAGGCGTCCTGGGCGCGCACGTTGACGGCAATACCCACGCGGCCAAGCGTGGTGCGCAGATAGTCCGCCAGCCGCGCGCCGTCGGCGCCGATGGGGTTGAAGTCTAGCGGGACCGAGAAGCGCACGTTGTTCGCGCCGCGCGGGTAGCCTGCTTCGTCGAGCAGGGCGTTGGCGCGCTTCAGGTCGAAGGGATAAGGTGTAGGGGCGGGGTCGTTGTAGGCCATCAGTCCCGGGGCGATTGGCGAGTAGGCCACCTGCCCGACGCCATAGTTCACGACCTTCAGGATCACGTTGCGGTCGATGGCGTGCGCGATCGCCTGGCGCACCTTTTCGTTCTTGAAATAGGGGTTGTCGAGATTGAACTCGAGGCGCGTCACGTTGAACGAATAACTGTTTCCCTTGGTCTCGAAGCGCAGGCTGGGCACCTTGCGCAGGCGTTCCAGGTCGGCGAGCGGCACCGGTGTGCGGTAGCCAAGGTCGACCGTGCCGGTTTCGAAGGCGATTGCCGCAGCGGCCGGATCGGCGACCACGCGCACGATCAGGCGGTCCACGTAAGGCTTGGGCTTGTCCCAGTAGTCGGGATTGCGCTCGTACACGATGTGGCTGCCGCGCACCCATTCCTTGAACTTGAATGGGCCCGTGCCGATCGGGGCGGCCGTCGCCGGGTTGGAGAGCGGGTCGGTTCCCTCGTAGATGTGCCGCGGAACGATCGGCGTTTCGGTGGCTACGAAGGCGCGGATCAGATAGGGCGCCGGCTTGGACAGGCGCAGGACCACCGTGTGGTCGTCCGGCGTCTCGATCGCCGTGACGTTGGCGAATGTGTTGCGTCCGCGCGGGTGGATCTTCTTGAGCAGGTTGAGCGAATAGGCGACGTCCGCCGAGGTGAACGGCTTGCCATCATGCCAGCGCACGCCCTGGCGCAGCGTGAACGTGTACACGGTGCCGTCGGGGCTGATCGTCCAGGCCGTGGCGAGCTGCGGTTGCGGCGTAAGGTCGTAATCGTATTTGAGCAGGCCTTCCGTGACTTTGGCGCTGACGCTCAGGATGGGCGTGGCGACGTTGCCGACGGTCACGAGCGCGGTGGGTTCGGATGGCAGCAACAGGGTCAGGGTGCCGCCTTGGGGCTTGGCGGCGGCTTGGGCTGCGGCGTTGCCGGGCAAGGCGAAGGGTGCGGCCAGCGCTGTGGCGAGGGCGGCGTGTAGAAGCGTACGGCGGGTCAGGGTCATGGCAATGGCTCGTGATTGAGTAGGAAAGCGGTGCGGGCAGGGTTTCAGGAGGTGCGATAGCGGTCGCGCGATTGCTCTGGACTCACCAGGCCCAGCTGCAGGTCTTCCCGCAGCAGCGCGGGCGCGCGGCCGGCCGGATCGCCCAGGCCGCCGCCGCCCGGGGTGTGGACAACCAGGGTCTCGCCGGCAGGGATGAGCTGGCGTCCTTTGGCCCGCAGGACCGCGCCCGAGGCAAGGCCGAGGTGGCCGGGCGCGCCGTCTTGGCCGCCCAGCGCGCCGCGTGCGGGATGCACGACGCGGTCGAAGGCAGCGGCGATGATCATGCCCGCACGCGGGTCGGCGTGACGCACGGCGATGGTCTGTCCCAGCCCGCCTCGCAGCGCGCCCGGGCCGCCCGAGTCGGCGCGGAACTCTTTGCGCTCGAACACCAGCGGATTGGCGGCCTCAAGGATTTCTATCGAGACGTTGCGCACGCCGCTCGGGTAGGACGTGACGGACAGTCCGTCCTTGCCCGGGCGGGCGCCGGTGCCGCCTGTCGAGAAACTCACTGCATTGAAGCGCTGGCCCCGGATGAGCGCCTCGTTCTGCTCGGCGCTGGCGCCCGCGAGCGGTTCTCCGCCCACCAGGTGCAGGTTCCACAGCGACGAGCTGCCTTCCGCTGGCACCTGATCGGGCCGCGCCTGGCGCAGCGCGCCAAACACCACGTCGGGCAGCATCTGCCCGATGATGTGGCGCGCAGTGACGGCGGCGGGGAAGCGGGCATTGAGGATTGAGCCTTCGGGCGCGCTCACCTGCACCACGGACAGCGAGCCCGCATTGTTCGGCACGTCGGCGCCGATCAGGCAGCGGATGCCGAATGAGGTGTAGGCGTCGGTGTAGGCCTTCACCACGTTGATGCCACGCGCGACCTGGGCGGACGTGCCGTCGAAGTCAACCAGGATGCGGTCGGGCTCGACCGTGACGCGCGCGGCGAGCTCGATGGGCGCGTCATAGCCGTCGATGGTGAGCCGGTTGGTCCAGCTGCCCTGCGGCCAGGCGGCGATCGCGTGCAGCATCGTGAGACGCGATTGCTCGATGATCGTGTTGCCCAGCGTGACCAGATCGTCGAGTTCGAACTCGCGCAGCAGATCCTTCAAACGGCGGCCGCCGACCTCGTTGCACGCCACCAGCGCATACAGGTCGCCTTCGACCTGCTCGGGCTCGCGTACGTTGGCACGAATGATGGCGAACACGCCGGGATCGGCCTGGTGCGCGTGGAAGAGCTTCACGATCGGCAGGAACAGACCCTCGTGATAGACCTCCAGGCCATCGGCGCTGCTGCCGATTCCGCCGATGTCGATCACGTGCAGCGTCGACGCGAAGAGCGCCACCAGGCGGCCCGCATGGAAGACGGGCGAGACCATGGTCATGTCGAACAGATGGCCGGTGCCTTTCCAGGGATCGTTGGTGAGCAGCACGTCGCCATCGCGCAGCGTGTCGGCGGGAAAGACGCGAAGGAAGTGCTTCACCGACTCCGCCATGGCGTTGACGTGGCCGGGCGTGCCGGTCACCGCTTGCGCGATCATGCGGCCGTCGGGGAGAAACACGCCCGCGGACAGGTCGCCGGCCTCGCGCGTGGCCGTGCCGAAGGCCGAACGGATCAATACCTGCGCCTGTTCCTCGACGACCGAGAGGAGGCGGTTCCAGGCGAGCTGTTGGCGGATGCGTGCACGCGCGGCGGTGGCGCGCGCCTGCGCGGAGGCGGGGGAAGAGGTCGACGTCATGCCGTGGTCTCCAGGAGCGGGGAAGGCGTGGCGGGAACGCGTTGCTGATCGTGCAGCACCAGCGACCCCTGCGGGCTGCGATGGGCCACGAAGCCATCGGGAACGTGGGTGGTGGTCTCGTCCTCGACGACGAGGGCCGGGCCGCGCACCAACTGGTCGGGCGCAAGGGCGCCGCGCTCGTAGACCGGCACGTCGCGCCAGCTTGCGGTGGCAAGGTCATAGAGCGAGCGCTGCCCGGCAGGGGTGGCCGGTTGGAGCCCGGCCGCGTCGATTACATCCGCGGCGATGTCCCGGCGGGCGCCGGCCTGCGCGGAGACCGACCAGCTCACCGTCTCGGCGGGCACGTGCGGCAGGCTGCGGCCGTAGATTTGCGCGTAACGCAGCGCGAACTGTTCCCCCAGCGTCTGGGCGGCAGCCGCGTCGAAGGGGCCGGGCGCAAGATCGATCGCGATCTCATGCCCCTGGCCGGCATAGCGCATATAGACCTGGCGCTTGATCGAGATCGGCTCGTCCGGCGCGGCGCGCCGCACCACGGCCTGGACCTGCGCGGTGAGATCCGCGAGCAGACCGGTGGCCAGCGCAAGGTCGATGCGGTCCAGCCGCTGATGCAGGCTACGCACGGCCTGGTAGGCGATGGGCGCCCACAGGAATCCCACCGCCGAACCCACGCCGGCCGATTGGGGGACGATGACCGTGCCGATGCCCAGCTTGCGCGCGAGCAGCGCTGCGTGCAGCGGCGCGGCGCCGCCGAACGCGATCAGGGTGTGTTCGTCGGCCGTCTTGCCCAGCTCGGAGGCGTGCACGCGGGCGGCATTGGCCATGTTCTCGTTCACGACCTCCAGCACGGCCTGGGCTGCCTCCGGATCCGTGAGCTGGGCCGGGCTGGCGAGATGGGCCTGCACGGCGAGCCGCGCGAGCGCGGGATCGAGCGAAACCTTGCCTACGGCGAAGCGCTCCGGCGTGATGGTGCCGAGGACCGCGTGGGCGTCGGTCACGGTGGGATGCTGGCCGCCCAGCCCGTAGGCCGCGGGCCCGGGCGCCGAGCCCGCGCTGTCGGGCCCGACCTGGATCACGCCCAGGTGATTGACCCGGGCGATCGAGCCGCCGCCCGCGCCGATCTCGATCATTTCGATGACGGGTATGCGGATGGGCAGGCCCGAGCCCTTGAGGTGGCGATGCACGCGGCCGAACTCGAAGCTGCGGCTGATCTGCGGCTGGTAGTCGTCGATGTAGCAGATCTTGGCCGTGGTTCCGCCCATGTCGAACGAGAGCGCGCGCGCCGCGCCGACCTGCTCGGCGATGTGCTGGGCCAGGATGGCGCCGCCTGCGGGCCCCGACTCCACGAGCCGCACGGGCTCGTCCACGCCGGTTTGCAGCGTCGCGATGGCGCCGCCCGAAGTCATCAGGAACGGTTCGGCCCGCAGGCCGCGTTCACGCGCGGCCGCTTCGAAGCGCCGCAGGTAACCCGACACCTGGGGCTGCACGTAGGCGTTCGCGCAGACCGTGGACAGGCGCGGATACTCGCGGATCTCGGCGCACACGTCGGAAGACAGGGAGATCCACAGCGTGGGCAGCTCGGCGCGGAGCAGGTCGCGGATGCGGCGCTCGTGTGCGGGATGCGCGTAGCTGTGCAGCAGGCACACCGCGACGCTCTCGATGCGGTCCTCGCGCAGCCGGTCAGCCAGCGCGCGCACACCGTCCTCGTCGAGCGGCGTGAGCACGCGGCCCTGGGCGTCGACCCGTTCGGTCACGCCGTGGCGCCAGTCGCGCGGCACGAGCGGTTGCGGCTTGTCCAGGAAGATGTCGTATTGGGCGTAGCGGTCCTCCAGGCCGATCTCGACCAGATCGCGGAAACCGGCGGTGGTGACGAGGGCCGTGCGCGCGCCCTTGCGCTCGATGAGCGCATTGGTGGCGAGCGTGGTGCCCAGCACCAGGCGATCCACGTCCGGCCAACTCAGTTGCGCTGCGATCAGCAGTTCGTCGATGCCGGCCAGGACGGCCTGTTCTGGCGCGGCAGGCGTCGTGAGCAGCTTGGCGGAGCGCCGCGTCTCGCCCTGTTCGAGGACGATGTCGGTGAATGTGCCGCCGACGTCGACGGCCACCCGGACGGCGGCGCGCCGCGCGGCGGGCGTTTGAGGTATTGCGGGCATGGGGACAATCCTGTTCGTGGTCTGGGAGACGCCGCGCGCCTCGGACGCGACGATGGGGAAGGCCACGATGGTAGGGAGCGGGGTGCGTGCGGGGAAGGTCGTTTTTCGTATGTCCTTATGCGTCGCAGCGGTGCCTGCAGTGCGCATATGGATAGTCGGATTTCTGCGTTGCGCCGCCCGTGGCGGGCACCGTAGTCTGGCTGGCATCCGGCTCGCGGCGATTGCCCGGGCCTCGTACCGAACCCGGAACCGCCATGACACAACTGCCGCCCACCGCAGACCTTTCCCTCCAGACCCAGCGTACGCAAGCCGTCGCCGCGTTCATTCGCGACGTGCGGGCCATCCTGCCCGATCCGCGACGCGCCACGCCGGCGCAGCTGGAGTCGGCGGCGGGCCTGCTGCGCGCACTAGCCGCGCGCGCCGAGCTGTTCGATGCGGAAACTTTCGCATTGCATCCGGAGCGGCCGGCCACGATCTATCGCCTGGCCGAGGACGTGGACGGCGCCTATGCGCTATACCTCTCGCTCGGCGAAGCCGGCAAGGCGCAGCCGCCGCACGACCATACGACGTGGGCGATCATCGCCGGCGTGCGCGGTGAGGAGCGCAACGAGGTGTATGCCCGCAGCCGGAGCTCGGACCCCTTGCGCGACACGCTCACGCACGTGCGCCGCGTGGACGTCGCGCAGGGCTCGTCCATCGTGCTGCAGCCCGACGACGTTCACACCATCGAACTCATCGGTGCGTCGTCCGGCGCGCATCTGCACTTCTACGGACTGGCCCTGGACCGGCTGGCCGGACGTGTGGTGTTCGAAAGCACGGCCGGGGGCACGTACCGGACCTTCGGTCCGCCCGCGGCGATTCTCCATGCGCGTGTGGCGCCGGCCGAACTGGAGCGTGCGCTGCGCGGCCCCGCCGAAATCGCGCTGCTCGACGTGCGCGAGGCGGGCCGATACGCCGAACGCCATCTCCTCGAGGCGGCCAACGCTCCGCTCTGGCGCATTGAGCAACGCATCGACCGCCTCGTGCCGCGCCGCTCGACCCGCATCGTGCTGGTCGACGAGGATGAGTCGCTTGCGCACGATGCCGCCGGCAAGCTGGTGCGGCTGGGCTACGCCGATGTGGCCGTGCTGGCTGGCGGCACGCGCGCCTGGGAGGCGTCGGGTCGCGAGGTCTTCTGGGGCACCAATGTGCCCAGCAAGGCATTTGGCGAAGTGATCGAGCATGAAAAGCACACGCCTTGGATCGACGTGGACGAGCTGTCCGCCCGCGTGGAAGCCGGGGAGGACATCGTCGTGGTCGACAGCCGCACCACGGAGGAATTCCACAACTTCACGCTGCCGTTCTCGCATAGCCTGCCCGGTGCCGAGCTGGTCTACCGCATCGGCGAACTCGCGCCCAATCCCGACACGTTCGTCGTGGTGAATTGCGCGGGCCGCACCCGCTCGATCGTGGGCGCGCAGACGCTGATCGATGCGGGTATCCCGAACAAGGTGGCGTCGCTGCGCAATGGCACGATGGAATGGCTGCTGTCGGGGCGCGAGCTGGCCTATGGCCGCCACGCGGCGTTACCCGAGCCGGGGCCACAGGCCCTGGCCCAGGCGCGCGAGCGCGCTCGGGCCGTGGCCGCAGCGGCGGGCGTGGACCACATCGACGCCGCGCGGCTCGCCAGGTTCGAGGCCGATGCCGCCGCTGACGAGCGCAGCCTCTATCGCTTCGACGTGCGCACGCGCGAGGAGTACGAAGCCGGCCATCTTCCCGGTTGGCGCTGGGCGCCCGGCGGGCAACTGGTGCAGGCGACCGACGAATATGTCGGCACCCGGCGCGCGCGCGTGGTGCTGGCCGATCACGACGGGGTGCGTGCGCTGACCACCGCGGCCTGGCTTCGCCAGTTGGGCGTCCTCGAGGTCTACCTGTATGCCGCGCCGCTGGCGCCGCACGCAGGCGAGCCTGGCGAACCGGCGCTCCCGGTCATTCTGGAGGGCGGGCCGGAGCGCGTGCGCGTGCTGCGCCATCGCGAACCGGCGCCGGAGGTCCGCGCCGCCGTGCTCGAAGGCTGGCTGGCCAAGCACGGCCCCACGCGGGTGTATGACGTGGATCGCCGCCAGGCTTATGTGCGCCGCCACATCCCGGGCGCGCGTTTCGCCGCGCCGGACCGGCTGCCGGCACTCCTTGCCGAGGAGGGCGCGAACGCCGCGCGCGTGGTCATCGTGTCGGAAGACGGCGTGCTCGCGCAGACCGTTGCCGCCGAACTGCAATGGCGGCTTCGCCGTGAGACACACGCGCCTGAGGTTTACGCGCTGCAGGGCGGCACTGGGGCCTGGCAGGCGGCCGGGCTGCCACTGGAGCGCGGTGACGAAGGTGTGCTGACGGGCGACGACGACCAGGACATCAGCCCGTACCTGCTGGACGATCTGGCGGCGCGCGACGCCGGGTTTCGTGCCTATCTCGATTGGGAGCTGCAACTCGTGGCGCAGCTCGAACGCGCCGCCGCGCAGGATTTCCGCCTCATCGGGGCCGATCGGTGAGTGGTGCCGGATTACCTATCTTCTACTGGAGTCATGCATGGCCATTCAATCCATCAACGCCCGCAATCAGTTCCGCGGCAAGATCCGCGAAATCGTATTGGGATCCGTGGTGTCGGAAGTCGACATCGACACACCCGCGGGCATCGTGACCTCGGTCATCACGACGCGCTCGGTCAAGGAACTGGATCTGCAGGTCGGCACCGAAGTGCTCGCCTTTGTGAAGGCCACGGAGGTGTCCGTGGCCAAGCTCTGAAACGCCCACCGGGCTGAAGAGGACAAACGGGCTGGTGGTTGCATGCGCAGCTGCCAGCCTGAGCCAGGCGCGCTATTCAAGCTTGATGTTCGCTTTCTGCGCCACGTCGCGCCACCGCTGCAAGTCTTCTTTCAGTTCCGCGCTGAATTGCGCTGGCGTGTCCAGCACCGGTTCCACGCCGCGCGTGACCAGGGCCTGCCGCGCGTCGGGCGCATCCAGTCCTTTCTTGAGTGCCTCGAACAGGCGTTCGGTCAGGGCCGGGTCCAGCCGGGGCGGCGCCAGCACGCCAAACCAGGTGGTGGTCTGGAAGCCCGGCACACCGGCTTCCTGCACGGTTGGAATGTCTCGCGCCGTATCCGAGCGCGTGCGGCTGGTCACCGCGATGGCGCGCAGTTGCCCGCTCTGGATGAGGGGCAGCGACGAGGGCAGGGTGTCGAAGTAGGCGTCGACGCGTCCGCCGATGAGGTCCGTGATCACCTGGCTGCTGCCCTTGTAGGGCACGTGTTGAAAGTTCGACACGCCTGACGATTGCACGAAAAGCTCTGCGGTCATGTGGGTGATGTTGCCGGTGCCCGCCGATCCGTACGGCACGGGCGTGCGGCTGGCCTTGGCGTATTTCAGGAAGTCGCTCAGCGTTTTGGCCGGCAGCTTGGGGTTCACGACCAGCACCAGCGGCGTGTAGCCGACCTGCGTGATCGGCGTGAAGTCGCGCAGCGGATCGTAGGGCAGTCGCGAGGACAGCGCCGGGCTGATGGATTGCGAGGCCGTGACGCCCAGCAGCAGCGTGTAGCCGTCCGCGGGGGCCCGCGCGACTTCGGCCGCGGCGATGGTGCCGTTGGCGCCCGCCTTGTTGTCCACGACGACGCTGGCGTTCAGGGATTGCCCCAGCCGCTGCGCGACCTGCCGCGCCACGAAGTCGGCGCCGCCGCCCGGCGGAAAGCCGACGACCAGCCGGATGGGGCGGTCGGGGTAGCCTGCGGCGGACGCGGTGGCGGCGGCGAACAGCAAGCCGGCGATGGCGGCCTTGAACAGGCCGGACACAACGGGGTTGGTCTGCATCTTCTGTCTCCTCGGTTCTCGCCGGGCGGTCGCGCCGGTTATCGATCCGGCCTGCCATCGGCGCCTTTTATACGCGGATCACGCCTGTTTGCGCACGGGCGCCCATGCGAAATCGCCCGGCCGGCTGGCGCTGGCGGCTCCGCTGCCGATCAGTGCCTCGCATTGCTCGGCCGTCAGTCCCGCAGCTTGCAGCACATCCTGGGTGTGTTCGCCCAGGTCGGGCGGCGGCAGCGTCGCAATGCCATCGTGGGCGGCATCCATGCGCGGAAATTCCGGCACGTCGAACGCCAGGTCGCGGTAGTGCACGCTGCGCAGCTTGCCGGGCTGGTGCGCCTGCTCGGCATCCAGCACGCGTTCCAGCGGCAGGACCTCCGTGCTGCCCACGCCAGCGATCCGCAGCCGCGCGGTGGCGTCGTCGAACGTCCGCGCGCCAATCGCATTCCTGACGATTTCCTCGACGCGCTCGCGCGCCTTCTTTCTGTCCTTCAGCGCGGCCAGCGAGGCGTCGTTGGCTTCGGGCAGCGCCATCGCCTGGCAGAACTTCAGCCAATGCGCGTCGGTCAGCATGAGCAGGTACATCCAGCGGTCGTCGGAGGTCAGGTAGGCGCCGTAGCCCGGCATGCTGAATTCGCCGTGCGGTTCGCGTTCGGGGCGTCCCAACAGCTGCGTCTTGAGTTGCACGCCCACCAGATCGCGCGCGGCGATGTGCAGCCCGGTTTCGTACAGCCCGACCTCGACGTGGCCGCCGTCCTTGGCGGCGTCTGGCTGCAGCATGCGGGCCAGGATGCCGATGACGGCATAAGCGCCGGCGAATTGGTCGTGGTAGGACGGGCCCAGCCTGCTGGGCCGGCCATTGATGCGGTTGGCCTCCATGACGCCAGTGGACGCTTCGGCGACGGGATTGGAGGCAAGGTCGTCGGCTTGCGGGCCGTCCGCGTAGCCGCGGATGTGGCAATAGATGAGGCGGGGATTGATTGCCTGGCATTCGGCCTTGGTGAGCTTTAACTTGCGCGCCGCCTTGGGCGCCAGGTTGTGCACGAAGGCATCGGCCGATTCCAGCATTTTCAGGAAGGCGGCGTGGCCGTCCGGCCGGGCGAGGTCCAGGCAGACGCTTTTCTTGCCATGGCTGTAGGCGATGAATGTGCCGCTGGGGCCGCCGCGCACCAGACTGCGGGTGGGATCGCCCCGCGGCGGCTCCACCTTGATCACCTCGGCGCCAAGCTGGGCAAGGATGTGCGAGGCAAAAGGGGCGGCGAGCATGGTGCCCAATTCAATGACGCGGCGTCCCGCGAGGGGTGGGGAGTGCATGGTGTCTCCTGGCGTTGGTATTGAAAGAATGCATTCTATATGTTCAAAGTTTGCGCAGTGTTGGGCATTTTGCTAGGGAAAGCCCGTATTTTTCGTCGCTGTTAAATATATAGAATGCATTCTTAGTCGCTCAGCAGACGGCGGCAATCGAAGAACAACCAGGAGACACAACGTGCATCGAAGGACATTTCTTTCCGGTTGTGCCGCGGCAGCCTCGATTTCGCTTCCAGGCTGGGCGCGCGCGCAGTCCGCTTCTCCCGGCATCGATACGGCCAGCAAGACAGTCACGGTCGGCGCCTTCACCCCCATCACGGGCCCGGTGCCGTTCTACGCCATCCTGTCCCGCGCCGCCGACGCCTGCTTCAAGTGGATCAACGAGACCGACGCGCTGAACGGCTGGAAGATCAAGCTGGTCACGTATGACGACGGCTATGAGCCGGCCCGCAGCGTCGCCGTCACGCGCCGTCTGGTCGAAGAGAACAAGATCTTCGCGCTGGCCGCACCGGTCGGCACGGCGCAATCGGTCGCGGTAATTCCCTATGCCAAGGAAGTTGGCCTGCCCATGATCGGGCCCATCGGCGGCGCAAGCGCGCTCTTTGCCGAGCGGCTGGTGTTTCCGCTGCTGCCCGACTACGGCTGGTCCGCGGCCTCGAACCTGGAATACGCCTTCAGCGGTCTTAACGCCGACCGCGTGGCGCTGCTTTGGGAAAACGACGAGCTCGGCCGTTCCGCCAAGCGCGGCTTCGACATGCTCATGGCAGCCAGCAAGAAACAGCCTGCCGAGTCCATTCCCTTCGAGGTCCGCAGCACCGATTTCACGCCCCACGTGCGCCGCATCGCCAACGCAAAGGCGGACGTCGTGATCCTGTTCGGCTCCAACGCCAACCTGGCAGCGGCGCTCAAGACTGCTGACCGGCTGGGCTACCAGGGCAAGTGGATGGCGCCGTTCTTCACTGCGGATCCGACGACGTACAAGCTGGCCGGCAAGCTGCTCGATGGCGCCTACTTCTCGTCTTGGCTGATGCCCGTGGACGCGGACGACGCCAACATCAAGGCCTACCGCGAGACCGTGGCCAAGCTCTATCCCAACGACCCGATCGGCGTCTTTGGCCTGAATGGCTGGAGCAACGCGGCGCTGTTCGCCAAGGGCTTTCAGATGCTGCTGGCCAGCGGCAAGCCGCTGACCCGCGAGAACCTGGTCGACGTCATGGAAACGATGACGAACCAGACCGTGGGCGGCGCGCGCGAAGTGACCTTCAAGCCCGGCGACCATCGGGGCGCGCGTCAGGAAGGCATCATCCAGGCCGTCTCCGGCGGCAGTTTCAAGCTGGTGCGGGACTTCAAGCCCTATCCCGCCGACGTGTTCGACGCAAAGCTGGCCTAGGCCGGCACACAGTAAAGGAGTGCCCGCGTGAGCAACGCATACGAGGAGTGGGTTGGCCGCGAAGAAGCGCACACGCAGCGCATCGACGCGGCGGCCGTGGCGGCAATGGCGGCAACGCTGGATCTGGAACGCGCGCCGGGCGTGGGCGAACCGCTGCCCCCCGGCTGGCAGTGGCTGTTCTTCAACCCGGCCGCGCGCCGTAGCGGGCTGGGCGAAGATGGCCATCCGCAGCGCGGCGGCTTTCTGCCGCCCATCACGCTGCCGCGCCGCATGTGGGCCGGCAGCCGGATCAACTACCTGGCCAACCTGCCCATCGGCGAGCAGGCCACGCGGCGCAGCCGCATCGTGAAGGTCGAGAACAAGACCGGCAAGCGCGGGGCGTTGTGGTTCGTGACGGTCCAGCACACGACCGAGTGCAATGGTACGGACTGCATCGTCGAGGAACAGGACATCGTCTACCGCGAGGCGCCGCCACCCGGCGCGGCCGCTGCGACGCCCGCCCGGCACGAGGGCGAGGCGCGTTGGGGCCGCGAGGTCCGGCCCGACACGACGCTGCTGTTCCGCTATTCGGCGCTGACCTTCAATGGGCATCGCATCCATTACGACCAGGCCTACGCGCGCAATGAAGAAGGCTATCCCGATCTGGTCGTGCATGGGCCCCTGACCGCCACGCTGTTGCAGCAGCTTGCGGTCGAACACGGGGACGGACGCGGCCTGGCGCGCTTCGACTTTCGCGGCGTCAGCCCCTTGTTCGTGTCCCGCGCCTTCCGCATCGAAGGCCACACGCAGGAAGACGGGTCGCTCGCGCTGTGGGCGCGCGGGCCGGACGGCGAATTGGCGATGTCCGCCACGGCGGTGCTGCGATAAGACGCGGCGCGGGCCGGATAAAAACACTGACAGGAGACACGAGAAGATGGCACAGCATTTGAGCGGTCCGGCAAATCTTGAAGGCCAGGTCGCGTTCATCACCGGCGGCGCGGGTGCGATGGGGCAGGCGATCGCCAAGGCGTTCCGGCAGGCCGGTGCGCGCGTCATCGCCACGGATCGCGTGGAATCGCAGGAGCTGGGCGGCGGCATCGACTACCGCCGCTACGACGTGACCTCGCGCGCCGAGACCGACCAGGTCATCGACGCGGTGCTGGCCGAATACGGCAGGATCGACATCCTGGTGCTATGCGCGGGCATCATCGCCCGCACGCCGCTTGGCGACAGCACCGACGACGAATGGGATGCGGTGATGTCCGTCAACGTGCGTGGCGTGGTGAACCCGGCGCGCAAACTGTTTCCGCTGATGTGCAAGCAGGGATTCGGCAAGATCCTGGCGGCCGGTTCCATCGCCGCCAAGAATGGCGGCGTGGCGTCGGGACCGGCCTACGTCGCGTCCAAGGCGGCCGTGCACGGCATGATGCGCTGGATCGCCAAGGCAGGCGCGCCGCACGGCGTCTATGCCAACACCCTGGCCCCCGGACCCGTCGAGACGGCCATGTGGGCCAGCGTCACCAGCGGCGGCGCGCCGTCGGCCAACGGCACCGTGCCATTGGGCCGTTACGGCAATGCCGACGACATTGCGCAGGCCGCGCTGTTCCTGTGTTCGCCGGCTTCGAACTGGATCACGGGCACGTCGCTGGACATCAGCGGCGGCATGTGGATGGACTGACACCCGGCAACGCTGACAGGAGCCTCGCATGACCGCAGATACCTTACCCGTGATCGGCTTTATCGGCCTGGGCGTGATGGGCGGCCCGATGTGCCGCAACATGGCCGTCAAGCACGCCGGCCAAGTCATTGCCTTCGACACGAACCCGCAGGCCCACGCCCTGCTGGAAGGCACCGGCGCCCGCCGCGCCGGCTCGGTGGCCGAGCTGGCCGAGCTTGCCGACGTGGTGTTCCTGTCGCTGCCCGGCGGCCCGCAGGTGGAGCAGGTCTGCCTGGGCGAGGGTGGCCTGGCTGGCGGCGCGCGCCATCCCGCCGTGATCGTCGACCTCAGCACCACGACGGTCGCGTCGGCCCGCGCCACGTCGCAACGCCTGGCGGCGCTGGGCATCGCATTTGCCGACGCGCCCGTCGCCCGAACCCGCGAAGCCGCCCAGCGCGGCGAACTGAGCATCATGGTGGGGGCGGATGAAGCGCTCTATGCGCGCATCGAGCCGCTGCTGCGCTACATCGGCTCGGACGTGACCCGGTGCGGCGAGGTCGGCTGCGGCCAGGTGGTCAAGCTCATCAATAACGCGCTGGTGTTCGAGAACACCGTGGCGCTGGCCGAAATGATGGTCTTGGGAGAGCGCGCCGGCGTTCAGCCGGCGGTGCTGCTGGATGCGGTATCCAAAGGGTCGGGCGACAGTTTCGTGCTGCGCAACCACGGGCGCAAGGCCATGCTGCCGCGCGAGTTTCCCGAAAAATCGTTTCCGCCCGAGTACGCCCTCAAGGATCTCGGCTACGTGCTGGAGCTTGCCGGGCAAACCGGCCTGACCGCGCGCGTGACGGAGCTGGCGCAGCGCTATTACGCCGCAACCGCCAGCGGCGGCTGGAGCGGCCGGTACTTTCCGTCGGTGATCGAAATCATCGACCGGAGCGACGGGGCCGGCGTCGCGGCGGCGCAGCAGGGGCCGGACCATGGATGATTTTATCGGCCTCATCTGGGCGGGCGTGGTCAGCGGCTGCCTCTATGCCATGGGCGCGATCGGCATCGTGCTGATCTACAAGAGCTCGAATGTCGTGAACTTCGCGCACGGCAACCTGGCGGGGCTCGCGGCATTCCTGGTGTTCGGCTTCACGGCAGGCATCTTTGCGAACCTGGCCTGGGGCGCGGCCGTGGTGCTGACGTTGGCAGTCATGGTGGCGGTGATGACGGTCAGTTACTTCCTGATTGCGCCACTGGTATTCAAGTCGGACCTGACCAGCACCATCGCGACGCTGGGCGTGGGCCTGATCGCGCAGGGGGCGACGCAATTGCTTTTCGGCTCGAACGTGGTGTCGCTGGACCTGCCACTGCCGGCTTGGCGCGGCCAGATCGGGCCGATCCACATCACCGCCTATGACCTCGCGGTGCTGGGCGCGACCGCGCTTGCCATCGGGCTGCTGTACCTGCTGATCGAGCGCACCCGAATCGGCATTGCATTCCGCGCGGTGTCGGCCAATCCCTTTGCCAGCCGCGTGTGCGGCCTGAACCTGCGCCGGGTGCATCTGTTTTCCTGGATCACGGCGGGCGTGCTGGGGCTGATTGCATCGCTGCTGATCGTGCCGACGACTTTCCTGTCCTCGACCAGCGTGTCCTCCTTCATGCTCCAGGCGTTCGCCGCGGCTGTCGTGGGCGGCTTCAACAGCCTGCCGGGGGCTGTGCTGGGCGGCATTCTGATCGGCGCCATCATGAACCTGCTGTCGTTCTATGTGTCCGCCGAGTTCAACAACACCTATCTGCTGCTGACGATCCTGCTGGTGCTCAACGTGTTTCCGAAGGGCGTGCTGGCGATCCGGGGAGGTGCCCGTGTCTAGTGTGATCATGTCAACCGACCGCCTGGCGGCGCAAGTCAAGCCTGCGGCCCAGACCGCGGCGCCTGGGCGCCTGTTGGCGAGCGCCGCCATTGCTGGCGTGCTGGTCCTGGCGCTGCTTCCCCTGGTGGCAGGCGGCTACTGGACCTACACCCTTGGTCTGTGCTTTGCCAACGCCATCGCCATCATCTCGGTGAGCTTCCTGGTGCGCTACGGCGGCGAGGTCTCGATCGGGCATGGCGTGTTCGTCGCCGCTGGCGCCTACACCGTCGCCCTGATGGAAAAGTATCTGGGCGTGTCGCTGTTGGCCAGTCTGCCGTTGGCCGCCATCGCCGGCGCTTTTCTGGGGCTGGTCTTTGCCTACCCCTCGCGCTATCTGTCGGGCATCTACCTGGCCGTGGCCACGATGGCGCTGGCCTTGGCCCTGCCGGAAGTGCTGCTGCATTTCTCGTCGGTGTCGGGGGGCTACGAGGGGCTGTACGTCAAGCTGGACGCGCTGCCCGGCATCGCCAAGGAAACGCAGCGCTATTACCTGCCGCTGGCCGGGCTGGTCGCCGTCGCGCTGCTGCTGCGTCATTTCCGCCGCTCGCGCCAGGCAATGGCGCTGCTGCTGATCCGCGCGTCGCCGCATGCGGCCGAATCGTTCGGCGTGCGCCGCAGCTGGGCGCGGCTTTCGTGCATGGCCCTGAGCGGCGCCATCGCCGCCATCGCCGGCGCGCTGCTGTCGTTCAGCTCGTCGACGGTATCGCCCAACAGCTTTACGTTGTGGACCTCGATCTTCCTGCTGGTCGGCTCGGTGGTCAGCCTGTATTCGATGTCGATCCTGGGGAGCCTGCTGGGAGGCCTGTTCCTGACGCTCATGCCTCTGCTGCTGGCTGGCGCGGGCGATTGGGTGCCCATTCTGTACGGCTCGGCGCTGCTGGCCGTGGTGCTGGGCGTCAATGCGCTGCCCGCCCGGCTGCGCGCCCGGCTGCACGGAGGCAACCCATGAGCGCGCACGCCACGCTTGACCGCGATCCGCTGGTGGTCGAAGACCTGTCCCTGTCGTTCGGCGGCATCCAGGTGTTGCAACACATCGCCCTGCACCTGAAGTCGGGCGAGATCACCGGGCTGATCGGACCGAACGGCGCGGGCAAGACAAGCTTCTTCAATTGCCTGACCGGCCTGTATTCACCCCAGCAGGGCAGCATCCGCCTGGGCAGCCAGCGGCTGGAGGGGGTGCCGCCCACCGGCCGCGCGGCGCTGGGATTCTCGCGCAGCTTTCAGCACGTGGCGCTGTGCCCGGAGCTGACCGTGGCCGAGAACGTCATGATCGGCCTGGACCGGCAGTCCTCGGCCAACTGGCTGGACGCCTTTCTGCCCTTGCCTCGCGGCCGCGCGGAGCGGAGCCGCAACCGCGAGCGCGCGCTGGCGGCGCTGGACCGCCTGGGCGTGCTGCACGTGGCCGACGACTATCCCGCCCAGCTTCCGCCCGGCGTGTTGCGCCTGGCGGAGATCGCGCGCGCCATCGCCGGCGATCCCAGGGTGCTGCTGCTGGATGAGCCGGCGGCCGGCCTGAATTCCATCGAGACGGGCGACCTGTCCAGCGCCTTGAAGCGGCTGCGCGCGCCCGGACTGGTGCTGGTGGTGGTGGAACACGACATGGACCTGATCATGGACGTCTGCGACACCATTCACGTGCTGAATGTCGGGCGGCTGCTGGCCTCCGGCAGCCCCGAAGAGGTGCGTGGCAATCCCGACGTCGTTCGGGTCTATCTGGGAGACGAGGATGCATGACGCGGCATCGGCGCTGCTGGCTGTGGAAGGGCTGACGGTGCGCTACGGCGCCGGGCCGGTGGTGCATGGCATTGGCCTGACGGTGGGCGCGTCTTCCGTCGCCGCGTTGCTGGGCGCGAACGGCGCGGGCAAGTCCAGCACACTGCGGGCCATCGCCGGGTTGGAGCCCGCGCAAGGCCGGATCCTTCTCGATGGCCAGGACATCTCCGGCCTGTCGGCGGCGCAGCGTTTTCGGCGCGGCATCGTCTACGTGCCGGAAGGGCGCGCCATCGTGACGGATCTGACGGTGGGCGAGAACCTCATCCTGGGGTCGTACTTCGTCGACGCGCGCACGCGGGCGCGGCGCGAACAGATGGTGATGGACTTCTTTCCCGAGATCGCGGGACGGCGCAACGCGCCGGCCGGCCTGCTGAGCGGGGGTGAACAGCAAATGCTTGCCATCGGCCGCGGCCTGATGTCCGGCCCGCGCCTGCTTCTTTTGGACGAGCCATCGCTGGGTCTGGCGCCGCTGCTGGTGGCGCGCGTGTACGAACGCCTGGCCACCATTCAGCGCGAGCAGAAGCTGGCGGCGCTGCTGGTGGAACAGAGCTTTCACGTCGCGGCGCGGCTGGCAGAGCGGGCCTGGGTGCTGCGGCATGGCCATATCGTGGGCGAGCTGGACGAGCAGGCGCTGCGCAGCCGCGAAGGGCGCCAGCGCGCGATCGACGCCTACTTGGGCGCGCGAGGGCAGGCCAGCCCGTCCGCGTCGTCCACAACCCACGCATGAACGGAACCGCAATGGAACATCTGAAACTACAAGGCGAAGTCCTGGCGAACGGGCTCGAATTTCCGGAGGGGCCCGTGGCCATGCCGGACGGCAGCGTGCTGGTGGTGGAGATCGCCGCGGGACGCCTGACCCAAGTGCTTCCCGATGGCGAGCTGCGCAAGGTAGCCGATCTTGGCGGCGGGCCGAACGGCGCGGCGTTGGGGCCGGACGGGCACGTCTACGTCTGCAACAACGGGGGCTTCAGCTGGCGCACCGACAACGGCTTCACGCGGCCCACGGGCCCCGCGGCCGGCTACACGGGCGGCAGCATCCAGCGCGTGGACGTGGCCACCGGTACTGTGCAGACGTTGTACACGCATTGCGACGGCGTGGCGCTGCACGGTCCCAATGACATCGTCTTCGATGCTGACGGCGGCTTCTGGTTCACGGATTTCGGCAAGATCTTCGAGGACCGCATACTGCGCGGCGCGGTGTATTACGCACGCGCGGATGGCAGCCATATTCGCCGCGCCGCGCATCCCGTGCTGACGCCCAATGGCGTGGGCCTGTCACCGGACGGCAGTGTGCTCTACGTGTCGGAGACCGAAACGAGCCGGCTGTGGTCATACCCGATCCTTGAAGGCGAGCGCGGCCGGCTTGGCGCCGAACCCTGGCCATCGCCCAACGGCGGGCGCCTGGTGCATGGCCTGCCCGGCTATCAACGCTTCGATTCGCTGGCGCTCGAAGAGGGCGGCAACGTCTGCGTCGCCACGCTCGTGCGCGGCGGCATCAGCGTGATCTCGCCCGGCGGCGAGCTTTTGGAATTCCACGAGGCGCCCGAGGGCTATTGCACCAATATCTGCTTCGGGGGCGCTGGCCGGCGCACCGCCTACATCACCCTGTCGGGGCACGGCCAGCTTTTCGCGGCGCGCTGGCCGCGCGCCGGCCTGGCGCTCAACGGCTGATTTCCCCCCTGAACCGTCACGCAAGGACGCATCGATGAAGCTCCCGATCAACAGTGCCCGCCGCTCCTTCAATGCGGCGATCATGGCCGCGGCGGCGCTGTGTATCCTGCCCCAGGCGGCCGCCGCGCAGGCGTGGCCCGACAAGCCCATCCGCGTCATCGTGCCCTACGCGGCCGGTCAGGGCGCGGACGTGCTGGCCCGGCTGGTGTTCCAGGAAGTCGGCAAGCGCCTGAACCAGCCCATCGTCATCGAAAACCGGGCGGGGGCCGGCGGCAATATTGGCTCGGCCGCGGCGGCGCGGGCGCCGGCGGACGGCTACACCTTTCTCTTTGGCACCAACGCCACCAACGCGGCCAACGAGTTCCTGTATTCCAATCCCGGCTATGACGCCGCGAAGGATTTCGTTGGCGTGGCCATGGTCGGCCTGCTGCCGATGGTGATCGCCACGTCGGACGCGGACTTGCCCGCCAACAGCGTGCCGGCGCTGATCGAGCGCGCCCGCGCCAAGCCCAATGTCTTGAATGTGGGGCTGCCCAGCACGACCGCGCAGGTCGTCTTCGCCGAGTTTGTGAAGTCGGCGCAAGCGCCGCTGTTCGCGGTCAAGTACAAGGCGTCCGGCCAGTCATTGACGGACACGATGGGCGGACAGATTCCACTGGCGATCGACACCGTCACCGCGGCACGTCCCCATCTGGCGACCGGCAAGTTGCGCGCGGTCGCGATCACCTCGCTCAAGGCCAGCGACATGCTGCCGGGCGTCAAGTCCGTGGCCGAGCAGGGCGTTCAGGGATTCGACGTCGTGGCCTGGGACGCGCTGTTCGCGCCCCGCGGCACGCCGCCCGGCATCGTGCAGGAGCTGGGCGGACACGTCCGTCATGTCCTCGAGCAGCCCGACATGCGCCGCCGCATGCTGGACATTGGCGTCGAACCGCTGGTGATGCCGCCCGCGCAGTTGGACGCCTTCGTCAAGGACGAACGCCAAAAGTGGGGCGACATCATCAAGGCTGCCGGTATCCGCATCGAATGACCCCCAAAGCGCCGTCGTGCGCCCCTTTTTTTCATTTCTTGAAGAATGCATTCTGCATTCACGCTGATAGCAAGGAGCATCAAAAGTGAGCAACGTCATGAGTCTTTCCCAAGCCGATGTCGGAAACGCGCCCGCCGAAGGCCGCATCACGGACGAAGCGGTCACCGCCGCCCGCGCGATGATCGGCTTGCACCTGCGCCCCGAAGGCCCCTATCTGCAGGATGCCACCGCGGACACCTTGCGCAACTGGTGCAATGGCATCGGCGACCTCAATCCGCTCTACCGCGATCCGGGCTACGCCGCCGGCACGCGCTACGGCACGCTTCTCGGCCATCCCATGTTCCCCATGGCGTTCGGCTGGCTGGGCCGCACCCGCTGGGGCCTGCCCGGCGTGCACGGCTTCTACGCCGGCAACGATTGGGAACTGTTCCGTCACGTCCGCCCCGGCGACCGCATCACCGCCATCGAACGCGTGGTCGGCGTGGAGGAAAAGGAAAGCAAGTTCTCAGGCCGGCTGGTGCTGCAATACGTGGAGGCCAGCTACTACAACCAGCGCGGCGAACTGGTCGCCCGCGCGCTGGGAACGTGCACCCGCCATGAGCGCAAGGCGGCGCGCGAAACCGGCAAGTACAAGGAGATCGTTCAGCACGAGTACTCCGACGAGGAACGCGACCGCATCGACCAGATGGTGCTGGACGAGCCGAAGAACATCCGCGGCGCCAATGTGCGCTACTGGGAAGACGTGCAGGAAGGCGAGGAGCTGCCGACGATCGCGCGTGGCCCGCTGTCGCTGATGGACACGATGGGCTTTCTGGTAGGTTGCGGCCGCGGGCACACGCACGGCGTCGTGCTGCAGGCGGCCGTGAAGCACCCGGGCCACTTCTTCCGCAATCCGGAGGCGGGAGGCGGCGTGGAATACACGGGCATTGGCCACCACCGCGAGTCCGTGGCCAAGGAGGTCGGCGTGCCCGGCACGTATGACTACGGTCCGCAGCGGTCGTCGTGGATGTGCTCGCTGGTGACCAACTGGATGGGCGACGCAGGTGTCATCAAGCGCGTGCGCACGGAAATGCGCCGCTTCAACATCATGGGCGACACGACCTTCTGCAAGGGCAAGGTGGTGCGCAAGTACGTCAAGGACAAGACCGGCCTGGTGGACATCGAACTGGCGGCCGAGAACCAGCGGGGCGAACTGACCACGCCGGGGATCGCCACCGTGGCGCTGCCGTCGCGCGATGTGCGGCTGCCGGCGTTCCTGGATGGTTCGGGCGTTGACCTCGAACTGCCGGTGACGCGCTGATCCGGCCCGCGGCCGCAACCTTGCGAGACAGCCCATATGCAGTCCAATGAAACGCCACAAACCGCCACGCTGCCGTTGTCCGGGTGCCGGGTCCTGGAGCGTTCGAACACGGTGGCGGCCGCTTATGCCGGACGGATGCTTGCCGCCCTGGGCGCGCGGGTCGTGATGCTGGAGCCGCCAGGCGGCTCCCGCCTGCGGCAGGCGCCGCCGTTGACGGATGACGGCGAAAGCGCGCTCTTTGCATATCTCGCGGTGGGCAAGCGCAGCCTGGCGGCCGACCTCGCGTCCGCGGCCGGCCGGGCCTTGCTCGATCGCGAACTGGCGCGCGCCGACATACTCATCGACGACACGCCGGTGCGCGATCGTGCGGCACAGGGGCTGGACCCGGGCGAGATCGCCCGGCGCTTTTCCGATCTGGTCCACGTCAGCGTCCTGCCGTTCGGCGCCAAAGGGCCCAAGGCCGATTGGGATGGCGAGGAAGTCAACCTGCTGCATGCGGGCGGCGAAGGCTTTCTGCTGCCCAATGGCCTGTCGAACGAACTGTTTCCCGACCGGCCCCCCCTGAAAATCTACGGCCACTTCGGCGGATATCAGGGCGGGGCGATGGCGGCCTTTTGTGCGCTGTCGGCCTGGTGGGCCGTGCCGTTCAGCGGCGGGCAGCATGTGGACGTGTCGGTGCAGGACGCGGTGCTGTCCGTGGGCGCTTTCGCCTTGCAACGCCTGGGCGATGGGTCGCTGGAGCACCGGACCACCCGGCGCTTTCGCTACGGCGGTGTGTTCGAGGCGCAGGATGGCTTCATTGAATTGCTCACGCTGGAGGACCGGCAATGGACCTCGCTCGTCGAGTTGCTGGGCAACCCGGCGTGGGCAGCCGATCCGGGGTTGCGCGATCCGCTGGAGCGCAGCCGCCGCGGCGACGAAATCAACGCTCATGTCCGCGAGTGGATGGCCCGTCATCCTGTCGAAGACATCGTGCGGCGCGCGCAGGAACTGGGCGTGCCGGCGGCCAAGTACCGCCTGCCCGCCGAAGTGGTGGCCGGCGAACAGGAGGCCGCGCGGGGCCTGTTTGCGCCGGCGGTGCTGGCCAGCGGACGCGACGCCGGCGTCCTGGTTGCGCCATTCCAATTCCGTTGCACGCCCTTGCCCAGGAAGGGACGCGTCCCCGCCCTGGACGAGATGGCGCAGGAGGCATCGTCATGAATCCACCCGACAACTCCCGCGGCAATCCGGCCCGTGCGCCACGGGCGCCGTTGGCCGGTGTGCGCATCGCCGACTTCACGATCCACGCGGCCGGGCCTTTCTGCACGCATCTGCTGTCGCAATTGGGCGCCGAGTGCATCAAGATCGAGAGCGCAACGCGGCCCGACGCGTTTCGCAAGCCCCATGCCGTCTATGGCCGCATGTCCGCCGCGACGTTCGACCAGGTGTCGGCCAACAAGCTGTCCGTGCGCCTGAACCTGAAGCAGCCCGAGGCCGTCGCGCTCGCCAAGCGGATCGTGGCGTTGTCGGACGTGGCGGCAGAGAGCTTTCGCCCCGGCGTCATGAAGCGGCTGGGCCTGTGCTTTGATGCGCTGCGCGAGGTCAAGCCAGACCTCGTCCTGCTGTCCCTGTCGTCCTGCGGCCAGAGCGGGCCGGACTCGCACTTTGCCGGTTATGCGCCGCTTTTCGGCGCGTGGGGCGGACTGGGCTGGATGAGCGGCTACAGCGATGGCCCGCCCGTGGAGATGCGGCACGTGATGGACCACTCGGCCGGCATGCACGCCGCGCTGGCCACGGTGGCCGCGCTGAACCAACGCCGGCGTACGGGCCAGGCGCAGCACGTGGACCTGGCCGCGCGCGAAGTCGCGTCGGCCATGATTGGCGACGCCCTGGTCCTGGCCAGCCTGGGCCTGACGCCCGAGCGGCCGGGCAATGCCGACCTGGCCATGTCGCCGCACGGCGTCTATCCCACCGCGCGGCCGGACCGCTGGCTGACGCTGGCCGTGCGCGACGACGCGCAATGGCGCCTGCTGGCGCGTATCCTGGGCCACGAAGACGACGCCGCGCGCTATTCGGACGCGGCCTCGCGTCTGGCGCATCGCGACGAGATCGACGCCTTGGTCACGCGGTGGCTTGCGTCGTGCGACGCCGACGCCACTGCCGACGCGTTGCAGCAGGCGGGCGTGTGCGCGCACGTATCCTGGGACATGCAGGACATCGCATCCGACCCGCATCTGCAGGCACGCGGCGCCGTCACGCCGGTCGAGGCGCCCGGCATTCCGGCCCGCCTGGCGGTGGGTGCGCCCGCCCGCTTCAGCAAGTCGGACGGCATCGGGATCCGCCGCTTGACGCCCGCCTTGGGCCAGGACGAGGATTATGTCTTCGGCGAGCTCCTGGGGCTGGACTCAGCCCAACGCGCGGACCTGCAGGCACGCGAGGTGATCCTGTAAGCCCGCCGCCCCGGCCACTATCCCCATTCTTCCGAACCCCAACCCTGAGGAAAGCCCCCAATGAAAGACGCCATCTACCTGGTGCTGGACATGGAAAACGACCTGGTCCATGCGGACGGACCCAACGGCCGCGCCGGCTACGGCGAACAGGTGCGCGGCCGCGGCATCATCCAACATACGCGGCGCGCGGTGGACAAGGCACGTGCCGCCGGCCTGCCCATCGGCTTCGTGCGCGTCGGATTTTCGCCCGATTACCGCGAATGCCCGCCCAACTCGCCAATCTTCTCGGGCGCGCGCAAGAACGGCATCTTCAAGCTGGGCGAGTGGGGCACCGAAGTGCATCCCGACCTGGGCCGCCAGCCGCAGGATTTCGACATCGTCAAGCATCGCGTCAGTCCGTTCTACAGCACCAGCCTGGAATCCATCCTGCGCGCCCATGGCATCAAGCGTATCTATTGCTCGGGCATTTCCACCAACGCCGTCGTGCAGGCCATGGTGCGCGAAGGCCACGACCGCGATTACGAGATGATCGTCCTGGAGGACTGCTGCTGCGGCCTGACCGCCGAAGAGCACGACAACGCGATCAAGAGCCTGCAGCGGTTCTGCCGCATCACCAACTCCAACGACGTCGTCTTCGAGTGAGCGCCTTGTGAACCGACCCTCTCGCAGCCTGCTCTTCGTTCCGGGCGACCGGCCCGAACGCTACGACCGCGCCGTTGCCAGCGGCGCGCACGAGGTCATTCTGGACCTGGAGGACGCCGTCGCGCCCGCTGCGAAGGACGCCGCCCGTGCCCAGGCGGCCAGATGGCTGTCAAACGGCGGTCAGGCGTGCGTGCGCATCAACCCCGCCGACACCGCCTGGCACGCCGAAGACGTGGCCGCCCTACGCGCATTGCCGCAGGCGGCCGTCATGCTGCCCAAGGCCAACGCGGGCACGCTCGCGCAGGTGCTGGCCGCGTTGCCGGGCCGCCGGGTCATCGCGCTGCTCGAAACCGTGGACGGCTACATGGACCTGGCGGCGCTCGCCCGCGTGCCCGGCCTGGCGCGCATCGCGTTCGGCAGCGTCGACTTCGCCATGGACAGCGGCATTGCCGACCAGGGCGACGCGATGACGCCAGTGCGCACGGCCATCGCGCTGGCCTCGCGCCACGCCGGCCTGCCCGCGCCCATCGACGGGGTCAGCCTGGAGTTCAACGATCCGGACGCGATGCGGGCCGACGCGGTCCGTTCCCGGCTGCTTGGCTTCGGCGCAAAACTGTGCATCCATCCCCGTCAGGTGGCGCAGGTCAACGCGGCCTGGCTGCCTTCCGAATCCGAGCAGGCCTGGGCGCGGCGCGTGCTGGAGGCGTTCGACGCAAGCGGCGGCGCCGCCACCGCCGTGGACGGCAAGATGATCGACAAGCCGGTAGTCGAGCAAGCCCGGCGCATCGTCGCGGAAACCGGGGGTGCGGCCAGGGCTTAACGGTTAGAATCGGGCCCATATGGGCTTTGCGGCCTGCAAACAGGTTCATCCGGTTCGTCCGGGCCACTCAGGCTTAATCGATGGAATACCGTACAAAAGAGGAACAGGTCGCGGACTATCTGCGCGAGCGCATCATTTCGGGTGTGTTTCCGCGCGGCTCGCGACTGAAGCAAGCCGAGATCGCCGAGCAACTGCGCCTGAGCATCACGCCCGTGCGCGAGGCGCTCAAGCTGCTGGAGGCCGAAGGCTACATCAGCGGCGATTCCTACCGCGGCGCGCGGGTCGTCCCGTTTGACGCGGGCGCGTCGGCCGAGATCCTGCAACTGCGTCTACTGCTGGAATCGCAGCTCGTGCGTGCCGCGATCGAACGCATCACCACCGAAGACATCGCCGAATTGCGCGTGCTGGCCGATGATTTCGCCAAGTCCTTCGAAAGCGGCGACCGCGCCACCGCGCGCGGCATCAACTACCGCTTCCATCGCCAGCTCTACGACATCGCCCAATTGCCCCAGACCCTGCATTTTGTGCAGATCCTGTGGGCCCGCTATCCGTTCGACCTGATCAACTCCGCCTCGGGCCGCGGCGCGGACGCCGTGCGCGAACACGAAGAAATCCTGCAGGCTTTCGCGTCGGGCGACGCGTCGGCCGCCATGCTGGCCATGCGCAAGCACATCGAGTCCGGGTGGACGGTGCTCAAGTCGCTGAGCGAATCGGCCCAGGCTGAGTGACGCGGGCGTTTCCTGCCGCTGCTTTCAGACCCTCGGCACGTGGCTGTACAGACTGGCGCCACCCTCAAAAGTCATAAAGCCGCGCCGCGTTATCCACCAGGATCGCCTGCTTTTCCGCCTCGCTCACCCAAGCGCAAAACGCCGACAGTTGTTCGCCATCGTCGATGGGATGTAGCGGTTCGCTGCGATCCTGCGTGCGCGCCACACCCGGCCACGCTCCCGAATGCGGCCAATCGGTGCCCCACAGCATGCGGTCTAGCCGCGTATCGATCAGGGCGCGTGCGATCTCGCGCGCCTGGATGGGCGGGCGGCCGTCCTGCCAGACCGTAAGGCGATACGGCGCGGAGAGTTTTACGTACACATTGCCCGTTGCCACCGTCTCCAGCAGCGCATCGAAGCCGGGCTGGCCCGTGCCGGCGACGGCGCTCGCCAATGCGAAGTGATCGATCACGATTGGCACGGGGCAGTCGCGCAGCGCGGGCGCCAGCGCGGCAACCACTGGCAGCGTGGTGTAGATCTGCACATGCCAACCCAGGTCGGCGACTTGCTCGGCGGTGCGCGTCAGCGCATCGCGGGCGATGGCCGGATCCTGTTGGCCGAACGATTGCAGGTTGACGCGCGCGCCTCTTACGCCCGCCGCATGCAGCGCGCGCAGGCCCTCGCGCGAGATATCGGGCGCCAGTACCGCGACGCCGCGCGACGCGTGGCCTGCCGCGTTCAGGGTGGCAAGGGCATCGGTCATGCAGCGGTTGTCGGTGCCTTGCGGGCTGGCCTGCACGACCACTGCCCGGTCAACCCCAAGCGCCGCGTGCAGCGCCAGCAGATCGTCGGTCGAGGCGAGCCCCGGCATGAACACGCGGTTTTCGGCAAGCGGATAGCGGTCGAAGGGGCCGAAGATGTGTACGTGGCAATCGCAGGCGCCGGGCGGAATCGTGCCGGCGACAGGGCTGTGATGGACGCCCAACACGGTGCGCGGGTCGTCGGAAGAAGCGGCGGACTGGGTACGGCTCATGGGAGGCTCGAAAGGTTCGGGGTCGGGAAACGCATTCAAACGTCGGCGCTCAGGGGTTCTGCTTGATGCCGGCGGTCTGGATCAGCCGCACCCATTTGTCGCGATCGGCCTGGTAGTAGCGGGTGAACGCCGCCGGGCTGTCGTCCGACAGCGCATAGCCCTGCGCCTGCAGCTTCTCGCGCACATCCGGCAGGCGCAGCACGCGGCGCACTTCCGCGTTCAGTGCGTTGACGACGTCGGGCGGCGTGGCGGCGGGGGCAAGCAGGCCAAGCCAGGTCGCGACCTCGTAGTCCTTGAGGCCCGCTTCGGCCGTTGTAGGTAACTGCGGCGCGAAGCTGACGCGCGCGTTGCTCGTCACGGCCAGGGCGCGCAGGCGCTGGTCCTTCATGTAGGGCAGGGCCGTCGAGGCATTGGCGAACATGAACGGCAGGCGGCCTGCCAGCATTTCAGTGATGCAGGCTTGTTCGCCGGCAAACGGGATGCTGTGCAGTTCGATTCCCGCGGTCTGGGCAAACAGCACGGCCGCCATGTAGGGCGAGGTGCCGATGCCGCCCGAACAGAAATCGATCTCGCCCGGCGCGGCCTTGGCCTGCGCGATGAGTTCCTGGACGGAGTTGGCGCGTAGTTTCGGCCCGGCCAGCAGCACCTGCGGCGCGCTGCCCACCAACGCCACACCGGTGAAATCCTTCATGGGGTCGAACGTCGTCACGTTCTGCAGCGTGGGCGCGACCGCGACCGTCGTCTGGCTGGCGAGCAAGAGGGTGTTGCCATCGGGCCGCGCGCGGGCCACATAGGCGGCCGCGATCATGGAAGCGGCGCCGTTCTTGTTTTCGACCATCACGGCTCGCCCGCCCACCTGCATGTGCTGCGCCACGATGCGGGCCACGGTGTCGGGCGCGCCACCCGGCGGGGCGCCGACGACGATCCGGATCGTGCCCCCGGCCGGGGTGTCGGACAGGGCGGGGGCCACGAAAGCCAGCAACGCGCTGCCAAGCAGCGGTGCAAGCAATCTGGCCAGCAGCCTGCGTGGGTGAGCGCCAGGTCTCGTCTGCATCGTTGTCTCCTCGCGGTATTGCCGTGCGCCGCATCGAAGCGGCGCCGGCTGTTGTGATGTGGAGCCAGTGTCCGGCAGGCGGATTGATATAGTCAAATATATATATTTAGTCATCTCATACATGAATATGTATGAACAACGGGGCTTGCATGAATAAACGCGAGATGGCGCTGTTTGAAGCGGTGGGGCGAACCGGTTCCGTCACCTTGGCGGCTGCGGCCACCGGGATGTCGCAGCCCGCGGCCAGCGCGATGCTGAAGTCGCTGGAAGACAAGTTGGGCTTTGCGCTGTTCAGCCGCGAGAAACGCCGGCTGGCGCTGACCGCCGAGGCCCGCATGTTGCTGCCGGAGATCGTTCATGCGCTTGCGGCGATGGACAACGCCGAACGGGTGGCGGCCAGCATGCGGGGCGGGGCGCAGGCGAGGCTGGGCGTGGGGGCGGTGGCGGCCGTGGGCGCGAGCATCCTGCCCGGTGCGATGGCGTGGTTGCAAGCCCGCGAGCCCGGCGTGCGCGTCAGCGTGCGTACGGACATGACGCTGGGCGTGGCGGGGCTGGCGGCCGATCAGCGTATCGATATCGGCATCGTGATCGGCTCGGCCGCGCTGCCGAACGTGGGTCAGCGCACACTGGCGCGGTTGACCCTGCAGGCAGTGATGCCGGCCGGCCACGCGCTGGCGGATCGCCGTCGTCTCGCCTTGTCCGATCTGGCGGACATCCCCTATATCTCGCTCAGTCGCCACTTGCAGGTGGGGGCGCTTACGGCGCGGCAGTTCGAGCAGGAGCGGCTGCCCTTTCTGCCCGTGATCGAGGTGAATCAGTACTCGGCCGCCTGCGCTTTCGCGGAACGCGGCCTGGGCGTGGCCATCCTCGATAGCATGAGCGGCCTGTACGCGCGTCGGCATGGGCTGAACGTCGTACCCGTCGATGTGGAAGGCGGTCTTGACCTTTCCATCGTATGGCCCCTGAACCGGGGACTGGGGCGCGTGGCGCGGCAGCTGGAGGCCGGGCTGGAGCACGAACTGTCACAGACCGGCGAATAGGAAAGCCTGGCCTGCGGCCGGCAAGCTAGGGTTATCCGGGATTCTTTATGCTTAAACTTTTGTGAAGAATGAGCGGCACATGCGGGGCCGCCGCCGCGATGCGCAATCAGGGCGGTTCACGGTGGTGCGGCGCGTGACGCACCGGGCGCACGATCGCGGGGTAGAGCCCCCTTAAGGAGAATTGCATGCTGCTGCGTAGACGTTGTCTGGCCGTGATGATGCTGGCGTTGACGGGTTGGACGACGGGCAGCCATGCACAAACATCGTCTGCGGCGTGGCCCACCAAGCCCGTTCGTCTGGTCGTGGGGCTGGCGCCCGGCGGGCTGGTCGACGTGCTGGCCCGCACCGTGCAGCCGCACTTGGCCGAGGCCTTGAAGCAGACCGTCATCGTGGAAAACCGGGGCGGTGCGGGCGGCAATCTGGCGGGGGCCGAAGTGGTCCGCAACGGCCGCGACAACCATACCTTCCTGCTCAATCCGTCGACGACTGAATCGGTCAACCCGCTGATGTTCGCCAACATGCCGTTCGACCCGCAACGGGACTTGAGGCCGGTCGCCCTGCTGGCCAACAGCCAGTTGTTCCTGTTTGTCCGGTCCTCGCTTGGCGTCAATACGCTCGAAGAGTTCGTGGAATACGCGCGCAAGCGGCCCGATCCTTTGAATTATGGGTCGGCCGGCAACGGCACGACGCCGCATCTGGCCGGCGAGCTGCTCAAGCAGGCCACGGGCATGCAGGCCACCCACGCGCCGTATCGCGGCGTGGCGCCGGCGATACAGGACCTGGCCGCGGGCCAGATCGATTTCGCGTTTGGACCCGCCACCGTCTTTCCCATGGTGCAGGCGGGCAAATTGAAGGTGCTGGCGGTGGCAAGCCGGCAACGCGCGGCCGTGGCGCCCGACATCCGGACCTTCACTGAGGCCGGCATTGACGGTGTGTTCGCGGACAGCCTGTTCGGCGTGTATGCGGCCGCGGGCACCCGCGATGATGTGGTCGAAAGCATGAACGCCGAGATCAACAAGGTGCTGGCGCGGCCGGATATCAAGGCGCGCTTCCTGGATGCGGGCGCCGAGGCGATACCGCTGAGCGTGGCCGACTACGCCACGCGCGTGCAGGACGAAAAGAAATTATTCGCGCCGTTGATGAAATCGTTGGGGCTGAAGGAGCAGTAGACGGCACGGCGATAAATGCTCCGCCCGCTACGTTTCCCCGGCCCGGTTCCCGAGAATGGACTCCACGCGGCGCGCATGCTGCAGCAGCTTGGGATCTTCCTTCTGGAAGCCAACGAGCTGCACGGCAAGGGGCAAACCTTCCGGACTGCGTCCGACCGGCAGTGAAATCGAGGGATTGTGCAGCAATGACCACGCGCGGATGAACACCGAACTGCCCGTGCTTTCGGCGGGCGTGGCCACGCCCAACGTGGCAGGCATGATAATGGCGTCCACGTCGCGGGCAATGTCATAGAACGCCCGCCGGCACTTGTCGGCGGCGTCCAATGCGGCTGCATAGTCGGCGTCGGTGTACGTGTCGCCCAGGGCCAGGTAGGCAAGCAGCTCGGGGTCGCATAATGCGGCGTGATCGCGGCGGATATGCGCGTATTCGCGCGCTAAATCGTAGGCCATGATGACATCCTGAATGTCGCCGATTTCTTCATAGGCCGCAGGCATGGACAAGACCTGCAATGAAACGCCCGCGGCCGTCTGCCGGCTCAGGCATTCCTCGAAGACGGCTTGCGCCGCGGGTTCGGCTTCGGGCCAGGCGCGGGGACGCCACACGCCAAGGCGCAGCGCGTTACCGCTTTCCAGCGACGGTGCAAAGCGCGGATCGCCCACGAACGCATGCATGAAGAGCTGCGCATCTTCCACGGACCTGCAAAGCGGACCGATCACATCGAGCGGCCGCGAATAACTTCGGATGCCGACATACGGGATGGCGTCAAGCGTGGGCTTGAATCCGACGGCGCCGCTGAAGGAAGCGGGCCGCAAGATGGAGCCGGCGGTCTGGGTGCCGATGGACAAGGGGGCCATGAAGTCTGCCACGGCCGCGCCCGAACCCGCGGAGGAGGCGGCCGGGCTACGGGTCAGGTCGTGGGGGTTGCGGCACGGACCGGGCAGCATGATCGCGTGGCGAGACACGGTGTTCTTGCCCAGCAGCACGAACCCTTGTTCTCGCGCGCGCGTCACCACCGGCGCGTCCTGCGTAGGCTGACGCCCAGTGAAGATCTCGGGTTCGCCCAGTTCGGTGGGCATGTCCGCGGTGTCGATGGTGTCTTTAATGCCGATCGGCGCACCCTCGTATCGAGTGCGGCGGCCGCGCCGGTCGATGGCGCGCGCTTGCGCCAACGCGGCTTCGCCCGCCACGTGCACCCACGCCTTGACATCCTGGTTGCGCTGAGCAATTCGTTCCAGGCAAGCCTGCGCCCAGGCTTCGGCGCTGAGCGTGCCCTTGTCCAGGGCGCGCAGCCCCTCTGCCAGGGTAAGGTGGGCGCGCTCCGAGGGTGCAGGGCGTCCGGGCGCCTTGGTTGCGGTCATACGGGTTCTCCTTGGGAGTCGTGACGGTGCCCGATGTAGAGTTCCGCCATTTCTTCATTTGCGAGCAGGTTGGGGCCGGTATCGGTCAAGACAATGCGGCCGGAATCCAGGATGTATCCGCGGTCGCTGAAAGCCAGCGCCTGGCGGGCCCGCTGTTCGACCATCAGCACCGCGATATCCAACTGGGGCAGGCGTTGCACTTCCTCGAACACCTGGGAAGTCAGCGCGGGCGACAATGCCGCGGACGGCTCGTCGAGCAGCACCATGCGAGGGGAAGGCATCAACGCGCGAGCAAACGCCAATTGCTGGCGTTCGCCGCCGGAAAGATTGGCGGCGTGGGTGCGGCGCCGCTGCGCCAACGCCGGGAAGAGTTCAAACATTTCCTCGGTGCGTCGACGGGCATCGCTGACGTGTTCGACGACCTGAAGGTTCTCCAGCACGGTGAGCTCGCCGAACACGTTCTGCACTTGCGGCACGTAAGAGATGCCCAGGCGCACGCGATCTTCCACGGCGGCCCGGCGCAGGTCGTTCCCGTCGAAGGTGATCGACCCCGACAGCCGCGGCAGCAGGCCCATGACGGCTTTGATGACCGTGGACTTGCCGGCCCCGTTCGTGCCAGCGATCGTGACGATCTCGCGCGGCTTCACATGAAGGTCGATGCCACTGACGATATCGACGTCTCCATAGCCTGCGGCCATGTTTTCTATGGTGAGGATCGGTGCGGCGGCATTGGTTACGTTCATATCACACCCCCCATGTAAGCTTCGCGAACCGCGTCCTGGGAGAGCACGTCCCGCGGCTTTCCCTCTGCAATGACCTTGCCGCGGTCCATCACATACATGCGAGGCACGATGCGCGAAAGTTCTTCGAGGTTGTGCTCGATGATCAGCACGCTCATGCCGCGTTCGTTCAACGCCACGATGCGTTCTGACAACTCGCCGATCAGCACCGGATTGACGCCAGCGAAAGGCTCGTCAAGCATGATGCAGCGAGGCTCCAGCATGAGCAGCCGTCCTAGCTCCAGCAGCTTCTTTTGTCCGCCGGAAAGTTTGCCTGCCTGGGTGTCCGCGACCCGCGATAGATTAAGAAATTGCAGCAAGTCGCGGGCACGTTCGGCCACCTGTTCCTCTTCCCGTTGCACTTTCCCCGGATTGAAGAAGATCGACAGCAACTTCTCGCCCTGCGCGTCTGGCGCAGCCGCCATCATGTTGGCCATGACGGTGAGCTGAGAGAATTCCCGCGGCACCTGGAATGTGCGCGCCAGGCCTTGGCGCACGCGGGTGTGCACGGCCATGTGAGAGATGTCGCGGCCGTCGAACTGGACGACGCCAGCCCGGCTGGGGACATACCCCGTGATTACCGAGAACAGCGTGCTCTTTCCCGCGCCATTCGTGCCGATCAGGCCCAGAAGTTCGCCCTGGTTCAGGTCCAGGCTGACATTGTCCAAGGCGAGCATTCCGCCGAACCCGGCGCTAACGTTTCTGACAGTCAAAAGGCTCATGTCGACTTCCCCGCCTTTGTTCCCAAGATCCCTTGCGGCCGATACAGCACGATAAGAATCAATGCCATGCCGATGACCCAGATTCGCACGCTGGCCATCTGCACTTCGGAGATGCCGCCCACGAAGTCCCGGACGAAGCGAGACCCCTCAAGAAAGCCGACCATGATGACGGTGCCCAAGGCGACACCGAGCAGGCGGTTGGCGCCTCCGACAAAGATGGCGATCCAGATATAGAAGGTAATGAGCGGAACGAACTGCTCGGGGCTCAGGAACGTGAGGTAGTGCGCTTGAAAGGCGCCCGCAAGACCCGCCAGGCCTGCGCCCAGCATGAGCGAGCGGGTCTTGAAGCGAGCCGGGTCCTTGCCCAGCGCCCTTACCGCGACTTCGTTGTCGCGAACCGCTTCAATGACCCGTCCGAACGGGCTTTTGACGACGCGCGTGACCAACCAGAACACCGCCCCGTTGACGGCGAGCAAGGTCAACATGATGGCCAGATCGATCTGGCCGGCGGGGATCCAACCTTCATACATACGGGGTATGCCCGGCAGACCGTGCATGCCTCGAGTCAGCCATTCCTCGCTCTGGAGCATCATCCGGACGGACTCCGAGAACCCGAGCGTCACGATGGCCAGATAATCGCTTCCCAGCCGTAAGGCGACGATCCCCAGCGGCCAGGCCGCCAGTGCGGTGAGCAGCGTTGCGCCCACCATCGCCAAGGGGATGGGTACCCCCTGAAGCGCGAGCAGCGCAGAGGTGTAGGAACCGATGGCAAAAAAGCCGACATGCCCGAAGTTGACCAGGCCCGTGAAGCCATAGTGCAGCGACAGACCCAGAGCCATCAGCATGTAGATAAGAATGCCGATGGAGATTGCAATCAAATAGGATTCCATCTCTCTTTACCTCGCCATGATCGGGCGGCCAAACAGACCCTGCGGCCGGAACAACAACAGCACCAGCAAGACCAGGAAGGCGATGACAATCTTGTAGGAGGGGCCAACGTAAAGGGTGGCGATTTCCTGCGAGATCCCGAATATCAGGGAACCGACGACGGCCCCGATGGGATTGCCAATGCCGCCCAGGATCACTGCTGCGAACATCGGCATCAATAGCTCGAATCCGAGTTCGGGGACGACCACTGCCTTGATGGCCAGCAGAACCCCGCCCAGCCCGCAGAAGAAGCCGCTCAACAGCCACAGATAAAGCATGACCCGCCGTGAGCGGATGCCGCTGGCGGCGGCGAGGTCTGGGTTGTCGGCCACCGCCCGCATGCGCCGTCCCAGTGGCGTGGCATGCAGAATCACAAACGCGATCCCCAACGCACCGATGGCCGTAAGCAGGATGTAGACGTCCATGGGCAGGATGCGAATGCCATGCCAGTTCCACGCACGCATGATCCGGCCCATTTCCAGGTTGTACTGGTCCTGGCCCGCGAAAAAGGTGATCGTCGTGCGTACGACGAACGCCACGCCCAGCGAGGCGATCAGACGCGCCACGTTGGAGCGTTTAGCAAGCGCCCGGAAGACCCACAGATAGAAAAATACGGCGATCAGTGCGGTCACCACGCTGGCGCTTACCACGGCAAGCACGAGTGAGCTGCCGATCCACGCCTGGGTGGCGACGGCTGTGTACGCGCCAAGCGTCATGTAGTCGCCCGTCGCCGCGTTGGGAAAGCGCGATATGCCAAACACCATGGTGATCGCCAGGATTGGCAGTGACAACAAGGTGCCTAGCACGATGCCATTGATGACGGCGTTCAAGATCGGGATGAGTTCCATCGTTGCTCCGCTTCAACGCGTACCCGGCACGGTCTCTTTCAGTACCAGTTTGCCGTTTTCGATTTCCGATACGCCGAAATCCGGCACGGTCTCGCCATGCGCGCCGAACTCCAGGTTTGACGATGCGCCGTCGTAGTCCACCGCCTTGCCGGCGCGGATGAGATCACGGCCCTGCGCAAACGAAGAGATCTTTTCCCCGCCATGCCGGGTGACCGCCTTGACCTGGCCGTTGATGGCGGCGATGTCGGCTGTCGGTCCGGCGGCTTCGATGGCCAGGGCCAGCGCAATGACCATGTCGTAGCTTTGGGCGGCAAACACATCGGGATCGTGCTTGACCTTGGCGCGGAACCGCTCGGAGAAGCTCTTGTAAGCCGGGTTTCCGCTTGCCGCGACGTTGGAAATCGAGATGATGCCCTCGGTGACCTCCTTGCCCAGCGCCTTGACCAGCGCTTCGTTGGCGGTCCAGCCCGGCATGATGAACTTGCAGTCCTGACCGGTCTGGTACCACTCGCGCAGCAAAATCGTTGCGTCGGGGCGATACGAGCCCATTGCGATCACATCCGGTTTCGTTGCAAGGACGCGGTTCAATTCGGTTCGGTAGGTGGTCTGATTGGGTTCGTAGATCACCATGCTGCTGACCTTGCCGCCGTCTTTCTCCCACGTCTCTTTGAAATAGTTGGCCAGCCCAACAAAGGTGGAGTTGTTGAAGGCCATGACTGCCGGGCGCTTGAAGCCGCGCTGGCGTGCCACTTCAGCAAAGGCGCGTCCAAAGACCGCGTTCGATGCCTGGAACATCCAGGCAAGGCCTTTGCGGTTCTCCGTCAGCATTTCAGGGGCGCCGCAGGTGTTCATCATGATGAGACCGGCGTTGTTGGTGATGGGCATGACAGCCAGACCCACCGAGGAGGGCCAAATTCCGACCACCGCCTGGACCTGATTCACCTCGATCAGCTTTTTCGCCGCGAGGACTGCAGCGTCGGGCTTGGTCTGATCATCTTCGGCGAAAAGCTGCAGCTGACGCCCGGCGGCGCCGCCTGCGGCGTTCACCTCGTCGACAGCCAGTCGAATGGCTTCGAGCATCGGCACCCCATACGGGCCGCCCACGCCGGTGATGGAATTGAGCGCGCCGATGCGAAATGGCTGCCCCGCGGGCGCGGCGCGCAGGCTCCAGGGGGCCAGGCTTGCGCCAGCCAGCACCAGGCCAACCGATAAAAAGTCGCGGCGGGACGTGTTCTTGGGTTGCTGCGTTTTCATATTCGTTCCTTGATTTCGCGTGAGACGCGATTCTTCACTTCGAATATGCCGGCTGACTGCCCGGCCCCTTGACTGCTTTTTTTTGTGCTGTGGAGATATCTGCTTCTTTACTGAACGATGCCGTGTTCGCGCCATTGCGCGATAGTTTCTGGCGACGCGCCAAAGCGAAGCAGGACTTCGTCAGTGTGCTCGCCGTGCAGGGGCGCAGCCCGCCTGATCTGGCCCGGTGTACGAGAAAATTTAGTGGGTATGCCGACCGTTTTCATGCGGCCGAGCTTTGGGTGGTCCAGTTCTTGAACCATGCCGCGAGCCGCATAATGCGGATCCTGCATCGCCTGGTGGAAATCGTTGATGGGGCCGCACGGCACTTGGGCCTTTTCGCATCGGGCGATCCAGCTAGCCGCGTCGGCGCGCGCGAATTCGGCTTCCAGCAGTGGCTCCAGTTCGGCGATGTTGTCCAGACGGTCGCTATTGGTCAGGAATCTCGGGTCGTGGATCAGCTCCGGGCGACCCAGGACGTCGGTGCAGAGCTTTTCCCAGGTGCGTTGGTTCGCGGCGCCAATGACGATGTAGCCGTCGCCGGTGCTAAAGGCTTGATAGGGTGCGGACACGCGGTGGCGGCTTCCGGTAGCCTTGGGTACCGTGCCTTCCGAGAAGTAGGCCGCGGCCTCCCAGATAAACCAGGGCAGTCCACATTCCGCGAGCGAGATGTCGATGTGCTGGCCTTCGCCGGTGCGCTGCTGGTGAATGCAGGCGGCAAGGATGGCGTAGGTAGCGGTCAGTCCGGCGCCTACGTCATAGATGGCGATACCCGACTTGAGGGGGCGTCCGTCTGGCTCGCCGGTCATGCTCATGATGCCAGTCATGCCCTGCGCCACCAGGTCAAATCCCCCCTTGCCCGCATACGGCCCGGTCTGCCCATAGCCCGAGATCGAGCAATAGACCAAGCGGGGATTGATGGCGCTGAGCGTTTCGTAGTCAAGCCCCAGCGCGGAGGCGACGCCGACGCGGTAGTTCTCGATCAGCACATCGGCCCACCGCACCATTTCCAGCACGGTTTCGCGAAGTTCCGGTCGCTTGAGGTTGAGGGAAATGCCCAGCTTGTTGCGGTTGATCTGGGCAAAGCAGCTCGATTCTCCGTTTACATAGGGCCCCATTTCTCGGGAATCGTCGCCCGCGCCAGGCTTTTCGATCTTGATGACTTCGGCGCCCAGATCCGCCAGAACCATGGTGCAGTACGGCCCGGCCATGATTTGGGACAGGTCCAGAATTTTGATGCCTTCCAGCGGCATCGCGGCAGTGTTCTGCTTCATGTCTTTCCTTTCAGCGACCTGCAAAGACAGGCTTTTCCTTTTTCAGGAAGGCGCGCTGCCCGTTGCGGTAATCCTCGGTGTCAAAGCAGGCATAGGCCTGAGCCAGTTCGTGTTCGGCCAGTTCGCCGCCAGCTTGCAAGCGACGCACGAATTGTTTGTGCCAGCGGTTGACCAGGGGAGCGCCCGCGGCGATACGCCCGGCAGCTTCGTAAGCTTCATCGCCAACCTTGTCGTCGTCCACCACTCTGGTGACGAGGCCCTTGTTCAGTGCCTCGTCTGCGCCAAAAACGGCGCCTTCGAGCAGTATTTCCAGCGTGCGCGTGCCACCGATGACGGCCAGCAGATCGGCCAGTTCCCGGTAGTCCAGGGTCAATCCGATGCGGTTGATCGGCACGCCAAATCGGGCGCCCCGGCCCGCAATGCGGATATCGCACATGGCCGCGATCTCCAGCCCGCCGCCCACGCACGCGCCTTCGATGCATGCGACCGTGGGATGCGGCGTGAGCTTGAGCCGGTCGGTCATGGCCAGCGTGAACTCGGCGTACTCTCGCGCCTGTTCCGCGCCGCTGCGGGTTTCGTCGAACCCGCCGATATCGCTACCGGCGCAGAAAGCGCCTGCCGCGCCGCGCACCACGATGCACCTGACGCTGTCATCGGCGTTGAGCGTGTCGAATGCATCACCAAACTCACGATACATGTCGAGCGTGAAGGCATTGCGCTTGGCAGGCCTGTCCATCAAGACGGTGACGATTCCGTTCTGGCCGCGGTCCAGTCGAATGCTCATCGCGCGTCCCCAAGGTGCAGCGTGGTGCCGTCGAGGACCAGCTTGCCGTCCAGCCAGAGTTGCGCATCGGTCACGATGGTGTCGTAGTGGGCGGCCGCCTTGACCGTTCCGCCGATGTAGGCGCTGGTGCCGAGCGCCAACTGGATGGACCCGTACACGCTTTCATCGGAAAGCATCGTTCCGTCCAGCTGGCAGCAGGGGTTCATGCCGACACCCAGTTCGCCCAGGTTGTAGACCAGGGGATCGTGGAACCCGGCAAGCAGATCCCGGAATTTGGCAGCCTCGGCCCCGCCCTCGATGGACACGGCCATGCCGCGCTCAAATGTGATGCGAACCGATTCGTCTCGGATCAGTGACACGCCGGGGATACTGGCGTTCACCACGATGACGCCTTCGGCTGTGCCTTCAACGGGGGCCAGACTGGATTCGAGGCAGTAACCCGCCGAGATGTCTTCCGTGTTCGCAAATCCATGCAGCGCACGGCCACGACGACCTGCAATGCTCATCGTTATGTCGGTACCCGCAGCGCTGGTGACCCGTGCCGTATCGGCGTGGGTGAGCGCATCAGCCAACCCCTGGATTTGCGGACGCAAGGCTTGAAAGTCGGCGTTCCAGCCTTCGGCCATAAAGAAATCCGGCAAATCCGATTCGGGCAAGACAATGACCCCGACGCCGGCGCGAGTCGCTTTTTGCCGCGCTTCGGTATGGGCGGCATTGGCGCGCGTCAGCGCAATGACCAGGTCCGCGCCGCACATGGCGTCGGCCACGATGGGCGAAAACGGGCGCCCATGCTGGCGGCTGCCAGGTATCTGCAGCATGTGGGGAATGGCGCCGCATTCGTTGATGGCGATGGCCAGCGGCTGGACATTCTGCTCGGTGTAGTAGTCGTACAGCACCAGCACATTCATGCCGGGGCGCGCGTCTCCCAACAGATGCACGACCTTACGCGCGTTGTCCAACTTCAATAGCGTATTCATGCGCGCACCTCGGCATTGATGGATTTTTCAAGGATGTCCAAACCACGCTGCAACTGCTCGGCACTCATGTTCAGCGGGCCAAGAAAGCGCAGCACGTTTCCATGAAAACCCGCCTTCACGAGGATCAGACCGGCTTCATATGCGCGCCGCACGATGCGCGCGGTGGCCTGGCCGTCCGGACGGTGGGTGGATTTGTCCGTGACGATTTCCACGGCGCGCATCGCGCCCAGCCCGCGCGCGTCCCCCACGATGGGAATGTCGCGTTTCCATGCGTCGAATCGCTCGGCCAATTGACGGCCCAGCGCCTCCGCGCGGCCGGCATAGTCGTCTCGTTCCATGACGGCGATTGCGGCCAGCGCCGCTGCGCAGGCCAGGGGATTGCCCGCGTAGGTCCCGCCCAGGCCGCCGACATCGGGCGCGTCCATGAGTTCGGCGCGGCCGACCACGGCGGCGATCGGCATGCCGCCGCCCATGGATTTGGCCAGGGTGTAGAGATCGGCGGTAATTCCGCTGTGCTCGATGGCGAACCAGCGGCCCGTGCGGCAAAAACCGGACTGGATCTCGTCGGCGATCAGGACGATGCCGTGGCTTGTGCAGAATTCGCGTAGCCGGCGCATGAAGCTGGCCGGCGCAGCGTGAAAGCCTCCCTCGCCTTGCACGGGTTCGATGATGACTGCGGCGACTTGTCGTGCGCCGATTTCGGTTTCGACCATGCGTTCGAAACGCTCAAAGGCCTGGCGAGCCGCGGTTTCTTCGTCGGCGCCAGTGCGATACACGTAGGGGAAGGGCGCCCTGTACACCTCGCTGGCAAGGGGTCCAAAGCCGGTTTTATAGGCGGGCGCCTTCGCAGTCAGGGCAAGGGCCATGTTGGTGCGCCCATGGAACGCGCCCTCAAATGCCACCACTGCCTGACGCCCCGTTGCGCGTCGGGCGATCTTTATTGCGTTCTCGACGGCCTCTGAGCCGGTGCTTTGCAGCATCACCTTCTTGGGCCAGTCGCCGGGCAGCCTTTTGACCAACATTTCGGCGAGGTCGATGTAGCCGGGGTACATGACGATGTTGAAGCAGGTATGCAGATAGTCGTCTGCCTGGCGCTTGACCGCGGCAACGACCTCCGGGTGCGCGTGGCCCACGTTCAACGTGCCGATGCCCCCCGCGAAATCCAGGTAGGTATTGCCGTCGAGGTCGACCACTTCGGACCCGCTTGCGCGGGCCGCAAAGATGGGCGCTCCATTGGCGACTCCGCGAGCGACAAGCGCGTCCCGCTTTATTTGGTACTGCTGGCAAATCGGGCCCGGCAGGGATGCAAGCACGGCTGAGGACAAGGCACTCTCCTTCGGAAATCGGCGTCAGGTGATGCGATGTGGGGTATCTTGCGCTGGCACAAATCATTGTGTCAATAAGAAAATACGAGCATGAGCGCAAGATTGTGCACAATCTTGAGTGCGATAAGAGTGCTATGATCGACGGCGTCAAAACCTTGTCTCGACCTGCTTAAAACATGGCCACTTCTCCGAAGAAACCAAAAGCGCAATCCGCCCCTGCAAAAGAGCGCAAAAGCATGCCGTCCACCCAGGTCGTCGTGTTGGATGTGCGACAGCGCATCGCTTCCCAAGCGTTGCTGCCGGGTTCGCGCCTGCCGGAAGAAGATCTCGTGAAGAACTACGGAATCCCGCGCGCCAAGGCCCGTGAGGTGCTGGCTACGCTGGAAGACCGCGGCCTGATCGAACGGGTTCCGAACAAGGGCGCGGTGGTGGTTCCCGTTGACATGGAAACCACCTATCGCCTCTACCAGGTCCGCGAGACGCTAGACAGCCTGTCCGTTCGCCTGGCCATGGAGAATGCTTCGGCAAGCGACTACGAAGCGCTTCAGCAGATGCTCGGTCAGCAGTTTGAAGACACGTTGAGGGACGGCGACATCGAGTCGCATGTCGACACCATCGTGCGGTTCCGTAATCGCGTGAACGAAATCGCCAACAACCCCGTGCTCAGCGATCTGATTGAACGAATTTACGAACGCATGCAAGTGACGATGCGCCGCGTGGCGTTGTTGCCTGGGCGCGCCGAGATGGGAATCAAGCAATACCGGACGCTGCTTGACGCCATGATTCGCAACGATGTGGACGAGGCGGATCGCTGTGTGCGCGAGCTGAACCAAAGCGCGCGCGAGTACATTCGCCGATACAAAGATTATTTGTAGGAAGTCGATGGGCGTTTGGCGTCCGGGTCAGGATGCGCGGCCGGAGATCCCGGCGCGCGTTCTGGATGCGGGCTAGCTGGTCCAAACGCCCAGTGCCTCATGCCGGTTGGCCTTTCCGAATCACCACCGCGTCCAGCGCCACCGCGCCCTGACCCTCGGGCAGCGCCAGCAAGGGATTGATCTCGACCGAGCTGAATTCCCCCGCTCGCGCATGCGCGAACCGGGATAGGGTGGCCAGCGCGTCGGCCAGGGCATCGACATCGCACGGAGGCGCCCCGCGCGCGCCCTGCAGCAGCGCGTATCCCTTGATCTCGCGAATCATGTCGAGGGCCTCATCGCGGCCAAAGGGCGCCAGCCGGAAGCTGACGTCTTTCAGCACCTCGACGAAAACGCCGCCCAGTCCGAACATGACCACGGGCCCGAACACGGGGTCGCAATGCACGCCAGCGATGCATTCCACGCCCTTGGGCGCCATGGGCGCGACGAGCACCCCCTCGACGCGGGCGTCGGGGCGATGCTGGCTTACCGCGGCCATGATGTCCACATAAGCGCGTCGCACCGCGTCCTCGCCCCGGATGCTGAGCTTGACGCCGCCCACGTCGCTTTTGTGCGTGATGTCTGGCGAGACCACTTTTAGGACGACAGGAATGTCCTGGCCCGCCGCGCGAAGGTCGCCGGCGGCACGCACGGCCGCGTCGGCGTCAACCGCCAGCGTGCTCGGGGAAGCCGGCATCCCGGCATCACGCAGCAGTTCCATGGCCTGGATTTCGGTATAGGTTTCGCGCAGCGGCGCATTGTCCGCACTGGCGGGGGCGGGATCCGCCTGCGTCGTTACGCGGCCGGAATGGGATGTCATTGCGGCCACCGCGGCGATCGTGCGGACGGCGGCGCTGGGATCCGGGAAGACCAGGCAGCCCAGCCGCTCCAGTTCGCGCCGCCGCGCTGGCGGGAACAGGGCGCTAATTGCAAGCGGCACGTCGGGATGGCGCGCCTGCATCTGCCGCGCGAAGGCTTCGAAGGTGGGCCACAGCGCTTCGGACGAGCCCGCGGCGGCCAGGAAGACAGCCAGGGCATCGTAGCGGCCATCGGCCAGCATGTCGTCGGCGGTGGCCAGCAGCAGCCCGGGTTCGGCGACGGCCTGGCCAGTGACGTCGACGGGATTGCGGCCGCTGGCAAACGGCACGCGTTCCAGCAGCCTGGCCTGCGCGTCCGCGGCCGGTTCGGGCAGCGTCAGCCCGCTGTCGGCGGCGTCGTCGGCCATCAGCGCGCCCACGCCGCCGGAAATGGTGAAGATGCCCAGGCGGCGGCCTTGCGGCGGGCGCTTCCAGGTGTCCAGCGCATAGCCCAGGTTGAAGAATTCCTCGATGGTGCGCGCGCGCAGGGCGCCGTACTGGCGGAACAGCGCGTCGTACACAGCGTCGTCGCCGGCAAGTGCCGCGGTGTGCGAGGCAGCGGCCTGCGCGCCGGCCTGGGTGCGGCCGATCTTGGTCACGACCACGGGCTTGCCGGCAGCGCGCGCCGCGGACAGCGCGCGGCGTAGCTTGGCGCCGTCGCGGCAGCCTTCCATGTAGGCCATGATGACGCGGGTATGCGTATCGCCGGCCAGCCATTCGATGCAGTCGGCAACGTCGATGTCGGCCTCGTTGCCGGTGCTGATCCAGTGCGACAGGCCCAAGCCGCGCTCGCGCGCCATGCGGTAGGCGTAGGCGCCGAACGCGCCGCTTTGCGTCACCATGCCGATGCCGCCGGCGGCGACGACACCGTTGGCGGGCGCGGGCGAGAACGTCGCGTAGACGTTGCGCCGCACATTCATGAAGCCCAGGCAATTCGGTCCCAGCAGCCGGATGCCGCGCTCGCGCGCGATGGCGCATAGCCGGTCCTGTTCGGCCGCGCCTTGCGCGCCGGTTTCGGAAAAGCCGGAGGTAAACACCACGGCCGCGCCTACCTGGCCGGGGCGGGCGCATTCAAGCGCCTGCGCGGCGTGGGCGGCGGGCACCGCCAGAATGGCCAGGTCGATGTCCGCGTCGAGCGCGTCCAGGCCGGGCACGGCAGGCAGGCCAGCGATGGTGTCCGCGCGCGGATTCACGGGGACGATGCGGCCGCCATAGCCGTGCTGCAGCAGCAGGCCGACGGGCATCGCGCCGATCTTGCCGGGCGTGGCCGACGCGCCGACGATGGCAATCCCTTGCGGATCGAAGAGGCGGGACAGGGAGGGGAGGGCAGACGGGTTCATGGATATCGGCGTTCAGGAGTAGCGGACGACACTGCGGCCGGTGCTGCCGCGTTCGAGCAGGGCGGCAAGCGCTTGCGGCAGCTGGCGGGGTTCGATGACGCGCGCGATCAGGTCCAGGTGAGCGGGGCGGTATTCACCGGCAAGCTTGTTCCAGACCTCGCGCCGCAACGGCATGGGGCTGTTGGCGTTGATGCCCAGCAGCTTGATGCCGCGAAGGATGAAGGGGATGACCGACGTGGGCAGCTCCGCGCCGCCCGCGTTGCCGAAGGCCGCGGCAACGCCGTCCGGTTTCACGCTGGCCAGCGCGTGGGCCAGCAGCGCGCCGCCCACGGAGTCGATCACGCCCGCCCAGCGCGCGCTCATCAGCGGCTTGATGCCGGCCGACGGATCGGGCGGGGCAATCACTTCGTGGGCGCCGAGCGAGCGCAAATAGTCCGCGGCGTCCGGCTTGCCCGTCATGGCGCAGACGCGGTAGCCGCGCTGGCTCAGGATGTCGATCGCGACGCTGGCCACGCCGCCTGTGGCGCCGGTGACCAGCACGTCGCCGTGCGCGGGCGTCAGTCCGCAGTGTTCCATCCAGTGCAGCGACAGCGCGGCGGTGTAGCCGGCTGCGCCCAGCACGGCCGCGTCGCGCAGGCCGATGCCCGCGGGCAGCGGCAGCACCCAGTCATGGCGCACCCGCGCAAACTCGGCATAGCCGCCGTCGCAATCCACGCCGATGCCGAAGCCGTGCACGACGACCTCCTGGCCCGGCGAAAGCGCGGGGTCGGCGGAATGCACCACGGTGCCGGACAGGTCGATGCCGCCGATGCGGGGGTAGTCGCGCACGATGCCGCCGCGTCCGGCCTGCGCCAGCGCATCCTTGTAGTTCAGGCCGGCATACGCCACCTTGATGAGCGTGTCGCCCGCGGACAACTGGTCGGCGGTCAGCGTCTCGAAGCGGCCCTGCGGCGGCTCGCCCGCCGCACCGGCGTGCAGCCGGTAGACCTGGAATCGGGGATTGTCCATCGTCGTCTCCATTGAGGCTCAGGCTTGCGCCATCAGCCGGCGCGCCAGCGTGGCGCGGTGCAGTTCGTTGGCGCCGTCATAGATGCGGAAAGGGCGCATCTCCTGCCAGATCATCGACACGGGCGTGTCGTCGGACAGGCCCAAGGCGCCCATCATTTGCACGGCACGGTCGGCCACGCGGTTCACGGCGTCGGACACGAAAACCTTGGTCATGGCGCTGTGCTGCTTTACCGGCAGGCCCGCGTCCATGCGGGCCGCGCAGTCCAGCGTCATGAGGCGGCTGGCATGCAGGTCGATGTGCGAGTCCGCGATCATCGCCTGCACCTGTTGCAGGTCCGCAAGACGCGCGCCGAAGGACTCGCGCTGCGCAACATAGGCCTGCGCCGTTTCCAGCGCGCGGCGGGCGCGGCCGATGTATCGCATGCAGTGGGAAAGGCGTGCGGGCTCCAGCCTGAGTTGCGCATGGGCCAGGCCCTGGCCCGGCTCACCCAGCACGGCGTCGTCGCCCACCTCGCAGTCCTGCAGCAGGATCTCGGCATGTCCGCCGATCTGGTAGCCCGTGACCATGCCGATGTCGCGCACCACCCGGTAACCCGGGGTGTCGGCAGGCACCAGGAAAAAGGTGGCGCCGGTCTCGCCGCGTGCGAGCACCAGGGCAAAGTCCGCGCCCACGCCGCCGCTGATGAACTGCTTGTGGCCGTTCAACACCCAGCGCGAACCGCGCTGCTCGGCCCGTGTGCGCAGCATGGAGGGATCGGAGCCAGCGCCCGGCGCCGGTTCGGTCATGGCGAAGCAGGCCCGCTGTTCTCCCCGCACCAGCGGCGCCAGAAAGCGTTCCTGCTGGGCAGCGTTGCCCAGACGTAGCAGCGTCAGCATGTTGGGCTGGTCGGGCGCGGCGCAGTTCAGCGCCGCGGGGCCCAGGAAGCTCCGGCCGGCTTCTTCCAGCACCTCGGCCAGCGCGCGCCAGCCCAGCCCGAGTCCGCCCCATTGCACGGGCAACTGGGGCGCGTACAGACCGGCCTCTTTTGCCCGTGCGCGCAGTTGGGCGACACAACGGTCGAGTGCGGCCACGTCGCGCGCGATGGCCGGGGACTCGGCGGGTATCGCGACCTCGTCAACGAAGCGGCGCACCCGTGCGCACAGGTCCGGCAGGGCATCGCCCGCGTAGCGATCTTGCGTATCCTGCATGGCTTATTCCTCGATCTTGACGCCCGTCTGCTTGACGACGGCGCGCCATCTGCGGGTTTCGTCGGCGATGTGCTGCCCGAAGGCTTCGGGCGTGCCTCCCGTGGGCTGCATGCCAAGGCCGGTGAAATAGCTGCGCACTTCGGGGTCGGCCAGCACGGCGTTGATCTGGCGGTTGAGCTGGCCGATCACGTCCTTCGGTGTGCCGGCAGGCGCCATCACGCCCCACCACGACGAGGCCGACAGCGGCACGCCCAGCTCAGCCAGCGTGGGCACGTCGGGCAGATCGGGGTTGCGTTTTTGCGCCGCGATGGCAATGGGCCGCAGCCGCTGCGCCTTGACCTGCGCATACACCGGGGGCAGGTTGTCAAAGCTCATCTGGACCTGCCCGCCGACAAGCGCGGTGGCGGCCTCGCTGCTGCCCTTGTACGGAATGTGGCGCAGCGCAATGCCCGTCTCGTGCGCGAACTGCTCGCCTGCCAGATGCGGGATGCTGCCCGTGCCGGCGGTGGCGTAGGTCAGGCCCTGCTGCGCGGTGGCGGCACGCTTGATGTCTTCCAACGTCCGCAGCGGGCTGGCCGCCGGCAGCAGCAGGTACACGGGCACATCCGTGGCCCCGATCACCGGCGTCAGGTCCTTGGTCACGTCGTAAGGCAGCTTGGCGTACAGCACGCTGTTGGTCGCAAGATTGGCCGTGCCCATCAGCAGGGTGTAGCCGTCCGGCTGCGCGCTGGCCACGTAGGCCGTCCCGATCTGCGTGGCGCCGCCAGGTTTGTTTTCAACCACCACCGGCTGCCCGATCAGGGGCGCCAGTTTGCGCGCGATCATTCGCGCGGCGGTGTCGGTGCCGCCGCCGGCGGCATAGGGCACGATCAGCCGCACCGGTTTATCCGGATAGGCGCCTGCCTGGGCGGCGCCCGCCGCGCTCAGCAGGACGGCGGCGCATAGCGCGCGCAACGTTCGAAAGCAGGGTTGCATGGCGGTCTCCTGGCGTCGGCCTATTGGATGCGGGTGCCTGTGGACTTCACCAGCTTGGCCCACCAGGCGGTTTCGTCGGCGATCTGCTTGGCGAACTCGGCCGGTGTGCTGGCCAGCGGCTCGGCCCCCAGCTCCTGAAAGCGGGCCCGCAATTGCGGATCCTGCAGCGCCTTGACCACGGCTGCATGCAGGCGCTCGATCACCGCCGGGTCGGTGCCGGCGGGCGCCATCAACCCTTTCCAGGCCATCACCACAAAGCCCTTCTGGCCGGCCTCGTCAAAGGTGGGTATGTCGGGCGCGGCGGTGGCGCGCTGGTCGCTGGGCACGGCCAGCGCGCGCAGGCCGCCCGCCTTCACCTGGGGCAAGAGGGCGGGCATGTTGTCGATCATGAAATCGATGTGCCCGGCCACGAGGTCGGTGATGGCGGGACCGCTGCCTTTGTACGGCACGTGCTCGGCCTGGATGCCGGTCTGCTGCTTGAGCAGCTCGCCAGCCAGTTGCGCGGGAGAGCCATTGCCCGGCGAGCCGAACGACAGCTTGCCCGGGTTGGCGCGGGCGTATTGCAGGAACTCCTGCAGCGTCTTCACCGGCATCGACTTGGTCACCACCATCAGGTTGTGCTCGCGTTCCAGGCAGGTGATGGGCGCCAGGTCCTTGGCCGGATTGAACGGCATGTTGGCGTACAGGCTGGGATTGACGACGGTGGGCCCGGCGGCGGCCAGCAGCAGCGTATAGCCGTCGGGGGCCGCGCGCGCTACGAAGTCGCCGCCGATGTTGCCGCCCGCGCCCGGCTTGTTCTCGACGATGACGGGCTGACCCAGGATAGGGTGCAGGGCCTCGGCCAGCAGGCGGCCCAGGATGTCGGTCGAGCCGCCGGGGGCGAACGGAACGATCAGGCGGATGGGCTTGTCGGGGTAGGCGGCCGCGGCTTGTGGCGGCAACGCCGAGCAGGCGAGGGCGGCGGCCAGCGCGCCGATCCATTTGGGCAGGTGCTTGTGCAGCATGATGGGAGTCTCCTTTGGTTTGGCGGGCCGGCGGCTTCTGGTGGCCGTGGTCCCTGGGTGCCCTAGCGGCCGGGCGTGTAGCCCGCCTGGGTCAGCGTGTGGCGGGCGATGGTCAATTGATGGATCTGGCTGGTGCCCTCGTACAGACGGAACAGGCGCACGTCGCGGTAGAAGCGCTCGATGCCGTAATCGGCGATGTAGCCATAGCCGCCGTGCATCTGCACGCAGCGGTCGGCCACGCGGCCGCACATTTCAGAGGCGAAGTACTTGCAGATCGAGGCGTTCAGCGTCACGTCCACGCCCGCGTCGCGTTCCCGGGCGGTTTGCAGCACCAGCGCGCGGGCGGCCTGGATCTCGGTCTGGCAGTCCGCCAGCATGGCCTGGATGAGCTGGAAGTCCATCAGCGGCTTGCCGAACTGCTGGCGTTCGGCCACAAAGCGCAGCGTGTCGTCCAGCATGCGGATGGCGGGACCGATGCACAGGGCCGCCAGATGGATGCGTTGCTTGTTCAGCACCTTCATCGCGGTCTTGAAACCCAGGCCTTCCTGGCCGCCGATGATGTTGGCCGCCGGCACCCGGCAGTCCTGGAAATGCACGGCCGACACGGGGGACCCGGCCTGGCCCATCTTGTCGTAAGGCTGGCCGGTGGTCAGGCCTGGCGTGCCGCGCTCCACGATGAAAGCCGTGATGCCCTTGGCGCCGGGCGCGTCGGGATCGGTGCGCGCCATGACCGTGAACAGGCCAGCTAGCGGCGCGTTCGTGATGAAGCACTTCTCGCCGTTCAATACGTAATGGTCGCCGTCGCGCACGGCGGTGGTCCGCAGCGCGGTGGCATCGGAGCCTGCCTGCGGCTCCGTCAGGGCAAAGCACCCGGTCAGTTCGCCCGCCGCCAGCAACGGCAGGTAGTGCGCCTTCTGCGCCGGGGTGCCGTCGGCGACCAGCGCCTCGGACCCGATGCCGGTGTTGGTGCCGACGCGGGCGCGCAGCGCCACGGAACACTGGGACAGCTCCATCGCGGCCAGGATCAGCTCTTCGGTCGTCATGCCCGCCCCGCCATACTCCTGCGGAATGGAATAGCCGAACATCCCCTGTTCGGCCATGCTGTCGACCAGATCCTGCGGCACCTCATCCAAACGGGCGATCTCGGCCTCGCGGGGCGCGAGCTGGTCGCGCACGTAGCGGCGCAGTGAATCGAGAAATTGCGGGAAACCTTCGGGGTCCCTGATCATGGCGAGTCTCCGTTTTATCGTGGGCGCTGATGCGTGCCGCGTCTTGTTCGAATCAGGCTAGCAAAAGGCCGCCGGATTTGAGACAAGTGTTTCGATATCTTGAACGGCATGAAGGGGGATCCGCAGGCCGGCTGCTCTATCATCGACGGATACGCGGTGCGCATCCCGAGCGCGCCGGACCAGGATCCCGCCCATGACCGCTCGCTCCGGTGAACACCATGCCGACCCCGCCTTCGCCACCACGCTGGCGCACGGCCTGTCGGTGCTGCAGGCGTTCCGGCATGGCGAGCCCGCGCTCAGCAACCGTGAACTCTCGGACCGCACCGGCCTGTCCAAGGCCACGATTTCCCGCCTGACGACGACGCTGATGCAGCGCGGCCTGTTGCGCTACGACGCGGGGCTGCGGCGCTACCGCCTTGGCACGGCGGTGCTCTCGCTGAGCTATCCGCTTCTGGCCAGCATCAAGGTGCGTCAATTGGCGCGCCCCTTGATGAAGCGTCTGGCCGATGCGGCGGGCGGGTCCGCTTCGCTGGGCATGCACCACGGCTTGAGCATGGTCTACGTCGAAACTTGCCGCGGGCACGATGCCGTGTCGTTCCGACCGGACATCGGCGCCTTGCTGCCGCTGCTGCCTTCGGCGATGGGGCGGGCGTGGCTGGCGCAGGCGCCGCCCGGCGAGGCCGAACCCGTGCTGGCGGCGTTACGGCGGCACGATCCCGCCATCTGGCGGCGCCACGCGCCGGATCTGGCAGCGGCGCAACGCGATTACGCAGAACACGGGTATTGCGTGGGACAGGGGGATTGGCACTCGGACGTGCATGCCGTGGCGGTGCCCATGCGCACGCGCGTGGATGGCCAGACGCTGGTCTTCAATTGCGGGGTGCCGGTGACGCGGCTGCGGCCCGGCGACCTGCGCGGCCGCATTGCGCCGCGCCTGGTGACGCTGGTCAATCGTGTGGAGAAAATGCTGGAGCAGCGCAATGACGCGTGATCCGGACCGCGAACTGACCACCACCCTGGCGCGCGGGATCGATATCCTCACGTGTTTCCGTGCCGACAGGCCCGTGCTGGCCAACAAGGACTTTGCGCAGCAAACCGGCCTGTCGCGCAGCGCGGTGGCGCGTCTGACGCACACGCTGGTGGAACTGGGATTTCTGCAGCGCGAGGGCGAGCCGGCACGCTACCGCCTGGGCGCGTCGGTGCTGGCGTTGAGTTACCCCTTGCTCGCCAGCATGCAGATCCGGCAGCTGGCCCGGCCGTTGATGAAGCAGCTTGCCGACCACGCGCGCGGCGCGGTGTCGCTCGTTGTGCGAGACCGCTTGCAAATGGTGTACGTGGAAACGGCCCGCTCCAATGAGGCGCTGCAGACGCGGCCCGACATCGGCGCGTCGCTGCCGCTGCTGTCCAGCGCCGCCGGCAAGGCATGGCTGGCACGGGTGCCGGACGAGGAACGCGCCGTCGTGCTGAACCAGCTGCGCGTGGCCGACCCAAGGCATTACGCGGCGCACTTCCCCAATCTGGCCGCGGCGCGCCGCGATCTGGAACGCAAGGGTTTCTGCGGCAACAACCAGGAATGGCGGCCGGACGCCTACGGATTTGCGGCGCCGCTGGGGCGGCCGTATCAATCGTTGTTGTATGTCTTCAATTGCGGCGTGCCCACGCAGGACGGGCCTTACCGGGAGCGCGCGGCTGACATCGGCCCGCGGCTGGTCGCGTTGGCCAGAGAAACGGAAAGACTGCTGGGGCTTGTCTGATCGGCGTGCGCTTGATGTCCTTGGCCCATGCGGTGCACGAATTCTCGCTATCATCAGCGGCACCATGCCGACCAAAAATACTCTCCCAGCCGCCTGCGCCGCCGCCGTGCTGTGCGCATTTTCCATCTCCGCCATGGCGGCGCCGGACGCATCGCCTTCATTCAACTGCGCCAAGGCGCGCACCGGCGCAGAAAAAGCCATCTGCGCAAACCCTCAACTCGCAGCGCTCGATGCAAGCATCGCCAAGCGCTACAACGAAGCGCGCAAATCTCTGGACACCGTCACGTCCGAGGCCTTGTTGCGCGACCAACGGTATTTCACCCAGGTGCGCGACGACGCCTTCGAGAAGCCGTTCGACAAAGACAAACCCATCGAGGAACTGGCAAGCCGCCTGAAGTACCGGGACGCGTTCCTCGCGTCGCTCGACTTGGCAGAACGCAAGGGCTTCAGCGGTAGATGGCGCAACCTCTCCGGCGAGATCACGCTCTGGAAGAAGCCCGACGGCGACATCCTGTATGAAGGTTCGGCTGCACAGCCACACGACGGGCGCTGGTCGTGCAACGTGGAAGCCGCTGGCAAGGCCCAGGGCGAGCGGCTGCGGGTCAAGAGCGTCGACACCAAGGGGTGGGTGCTGAACCTGCAACGGCAGGGTGATGGGTTGACCGTTGAGGAGTTGCCGCCGGGGGCGGGTTCATCTGGTCCGCCTTATTGCGGGGTGAATGGGACCTTGGGGGGTACGTTTTTTCCGATACGTTGAGGGGGGCTGGAAGGCGTGCGCGGCGGTGAGGGCGGAATTGCGGGGACGGTAAGAGGTAGGGTAATTCTGGATGCTCTCTAGATTCAGCCAAGCCACTGCCGTTGGAACTGGCCGGTGACTGCCGATATTTGACATGGCGTCCTTCGGCCAAGGTAGCTCTTTCCTCTGACTGCTTTCGACCCTAGACAGGCCGTAAAGCCTGGTTCAAGAACTTCTCACAGAGCTTTTCGGCTCAGCTCGAACTTCGTCAACAGACGCTTGAATTCGGATTGCATCGTAGATGTTCAAATTAAACTGAGCCGCGGAGAGTTGGCATTTGGTCGAGCCACGGCTAATCGAGCGCCTGACCTGCTGCTTGGCAAAGCACCGCTGTTGCTGCCAGCACTGCGCCGATGGAGTTCCACTTTGATTGTGCTGCCAAAGTCTCCCGCACTTCCCATCCATCGAATGTCACGCCAGAAAGGTCCGGATTCGTTCCCTTTTTTTCCGCCGCCAGACGGCGCTGCCGTATAGCACGCTCGCGAGATACCTTTACCTGGCTCGCGTAGATCCAAGCCGAGGCTGATGCAAAACCTGAAACGATTGAAATTAATGTCAAGATTTCCATGACTGCTTGTTCTCTTTAGGGAAGTGTTGGGTAGGTCATCCACAGTATAGGGATCAGCTTCAGCAAAAACGGTGACCCCTGTCTCCTCCTGGCCGAGAACTGTCCTTGTCGACCGGCCGATGACGACCCGAAACGGTCGGGCGGCCGTGACATAGCCCGGTACCGTTGCGCGGTCGACCTACGTGTGCCACCTCCGGCCTGCTGCGGCGGCCGACATCCAATTAAACCCTGACCGCCCACAGGACTTGCAGCACCGCTTGACCCTCACGTAACGTGATGGCCCAAAGTTTGGCCTGCGTATTCGAAGGAGGAAACATGCAACTGACCGTAGGAGAACTGGCAAAGCGTACCGGGCTGACCGTCCGCACGCTTCACCACTACCACGCGATCGGTTTGTTGACGCCTTCAGCGCGCGCCGAAAACGGCTATCGCCTGTACGGTCGCGACGAGATTGCCCGCCTGCATCAGATCCAGGCATTGAGTCGTTTCGGATTGGCGTTGGCGGAAATTGGCGCTTACCTGGACCAGCCCGGCGCGCGCTTGGCGGACGTGATCTCCCGGCAGCTTGCCATGCTGGACCGCCAGATACAGCAGGCCGCGCACCTGCGCGAACGCTTGGCGCAACTGCACGAGCAGCTGGCGGACGGCACGGAGCCTGAGCTGGCCGATTGGCTGAAAGCTTTGGAGATGATGACTATGTATGATAAATATTTTTCGCGAGAAGAACTGGCGCGTTTGCCCCTATACACCCGTGGGCCGGACGGCGACCCGGACTGGCTTGCGTTGGTCCACGAAGTGGAGCAGCTAATGGAGCAGGGCGTGGCGCCCGAGGAGGCTAAACCGCGCCAACTTGCCCATCGCTGGATGGAACTGCTGCTGCGCGATACCAACGGCGATCCGCGCTTGTTGGTGAAGCTGAACCAAATGCACGAGCAGGAGCCCGACATGCAGACGCACGTCGGCATTTCCAAAGCCATGCGCGATTATGTGCTGCGCGCCTTCTCGGAAAGCAAGCTGCTTATCTACGAAAAATATCTGACGCCGGACGAAGCACGGTTCATGCGCGAGCATTACTGCGACAGGATCTCGGAGTGGCCACCGTTAATCGCAGAGGTCCGGAACGCTATTGATGCGGGCGCGGCGCCCGACTCGGAAACCGGCCGGGCGCTGGCGCGGCAGTGGTTGGAACTGTTCAGTTCGTATGCGGGCAAGAACCCGGCCACCCACGCCAAGTTCCGGCAGGCACTGATGACAGAGCCCGACTTGACCGCTGGCACATGGGCGGACGACGCGACGCTGGCGTTTGTCCGGCAGGCGATGGGGACGCTAGCGAAGTAGCCAGCCCCCTGACTTCCCGGCACCAGCCGGGCAAGGCGAATGGACAAGTGGCGAAACTCATTGCCGCCGCAATACGACAGCGTTGATGCCAGAGCACCCTTGTGGCATCGGTCATGTAAGATTCCGTTCGTTGCTGGGGAGCGGTCTTTCGTGGTGGGCGATGAGGGGCTGCCGACGTTCACTGACCCTGCAACATCCGCCAAAGCAAAAGGCCGCACTAGGCGGCCATTGCTTTGGACGCACGGCGGGGCCGCGCGTTCGAATCCGCAAGGCGGCCATCGGTGCGATCCGGCAGCTTTCGACCCACAAGAGACATCCACAATGCGTGTTGCGTTATTCGAAGCTGCCGAAAGCTAGTTCCCGACCGACCGCTGAGAGCCGTGACGGGCTATTGATTCAAAGCTGACTCGACGGTGTCCAGCAGTCATGCGATCTGTGAGACACTCCAGGCCGCGTTGGGAGATCACGGCTGAGCCGTGGCGCCGTCGAGGCACTGTCTTCTCCGGAACCTATACGACGCGTTCCACCCCTGGCGGCTGCCACGTCCCTTCCCCGGCTGGCAGGACCGAGGGTGGTGTGATCTTTGGCCAGTACAGCCGCATTACCAGGTAGACCGGCCCATCGGGAGCGGGGAGCCAGTTGGCTTGCCTGTCGCCGCCCGGCGTCTTGTGCTGGATGTAGAGTGTCAATGACCCGTCCGCGTTAACCTTCATCGCAGGCAGCATGGGCGAGTTGATTAGGTAGCGGTCGATCGGGTTCCTGACCAGTAGCTGCGACTTGCCGTCGTACATAGTCAGCGACCAGAACGAATTAACCGGCGGCAACGCGCCGGCCGGAAACGTGAGGGTGTAATTGTGTTTGCTGCAGTCCAGCGTCTGACCATTTGCGTCTACGCGGGTGAACGGGTAAGTTGCCTCGTCCGGGTCATTTCCATATATGCCTGCCTGAGCCGCGACGGCGCGCTTGAGCCAGTCGCCGTTGTAGTGTTCGCTGTTACCCGGCAGTCCGCTTAGCCGCCAGCCATTGATCGCCTTTCCAGTGCTGGCGACGGCTTCGTCCACTTTGCGCTGGCCTTCTTTCATGCCAAGGCCGATCTCCAGTTTTTGGTCCAGCGGCAAATCTCTGAAGTTGAAAGTCTTGCCTGCCCCCACGCCGATGCGCGCGAGTTCCGCGCGGACTGCAAGCTCGTTGGCTTGTGGAGGCGCGAACTGCAGCGCAAAGTCCAGAAACTCGAAGAAGTTGGTCTTCGCCAACTCTTTGTTGATCATGGGAAAGCTGATGGCTGTTGCGGCCGGTGGCGACGCCTGATTCAGGTACGCCGAGAGCATTCGCACCTGGTAACCAGCCTGGACCGCCTTCACGCTGTCGAGATCGTCTGGACCAAAAAGTTGGGTGCGGTAGCCGGCGAGCGAAAACTGTGTGCTGGACCGAAACACCCGCTTGATGCCCACCGGGACGGCACCTTTCCATTCGGGTCCGACCACCATGTAGTCGCCAGCCTCGTTTCCGGTCGTGCGAGTGCCGATATAGCCGTAATTGTAGGTGTTGCCGTCGCAGAGCATGACCGAGTAATAGCGCTTCGGGTCGATCGCCGGCACGGAAAGCACCACCGGCTCTGCCCGCAAGTCCATCCACACGAAGGAATACGGCGTGTCGCTATTGGGCGTGACAATCGCCGTGTCTTTGTAGGTGAATACGTTGGGTTCGTTCTTGATGTGGTTGAAAGGCGCCTTGAATTGCCCCGAGCCGCGATCCACCGCGTACTCATGCATGACGGCGTAGTTCATCACGATAGGCAGGCCGTAAATGAACCCCGCCTCCGCGATGTCCTTCGCACCGAAGAACCCGGGGCGATCCGCGCTTGTCTGTGCCCGAACCCGGCTCGGACCAAGCGTCGTGCCAGTGAGCGCTACAAGTGCACTGGAGCCTAGAAACTCTCGTCTTGTGATCATTGAACGCCTCACCTGTCAGAGCGAGCTTTCCGACGCCCGCACGAAAAGTACTGGTCCTGGAAACGACACTCTATCGGAATCGCCAACAAGACGATATGAGTAGAAAGCACCCGGTAAAGCGTTCCGGATAAGGTTTCTGATTTCGAGGGGGCAACTAACTTGATTTCGGCACGGGAGGTATGGCGAAGCGCGGCCAGTCGCACGTAATGCAACGTCCTCAGGAAGGTCCAGGAGTCGCCGTCTGGAGAAGTTTTCGCATGCGCGCGCTCAAGGAAGAGTGAAGCTCGCGATTCACGGGGGATTGGTTTGTTTCAATTCAGGCTTAGGTTATCAGGGGTGGCGAGCGTACTGTGAAGGGGGGCGTCGGCCACAACAACCTGTGGCACATGCCCAAGATTGAATCGCTATAAATACTGCCGGGCTTCGTCTGCCGCAGACACCATGGAACCTAAATGCCCTTCCCCTTTATCAATCAGCTCGTCACTAGTCTGCATCAAATAGCCGAGAGACATCTTTCACCGAAGGGCGCCGCACTTCCGGCGCTACAGTCAAACCACAACGCTCGATCCGTCGTGCCCAAGACAGCAACCACCCTGATTGATGACCCTTGGACGCCGGACAACTATCACTACGCCGGTTAAGTGCGTACCTTGAAGTGTACCCAGTGCAGTCGGCTCTGGACGTCTTCGCCTGTGCGTCGGGCATGCGCCGGAGATCGTCCACGTCAGCACAACGGGCGGAGAGGCTCTTACCGCACGAGGTGAGCACTACCCCTCAGATAGAGGCCGCATCATGACACTAGACCATACCAAACGCGTCACTGAGATAGTAGCGGTGGACGCCAACGGGATTACGTATATCATCCAACGTCGCTACAGGGCTGCTCCGAACCACGACGGGGCCTGGGCTAATTACTACTGCTGCTTACGCGACGGCGAGCCCGTCACATGGCTCGGTGATAATAATTACCGGTTGCCGGACGGGACAGCACTCCTCGCGATTGAATGCCGTCTGCCGGACCTCGAACCGTTAAATTGAAGACATTTGGTTTGAAGTGCAGCCTAGGCTCGCGAGCCGGCGGCTTGCTGGACATTCAGCGGCGGTGGTACGAATCCGTGCTTTCGACGCCCAGGAGCACAGGCATGGAAAATCCCGCAGACGGCAAAATATGCCGAGTCATTCGCACGGACGTCGGTAGACTTACCGGCGCAGCATGCGCGGTGATTGTGCTGTCGAACACCTCCCGCCAGGCGATGTATCGCTAAGTGAACGGACAGACCTTAGGAACTCGGTATGTAAAGCGGTGCGATCAAGGACCGCTCCTGGCCGATTGCGGCCGTTGATTAACGTCCGCATCCGGCCCGGTGGACTCGATGCCACCTCTGAAGGGAAAACTGGTGAGCCGTGTCCGATGCTCGCTGTCTGGAGACGCCAGACCTCTCAGATTCGGCGGACTGCGCCGATCACTTGGGAGCGACAGTGCCCATCAACCCCAGATCCCCAAACACCGCGCGCACGATCTTCATGCGTGCAGCGGCATCCTGTTTTTTCTTGACGTCCACGTTAAGCGCGAAATAGAAAACCTTGCCCTCGCGCTCCAGGTAGCCCACCAGCCATCCCGTCTGCTGCGCACCAGGTTCGCCAAGTCCGGCCCAACCCGTCTTGCCGCTCAAACGGTATTCAGGACTCTCTTCCAGGACGAGGATGTCTTTGGTCATCTGCACCGTCCGCTCGGACAGGCCGAATTGATTGACATAGAACCGGCGCAGGAATTCCACCTGCTCGTTCGCGGAGATTCTGAGCCCACCGGTTAGCCAGAATTGATCGATGCCACCAGAGATGTCTCGATTTCCGTAGTTGAAACGGTCGACATAAGCCTGCATACGTTCGGTGCCGATGCGCCGGGCGATTTCTTGGTAATACCAGACGGCGGAGTTCTGCAGCGCTGATTCAAGCGTATGGTTTTGCGCCCATGCTGCCGGCCACCATGGCTGGCGAGGGTTGCGCTTACTGTCCCACTCGATTTCGAAGTCCTTGCCTTTCGCGACGCCTGTTTCCAACGCAATAAGCGAGTTGGGAATCTTGTAGGTGGATGCGGGCAGATACCGCTTATCGGCCCTGGCCTCGTCGTAGCGCTGAAATGCTCCGGTCTGTCCGTCAAGCAGGACGAACGTGCCCTCAACTTGTTCCTCACGGAATCTCGCGCCGATATCGACCTGCGGTAATTCGGCGTGCGCGCCGGCGGACGCGAGCAACGTCATCAGCAGCGGCAAGGCGGCTTTGGCAAACCGACGAAATTTCGAATTCATGTTATCTCCGTGATTGTCATGCGGGATGCATGCGGCCGCCAGAATATGCGTGCGGTTGATGAGCGCCAATCAAGGTTCCGTAACGCCTGTAACATGGCGGCATGACTCAGAACATCCAAATCGATTTGGACCGTCCATTGCTTGTGGACGGCAAGCCTGCGCGGAATCAGTCGGTTTGGCTGCTGCTAAGGGTCTGGTACGCGCAGCAGACCGGTGAGGGGGCTGTGCTCGGGTCGTCATTGCAGGCCCGATACCCGGGGAACGCCAACTTGCGCATGTTTGTTTCCCGCGCGTTTCGGGATTTCGCAGCGTGGGGCGTGGAGGTGGGGTGGGGAAGCGCCATTGACCTGCCGCCTGCGCTGCTCAATGCGTCACGGCGCAGCCAGGGACCCTTCTGGATGACGCAAGCGCAGGCAGATAGGGTGCTGTGCCGTCATGGCGCGGCGCCGGCAAGCCTGGACCTCGTGGCGAACTTTCTCGGATTGAGCGGGCAGGTGCCCCCGCGCGCAGATCTGCTGCAATACGTGACCCAGGAGGGGGATTACTGGAATCACCTGACCCAGGCCATGCGGCTGGCACGAGATGGCATGGCGACAACGGGTATGAATTGGGCGGCGAGTTATCGGGCCGCCGACCGAACGGCGCTGGACGACTTTCAGCGAGCGTTGGCCATACTGAAAGAGAGTCTGGCATGGCGTCGTCACGGTAACGTAAGGCGTAGCGAGGCCGCGTTAAACAGGCTGGGAAAGATTCTCCAGTCGGAAGCCGTTGGTCCATCCATGCCGACCTTGTCGGCAATGGCGTCGGTTGCCACAGCCTGGAATAGCTATGCGCGCGGGGATATCAGGCAATCCCATGCCGGGCTGGACCGCCTGGCGGCAGACCAGTTTCTGGCGCCGGTCATTCGCTATAACCCCCGCGTGCGATTTGAGTATCTGAATCTGCGTGCGCTGCTGCACAAAGGCAGCGCTCTGGAAGACAAAAGCGCGGATCGAGTCATGAGAATGAACGAGGCGGAGAAGGCGATTAGCGCCTTGTCCGAAGCGCTGCAGGCCGCTTACGAGGCGGACTCTGTCGAGGCGGCTCAGGATGTGGCGGCAAACATCGGATGGACGTTATGGTTGTTCTGGCAGCAGCGATTGCTTGCTGTCATCAACGACCAGGACGTTCATTCGGTACAAGGAACTTCGCTACGCTGGCTGGGGCTGTCGGAATGGATATGCGACCGCTTCGGCGTGGGCGGCAGTTCTGCCTGGAATACGGTATTCGTGCTGCGCATCGCGCGTGGCGGTTGCGACGACAGGAGCGGGGACGTGAAGCGCTTTCAATCGCAATCGCCCCTTCCGGTAGAAAAAATGCTGGAGGCGGTCAAGCCGTTTGAAGCCGCCTTTTCTCGTGCCAAGGGCTACGCAGACTGGTCGAATGTCGCGGCGTTTACGCTTGAGGAAAATGATGCGGGCCGGGTTTTCTACGGAGCTCATCAAGTGGCCAACCTGCTGCTTGAATTTGTGTGGTTTCGCACGCACAGCAAGGGACTGAGTCGTGAAGTGTTTGCGGCGGTGGAGCGGCTGGCACACATCGTCCAGGGGTTGGGTCCCGGCCAACGACGCTTTTTCAGGGAAAGCCTCAAGACCCTGCCGGAGCCGCTGCAGATCGCCGCAAAGGATGCGACGGCTTCGCGCAACGGCAAGAAGCCGGCGTGATTGGCGTTCCTCGCATTACTCCTCGCGCAGGCACCCCAGAAATGCCGCCGTCAAACTTGACTCGGCCTGTTGCTGCGCGGCAAGGATATAGCGCGAGAACACGATCGTCGGCGAAAACGGCAAGCTGGTGACGCCGGGAATCTTCAAGGTTCGCATCACAAGCGGATTGACCACGCTTACCCCAAGCCCCATCGCCACCATGCGGCAGATCGTGGCCGCGTAGGGCGTATCCAGGATGAGCTTGCGGCGATCGGGCACAAATGCGGCATCGATCGCGGCGCGCGTGCCGTCGCCCTGGGTAAGCGAGACAAACGGCTCATCAACAAGGTCTCCGGCATTTACCCGTCGCTTGCGTGCCAATCGATGCCCATTGGGAACGATGCACACCCCTTCATCCTCCGCCCAGAGATTGACGGCGACGCCGGGCGTGTCGGCCAGATACGAGACCAGGCCAACGTCGCAGTAGCGCGTTGCGGTCCACTTGGCGACGGTGGGCGAGTCGCCCGTGTGAATCGAGACCGGCACGTCGGGGTAGTGTTGCCGGAACTTGCGCATCACTTCCGGCATGACGCTCATGGCGATGGAAGGCACGGCGCCGATGCGCAGCGTTCCTGGACCCACTTGCCGAATCAGGCGAGCGGCATCGGACAACGCATCCATGCCAAGAAATGCGCGTTGCACTTCCCGGTAGAACGCTTCGGCTTCCGGCGTGGGAATCAGTCCGCCCGGCCGGCGTTCAAATAATCGAAATCCGGTAGCGGCTTCCAGTTGCCCGATGACCCGGCTGATATTGGATTGCGAGGTGTGGAGTTCACCCGCAGCCAGCGTCATGGAACGCGTCAGCATCACCACGCGAAACGTCTCGATGTGTTTGAACTTCATCGTTGAATCCCCTTGTGTGAGTCGCAGCATATCAAAACTGCATGCGTAAGCCGAATACTGTCATTTGACGTAATGCCGGTCGATTTTCATACTCCAGCCATACATCGGATCGGGCGCCTTGCACGGGCAACAGGAGCAGGAAGATCATGGAATCGAAGGTCAGTCGCAGATTGCAGCAAGCCACCGCGCAGGAAGTCTGCGACCACATATATCTGCCGCGGTTGAATCGCGAGTTCGGTAGTGGCTTTGACTACCTGTCGGATATCAATCAAGCGCATCTGCTGATGCTGTTGCGCGCGGGCCTGATGCCGCGAGAGCCGGCCATCAGTCTTGCCCGCGCGCTGCAGCGAATGGAGCGCGATGGCGCCGCTGCGGTGCCGCTGGACCCGCAGCGGGAGGATGCGTACTTCAATTACGAAGCCCACCTCATGGGCTTGGCGGGATCGGAAGTGGGCGGCCGCCTGCATGTGGCGCGCAGCCGCAATGACATCCTTGCCACGCATGACCGGTTGCGGGCGCGCGACGCCGGTTTGAACGTGCTTGACGGGCTCAATGCCGTGCGAGAAGTGGCGATATCCCGCGCCGAGCAGTACGCCGGCGTGGTCATGCCCGGCTACACCCATCTGCAATCCGCGCAACCCATCACCTATGGCCACTACCTGGCCGCCGCGGCCGATGCCATCGCCCGCGATGCCGCCCGCATCGAACAGGCGTTGGCGCATATCGACGCATGCCCGTTGGGGGCTGGTGCGCTGGCGGGAACAACGTTTCCCATCCAGCGCGAAGAGACCGCGCGTCTGCTGGGCTTTGACCGCTGCGTCGACAACTCATTGGATGCGGTGGCGTCGCGGGACTTTGCCTGGGAACTGATGTCGGCGATGACCATCGCCTCGTTGACCTGGGGAAGAATCGCGCAGGATTTCTATGTGTGGGCGACCCCTGAGTTCGGGCTCATCAATTTTCCCGATCGCGTGGCCGGCACGTCCAGCATCATGCCGCAGAAGAAGAACCCGGTGGTGGTCGAGTATCTGAAAGGTAAAACCAGCCACCTGATCGCCCTGTTCACCGCGTCGATGACCGCCGTGAAGGGCACGCACTTCACGCATAGCGGCGATGGCAACAGGGAGAGCATGCGCAGCTTCTGGGAATCGGCCGACGAGTGCGTTCGCTGCCTGGCGCTTTTCCGGCTGGTGCTGGACGCGGCAGAGCCCGTCGAACAGACCATGCTGCGCAGAGCGAAGACCGACTTTTCCACGGCGACCGATCTGGCGGATGCGCTGGTGCGTGAATCGGGGCTGTCGTTCCGGGAAGCGCATCATGCGGTGGGCGCCGTGGTGTACCAAGCCATTGAAGCCAAGCTGTGTGCCGATGAGATCACCGTCGAGATGGTGAACGCCGCGGCGTCGGAACAGACGGGACGCGACATCCATCTTGATGCGGCAACCGTTCAACGTTGTCTGGATCCGCAGGCGAGCGTGCAGGCCCGTTCCGCCTATGGCGGCCCCGCGCCTGCGCAAGTGTCGAAGCGCATTGAAGACCTGCGCCGAGCGTTGGCTGGCTCCCGGTCCCTGGCGGCGTCCCGGCGCGAGGCGATTGCCGCGGCAAGGTCCACGTTGAAGAAAGAGATTGCGGTGCTGGCGATGGCGCCGCTGGACTAAGGCCGAGTCGGAATCACGGCTTTCCTATTCTTATTACACAAGGGGTTCCACCATGAAGCTTGCCATCACGATTGCCGCCGCCTCGGCGCTGGCATTTTCTTCCGCTGCGATTGCGGATGCCTATCCGACAAAGCCGATTCGGCTGATCATTCCGTTTGCCGTGGGCGGCAGCACGGATAACCTGGGCCGCGTGCTGGCGGCGCGCCTGTCGGAGAAGCTTGGCCAGCAAGTGGTGGCCGACAACCGTCCGGGCGCGGGCGGCAACATTGGCACGGACCTGGTCGCCAAAGCGCCCGCCGACGGGTACACACTGTTGTTCGCCACCGAGGGCACGTTGGGAATCAATCCTTCCCTCTACAAGAAGCTGCCGTTCGACCCGGAGAAGGACTTCACCCCGATCGCGCAATTTGCCAGTGTGCCCAACATCCTGGTCGTCAATCCCAAGGTGCAGGCCAAGACAGTGCAAGAGCTTGCGGCGTATGCCAAGAGCAAGCCGGCCAGTCTGAACATGGGCTCGGCTGGCAACGGTACGACCAACCATCTGTCGGGTGAGTTGTTCCAGTCGATGACGGGCACGTCTTTCACGCATGTGCCGTACAAAGGAAGCGGCCCCGCGATGGCGGATCTATTGGCCGATCAGATCCAGTTGATGTTTGACAATCTGCCCGGCTCGTTGCCGCACGTAAAGGCCGGCAGCCTGCGAGCGTTGGCCGTGACCAGCGCCAAGCGCTCGCCGCTGCTGCCGGACGTGCCGACCATGGCCGAGGCGGGCGTGCCGGGCTATGACGTGGAAGTGTGGTTCGGCGTGGCCGCGCCCAAAGGCCTGCCGGCGCAGACGTTGGCGACGCTCTCCAAGGCCATCACCGAGATCTCGCAGGAGCCGGCGACGATAGAAAAGATCCTGAACATTGGCGCCACGCCGCTTACGTCCACGCCCGCTGAGTTCGGCAGCCGGATCCAGGAGGCCCGGATCAAATGGGCGCCGATCGTGGCGCACTCTGGCGCCAAGATCGACTAGGACCCCTTGGCTACATCACCTTTACCGCCCGGCCGATGAACTGAATCGGACCGGTCGGCTTGCCGGTGGGCGAGCCATTCGGCGGTTCCAGCGTCAGTTCAAACAACTGGTTCGCCTCCAGCGGGGGCAGCTTGTCCAGGGGGATGCGCACCGGCTCGCCGGGTTTGATCAGGCCCAGCGACACCGGGCCGGCCCAGCCGTCCGCCTTGGTCCAGAATTCCAGCGCGCGATCGGCCGGCACCTGCATGGCCGCGATCGGCACCAGTTGCACCTCGCGCTGACCCGCGCTGGCCTGCACCACCCAGCCTGGCGTCTGCGATTGTGGCGCTACCAGCACCACCATGTACTGCACGGGACCTGGAGTTTGCGCTGGCCGTAGCGCCAGCGTGCCGGCCAGGACCAATGCGGCGGCAAGGCCGCTGGCGGCTGCGCCGCGCCAGAAGAAGAGGCTATCCCACCAGCCTGGACGCGCGGGCTGGCCGGCTTGCCGGGCCGCATGCTGGCGGTCCAGCGTTTTGGCGATGCGTGGCCACAGGCCGGGCGAGGGCTCGATCGGTTCGGTCAGGCCGGTCAGCGGCAGCAGGCGCGCTTCCCAACGGTCGACGGCGGCGCGCAGGTCGGCATCGTGCGGCAGGCGGGCGTTGACTTCCTGACGGCGCGCGCCGGACAAGGTGCCAAGCACGTACTCGCCGGCCAGTTCGTCCAGGTTTTCGGGGGGGACTGTCGGGGCGCTCATGCCAGGCATTCCTTCAGCGCTTTCAGGCTGCGTTTGATCCAGGCTTTGACGGTGCCCAGCGGCGCGCCCAGGCGCTGGGCGATTTCGCTGTGCGACAGGCCGTCCACGTAGGCGTGCAGCACGCAGTTGCGGCGCACGGGTTCCAGTTGTTCCAGGCAGGGGCCGATGCGGCCGGCGCTGTCGCGCCAGTCGAAGGCCTCGCGTGTGTCGTGCCAGGCGTCGATCGCGTCGCGCGCATCCAGCGCGGCGGCGGTGTCGTCGTCGACGGCGGTTTCATGGCGGCCGTCTCGCACGGCGTTCAGCGCCAGGTTGCGCGCCACACTGTAAAGCCAGCCACGGGCCGAGCCGCGCGTAGCGTCGAAGCTGCCGGCCCGGTTCCAGATATTGACGAAGGCATCGTGCACGATGTCTTCAGCTCGGGCGCGGTCACGCACGATGCGCTGGGCGACGCCCAACAGCCGCGGGCCTTCGTGGCGGTACAGGGCTTCCAGCGCCGAGCGGCGCCCTGCGGCGCACTGCTCGAGGGCTGCTTCGTAATCGAAATCCGGAACAGGTCGGTTTGGCATGCGCGCGGGGGCAGGGGGTGAGGGGCACGGACCGGGCAGGCAAGCCCGGCGGCGGATCCGGGCCATGTTACCGGACTCCCGCCGCCGCAGCCCGCCCGGCGTCAGTTCGCTTTCCAGAAGATGTAGTCGGCCTGGTACGACACCTGGCTGCGTTGGCCGGCCTGGGTGCAAGGCTTCTGAGGCGCCACGCCGCCCTTGAGCGCCGTGCGCTGGATATAAGCGACGCCGGTCATGGCGCCGGCGCCCATGGCGGGATTGGCCTTGACCAGTTGATAGGGCAAATTGCCCGCGCCGGCCGGCGCCACGGCGACCTGCGTGCCGGTCAGCTTGGAGCCGTCCGCGGCCTCCCAGGTGGCGGGCGGGCCGTAATAGGTGCCGACCTGCTTGCCTTGGCGGTCTTTCAGGACTGCCTTCGGCCCGGCGAACACCCATTCCATCTGATCCTTGGCGTCGGCCTTGGCGCGGCATTCATAGGTAATTTCGCCGGTGCCGACGGTTTCCCAGGCCACTTTGTGGCCGGCGGGCACCTGGACGGCGGCGGGCAGGGCGTCTTGCGAGGCAGCCATGGCCGGGGCTTGCAGCATGCCGCAAGCAGCCAGCAGGGCGGCGGTGAAAAGGCCGGTGGCGGGGGTGGGGCGAGTCGTCATGAGCGGTCTCCTGCGCAAAAGGAATTTGCGGATACGGCGCACGGAATGTGCGCCGTTGCAGGTACTACACGCGGGAGACGCTATTGGATGCAGGGCGGCTGAAATTTTTCTCGGCGGGCTTGGGCGTCCATCAAGACCGGATCGCCCAACACGGCGGACCCTGCGCCCGGACTAGCGATCAGCAGCGCCCGGTATTCAAGTCCGCAATCAGGTTGTTGAAATCCTGGCGCAGGCTGTTGGCGTCGGTTTCGATCGTGGGGCGCATCATCTTGAACGCGCCGGTGCGGGCGGCGTCTTCCTTGTAGCGGCCGTTGTTGGTGTGCTCAAGAATCTGGCGGCCGGAGGCGAGGAAGCTGTTGACGTTCATCATCATGCCGCTGCAGCCCTTGGGGTCGGCTTCGCGCGTTTTCTTGTCAAAGCCCAGCGCCATTTCGTTCATCTTGTCCAGCTGCTGCTTGAACGCTTCCTGGTCGGCGCCCAGCCCCTGGCCGTCGAACACGCCCGACGCCTTGTCCATCGTGGCCTTGCCGTAATACACCATGCCGGCGCGGTAGTAGGCGACCGTGTCTTTCTTGGCCTTTTCGAAGGCTTCCTTGGTGTTCGCGGTGTCCTTGACCGAGATGCCGCGGTAGAAATTGTTTTCGGCTTTTGCGACTTCCGTCAGCGCGGCGACATAGGCCGGGCTTTTCTCGCGGGCCAGCGCGCCGTTGTCCGACAGGAAGGTCTTGGCCGCCGAATAGTTTTGCAGTTCGGTGCTCAGCGGCGCCAGCTTGCCCAGCGCGTCCGAGAACGCCTTGGCCGGTGCGTCGATCTCGGCGATGGGCGTCGGCATCGCCAGCGCGCGGTCGAGTTTTTCCTTGGTGCGCAGAATTGCCGTGTCGTTGCTGATGACAAAGTCCTTGAGCGGCTTGCCGCTCTTGAGGGCCGGGACGGCATGGGTCTCGTAGCGGTCCAGCGCCTGCGCGAACGTCGTGGAGAGGCTGTTCGCGGTATCCACGTACAGGTTGTACTTGATGATCTCTGCCTGAGCGGAGGCCGCCTCGGGCGCCTTGGCTTCCTGTTTGGCGCTATCGTCGCCGCACGCGGCAAGCGCCAGCGTGAAGACCAGAACTGCGGACATGCGCAAGGGGCGCGGCATAAACATCTTTGTTTCCTGTTGGGGGTAATTGTGAAGGGGACGGATGATATTCCCTTCGTTTTCCCAACAGGCTACAAAGTCATTCAAAGCTGTCACAAGAGTTTGCAGGGTTTGGCCATCGTCCATTCAACTCCGCCACCTCTGCGCAGATGCACCTGCGCCTTCAGCGGCTGAATCGTTCGGCCGCTTCCACGATGCGTTGCGCGAGCAGCGCGGCCACGGGCTGGCGGATGTCGGAAGGACGTTCAACCAGTCCGATCTCGCGAAAGAAGGTGGCGTCGCCCAATGTCTTGACGACGACTCCCCGTGGCAGCGATAGCGCTTTGCTTAGCGGAAGCAGCGCAACGCCCACGCCCTTGCGCACGAGTTGCGCGATGGCCTGCAGTTCATCCAGTTCAATCGCTTCCTTGGGCGTGATGCGCGAATGCCGCAGGAACTGATCGACGAGTCTGCCGCCGAACGAACCGCGGTCGTACCGAATGAAGGGCTCGTTTTCCAGCAGATCGAGCCACTCGCGCTGCCCGTGCTTGCGGGGAGCCAGCAGCACGAACGGCTCGCTGAACAGCACGCGCCAGCGCAAGTCGGCGGGCAGGGCGAAGGGGGGCTTGATCATCACCGCAATGTCCACTTCGCCCGAGTCGACCTGTCCCAGCAGGTTCAGCGACAGGCCCGGGACCAGCCGGATGCGATAGCCGGGGTTGATGCTCCAGAACTCGGTCAGGGCATCGGTCAAAAACGTTGTTTGCGCCGACGCGATGGAGCCGACCCGGATCAGGCCGGTCTTGGGGCTGCTTACGTTCTTGCCGAACTTGGCGTAGACGGACATCACCTCTTCGGCAATGGCCAAGGCTTCGCGGCCATTGCTATTGAGGTTTGCCGAACGTCCCGTGCGGTCAAAGAGCGGATAGCCCAGTTCTTCTTCCAGGCGCTGGATCTGCGCGCTGACGGCGGACTGCGTCAGACCGATGTGAGCCGCCGCATTGGCGAATGTGCCGTAACGCACAACGGCCATGAAAGTCTGGAGTTCTCGCCGCATGGTGGCCCTTGGTCGCTGTGGGGTCCGGATCAGCGCAGGTTGTCAGGACGCTGAATCGTCTGGACGAAGGCGCGTGCGATCCTCGCGCCCGCCGCATCGGCGTCGTCCGCGTGCAGGGCGCGGTCGGCATCGGCCTGGGATTCAAGCCAGCCGGGCGCGATGCGATCGACGCGTTCCTTGTTGCTGCTGGTCCAGCGCTGCACCACATCACCGCTGGCTTCGAAGTGAAACTGCATGCCGTACGCGGCGCGGCCCACGCGAAAGCATTGATTCTTGACCAGGCGGCTCTCGGCAAGCAGCGCCGCGGAATCCGGCAGCGTGTAGGTGTCCACATGCCATTGAAAGCTGACGAAACCCGGCTGCAACTCGGCAAACAACGGGTCCTTGCGCCCATCTTCCGTCACGGTAAGCGGCGTCCAGGAAAACTCCCGGGCCACCCCGAGCAGGTTGTCGGCCCCGTAAGCGCGGGCCAGCACCTGCGCCCCGAGGCAGATGCCCAGCACGGATTTGCCGGCATCGCCGAACTCGCGCATCAGCGCCGCCAGTTTGGGCAGGTAGGGATGGAGTTCGTCGTCTCGCGCGCTTGGCCAGCCGCCCGGCACGATCAACGCATCGAAGTCGTCCAGACAGATGTCGCCCAGCCCATCGCGGTGCGCGCGGAACCAGGTGATTTCGGCATGGGCGCTTTGCAGCGCGCTCAACAGCAGCCCAAGCTGCGTGTCGTCCATGGTCTCGATGATTGCAACGCGTGGCGCCATAAGGGGGATCGAAGGGTAGAGGTTGGACGCAAGACGCCGGCAGCCCTTGCAGGTCAGACCGGCGAAAAGGAGGATAGTAACGGCACGCCTTGATACCCGGGAGGCCGCGCTGAATGGCTCAAGCCCCGCTTCGGCTCATTTCAGCGCGCTTTCTACGCATGGCAACGCCAAGGGCGGCGACGGACAGCGCCAGCGGAATGAATGACACCCACAGCACGGTGTTCCAACCGAACGCCGACAGCAGGCCCCCGGAAGAGAACGATCCGATCGCCATCAAGCCGAAGACGATGAAGTCGTTCAGGGACTGGACACGCGTTCTCTCCTCGGGCCGATGGCATTCCAGCACCAGCGCGGACGCGCCCAGAAACCCGAAGTTCCATCCCACGCCGAGCAGGACCAGTGACCACCAGAAGTGCGCGACATCGATACCGCCCAGGCCCACCGCGGCCGCGAACCCAATCAACATCAGGCCCATGGTCGCGACCCGTCCCGCACCAAAGCGCGATATCAGTCTGCCGGTGAAAAAGCTTGGCGCGTACATGGCAATGACATGCCACTGCAGTCCCAGATTGGCGGACTCCTGCGAGTGGCCGCAGATGTGCATTGCCAGCGGTGCGGCCGTCATGAGGAAGTTCATGAGCATGTAGGAGACGGCGCCGGCGATCACCGCGGCGATGAAACGCGGCTGCAGCGCAATCTCGGAAAGCGGCCGCCCGCCTGCGACCTCCGCGGCAGTGGGGGCGGGCAACCTGACACCGATAAGAATGAACGCGGAAATTGCTGCAACCGCCGCTTGCGCCAGAAAGGTGGCGGCAAACATGTGCGGCGGCCACAGGTTCATCGTGCCGTTGACGAGCTGTGGCCCGACGATCCCGGCCGCGACGCCGCCCGCCATGACCAGGGATAGCGCGCGCGCCCGTCGCTTGGGCTCCACGCCGTCCGCGGCGGCGAAGCGGAACGACAGGACGACCGCAGCATAGACACCGCCGAAGAACGTGGCCAGGCTGAACAGCCAGAAACTTCCGATCATGACCGCCAGCATCGCCAGCAGGCCGGTGAGCACGCCAGCGCCGGTGCCCAGCAGAAAGGCCGCGCGCCTGCCGTGGCGCCTGGCGACGGCGCCCATAGGCAGCGTGCACGTCGCCATGCCCACCACAAAGATGGAAATCGGCAGCGTCGCGAGCATGGGCGTCGGGGCAAGCGTATTGCCGACGATGGAGCCCGTTGCATAGACGACCACCGAATTCGCGCCCGCCAGGGCTTGGGCGGCGGTCAGTCGCCAGATGTTGCCTTGTTGAACACCCTCGGGCAGAACAGCGGGGCGGTCATGCGCGGAAGCGGCGCTATTTTTTGTCATTATGGTCAATGGCGTTACGTTGAGGTGGCATTACAACTCAGAGTTACGAAGGCGATCTATCGACAGCCTGCCAAGTTATATAGAATCGGCGACATATGAAAGCGCTCGTGCCGTGGGAAGCGATTACCGCGCCGCCAGATGTCCTGCCGCCTTTGCCAATGACCATGAGGGTGCAGTCCATCGGCGCGCGGAATTATTTCGCCGCGCATACGCATGAATGGAACCAGGTGGTCTACGCGGTATCCGGCGTCCTCATGGTGACGGCTGACGGGCATTCTTTCGCCATCTCTCCGAATCAGGCTGCGTGGATTCCGTCAGGTACTGTGCATAGCGTGGGGTCCTTCCTTGGCGCCGAATATCGCAGTCTTTGGCTTGCCGATCACCCCGGTGGGACGCTTTCCGAGGGCGGCGTGGCGGTGTTTGGCGTATCCGCCCTTTTGAAGGCGCTTGTCGTCGAGGCGGCGACGCTTCAAGGCAAATCGGACGAGGATGGGTATTTCGGCCGGATCTACAGACTGGTGCTCGACCAGCTCTGTCGTGCGAGCCCGATTTCATTGATCCTGGCATGGCCGACAAGCCCCCCGTTACTGACCCTTTGCGAGACCTTGTACAACCAGCCGGCCGACCCCAGAAGCCCGGACGACTGGGGGCGGGAGCTGGGGATGTCGGGCCGGACACTGGCCCGGAAGTTCTTTGCGGAAACCGGTCTCACGTTGCGCGATTGGCGTCGCCGGCTGAAGCTGTTCAGAGCTATCGAGCTATTGGAAAATGGTCTTGATGTGACGCGGACCGCATTGGAACTTGGCTATGGCTCCACGTCCTCGTTCATCTTTGCGTTCCGGTCTGAAATGAAATGCAGCCCGATGGCCTATGTGCGGTCACGGGCGCCGTGCAAGCGCGAGAGCGGCCACGGAATGTAGGGCGGATGGATTGTGTTCTCCGGCGCAATCCATCGGCCGTGCCGGTTCCGTGATCGCGGCGGGCCAGTGTCCACCACGCCCGCGCCCCGGACTTGCCTGTATCATCCGCTGCAAGACATCCGTCCCCCGAGCGCCGTATTCCGCCGCGCGGCCTGATTGCCAGTGACCCCGGATAGCCGCCATGCCCGACCCGCTACGTCTGCAGGCTTTGATACAGGAGTGCGCCCGCGGCCAGGAGTCCGCGCTGGCGGAACTCTATCGTCAGACCTCCCCGCATCTGTTTGCGCTCGCCGTACGTATATTGCGGCGAAGCGACTGGGCGGAAGAAGTCCTCCAGGACAGCTTCATCAATATCTGGCGCAATGCCGCCCGCTATTCCTCGGAGCAGAGCCAAGTCATGACCTGGATGACGCGCATCGTGCGCAACCGCTGCATCGACCTGCTACGCAGGCCAGACCTGGAACGCCCCGATGCCGACGGCGCGTTGACGCAGGCCTGGGCCGATGACGCGCCCGGCCCGTTCGAGCGGCTGCAACGCGACCAGGACGGCCAGCGCCTGGCGGACTGCCTGAAACAGCTCGAGGGGCAGCAACGCACCGCCATCGCGCTGTCCTTTTTCGACGACCTCAGCCACAGCGAGATCGCCCGGCGCCTCCAGGCGCCGCTGGGCACGATCAAGAGCTGGGTGCGGCGCGGCATGGACCGGCTCAAGAGGTGCCTGTCATGAACTACAGCAATCCTCAACTGCGCGAGCGGCTTGCCGCCGACTACGTGGCCGGCGCCATGCGCGGTGGCGCGCGCCGCCGTTTCGAAGGCCTGATGGCCGCCGACGCCAACCTGCGCCGCCAGGTGCGCGACTGGGAAAACGATATCTATCCGCTGTTATGGTCGCTGCCGCCGCGGGTTCCCCCGCGCCGCGTGTGGCGCGCCATCGAAGCGCGCCTGAAGCCCGGCGGCAGCCGCGGCTGGCAGGGCCTGGCGTTCTGGCGCGTGCTTAGCGGCGCGCTGGCGGCCATGCTGGTGGCCGGCGTGGTGGTCTACCCGATGCAGGTCGACCGCGCCGCGCGCACCCAATTGATGGCGGTGCTGCAAAGCCCCGAGGCGCAGGCGATGCTGGTGGTGCGCGCCGACGAGCGCGGCGGCCTGCACGTGCATGCCTTGCAGGATCTGGCCTCGCGCGCCGACGGCAAGGCGCTGGAGCTCTGGGTGATTCCCCCGGGGCAGGCGCCGATATCCGTCGGGGTCGTGGCGCCCGATGGCCAGACGGCGCTGCCGCGCGCGCAAGGGCTGGAAGGGGTGCAGACCCTGGCCATCACCCTGGAGCCGCCGGGCGGCTCGCCGTCGGGCAAGCCCACCGGACCGGTCATCATGAAGGGCGACGTGCTCAAGATCTGAGCTGCATCCAAACCGGGCCTGCCCGCGTATAGAGGGGTGTTCCGTTGCGGAGTGCCCCATGTCTTCCTGGATTGCCGCTGGCCCGCGTGGCCTGCTTGCCATCGTGGCCGTGGCCGCGCTGGCCCTGGGCCTGCTGGCCGCCTGTTCGCCATTGACGCTGCTCAGCGGTGCGGTGCCCGAGGACGGCAGCGACGTCACGGCGGGGCTGGCTTACGGCACCTTGCCGCGTCAGCACCTGGACGTCTACCGGCCGACGGACGCCACGGGGGCGCCCGTTGTGGTTTTTTTCTACGGCGGCGGCTGGCGCAGCGGGCTATCCGGACACGCCCGCCGACTCCCAACCCATCCATCACGTCAGCCGCGACGCGCCACCTGGCCTGCTGCTGACGGGCGCCGCCGACACCACGGTCGACCCGCGCCGCAACAGCGTCGGCCTGGCGGACGCCTTGCAGGAGGCGGGGGCGTGCGCGCAGCTGGTGCAGTACCCCGACCTGGGTCACAAGCTGCTGGTGGGCGCGCTGTCGCGGCCGCTGCGCTGGCGTGCGCCCGTGCTCGACGACGTCAGCGCGTTCGTCAGCCGTCCGTGCCCATCTGCCGAAGGAGAGTGACCATGCGATCGCTGGCGGCAGCCTCGCCGCTCGCGGTGCGTTGCGATTAAGGGTTTCCCCCTATGCATCCGATGCCGCGCCGCGCCCGTATATCCCGACACGTTTCACACAGGACAGCATGATGCGCTCCGTTCTTACCGGCTGGACCGCTTCGATACGACGCTGGGTCGATACGCAGGCGCAGGATGCGCCAGGCGGCGACCCCGATCGCATCGACTGGACCCGCGCCTTGCCTTTCGCGTTGTTGCACGCCGGCTGCCTGGGCGTGCTGTGGACCGGCGTGTCCCCGGCCGCGCTGGCGCTTGCGGCGGCGTTGTATGCCGTGCGCATGTTCGCCCTGACCGGCTTCTACCACCGCTACTTCTCGCATCGCACGTTCCGCACCTCGCGCGGCATGCAATTGGTCTTCGCCGTGCTGGGGGCGTCCTGCGCGCAGCGCGGACCGTTGTGGTGGGCGGCCCATCATCGTCATCACCATCGTCATGCCGACGATGCCCAGGACCTGCATTCGCCGCGCCGCCATGGCTTCTGGTGGAGCCACATGGGCTGGTTCCTGACCCGCCGCGCCTTCGCCACCGACATGGCACGGGTGCCCGACCTGCGCGGCTACCCCGAACTGCGCTGGCTCGACCGATTCGACGCGGCGGTGCCGCTGGCGCTGGCGTTGGGGTGCTACGGGCTGGGCGCGCTGCTGGCGCGCGTGGCGCCGGGCCTGGGCACCGACGGGCCGCAGATGCTGGTGTGGGGCTTTTTCATTTCCACCGTGGCGCTGTTTCACGCCACCGTCACCATCAACTCGCTGGCGCACCGCTACGGCAGGCGGCGCTACGACACCGCCGACGACAGCCGCAACAACGCCTGGCTTGCACTGCTGACGTTCGGCGAGGGCTGGCACAACAACCATCACTTTTATCCGGGCTCGGCCCGCCAGGGCTTTCGCGCCCGCGAGATCGACATCACCTGGTACGGCCTGCGCCTGCTGGCCGCCGCCGGCCTCATCTGGGACTTGAAGGGCGTACCGGCCTGGGCGCTGGCCGCCGCCAAGGAGTGAACATGCGCATCGCCATCATCGGTTCGGGCATCTCGGGACTGGTCTGCGCCTGGAAGCTGGGCCGCGATCACGAGGTCACGCTGTACGAGGCCAACGACTACCTGGGCGGGCACACGCATACGCACACGGTCGAACAGGACAGGCAACAGTACGCGGTCGATAGCGGATTCATCGTCCACAACCCGCTCAATTACCCGCATTTCACGGCGTTGCTGACGGAGCTGGGCGTGGCGTCGCAGCCCACCACCATGAGCTTTTCGGTGCACAAGGAGGCCAATGACCTGGCCTATAACGCCACGTCGCTGGACACGCTGTTCTGCCAGCGGCGCAACCTGGTATCTCCACGCTTCCTGGGCATGGTGCGCGACCTGATGCGCTTTTACCGGGAGTCGCCCGCGCTGTTGCGTGCGCCGGAGCCAGACCCCACGCTGGGCGAATACCTGGCGCAGCACCGCTATGGCGACGCCTTTCGTACCGATCACCTGATTCCGATGGCCTCGGCGCTGTGGTCGTCACCGGCCTCGCGCATCCTGGAATTTCCGGCGCGCTACCTGGTGCGGTTCATGGCCAACCACCAGATGCTGCGCATCAGCGGCCGTCCGCAATGGCGCGTGGTCCAGGGCGGGTCGCGATCCTATATCGACGCGATGCGCCAGCGGTGGACGGTGCGCGAGCGGCTGAACTGCGCCGTGCGCGCCGTCAGGCGTCTGCCGGGCGGCGTGCAGGTGGCAACGCGCGAAGGTCTGGAACATCACGACGAAGTGATCTTCGCCTGCCACAGCGACCAGGCGCTGGCGCTGCTGGCCGACCCGACGGCGCAGGAACGCGAGGTTCTGGGCGCCATCACCTACCAGGACAACGACGTGGTGCTGCACACCGACGCGCGCCTCTTGCCGCGCCAGCGCAAGGCGTGGGCCGCCTGGAACGCCTACGTGCCGGCCGACCCCGAGGCGCCCTGTTCGGTCAGCTACTGCATGAATCTGCTGCAGGGCATCACGTCGCCGCGGCCCTTCATCGTGACGCTGAACCGCAGCGATGCGATCGATCCCGCGGCGGTGCTGGCGCGCATGCGTTATCACCACCCTGTGTACACCCACGAATCGGTGGCCGCGCAGGCGCGCCGCGCCGAGATCTCGGGACAGCGGCGCAGCTGGTATGCGGGCGCCTATTGGGGATGGGGCTTCCATGAAGACGGGGTGGCGAGCGCGCTGGACGTGGTGCGCGGCATCCAGGAACAGCCGGGGGGCTGGGCGCGGGAGGCGGCATGAACCTGCAAAGCGCCGTCTACGAAGGCCGGGTCACCCACCGGCGCCACCACCCGCATGCGCACGGCTTCGGCTATCGCATGGCGCAGCTTTATCTGGACCTGGACGAGATCGGCCAGGTGTTCCAGGACCGCTGGCTGTGGTCGGTGGAGCGGCCCAACCTGGCGCAGTGGCGCCGGGCCGATTATCTTGACGCCGCCGAGGGCCTGCCGCTGGCGCAGGCGGTGCGGCAGCGCCTGCGCACGCAGTTGGGCGACGTGCCGGCCGGGCCCATCCGCCTGCTCGCGCATCCGCGCTATGCCGGCTACGTCTTCAACCCCGTGAGCTTTTACTACTGCTTTGAAGCCGACGGCCGCACGCTGGCGGCGATCGTGGCGGAGATCACCAATACCCCTTGGAAGCAGCGCCATTGCGTGGTGCTGCCCGCCGCCGCCGCCGAGCGCGAGGGCAGCGCGCTGGCCTGGCGCTTTGACAAGCGCTTTCATGTGTCGCCCTTCATGCCCATGGACTGCGCCTACGACTGGCGCTTCAACCTGCCCGCCGACGACCTGCGTGTGCATATGCAGGTCAGCCGGGAAGGCGTGACGCAGTTCGACGCGCACCTGAGCCTGCAGCGCCGCGCGTTGGACGGCGCGGCGCTGGCGCGCGTGCTGTGGCGCTATCCGCTGATGACGCTGCAGGTCGTCGGCGCGATCCATTGGCAGGCGCTGCGCCTGTGGCTCAAGCGCAATCCCGTCTACGACCATCCCCGCACGCCCAACGGAGAAACGCAATGAAACCCATGACGTCCTCGGAACATGCCTCGATCGCGGCCAGCCGCCCCGCCACGGCGCTCGACCGCCTGTTGCGCCAGCGCCTGTTCGCCAGCCTGGCGGCGCTGGACCACGGTCAACTGCTGATCGAGGACTGCCTGGGCAGCGCCAAGCTGGGCCGCGGCGAGCCGCTGGTGCGCCTGACCGTCAGCGACCTGGGGTTCTACCGGCTGGTGGCCGCGCAAGGCAGCGTCGGCGCGGGCGAGGCCTACGGCGATGGCCTGTGGCGCTGCGACGACCTGGTCGGGCTGGTGCGGCTGCTGGTGCGCAACCGCGACACGCTGGACGCCATGGAGTCGGGACTGGCGCGGCTGGCCGGCTGGGCGTTGCGGCGTTGGCATGCGCGCAATGCCAACACCCGCGAGGGCAGCCGCCGCAACATCGCCGCGCATTACGACCTGGGCAATCCATTTTTCTCGCTGTTTCTTTCCGGCGACCTGATGTATTCGTCGGCACTGTGGGCCGACGGCGACGACACACTGGAGGCGGCGTCCCATCGCAAGCTGGACACGATCTGCCGCAAGCTGGCGTTGCAGCCGTCGGACCGCGTGGTCGAGATTGGCAGCGGCTGGGGSGGCCTGGCCATCCACGCCGCCCGTCATTACGGCTGCCATGTCACCACCGCCACACTGTCGCGCGAGCAGCATGACCTGGCGGTCGAGCGGGTGCGGGCAGCCGGCCTGCAGGACCGCGTCAGCGTCGTGCTGCGGGACTATCGCGACCTGCAGGGCCAGTACGACAAGGTGGTGTCGGTGGAAATGATCGAGGCTGTCGGCGCGAATTTCCTGGAAGCGTATTTCGCCAAGGTCGCCAGCCTGCTCAGTCCGCATGGCCGCGCGCTGATCCAGGCCATCACCATCGAAGACCACCGCTACGAGCAGGCGCTGGCCTCGGTGGATTTCATCAAGCGCCACATCTTTCCCGGCAGCTTCATTCCGTCCATCGAGGCGATGCTGCGCGCCAAGACCCGCGCCTGCGACCTGGCGCTGGTGCACCTGGAGGACTTCGGCCTGTCGTACGCGCGCACGCTGCAAGCCTGGCGCGAACGCTTCCTGGCGCGGCAGCCCGAGGTGCGGGCGCAAGGTTTCGATGCGCGCTTCTGCCGCTTGTGGGAGTTCTACCTGGCGTACTGCGAAGGCGGTTTTCGCGAACGCTCCATCGGCGTCGCGCACCTGCTGCTGACGCATCCGCAGGCGCGCCCCGAGGGCGAGCGCTGGCTGCGGGAGGATGCATGATGCGCTTCTGGGCCAACCTGATCGGCTACCAGCTCGTCTGGTTCAGCGCCGTCATCGGCGCGGGCCGCGGTCTGGCCTGGCCGGGCGTGGCTGCCGCCGTGGTGTTCGTCGCGGCGCAACTGGCGGTTTCGGCGACGGCGCGTGCCGACTTCAGGCTGGCGGCCGCCGCCGTGCTGTGCGGCCTGGTGCTGGAGGGCACGCTGTCCGCGTTGGGATGGGCGCGTTACGCGGCCGACGCCTGGCCCGCGCCACTGTGGATCCTGGCGTTGTGGGCCGCCTTTGCGCTGACGCTGAACCACTCGCTCGTCTACCTGCGTTCCCGGCCGTGGATGGCCTGCGTGTTCGGCGCGGTGGGCGCGCCGCTGGCCTATTGGGGCGCCGCCCGCGGCTGGCAATCGGTGCAGTTCGAACCGCCCGCGTGGCGCGCCACCGCCGCGCTGGCGGCGGGCTGGGCGCTGGCATTGCCCGCGCTGACGGCAGGGGCGCGGCGATGGACCCGGGAGGCATCATGACGATCTGGCAACAGTGGTCCACCATCGCGATCGTGATGATCGCGGCCATGGCACTGGCTTGGGGCTGGCAGCGCCGCCATGCCAACGCGGGCATCGTGGACGTGGTGTGGGCGCTGGGCATGGGCGCTTCGGCCTGGCTGATCGCGGCCACCGGCGCGGGCAGCGGTGCCGCAAGGCTGGCCCTGGCCGTGATGGCGGGCGTGTGGTCGCTGCGGCTGGCGTGGCACCTGTGGCGCCGCGTGCGCGAAGGCGAGGACGGCCGCTACCGCGCGCTGCGGGAACATTGGGACGGCCATCAGGGCAAATTCTTTGGCCTCTTCATGTTCCAGGCCGGGCTGGTGATGATGTTCTGCCTGCCGTTCCTGGCGGTGGGCGCCAGTCCCGCGCAGGGCTGGCCCGTGGCGCTGGGGCTGCTGATCTGGCTGGCCGCGCTGTCGGGCGAGGTGATCGCCGACCGCCAGCTCGACCGCTTCCGCGACAACCCCGCGAATCGCGGCAACACTTGCAGGCGGGGCCTGTGGCGCTACTCGCGGCATCCGAACTACTTCTTCGAGTGGTGCCATTGGTTCGGCTACGTCGCCCTGGCGTGGGGGTCGCCGCTGGCATGGCTGTCGTGGCTGGGACCGGTGCTGATGTTTGTGTTCCTGCGCTGGATCAGCGGCATTCCGTTCACCGAGCAACAGGCGCTGCGCACGCGCGGCGACGACTATCGCGACTATCAACGCCGCACACCGGCGTTCTTTCCCTGGTTTCCGAAACGCTGACGAGGCATGCCATGACGACCGCCATTCTGAACGACTCTCCCTTGGCCTCCGACCGTCCGGCGCCAGGCCTGCTTGGCCTGGCCGAGCGAGGCCTGCTGCCCGATGCGCTCCTGCGCCTGGGCATGCGGCGCCTGTGCGCCGAGCGCCTGGCGCAGGAATACGCCGGCGGCATCGAGGCCTGGACCGAACGCGACCGCCAGCTGATCGCCAGCCTGCGCGCCAGCGCCGTGGCCATCCATACCGACGCCGCCAACGCGCAGCACTATGAGTTGCCCACTGCGTTCTTCCAGCTGTGCCTGGGCGCGCGCATGAAGTATTCGAGTTGCTATTACCCGACGGGCCGCGAAACGCTGGACCAGGCCGAAGACGCGATGCTGCGTCTGTATGGCGAGCGCGCCGGGCTGGCCGATGGCCAGGACATCCTGGAGCTGGGTTGCGGCTGGGGCTCGTTGACGCTGTGGATGGCCGAACAGTATCCCAACGCGCGCATCACCGCGGTGTCGAACTCGGCCACGCAACGCCAGCATATCGAGGCGCAATGCCGCGCGCGCGGCTGGACGCATGTGCGCGTGGTGACCTGCGACGTCAATGTCCTGTCACTGCCCGGCGCCGCCTTCGACCGATGCGTCTCGGTGGAAATGTTCGAGCACATGCGCAACTACCAGGACCTGTTGGCGCGCATCGCGCAGTGGCTTCGGCCCGGCGGCAAGCTCTTCGTGCACATCTTTGCGCACCGCGAGCGCGCCTATCCGTTCGAGACCGACGGGGCCGGCAACTGGATGGGGCGGCACTTCTTCACCGGCGGCATCATGCCGTCGGCCCATACGCTGCTGCATTTCCAGCAAGACCTGACGCTTGAGGAACGCTGGTTTCTCGACGGCACGCATTACGCCCGCACCGCCAATCACTGGCTGGCTAACCAGGACGCCCGAGCGGAACCGGCGCGGGCGGCGTTGGCGCAGGCTTACGGCGCACCCTTGGCCGGCTTGTGGCATCAGCGCTGGCGCATGTTCTGGATGGCGTGCGCCGAACTCTTCGGCTACGACGACGGACAGCAATGGGGCGTGGCGCACTATCGCTACACGCGGCCCTGAGGAGAAACGATCATGTTGCGAACCCTGTGTATCGGCGTGACGGCCCTCTTGGCCGGCTGCGCGTCGCCGCCGCCCATGCCGCCGGTGGCGCAAGTGGACCTGGACCGTTTCATGGGCGACTGGTATGTGATCGCGCACATTCCCAGCTGGCCCGAGCGCAACGCCTATGACGCCGTGGAAAGCTACCGGCTGTTGCCCGACGGCCGGGTGCAGACGGATTTCCGGTATCGCGATGGCAGCTTCGATGCGCCCATCGACACCATGCACCCCGTGGCGACGGTGCGGCCCGGCACCGGCAACGCGGTGTGGGGCATGCAGTTCATCTGGCCCATCAAGGCCGAGTACGTGATCGCCTATCTGGACGAGTCATACCAGACCACCATCATTGGCCGCTCCAAGCGCGACTACGTCTGGATCATGGCCAGGGTGCCGTGCCTGGACGACGCGGTGTACGCCGACCTGCTGCGCAGGGTGACGGCGCTGGGCTATACGGAAGCGCCGCGCAAGGTGCCGCAGCGTTGCGACCGGTAAGGTGTCCTGCGCGGGGTCAACCGTATTCCAGCTGATAGAAACTCTGGCTGGCGATGAGCGTGGCGCCGCAGGACGTGCGCATGCCTTCCAGGGCGGTCAGGCGGTCGGAGCCGACGTTCTGCACGCCTTCCACGATGGTGTGGTTGTCGCCGCATTTGGGGCAGGTGACGCGGTCGCCGACCCGCGCCATCGGCTGGCCAAAGATCACGACGGTTTCGTCGCCGGTGACGACGACGCCGCCGTGCGAAGTTTTATCGCCCTTGCGGATGACGGAACGTTGGGACATGGTGCGCGAGAGTCAGGTTTATAGATACGTGCCATCCGGCGCGAGCCGCGCGGGGCCGGCCACGAAGGTGCCGTCCGGCGCCATGCGCACCGGCCCGCCGCCGCCCTTGTAGCTGCCGTCGGGCGCGCGTTGGGGCTTGCCGGCCACATAGGTGCCGTCGGGCGCGCGGGTGATGGGGCCTTCGCCGCCCACGTACGTTCCATCGGGCGCGCGGCGCGGCGTGCCGGCGATGAAGTGTCCGTCGGGCAACATACGAATGGTCTTCGACGTCATGAATGCTCCTTGGGGATGAGGGCAAATCATAACGAAGCATCGTGATGCGCCTTGTAATAGGACGTGTCATCTTTGAACGTTACACGTAAGCGGATGTGGCATGATTTGCGCCTACAACAGCCCTGACGCCTATGACCGACATCAACGCCCTGTTGCAACCCATTCCCGGCGACGCGCCTTGCGGCGTGGACCTGGTGTTCTCGCCCGAGTTCGACGCGATACGCGAGGCCCGCCGGCATGACGACCCCCAGCTCGACCAAGGCGACTGGGTCATCGACCTGAAAGAGGCCGATTGGCCCGAGGTGACGCGCATCTGCACCACCGTGCTGCGCGACCGCAGCAAAGACATCCGCATCGCATCGTGGCTTGCCGAATCCTGGGCCAAGACCCGCGGCTTCGCGGGGCTGCGCGATGGTTACCTGCTGATCGACGGCCTGTGCCGCAACTATTGGGACGGGCTGCACCCGGTGCCCGAAGATGGCGATGTGCAGCAGCGCGTGGGCAATCTGGCGTGGCTGTTGTCGCGGTCGCAGCAACTGATCGGCGAGATCCCGCTGACGCAAGCCGACGGCGCCCGCTATGGCGCGGTGCTCTGGGAGGCGGCAAGCCAATTGGCCAATGCGGTCAAGCGCACGCCCGACAACGCCCACGAACTGACACGCGGCAAGCTCACGCTGGACCGCTTCGATGCCGCGCGGCGCGACACGCCGCCGTCTTTCTATTCGGAGCTGGACGCGCAGCTGCAGGGCTGCGCGCAGGCCCTGGATCAACTGGAACGCACCCTGGATGCGCAACTGGGCGACGAAAGCCCCGCGTTCTCCCGGGTGCGCGAGGCGCTGCGCAACGTGACCGAACTGGTGCACCGTTTTGCGCGCGATGCGGGCCTTCTGGTCCGTACGGACCTTGCCGCCGCAACGGCGCCGGCCGCGCCCGCCGCCCCTGTTCGCGTGGAGCCCACATTGACTGCCGCCGATCACTTCGATGACGCCGCTGCGTCGGGCGCTCCGGGCGCCGCCGCGCCGCTGCACGCCGTACCGCCCGCCACCGCCCGCGGGCCCATCCAGACCCGCGAACAGGCGCTGGCGCAGTTGCGGGACGTGGCCGAGTTCTTCCGCCGCACCGAGCCGCACAGCCCGGTGGCCTACCTGGCCGACAAGGCGGCAAGCTGGGGCGAGATGTCGTTGCACCTGTGGCTGCGCACGGTGGTCAAGAACGACGAGACGCTGTCGGGCCTGGAAGAGTTGCTGGGCATCAAGAAGGCGGGCGACGGCAACTGAGCGGCCCCCGCCGCCACCCCTGACTACCGCGCCGCCCGGAACTCGATACGCCGGTTCTTGGCGCGGCCTTCCGCCGTGGCGTTCGTGGCCACCGGCTGATCGGGGCCCGCGCCCATCGCTTCGAAGCGCGACGCCGGCAACCCCTTGTCCACCAGATAGTCCCGAACCGCGTCCGCGCGCGCCTGGCTGAGCGCCAGGTTGGTGCTGCGGCTGCCGGAGCTGTCGGTGTGGCCGATGATCTGAATCTTGTCGGCGCGCAGCTTGGGCACGGTGTCGGCCACGCGATCCAGCAGTTCGCGGCCGCGCGTCGTCAAGCGGGTGCTGCCGGTCTCAAACTCCACCACGCGGTTGGTCAACAGGTTGTCCAGCACATCCTGCTCATCCTTGCCGGCCGACACGCGCAATCCGTTGACGATCTTGTACGTCGGGTTCAGCGACGTGGCAAAGTTGCTGGCGATCTGTTGGCGCGAGGCTTCGTTGTCGACTTCGCCCCGCAGGCGGATCTGCGTGCCGTCGATTTCCAGCTGGCCGCGGTTGATCTGCTTGAGCGGGCTGTCCAGCAGCTTGCCCACGTGTTGGGACCAGTTCGGGGGGGCCACCACGCCGCCGACGTCGATGCGGTCGATGACGTTGCCCACGCCATAGACCTTTTGCAGCCGCGCCAGCACATCGGCCTTGGTGGCCTCGTCGGGCACCGCGCCGCTGGCCACCACCTGGCCGGGTTGGGGAATGACGTTGGCGGGCACGACCGTGGCGGCGTCCTGGGCGTGGGCCGAGAATGCCAGCGAGGCGGCCAGGACCAGAGTAAGCGTACGCATGTCCTAGGCTCCGATGAAAACTTCGCGGAACGTCTCCAGCGCCTGGCGCAAGGAGAGCCGCGGTTGATCCAGATAGCTCGCCAGCTTGGCCAGCCCGTGGCTGGCGCTGACGTGATCGCGCACCCACGGCGCGTCTTCCAGCACGATGTAATGCTGCGACAGCGCCTGCGGGGTGGATAGCAGCGTTGCCAGCGTGCGCGGCGAGGCGCCGCGAAAGCCCACGACCAGCCGATGCTTGCCGGCGATGCGCCCGATGAAAATGGCGATCTCGAAATCGGCGCGTGTCAGGAACGGCGCGATCAAGGTCATCCAGTAGCTGGCGACCAGATTGATGTAGAGCGGATCGTCCGGCAGCGGCAGCGCAAGCCCGGTGTCCAGTTGCGATGAGCCGCTGGACATCACGGGCGTGAGCAGGATGCCCAGCGCCAGGACGATGTCGTGCATGCTGGCCGCGTGTCCGTTGCCGCGCAGCATGGCCTCGACGCGTTCGATCGTCTGAAGGTCGATGAAGGCATCGAAGCCGTCGTCGGCGGCGGTGCGGATCTCGCCTTCCAGGTCGTTCAGCGTTTGCAGCGCGGGCGCGGGGTCGCCGTCGTGCATGAGCTGCGCCGCTGCCGTGCCCATGCGATTCCACATGCGGCTGAAGGCGAGCGGGCTGCGCGCGATGAAGTCCAGCGGACGGGTCACTTCCACCGACGTGGCGGTAATGAACGGAAAGCGCCGGCCCGATTGGTCGCGGCTGGGCTGCAGATGCCCGGCGATGGCCAGCTTGCCGCGCGAGCCCAGCACGGCGAAGGGAACGGGCTGCGCTTCGTCGTACAGCGTCTTCCAGTGCGGGTCCTGCGCCAGCACCTCCATGGTGTTGGCCACCCACGCATCCAGCGTCGCCATCAACTGCGGGTGCGAGGTGTTCTTGACGAAATCACCACGGGACGGAATCTTGCCAAAGTAAGCCGTACGGAACATGGGAGACTGCGGATTGCTCATTGCTGCGCTCCGGCAGGCGTCGGGGCGACGGAGGGTTGAGGGGACGTGCCGGCCACCGTGGCGGGCAGGCGCAGGTTGCGCAGGCCCTGGCTGCCGGGCTCGGCGCCGCCGGCGCTGGCGGCTTGCGCGTTGCTGATGATGCGCAGACGGACGGGCACGGTGATGTTGGATTTGCTCCAGCTCATCTCGAAGCTGCCGTCCGGGTTGGGCTTGCGCTGCGCGCCCGAGATCAGGCGCTCCAGGCCGAAGCGGCCGGGCTCGTTGACCACTTCCACCACGGTGCCGTCAAAGGCGGTGGCCGTAATGCGCGCGCCCGGCGCGCCCTGCGCGTTGGGCCATACGAAGTTCACCCATTGCGCCGGCGTGTTGCGGTAGCGCAGCTGCTGGCCGTCGATCTCGATCGTGTATTCGGTCACGCCGCCGGCGGGCCTGGGCTGGATCTGGAACAGCGTCTGCGGCTGGCTTGCCGCGCCTGATCCGGCTGCACCGCCGGACAGCGGCGCCACCCACTGGGCAAAGTTCGCCGTGAAGGACGGTTGCAGCTCGATGCCCATGTCGCCCCAGGTGCGCGCGGTCAGGATGTCGCCGCGACGCACGGTCAGCGGACCCAGCGTCTCATTGACGTACTTGGCGATGCTGCCCTGCGGGCCGAAGATCTGCCCGATCTCTTCACCGCTGGCCTCGATGCCGGCCTTGGTCGAGAACGGATACTTGTCGGCCAGCGTCTGCGTGAAGGGCTGGTACACCTGCGCGTTCCAGACCTTGTTCAGCTCGGTCTGGGCCGGCTGCATTGCGACGGCGTAACCCTGGATCAGCGGGCGCACCAGCAGCGGACGGAGCGTCTCGCGCTGCGCGGGCGTCAATCCCGCCAGCATCTGCTCGTCCACCAGCTTCAGCGCATCGGCCAGTTCCGAATCCTTGCCTTCCAGCGTCTGGCGCATCAGGAGCAGCGCGCCGGGGCCCGGATCGCCCTGGTTGTTGATGAGGTTAAAGCGCGTGCGGATCTTGGACAGCGCGTTCATGTAGTTGCCCAGCAGCGACTGGTTGTCGCGCGTGACAACCAGTCGCGCCACGTCGGAGAACTCGCGGCCCACCGGTCCCATCGGCATCTGTTCGCCGCCCGGCGCGACTTCTGTGGGCTTGGGCTGGCCCTGGCGCAGGATCACCCGCTTGAACCACGCGACCACGCCGGTCTGCGCCTGCGAAAGGCCGGTGTTGATCAGCGACGGGTTGTCCCAGGAGGTCTGCTCGTACGTCGTGTTGATGAGCTTGACCAGCGGCGAGTTCTGCGGATCGCCCAGGCGGTTCATGCCTTGCACCGCCTGATCGAAGCTTGAGAAAGGCTTGATCGTGACGCCGCGCAGCATCTTCTGCCACTCCTGCGCGTACTCCGTCTTGTACATCGTGGCCAGGCTTTTCTGGATCTGCTCGGGGCTGCCTTCCAGCGTGAGGTCGTCGCGCGCGTTCACGCCCAGCACCCAATCGCTGGTCTGGACTTCCTTGCGGGCGGCTTCGCCGATGGCCGGCTCAATGTACTGTTCCCACGCTTCCCGCGTGAAGGTGCCCGGCACGGCGTAGCTGCCCGCGACCACGGCGGCGTCGGCTTCGCCCATGATGCGCGCCACCGTCATCGCGGGGAAGCGGGTGGCGGCGCGCGCCTTGAGCGTGGCGTAGGCGCGTTCGCGCGCCGGCATGCCCTGCATGACGCTGCGCAGGTTGCCGCGCGTGCGCTCGACCATGGCCAGGTTGGTTTCGATCTGCGGCCAGTCGCTGTCCGCCGCGCGCGCGACGTAGAACGAGATAAGCCGTTCGGCGCTGCGGATGAGCTGGTCGCGGGGCATCGCGCCCCGGTTGGTTTCCAGCCAGCCGCGCCAGAAACGCGTGATCTGATCCGACAGGTGCGTCGGATCCACGTGTTCGCGATTGGCCATCATCAGGTACGTCTTGAGCGCGTTGTAGGCGTCGTCGACGTTGGTGGGCGAGGCGTCCTGAAACAGCGTGTCGCCCGCGTTCGCGCGCACGGTTTGCGCTTGCGCGGGCGGGGTGGCGGGGCGCTCGCCGGAAGCGGCGGCCTGCGATACGTCCACCCGTCCCAGATAGTCCTCCAGGCTGGCCTTGACGGGCGCCAGCATGAATTGACGCAGGCCGTTGTAGTACTCGGCGAGCAGGCGCTGCTTGAGCACATCGCCCTGATACAGCCCCAGGCCCAGCGACAGCGGCCGGCTGGCGGAATAGCGGTCCAGCTGTTCGATGCGGTCCTGCAGGATCTCCATCGCTTCCAGGCGGCTTTGCAGGTCCGTGCGCTCGCCTTGCAGGCGCACGACCTTGTCCAGGTCGGCCTGCACGTTGGTGGCCAGTTGCCGGTTGCCCAGGTACGACCAGCTCCATCCGCCCAGCACCAGGCCCAGCGCCAGAACCAACCCGAAGAAGGTCAGGTATCGCATGCGGACCTTGTTCGGGCTGGCGTGCTGGCGCACCAGCTTCTTGTCCGCGAAGATCACGTTGGAGAACAGGTCGCGAAGGAAGAAACCGTTGTGCGAATTGACGCCGCGCGCGGGCTCGCGCGTGGCCGGGCGCAGCGTGAAACGTTCGGCCAGCTTGTCGGTGGACGTGCTGCGCGATGCGCCTTCCTGCAGCGCGCTGGTGAAGTAAAAGCCGCGGAACACGGGCTTGTACTGAAACGGATTGGTCTCGAACAGCGTCGACAGAAACGTGCGCAGCGCCGGCTTGATGCCCGCGAATTCCAGCGGGAACGTCAGCAGGCCCGGGGGCAGGGCGGCGCTGCGGCGCAGCGACATCTGCGCCGTGCCCATTTCCTTGAGCCCTTCGTATAGTTCGTCGAAGCGCTCGTCGAACAGCGTCAGGACGTCGCGGCTTTCATCGGCGCCATAGGGCAACGTGGCGCCCCAGACTCGATCGCGCTCGCGCGCATCCGCGTCGGCAAAGAACTCCGAGAAGCCGGCGATCAGGTCGGCCTTGGTGAAGATCACATACACCGGCGCAAACACTTCCAGCCGGTCGGTCAGCTCTTGAACGCGCTGGCGCAGGTTCTTGGCCAGGTTGATCGCGAACTCGGGGCCGGCATCCGTCAGTTCACTGATGCTGGCGGCCACGATGATGCCGTTGATGGGCGCCTTGGGACGATGGCGCTTGAGCAGGTCCAAAAAGCTCATCCATTCGTTGCGGTCTTCTTCGTGCACCGAGTAGCGGCCCGCGGTGTCCAGCAGGATGCCTTCCGTGGTGAAGAACCAGTCGCAGTTGCGCGTGCCGCCCACGCCGCGCACCGCCGCGCCGTTCTTGTCTGCAAAGGGGAACTGCAAGCCGGAATTGATCACGGCGCTGCTCTTGCCGGCGGCAGGGTTGCCGATGACGATGTACCAGGGCAGCTCGTACAGCGCTTCGTTGCCGGAGGTCTGGCCGATTTTCGATGTCTTGATGGTGCGTACGGCCTGCGTCAGCCGCGTGCGCAGCGCCTCGATCTCATTGCGGTTGGCGGCGGGGCTGGCGGCCGCGCCCGTCTGCACCTGTTGTTCCAGCATGTCGCCCAGCTTCTGGTTGGCGCGCCGCGCCTTGCGGCGGCGCCACAGGTAGGTGCACAACCACAGAAACAGCAGCACGCCCAGCAAGGCCCCGGCCCACACCATCGCGATCTGCATGGTGTCGGCAAACAGGAACAGGAACACGATCAGCGCAATCAGGCCGATGGCCATGAAGGTGCGCGGGTTGGCGAACACGCGAGCGCTCCAGTAGCGGAAGTCGCTCATGGCGCTGGAAAATCGAGAAAACAATCCTGATGGGCTACGCATGGTTTTCGCTGTTGTTATGGGGTCAGGCGGTAGCGCCGGCGGCGGGCTGGGTAACCAGTGCCGCCGAGCGCAATACGGGGTCTTGCAGGGTAAGGGTCAGGACCGGCTGGGCGTACTGCATGCAGGCTTGCCCGGCCACGGCCAGCGTCAGCAGGGAGGCGGCCACGCCGGTATGTCCACAGGCAACGCCAACCGACTGGCAATCCTTGGCGGCGTCCAGGTGACTGAAAAGTTGTGACGCGATGTTGATCGGTTCTAGCGGGCGGCTGCCCCGGTGGTCGGCATCGCTGATGACGTGGATGACGCTGTCGGGCATGACGTCCGCGCGTTGCAGCAGGTCTTGCACGGTCTGCGCCAGCGGGGCTTCGGCCTGCGCGCCGCGCGCGTCGGCCGGCTTCTGGCGGCGCAGCACGGGCGACAGGGCCACGCGCAGTGGGGCGTCGGTGCCGGCCGGGCCCAGCAGCAGGCCGGCGGCCGCTTCGCCCGGCACACGGCCTTGCGGATTGGCGGGGGTCAGCAGTGTCGACATGCCATCCCACATCGCCACTTGCTCGGGATCGATATAGCCGTCGCCAGCCAGCACGATGCGCCAGGGCTCGGGCGTCTGCGCGTCGTGCGGGGCCGCCGCCAGGTCGCGCAGCAGGCCGTCGGCTGCCATGGTGTCGCGCGCCTGGTGTTGCGCGACGCTGATGCGGCTATCAGGCCAGACGCCGGCCGCGGCCTGAATCTCCTGGCACGCGCGTTCACGCGCCGCGTCGGGCCAATCGGCCGGCAGGACGAGCTCCACGCGCAGCAGGGGCCAGTCCTCATCGCGGGCGGGCACATCCAGCGCGGTGACGTGGCGATGCGCCTCGTTCGTGAGCGTGCGGGCGACGTCGGCCAGCAAGGACGTCACGCGCAGGGTTGCCGTGCCCGTCGCCTCGGGCGGCGCGCCGCGCTCGCGGGCAGCGGCGTACAGCGCAAGGTCGTTCACGCCGGGCACGCGCGCGGCGAAGATGGGATAGCCTTGCGGCGTTTTCAGTTCGGCATCCAGCTCGGGACGCTTTTGCGCCGCCAGCGCCTCGGCGATGGCGGCGGTGTCGTCGCCGGCGGCGGCACGCGCCGCCACGGCGGCCACGCGCAATTGGACAAGTTGCGCAGGCGCGTGCGCCGGCGTTTGCGCCGCCGGCGTGGCGGCGTCCGCGGCAGGCTTGGGAGCGCGTGCGGCACGCAYCGCCAGGGGCAGCGCGAAGAGATACAGCCCGATGTCCACGCCGGTCGGCAGCGTGCGGGATTCCTGCCACCAGATGATGACGGCCAGCCACACCACCGCGAACAGCATCAGGACCAACAGGCCTTTCTTGACTACGCGGGCCATCACTTGGCGCCCTCGCGAGCGCGTTGCATGACCCCGGGACGGCGCAGCTCGACGTGGCCGAAGTCCATCATCTTCCAGCGGCCGCCCCACGTCAGGCCGACCAGTTCGGCGGTTTCGCCGAAGAGTTCATAGCCGCGCATGGCCCAGGGGTCTTTTTCAGAGATGACGATCTTGCCGTCGCGGAAGAATGCGCTGTCGGCGGCCAGGCCATACTGGTGATAGCTCTGGAACGCGCCCGCGTTCGTCACGTGCGTGCCCATGCCCGCCAGTTCTTCCTGCCGCTCGGGGCTGCGATAGCCCTCGATCAGCGCCATTTCGTACCCATGCTGTTCACGCATGATGCGATACGCCAAGAGCAGGCGCTGGCGGAAATCCGCGTCCAGCAGGTCCCAGTTGCGGCTTGCGCCGCCCAGCTTCGGACGCACCAATTCCACTTCGCGGGTGGTGAATGCGTCGGGGGGCAGCGGGGCCGGCGGCGCCAGCCTTTCTCCCTCCAGCAAAGCCTGTATCCGGCGGTCCGGACCGGCCGTTTGGGTGCTGTAAACGAATGTGTGATTGTGTCGCATGAAGAAAGCAAAAAGTGACGGAAGCATTACAACTGTCAGCCCGATTGCAACTTGCCAGCGATACCTTCCGACCCAATCCCTCGACGCGTTCATGCCGCTGCGCAGCACGCCCGCCGTCCCGCCAACTGCCCCGCCCGCGTGGGTCGCGCCACGCGTCGCACCCCGCGCCACGCCTTGTACGCAGGCGCGCAGACCCCGGGCTGCGCCATGGCGCAACGCGGGAAAAAAAAGGAGAGCGGAGACGCCCACCGCCAGTAAAAAATACAGGGGCAGTAGCAGCAACAAAATAGGTCCCTCATGTGAAGGCGTAATCTTTTGTTCTATTCGCGCACGAGGCAAGTGCTCGGGCGTTGCAAGTAGCGTCCGACCCTTAGGAATCGTAACAAGGAGCGATGATCGAAATGGATCGATCGGGTATTCTCGGCGGGCTTGGTTACAGGGGGGCTGCACACGCCTCCTGCTGACACGGGAATCCGCATGGCAGAAGACAAACAAGAATCTCGCCCTACGAAGACCGCGCCGAGTTTGCTCAGCGCCACGGCGTCCTCGTCACGCGAGATCGAATCGGCGCGCATTCTGGCGGCGCTAGAGGGGCGCGTACCGCAAGCCGAGGTCAAACATCTTGCGCCGCCGCGCCGCCGCGCGGGGCGGTGGCTGGCGCTGGCGCTGTTGCTGGCCTTGCTGGCTGGCGGCGTCACCTGGTTCATTCATGAAGATGGCGCGGCGCCCATGACTGCGCAAGCACCGGCGCCCGCCGTGGCGTCGGCCGAGCGCCCCGTCTCTGCGCCGCCGCAAGCGTCTGGCGCGGTCTCCGCGGCAGACACGCCGCTATCCTCTGCGTTGGACACGCCGCCGGCGGTCGCCGCCATCGTTGACGAAGCGCCGCCCGCGCGCGATGCGAACATCGGCCGCGGCGATCCGGACCCGCTGGGTGAACCCACCAATCCGCTGTCCATGCTGGCCATGACGCCGCCGCCCGCGTCCGCGCCAGCGCCCGGGCCCACGCGTCAGGCAGCCGAACAGCAACGTGCACGCCAGTCTGGCGCGCCGCAAGCGGCCAAGCCTTCCAGCACCACGCCGCGCACTGCCGCCAAGCAGTCGGATACCGACGCCGCCTTGCTCTCGGCATTGATGAGCTACGGGCTGCCGCCAGCGTCTCCGCCAGGTACGCGCGTCTACAAATCCGACGGCGTGTTCATCCGCGAGATGCCTGGCTCGCCGCTGGCCGACCGGCTGAAGGCATGCCGCAAACTCAGTTTCATCGAAGGCGAGCAATGCCGCCTGCGCGTGTGCGCGGGGCAGTGGGGCACGGCCCCGGAATGCCCCACGCCGCAAGCCAACGTCGAGCCCTGAATTCGCATCGCCCGGAGCGGGCGAGTGTCGTCAACGTCTTCCAAGAGGTTTTTGTTCCATGGCTGTCAACGCAAGCAGCGGCAGTTTCAGCGCCGAGACCCGCCTTTTCCGGCTGGACGGCGAAGGGGCGATGTCGTCCTTGCAGGTGGAAGGCTGGGCCGCGCGCGAGGGGCTGTCGACGATTGGTCAGATGCGCGTGGTGGCGCTGGCCGAAGATGCGGGGCTGGACCTGAACGACATGATCTCGCGCCCGGCCACCTTGTGGACCACGTGTGCGGACGGCACAGAAATTGGGCGAAGCGGCGTCGTGCGCGAGGCCGAGATGTTGGGCGGCAATCCGGGCATGGCGCGGTATCGCCTGACCTTGGCGCCGTGGTTGTGGCTGGCGACGCAGCGGCGCGAAAGCCGCATCTATGAAAGCCAGCCCGTATTGGACATCGTGCGGCACGTGCTGGATACCTACCCGGGCTACACGTACAAGGTGTCCGCCGAGGTCGAGACGCATCTGGCAGATCTGCCCGCGCGTCCCTACACCACGCAGTATCGCGAAACCGATTACGACTTCCTGTCGCGGCTGTTGGCCGAGTCGGGCCTGGGCTGGACCACCTTCGAAGACGACAGCGCGCCTGCGCGCCACGCGGTGCTGATCTTTGCCGACAGCCGCACGCTGGCCGAGGACGCGCAGTCCGCCGGCGTGGGCGTGCGCTTTCAGCGCGCGCACGCCACCGAATCGCGGGACGGCGTGCAGGTGTTTGCGCGGCGGCAACGCCGCGGCGTGGAACGCGTCACCGTGCTGGGATGGCACGGCAGCGGCAAGCATGCCATTTCGGGGCAGGCCCTGGCGGGCCCAGCGAGCGGGTCCGATGACGAGAGCGCCGGGCTGGAATGGTTCGAGCCGCTGGGCCACGGCGCCTTGTTGAATCAGGCGCATGCGCAGTTCCAGGCCACGCTGATGATGCAGGCGGTGCAGGCAAGCGCCGAAACGTTCGTGGGGCGCGGCAATGTGCGCACCTTCCGGTCGGGAACGCGGTTCACGCTGCAAGACATGTCGCCATTGGGTCCGTCCGGCGAGGCGGGTTTTGAACCGGTCTTCGCGCTGGATCTGCTGGAGCAGGTGGGCGTGAACAATCTGCCTGGCCAGGCCGATGCCGGCATGGCGGCAATGCGGGGCGCGCTGGATGAGTTTCTGCGCTTTGACGACGAGACCGTCGCGCACGCCGCCGACGGGGATGAGCCTGCGCGCAACGACGCCTTCCTTGGCCAGGCGCAGCCCGATGCCGCCGTGCTGGCGCGCGCGCACGACGTCGGCTACGCAAACCGGTTCCGCGCCGTGCGTTGCGACCGGCCCTGGCGCGCCGCCTTCGCTGCGGGGCGCGGCGCACGGCTGGCGGGCGCGCCGTCGGTGGTGGGCGTGCACACGGCCATCGTCACCAACGCTGAAGGTTCCACCGAGGCCCGCGGCGAGGACGAGATCTACCGCAATGCACGCGGCGATGTCCGCGTGCGCTTTCATTGGCAGGCCGAAGGCGCGGGCCTGGCAAAAAGCCGATGGGCCCGCGTGGCGCAGCGCCAGGCAGGCGCGGGGATGGGCATGAGCTTCGTGCCGCGCGTCGGCCAGGAAGTGCTGGTGCGGTTTCTGGATGAAGACATCGACCAGCCCCTGGTGGTGGGCGCGCTGTACAACGGACGCGGCGAGGGCGGCATCCCTTCCACGCCCGGCGGCAGGGCCGGCGAACCGATGAACACCGACGTCTACGCCGCCGCCCTGGACGGCAAGCCCAGTGCGCAGGCCAACCTGGCCAGCGGCAATGCGCCTGCCTGGCATGGCGCGGCCGGTGGCGACGAACAGCATCGCAACGCGGCCGCGCTGAGCGGCTTCAAGAGCAAGGAATTCGGCGGCGACGGCTACAACCAGATCGTGTTCGACGACAGCGATGGCCAGCTGCGCATGCAGATCAAAACGACACAGGCCGCCACGGAGTTGAACCTGGGCCACTTGATTCACCAAAGCGGCAACTATCGCGGCAACGTGCGCGGCGTGGGCGCAGAGCTGCGCACCGATGCGTTCGGCGCGGTGCGCGGTGCTGGCGGCGTGTTGCTCACGACCTATAACGCGGGCGGCAGCGAGCCGGCGGGCGAGGCCGCGGCGCCTTTGACGCTGGCCGGGCAGGCCGACATCATGGCGCAGTCGTTCGATGGCGTGGTCGGCGCCCACCAGGGCGTGCGGCTGGCGTCCGCGCGCGGCACGACGTCCGAAGGCGCCAGCCGCCTGGATGGCGAACGCGCGCCGCTGGCCGCCATGACGCACGCCGTGTCCGGCACCGTGGCCGGCGAGGCGCTGGGCGGCGCGGCGGGCGATGCCTCGGCCAAACATACGGACGTGGTGGACGGCAAAGTGCCCCACCTGACGGACCCGCTGGTGCTGATGGCGGGCCGCGCGGGCCTGACGCAAGCGGCCGGACGCAACCTGCAGGTAGCGGCGGGCGAACTGGTGCATTGGTCTTCCGGACAGGACCACAACCTGGCCGTCATCGGGTCGTTGCGCGTGCATACCGGGCAGGCGCTGGGCATCGTGGCCGGAGTGCAGCAGGGCGGCGCGGAATCGGGCCTGGATCTGATTGCGGGCACGGGCGATGTCGAGGTGCTGTCGCAGCACGATGTGCTGACGGTGCAGGCGCAGCAGGATCTGCGCATGGTGAGCGCCAACGCGGGCATCGAGTACGCGTCGCCCACGCGAATCCGCATCGCCAACGCGGCGGGCGCCAGCATCGTGATCGAAGGCGGCAACATCACCGTCACCGCACCGGGCCGTATCGACGTCAAGACCGGCAACAAGCAATTTGCCGGCCCGACGCAGATGCCGTATCCGCTGCCCCAGTTCACCGTCTGCAAGACCTGCATCCTGGACGCCCTGGAGAGCGTGCAGTCCATCACCGACAAGGCATGACGGCGATGCACTATTCCTGGCAGGACGCGCTGCTGTCCACATTCGCCGAATTGCCCCATCACCGCGGCCCGTATGGCGAGGCCGCTCGCGCGTATGTGATCGTCGACTTCCGCGGCCATCCGGATCTGCTGGCGCGGCTGACCGCGACCGAGGACCTGAGTTTCGGCTCGGTGTGGGCGCAGACCGGGCTGGACATTTACGGCGACGTGGCGCCGCTGCTGATCGAAGTGGACGGCGCCTCGCAAGGCGTGCTGCGCGGGCCGCGTCACGGGGATTTCAGCACCGTGCTGGTGCGCGTGCTGGAAGCGCTGCACGAGCGCGCCGCAGGCCGCTACGCGATGATGAGCTTCGCGTCGGCGGTGCCGCTGGAAAAGCTGATCGCGCACTTCGGCGCGTTCTGCGACTACGCCTTGCCGGATGCCAGCGAGTTCTTCCTGCATTGGTACGACAGCCGCATCCTTGCGCGCGCGGTCCAGGTCTGGACACCCGAGCAGCGCGCGCGTTTCGCGGCGCCCTTGATCACGCTGCGGTATGCGCTGCGAGATGGCTCGCAGGGCGAGCTGGCGGGCACGGGCCGGCTACCGGCCGCGCGGCCGGACGGCATCGAACGCTTCACGCCCGAACAGCATCAGATGCTGTTCGATCTGGACTACCCGGACAAGCTGGCGGTGCAGTTGCGCCGGCTTTATCCGAACCTGCTGCCCGGCAACCCCGATCAGGACGCCCTGGTGCCGCGCGTGCAGGCGCAATTGGAACGCGCGCGTGCTCACGGCGTGGCAGGAGATAAGGACACGTTCGACTATGTCGCGTGGGGCGTGGCGATCTCGCCGCGCTTCGATGAGCATCCGGCGATCGCCGACGGGCTGCGTGCGTATCGGGAAAACGCAGAAGGCGGGCTGTCGAAAGCGCTGGAAGGCGTGCCGGATGCGGTGTGGGATGCGGTGCATGCAAAGTGGCGCGAGACGATTTCGGAGAAATGAATGCGTAAGGGTTTGATCGGGATACTGCTGTGGCTGGGCCTATTGGCGGGGTGCAATGGCGAACCCATCTATAAGGGGGTGAGCTTTGTCACGTACAACTACACACCATGGAACCTGGAGCCCGTACGCATCAGTGATGCATCGGGTCGCGTGGCAAGTTCCAGCACGCTCCCATCGGGCGGCGGCGAGGGGAGCGTCTCTTGCTGCTATACGTTTTCCGGTACCGAATTCAAGGTGAAATGGAGCGGAGGTGACCCCGACCTGCTCCGCAAACATCTGTTTGACGGCAAGTTCGACGAGGTACTGTTCAAGAAGGAAACGACGGTGCACTTCCCGGCCACGAAAGTGCCCGAAGGGGATGGAACGCTGATTCTGGAGTTGCACATCTATCCGGATGAACACATGGAGCTCGCCTTGAGCCGCGAGTTGAAAGGGCAAGTCAGAATTCCAATCGTCGATACCACTCGCTGGCTGTATGGGAAGTACCGAGACGAGCTTGCGGGGTACAAGAGTGCAGGCTATTTGGCCAACGAAGTTGCCAGGGTCACAAAACAGGCGTGGATGTCCTATCGACTAGAAGACGCCGAAGACTTGCGCGGATATATGTATCTGCACTTCATTGTGTCTTCCAACTTTGGCAAAGACCCGGATGTGGCATCCGTTCTGAACGACCCTGACCGCAAGCCCGGTGACTTTGGCCGCGCCGTGGCCGCTTTGTCGAAAGAGCAGATCGCACGGATCAAGGCGACCGGCGAGCCGGCGGGAGGAAAGCATGTCCAGTGATCAGCTTCCGGATCAGGATAGAACGCCCGCATCGGTATTGAAGGCGATGGCGGAGAATGAGGCGGCCTATCCAAAGGACTCCTGCACGGAATGCGGCGTCACGTTGCGCCTGGGATTCTTCTTTGACGGGTTCGGGCGGAACAAGGATCTGGATAAGGAAAATCCTACGTTCCTGTCCAACGTCAGCCGGTTGTGGATGGCGCACTACAACGCGGGCAACAAGCCCGTCACGAACAAACAACGCTGGTATGGGTTTTACTATTCCGGCCTTGGCGTCGACCTCAACGAGGGCGCAAAGGAACAAATCCTCGTCAGCGCGCTCACGCTTGCTGGCGGCAAGATGGTAGACAAGGCAGTCTCTAGTGCGCAGGATGCTGCGAAGAACATTACGCGTCTTGATGAAGTGCCCGATGTGGATGCCACCGGGCGTGCCAAGAAGGCTGTCCAGCAATCCATCAAGGACGGGTCCTTCCACCCCATGGTGAAGGCGTACAAGGACGTCGTCAAAGACGTTCAGACGCTTCCGGAGAAGACGGTCAGAATCTGGAATGCCCTGGATCCCGACCGGATCCGCAATCGCGCACAGGCCACCTTGCGGGGCTTCTGGTCGGATTTCAAGAAGAACCCGCTGAAGGTTGCCTGGACTGCGGGAAAGAACGCCGCCAAGGCAACGTTGCTGGAGGGCGTGCCGGTAGTGCGGGACAATGCCGTCGTCGCCGAATTGATGGGAACGGGCGTTGACACGCGCCTGGATGCAGCCAGACGTCAGTTCGAGCAAGCCTATCAGGCTGAGAACGCGGGCACGGAAAAGGTCGTGCGTATCGAGGTCTGCGTTTTTGGAGCGGATCGCGGCGGGGTCATCGCCAAGCAATTCGTCAACGATATCGTCAAGAAGTACAAACGCCGCCACGACACCGACCTGGCCATCATCGGAAAAGACGGTGCCCCGGACGCGAAGATTGTCATTCGATTCCTGGGACTGTTTGACAGTGTCGCTTCCATCATGGAAGAAAACTGGTTCCTTGAGTTAATTCCCTTCACGGACCTGATCAAACAGACGCACAAGGACCGCACGCTGACCATACCCGCAGCCGTGGAGAAGGCCGTGCATTTCGCCGCGGCGCATGAGTTGCGCCGCAATCAGCGGCTGGACTCCCTGGAAAAGACGCGTGGCCTGCAGTATCTCTATCCGGGCTCGAGCGGTGACGTGACCGGCGTGGCCCCAATGGGATCGCTGGGCACTCGCGCGTCGCTGTCCCGGGTTCCATTGCGCGAGATGATGAACCTGGCGCTCGCACACGGCGCCGCAATGCATAGCATGGAAAGCCTGGCGGTCCGTGATCTGGCGCTTTACCGGATGCTGAGCCTGGCCGACGCGATCGAAGACGAAGGGCAGACCTATCACGTCCAGGAACTGGTCGATGCCTACCGCGAGATCGTCAAATACGAACCTGGCTGCGATTTCGTGCCGCACATGGAAGTTTTCCTGCGGTGGCTGGCGGTGCGTTATCAGGACCCCGTATTTCGCGCCGGGATGTCGGATCCCGCGGAGCAGTGGATCAAGGACCGGGACTTCTTCACCCCGGAGCAGGAGCTCATCGAAGAGCGCAGGCGATTGGGCATGGTATCGCGGGAGGAGCTTGCCAAACCCGAGACCACGGCGCGCGTGCGCGAGCTGGAAGCCTTGGCCAATGAGCGCCGCGAGCGCGCCAATGCCAGCCGTGGCGAAGCGCCGCCGCAGCGTTTTCTGCCGCTGTGGGAGCGTCTGGAGGAGGAGTACAAGGGGTTGGAAGAAGCCGAACGCCAGGATGCGGCGACGGAGCAGCGGCGGCAGGACATGGAACGCAATCAACCCGAGCAGCTTCGGGCCATTGAACGGTGGGATCAGGACGCGGTCTTCATGGAAAACATGCGCCTTGGCAGAAAGCCGGGCGACCCAGATTATGTGGAGAAGCTGCCGGACCCCTTCGCCGACATGAAGGCCGATCGCGCCATGCAGCGGCGTCTGCTGACCGCCTGGCGCGATGCGCGCGACGGCAAGACGCAATTGCCGCCCAAGGTGATGACGCTGTTCGACTGGCTGGTGCATGACGCGATGCTGAGCAGCTGGCCAGACCATCTGCTGGCCAGCACCCGCATGTATTTCCGCGTGCGCGACAAGGATGTGTTCGCCAAGACCGACGCGAAGGCCGAGATGGAACAGCGCGCCAAGGATATGCGCAACGCTGAGAAGGTGGAGGCGATGGCCGCGCGCAACGAGCAGAACATCCGGCAGATGACGCCCGCACGGCCCTGAGCGGCCGCGTGGTTGTAATGGAGCGACGGCCCCGCAGAGCGGGGCCGTCTTCATTTGACCGGCCCGTTCGTTTGGCGGCCGGATCTTCTACTGGCCGTCGCTTTCCCTGGCCGGCTTTTACTTCTGGCCGAGTTTCACTTCTGGCCTTCTTCGACCTCGATGGTCACCGTGTTCGACTTCACGTCCTCGGCCTCGATGTAGACCTCATACGTGGCCGGCGTGGCCGGCAGGTGCAGCACGCCGGCCATGTCGGTGGTGAAGCGCGTTTCCACGGTCATGCCCGGCGGCAGGGCAATCTTCGGGGGGCGGGGGCCGCCTTCCCGCGGGTCCACCGAGACATTGGGCAGCTTGGGACGCACGTAGTTGAACGCGACGCCGCGGTAGACCTTGCCGGTGCGCGTATCCTTCGCCACGAAGCGCGGAAGTTGCGGATTGTCGATGACGGGCAGGATGCCGCGTGCGCAGACCGGAATCGTCAGGGTGCTGCCGTCGCGGATCCTTACGCGCGAGGGCGCGGCGATGCGCATCTGCGCGTCGTAGCCTTGCAGCGGCGGCATGCAGGCGTGTTCCTGCTGCGAGTGCGTGGGCACCGAGGCAAAGGAGGCGGGCTCGATCCAGTCGGTAGTCATGATGGGCATGTCGATGTCGTTTCAGAGGGCGAGGGTGATCCGGGGCGCGTCGTCAGAATGAGGTCCAGCCTTCCGAGCAGTCCACCTTGCGCACGGCCTTGCTGCAACTCGGGCAGAAGTGGATGTTGGCGCAGGTGATGCCGTACATCACGCACTGCCCGATCTCATCGCTGTACTGGCCGTTCCGGTTGGGCAGGCCAAAGTAGCAGTGTCCTCCCATGTTGTAGTAGAAGTACTGCGGCGGATCCAGCTTGGAATCGTCGGCCGAGGAGTCTTCGTTGCGCAGGCCGGGCCAATCGGGGCCGCTGGGCACCATGCCGAGCAGGTGGCCCATTTCGTGGGCCAGCGTTTCCGTCAGGTACGCCTGCGAGTTAGGAACGTAGGGATCCAGCGTGGACACGAACAGCAGGTTGGTGCCGGTGATGGCCAGGCCAGCATAGCTGGCGGCGACCGTGTTGAACTGGATGTTGAGCACGCCGTTCAGGGGCGTGGACGAAATCTGGGTCAGGTCGACCTTCACGGAGAAGACGGCGCCGGAGCTTTCGCGCAGCGGCGTCATCAAATGGCGCGGAATGGGAATCGAACGTTCCGCGCCCGACGCGTCGGTGTAGATATACCGGGCGTGGACGAGCCAGTCGTCGCTGTCGTCGAACTCGTACCAGAGGCTGGCAAGGGTGCGGTCGTCGTTGACGATGGGCACCGTCATCACGCGTCCGCCCGGGCCGGCCGGCACGGGCAGGCGCATGTCGCCGCTGGTGCCGGGCGCGGCCAGCCGGTCGACGTGGCACACCACCAGCGTGTAAGGCTCGCGCTGCTTGCCGGGCGAGGTGGCGTACACGCGGCGCACGGCGTCCATGATGGCCTGCTGCGCGTCGACGTTGTCCGCCGCATCCACCGCCGAGCGGCCGCGGAATTGCAGGCGCGGCAGCTGGATCATGTCGATGCCGTGCAGCGCGAATTCCGCGGTGACCGGCGTCACGTCGGCCAGATGGTTCGCGGGGCGGGCGCTCATGCACATCACTTCCTGGATATACAGGCGGCGCGCGGTCTCGACGCGCTCCGTCTTGATGAGCTGGCCGCGTTCGTCGCGCACCTCGAACAGATAGACGTTGCGGCCGGCGGCGGGCAGGTCGATGTCATCGACGATGCGGGTGCCGTCGGCGTCCGTGACGTAGCTGCGCGGGTTGGCGTGCGGCTCCTGGTAGCTGGCGCGGCGGCCGCGCTCGCGGCTGGAGTAGGCGATGTTGCCGGCGTCGGCCTTGACGGTGATGGTGAAGCGGTGCGCGCCCGGACGGTTGAACTCCACGTGGATTCGCGGGCGTCGGGTCTGCCGCTCGGTGGTGGTCAACGCGTTGCCGTCGTTCCAGCGTTCGTCCGCGCGTTCCAGGTTGACGTATTGCAGGCGCGCGCCATCCTGGCGGCCGCGATACGTGGAGACGCTGGGCACCACACGCCCGGAGCCGGACGGGCCGGGCAGGCCGCCAGGCAGATTGGTGCCCTGCGTGCGGGCGACCGGGCCCAGTCCGATCGTGTCCAGCACGTCCCGCGCGATCTGCGGCAGCGGCGAGTCCGCCACGCCCGGGATCTTCATCAACACCTCGGCCACCTTGGGCAGCGTTTCGGTGGCGAGCGTGGGCGATTGCAGGATGGCGCCAATGACGCCCGGCACCGACGAGGACGACAGGCCCGGCATGCTGAGAATGGCGCCGGCCACGGCGGGAATGTTGGCCTGCTTCACGTCGGGCAGTGAGAACAGCGTGTCCACGGCTGAACTCAGCGCGGCGGCGCGGTCACCCGCCGAGTTCAGCGCTTGCGTCATGACGGGCACGATGGCTGCGCCAACGTTGGCGCTGACGCCGCCGCCGGCGAGCGTGCTGGCGCTAGATAGCACGGTGGAGGCGGTGCTGGCCTGCTGCGCGATGGCCGCCAGGGTGCCGCCGCCCGCCACGGCGGCAATGCCGGACGCCCCGGCGCCGCCACCCCCGCCCGCGGCAGCGCCGGCTGCACCGGCTGCACCGCTTGCGGCTGACAGGTCCGTCGCGCGGGTTGCCGGTGTGCTGTCGGCCATGCCCGCCGCGCGCGCGGTCTCGGCGCCGAGCACGGTGTCCGGCGGGGCGGCAGGGGCTGTGGTTCCGGCCGGCGCAAAGGGCGGCGTGGCGCTGGTGGCGCCGGCCGCTGCGCCGGTGGCACTGGCGCCGGTGCTGGCGCTTGCCAAGGGCGGCGTTGCGCTGGTGGCATCGGCACCGGTGCTGGCGCTTGCCAGGGGCGGCGTTGCGCCGGTGGTGTTGCTGGCGGCGAGGGGAGGCGTTGGGCTGGCGCCGCCGCCAGCGATGGGGGCGGTGGTCTCGGCGGGTTGCGATGAAGAGACGTCCGCCGGGGAGGGCGCGCCGGTAGTTTGCGTGGTGGCGGTTGCCGGTGCGCTGCCATCGGCCGCTGCGGAACCGCTCGGCGCGGCCGCGCCATTCGCGCCGATGGGAGCGGAGGCCGCCGAGGCGTTCGTTGAACTTGCGGTCGCGTCGGTGCCGGGGATTGCCCCTGCGCCTGCATCTGCTGCGCCTACGCCCGCACCTGCTGTACCAGCTCCAGCACCAGCACCAGCTCCAGCACCTGTGCCTGAACCTGCACCGGCACCCGTACCTGCTGCACCAGCAACTGGACCTGCATCGGCACCTGTATCTGCTGCACCAGCAACTGCACCTGCATCGGCACCTGTACCTGCTGCACCGGCACCTGCACCAACACCTGCATCCGCTGAGCCTGTCTCTATTCCGGCGCGTGCCGCCGTGCCTTCGCTGACGTCGGCAGTTGCCAAACGGGGAGAAGCCCCCGCGGAACCTGCAACCGCGTCTGTTCCTGCGAGCGGACCCGCGCTGGCGATGCCGCCCGTGGCTGCGGGAAGGGTCGAGGTCGCGGCGCCGCTTGCCGCGGCCGCGTCAACTGCCGCTCCCGCGCCCGCCGCGCCGACGGCAACGGATGGGCTGGGAGAAGCTTCGATGTTAGGAAGCCCGAAAGTGCCGTCCCCGGTCGCACCGGGCAGCCCGGTTCCCTGAGGCAGGCTCTCGCCGGACGCAGGCACGAAGCCGGGCGTTTGCGGCGCCGCGCCAGACAAGGGCGGCGTGGTGAAAACGCCGGCCGATTCGGGCAGCGACGGCGCGCCGGCCAGGGCAGCGCCCGAGTCCGTGGCGCCGGAGGAAACCGGCAACCCGCTTATCGCCGCGTCTGACGCGACCGGCACGCTCGGCGCCGCAACGGATGGCGCGCCATTCGGCAACGCCAATGCATCGGGCAGACTGCCCGGCGCGGCGGTCGAGCCGGACGCCGCTTGCGTGACGCTGCTGGCCGCGGCAGAGGTGGCGCCCAACAGACTGCCCGCGCCCGCCGCAATGGACGCGAGCAGCGCGGCATTCGCAGCCGGGCTGCGCCCCTTGGCCGTGTCGTCCTGCTGCGCGGCATCAGCCGCGTCATGAGCGGGGGCGTTTATCGACCCGCGCACAGCGGCCGCACCGGTGGCCGCGGGGGCATCGGCACGCTGGCTTGCGGGCATGCCGGACGCTTTGTCGCTGCCGCCTTCGCGGTGGGCGGACGTGCCGCGCGCAAGCCAGTCGCGCGCGTCCCGCGCAGTCTGTTCCGCGTGGGTGGTCTGCTCGTCCCGTTCCGCCGTGCGTTCGAGATGCGGGGCTGGGCCGGTCGAGCGATGCGCGTCAGGCGACGCGCCCGGATGCTGCGCTGTCGATCCTTGCGTGAACGCGGGCGCCAGTCCCGCGGCGGCGGCGCCGATACGTGTCGGGTCGACCTGCGCGTGCTGGGTGGCGTCGTCGCTGTCATGGGCGTGCTGGGTGGCGTCGTCGCCGTCATGCGCGTGCTGCGTGTCGTCATCGCCGTCCTGGGCGTGCATACGACGCGACGTCGTCGCGGCCACGGTTCCGGCGACAGCGGCGAGCAGGCCGATGGCGGCTCCCGATCCCACTGTCTGACGGGCGTGGCCCGGCGCGGCCATGGACGCGGACGGCGCTGCATCGTGGGTCGAGCCCGGCGCCGTCCTGGCGTCCGCCTCGATGCGGCCGGGCGCTTCCGTGCCCGCGATGGGGGAGAGATGCGAGCGGGCGGCAGCGTCGGATTGCGTAGCGGCGGTGGACGCGACCGATGAGGACGAGCCGAAAGCGGGCTCGCCTGCCTTGGACGCTTGCGAGTCAAACGCCGATCCGGACCCCGATCCCGACTCCGACCCCGATCCCGATTGGGTCGCGATGGTCATCGCTGCGGACGCCGAACTGCTGCGGCCCGCCAACGAGGCAGCCAGCGAGCCCGTGGCCGGGATGCCGACTCCCGTTGCGCCAGCAGCAAAAGCGGCGGCGCCGCCAGCAGCCGACGCGATGGATGGGACGGCCGTGCCGGAGCTTGAGGTGGCGATGGCAGACGCAACGCCAGCGTCCGCGCCAGCAACAGATGCCGGCGAGGCGATGTTCGCATCCGCGCCAGCGGCCACGGCGCCAGATGCCAGAAGGTCGTCCGCGCTTGCGGAGGACACGGCGGAGGCAACACCGGCGTCTGTGTTTGCGAGCGACGCGGCGGCGGGTGCCCCGGCGTCTGTGTGTGCGGGGAACGCGGCGGAGGTAATACCGGCGTCTGTGTTTGCGAGGAACGCGGCGGGGGCTGTACCGGCGTCCGTGCTTGCGAGGGAAGTGGCGGAGCCAATGCCGGCGTCCGTGTTTGCAAGGGACGTGCCGGAGGCAATACCTGCGTCCGCGCTTGTGAAGGACGTACCGGAGGCAATGCCCGGGCTCGCATCTGCCAGGTGCATGCCGGAGGCGACGCCGGTGTCCGCACTGGCGAGCGACGCATTGGACGCGATGCTTGTGCCTGCCAGGGTTGCGCCCGATGTGACACCCGCGCCAGCGACTGAAGCGATGCCCGCGCCCGCGCCAGAGCTAGTTCCCACGCCGGCGCTGGTGCTTGCTTGGGAAGGAATTGCGGACGCGGCGCCGCTGCCGGCCGCTGCCGTGGCAAGCGTGGGCGTTTGTGTTGCGGCGTCGGATGCGGACGGCGCTTGCAGGGTGCCGTTGGCCGGATGCGCACTGTTGTCAGCCATGGCGCCTGCGGGCGATGCCGCGGCCGCCGCAGCGGCGGGGGCCGCCGAAGACGGAGGCGTTGCGGCCCCCGTGGCCTGCGGGGCGGACGTCGCGGCGGATTCCGACGTTGCTGCCGATCCCAACGCCGTTTCCGAGGCCGATTGCGAGACCGTTTGCGAGGCCGGTGACGAGGCCTGTGCCGACGCGGACGCCGGGTTTCCTGAAACGGCGGAGGGGGCCGCGGATGCCGGTGTTGCCGTGGTCGCGGAAGCCGTAGCCTGCGTCGATGCGCCTGCCGTTGCCGACGCACCTGCCGTTCCCGATGCACCTGCCGATGCCCCTGCAGTAGCCGACGCACCAGCCGTTGCCGATGTCCCTTCCGTAGCCGATGCGCCTGCGCCTGCCGGGTCGGCGGCCGGCGACGCACTCGCCGCATTCATCGGGCTTGATGCCGACGCTGGCGCCGATCCTGCAGCCGCCGATTGCGCAGCGCCGGTCCCCGTCGGCGCGAAAGACGGCGTCGCGGCCGCGCCCGTCAGTCCGCCGTCGGCGCCGAGCCCCGCGCCCGAACCTGCCTCTGCACCCTTGCCCAGTCCCGCGATCGACGCGGCGCTCGTGATCATCTTGGACGCGCCTTCGGGCGCGGCCGAGGCCAGCATGTCGGTCGCAGCGGGCAGGGCAGCGGTGGGGTCCTTGACCCATTCAGCCGCCTTCGAGACCGTGCCAACCGCTGCTGTCGCGCCGTCGATCATGCCGCCCGCGCCGGGCGCGACGGACTCCAGCATGCCGGAGGCGGCGGGCAGCGCGGACATCGGGTTGGCGATCATGGCTTGCGCCTGCGACACCATGCCCATCGTGTTCTTGGCCGTGTTCAGCAAGCCTCCCACGGCGGAGGGTGTCGAACCCATGCCGCCGAGCAAGCCCGGCGCCTGCGACAACGCGCCCATGGGATTTTTCGCCAGCCCGGCCAATGTGTTGGCCTGGCCGGCAAATTGCGAGAGCTTGGCCGCCGCGCCGGCGGCCGTCTTGCCCAGTTCGCCCAAGCCGCTGGGCGCGAGGTCGCCCAATCCGCCCAGGCCCCCGCCCGCACCGGCCGCACCCGCCGCGCCGCCAAAACCGGCCATCAGGCTGGTTCCGGCCTTTTTGGCGGCCGAGGCCAGGGCGCCGTCCTTGTGGATAAGCTCTGCGCTGACGATCAGCGGGTCGTCGACCGTGGTGCTGGGCAGCGCCGGCAGTGCGGCGGCATCGCTGCCGGGGCCGACGAAGTTGTGCGTGGCGCCCTTGACCGAAAACAGCCCCGGGCCCTTGAAGACGATATCGGCGCCGTCGAGGATGACGCTGCCACCCGCTGCCTGCAAGGTGACGCGCTGCTGGCCCAGGATCTCGATGCCTTCGGCCGATGACGTGACGGTGATGTCCTGCCCCGCCAGGGCTTCCAGAATGTCGGTGTGGGCGTGCAGCGACACGGGCGCGTGCGCCGAAACCGCGCGTATCGCCCCTTGCTGCGCGAACACGCTGGCCGACCGTGCCGACACGGCCGCATAGGTTTGCGTGGCGGCCACATGCGCATCGGATTGCGCCGTGGCGTGCAGGTGTTCGCCCGCGTGCAACACGGCGCTGGCCGGCGTGGCCAGGTTCAGCGAGTTCGGCGAATCGATCAACAGATGCGGGCCGTTGATGCGCTCGACGGCGGCCTCGCCGGTGCGTTTCCCGTCGGCGGCCTTGCCCGCGGCCTGCCCGTTCACCTGGGCGGCGTAGCGGCCTTCCAGCTTGGGGTCCAGCGCCTTGAGCAGATCCTCGTAGCCCTCGGACGCCGCCAGCGGGCGCGCCTTGTGCTGGCCCGCGCTGTCGTTCAACCGGCGCGACGCGTCCTGCGCGCCGCGCAGCAGCAGCAAGGCTTCCTCTGCATCGGCTTGCGTCGACTTGCCTTGTTCCCGCGCGGTGGCCGACAACAGCATGCCCTGACCGGAACGCACGACCGTCCACGCATCCGAGCGCAGTTCAAAGCCGGTGCCGCGCCATTGGCCGCGGCTGGCGTCGTCCAGGTCCTGTTCCACCAGATAGCCCAGCCCAAGTTGCGTGGCCGCGGTGGAACTGGCCAGCCGCGTGCGCAGCTTGCCCTTGGTGTCGTCGAACAGCCATTGGTTGCGGCCCGCGCCATCCAGGCCCTGGCTGTGCCACCCGCTCAACACGCCGGCGTGATTGGCGTCGCCGTCTTCGCCGGCGGACCAGGGCGGCAGATCCGCATCGTTGTAGAGCTGCCCCGCGACAACGGGCTGGTTGATATCGCCGTCGATGAATTCAACGATGACCTCGGTGCCGGCGCGCGGCATGTGGTGCGCGCCCCAGTTCGGGCCCGCCTGCGCACTGGCCACGCGCAGCCACGTGCCCGAGCGGTCATCGCCGGGCGCATTGCCGCTGGCATCGCCATGCGTGCGATGCGGCAGGCCGCCCGGCAGCGGCTTTTCGCCGCGCTGCCACGGAAACTGCACCTTGACGCGCAGATCGCGGTCGGCGGTGATGGGCGCATCGGCCGCGCTGACGACCACGGCAGCCAGGCTTTCCGGCGCCGTGGGGCGCGCGCGCCACGCGGGCATCAACGCGGCGGCGTCGGGCTGCGCAACGAAGACATTGCGGTATGTGCCGCGCTCCATGTCCGGGGTGTTCAACACCTGCGCGGCCTGGCTGCCCAGGTTGTTCGTGGCTTCGTGCGTCACGTCCAGCACCACGTAACGGTTGCCGCCCAGTTCATCGGCGGCCTGTCCGCCGCCGCCTTCGGCGTAGCGAGCGTGCTGGCTCAGCGCGAACACGTGCCCTGCCGCCAGCGAGCGGGCGGTGCCCGCGCCCTCAAAGCGCACCACCTCGGATTCATGGGCGCGCAGCGCCCGCGCGGCGCTCCGCTCGGCTGCGTCGTCGTCGCCATAGCGGCCATGGCCGGCGTAGTCGTAGTCTTCAAGGACGGGCAGCGATTCCACCTGCACCTGCGACTGGCTCTGCGCGGCGTGCGCGTTCAGCGTGCGCTCGTTCCAGGCGGCGCGCGCCACGCGGTTGGGCCGCACGGCCTGCCGGGCGGCAAACCGGGTGATGCTGTCGCTTGTTTCGGTCGCGTCGCTACGGTGAAAGCGCAAGGGCGAGGCCGGGTCCTGCGGACGCGCGGCGTCGGCGTCGAAGATCACCACGCGGTGGCGCGCGCCGCCGCTGGCGGACTGGCCGTCGTCCTGTTGATGTTCGAAGCGATAGCTCAGCCCCGCCTCGGCCAGGATGCGTTCGACGAACGCCAGGTCCGACTCTCGATACTGCGTGCAGACGGCAAGCGGCTCCAGCGCCTGGCTCAATTCAAAGGCGAACGCGGCCTGGGGATAATCCGAAAACACCTCGCTGACGATGTCCTGCACCGACAGGTCCTGGTAGATGAAGCTGTCGCGCCGCAACGCCAGCGCGGCCATCCACGGCGCGGCATGCAGGCGGAAACGCGCCAGCCCGCCGTCGGCGCCCAGCGCGTCCACCCCTTCCACCACCGCGTGCCACCGCCGCATCGCGCCATCGGCCTGCAGCAGGCTGACGCTGATCTCCTTGCCCAGCAACGCGCTCACGTCCACTTCGGCGCTGGCCGCCAGGCAATCCAGCGTCAGCGAGAACAGGCGCGACACGCCTTCGCGCAGGTTCAGGTGTTCGACCACGAGTTCGGCGTTCAGCGGGGTGTCCAGGCGCAGCAGGCGCGCCTGCTGCGACAGCGTGGCGATGTTCAATGACGAGTAGGCCGGGGCGTTCGAAGGCAAGGCGTTCATAGGACGTGGCGAATGTCGGTCGGCAGAGCCGGGGCGCGGGGCACGCGCCGGGAGGGGACGGGTGAAAGCGGGGGCCGGGCATCGGCCCGGACGCTATGGCAGCGAAATCGTCAGGTGCGCGGCGCGCGGACCCAGCTTGACGATGTCGTGGTACGGCGCCATCGCCGTCTGCATCTCGGTGTTCAGGAAGTGGCGCATCCCCAGAAACGCCAGCAGGCCGAGCAGCGCAAAGACAGCCATGATCGACCACAGCGGCACGTCGCGTTTCAGCGTGTGCGCCACCTTGTCGGGCAGCGGCCAGTGAGGCGCGAAGCCGGTGCGCTTGCCGCGCAGCAGCGCGATCTCGTCGCCCAGACGCGCAGTCAGATAGCCGAGTTTTTCCTGGCCCTCGATCAGGTACTTGCCCTGAAAACCGAGCAACAGGCACATGTAATAGATCTCAAGCGATTGCAGGCGCGGCGCGCCCTGGGCGCGCAGGTCTTCGAGCCGGGCAAAGAAATTCTCGCCAGCCAGTTGTTCGCCGAACAAGGTGAGCTGCAGGGGTTGTAGCATCCACGCGTCGCGAATGGCGAACTGCGAATTCAGCACGGTCTCGTCCACTGCGGCGCAGAATGCATACTTGGTGGCATACACGTCTTCCGCGGGAATATCCATTTTCTTGGCGGCGCGTTCGTAGTCCGCCAGAAACTGCTGCACCCGCGCCGAGAACGCCGCGGCGTCGGTGGGCTCCTGTCCGCTCTTGAGCAGGAAAAGCATCAGGAAACCGTCATACAACAAGTCCAGCAAGGACCTGGCCGGACGGCTGGCGTGGAACTCGGCGGCCCGGGGCGGCAGCGTGGCGCCGGGCATCAGGGAGGGAGCGTCTGCGGTCATGGAAGTACGTGTCCTGTCAGCGGGTGACTGCAATCAAATCCAGCTTGAGTTCAGGGATGCCGGCGGGCGCGTAGATGGCGATGCTGCGCGCTTGCAGCATGCGGTCATAGAGCGAACCCCGCGCCTGTAGCGCGAAATACACCGCCCCGGGCTTGACGGGCACCGCCGGCGGCACCTGCGGCGTGTAGGCCAGCGGCACGCCGGGCATGGCCGACAGCACCAGCTTGTCCACGTCTTCCGGCGCGCCCACCTTGAAGCGCATGGGCACGCTCTCGGAGAGTTCCGAGGCAGGCATCGCGGCCTGCACGGCCAGATACAGCGACGTGGTTTCGTCGAGCTTTTCCGAGTCCAGCCTGCCCATGTGGAACGACGGCCGCAACTCTTCCAGCACGATGGAGAAGTAGCGTGTGGAGATCACCGTTTCCAGCAGGTCGCGCAGGATTTCGTCCATGCGGGCGAACGCCGGGCCGGGTGCGTCATGCCGGTAGACGGGCAGGTCGGCAAGCGTATGCAGCTTGGAGAACGTCATCAGCGCGCCCGCCAGCCGCGCCAGTTCCTGGAACAGGCGTTCCGGGTGGAGCTGCGGGTGGTGAAACAGATGCGACAGCGTGGCGTAGGCCTCGTTGGCCGTGTGCAGCAGCCAGAACGAGGCGACGTCGCCCGAGCGGAACTCGATGATGTTCTTGCTGGGTTCGCGGTGAAAGCCGTACAGCGCATTCACCTTGGCCTGCAGCGCGTCCAGCAGTCGGCGCAGCTGTTCATGCAGGGCGCCAGAGGCCGTCAACGACAGGCTCGGCGCAACGAAGGTGGTGTCCAGCTCATAGCCCGCGCTGGCGGTGCGGCGCACGCGCGCTACCGGAATAGCCAGTAGCGCGTCGCGCGGTTCGAATTCCGAGATCAGGCGCACGTCTTTGCGCAGGAACGCCAGCTCAGCCGTGGTGGCGCCCGTGTACAGGTCGGGGGCCGGCGCATTGTTGTGCGTGTAGCGTGAGTCGAAGCTGGCTGCCGACTGGCCATCGCGGTAATTGCCGCCAATCGCCTTGAGCGGATGGATGGCCAGATAAAAGACCGCTTCGGTGACGCCATCCAGCGCGGTTAGCGCTACCGGCGGCGGCAGTTCATCGCCATGGGGGGCGTTATAGAGTTCACCGTCCGGAAACACCGCGCTCATTTCTGTGGCGCGCAACATGCCGTTGGCCAGTGCCGATGCATCGAAGCGCGCGGCGCGCAGGCCCCACGCATAGGGATGCAAGGCGCGGGCCATCTCGGCCAGCCGGTCTTCGTGATAGGCATCCTGCCGCTGAAAATGTTGCGGCCGCAGAAACAACCCTTCGCCCCAAAGGACTTTGGCTGAGTGACTCAAGTTGGCGCTCCCTTTGCTTGTCTTTCCATGTCTTCATATAGAAGGCGGGCCTACGCGCAATGCGCGTCAACCGGGACACTGCACGCCGGAAAGGCGTGCCGGGTCGTAGGCTGGCAGGCCCGCCGGCAACGTGGGTTTGCCAGTGGCGACGGTGAGCGCACACGCGTGCGCGCCCAGCACAATCCCACTGTCTTCCACGTCGTCGACCTTGAATACATACTTCCAACGCATCGGCGCGGGCGCGTAGAACAACCCGGCGATCGCGATGTAATCGGCTTGCTTGGGGACCTTTTCGACGGCTTCGAACCGTTGGCCGGGTGTGAGCGTCAGCTCACGTATTCCCAGCACGGATTCCCCGAGCGTGGCTTTCTCGGCAGCAGTGTCTATCAATTGCGTGAGCGGCGCACGTTGGAATTGCTCAGGATTCTTCAGGTAGTATATTTTTGTAACCACAGCCATCGACTGTCCGCTGCTGGCATTCAAATTTTCTCCGGCATGGATCGTCAAATTCACCTCGACAGGCGCGTTTTCGGGCTTTTTCAGGCCCGCCATCTCCATCGCATTTCCGGTCAAGCCGGCCACCGCGCCGATGGCTGATACGGCCGCACATCCAGTAATGACGGTGCTTGCAAGCGAGCAAGCCGCGACTGCGAAGAAGCGTGATAAATGGATATGTTTGGACATGGCCCTTTATACCGGAAGTGTGTGAAGCAATACAGATCGCAGCACGTTAGGCGCAATTTCGACGCAAGTAACATGAAGACACTTGCTGTAGCGCTGGGCTAACAAAAGGTTGTTGAAATACGGCCCCTAGTTACAACCCCGCTAGGTGCTTAAAAATGCGCTTTCCCCGCCTCGTCGTTCTCGCAGGTGTCGTTGCCGTTATGGCCGGCTGCGCGTCGGTAAAACCGCAGTCGGAATCCGAATACAAACAATCCATGGCCGAAGCGGAAAAGGCGCTTGAGCAAAAGAGCGCCGACCAGGCCGTCGCGCAATTCGAGGAGATTGCGGTCCGCAATCCGTCCAAGGGATTGCCGTGGTCCTACATCGCGAAGATTCGTTTCGACGAACAGAAATATGGTCAAGCCATCGTCGCGGCCGACGAGGCGCTGAGCCGCGACCCGGATGATTTCGTGGCCAAGAGCGTGCGCGCCGTCGGCGGCCTGCGCGTGGCCATGCAGTCGCTGGCGGACCTGCGCGCCGATGCGTTGCTGGCTGGCAATGCGCGCGCAGACGCCGTGGCCCTGGCCGCGGCAATGCGCGAGACGCTGGGGCAGGATGTGCTGTTCCCGGAAGGCCGCCGCCCGCCGCCGCGTCCGCGTCAGCCGCCGCGCAAGGCCGACCCCGCCCCGGCGAGTGCGTCGCCTTCCAGCGCCGCCGCTACGGGTGCCGCACCCGCCGCATCGACGCCTGCCGCACCCAAGGTCACTCCCAGCGCCGCGCCGGGGGCCGCCTCCAATGCGTCGCCCGCCGCAACCCAGCCCGCCCAGCAGCCCAACCGCGCGCCGAACCCGTTCGGCGACCTGCTTACCAAGTGATTCGCCCAGGCAGCGCCGGGTAGCCCGGCGCGCCTGACCGACCGCCACGATCCTTTGCACGGAGCCATCCATGGCCAAGAAAGAAAGCGTTCAGAAACGATTGCAGAAAGTCCGTCCGCCGCGCGTTCAGCTCACGTATGACGTGGAGAAGGGCGACGCCATCGAACAGAAGGAGCTTCCCTTCGTCGTGGGCGTGGTGGGGGACTTTTCGGCGCAATCCGAAGCCGAGCTGCCGCGTCTGAAGGACCGCAAGTTCGTCAACATCGACGTCGACAACTTCGACGACGTGATGCGTGGGCTGGAGCCGCGCGCCGCGTACCGCGTCAAGAATGCGCTGACCGAGGAAGGCGGCACGTTCGGCGTGGACCTGAAGTTCCGTTCGATCGAGGATTTCCGCCCGGAAGCCGTGGTCCAGCAGGTGGATCCGCTGCGCGAATTGCTCGACATACGCACCAAGCTGGCGGACCTGCGCAACAAGCTGGCGGGCAACGACAAGCTGGAAGACCTGCTGGGCGAAGTGCTGTCCAGCACCGAGAAGCTGCAACAGTTGACCAGCGAGACCGACAAGGGAGGCCGCAATGAGTAATTCCGCCGCTGCACAGAACACCGCCGCCGCCCCGGCCGACGCGCAAGGCGGCCTGCTGGACCAGATTGTCGAGCAAAGCCGCGTCGCCAAGTCGACCGCCGAGCACGATCGCGCCAAAGACATCATCGGTGAGCTGGTGCGTGAAGTCATGAAGGGCACCGTGGTGGTGTCCGACAATCTTTCCGCAATGCTGGATGCGCGCGTGGCCGAGCTGGACCGCCTGATTTCCGCGCAACTGAGCGAGGTGATGCACGCGCCGGAATTCCAGAACCTGGAGAGCACGTGGCGCGGCCTGCACTACCTGTGCCAGGAGACCGACACCAGCCCGATGCTGAAGATCAAGGTGTTGAACACCACCAAGCGTGACCTGGTTCGCGACTTCCAGACCGCCATCGACTTCGACCAGAGCCTGATGTTCAAGAAGGTCTACGAAGAAGAGTTCGGCACGTTTGGCGGCGCGCCGTTCGGCGCGCTGCTGGGCAACTTCGAGATCACGCGCCAGCCCGAGGACATGTACTTCATCGAGCAGATGTCGCACGTGGCCGCGGCTTCGCACGCGCCCTTCATCGCCTCGGCCTCGCCCGAACTGCTGGGCCTGGACAGCTTTGCCGACCTGGGCCGCCCGCGCGACCTGGCCAAGGTGTTCGACACCGTGGAATACACCAAGTGGCGCAGCTTCCGCGATTCGGAAGACTCCCGCTATGTGGGCCTGACCATGCCGCGCTTTCTGGGCCGCCTGCCCTACGATCCGGTGGAAGGCACCACGGTCGAAGGCTTCAACTTCGTTGAGGACGTGGACGGCACCGACCACTCGAAGTACCTGTGGTGCAACGCTGCGTGGGCGTTCGGCGCCCGTCTGACGGCCGCGTTTGCCGACTTTGGCTGGTGCGCCGCGATCCGCGGCGTGGAAGGCGGCGGTCTGGTCGAGAACCTGCCGACGCACACGTTCAAGACGGACGACGGCGAAATCGCGCTCAAGTGCCCGACCGAAATCGCCATCACGGACCGCCGGGAAAAGGAACTGAGCGATCAGGGCCTGATCCCGCTGGTGCATTGCAAGAATTCGGACTACGCGGCCTTCTTCGGCGCACAGTCGGTGCAGAAGGCCAAGAAATACAACACGGACAGCGCCAACGCCAATGCGGTGTTGTCGGCGCAGCTGCAGTACATCTTCTCGGTGTCGCGCGTGGCGCATTACCTGAAGGCGATGATGCGCGACAAGATCGGCAGCTTCGCGTCGGCGCAGTCCGTTGAGAGTTTCCTGAATCGCTGGGTGTCGCAGTACGTGCTGCTGGACGACAACGCGACGCAGGAACAAAAAGCGCAGTTTCCGCTGCGCGAAGCTTCGGTGCAGGTGGCCGAGGTCCCGGGACGTCCGGGCGTCTTCCGCGCCGTGGCGTTTTTGCGGCCGCATTTCCAGCTTGACGAACTCTCGATCTCGTTGCGCCTGGTTGCCGAACTGCCGGCTCAGGCTCAGAAATCCTGATCGTCATTGCACTGACCACTCATCCATTGAAAGAGGTTATCAACAATGAAGGACATCTACGTCAAGTTCGGCAATCCGGCGCTCAAGGGCGAATCGCAAGACAAGGACCACCCGGATTGGATCGAAGTCAGCTCGTGGCGCCATGAAATCATCCAGCCGCGTTCGGCCACCGCGTCGACCTCGGGCGGCCATACCGCCGAGCGCACCGAACACGGCGAAATGGTCTTCACCAAGGATCTGGACGTGGTCAGCCCGCTGCTGTATCAGCACGCGTCCGGCGGCACGACGTTCGATGAAGTCACCATCGATTTTCTGCGCGCGGACGGTGAGGGCAATCGGGTCAAGTACCTGGAAATCAAGCTCAAGTACGTGATCATTGCGCGTGTGGCGCCGGAAGTGGTTGCCGAAGGCCTGCCGCACGAGTCGTTCTCGCTGAAGTACGCCGCCGTGCAGTGGAAGTACACGCAGCAGAAGGTCGGCGGCAACCAGGGCGGCAACGCCCAGGGCGCCTGGAGCCTGACCAAGAACGACAAGACCTACTCGGTCTGATCGCTGCCAGGTTGCCAAGGGACCGCGGCCCGAGCCGGGCCGCTGTCCATTTTTTTGCTGTCTCCGGATTGATCAGGCCCCGATGAAAGGATTCGAACCGAGTCTGTTCGACAAGCTGTTCGAGGCGGAGGGCCAATCGCCCTATGCGCTGCGCCGCCTGTCGATCGAAGAGATGAAGGAAACGGTGGCGCGCGACATCGAGGCCTTGCTGAACACCCGCATGGTGTTCACCGAGGAAGACTTGCGGCGCTTCCCCAACTGCCAGCGGTCGGTGCTGACGTACGGCCTGTCGGACTTTTCCGGATTGAGTCTCGCCAGCCACTACGACCGCGAATTCATCTGCCGGTCGCTGGAGCAGGCGATCGCGCGCCACGAGCCTCGCCTGACGCACGTGCGGGTGATGCTCCAGGTGGACAGCCGCGCGACCTCGGTGCTGTATTTCGCGATCACGGCGATGCTGGACGTGGGACCCGCCCACGAGCCCGTCACCTTCGACGCCACGTTGCAGCCCTCGACGCTGCAGTACTCCGTGACCAAGGGCTGGGCCAAGAGCCCGGCCACGGTCTGAGGCCCCCATTCGTAACGCAGGTGCATTGGCGCGCTGGAAGGAAAGACAACAATGGAAGAATTGCTGCCTTATTACGAGCGCGAACTGGGCTTTCTGCGCACGTCGTCGCGCGACTTCGCCGAACGATACCCGAAGATCGCCGCGCGGCTGGGCCTGTCGGGCGAGACCTGCGAAGATCCGCACGTTGAACGCATGATCGAGTCGTTCGCCTTGTTGAGCGCCCGCATCAACAAGAAGCTGGACGATGACTACCCGGAATTCACCGAAGCGTTGTTCGAGGTGATGTACCCGCATTACCTGCGGCCTTTTCCCTCTTGCAGCATCGCGCAGTTCGACCTTGGCGGCGCGGGCGCGCAACTGACCGCGCCGGTCCGGATTGCGCGCGGCACGGAACTGAAGTCGCACCCGGTCCGGGGCGTGTCGTGCCGCTTTCGCACCACTTATGAGGTCACGCTGGCGCCCGTTGAAGTGCTGCGCGCGGGCTTTGAGTCCAGCGCCAATGCGCCCGCCACGGCCAAGCTGCCGGCCGGCGTGACCGGACGCTTTTCCGTCACCCTGGGCTGCCAGGGCGAGAACCAGCATTTCGGGGCCCTGGGCGTGGACCGGCTTCGGGTGTACCTGCACGGTGAACCGTCATTCGTGGCGGCATTGCGCGACGCGCTGTTCCTGCGCGCCGCCGCGGCCTACGTCGAGCTGCAACCGGGACGCTGGGATCGTCTGCCCGCCATTCCGGTCGGGCAGGTGGGGCTGGCGGAAGAAGACGCGCTGATCGACTTTCCGGCCAGCTCGCACCCGGCGTATCGCCTGCTGGCCGAGTACTTCGTGTTCTCGGAAAAATTCAACTTCGTGGACATCGACCTGGCCGCGCTGCGCCCCTATCTGGGCACGGTGCGCCAGTTCACGCTGCACCTGCCGGTCAGCGGCCTGCGCGCGGATTCCAATACCGCGCGGCTACTGGAATCGACGTCCGCCGACAATCTGCGGCTCGGCTGCACGCCGGTGTCCAACCTGTTTTCGCAGCGTGCCGATCCCATCCGCGTCACGCATGCGTCGGCATCGTACCCGGTGGTGGCGGACGCGCGGCGGGCCTATGGCTACGAGGTCTATTCGATCGACCGCGTGCGCCAGGTGCGTCAGAACGCGCAGGGCGATGCGGTCGTGGAGTTCAGGCCGTTCTATTCGCTGCACCATGGCGAGTCGCCCGACAAGGCGGGCCACTACTGGACGATGCGGCGCGATGCGTCGATGGCGCAGCGCAGTCCGGGCTACGAGACGGAGATCTCGATCGTCGATATCGACTTCGACCCGTCGGTGCCGCAGACCGAAACGCTGAGCCTGGACCTGACCTGCACCAATCGGGACTTGCCCTCGCAGATTGCGGTCGGGCAGGCGGGCGGCGATCTGTTTCTGGAAGGCGGCTCGGTGGCGCGCACGATCCGCATGCTGCGCCGCCCGACGCATTCGCACCGGTTCCAGCAGGGCCGCGCGGCGCATTGGCGCCTGATCTCGCATCTGGCGTTGAACCATCTGTCCCTGGTGCAGAGCGGGTTGCCGGCGCTCAAGGAAACGCTGCGCCTGTACGACCTGTCCGGCTCCGCGGTGGCCGCGCGCCAGATCGAAGGGCTGGTCGGTCTGGACTACAAGCCCGCCACGCACTGGATGCCGGGCGAACCGTTCGCCACCTTCGTGCGCGGCATCGAAATCCGGCTGACCGTCAATGAAGACCACTTTGTGGGCACCAGCCTGCACACGTTCGTGGCGGTCATCAATCGCTTCTTCGGCCTGTATGTGCACGCGAACAGTTTCGTGCAGTTGGTTGTGTTGTCGCGCCGCGGCGCGGAGGAACTTCTACGATGCCCCCCTTGCAACGGCGACGCCATCCTAGCGTGATGGACGCGCTGCTGGCCGAGCCGCAGCGCTTCAAGTTTTTCCAGGCGGTGCGCCTGCTGGAGCAATGCTTTGCGCGGCAGGAGCGCGGGGCGACGCGTCATCCGGTGCCGGTGCACCTGCGCTTTCCCAACGCGCCGGGCCTGGGCTTTCCGCCCAGCGAGATCGTGGATGCGGTGGCGTACGACAAGAACGGCGAAGTGCTGGCGGACGAGGCCGCGCGGCAGGCCGCCGTGGCCGAAGGCCGGCTGGGCCGCGTGGACGTGACGCCCGCGTTCTTTGGCCTCTTGGGCGGGCAGGGCGCATTGCCGCTGCATTACTCGGAAATGCTGGCCAACCGCGAAAGCCTGCGGCGCGACCGGGGCGCCCGCGCGTTCTTCGACATCTTTTCGAACCGGGCGGCGGCGCTGTTCTACGCGGCGTGGAAGAAGTACCGCATGCCGCTGCGGCACGAAACCGAACCGGACCATCATTACCTGCCGCTCTTGCTGGCCTTGGGCGGCATCGGCCATCCGGCGCTGCGGGACCGCCTGCACAACGGCGCGGGCCGCGTCCATGACGAATCGATCGCGCACTACGCGGCGGCGGCGCGTCAGCGTCCGGTGTCGGCGCCGTACCTGCAGCGCGTGCTGCAGGATTACTTTGGCGTGCCGCTGCGCGTGGAACAGTTTGTCGGCCGCTGGTATGACGTGCCGCCGCAGAACCGCACGCAGCTTGGGCATCCTGGCGCCGTGCTGGGCGTGTCGGCGCTTGCTGGCGACCGCATCTGGCAGCGCGACCTGCGCATCCGGCTCTGGATCGGCCCCTTGTCGGGCCAGGCGTTCACCGACTTCCTGCCGGGCGGCGAGCGCGCGCAGGCGCTGGAGAAACTGCTGACGATGTTCGGCGGGATGACGTTCGAATACGAGGTGCGGCTGGTGCTGGCGCGTGAGAGCGTCACCCCCAGCCAGTTGGGCGCAGGCGCCGAGGTGCGCCTGGGCTGGAATTCGTTCCTGTGCACCGAGGCCGCCCGGCAAGACCGCGACGACGCCAGTTACGAACTGCACACCATTCATTGACCCCATCACCCTCAGACACTTATGGCCACACCGCTGAAGACCTTGATCGGAAAGCTCAACCAGACCTGCCGCCAGGCCGCCGAACGCGCCGCCAGCCTGTGCATGGCGCAAGGCCACTACGAAGTGGATCTGGAGCATCTGTTTCTGGCCTTGCTGGAAAAGCCGGCCAGCGACGTGAGCGTCATCGCGCAGCGTTGCCACATCAAGACCGACGCGTTGGAGGCGGACCTGAATGCGGAGATCGGCCGCTTCAAGAACGGCAATACGCGCACGCCGGTGTTTTCGCCGCATCTGCCCAAGCTGTTTGAACACGCGTGGCTGATTGCGTCGCTTGATACCCAGACGACGCGCATCCGGTCCGGCCACCTGTTGCTGGCCCTGCTGACCGAGCCCGATCTGGCGCAACTGGCGCGGCGCGGATCGACGCTGTTCGAATCGTTCCGGCTGGATGCGTTAAAGCATGACTTTGCCGCCTTGACGGCCGGTTCGGAAGAGGCCGGGCAAGCCGTGGGTTTTGCCGATGGCGCGGGGCCGCAGGGCGAAGCTGGCCAGCCGGCGCCGGCGCTGTCGGCCACCCCGGCCCTGGACCAATACACCACGAACCTGACCGAACGCGCCCGCGAGGGCAAGATCGACCCGGTGATCGGACGGGACGCCGAAATCCGCCAGATGATCGACATCCTGACGCGGCGGCGGCAGAACAACCCCATCCTGACCGGCGAGGCGGGCGTGGGCAAGACGGCGGTGGTCGAGGGATTGGCGCTGCGGATTGTGTCGGGCGACGTGCCGCCCGCGCTGGCCGAGGTGACGCTGCGCACGCTGGACATGGGTCTGCTGCAGGCGGGCGCCAGCGTCAAGGGCGAGTTCGAGAACCGCTTGAAGAACGTCATCGACGAGGTCAAGAAGAGCCCGTCGCCCATCATCCTGTTCATCGACGAAGCCCACACCATGATCGGCGCGGGCGGGCAGGCGGGGCAGAACGACGCGGCCAACCTGCTCAAGCCGGCCCTGGCGCGCGGCGAACTGCGCACCATCGCCGCTACCACCTGGAGCGAATACAAAAAGTTTTTCGAGAAGGACCCCGCGCTGGCGCGCCGCTTCCAGGTGATCAAGGTGGAGGAACCGGACGAGACGCTGGCCGCATCGATGTTGCGCGGCATGGCGCCGCTGATGGAGCGCCATTTCGGTGTGCGCATCCTGGACGAAGCGATCAGCGCGGCGGCCAGGCTGTCGCATCGCTACATCACCGGCCGCCAGCTGCCCGACAAGGCGGTCAGTGTGCTGGATACGGCATGCGCGCGCGTGGCATTGGGCCGCAGCGCCACGCCGGCCTTGATCGATGATGCGCGGCATCGCCTGACGCGTCTTGGCGCCGAACAGGCGGCGTTGCAGCGCGAAGCCGCCACGGGCGCGCCGCACGCGCGCCTGGACGAATTGCGCGACGAGATCGCGGCGGTGACGCAAACCTTGGCCGATGCCGAGTCGCGCCATGCGGCGGAAATGGACCTGGTGGCGCGGATACACGCCTTGCGCGCGGAGCTGGAGACCGCGCCGCAGGAAGCGGCCGCCGAGGCGTCCGCGGAGAAGGCGCCGCCGCCGTCCTCGTCGCGCCGCAAGGCCGCGCAAGCGGTGCCGCTGACCCCCGCGCAGCAGCGTCTGGCGGGCTTGATGGACGAGCTGCGGGCGTTGCAAGGCGAACAGCCCCTGGTGCCGGCCTGCGTGGACGCGCAAATCGTGGCCGAGATCATCTCGGCATGGACAGGGATTCCGCTGGGCCGCATGGTCAACGACGAGATCCGCACGGTGCTGCAATTGCAGCCGCTGCTGGCTGAACGGGTGATCGGGCAGGACCACGCGCTGGAGGCCATCGCGCAGCGCGTTCGCACGGCGCGCGCGGGGCTGGAAGACCCGGACAAGCCCAAAGGCGTGTTCCTGTTCGTGGGCCCGTCGGGCGTGGGCAAGACCGAGACCGCGCTGGCGCTGGCAGACATTCTTTATGGCGGCGAACGCAAGCTCGTCACGATCAATATGAGCGAGTACCAGGAGGCCCACAGCATTTCCGGCCTGAAGGGCTCGCCGCCGGGCTATGTGGGCTACGGCGAAGGCGGCGTGCTGACCGAGGCGGTGCGCCGCCAGCCCTATAGCGTGGTCCTGCTGGATGAAATCGAAAAGGCCCACCCCGATGTGCTGGAGCTGTTCTTCCAGGTCTTTGACAAGGGTGTGATGGACGACGCGGAGGGGCGCGAGATCGACTTCCGCAACACGCTGATCATCCTGACGTCGAACGTTGGCTCCAGCGCCATCATGCAGGCGTGCCTGAACAAGCCGGCCGCGGAGCGCCCGACGCCGGATGCCTTGTCCGAGCTGTTGATGCCGCAGCTGTACAAGGCCTTCAAGCCGGCCTTCCTGGGCCGCATGAAGACCATTCCTTATTTCCCCGTGGACGATGACGCGCTGGCGCACATCATCGAACTGAAGCTGGGCCGCATCGCACGCCGCGTGGCGGCCACGCACCGCGCGGTATTCGAATGGGATGAGGCGCTGGTCGAGGCGGTGCTGGCCCGCTGCACCGAAGTGGACACGGGGGCGCGCAATGTCGATCACATCCTCAACGGAACGCTGCTGCCCGAGATTGCCGGACAGGTCCTCAGCCGCATGGCGCAAGGTGAGGCGATCGCCAAGATCCGTGTCAGTGCGGGCAAGAACGGCGAATTCCGCTTCCGCATGAGCTGATTCAAGACAGAGAGGTTACGCCAACATGGCTCAGACACTTGCCGCCGCCAGCCCATTGGGCGCGGGCTTCACGCAGGCCGACCGCCTGCTCGACCTGTGCACGCCGCTGGGGCCGGACAAGCTGCTGGCCGAGCGTCTTCAAGGCACCGAGCAACTGAGCGATGGCGGCTTTGCGCTGATGGTCGATGCGCTGTCGGACGATGCGCATGTGCCGTTGAAGTCGCTGATCGGCCAGCCGGCGCAGGTAAAGCTGCAAACGGCCTTGGGCCGCGACGCGCACCGCGTGTGGTGCGGCCTGGTGGCGGAGGCGCGCTTTGAAGGGGCCAATGGCGGCTTCGCGCGCTACCGGCTGCGCATCGAGCCGTGGCTGGCGCTGCTGCGCCAGCGCCGCGACAGCTTCGCCTTCCAGGACTTGTCGGTGATCGACATCGTGGACAGCGTGTTCGGCGACTACAACGGGCAGGGCGCGGTGGCGGCGCAGTGGCGCTGGGAAGTGAAGGACCGGGACGCTTACGCCAAGCGCAGCCTGACGATTCAGTACCGCGAGACCGACTTCGCCTTTGTCGAGCGGCTGCTGGCCGAAGAGGGGCTCTTCTATTGGGTCGAGCACGAAGCCGGTGACGGCGCGCCGGGCGGCCATACCGTGGTCATTGCCGACCACAACGGCGCGTTCAAGGCCGGGCCCCAGGACAGCGTCAAGTTCCAGCGCGCGGACGCGACCGAAACCGAAGACACCATCCAGGCGTGGCGCCAGCGCCGCGCGTGGCGCACCAACGCTGTGCGGCTGGCCACGTGGGATTACCGCGCCATGCAGGCGCGGCGGGTCAGCGCGCAGGTCGAGGACAAGCTGGCCAACGCCGTGGAGCTGGCGGATTCGGACTACCCCGGCCAGTATCTGTTCGAAGACGGCGCCCAGGGCGAGCGGCTTGCGCACAACGCGTTGGCCGCGCAGCGGGTGCGCCAGTCGTTGCATGAAGGCGAGGGCACCGTGCGCACGCTGGCGCCGGGGCAGCGCTTTACGCTGACGGGGCATTTCGGGCCGTCGCAGGGGGCGGGCGCCGAATTTGTGGTGCTGCGCATCGCGCACGAGGCCCGCAACAATTTCGATGAAAGCCTGGGCCGCGCGGTGGCCGACGCCCTGGGCGCGGCCGGGGAAAACCAGGGCCCGGGCAACGCCGTTGACGCCGCGGCGGATTTCTATCGCAACCGCTTCGAGGCGATTGCCGCGACGCTGGAGTACCGCCCCAGCACGGTGGATGGCCACGGCGCACGCCTGCATCCCCGTCCCACCGTGCACGGCGCGCAGACGGCGCTGGTGGTCGGGGCGAATGATCCGGTCCATACGGACCGCGACCATCGCATCAAGATCCAATTCCATTGGCAGCGCGGCAGCGCGTCCAGCAATCGCCAGGATCACCCCGCGGGCGAAGACAACGCACCGGCCAGCGACGCGCTGGGCACGTGGGTGCGCGTGGCCGAACCGGTGGCGGGGTCGGACTGGGGCGGTCACTTCGTGCCCCGCCTGGGACAGGAGGTGCTGGTGCAGTTCATGCACGGCGACATCGACCGGCCGGTGGTGGTGGGCGCGCTGTATAACGGCGCGGGCAGCGAGAACGCCGCCAACAACCAGGTGCAGGCCGGCGCCGCCAAGGCCACCGGCAACGCGCCGGCCTGGTTCGCGGGCAGCGAGGGCGGACACGCGCACAACGTGGTGATGTCGGGCTTCAAGACACAGGCGCTGGCCGATAGCGGGCAGGGCATGGGCGGCTACAACCAGTTGGTGCAGGACGACACGCCGGGACAGTCGCGCCTGACGGCATCGACCACGCAGGCCGAGGCGCGGCTGAACCTGGGCCACCTGAAGCAGCAGCGCGACAACGAGCGTCTGTCGGACCTGGGACATGGCGCGGAACTGGCGACCAGCGAGGCCGTGGCGTTGCGCGCGGGCGAGGGCCTGCTGATCAGCGCGGACAAGCGCGAGGGCGCGACGGGCGGCCTGCTGGATAGCGAGCCGGCCATCCAGCAGATGGAAAAGGCCATCGAGCAGGCCAAAGAGCTGTCGGCCACGGCGGCGCGCCAGGAAGCGAAGCTGGACGGCGACGGCGACAAGGCGCGTCCGCTGGATGAACTGGACGCCGTGCGCAAGATCATCGAAGGCACCCGCGCCGAGGAAGGCGTGCAGGTGCCGGCGTACAGCCTGCCGCACATCCAGGTCAGCGCCCCGAAGGGCATTGGCCAATACACGCCGAAGAATGCGTTTGCCGTGGCGGGCGCGACCTTGTGCCAGGTGGCGCCGGACGTGAACTGGGCCGCGGGCGCGCACCTGTCTCTGTGCGTGGCGCAGGGCGTGGTCTTGTTCACCAAAGGCTTGGGCGGCGACGGCCGGGCCGTGCCGGAGAAAGGGATCCGGTTGCACGCGGCAGGCGGGCAGTTGCGGATGCAAAGCCAGAAGGCGCGCATGCGCCTGGCCGCCGAGAAGTCGGTGACGCTGGCCTCGGCCCAAGGCGCCGTGGACGTGAACGCATCGAAAAAGGTGCTGGCCACGGCGGCCGGCGCGTACATGCGGATCGAGGGCGGCGGGATTCAATTGCATGCGCCCGGCAAGGTGGAATTGAAGGCGGGTGTGCACAACTGGGTGGGACCGCAAAGCGGGACCGGCCCGGCGCAGCCGCCGCAGGGCGATATGGAAGGCTGCGCCGCGGCGCTCGAAGACGCGGCCGGCAGCGGCGCATTGGCGGCATGATGGCACCGTCAACGCCCCGCCTGGCGCAAGCGTCTCAAGCACGTTGGGAACCGCCTCGCGCCGAGGACTGTGTCGAACGCGCCATCGCGGGCTTGCGGGCCGTGCTGGACGGCCGCGCCAACCGGCGTGTGCTGCTCTTGTGCGATTCCACCTTGGCCGATCCGCTGGCCGGCGACATCGCGGCTGCGGGATTGGCGCGGCGCGAGGTCGAGCTGATCTCGCAGGGCGCGGCCGCGCCGCCGCTGTATCTGGCAGAGGTGCCGGACGAGATCCGCCATGAGCGGCTGATCAACGCCAGCATCCGCGTGGCGGTGGACGAAGCCTTGCGTCCCGCGCCCGCCGCCAAGCGGCCCCGGTCGATGGCGGCGTGGCTGGCCACGGACCTGCCGCTGGCCGAAGTGGCGCAGCGGCTCGCGCTGCGCGCGCGTTTGCGCGACGCGCAGGCGCGCGTGCGCATCCTGCGATTCTGGGATCCGCGCACCACGCAGTACCAGAGCGAGCTGTACGCGGGCACGGCGCCCGCCTCGTGGATACCGGGCGTCACGTGGATGACGGTGGACGGCTTTGCACGCTGGCAGGTGCTGCCGGATGTGCCGGGTCCGATGCAGACCGTGACGCCTGACTGGCCGCGCCTTGCGCGGCTGGGGCGTATCAACGCGGTGCTGCAGCGCTTGAACGCGAAAGGCCTGTGCGTGGGGCCGTCCGTGCTGGACGCGGTCCGCCGCGCGCTGGACGCGGCCGCGGAGTGCGGGATTGACGACGATGAAGACGCGGCGCTGTTCGCCGCCTGGCGGGTGCGCCTGGACGCGCCGCTGGAACGTGCGCCGTCGTTTGCGGCCTTGCTGCGCGAGGTGCAAGAAGAAGGCGGCCGCCTGCGCGGCGCCGCGCAGGACATGGACGACGAGGATTGGCAGCGGTTTGCGCACGAGGCGCAGGCGCGGGAGGATCTGCAAGCATGACGACTGACTACGACGCGTTGCCCTGCAAGGGCAAGTTCTGCGGCCGGCCGGGGCTGCCCATCCTGCCGATGCGAATTGCGTACGTGCCGGGCGGCAAGAACGATTTGCCCGACGGCGTGTACACGGATCCCGAGCTGTACTACGAGACCATGCGCCAGGGCGCCTACATGCTGCGCGCCATCACGGCTGGCTACGTGTACCTTTGGGATCCGCGCCGCAGCTACGGCTGGCGCGCGTTCGCGGCCACGGCAACGGGGCAGATGAAGGAAGTGCCGGTTGACGACGACAACCGTCCATCCGAGCAACCGACGTTCACGTGCACGCGCGAAGGCCACGGCCTGGAATCCGCGCTGATCAACGTCGAGGCGCCCGCAAACGCGTCGCGCAGCGTGTGGGTCGGCTATTCGCGCGTGTGGTGGACGCAGGATATCCGCCGCGAGCTGGCGCGCAACGATCGCTGGCGCAAGAAGGTCATGGTGGAGCTGGACGCCAAGGCCGTCTGGGCGGGGGGCTACCCCAAGCCCGAAACGGGCTTTCGCGTGGCGGAAGACGGCGCCAATCTGGCCAAGCATTCGATCGAGTTCCGTGACGCCGCCGGCGCGGCGACCTTGTTTTCCAACACGCTGACCCCCGGCGTCACGCTGTTTGGCGGGCAGGCCGCGGCGATGGCCGGCAAGATGCGGCAGATGACGCCCAAGGGCGGCGTGGCGCTGGCGCTGCGCGATCCGGTGGGCGTGCTGGCCGACATTTCCACGTGGCGCAACAAGTGCATGGGCGAGCTGGCCGAGCATCATCTGGAGCCGACGCGGCTGCGCGAAGTGGCGGTGGCGCAGATCATCGACGGGCTGGAAAAGCAGATGGACTCGTCCAGCGACGAACGCCAGCGCTTGCGCGAGCGCATCGACACCGGCAAGGTCACCAGGACGCTCAGCGAAAACAAGGCGGCCATTGCCCGCATGCGCGACAAGATCGAGGGCGCGGGCAAGGACTGGGCCTGGTGGTATGGCCGAGATACGTTCTGGTTGGCGTGCAAGGCGTATTCGCCCAAGGACGCCGCCGCCGGCGAGCGCCTGGAAGACGACATGGCGATGTGCGTCGATGGCGCGGGCGCGGTGGCTAGCGAGCACAAGGCCATCGACGACTCGCTGAAAGACGAGGACATGGTCGACGGCACGTACGAGGCGATATGGCGGTCGCTGGCGGGCAACGATGGCGACTTGCTGGCCTTCCTGAACCGGGAAGGCAAAGGCAAGGTGATCTCCAAGCAGGTGTCCAACCTGCGCAAGATGGTCAAGAGCTACAACGATTGGATCAAGTTGCGGGCGGCCGACGGCAAGCTGCCGCCCATGCGGGCGGCGGGCTCGGCGATTGGCCGCTTCATGGCCACGCAGCTTCTGCGCCTGACCCTGTCGGGCGACCCCATCGCAGAACGGGTGGCGGCGCGCGTCACGTTGTCCGTGTCGGCGCGCATGAACATCGTGGTGGCGGTGCGCACGCATACGACGACGCTGCCGCGAATGATCGCGGACATGCACCAGATCGTCTGGGAGCCGAATCTGACGTCGGTCACGGTCGGTGGCGGAGGCGGGATCTACGCGAACAAACACATGCAGTCCGGCTGGATTGGCACGCAGGCCGAACGGTCCACCCCGCTGACCATCAACTACATCATTCCCGAGGAGGTCGACGCGCAGCTGAACGCGGCCGCCAACGCGCCGCCGCCTTCTCGCCCTGCGGCCTCGCCGCAGTTGTCCCTGCCGTCGCCGCCCAGGGTGCTGGCCTTGCCGGCGCCCACGATGTCGCCCCTGGCCGGGCTGGTCAAGTGGGCCAAGACGCGGGACGGCCAGAACGCAAGCGCGACGGGCGTGTTGACGCTGGTGGCCCTGTACACGTCTGTGTCGGACCTGAACAAGGCCGACGCCATCGGCGATGCGAAGGCGGCGCGCAAGGCCTGGTTCGGCATCACGTCGGGCGTGCTGGGCGTGGGCAGCGTGGCGATCGAAGCCACGGCGGGTGCGATCGGCGCGCGTGTGGGCACGAATACCGCGTATTCGATGAACCTGACCCTGAACATGCGTCTGGCCACCGTGCGCACGGCGGGCGCCGTGTTCGCGGCGGCGGCCACGTTTGTGGATGGCGCCAACAACGCGCTCAGCGCGGTGGACCAGTACGACGTCAAGAACTACGAGGCCGGCGGCGCGTATGCGACGTCCTCGATGTTCCTGTTGCTGTCCGGCCTGACCGGCGTGGCGACGGCGCTGGTCAGCCTGGGCGGCGCCTTCAGCGCGGCCGGCGTGGTGGCGGGGGCCGGCGGGTTTGGCAGCGCGATGGTCGGATTGACCAGCGGCGGCACGGTGCTGCTGGGGATTCCGGTCTGGGGCTGGATCGTGCTGGGCCTGTGCCTGCTTGCGGCTGGCCTGTACTTCAAGTTCTGGGGCGATAGCGCCAAGGACAGCGAACTGGAGATCTGGTTCACCCGATGCTGCATGCGCTCGGCGGCGTTTGAAAACGTGGAGGACCGCCCGCTGTACGAGAACCGCGAAGAGGAACTTTACGAGTTCAACCGCGCGGTGTTCGGCGTGCGCGTGACGCTGGACTGGAAGGGCCTGTGGCAAGGCGAAATTTTTGGCCGCGACCGGCTGGTGCTGGAAGTGGTGATGCCCGGCTATACCGAGCACAGCGACTACGCCTACAGCCTGAAGCTGGTGGGCGAGGGCGTGAGCGCCGTGGTGTCCAGCAAGGGGTCGATGCGTTCGAATGACCCCGAATTGCAGCCGCGCGGTCCCTCCAATGCGCAGCTCGTGCAAGGCCGGCCCAAGCCGGAGACTTGGGCCGACCGCATGGACAAGTACGTGGACAACATGGCCTCGCGCCCGGGGTGGGCCGATGCGTGGCGCTGGATACGCAAGGACCGGAGCCAAGCCATCGAGTTCACGAGCAAACCGTGGGAAGAGGTCGTGAAGTTCCACGTCAGCAATGGCTGCGCGGTGCTGCGCACCGAGGTGCTGGTCGATGACGACATCTTCCAGGAAGCGATCATCAAGGTCGAGTACTGGCCCGATCCGGACCGCATGCCCGACATCCGCTCGGTGCCGATGGGCGGCAACGGCTCCAATCTGATAAAAGCAAGCAATTGACCCGGCAACCTGCCGGATGATTTCGCAAACGACAGACCAGCATGGACGGCAAGCATGAAAAGCAGTGAAGGGATCCAGGCGGCGGTGTACACGCGATGGCATCAGTTGTCGGTGCCGCTGGCGTTCGTGCTGGCAGCAGGCAGCTTCATGCTGGTGGTGCTGAACCGGGGGCCGATCGGGTTGGGCGCGGCGCTGGCCGTGCTGGGCCTGCTGGTGCCGCCGCTGGTGGCATTCAAGGGCTTTCCCACGCGCAACGCCGTCAGGGTGACGCCGGATGGCCTGGAGTTTTCACGCCGGTCGCCCATCGCCTTTGCCGACCTGAGCAGTTGGGGCACGGACGACTACCTGAAACTGGTCCGTCCCGGCCTGCCCACGCTGCTGGTCAGCCCGGCGGACTTGCCCAGCCGCGAAAGGCTGCTGCGCGAATTCGAAACGGCGCTGGCGGCGTGGCAGGCGCGGCAGCCGGCGGGCACCGCGGCCGCGCGCCGCACGCATTTCTACGGATCGACGGGCGGGCGTCTGGTGGGCGGCGTGATCACGGCCTTGGGCGCGGGCTCGGCCATCATGGCGCTGAACCTGCGCGAACCGTCGATCTCGCTGGCGGTGGTGGGCGGCCTTGGCGCGGTGTTCGGCCTTGCCCTGCTGTTCGGCAAGCGGGGCTGAGGGCGGCGGCAGACCGTTACGCGACCTCATGGCAACGACATTCCAGCTCGACACGCTCAAGATTCGGATGAGCGAGGCGGCGCTCCAGCGATTGGACCTCAATCAGCGCATCCAGCGGGCGCTGCGCGCGCTGATCCTGGACGGCGCGCTGGGCCCGGGGGTCAAGCTGCCCGCGACGCGCGGCCTGGCCAAGTCGCTGGGCGTGTCGCGCGACACCGTCGAAAACGCCTATGTGCAACTGCACCGCGACGGCTACATCGTGCGCCGCGAGGGCTCGGGCAGCTATGTGTCCGAGACGGTGGGCATCGAGCTGCGGGGCGCGACGCGCAAGCGGGCAACGCTTGCGCGCCAGCCGGGCCCGGCGCAGCCCGGCACGGGCCTGAGCCGGCGCGGGCGGGCGATCCTGGAGAGCGGCGGCGTTTCCGACCAGCAGGTCATCAAGGCGTTCGCCACCGGACTGCCCGAGACACGCACGTTTCCCACCGGCGTCTGGGAGCGCCTGCAGCGCCAGGTCATGAAGGACAGCCGCGCCCACGTGCTGCTGCATGGCCACCCGCAGGGCGCCGAACCGCTGCGCCGCGCAATCGCGGCCTACCTGAACCTGGAGCGCGGCGCCAAGGTGTTGCCCGAGCAGGTGCTGGTGCTGAGCAGCACCCGGCAAGCGCTCTTTCTGTGCGCGCAACTGCTGGCGGACGCGGACACGCCCATCCTGATGGAGAATCCCGGCTACTTCGGCGCCCGCAAGGCGTTCGAAGCCGCCGAGACGCGGATCGTACCCATCGACGTCGATGCGCAGGGCATACGCACGGATCTCTTGCACGCGGATCGCAGCGGCGCCAGTTGCGTGTACGTGACGCCGTCGCACCAGTATCCGACCGGTGTGACGTTGTCGCTGGAACGCAGGCTGGCGCTGATCGGTTGGGCCGCAAGCCATGGCAAGTGGATCATCGAGGACGACTACGACAGCGAGTTCCATTACGACGGGTTGCCGACCGCTTGCGTGCAGGGCCTGGACCGGCATCAACGCACCTTGTACCTGGGCACGTTCAGCAAGACGCTGTATCCCGGTCTCAGGATGGGATACATGGCGCTGCCGCTGGAACTGGTCGACGCCTTTTCACGGGCGCGCAGCATCATGGACGGACACACGCCGCAGATACTGCAGCTGACGCTGGCCCGCTTCATGGAAGACGGTCATTACCACACGCACGTGCGGGCGATGCGCAAGCTGTACGCGGGACGCCGCGAGGTGCTGCTGGCGTCGCTGGTAAAGCGGCTGGACGGCGTTGTGCAGGCTGTGCGTCCGCCGGGCGGCTTGCAGATTCCATGCCTGCTTCAGCCAGGCTGGACCGAGGAAAAGACTCTCCGTCTGGCAGAGCGCGCCGGTCTGCGCCTGCCCGGGCTGAGCCGCCTGTATGCCGGCGAGTTCAAGCAGCCGGGCTGGCTGTTGGGCTATGCGTCGCTGACGGCCTACGAGATCGAGGACGCCGTGCTGCGTCTGTCGAACGCGTTGTCAAGCGCCTGACCGGCCTTCACGGGGCAGAACGAAGGCCCGGCCGCCATGCATCAGCAGGTGCGCGGTCAGGCCGGCCACCAGCCCCCAGAATGCGCCGCCCACGCCCAGCAGGGTTACGTTCGCGGCGGTGGCCAGGAACGTGATGAGCGCCGTTTCCCGGGTGCGTGCGTCGGCCATGGCGTTGGCCAGGCTGCCGCCGATTGCGCCAAGCAGCGCAAGCCCGGCCAGCGTGGTGATGAAGGCCTTGGGCAGCACCATGAACAGCGTCGCCAATGTGACGCCGAATGTGCCCACCAGGATGTAGAACACGCCGCAGGCCAGACCTGCGATGTATCGCTTGGCGGGATCCTCATGGGCATCCTTGCCGGTGCAGATGGCGGCGGTGATGGCCGCGACATTGAACGCGTGCGCGCCAAAGGGCGCCATGACGAGCGAACCCAGCCCGGTCACGGTCAGGATCGGATTCGCGCTGGTCCGGTAGCCGTCGTTGCGCAGCACCAGCATGCCGGGCATGTACTGGCCGGTGAGCGTGATGATGAAAAGGGGCAGTGCGACGCCCAGCAAGGCCTGCAAAGAGAAGCTGGGCATTTCGAACACGGGCGCCGCCAGGCGCAGATGGACGGCCGAGAAGTCGATGCGGCCTTGCACGATGAGTAGTCCCAGGCCGATGGCCAGGATGCCGACCACGGCAAAGCGCGAGGTAAAGCGCTTGAGCAGCGCGTAGGAGATCACCAGCACGATCACCAGCAGGGGGTCGGCGCTGGCGCCGCCGAAGGCATTGACGCCGAACTGCAGCAGGATGCCCGCCAGCAGGCCGGCGGCAATGCCGCCCGGGATCCTGCGCACAAGCTTTTCAAAAGCGCCCGACAGCCCCAGCGCGATGAAGCCCAGCGCCGAAAGCATGTACGCGCCGATGACTTCGCCATAAGGCGTGAAAGGCATGACGGTTGCCAGGAACGCGACGCCAGGCGTGGACCATGCCGTGATGATCGGCGCCTTGTAGCGCCAGCTCAGCAGCGCGCCGGTCACGCCCACCCCGACGGAAACCGCCCATACCCAGGAGGTGGTTTGCGCCGGCGACAACCGGGCCAGCTCGGCCGCCTGGAACACCAGGACGAAGGTGCCGCCGTAGTTCACCAGGACCGAGATCAGGGCTGCGACGGTGGGGGATAGGAAGTCGGCGGGTCTGAGACCCGCCCGAGGTGCTGTCATGAGTGGCTCCGCATTCAAGAGGCGCCCGGCCTCAGGCCGGACTTGAACGGGGAGTCTATGGGGAACGCGGTATGTTGATACCTGCCACATGCGGCAGGACGGGCAGACCGCTTTGGGCCGTTCGGTGGCGACTACGCTATTCTCCGGTCAGATTCTGAAGTCCGGTTCAAAGAGGAACGTCGAACAATGAAACGCGTGGCATCGATCTTCATGCTGTTTTCCTGCGTGACCGTCCAGGCGCAGGATGTCCGTACCTGGCATTTTTCCGGCGCCGATCTGATCGCCGCCATGGAAGGAAAAATGCCCTCGGAGATTCGCGATGCCTCGCTGGCACGCCAGTTTTCTTCGGCTTATGCGCAGGCCTATGTGAGCGGAATTGCCGATCAGACGCAAGGTACGGTCTGGTGCACCCGAACCGGCGTCCTGCCGCATGAATTGAAAGACCGGGTGCACAGCTATCTGACTGCGCTGCCAGGCAGCCGGGTGAACGGGAACGCCGGGCCGCTGGTGGGCGAGGCGCTGGCGCGGTCGTTCCCTTGCCGGTAGGGGCGTCGCTTCAGTAGCGCAAGGCCAGGCTGACCAACGTGGTGCGTCCATCCCCCAGCGCGACGGCGTTGCGCACGCCGCCGGCGTAATACTGTTTGTCGAACAGGTTGTTCATGGTCAGGGCCGCCCGCCAACGCCCCGCGTCATACGCCACGCCCGCATCCGCCACCAGATATCCGGGAATGTCGTAGCCGTAGGTATAGCGGCTTCCTTCTGCGCGAAGGCCGCCCGTCAGCTCCCAGCCGGCCAGGCTGCCCTGCATCCGATAGCGCGCCGTCACGTTGAAGCTGTGCCTCGGCACGCTGTTGAGCCGGGTGTTGTTGGTGGAGGGCACTTGGCCGCCGTCGTCCACGACCACGGCCGATAGATAGGCATAACCGCCCATGAGGCTCAGGCCATTGCCCAGGTCCGACGCCCATCCCAGTTCCGCGCCGCGCGTGCGCTGTTTGCCGACTGCGATGCTGTAGCCGTCATTCACCGGGTCCGCCTGCAGGACGTTGCGCCGCTCCAGGTCGAACGCGGCCACCGTGATGCTGGTGGCGCCGTCGTCAAGATCGATCTTCACGCCGGCTTCCCATTGCCTGCCGCTTTCGGGCTTGAAGGTGTTGCCGTCGACGTTGGTGCCGCTGTTGGGATAGAACGACGTGGCGTAGCTGATATAGGGGCGCACGCCGGGCGCAATCTCGTACATCAGCGCACCTGACCCGGTGATGGCGTTATCGCTGCTGTCCTCGCGGGCTTGCGTGAGATGGTCGGTCGAATAGGTGCTGGCGGTGTCATGGCGCAGGCCGAACACCGCGTTCCACCGCTCGCCCAGCGCGATCTGATCACGGGCATACACGCCGATCGCGCGCACGGTGGTGCTGCTGTCGGTGCGCGGATTGGCCGGGCAGTTGATGGGGCTGCCGTAAACCGGTTGGTAGACGTCCAAGTCCCGCACCGAGCAGTTGTACGACAGGCTGTTTTCGCGCGTGCGCAGGTAATCCACGCCGACCGTGATGTCGTGGGCGCCGAATCCCGTATCGAATCTGCGCTGCGCGTTGGTGTCCAGCGTGATCGTGTCGCCGTCCCAGTGCTGGTCCGTGGCGGTGCGCCGCAGCGTCCGATTGTCGGCGCGCAGCAAGCCATTGGCGACCAGTTGGCCATTGAGCGTGAACGATTGCCAACGCGCGTTCTGGTTGACCGTCCAGCCATTGTCGAAGCGGTGCGTCAGCGCGTAGCCCACGCGGCTCTGGTAGCCGCGATAGGGGTCCTGGCCGGGCTCGCCGGTGAAGCGGTCACGCGGGATGGCGCCATTGGGGTTGGACTGGACCGTCCCGACGATCGGCAGTCCCTGCTGGCGAATGTAGCGGCGTTCCTGGTAGCTGGTCAGGATGGTGAAATCCGTGCGCGGACCCAGATCCAGCGACAGCGAAGGGGCGATGAACCGATTCTTGAACCACACGTGGTCGGTTTCGTCATTCGAATTCATGGCCAGGGCATTGACGCGAAACGCCGCCTTGCCGTTGTCCGACAGCGGGGTGCCCATGTCCAGGGTGGCCTGCCGGAATTCGTGGCTGCCCAGCGTGGTGGCCGCTTCGGCGAAGGTTTCGGCGCGCGGGCGCTTGCTGACCATGTTGACCAGGCCCCCGGGAAGGACCTGACCGTAAAGCAGCGAGGCCGGCCCCTTCAGCACTTCCACTTGTTCCACACCGAACAGCTGTTCGGCGACACGGTTGCTTGCCGCCGTGCGCAGCCCGTCCAGGAACAGGGAATCGGAGGCGACCTGCCCGCGGATGATGAGATCGTCCCAGCCGCGGCGGCCGAACTGATTGGCGACCACACCGGGCACGTTATGCAGCGCGTCGGCCAGGGTCTGCGCCTGCTGCGCGTCCAGAACCGCTCGCGGCACGACGGTGATCGACTGCGGGGTCTTGGACAGGGGAACGGACGACTTGTTGACGGCGGGCGGCGCGACCGGGTTGAAGAGTCCGTCCTGGCCGGCGTCATCGTCGCCGGTGACGCGCACGGCGGGCAGTTGCACGGGGGAATCGTCAGTCTGAGCGACAGCGGCAAAGGGGGCGGCCAGCACGATGGCGGCGGCCAGTGCCGAATAGGAATTCAAGGGCATGGAAGGACGGCGGGCGCAGGAGAAGCGGTGGGTATGCATGCGCGGCGGCACGATAGATCGATGATCAACGCGCTTTGCGAATGAGAATAACAACGATTAATTATAAGCACTACAATGCGCGTTGGGCGCGGCAATGCGCCCGAAAATTTCGTCCCTGTGTCGCTTTACATCACGTTCATGTCTCATGCCGTCTTCGCTTGAATCTTCCGCTGGCACGCTTGCCGAAGCCAAGACGCGTTCGTCCGCCCGCCGGCTTTGGTTCGATCTGCATAGCTGGATTGGCATGAATCTATGCCTCCTGCTCGGCTTCATTTTCTGTACGGGGACGCTGGCGGTGGTGGCGACCGAGATCGATTGGCTGATCGAACCCGCCATGCGCGTGGCACCCCAGGACCGCCAGGCCAGTTGGGGAGAAATGCTGGCGGCCGCGGAGCGGGCGCACCCCGGCTTGCGCCTGCGCAGCCTGGCCGCGCCGCACGGCGAGCGCTTTGCCGCCGAAGCGCTGATGCGTCGGGACAATGGTGAATTGCTGCGGGTGTGGGTGAATCCGCATACCGCGCAAGTGACGGGGCAGTCGTCGTGGTGGAGCGCGCAGCGATGGCTGCGGGACACGCATCGCAACCTTATGCTGCCCCCGAAATATGGCGTGCCATTGGTCGCCCTACTGTCGATCCCGCTCTTGTTGATGGTGATCAGTAGCCTCTACATCTACAAGCGTTGGTGGCGCGGGTTCCTGGCCTGGCCACGCAAGGGCAAACCGCGGCTGACGTGGGGCGATGTGCATCGCCTGGCGGGCGTCTGGAGCCTTGGGTTCATGCTGCTCATCGGCGTGACCGCCTTTTGGTATCTGGCCGAGTCACTGGGGGCGAAGGCGCCCCTTCCGCCAACGATCGTGCAGCTCAAGGGCACGGCCACGCACGCGCCGCTGGCCGCCCAGGACTTGGACAGGGCGATTTCTGCCGCGCAGGCGGCCTGGCCCGATCTGAAGATCTCCAGCGTGCGGCCGAGTCCCAATGGGAAGGCGCTGCTGTTGGAAGGGCAGGCAAACGGATGGCTGTTGCGCGAGCGCGCCAACGTCATCGGCGTGGAGATCGACTCGGGCGCCATCCTGGGACGCAACGACGGGCAGGACATGACTGTTCACCAGCGCATCGGCGAGGCGGCCGACCCCCTCCATTTCGGCACGTTTGGCGGCTGGCCAGTGCGGGCGTTGTGGTGCTTTTTCGGAATTTTGTTGACCACGCTATCCCTGACCGGCGCGTATCTCTACGGCATCCGCATCGCCGAGTCGGCGCGCACCGCGCTCAAGCGCCGCGGAGCGCCAGCGGGCGCACCGCATTTCCGCGACCCGTCTGCATGGGCGGCCGCGTGGCGGCGCATGGGCCGGTGGCGCTGGCTGGCCGGCGGCCTGCTCGGCATGTGGCTTGCGCTCGTGGTCATCCAGGCGCTGAAATGACGCCGAGGGCCGCGCGACTGGCCGCTCAGTAGGCGGCGCGGTAGATGGCCAGCGCCTGCGCCTCATCGATGGGCAGCGGGTTGTTCATCAGCAGGCGCTGCTGCGCCATGGCGGCGCTTGCCAGCGTGGGCAAGTCGGCTTCCGAGATGCCTACGGCGCGCAGCCCCTTCGGCAACTCGGCCTGGTGGATCAGGTCTTCCAGGAAGGCGATGAAGGCGGCCGCGCCGCTGGCGTCATCCGCGGCCGCCGGCAAGCCCACAGCCCGCCCCAGTTCGGCGTAGAGAGGTGCCGCGGCCTGCGCATTGAAGTGCAGCACGGCGGGAAGCACCAGCGCGTTCGACAGGCCATGCGGCACATGGAATATGCCGCCGATGGGGTAGGCCAGCGCGTGCACGCCACCCACGGGCGCATTGGCGAATGCCTGGCCGGCCAGCATCGCGCCCAGCAGCATGTCCGAACGCGCCTGCAGATTGGCGCCGTCGCGGCAAACGGTGATCAGGTTGGCGGACAGCAGCTTCAACGCCAGGATGGCCAGATGATCGGACAGCGGATTCTTCAGGCGTTTGCTGGTGTAGGCCTCGATGGCGTGCACCATCGCGTCCACGCCGGTGGCGGCCGTGGCGGCGGGCGGCAGGCCGACCGTCAGTTCGGCATCCAGAAAGGCCGCGTCGGCATAGAGCTGCGGCGCGACCACGCCGCTTTTGGTGGTGGCGCCCGTGGTCACGATCGAGATCGGCGTGACTTCCGAGCCTGTGCCGGCCGTTGTCGGCACCTGAATCAACGGCAAGCGCTGGCCTTGCACCTGGTTGACGCCGTACATGGCGGCCAGCGGCTGATCGCTCTTGCACAACAACGCCACCAGCTTGGCCACGTCCATGGACGAACCGCCGCCAAAGCCGATCACCACGTCGGCGTCGAATGCGCGGGCGCGTTCGGCAGCCGCCTGCACCACGGCTTCGGGCGGGTCGGCGACAACATCGTCGATCACCAACGTCTGCCAGCCGCTGGCCGCCAGGCTGTCGAGCGCCGGTTGCAGCGCGCCGCTGCGGTTCAAGAAGTTGTCGGTGACAAGCACCGCGCGCGCGCCGGCATGGCGCTCGCGCAGCAGGGCGCCGAGGCGGCGGGCCAGGCCCGGTTCGACAAGAATGTGGGGGACGGTCTGAAATGAAAAGGCGGACATGGGATCAGGAGAATTCGTTGATGATGGTTTGCGCCACGTCTTCGAGCGACGATCGCGTGGCCATGGCGCGCCCCTGGATTCGGCGGTGCGCCTCGTTTTCGGTGATGCCTTCGCGCGCGATCAGCAGCGTCTTGGCGGTGGCGACCTTGCTGACCGCGGCGTAACGCCCTTCCAGCTTGCGCATGTGAGCCATCGTGGCGGCCTGCTGGCGCCAGGCGGTGCGCGCCAGCAGCAGCTGGGTCAGCAGGCCAAAAGGGCGGATCGGCCGCTCGATGACGCCGGTGCAGCCGCTATGCAGCACCAGTTGCAACGTGGCGGGGTTCTCGTACTCGACGATGCCGACCAGCGGCGGGCTCAGCGCGTTCAGGCCGTCGGCCAGCTTCTGGATGGCGTCGCGATAGTCTTCTTCGATGGGCAGAACGACCACGTCGGTATCGGTGCAGAGCGTATCGGGCAGCGGCCATTGCTGGGTCGGCACGCAGCCGATGCGTTTCAGATGCGACATCAACAGACGCGATTCGGCATCCTGCGGGTGCAGGACCAGCACGCGCAGGCCGTTCAGTTCGCGCAGCGCCGTGGTGCTGCGGCCGGGCCGGGTGAGAGAGGCGGTCACGGTAGCGCCAGGGCCTCGGGGTCGAGCGCGTGGTCCACGAGGTACGGCACCGGCCGCACCGCGGCCCGCGCGGCGTAGATGATCTTGAACTGGCGTTGCGCGTCGATGCGCGCGATGCGCGGCCAGAGCGAGGTGTGCTGCGTATCGCCATCGATGGTGACCAGGCCTTGGGGCGCTTCGAACTGGGCGCCGTCCAGGGCCTGCACCAGGTCGGGCACGGCCAGACCGCCCGCGCGGCGCGCGGCGTCGGCCACGAGATGGACCTGGGAATAGGCGGCTTCGGCGCCTGCCGTGATCGGGCTGTCTTCGCCGAAGCGCGCATGGTAGGCGTGGGCGAACCGGCGGCTGGGCGCGGTGTTCAGGGACGCGAAGTAGGGCGCGGCCGTGATGTGGCCTTCGGCCTCTTCAGCGGTAAGCGCCGCAACGTCGGTCTCGTTGGTGGCCAGGCTGACGATGGGCATGCGCGCCGGGTCCAGGCCCAGCTCGCGGTAGGCGCGGTACAGCTTGACGATGTCCCGGCCGACCATGGTCGAGTAGATGGCGTCCGGACGCAACGCCACGGCGCGCTTCAGCACATCGGCCAGGTCCTCCTGCGGCGCGTTCAGCGGCAGGTAGACCTCGTCGACGACTTCGCCGCCCGCCTGCTCGTAGAGCTCGCGCATGATGCGGTTGGACTCGCGCGGGTAGACGTACTGGCCGCCAATGAACAGCACGCGATTGCCGAAGTGGCGGATCACGTAACTGGCCAGCTGCACCGAGTTCTGGTTGGGCACCGAGCCGCCGTAGAAGCAATAGGGCGAGTACTCGAAACCCTCGTAGAGCGTGGCGTAGAACAGCAGCGCGCGGCGGCTTTCGACGACCGGCAGCACGGCCTTGCGGGTGCTGGACATATGGGTGCCGAAGATCAGCGGCACGCGCTCGCGGTCGCAGAGCCATTCGGCGGCTTGGCGATAGTCGGCCGGCTGGGCGCCCACGCGTGCGCTGACAGGAACGAGCGGCACGCCGCCGATGCCGCCGGCGGCATTGACTTCGTCGATGGCCAGCAGCGTGGCGTTTTCCTGGGTGATCTCGGTGGCCGCTGTCAGGCTCTCGTGCGAGAACAGCAGGCCGACCCGATGGCCGGTGGTGGCGGTCACAGCGATGTCCAGTCGAGCGATTGCTCGAAAGCATGGGCGGCGCGATACAGCGTCGTTTCGTCGAAATGACGGCCCACCAGCATCATGCCGACGGGCAGGCCGTCGCGCAGGGCGCAGGGCACGGAGATGGCCGGATGGCCGGTGACGTCGAAGGGCGCGGTGTTGGCGTTCATTTCAAGGGCGCGGGTCACGAAGAGGTCCGGGGCCGCGCCGGCATCGATGAGACGGGGCGCGCGCATGGGCACGGTCGGCATCAACAGCAGGTCGACGCGGTCCAAAGCCTGATCATAGGCCTGGCGCAGACGGCGCGCGAGGTTTTGCGCCTTGCCATAGTACTGGCCGCCGTAGCGCGCGTAGAAGTATTCGCCGGCCAGCAGGCAGGTCTTGACGTCGTGCGGGAACTCGTCGGCGTGGTCGCGCCAATGGCGTTGCGCCTGCATCAGACCGGTCACATACAGGCCCTTCCAGTTGGTGCCGTAATTGAAGCCCTTCATCTGCTGGGTGGTGCCCTCGACCGCGATCGGCGTCCAGATGGCATGGCCCTTGCGGTGCAGGGGCACCGGCAGCTCGACGACTTCGGCGCCCAGCGCGGCCATCTCCCGGGCCGCCTTGCGCACCGCTTCGTCCACCTCGCTTTCACTGTTTGCCCAGCCAAAGCCCTCGGGCACGACGCCAACGCGCAACCCCTTGAGCGGCATGTCCAACGCGTCCCGGTAGGACGGGCGCTCGGCGGGCAGGCCTTGCTGGCGCGGGTCCAGTCCGTCGGCGCCGGCGATAGCGTCCAGCAGCAAGGCGTTGTCGGCCACATTGGCCGTCATGATGCCGGCGTGGTCCAGCGTCATTTCGATCGGCATGATGCCGGTATAGGGAATGAGGCCGTGGGTGGGCTTCATGCCGTAGATGCCGGAGTAGGCCGCCGGAATGCGCACCGACCCGCCCTGGTCCGTGCCGATGGCCATGTCGGCTTCGCCGGCGCCGACCAGGGCCGCCGCGCCCGAGGACGAGCCGCCGGCCGAGTGCTCGGGATTGCGCGGGTTGCGCACCGGGCCCGCGGCATTGGTATGGCTGCTGCCGGACACGCAGAAATACTCGCAATGGGCCTTGCCGACAATGCGGCCGCCGGCATCCAGAATGCGCGTGGCGACGGTGGCGTCCTGATCGGGCACGTAGCCGCGCAGCGTGGCCGCGCCGTTCATCATGGGCACGCCGGCCAGGCAGACGTTGTCCTTGAGCACCACGCGCTTGCCCGCCAGCGGACCGCCGGGGCGGCCGTCGATCTCGGTGCGCACATACCAGGCGTTCAGCGGGTTGTCTTCGGGCTGCACGCCGGGCGTGCGCGGATAACGCACCGCCGGCGGCTGATCGATCAGCGCATCGACCTGGTCGTAGTCGGCAAACGTGGCCTCCAGAATGCTGCCGTAGGCGCGCAGCGTGGCATCGTCCAGATTCAGGCCGATGCGGCGCGCGGCCTGGTCCAGCGCTTCCAGGGTGGGACGGGGAAGGGACATCTTGGATTCCGTATCAGGATTGCAGACCGCCGTAACGCCGGGCGATCTCTTGGGCAGTGGTGGTGGCGGTGGGAACGTCGGCGATCAGCTCGCCTTTTTCCAGCACCAGAATGCGGTCGGACAACGCGCACAGGAAGTCGATGTCCTGTTCGACCAGCAGGATCGCGATGCCATGCGAGGCGCGCAGCGTCTGCAAGGCTTCGACGATCTCATCGCAGATAGACGGCTGGATGCCTTCGGTGGGTTCGTCCAGCAGCATAAGCCTGGGCTCGCCGCACAGGCAGCGGGCCAGCGCCAGCAATTGCTGTTCGCCGCCCGACAGGCTGCCGCCGGGGCGATCGAGCAGACGTTGCAGACGCGGAAAGACCTTCAACACCGAGGCGATCATGGCATCGGCGCCGCGCAGGTTCTTCACGCAGCCCATGCGCAGGTTTTCGGCCACGCTCAGCGCTGGGAAGATCTGCCGGCCTTGCGGCACGAAGCCCAGGCCCTGGCGGGCGCGCGCATGCGGGGCAAGCGCGCCGATCTTCCGGTCGGCCAGCGTCAGGTCGCCGCCGGTCAGGGGCAGCTCGCCCATCAAGGTGCGCAGCAACGTGGTCTTGCCCATGCCGTTGCGGCCCAGAATGCCGGTGAATTCCCCGGCGGCCATGCTGAAGCTCACGCCATGCAGCACCGGGATGCGGCCGTACCCGGCCTTCAGGTCACGCGCCTGGAGCATGTGTCTCTCCTTGCTTGCCCAGATAGGCGGCACGCACTTCGGCATGCGCCATGATGTCGTCGAAGCTGCCTTCGGCCAGCACTTCGCCCTGGTTGAATACCGTGATGCGGCCGGCGATCAGCCGGATAAAGGCCATGTCGTGCTCGACCACGACCACGGTGCTGTGGCGGTTGATGGCGCCAATCAGGTCGGCGGTCTTGCGCACCTCCTGGTGCGTCATGCCGGCTGCCGGTTCGTCCAGCAGCACCAGCTCGGGCCGCGACGCCAGGATCATGCCAAGCTCGACCCATTGCCGTTGGCCGTGGGCCAGCGCGTTGACCGGCGTGCCGGCCACAGCGTCCAGGCCGATTTCCGCCAGCACCTGGGCGGCAATCTCGGCCGGCACGCCCTGCGCGCGCCGCGCCGCGGCCAGGCGCAGGTTCTCGCGCACGTCCAGCCCTTCGAAGACGCTGGGCACCTGGGTCTTGATGCCGATGCCCAAACGCGCCACTTCGTGCGTGGCCAGCCCGCGCAGGGGGCGCCCTTTGAAGCGGATCTCGCCGCGGCTGGGCTGCAACTGGCCCGACAGCATCTTGAAGAACGTGCTTTTGCCGGCGCCGTTGGGGCCGATCAGGCAGCGCACTTCACCGCGTTCCAGCCGGAAATCGACCTCCCTGACGGCGTGCACGCCACCGAAGCTCACGCCCAGGCCCTGGGTTTCCAACAGCAGCGTGCTCATGCTTGCTCCTTGGCCGGCCGCACCACGCGGCGGCACGCGTCGAGCACCGTCGGGGCCAGGCCGCGCGGGATCAACAGAACGAAGAGAATCAGGATGACGCCCAGCACCAGTCCGGTGTCGACGGTGTGCTGCGCGCCCAGTTGCGTGACCATGGCTTGCAGCGCCACGCAGGCGATGATGGGGCCGATCAGCGTGCCCCGGCCGCCGACGATCACCCAGATGATGATCTGCGCCGACTGCGACAGGCCGAACACGCCAGGGCTGACGAAGGCGCCCCAGTTGGCGTAGAGCATGCCGGCAAGGCCAGCCAGCGCGCCACCCAGCGTGAACGCGGCCAGCTTGTACAGGCTGGCGTTGTAGCCCAGCAGCAGCGCGCGCTGCTCGTTTTCACGGACGGCGGCGACCACGCGGCCAAAGCGCGAGGCCATGACGGCGCGCAGGCCGAAGTACGCCGCGATCAGGATCAGCGCGGCCAGCGTGAACGTGCCTTCGGGTGACAGGGGTTCGGCCGCGCCCGGCAGCGTCAGCGGCGGGATGGACGGAATGCCGTTGAATCCGCCCAGGAGCGCCTCGCCGATGCGATAGCTGTCGCCCGAGGTGGAATTCATCAAGTTGAACAGGATCAAGGTCACGGCCAGCGTGATGACGCCCAGATAGACGTCGCTGATCTTGCCGTAGAACATGAAGTAGCCCAGCAGGGCGGCAAAGGCCGCCGGCACGGCGACCGCCAGGGTCATCGCGGCCAGACCTGCGCCGAAGTTGAAGGCGCCGATCGCCCAGGCGTAGGCGCCCAGGCCAAAGAAGGCGGCCTGCCCGAAGCACAGGATGCCGCCGTGCCCCCAGACGAACGCCAGGCTCAGGGCCAGCAACGCCATGACGAGGTAGACCGTCATGGACAAGAGGCTGAACATGTCGACGACGGTGGGCAACAGGATCGCGGCGGCGACGGCCGCGGCGCCCAGCGCCAGAGAAATCACAGGTAGACGCATCAGATCGCTCGCTTGAAGAATCGGCCGGTGATGCCTTGCGGCAGCAGACGGATCAGCACGATGGCGGCCAGCAGCAAGGCCACCTGGCCGTAAACCGGCGTGGCAAGAAAGGTCACGCCCTGGCTGATGGCGCCGAAGAACCCCGATGCGCTTACCGTGCCGGCGATGACGGCGCTGCCGCCGCTGATGACGGTGATGAAGGCCTTGGCGATATAGGCCGCGCCGATGGTCGGGATGACGCCGGTCAGCGGAGCGAGCACGGCGCCCGCCAGACCGGACAGGGCGGCGCCCAGACCGAAGGTCATCTTGTAGACGCCATTGGGGTTCATGCCCAGCGCATTGGCCATCGCGGCGTTCTGCATGCAGGCGCGGGCGCGCAGGCCGAAATCGGTAAAGCGCAATAGGCACCACAGCGCCACCATGACGCCGGCGGCCAGCGCAATCAGAAATAGCGTGTAGCCGCTTGCCTGGCGCGCGCCGATCGTGATGCCGCCCAGGGGCGACGAAATGCCGACGGTGGTGTTGCCAAAGACCATGGTGGCCAGGCCGATGACGGCCAGCGACAGTCCCCAGGTCGCCAGCATGGTGTCGATCATGCGGCCGTACAGATGGCGCACCAGCAGATGCTCGACCAGCACGCCGAAGACGCCGACGATCAAGGGAGCCAGCACCAGCATGGAGATCCAGATCGGCACGCCCCATTGATTGGTGGCAAGGATGGCGACGTAGCCGCCCAGCATCATGAACTCGCCGTGAGCGAGGTTGATGATCTTCATCATCCCGAACACCACCGCCAACCCGACGCTCAACAGCGCCAGGATGGCGATCGCACCCAGGATATCGATGGCATAAATGGCAACGAGATCCATGGAACGCTCAGAACTTGATGGCGTATTGACGGTTGTCCGCCGGGTTCTTGATCAGGTCGCACACCGCCGCGGTGTCGCCGGGCTGCTGCTGCGGGAAGCTCTCGACCAGGTTGAGCTTGCGGTCGCGCACTTCGGCGATGTGCACGTCCAGCGTGCAGTGGTGAGTGGCCGGGTCCAGCGACACGCGGCCGCTCGGCGCATCGATGGCGATGCCGGATTCCAGCGCCTCGATGACCTTCATGCGGTCCAGCGAGCCCGCCTTGCGCACACCTTCGGCCCACAGCATGAAGCCCTGATAGGCGCCCATGGCCAGTTCGGTGATGTAGGGATAGTCGGCGCCGTAGCGGGCATGGAAGCGCTTGACGAAGTCGGCGTTGGCCGCGCCAGGCAGCTCCTGCAGGTAGTTCTGGCAGACCAGGAAGCCATTGCATTCCTCGGGCGACAGCACGATGTGTTCATTGCCGCCAGCGAAGGTGGTCGAGGCCAGCGGAATCTTGCCCGTCATGCCGGTGGCCTTCCATTGCCGGTAGAACGACATGTGCGCGCCGCCCACGAGACCCGACCAGATGAAGTCGGGCGAAGCGGCCTGGATCTTGGAAATGGCGGCGCCGAAATCGGTCACATCCAGCGGGAAGAATTCCGTCGCGACGGTCTTGCCGCCCACGTCGGCCGCGTACTTGCGCACCCAGTTGGACACGATCTGGCCGTAGTTGTAGTCGGCGGCCACGATGTACACCTTCTTGCCCCAATTCTTGACGGCGTAGGGGGCGAGCTTTTGCACGGTCTGCGCGGGCGTCACGCCGGCCGCGAAGTAGTTGCGGTCGCAGACGCCGCCTTCGTACTGGTTGTTGTAGAAGTACAGGGTGCGATAGCGGTTAAGCACCGGGCGCACGACCTCGCGCGAGGCCGACGTGATGCCGGCGTGGACCACGGCGGCCTTGTCGCGCAGCGCGGCCTGCTGCGCGAACTGCGCATACAGCTGCATGTTCGACTGCGCGTCATAGGCGATGAAGTTGATCTGCCTGTCCAGCAGGCCGCCCTTGGCATTGATTTCCTCGGCCGCGAATCGCAGCGCGTCCATCACCGGCTTGCCGTAGATGTCCAGGCCCCCCGACAGATCGTAGATGGCGGCGACGTTGATTTTTTCCTCGCCGGCCGCAAAGGCGCGCGAGCCCGTCAGCCCCATCAGGGTGGCGGAGGCGGCGGTGGCAGTGGTGGACGAGAGGAACTGGCGGCGGTTCATGCTCATGTTGATGGCCCCTTGAGCGCTCGCGGCGCGCACGGTCTGGCGCCCGGCGCAAAGTGCAGGGACGAGCAGAGGCCGACGCCGAAAGTCGCGTAGACGTGTATAGGTGTGTGGGTATGCCGAGAACCCGGCAGGATGTCGACGCCGTTGTCGACGAGAAAAACTGAGCGGCCTTGCGGGCAGTTGCGCCTTTGGAACTTGCCGAGCCGGCCTTCAATGCGTGAAGGCAGGGCAAATTCTAGGGGAAGGGCAAAGTCCAGGCTAGCCCCGGGATTTCCCTAGGGCCTAGCGCACGTTCGGCATTTCGCGTTGCGTTGGGCCTGGCGTCAGCGACGTCCCGGCAGCATGCGCGCCAGCGTATTGTCCTGCAGGATGTAGTGGTGAAACAGCGCAGCGGCGGCGTGCATGCCCACCAGAAAGTAGCCGGCCGTCGCCAGGGATTCATGCAGTTCCTTCAGCTGGCTTGCCAGCGCCTTGTCCGCGCCCACCAAGGCGGGCACCTCAAGGCCAAAGAACGGAATGGTTTTACCGCCCGCGCTAAGCGTCAGCCACCCAAGAATGGGGGTGGCGATCATGAACGCATACAGGGCGTAGTGCATCAGCCGCGCGAGCACGTCCTGCCAACGCGGCATCGGCGGCCGGACGGCAGGCGCGGCGCCAGCGGCCACGCGGACGGCCAGTCGCACGGCGACCAGCCCGATCACGCACAATCCCAGCGAAAAATGCAGCGCTTTGACGTCGTTGTAGAGATTGGTGCCTTTCGTGGCCAGGCCGCGCAGCTCCATGCAGGCGTAGACCAGCGCCAGCACGATGAGCATGAGCCAGTGCAGCGCAATGACGAGGCCGCCAAACTGTGTATCGGTATTCTTGATTGCCATGAGGTTTCCTTTTCTTTCAGAGCTGCTGCGCAATGGTGGGCGTGATGCCGGACGCACCCTGATCGGAACTTGCCGGCGCGCCGGTGCGCCGCCAGGGGTCGACGTGGGTCATCAGATTCAATACACGGTGCCGCTGCATGACCCGGTGGCGGGCCTCGACCGCGATCTTGTGGCCTTCGTCCACGGTCAACGCCGCGTCGATTTCCAGGTGGGCGTCGGCCAGGATCATGTCGCCCATTTTTCGGGTCCGCAGGTCATGCACGCCTTGAACGCCGGCGGTGTCCAGCAAGGTCTGGCGAATGGCTGCGGTTTCATCTTCGTCGGCCGCACGGTCCATCAGATCGTGCAGGGCATCCCACCCAAAATTCCAGCCCATTCTTGCCACCATGAACCCCACGATGGCGGCCGCCACGGGATCCAGGATCGGGTAGCCGAGCAGGTTGCCGACGATGCCGATACCGACCACCAACGAGGAAGCGGCATCCGAGCGCGCATGCCAGGCATTGGCCACCAGCATGCTGGACTTCACGCGCTTGGCCACGGCCAGCATGTAGCGGAACAGAAGTTCCTTTGCGACCAGGGCGATGCCCACCACCCACAGGGCAATGCCATGCACCTGCGGGATCGCGCCGGGCTGCTCCAGTTTGCTGATTGCCGCCCAGAGCATGCCGCCGCCCACGAGCAGCAGCAAGATGCCCAGTGCAAACGACGCCGCGGTCTCGTAGCGGTAATGCCCATAGTGATGACCGGCGTCGGCTTCCTTCTGGCTATGCCGGTTGGCAAGCAGCACGATGAAGTCTGCGACCAGATCTGAAAGCGAGTGAATGCCGTCGGCTATCAGGCCTTGGGATTTCGAGAATATGCCCAGGATGATCTGGGCAGTCGCAAGCGCCACATTGACGCCCACGCTGACCCATGTGCTGCGGGAAGCGGCGGCAGCGCGCTCTGCCGGCGTGTGTTCGTTATCTTCGGGGGCGTCGGGCGCGGGCCGAAGGGGTGTCATGGGTACAGCTCCGATGCTTGGCGTTTGCGATGGGATATTTGGGCGCCCAGCATAGCGGCCCGACCTTAACGCAGGATGAATGCCGCCGGAATGATTCGCGCTTTGGCGTTAAGCGAGTCTTACAGTCCTTCCAGGCGCGTCAACGTCAGCGCCGCCTGCTCACGCAACGCGGCCTGCGCTTCCCCGGGAAGGTCCTGCCATCGCCGGTACACCATGGCAAGGCGCCGGTTGTCCTCAAGCTGCGATTGGTGGCGAGCAAAAAAATCCCAGTACAGGGCGTTGAACGGACAGGCGCGTTCGCCCGTCTTCCGCTTCTTGTCGTACGGACACGCGTGGCAGTAGTCGCTCATCTTGTCGATGTATGACGCGCTGCTGACATAGGGTTTGGTGCCCAGCAAGCCCCCGTCGGCAAACTGGCTCATCCCCACCGTGTTGGGCAGCTCGACCCATTCGAACGCGTCGATGTAGACGCCCAGATACCAACGGTGCACCTCGGCAGGGTCCAGGCCGGCCAACAGCGCGAAGTTGCCGATGACCATCAGGCGCTGGATATGGTGCGCGTAGGCGTTCTCCAGCGAATTGCCGATGGCGTCGCTCATGCAGCGCATGCGGGTCTGCCCGGTCCAGAACCAGGCCGGCAGCGGGCGCGTGTGCCCCAACGCATTGCGCGTCTCGTACCCCGGCATGCGCGTCCAATACACGCCACGGACATACTCGCGCCATCCCAGGATCTGCCGGATGAAGCCTTCAGCGGCCGCCAAGGGAGCATGTCCCGTTTCGTAGGCGGCCTGCGCCTGACGCACCAGCTCGCCGGGGTGCAGCATCTTGGTGTTCAGGGCGAACGACAACTGCGAGTGAAACAGGCGCGGATTGCCCGCGCTCATGGCGTCTTCGTAGGCCCCGAAGTTGGGCAGCGTGTGCTGGATGAAATGGTCCAGCCATGCAAGCGCCTGCGCGCGATTCAGCGGCCAGCGGAACTGATCGGCCTGCGGATTCCCAAAGCTCTGCACGCCTGCCTGCTGCACCGTTTCCCACAGCGCGCGACGGTCGTGCACCGGCCGGACGTCGGGCGGCAGCGGCGGGGTGCCGGGCCAGGGCTTGCGGTTGTCGTGATCAAAGTTCCATCGCCCGCCCACCGGCTCGCCAGTTGCATCCATCAATACGCCGTGACGCCGGCGCATATGGCGGTAGAACGTCTCCATGAGCCAGCTCTTGCGGGGCCCGAAGAACGTGGCCACTTCGTCACGCGTCGTATGGAAATGCTCGCTGTCGGCCTGCTGTACGGAGAATGCCTGCGTCGCACTCCAGGCGCCAAGGACTTGGCTGACCCGCCATTCATCGGGTTGCTGGTAGCCCAGTTCGCGGGCGCCGTAGTGCGCCATCAGCGCAGTCAGATTCTGGGTGATGTCCTGCCGGTTGCTGGGGTTGTCGATCGCGACATACCTGACGCGATGTCCCGCCTGGCGCAGATGGCGCGCGAAATCGCGCATGGCGGCAAATATCGCCAAGATTTTTTGCGCGTGGTGCAGCACGTAGTCCGTCTCTTGACGCACTTCCATCAGCACATACACCACGTCCGGGTCGGTCCGGGCGAACCAGCTGTGCAGCGGGTTCAGCTGGTCGCCGAGAATCAAGCGCAGGGTGTGCGCGCCAGCGCCCTTGGCTGTCATGGCGCGCGACGCGGCATCAGGAAGCCGGTTCCAGCGGCGGCTGTTCGCGGTCCTGGCTGACCCAGATGAACGCGTCGGTGTCCAGGCCCAACGCCTTGGCGCGGCTCAGGATGTCGTCGCGCGTCTGCGCATTCAGTGTCTTGTCGCGCGCGAGGATCCAGGCATAGCTGCGATCCGGGCCAACCACCAGGGCCCAGCGATAATCCGGATCCAATGCGGCCACATGGTAGCCGCCATAGAAGGGGCCGAAGAACGACACCTTCAGCGATGCCACTGAGGGGTCTCCCGTGAAGCGGGCCAGCCCCTCTGCCGAACGCCAATCGCCATTCGACCCCTTGGCCGGGTCGAATCCGCGGTTCACGACGCGCACGGTGCCGTCATCCTGAAGCGTGTAGTGCGCGGTGACGTCCGTCATGCCGCGTTCGAAACGGTGGTCCAGCCGCGCGATTTCGAACCAGCGGCCTTCGTAACGATGCACGTCGAAGGCGCCGACGGGCGTCACGCCTTTGGGCGGCGTGGTCGCAGCACAGCCATACAACGTCAAGCCCAATAGTCCCAACGCGACCCACGGCGCGACGCGCCGCAACGGGTGGGTAAAACGACGACCGGCTTCTGCATGGCGCATGGCAAACCTCCGCTGAATTTGAGTCCTGGAAATTATATTTGCGCGGTTTCCGGGCCATGCTTGCGGTTCGGAAAAAATGGAAACAAATCTTGGTGCGCGAGTTTCGGCTCCGCTTCAGTGAGAAAGGCCGCGGCCATCGGCCGCTGAAGTCGAACTTGATTTCAAAACTGATACTCGAACCGCGCATATCCCGCTTGCGCCGACGCGTGACCGGTATTGATCAGCGCGTCGTAGCCCAACGAGATCGACGTGGCCTTTGAGGGGCGAAAACCGATGCTCGCGCCGCCCGTGACGTAGTTGCGCGGCAGCGCGACGCCGGGTGCGGCGAAGCGGGTGCCGTCCTGCGACAGGACGGTGACCTGCCGGCTTGTGCCCATCAGTTCGCGCGCATAGCCCACGCGCAACTGGGCATCGATGGCGCGTTCTCCCTCGCCGAACGTCTTGTCCAGCTTGAGCATCACGTAGGGCTGAAGACTGCGCGCGGTGTCGGAATCGACGTCCAGGTTCTGCGCGGAGGCGCCGCTTTCGGTAAAGCTTGCGCCCCGGAAGAAGGCGTAGCGCAGCCCGGCGGCGGGCGTCAGCGTGACACTGCCGACGCGCATCGGCACGGCGGCCTGGGTGGCGGCCGAGATTTCGTGCCCGATGTGATCGCCTTGCGCGGTGCCAGACGCGCCAAACGGGCGCTTCTGCGACAGGAAGTCGAGGCCATAGCCGAGCGTTGCGGACACGATGACCGGCCCGAAGTCGCGGCCGCCGTAGAGCGCCAGGCGTACGGTGTCGGTGGCGCCGGAGCTGCCCGTTTCGTCTTCGTTGATCGACGTGTGCGCATAGCCGCCGGCCAGGCCCACGGTGTAGTCGCCGACCGGCCGGTCGGTGCCCGCCAGAAAGCCGAACTGGTTTGCCTTGAAGCCAGGCTGCCCGTCGTCGGCGTGCAGGCGCGTGCTGGATCCGGTGGCCTCGATCCAGGCGCCGCGCGCGGCCGGCTGCGTCTGCGGCGAGGGCACGAAGCGGCCGAGCAGCGTTGCGTTGACCGATTGCGCGCGCATGATCGCCGCCGTGCCAAGCGCGGTGTAGATGCTGGTGTTGGTGGGAGCGACGATCACGGGGCCAGGGGCGTCGGGGGTGAACAACTGCAGGCCGACCTCGTTTGCGCCGTAGGTGACCGACTGGTCGAGCGTGGAAAGATCCGCGCCGGCGGACGTGGTGCTGGTCACCGTGGCAAAGGTGCCGTTGACGCCGTTGGCGGCCGAAAGCAGGGTATAGCGGCGCGCCGTGTAGGTGCCGGGCGCGTAGACGATGGATAGCCCGCCGTCAAGGGTGGCGGCGCCACCGACGCGCAGCAGCGAGCTTTCCAGCGGATTGACCTCGATGGACAGCGTGGCGTTGCTGGCCTGGGTGTAGTTGCCGCCGACGCTCAACGTGCCGACCGACCCGCCTGGCATAACGATGCCCTGGTTCAAGAGGCTGCCGGCGATCGTGCCGTGACCCTTCAACGTGCCCTGGGCGCCCACGGCCACGTTGCCGCCGAGCAGCGCGGCGTCGTGGTTGGCATCGCCCACGGCCAGCGTGCCGCCGTCCACCCGCGTGAGGCCGGCGAAACCGCTGCTGTCGCCGTTCAGGGTCAGCATGCCGGCCCCTTGTTTGGCGAAGACGCCAGAGCCGTTCAATGAACCGTCAAACGTGCTGTCGGCCGGCGAATCCAGCGTCAGCGTGCTTGTGCCGAGTTGCAGGCGCGTGCCCGCCCCGCCCGTCAGCGCGGTCACCCGCTGCGGGCCGGCGCCCGATACATCGAGCGCGGCGCCTGGACCGGCCAGCACGACGTTCGATGCGGACGACAGGCTGCCCGTGACGGCAAGCGTGCCGCTGTTGATGGTGGTGGCGCCCGTGTAGCTGTTGGCGCCCGCCAGGACCTGCGTGCCGCCGTTAAGCGTCAGGCCGCCCGTGCCGGCAATGGATCCCGAGAAATTGCCGGCGGCGTTGGTCAGCGTAAGCGTGCGCGCGCCGAGCGCCACGTTCCCCGAGCCGTTCAGGCTCGTTGCCGACGCGCCCGCCGCCGTGCCCGAGATATCCAGCGTGCCTTGGTTCGTGATCCCACGGGAGGCTGCGATGCTGCCCGCGCCGTTGATGGCGAGGGTGGCGCCCGGGCTGATCGTGGTCGCGCCGGTATAGGTGTTTGCGCCGGTGAGCGTTTGCGTGCCGCCGCCCACCGTCAGGCCGCCCGTGCCGCCAATGCTGCCGCCGAAGGCGCTCGCCGCGTTGCTGATCGTCAGGGTGCGGCTGCCCAGCGCTACCGCGCCGCTGCCCGTCAAACCCGTGACCGATGCGCCCGCCGTGGCGCCGGAAATATCGAACGTGCCGTTGTCGACGACGACATTGGAGGCTGCGACGCTGCCGTTGCCCGTCAGCGCCAGCGTGCCGCCATTGATCGTGGTCGCGCCGCTGTACGTGTTGTTGCCGGTCAGCGTCTGCGTGCCGGCGTTCAGCGTGATTCCGCCCGTCCCGCCGACGGCGCCTGCATAGGTGCCCGCCGCGTTCGTCAGCGTCAGGGTGCGCGAGCCGAGCGTGGTAACGCCTGCGCCAGTCAGGGCTTGGACGGAAGCACCCGCCGTGGTGCCGGAAATATCGAAGGTGCCGTTGTTGATGACGCCGCTGGAGGCCGCGAGGCTGCCATTGCCTGCCAGCGCCAGGGTCGCGCCATTCCCGATGTCGGTCGCGCCGGTGTAGGTGTTGACGCCCGAAAGCGTCTGCGTGCCGCCCGCCACCGTGAAACCACCGGCGCCGCCGATCACGCCGCCGAAGTCGCCAGCGGCGCTGTTCACGGTCAGCGATTGGGAGCCCAGCTCGATGACGCCGGTGCCAGTCAGCGCCTTGACGGAAGCGCCTGCGGCGGTGCCAGAGATATCGAATCGGCCATTGTTGACCAGCCCCGACGAGGCCGCGATGCTGCCGTTGCCCGTCAGCGCCAGCGTGCCGCCATTGATCGTGGTCGCGCCGCTGTACGTGTGGTTGCCGGTCAGCGTCTGCGTGCCGGCGTTCAGCGTGGTCCCGCCCGTTCCGCCAATGGCGCCCGCGTAAACGCCCGCCGCGTTCGTCAGCGTCAGGGTGCGCGAGCCAAGCGTGGTAGCGCCAGCGCCAGTCAGAGCTTGGACGGAAGCACCCGCCGTGGCGCCGGAAATATCGAACGTGCCGTTGTTGATGACGCCGCTGGAGGCCGCGAGGCTGCCATTGCCTGCCAGCGCAAGGGTCGCGCCATTGCCGATGGCGGTCGCGCCGGTATAGGTGTTGACGCCCGAAAGCGTCTGCGTGCCGCCCGCCACTGTGAAGCCACCGGCGCCGCCGATCACGCCGCTGAAGGCGCCCGCGGCGCTGTTCACGGTCAGGGACTGGGAGCCCAGCGCGATGACGCCGGTGCCGGTCAGCGCCTTGAGCGAAGCGCCTGCGGCGGTGCCAGAGATATCGAACCGGCCATTGTTGACCAGCCCCGACGAGGCTGCGATGCTGCCGTTGCCCGTCAGCGCCAGCGTGCCGCTTGTGATTGTCGTGGCGCCCGTGTAGTCGTGAACGGCCGACGTGGACAGCGTGCCGCCCATCGCGGTCATGCCGCCTGATCCGGAAATGGTGCCCGTCAGCGTGAGGGGGGCCGTGCTGGTGTTGAAGGAGACGACGGATGCGGCGTCGGTCAGGATTACGGCATTGCCGAGCGATAGACCCTGGTGTGCCGGGTTGATTTGGGCAGAGGCGCCGGCCTCGACGACCAGATCGCCCACCATCGTGGAACCCGAGAGCAGCGTGAGTGTGTTCCCCGTGCCGCCAAACTGGATGGCAGCCGCGCGCGTGCCGTTGGCGACGCCGCCAACGATGGTGCCGGCATTTGTGATGTAGTTGGAACCGTGCGTGATCACGCCGGCGCCCGCCGCGCCGCCGTTGCTGCTGCCGCCGGTGATGGTTCCGACGTTGGCCAGCGAGCTGAAGGCGCCCAGGAGATTGACGCCGGCGCCGCCGTTGCCGCTGCTTCCGTTGCCGCTGGCGCCGGCGCCCCCGTCACCGCCCGCGCCGCCGCCTATCGTGCCGAGGTTGATGACGCTGGAGCTGACGCCAAACACCACCAGCCCATCGCCGCCGCCACCGCCACCCCCGCCAAAGCCGCCCGTCCCGCCCGCGCCGCCGGCGCCGCCCTGGATCAACCCGTTCGACGTGATGTTCGTGCCGGTGGTGATCGATATCATCCCGGCGCCGCCACCGCCACCGGCGCCCGCATTGCCGACGACACCATTGGACGTGGCGCCCCCGGCACCTCCGGCGCCGCCGGAGAGGACGGCATTGACACCGATCGTCGCCGCGGTCCCGCCGTAGTACAGCCCGGTGCCCCCACCGCCGCCGCCGCCGCCGAAGTTGGTGCCGTCTGCGCCCACGTCGCCCGCGGTTCCGCCGAAGTTTGTATTTACGGAGACGTTGGTGGACGAGAGCGCCAGGCCGGTGGCACCGCCGGAAGCGTTGCCACCCGCGTCGCCCGCGGCGCCGCTGCCGCCGCTGCCGCTGGCGCCGGGCGCGCCGCCCGGAACCTGCACCGTGACGGTATTGGCATCGAGCTCGCTGGAGCCGCCACCCTGGCCGTTGCCCGCGCCGCCGTTGCCGCTGCGTGCCGGGTAACCCGCGCCGCCGGACGCGCCGCAGGCGCTGGCATCGCTGGCGGCGCACCCGGCGGCCCACGCGGAAGGAAAGGCGCAAGTCAGGCCGAGCATCAAGGCGATCTGCCCGGCCTGGTGTGCGGCGCGGGGAAGGGAGCGCCGTGGTGTCCTGCAATGCGTCGCGCTGCCTGGGACTGAGGATCTGGATGTGGCGATTTCGGGCGCGACCTGCATCATTTGCAAGGTCTGATTCCAGACGAGCCGATAGCTGCGGTTCATCGTTGCTTTCCCTTTGCGCGCCCATTGGCCGGCCGGCCCGGAGCCGGCATTCGCTGACAACTGACGCAGCGCTTATTCAATCGTGGTGGTGGAGCCGGGCGGCGATCCTCCCGAGAGCTCGGGTACGACAGGTCGACATGCCGCCTACGGCATTCGCATGAGGCGGTCGGACTATATCACCGGGCCGCCGGCCGTCATTCGCGGAATTAAGCCAAATTCTTGAGGCAATTCCAGGCTGGCCGGTTCGCGATGGTCGCATGGTGGCGAGGCAACAGGCGGGCGGACTGAAGTGCAACAGCGCTGTGCAAAGGCAAGCGCCACTGGTAAAAAACGTCCGGAGCAGAATAAATCAGAAGACTTATGCGGCCCGTTGTTACGGTTCGCGCCGAGGGGAAGACGATGGGAAAGCCGACCGCAAAGCGACCTTTGCGAGCCAGGGGCACTGCGGTTTGGACACTGGAACCTCGTCGTTCGCTGCCACGTCCCCCGGACTGGCGCGAGATGCTCTCCGTCACCGCCGTGGGGCTCGTCATGGCGCAGCCCGCCGTCGCGGCATTGAGTTGTCCTTCGGTCGACACCAATCCTTCCAATTCCACCACCTGCACCATTTCGTCCAGCCAGGGCGGGTCGGGTGCGCAGGTCAGTGTCGTCAACACTGCCAGCGCCGGCACCGGCGACAACATCGGCGGCTATGGCGGCAACTACACGGTGGTCAACAACGGCGCCGTGCTGCAGCCGAGCGTCCCGCAGGGCGGCATCTTCGTTCGCCTGACCGGCGGCATGGGGTCCAGCGACACCAGCAACAATGCGACGAACGGCGGCAACGGCGGCACCATCACCATCAACAACAACGGCGGGACGATCACCGTTCAGAACGCGCCGACCTCCAGCGCCCAAGGCAGCGGTCCTGGCATCTGGGCGGATTCGGGCGCGCAGTTCGGGATCTACGGGGTGTCGGTCGGGGGCATTGGCGCCAATGCCAACGAGACGGTGATTGGCGGGGGCAATGGGGGCCAGGGGGGCGATGGCTCTGCCGTCACCATCACCAATAGCGGCAACGTCAGCGTCTTGAACCTGCCCTATGGCGGCGTGGGCCTCTATGGCGCCAGCATCGGCGCGACGGGCGGAAACCAGGACAATGCGGCGACGGGCGACCAGGCGGCGGCAATGGCGGCGGAAGCAATATCGTCAATATCTCGAATGCCGGGGCCGTGTCGGTCACCGGTTCCACGTCGCGCTACGCATGGGGCATCGGCGCGGAATCCATCAGCGGCAGTGGCGGGCTGGACAACGGCAGCGGTTCCAGCGGCGGTGCGGTCAATTACTCGAATCCGACGATCATCACCAATACGGGCTCCGTGACGGTGAACGTCAGCGGGACGGCCCTGAGCAGCGTGCGCGGCCTGTATGTCCTGAGCCAGGGCGGCAACGGCACGACGTCCGAGGACGGCAGCGACAACGGCGGCACCGGGGGCCAGTTTGGCGCGATGACGGTGGTGAACTCGGGCCAGGTGTCCGTGTCCAGCACCTCGACCGTGCAGCCCGCGAGCCTGTCGAAGGTGTCCGGCGGGATCGTCGTGATCGGGCTGGGCGGCAATGGCGGCATGGGTCCGCAGACGATCACCAACACCAGCGGCGAAGTCGGCGGATACGGCGGCGGCAACGGCAATACGACCACCACGGTCACCCTGAACAGCGGGTCGTCGGTCACGACATCGGGCGACTACCTGCCGGGCGTCAACGTGATCACGCAGGGCGGCAACGGCGGGGCAGGACGCGAGGACAGCAATGGGGCGGCCGGCGGCAATGGCGGCACGGTGAACGTCACCCTGAGCGGCAATGCCACCATCAGCACCAATGGCGTGCAGTCCACCGGCATCTCGGCCAGCAGCCTGGGCGGCGCGGGCGGAGGGGTGGAGACCAGCAGCGGCATCATCGACTTTACGCCCGAAAACGCCGGCAGCGGCGGGGCCGGCGGCGCGGTGACGGTGACGACCACCGGCGGCTCCATCCAGACTTCCAACAACTATTCCATCGGCATCCTCGGCCAGTCGATGGGCGGCATTGGCGGCACGACCACGGCGAACTTCGAACTGTTCGGCAATGCCGGCGCGGATGCGGGGATCGGCGGGGCCAGCGGCTCGGTTTCCATCAACAGCCAGTCCTCGATCACGACCACCGGACAGTCCTCGCACGGCATATCGGCGCAGGCCATCGGTGGCGGCGGCGGCACGGCGGGCGTCAGCAGCGGCATCGTTGCATTGGGCGGGGCGGGCGGCACGGCGGTCGCCGGCGGCACGGTCACGATCAACCAGTCCGGCACGCTGACCACGGGCGGAACGTCGGCCATCGGGATGCTGGGCCAGTCCATCGGCGGCGGCGGCGGAGATGGCGGCGCGGCAAGCGGGGTTGCCGTGATCGGCGGGCAGGGCGGCGGCGGCGGCAACGGCGGCTCGTCCACCGTTGGCCTGAACGGCTACAGCTTGACCACGGGCGGCGACCATGCGTACGGCATCGTGTCCCAGTCCATCGGCGGCGGCGGAGGAACCGGGGGCGCAGCCTCTTCCTACGACGCCGGCGTCGGCTTTGCCATGTCCGTCGCGGTGGGCGGCACCGGCGGCAACGGCGGCGCGGGCGGCAGCGCCGCGGGCAACGTGTCCAACGCCACCTTGACGACAGGTTCGTCGGGCAGTACCAACGGCGATGCGCACGGCGTGGTCGTGCAATCCATTGGCGGCGGCGGCGGGGCGGGCGGCGCGTCCGTCGCCAAGGCCCTGGCGATTGCGGTGCCAGACGAGGACGCGTCCTTTGGCGTCGCGGTCACGTTTGCCATGGGCGGGTCCGGGGCCTCGGGCGGCGCGGGCGGCACCGCGTCATCGGCCATCAACAATTCCATCCTGACCACGTATGGTCCCAATTCGCAAGGCGTCCTGGTGCAATCGATCGGTGGCGGCGGCGGGCTGGGCGGCAGCGCATCGGCCCTCTCGACGGTGGTCGGCACCGGCGATTCCGTCGGCGGCACGGTTCAGTCGTCGGTGGGGGGCAGCGGCGGATCGGGCAGCTACGGCGGCAACGCCACGCTCAGCCTGGCGGGCAGTTCCATCACCACGTGGGGAGACTCCGCGAATGCGCTGGTGCTGCAAAGCATTGGCGGCGGCGGCGGGGCGGGCGGCGTGGGTTCCGCCACGGGACGCAGCCCGAATGTGGATGCCAACGTGTCGATCACGGCCAACGTGGGCGGGATCGGCGGATCGGGCGGACAGGGCGGCACGGCATCGCTGACCGTCGATCCGGCCAGCACGATCATCACGCACGGCGATGGCGCGCGCGCCGTGCTGGTGCAGTCCATCGGCGGCGGCGGCGGGGCGTCGCAAGGCGGCCAGGTCGGGCTGGCCGTCAACAGCGAAAGCGAAGACAGCACGACCGACGTCAGGGCCACCGTGTCGGTTGGCCGCGGCGGCACCGGCGGGGGCTATGGCGGCGCCATCACCCTGAACAGCGATGGCAATGTCACCACCTATGGCGCCGATGCCGACGGGCTGCTGGTGCAGAGCATCGGCGGTTCGGGCGGGCTGGGCGGCGCGGTCGGCGGCACCAGCCAGAACAATTCATCCGACTCGCTGGACGACTCCGGCACGACCTACCAGTTCAACGTCTCGGTGGGCGGCAATGGCGGCGCGGGCGGCAATGGCGGCGCGATCGGAACGACTTCCAATGCCGCGAGCGTCGGGGCGTCCACGAACACGTACGGGGATTACGCGGACGCAGCCGTCCTGCAATCCATCGGCGGCGGCGGCGGCGCGGGTGGCGCATCAACCGCCTCGTCCAGCATTTCGTCGTCCAACGTGTCGATTTCGGTGGGCGGCTCGGGCGGAAGCGGCGGGGCGGGCAACAGCATCGTCGCCTTCCTGAACGGCAACGGGACCAACAGCTTCAACACGGCCGGGTATGGCGCGATGGGCATCGTCTTGCAGTCCATCGGCGGCGGCGGCGGCATGGGCGCCACGGGATCGCCGCTGGCAAACGGCTCGCTGCGGGCCGGCGCGACCGGCGGCAGCGGTGGCGCCGGCGGCAGCATCACGGTCACGAGCGGCAGCTACGCGGCCATCCAGACCACCGGCGACAGCGCCTACGGCCTGGTGGCGCAGTCCATCGGCGGGGGCGGCGGCATTGCGATGGCGGGCAGCACGGCATCGGCCGCGAATCCCGGCAGCCAGCGATTCAACCTGCACGCGGGCGGCGCGGGCGTGGCCGGCGCGGGCGGCACGGTCAATCTGTCCACCGGCCTGAACCTGAACACCCATGGCGATCGGGCCATCGGCGTCATCGCGCAATCGATCGGCGGGGGCGGCGGCATCGTGACGTCCGGCACGGCAACCGGCGTCGGCACGACGGTGCTGGGTGGCGGGAACGCCAATGCCAGCGCCGTGAACGTGGATCTGCGCTACACGCTGGCCACGCATGGGGCGGGCGCGCACGGGATCGTGGCGCAGTCCATCGCGGACGGCGGGGGCATCCTGGGCGACACCACCAAGCTGATCACCACCAGCGCGGCCGGATTCCTGCCGACCGCGTTCAGTTCGGGCACCGCCGGCAACGTGACGGTTTCCTTTGACGGCAATCTGACGACCGCGGGCGCCAATGCCTACGGCATCATCGCGCAGTCGATCGGCGGCGGCGGCGGGCTGGCTGGCGGGCCGCAGGCCGGCTTTGCCGGGTCGGTCAGCAGCGCCACGGGCAATTCCGGCAGTGTCACCGTGAACCAGAGCGGGACGCTCAGTGTGACGGGGCCGGATGCGACGGGCATCATGGCGCAAAGCCAGGGCGGACAAAGCGAGCAGGGCGTCACGGTCAACATCAACGGCAGCGTGTCGGGCGGCTCCAACTCCGGCAAAGGCGTGTGGATACTGAGCGGCCGGGACAACGTGGTCAACGTCAACGCAGGCGGTTCGCTCAGCGCGCTGTCCAGCACGGCGTTGACGTTCAACGGCGATTCGACCACGGCGGCGGGGTCTTTCCTCACCATCAACGACTACGGCACCATCTCCGGCAACGTCTATTGCGGCAACGGCGATTCCACCAATGCCTGCAACTACTACGTGCAGTCGGGCGGCGTGGCCAACGCGGCCACTGCGTATCAGGCCAACGTCATCAACTCGGGGCTGGTCGTGATGGGCTCGCCGGGCCAGTTCCAGACCCTGACGGTCAGCGGCAATTTCAGGCAGTCCGCCAGCGGCGTCCTGCGCGCCGACGTGGACTTCGACCAGATGCGCGCCTCGCAGATGGTGGTGCAAGGCAATGGCGACCTGAATGGCAACGTCGACGTGCTGGCCGCGGCGCTGATGCCGAACCGCGAGCTGACGGTCCTGACGGTGCAGGGCGATTCGCAAGGCAGCGTGGGCGCCGTCGACAGTCCGGTGTTCGATTACGCCACGCGCCAGGTCGGCCAGTCCACGCGCATCCGCGTCGCAGGCGCCGACTTCAACGCGCCGTCGATGCAACTGAAGGCCAACCAGCGCCAGGTCGCCGATCAGCTTCAGCGTATCTGGGATGCAGGCGGCAATTCCGCCCTGGCGCCGCTTTTCGGGCAGCTGGACCAGGCTTCGCGCCAGGGGGCGGGCACGTATCGCGACCGCATGTCCAACCTGTCGCCGGGCGTGACGAGCGCGCCGGCGGCGCAATCGGCCGCAAACCTGGGGCATTTCACGGGCGCGATGATGTCCTGCCCCACGTTCACCGGTGTCGATGCCTTCTCGGGCGAGCAGAACTGCTACTGGGGCCAGGTCACGGGCCGCGCGACCAGCCAGGACGGCAGCAAAGGCACGGCTGGCTTTGACTACGACACGGTGACCTACCAGATTGGCGGGCAGCGCGAAGTCAGTCCGGGCTGGTTCGTCGGCGGCTCGGTGGCCTACGAAAGCAGCAAGGTGCGCGCCAACGACGGCAGCGTGCGCGGCGATGGCGACAGCGGCTACGCCGGCATGGTCGTCAAGCGCCAGGAAGGGCCGTGGGTGTTCTCGGCCGCGGTCGGCGGCGGCTATGGCGGTTATCGCATGGACCGCAACATCGACATCGCGGGATACCAGGACACCTTGACCAGCCGCCCCGACGTCTATGGCTTCAATGCACGTTTGCGCGCAGCCCGCACCTTCGCCTTCGAGAGCGTGTACGTGAAGCCGTACCTGGACTTCGACGCCAGCTATACCCGCATGCCGGGCTACAAGGAATCGGGCGCGAATCCGCTGGCCTTGTCGGTGGACGGCAGCGACCAGTTCATCCTGGGCCTGTCGCCCATGATCGAGTTCGGCGGACGCGCCAAGCTGTCCAACGGCGCGATGCTGCGGCCGTTCGTGTACGCCGGCGTGTCGTTCCTGTCCAAGGACGATTGGACGACCACCTCGCGCCTGCGCGGGGCGCCGGCCGGCACGGGATCGTTCGATACGTCGCTGCCCATCGACGATGTGGTGGGCAAGGTGGGGGCGGGGCTGCACGTCATGCGCGCTGCGGGGGTCGACTTCCGGCTTCAGTACGACGGCCAGTTTTCCGAGAATGTACGCAGCCATAGCGGCACGTTGAAGGTCATGGTGCCGTTCTGAGGCGTGCGCCAACGTCGGGTGCGTTCTGACGCTGGAAACCTCCGGGCAGAACGCGAATTGGCGCACGTTGTTCCAAAAAAAATAGGCCCACGCCATGGCGTGGGCCTATTTTTATTTATCGCGCTTTAGAACCGGTACGTCGCCTGCAGCTGGAACGTTTGTCCCGACACGTTGCCCGTGTCGAACAGCCGGTCGTAGCTGGCCGTCAGATCCATGGCCTTGCTGACGGGCATCGTCAGACCCATGCCGGCAGAGAACATGCCGCGCGAGGGCGACACGCCGGGCAGCGTGAAGCCGGTGCCGTCGGTCGCCGTGGCGTGGAATGCGCGGTTGCTGTCCAGGGTTTCGTAGGCGTAGCCGACGCGGGCCTCGACGACGGCGGGTTTGTCCGACTTCATGTTGAAGGGCAGACCCACGACGAGCTGCGCATACGGTTGCAGGCTGTTGAAGTCCTGGGCGCGCACATCCAGGTTCTGGCTGGTCGAACCGGATTCGCTGAAGCGTTCGGTGTGCAGGTACAGATAGCGCAGCCCGAGACGCGGCGTGATCGTGAGCGGGCCGGCGGCCAGCGGCAGGCTGGCTTGCAGGCCGGCCGTGATTTCCTGTGCGTCGGAGTCGCCGCGGGCCTTGCCCGGGCCGGGGAACGACCGGCGCGTCTGGAGAAAGTCGTAGGCGGCGCCGACCGTCGCGGCGAGGGTCACGGCCCCCACGCGGCGGCTGCCATAGCCGGCGATGCGCAGGGTGTCGATCTTGCCGCTTGCCTCGTCTTCGGTCACATCGACGTGGCTATAGCCGCCCGCGACGCCCAGCGTCCAGGCGCCGACCTGCTGATCCAGGCCGGCAAGAAAGCCGTAATGGCGATCCTTGTAGCTGGGCGCGTCGTCGTTGCCGCGCACGTTGACGCTGTTGGAGACGATCTGGGCCCAGGCCTGGCGGCCGGGGCGCGCGCAATTGGCGGGCGTCGCGGCGTCCGCGCAATCCTGGCCCAGGCGCGCGAGCAGCGTGTCGTTCACGCGCTGGCCTTCGCGGATGGCGGCCGAGGCGACCGCGCCGAAGATCGTGGCGTTGGTGGGGGCAATGACGACGGTCCCGCCGCCAGTGTCCGTGCCGCCGCCGGTGTCGGTGCCGCCGCCGGTGTCCGTACCGCCGCCGCCGGTATCCGTGCCGCCGCCAGTATCTGTGCCGCCGCCGTTATCCGTTCCGCTGGCGGCCAGCGTGAGGGTGCTGCCGTCGGCCAGGTTCTGCACGCTTTGCGCCAGTGCGGCCGGCGCGTTGCTGGTCACGGACGCGAAACGGCCGGTGACGCTGGCCGCGTCGACGATGCGGAAGGATGTCGCGCTGTAGGTGCCCGGGCCGTACAGCACGTTCAGGGTGCCGGCCAGGGTGGCGGTGCCGCTCACCTTCAGTTGCGAAGCAGCCGTTGGGCTGACGTCGATGAACAGCGTGCCGGTCGGGGACTGCGTGTAATTGCCCAGGATCGTCAGCGTGCCGATGGAACCGCCCGGACGCACGATACCGTCGTTGGTCACATTGCCGCCGATGGAGCCGTGCCCGCGCAGCGTGCCGGCGCTGCCGACGGCCACGTCGCCCAGGATGCTGGCGGTGGGATGCGCGGCATCGCCGATCTCAAGCGTGCCCGCGGACACCGAGGTGCCGCCCGAGTAGGTGTTCACGCCGTTCAGGATCAGCATGCCGCTGCCGGTCTTGGCTAGCGCGCCGCTGCCGTTCAGCGTGGAATCGATGATGGCGGTGGCGTTGGCATCGACCTCGATGGCCGAGGTGGCTGCCGCCAGCCCGATGGCGTCGCCGGTGACGCGGTAGCCATCGGTGGAGAACTGCATGCCGTTCACGGCGATTGCGCCGTGGCTGGCGTCGACCGTCACGGTGCCCGCCGCGCCGCCAAACACGGGCCGCACGTCGGTCTGATCGAGCTTGCCGTTGGCGGTGCCGTCGGTCGAGGTCCAGTTCTTGCCGTTGGCCGTCCAGGTGCCGGAGCCACCGGCAATCGTGCCGTCGGCCACGGTGTTGGCGCCGTCCCAGTAGTGGGTCTGGGCGTCGGGCGCGATGGTCACGGTCAGCGCGCCGTTCACGTCGCTCAGTTGGGCGAGCAGGCCGTTGTTGGTGGACACGAAGGCCGTGTTGTTGGCATAAGTGCCGGACCCGGTCGCGCGCACGACCGTGTAGGACTGGCCATTGGCCAACCCCGTGCCGCCCAGGCTGATCGCCGCGCTGCTGATGGACGCCGAGCCGTTCACGTCCAGGTAGCCATAGCTGCTGGTGTCGACGACATTGAAGGCCAGTCCGCCGCCGGTCTGCGAATAGTTGCCCGTGACGGTGATGGGGTTGTTGATCTGAAGGGTCGCGCCATAGTTGAGGACGGAACGGCCCACCGCAGCGATGTCGTTGTTCAGCAGCAGGTTTCCGCCCGAAAACACCAGGTTTGCGCCCGTCACCTTGATGAGGCCTTTATCGGCCACGCCCAGGCCGCCGCTCGCGCCGGTAAGGGTGCCGAAGACGTTGCCGCTGCCGCCTGCGATGGAAAGGGGGATGACGCTCGCGGAGGTCAGGTCGCCCGCGATGAGGCCGCTGTTGGTGATCGTGCTGATATAGCTGTTGCGGTCGAGCTGGATCGCCGCATTCCGGCCGGTGATGGTGCCGCTATTGGCGAGCAGGCTTATGCTGCTGGCGCGGGACAGATAGATGCCGGCATCGAACGACCCGCCCATGGCGCTGCTGGGCGCACCCACGATCAGGCCCGTGTTGGTGATGGTGCCGGCCGTGCTGGCATCCATGAAGATGCCTGCGATGTCGCCAGAGAGGGTCCCGGAATTCGTGAGCGTGCCTAACCGGGCGTTGTCCTGAGCCAGGATGCCTAGCTGGCCGACGATGGTCCCCTCGTTTTGCAGCGTTTCGATGGCGCCATTTTCGGTGACCACACCAAACCCCGCGAGGAAACTGCCGATCTTGGCGCTTTGCAAGGTGCCGGTGTTGGTCAGGTTGGTGATCGTTCCGCCGTCGTTCCAGATGGCTGCAATCGTGCCGCCGAAGGAACTGTTGCTGCTGATCATCCCGGCATTGCTGATCGTGGCGATGCTGCCCTCATTGAAGATCCCGGCGCGTGCGCCGGCGATGGAGCCGCCCGTGTGGTTGACCACGCTGGTGATGCTTCCGGACCCCGTATTCAGGATGCCGGCCACGGTGACGCCCGTTCCGGTGGACCAGATCAAGCCAGTGTTTTGCACCTGAGCCAGAACGCCGTCGTTCTGCATGCCCGCCAGTGTGCCAACGATGGTGCCGAGGTTCGTCAGCGTGCGGCCGGAAATGGTGCCGGAGGCGTGCAGACCGATGTCGGCGCCGGAGAGCGTGCCGGTCCCGGTGACCAAAAAGTTACCGCCCGTCCATTCGATGCAGTCGGTGGAGCCGAAGAGCGTCGTGTTGTTCGCAATTGTGAGGCACGCCGCGGCATGGACCATGCCGGGAAGCAGGCTGGCGGCCACGAGGGAAACACCCGACAGAATCTGCGTCGACCGGGCAAGCGCCGGCCTCGAGCCGGCTCGCGCGCATGCCACGGGAAAAGAGGGGGTACGTTTTTTTCGGTGTTTCAGCTTCAAGGCAAGCTCCCGCCTGGGGCGATGTCGGTTGGAATGTGCGGCAACCGTTGGAGCTATGGACTATCCGCGCGGCCGGTGCCAGGGTATGAGGGCAGACAGGCGGCCTTTTGCTGGGGCGTACTATCTCACCACGCACATTACTGGCGATGCCGCGGTCTCAAAGGCCGCAATAATGCCGAAATTCAGGCCTTTTTCCGGTTGACATCAGCGGGCGCCGCCTTGGGCGCCGGTTGCGCCCGCATGTTCAGGCCTGGCCGCGGTGAAACCGGGTTGCCAGCGCCTGGCCCACGTCGTGCATGACCCGCTTCCAGTCGCCCGGCGCGGGCTGGCGAAACAACTGCAGCGACGGATACCAGGGGGAGTCGGACCGCTGCAACAGCCAGCGCCAGTCGGGCAGGAAAGGCAGCAGCACCCAGGCGGGCCGATTCAATGCGCCGGCCAGATGCACGGGCGAGGAGTCGACCGAGACGAGCAGGTCGGCCAGGGACAGGATCGCGGCGGTGTCCTCGAAGTCGGCGATCTCGGCATCCAGCGGCACGATGTTCATGCCGGGCGGGGCCGTGGCGGCCTGGGCTGCGGCAGGGCCTTTCTGGATGGCCAGGTACGTGATGCCGGGTACGGCCAGGGGCGCCATGTCCGCCAAGGCAAGAGACCGGTTGGCGTCGTTCGAATGCGTGGGCCTGCCTGCCCAGGCCAGCGCCACCCATGGCCGTGGCAAGCCGGTCAGCCGCTTGCGCCATTTCTCGACGCGGGCCGCATCGGCCGACAGGTAGCCGACCTGGCCCGGCAGGTCGGCCATGCGCAGGCCGATCGCCATGGGCAGCGACATCAGTTCGCAGTGCTGGTCGAACGGCGGGGGGATCTGTCCGCGCGGGAAGGCATCCGGGCCGACGAGGCGCCGGGCGAAGGACAGCAGGTCGGGATGGACTTCCAGCACGACGCGCGCGCCGCTGCGGGTCCGGGCCGCGTCGATCAGGCGCATGAATTGCAGCGTGTCGCCGTACCCCTGCTCGTCATGAATGAGCAGCGTCTGGCCATCGATGCGGCTGCCGTCCCAGCGCGGCCGCTGTACCTTGCGGTCCATCGCCGCGGTATGGGAAAGGCTGTAGCGCCAACGGTATTCCGACCAGCCGCGCTCGAAATCCCCTTGCAGCAAGCGCGTTTCGGCCAGGTCGAATCGGGCGGACAGGTTGCCGGGCATGGCGGTGGCGAGCATGGCCTGAATGTCAGCGGCTTCCTGAACGCGCCCTTGAAATTTCACTGCCAGACCGAGAAGGCGCCAAAGTACGGCGGGAGCGCCGCGCGGGTCCATGTTCTCGCGCAGCAGCCGCTCGGCTTCGGCGTTCTGCCGCTCAGTCAGCAGATCGCGGACGCGGCGTGCCAAGTCTTCCGAGTCTTGCGCTTCGGCTGTTGCAGCCTGCGAGCCGCATGCCGTCCGCAGGCGCGTGCGCAGTTCAAGCGCCTGCGGGTGGCTGGGCGAGAAGGCCAGCAGCGCTTCGATCCATTGCAGCGCTTGTGCGGGCCGCGACCGCGCCGCTTCGATGTCCGCCAGATTGATGTACGCGTTCGCCAGGCGCGGGTTGCATTCGATGGCGCGCTGCCCGGCGTTTGCCGCGGCCTCGTGATCGCCCAGTTCGCGCAGCACGAAGGCGAGGTTGCTGTGCGCCTCGGCGTAGTCGCCGCGCAATGTGAGCGCCCGGGCGTAATGCTGACGTGCTTCGTCCAGGCGATTGACGCCCGTGTACGCGTTGCCGAGGTTGTTGAGGGCTTCCGGGCTGTTCGGCTGAAGTTGCGCCACCCGTTCAAGACATTCGACGCTGTCGGCGTGGCGCCCGGATTCCTGCAGGATGATTCCCAGGTTGTTCCACGCCATGACCAGCCCGGGCTCTCGTTGCGTGGCATGGCGCGCGGCGGCCTCGCCTTCGGCGAGCAGGCCTTGCTGCCGGCAGATTTCGGCCAGGTTGCCGAAGTAGACCGCGGGCGCGGCGTCGGTCCGGCAAGCGTGCCGCATCAGGTCGAGCGCCAGCGCGGGCTGGCCGTGCGCGTGCGCGATCAGGCCCAGCAGGTGGGAGGCATCGGCCTGTCCTGGCGATGCGGCCAGAATGCGGCGGCAGAGGACCTCTGCCTGGGCCGCCTGTCCGGCGTTCCAGTGTGCGTGGGCCTGTTGCAGGGCTTCGCGCAGCGAAAGCTGCGTGCCTGTCGTTGGCGGTGGCGGTGCGGGCGTGGAGGCCATGGTCAGACCAGCGGCCGCCGTCCGGGCCGGCCTGAAGGGAAACGTGAAGCGCAGATTCTAGTGCCTTCGCGCGGGCTTGCCATCTACGCGCCGCGGCGTATCGTCACCCGCAGGCCCTGGCCGAAGTCGCTTTGCGCATCTCGCATGGCGAATGCGATGCGCATGCCGTGCGCATGGGCGATGCGGCGCGCGATGGAGACGCCCAGGCCGCTGCCGGCTTCCTCGTTGCCGGCGGCGCGAAGGAACCGGTCGCCCAGCCGCGGCAGCACCTCGGGCGCAACGCCGGGCCCCTGGTCGTCGACCGATATTTGCGAGGGCGAGAATGCCAGACGCACCCGGCCATGGCGCGGGCCGTACCGGATGGCGTTGTCCAGGATGTTCTTCAGCATGATGACCAGCGCGTCGGCATCGCCGGCCATGGGCAGCGGCAGCACGCCCGGCGCGGGCCATTCGACCGCGATGTCCACGTCCCGCCGGTTGGCGATCCAGAGGCAGTCGCTGACGGCCTGCTCGGCCACGCTGCCCCAGTCGACAGCGCCGCCGAAGTCCGTGTGATTGGCATTGTCCAATCGCGCCATCGTCAGCAGCTGCGAGACCAGCCGGTCCAGCCGCTCCATCCCGCGCGTCACGCTGGTCTGCGCCTGTTGCAGGGCCTGCGGGTCTTGCGTGCGCCGCATCACGTCCCACTGCGCCCGCACGGCAGCCAGCGGCGTGCGCAGCTCGTGCGCCGCATCCGCGGTCAGCCGGCGCTCTTGTTCGATCAGCGTACCGACCCGCGCAAGCAGGCCATTCATGGACGTCACCAGCGGCGTGAGCTCGCCCGGCACGCCGGACAGCGGCAAGGGCTTGGCGTCGTCCGGGCTGCGCCGTTCCAGGTCGGACGACAGCCTGCGCACAGGGGACATCGCCTGGCGCACCGCGTAGATCAGCAGTGCGATCAGCACCGGCAGGCCCAACAGCCACGGCAGGATCTGCCCGGCCACGTAGGCGATCACGAGGTCGTCGCGTTCGCCGATGCGCTGTCCCACGCCGACCCGCGTCTGGCCCGAGGGATCGTCCAGGTAAAAGAGGCGCCAGCGTTCGCCGTTGACGATGCTTTCCGCAAACCCTTCGCGGTCTTCGTTGCGAGGAAACTGCAGGGCTTCGGGGTCGAGCACCAACGGGGCTTGCGATCCGCGCCATATGGCCACCGACAGATCGCCCAGGCCCGCATCGCCGGCGCTGTCCGACGCCGGCAACTGGGCGCGCGCCGGCTGCGTCTGGGCGGAAGGCGGGATCAGCGCGGATATGGCGATGGTCTGCTGCGCCAGGCGCACCATGTCGGTGTCGTAGAGCTCGTTGATCTCGTGGGCGGCGCGCCAGTACGTGCCGGCGATGGTGATGAGCCACGCGACTGGCGCCGCCAGCAGCACGGCAACGATCAGGCGTCGTTGCAACGTCATGAGTCGGCTTCCACCTGGCCCAGCGCGTAGCCCGACCCCCGCACGGTGCGCACGATCTTCGGGTGGATCTTCTTGCGCAGATGATGCACGAACACCTCCAGCGCATTGCTTTCGAGTTCGGCTTCCCAGTCGTAGAGCTTGTCGCGGATGAAGTCGCGCGTCAGCACGCGATTCGGATGCGTCAGGAACAGTTCCAGCAGCAGCGCTTCGCGCGTCGTGAGGTCCACCTTCTGGCCCTTCCAGTGCACTTCATGCAGGGCTGGGTGGTAGTCGAGATCGCCATGACGCCAGACGGGCTCGGGCTTGCCGGCCACGCGCCGCGTCACCGCGCGCAACCGCGCCGCCAGTTCATCCAGGGTGATGGGCTTGATGAGGTAATCGTCCGCGCCGGCATCCAGGCCCGCGATGCGGCTTGAGACCGCTTCGCGCGCCGTCAGGATGACAACCGGCACGGTGCGCCCTTCGCGGCGCCAGCGGCCCAGCAGGGATACGCCGTCTTCGCCGGGCAGGCCCAGATCGAGGACCACGGCGTCGTAATGCACAACGCTGATCGCCTGATCGCCTTCGCGGCTGCTGGAGAACCAGTCGACGGCATAGCCCAGAAGCCGTAAGCCGGATGTAAGACCGTCGCCAATGAGCGGGTCGTCTTCAATGATGAGAATTCTCATTTATCGTCTTCTCGCCGTGCAGGACTGAGATTACCACCGCCTGGGTGGTTAATTTCTCATTAAGGTTCCATGCCTAAGCTGCGCTCCATCGTATCGGGAAAATCAGTTCCTAAGCATGGAATACCGCATGCCCCACAACAAATGTTTCGCCCCGTCCACCTGGACGGCGATGGCCGCGCGGCCTCGGGATTTGCCCGCAACGCTGCACATCCATCCCATCGAGGATCCGATGCGTGAGCGGATCGAATCCTACATCCACCAACGTTATCAACAGCGTTTTGGCGCCCGGCTGACCGAGTGGCTGCCCACGCTGGTCAGTGTGCAGAGAGACGGCGAGATCCTGGCGGCGGCGGGCTATCGCAGCGCGAGCGATCCGCTTTTTCTGGAACGCTACCTGTCCGCGCCCATCGAGCAATACGTGCGCGATCAAGGCGCGCCCGTCGCACGCAGCCTCATCGTCGAAGCCGGGCAGTTTGCCGCCGTGCGGCCGGGCGGCGGCAGATTGCTGGTGCCGCTTCTGGCACGGCATCTGCACGCCGAGGGCTTTGATTGGGCGGTCAGCACGCTCACCATCGAACTGCACCATCTGTTCCAGCGAATGGGGTTGGCGCATCAGCCGATCTCGGCGGCCACCTCGGACCACCTGAACGAAGCCGAGCGCAAGGACTGGGGCAATTACTACGCGCATGCGCCGACGGTGTTCGCGGGGCGGCTCAATGCCATTCTTGGCCGCCTTCCGGAGCTGGACGTATGAACGTGCCCCACTTTTTCTCGCTGTTGAGGGAACCTGCCCGCGCGCGTGCGGTTGCGGTCCAGACCCAGTCAGAGGGATTGGACTATGCGGCGCTGCTCGCCCGCGTGGACTCGCTTGCCGGCGCCCTCGCGGCGCGCGGGGCGACGGTCGTGGCCTCGCTGATGGACAACGGTCTTGAATGGATCGTGCTGGATCTGGCCTGTCTTCAAGCAGGCGTGGTGCACGTGCCCCTGCCGCTGTTCTTCACGCCTGGCCAGTGGCGCGAGACCCTGGATGCTGCTGGCGTAAACGCCGTCGTCGGACCTGCGTCATTGCAGCCCATGTTGCAGGCCTTCGGGTTCGAGATCGCCACGCAAGCGCAGGGCCAGTCGGCGCTTTTCCGGCGCGCTTTCGCCAAGGTGCCGTTGCCCGCCGGCACGGCGAAGATCACCTTTACGTCCGGGTCGACCGGCAGCCCGAAGGGCGTGTGCCTGGGCGCGGACCAGATGCTCGCGGTGGCGGGGGGGCTTGCGGCCGCCACGCGGCCGCTAGGCATTGCGCGCCATTTCACGGCGCTGCCCCTGCCCGTGCTGCTGGAGAACATTGCGGGCGTCTACGCGCCCCTGATCGAGGGCGCGGCGATCTGCGTCAACCCCTTGAAGGACATCGGGCTTCAGGGATCGTCGCGCTTCGATCCGGCCGTGTTTCACCAAGCCCTCGTGGCGGGCCGCGCGCAAAGCGTCATCGTGCTGCCGCAGATGTTGCGCGCTTATGCGGGCTGGCTGCGGGCGGCGGGCCTCGCAGGTCCCGGCACGCTGCGTTTCGTTGCGGTGGGCGGGGCGGCAGTGGGAAGCGACCTGCTGGAATACGCCCGCTCGCTGGGGATACCCGCCTATGAAGGCTACGGGCTGTCGGAGGCCTGCTCGGTGCAGACCCTGAACCTGCCCGGCGCAGACTGTCCCGGGTCGGCGGGCCGCCCCTTGCCGCATGCGCGCGTGCGCGTCGCTGCCGACGGTGAAATCGAGGTGGCCGGGGCGCTGGCGCTGGGCTATCTGGGGCAGCCCGCGATGCCTTCGACATGGCTGCCGACAGGCGACCTGGGCCGCATCGACGATGCCGGATTCCTGCATATCCGCGGTCGAAAGAAGAATGTGCTGATTACCGGATACGGACGCAATGTGTCGCCCGAATGGGTCGAGCTGCGCCTGGCGAACCAGCCCGTCGTCGCCCACTGCGTCGTGTTGGGCGAAGGCCAGGCAGCGCTGGGCGCCGTGATCTGGCCGCTGGGCAATCCCAGCGATAGCGCCATTCAAGCGTGCGTCGACCAGGTCAACCAGGGGCTGCCGGACTATGCCCGGATCGGATCCTGGATGCGCGCGCGGGCCGAGTTCTCTGCCACCAGCGGCCTGGCGACGGTGAATGGGCGTCCGCGCCGGCAGGCCGTTGCCCAATTGCATGCCGATCTCTTTTCCGCGGGTTACCGCTCAACTATCGATGTAGACCCATCATGACCTTTTTCGAACAGTTGCTTGATCAGACGCGCGAGGCCCGGGAGTCCCTGGTGGCCACGCCCATCATCCAGGATTGCCTGCGCGGCCAGGTCGCGCGGCCCGCCTATGCGGCGTTTCTGCGCGAGGCCTATCACCACGTCAGCCACACCGTGCCGTTGATGCACGCGTGCCGCGCGCGCATGCCGGCACGCCTGGCATGGATGCTGCCCGCGATCGATGAATACATCGAGGAGGAGACCGGCCACGATGACTGGATCCTCAATGACCTGCGTGCGCTGGGACACGATGCGGACGAGGTTCGCCGTGCCGGACCCGGGCCGGCCACCGAAATCATGGTGGCTTACGCCTACGACACCATCGCGCGCAAGAATCCGGTGGGATTCTTCGGCATGGTGCACGTGCTGGAGGGCACCAGCGTCACGCTGGCCTTGAACGCCGCCGATCAGATCCAGCGCGCGCTGGCGCTGCCGCCAAGCGCCTTCAGCTATCTGCGGTCCCACGGCACGCTGGACCAGGAGCACACCGCGCATTTCGCCGATCTGGTCAACCGCCTGGACGACGACGCCGACCGCGCCGCCGTGATCCATGCCGCCAATATGTTCTACGGGCTTTATGGGGCGATCTTCCGTTCCCTGCCGCGCTCGTCTTCGCAAGGACAAGGCGCATGAGCCCGCGCGATGCCTCCGTCGTGTTGACGGGCGCCGCGGGCGGCCTCGGAAGCGCGATTGCGCGCCGGCTCTTCGACGAAGGCGCGAGCCTGCTGCTGGTCGGCCGCAGCGAAGCGCCCTTGCTGGCGCTGGCGCAGTCGCTGAGCGCCGGGGCGCGCGACCGGTCGCGTGTGGACGCGCTGGTGGTGGACGTGACCACCGATGCCGGCCGCAACGCGGTCATCGATGCCGCCGGCGCCCGCAATGCCAACGTGCTCATCAACAATGCGGCGCTGGCCGCGTTCGGGCCGGCGCAGTCCCTGCAGACCGAAGCGCTGCGCCAGCTCATGGACACGAATGTCGTCGCGCCCATGATGCTGACCGCCGGCATGCTGCCGCTGTTGCTGGCGCAGCCGCGCGCCCAGGTGCTGAACATCGGATCGACGCTGGGCAGTCTGGGCGTGCCGGGGTTCTCGGCCTATGCGGCAAGCAAGGCCGCGCTTCGGATGTACTCCGAAACCTTGCGCCGCGAACTGGCCGACTCGTCCGTCCGGGTGCAGTACTACGCGCCCCGGGCCATCGACACGCCGTTCAACTCGCCCGAAGTGCTGGCGTTCAACAAAGAAACCGATTCGGCCAGCGATAGCCCGGAAGAAATCGCAGAGGCGGTATCGCGCATGCTGCAAAGCGAATCGCGCCAACGCTTCGCGGGCGGAATCGAATCCGTGGCGGCACGGCTGAATGGTCTTTGCCCTGAATGGTTGGACGGCGCGTTTGCGAAGCATCGCCGCGCCTTGATGTCGTTGAAATTTCCTACTGGAGCCTAGTCATGAATCAGAATATCGGCCTGCGCAATGCGGCCGCCGGCTTGCTGGCGGGTGTGGCGTGCTTGTTTTCCACCTTTACCCTCGCGGCGCCCGCCGACATGGACCAGGGTATCCGCGAGCTGCAAAACGGCTGGGCGGACATTCAATACAAGACCCCGCCCAACGATCGCGCCAAGCGCTTCGAGGCTCTGTCCAAGCAGGCCCACGACCTGACGCAGCGTTACGCCAACAAAGCCGAACCGCACATCTGGGAAGGCATCATCCTGAGCTCGTGGGCCGGCGCCAAGGGCGGCATGGGGGCGCTCAGCCTGGCGAAGCAGGCCAAGGCCGAGTACGAAACCGCCATCCAGATCGACAGCAAGGCGCTGGACGGGTCCGCACTGAACAGCCTGGGCGTGCTGTATTACAAGGTGCCCGGCTGGCCAGTGGGATTCGGCGACAACAAGCGCGCCGAGGCCTTGCTGCAGCAGGCGTTGACCATCAACCCGGACGGCATCGATCCGAACTACTTCTACGCGGATTACCTGGTGTACCGGAACCGCAAGTCCGAGGCGATTCCGTACCTGGAAAAGGCGCTGAAGGCGCCGCCCCGCCCCGGCCGCGAAGTGGCTGACGAGGGCAGGCGAGAGGAAGTCCGGACGCTGCTGAAGGAAGCGCGCTGAAGGCGAGGGCGGCTCACTTGCGCGGGTAGGATCCCAGCAACCGGAACTCGGGATGCGCCTTCAAAAGCCCGGCAAGGGGTTCCTGCGCGGCATGGCCCGCGACCTCGACGACATACCGGTGCGTGTCCAGGGTCTTTTTACTGGGACGCTCATAGATCGTCAGCACGGCAACGTTGGCCTGCACGAGGGCGCGCAGTGCATCATTCAGGTTGTCGTCCGCGGTCGAGAGCACCAGCGAGGTCTTGTCATGTCCCGTGGGCGCGGGCAGGTCGCGGCCCAGCACCCACCAGCGCGTCACATTGTGCGGGCCTTCCTCGATCCCATCGACCAGCGCGCTCAGCGAATACACGCTGGCGCCCACCTTCGGACCGAACGAGGCCTTGTCGAGGGTGGCGCTTTCGGCGACGGTCTTGGCGGCGGCGCCGCCACTTGCGGACTCGGTGCGCTTCACCGTGGGCATTTCCCGGTCCAGCCAGGGTTTCACTTCCTCGAATGCCACCGGGTGGGCGAACACTTCCTTGATGTCTTGCAGCTTCGCGCCGGGACGCGCCAGCAGGCTGTAGCCCAGCATCTTGGGGTATTCGCCGACCACCACGGCATTGGGCAGATCCAGCACCGCGTCCAGATAGGGCGTGACGCCAACGACCGACGTCGTCACGGGGACGCACGCCTGGGTCAGCTTGCCCGATGCGTAGCCGGAAAAGAGTTCATCGCGCGTGAGCGGGACAAGCGCGTTGGGCCCGAACAGGTCCAGGCACGCCTGATGGGTCCAAGAGCCCGCGGGCCCCAGGTAACCAATGGAACCGGCAAAACTGGGGGTCATCGTCATCATCCAGGTCATGAGGCCAACTGCCGCGCCAAGGTGTCTTTTTGCCATGGTGTCGCCTTCGAAGAGGGCCGCGCGACGGCCGCGCAATATCATGGATCGCCAAGACGGTATGAAACACCAGGCGCGCCGATCTGTATAGAGGGATCCGCTTTCAGCGTGTGAGGGCAGGCCGCCACGCCGGAGGGCGTGATCCTTGGTTCAAAAAACATCAACCTAAACGCCGCTGTTACCCGATACACTGAGCCGCAAATGGGTCAAAGAAACATGTCGGATCAATAAAAGGTTGCAAGGCAAAGCCAAGCGCAACCTCGGGGGGAGACAAACGTGCTTGGTTCTGAGTTGATCATTCGCTCGCTGCGTCGGCGGGGCGTCAATACCATTTTCAGCCTGTCCGGCAACCAGATCATGCCGCTATACGATGCCTGTATCGACGCAGGCATCCGCATCATCCACGTCCGGCACGAAGCGGCCGCGGTCTTCATGGCCGATGCGTGGTCGCAGATCACCGGCGAACTCGGCGTGGCATTGATCACCGCCGCGCCGGGCCTGACCAACGGACTCGCGCCGCTTTATTCGGCCTCGCAGGCGGAAAGCCCGGTGCTGCTCATCTCGGGCGACTCCTCGGTGTCGGAAGACGGCTCTGGCGCGTTCCAGGAACTGGACCAGGTCTCCATCACCCGTCCGCTGACCAAGTTGTCGGTCCGTCCGCGGTCCGCGGCAGAGCTATGCCCGGCGCTCGAAGCGGCGATCTCGCAGGCGCTTGCGCCTCGTCGCGGCCCCGTCCACCTGGCGTTGCCCTTTGACCTGCTGACCGCCGAATCGGGCATGGCGGACCTTCCCGAGGCGCCGGGCGTTCTGCCGGTCGCCGCGCTGGATGCTGTCAGCGTGAACCAACTGGCTGACCTGTTGCATTCGGCCCGGCGTCCGCTGGTGCTGGCCGGGCCGTCGAGCGCGCGGCCGCAAGGACGTTCCGCGCGCGCGGCAGCCGAAGCCGCGCTGGGGCTGCGCATCATCCCGATGGAAAGCCCCCGCGGGCTGAAAGATCCGTCGCTGGGGGCCTTGGCCGGCATCATTCCAAGCGCCGACCTGATCGTTCTGGCGGGAAAGTGCCTGGACTTCACGCTGGGATTCGGCAGCACCGGCGCGCTTGGGCAAGAGGCCCGCGTCGCGGTCATCGACCCGGACCCCGCGATGCTGGAACGCGCGGGCCGGCTGCTTGGCGCGCGTCTGGTCCTGGCATTGCAGGCCGACCCGGCGGCGGCGCTGACGGCGGTGGCGGCGGCGCAACCGTCGGCCGAACGCCTTGCGTGGCGCGCCCAGGTCGATGAAGCGCTGCAAAGCCGGACGGTGAAGACGCCGTCCGCACCGGCGCAGGGCGCATTGGATCCGCGCGCGCTGTGCGAGACCGTGCAGGCGTTCCTGGCGTCCGCGCCCGATCCGATCCTGATCTGCGACGGCGGCGAGTTCGGCCAATGGGCGCAGGCGTTCTGCCAGGCGCCGGTCCGCATCATCAACGGCATGTCCGGGGCGATCGGCGCAGGGGTCTGTTATGCGATCGCCGCAAAGATCGCGCGGCCGGGGGCGACGGTGGTCGTCATGATGGGCGACGGCACCGCCGGATTCCACCTGATGGAGCTGGACACGGCGGTGCGCGAAGGCGCGGCGATCATGGCGGTGATCGGCAACGACCTGCGCTGGAACGCCGAGCACCTGATTCAAATGCGCACCTACGGCCCGCAGCGGCTCATCGGCTGCGAGCTTTCTCCGGCGGCTCGCTACCACGACGTCGCCTCGGCGCTGGGCGGCGCGGGGTTTGCGGCGCACGACGCCGCAGGCCTGGCCACCGCCTTGCGCCAGGCCGCCGCTAGCGGCTTGCCAGCCTGCATCAACGTGTCTCTCGCGGGCGAGGCCGCGCCGGTTTTCCACGCAGCATCAATGCAGTCCACGACCGGTCATTGAGCTCAAGGCATCGAGCGTTGCCGCAGTCCGGTTTCGTCCCGTAGAACGAACAGGAGACATCCCATGATCAGCCTCACCGGCATCGTCCCGGGCGGGTCCGCTCGCGCCGCGTTTTGCCTGCTTCTCGCCTGTCCCGGCCTGGCCGCCGCCCAGGCTTACCCTGCCAAACCGATCCAGCTCATCGTGCCTTTCAGCGTGGGCGGCGACGCCGACATGGCGGCGCGCAATTTGTCCGCCGCTGCGCAAGGCGTCCTGGGGCAGCCGGTGGTCGTGGTCAACAAGGCCGGCGCCAACGGCGCGATCGGATCGGCCGCGGTCAAGAATGCAGCGCCCGACGGGTACACGCTGCTGATGGGCCGCATCGGTTCCCAGGTCCTCCTGCCCGCGTTGCAGCCCAAGACAACGCCCTATACCTCTAAGGACTTCACGTTCATCGGGCTGCTGGAGCTGAACCCCGTCGTCTGTGTGGTGCATCCGGATAGCACCTATCGGACCATCGGCGACCTGTCCCAGGCACTGAAGGCCAGGCCCGGCAAGCTGAACTACAGCCATTCCGGCCCCGCGACCGTGCAGAACCTTGCCCCGCAACTGTTGCTCAGCAGTCTGGGATTGAAGCCCGACGCGGCCGTCAGCGTCCCGTACAAGGGCGGCAGCGAGGTGGCCATGGCGGTGCTGAGCCGCGATGTGGACTTCGCCTGCAACAACTTGAGCTCGATGACCGGAATCCTTGCGGGCGGCAAGTTGCGCGCCTTGCTGACGACGACGCCGGAACGCCTTGCGCAGTTTCCGGACATTCCGACCGCACGCGAATCGAACCTGCCGCAGCTTGAGGCCGTCATCGGCTGGAGCGGGCTGTTCGGGCCGCCGGGCATGAGCGCCGAAGCGGTGGACAAGTGGGCCTCCGCGCTTCAGCAGATTTCGAAGGACCCGAAGTGGATCGAGGGCAACGCCAACTTCGGCGGCATTCCGCATGTGTTGTCGCCTGCCGATACGGCAAAGTACGTCGATCAGGGCGCCACCATTTATTCCGAGCTGGTAGCCAAGGCGGGGTTGCAGGTCAATTAGCCGTGGGCATGCGGGGCGATTCCGGGCGCCAGGCCTTCGGCGGCCGGAATCGCCTGGCGCAGATACTGGACGAACGAGGTCACGGTCAGGGGCACGCGGGGCGTGTAGGGCCTGACGGCATAGAGCCGTTCGGCATAGTCGCCGACGACGCGCCATCCTGGCAGAACCTCGACCAGCGTGCCGCACTGCAGCGCCTGGCCCGCGCTGAAATCCGGAAGCAGCGCGATGCCGACCGAGCCGGCGGCCGCCTCGCGCAGGACTTCACTGTTGTTGGCCGTGAAGCTGCCGCGCACCGGCACGGCGATGCGCTTGTCCCCGTCCAGCGATTCGAACGACCAGGTCGCGCCGCCGCTGCGGCGCAGGTAGTGCAGGCAATTGTGGCCCTCCAGATCCGTGGGCGTGCGTGGCGTGCCATGTGCCGACAGATACTGCGGCGTGGCGACGAGCACCGAGCGCGTCTCGCAGATCAACGAGGCGACATGGGTGTCGGGCACGCCGGCGACATGCCGGATCGCCAGGTCGAATCCCTCGGTGGCCAGGGAAGCCAGGTGGTCGCTCAGCTCAAGCTGAATCCGGACGTCCGGAAAGCGCGCAAGGAAACCGGGTATCAGCGGCGCGATGACCTGGCGTCCCAAGGCGACGGGCGCCGTCACGGACAACACGCCGCGCGGGCCGTCGGACAAGTCGCGGACCGCGGAGAATCCCGCTTCGATGCGCTGGTAGGCCGACGCCGTGTGGTCGACCAGGCTTGCCCCCGCCTCGGTCAGGCTGACACTGCGCGTGGTTCGCCGCACGAGGGGAACGCCGGCCGCCTGCTCCAGTTCCACGATGCGCTGGCTGACCGACGCCTTGCTGATCTGCAGCCGGCGCGCGGCGGCCGTGAAGCTTCCCGTGTCGGCCAGCACGCCCAGGCAGTGAATGTGCGACCACAGGTCTTCCAGGCGTCTTGTCTTTGTCATGCCAATTTCCATTGTTCAGAACCGCAAACACTGATTCCAGCCTTCTGGTCTCGACGCGCGGCGGGCGGCACGACATAGTGCCAGCACCCGCACTTCACGCTTGAGCACAGGAGAACACCATGCATGCAACCCCGCGCAGCGCCGGCGAATCCATTGCCGGACACTTTATCGCCGGAAGCCGCGTCGATGGGACAGGCGCGCGCCAGCCCATCTTCAATCCGGCCACGGGCGCCGTCACCCGTCACGTCACGCTGGCCACGCCCGACGAGGTGCAGCGCGCGGTAGCCAGCGCGCAAGCCGCCTTTCCGGCGTGGGCCGACACGCCGCCGATCCGCCGTGCGCGCGTGTTGTTCAGATTTCTTGAACTGCTGAACCGCCACCGCGACGAGCTCGCTCACCTGATCACCGCCGAGCACGGCAAGGTGTTCAGCGATGCGCAAGGCGAAGTCGCGCGCGGCATCGACATTGTGGAGTTCGCCTGCGGCATTCCGCAACTGCTTAAGGGCGCGCATACCGAACAGGTTTCCACCGGCATCGACAACTGGACGTTGCGCCAGCCGCTGGGCGTCGTGGCCGGCATCACGCCTTTCAATTTTCCGGTGATGGTGCCGATGTGGATGTTTCCGGTTGCGATCGCCGCAGGCAACACGTTCGTGCTCAAGCCCAGCCCGACGGATCCCAGTGCGTCGCTGCGCATCGCCGAACTGCTGCGCGAGGCAGGTCTGCCCGATGGCGTGTTCAACGTGGTGCAGGGCGACAAGGTCGCCGTGGACGCGCTGCTCACGCATCCCGGCGTTAAGGCGGTTAGCTTTGTCGGATCCACGCCGATCGCCAACTACATCTATGAGACGGGCGCCCGCCTGGGCAAGCGCGTGCAGGCGCTGGGCGGCGCGAAGAACCATATGGTGGTGATGCCCGATGCCGATATCGACCAGGCCGTGGATGCCTTGATCGGCGCCGGCTACGGATCGGCGGGTGAGCGGTGCATGGCGATCAGCGTGGCCGTGCTGGTGGGCGACGTGGCCGACCGCCTGCTGCCCAGGCTGATCGAGCGCACGAAGGCCTTGAAGGTGCTGGACGGCGAGAACCCGGCCGCCGAAATGGGACCGATCGTGACCCGCGCCGCGCACGAGCGCATCAGCGGCTACATCGCGCAGGGAGAAGCGGAGGGCGCGAAGCTGCTGGTCGATGGCCGAGGCTTCAACGGCACGCAGGCAGGCGAGGGGTGCGGCGACGGCTTCTGGATGGGCGGCACGTTGTTCGACCACGTCACGCCCGACATGCGCATCTACAAGGAAGAAATCTTCGGTCCGGTCCTGGGCTGCGTGCGGGTCAAGGACCTGAAGGAAGCCGTGGATCTCATCAACGCGCATGAGTTCGGCAATGGCGTCGCGTGCTTTACGCGGGACGGCAACGTGGCGCGCGAATTCGGCCGGCGCATCGAGGTCGGCATGGTGGGCATCAATGTGCCCATTCCCGTCCCGATGGCCTGGCACGGCTTTGGCGGCTGGAAGCGCAGCCTTTTTGGTGACATGCATGCCTACGGCGAAGAAGGCGTGCGCTTCTACACCCGCCAGAAGTCGATCATGCAGCGCTGGCCGGAGAGCATCGGCAAGGGCGCGGAGTTCGCGATGCCGACGGCGAAGTGATCGTGGCGGCGGGCGGCGGGCACGCGGCCGCCTGCCCGCGCCGCGGGCCGCCAGCCCGCGCGGCGCAATGCCGCTCATGCGGGCGACATCCACCCGCGGTAGATCGCGCCGGCGCCCGCGATCGCAAGCAGCACGAAGATGGATCGCTTCAGCAGTTCGGGAGAGACGCGCGTTCTGAAGCGCGAGCCGGCGTACAGGCCGATGAGCGCGACGGGCAGGAGCACGGCGGCGGCGCGCAGGATGTCCGGATTGGAGTACATCCCCGCGGCCCCGAACGCTGCCGCCCGCACGATCCCGCTCAGCAGGATCACGACCGAAATGGTTGCCCGGAATTGCTCCAGTGCGTCCAGGCGTCGCGAGAGGTAGATCGTGTAAATGGGGCCGCCGGTGCCGAACAGCGCGCTGAAGACGCCGCCGAACACTCCGAACGGAAATGCCCAGATGGGCTTGAGCGGCGGCTTGGGGCCGCCCCGGGCGCCGCGCAGGCCCTGGATGCACACGACCAGCACGAACGCGCCCAGAAGGATCAGGGGCCAGCGGGCCCCGGCGTCGCGCAGCAGCGTGACACCCAGCGCGATGCCCAGCAGCATCCAGGGCAGCAGACGCTTGAACTCGGCCAGGCTGACGCGTCTCCAGTTTCTGCCGCCGACCAGGGCCGTGCAGGTCAGGTCAAACAGCACGACCAGCGGCACGGCCAGTTGCAGGGGAATGAATTGGACCAGCACGGGCACGGCGACCATGGCCGCGCCGAATCCCGTCATCCCGAAGACCGTGTAGGCGACGAAGATGACGGGGATGACAAACGCAAGCGATTCGGTGGGCATGGGTGGAAACAGCACCTCGATGGTCGAAGCAGGGCTGGAGCGCGACGAAGCCCTGCGGTGGGTCAGCTGGCGGTGATGCCTTTCTTTTGCACCAGAGCCTGCCATTTGGCGGACTCCGCGGCAATCTCCTTTTGCAGCGCCGCGCCAGGCACGATAGTGGGCGCCATGCCCTGGTCTTGAAGGTACCGCTTCAAGCCCGGTTGCTCAACAGCCTGGTTGGCCACCGCAAGCAGCCGGTCTATCGCGGCTTGCGGCGTGCCGGCAGGCGCCATCAGCGCAAACCAGCCGGTGAACTCGAAGCCGGGCACGCCGTCCTCGGCGGTGGTCGGCACGCCGGGCAGCAAGGCCGCGCGCTCCTTGCCCGTGACGGAAAGCGCGCGCAGGCGGCCGCCCTTGAGCAGCGGCGCAATCGCATTGATGTTGCCGACGGCCACCTGGATGACGCCTGCCATCAGGTCCGTATAGCCAGGGCCTTCCCCCTTGTACGGGACATGCATGAGTTCAATGCCGGCCGCGTCCGTGAAGGCTTCGCCAGCCATATGCGTCTGGCTGCCGACCCCAGCGGACGAAAAGCTGAGCTTGCCCGGCCGCGCCTTGGCGTAGGCGATGAGTTCGCGCGTGTTCTTGACAGGCAGTTCGGCATTGACGGTGATGACCATCGGTCCGCTGGCGACCTTGGCGATGAGGCTGAAGTCGTTGAGCGAGTAGGGCAGCTTGCTGTAGATGAACTGATTGACGGTGAACATGCTTCCCGAAGCGAGCAACAGCGTATAGCCGTCCGCGGGTGACCCGGCCACGGCCTGCGCGCCCACGCTGCCGCCGGCGCCCGCGCGGTTCTCGACGACGATGGTCTGGTTCAGGCCCTTGGCCATTTCGGAGCCGAGCGCGCGCCCCAGCAGATCGGTGGCGCCGCCCGCCGAGAACGGGATGACCATGCGGATGGCCTTGTCCGATGGCCAGTTCGCGCGCGCGGGCGCCGCCAGCCAGGGCGACAGCGCCAGTCCATATCCCATGGCCTTGATCAGACGGCGGCGTGCATACAGAAGTTGATGTTCGTCTTTCACGGTGTTGTCTCCTTCGTTCGCGGTAGGCGCGGCCCGCCGATCTGCGGGAAGGGCGGGTTTTGCCAGGCAGCAACTGTCCCTCGGGCCAGTCGGCTCGATTTTTTTGGGGCGTCGCGGTGATTGTTGGCGGACTACTGGACTGCTGGGTTACGCACTGCTGGACTGCTGAGCTACGTACTGCGGATCAGGTATGGGGATGCGCCTCGCGTCGTCATCGGGTCTGGCTGGCGCAGACGGACTTCAATGCGTCGAGCAGCAACTGCGAGAGATGCGATCGGGGATTCTCCTGCGGCGCCAGGATGCCCAGACGGCGCTTGATGGTCGGAGAGCCGAACGGCGTGACCCGGATTCCCGCCGGGAACTCGTTGCGGCCGCGCCTGGCCGGCACCACGGACGCGCCAAGGCCATTGGCCACCATCGCAATGACGCCTTCCAGGTTGTCGATTTCCATGGTCGACCGAACCGTGATGCGCCTGCGCACCATTTCTTCCTGCACCAGATGGCCGACGCGGGCAGAGCGGTTGAATCGCACGTACGGGGTCTGCTCCAAAATTTCCTGGTCGCTGGCGCCCTGCACCGAGCGGTGCGCGATGACGACAAGCTCTTCCTCGACGAAGGGCAGGAAGTCCAGGCCGGAGCGCGGCGCATCGGGCTCGGTCACGATGGCGACATCGAGCTGGCGGTGGTAGATGGCCCGCTCCAGGTCATGCGTCAGCCCGGTGGTGACGTGAACCTCCAGCCCATGCCCCTGCTTTTGCAGGTGCCGCAGGGCCAGCGGCAGCACACCCGACACACAGGTGTGCACACTGCCCAGCTTGAGCAGGCCGGCTGACGTCCCCTTCTTGAGCGAGGCGCTCATGCTCTCCCAATGCGTGATCAGGTCGCGCGCCCGGTGGACCAGCGCAAGGCCCGTGTCCGTCAGGATCGGCGGGCGGCGGCTGCGGTCGAAGATCGTGATGCCCAGTTCATCCTCCAGGGCGCGGACCTGCATGCTCACGGCAGACAGCGACAGGCCGATCGTGTTGCCGGCCTCGGCGAAGCTGCCGTGGTCTGCGATCGCTATCAGCGTGTAGAGGGTCCGGATGTCCATGCAAGAGTCGTCCTGGTAGGGGGCGCGTTGCGAAACGCGCGGGGTTCGGGCGCTAAATCCCGAGCAGCCGCCGGGCGTTGCCTCCCATGATCTTCTTGAGGTTTTCCTCACGGATCGGCAAGCGCTCAAACCACTCTTTGTACCCTTGCACGGGACAGAAGGGAAACGAGCTGGCGTACAGCATCCGGTCGGACAGAAAGCTGTCGGCCGCCTTCACGTATTCCTCCCAGCCGGGCATGCGCGAAAAGTACATGTCTGGCGACAGCCACAGATTCGGCCGCCGGAAGCCCAGGTGCAGGATTTCGTTGACCCAGGGCCAGCCGCCGTGGGCGACCACGATATTGAGGTTGGGAAAATCCGTCAGGACGCGATCGGTCCGAATGGGATCGGAATAGCTCAAATCGGGCCCCGCGGTGCCGCCCACCATCATGATCACGGGCACGCCGACGTCTTCGCAATGGCCATAGATGGGATAAAGACGCCGGTCGTCCGCATGCATGGGCACCGGATACGAGCCCGGTTCGATGTTGATGAGCCGAAAGCCGTCTTCGATGGCCTGATTGATGGTCTGGCAGGCCTTGCGCCGGTCGGTGGGGTCGATCGAGGCCGCGCCGATGAACCGGTCGGGGTGCGCGGCTACAATGCCGCGCACGTCGTCGTTGGACACGCTGCCCAGCACGCCGGCCAGCCTGCCCACCACCACGCCGCGATCGATGCGGGCCGCCTCCATCTCTTGCAGAAGCAGGTCCATCGACTGCTGCTGGGCTGCCTTGGAGGGTTCGAATCCCACCGTCCGCGTGAAGCCGTCGCGCCGTTCTCCCGCTGAATACATCAGCGTGTTCAGGAAGCCGCCCACGGGCGGCCGAAGCCGAAAGTCGATGATCATCGCAGTCTCTTTGAATGGAATCCGATTGGGGGCGCGGCAAGGCGGCGCCTACATCACTTCGTCCTTGCGGTCGTCGGTCTCGCCGTAGCGGTGCAAAGCGGGCGGCTTCAACCCGGCATAGAGCTTTTCGATGCCGGCGTTGATCGTTTCCGCGTGCTGCGCGAAAAGCGAGTTCCCGTCCAGGTCGCTTTCGACGATGAAAGGCCCGAAGTCCTTGACTTCAAACAGCCACATCGCTTGCGCGATGCCAAGCTCATCCAGCCAATGCACCTCGCGCACCTGCTTGATGCCCCGTCCCAGCAGCGCGCCCGTGCCGTAGCCGACCGTGGTCAGGTAGATGGCCCCGCCCGGAGCCAGTACCTGCTTGTAGTCGTCGGCGGGCATGCCGCCCTTGCCGATCAGGATGCGGCACCCCGTCTCGCTGAGCCACCGGGGAATCCATTTGGAGAACCGGAACGACGCGGTGGCGGTGACCGCGCCCACGTTGTAGCCGCCGTGGCCGTCGGGTGCGGCGGCGGGCGAGCAGTGGAAGTTGACGTTGCTGACGGACCGCAGATCCACCGGCAGCGGCAGGCCCTCGTCCAGCACCTTCTTGTAGACGCCCTCGCGAGCCGTGTACACCAAGCCATTCAAGTACACGGCCGATCCCAGTTCAAGCTTGGCGATGTCTTCCGTCTTGGCGGGCAGGTCCAGGTGAAAGACCTTGATGTCGTCGTCGTTGTTTACCATTCGACCGTCTCCCGGCGCATGTAGGGCGTGAACCATTGGGGATCCGTGCGGTACTGGATCTCTCCGTTGGCATGAATTCGCGCGGTGGCGCGGCGCGAAGACAGGCAGAACGTATGCAGGCTGATGGGCATGCCGCCGGTGTGCGTGTAGCCACATTCGATGTGGCAGTCGACCACCATGCCGGTGCCGACGAAGCCCATCGCGCCCATGCCGATCGAGTTGCCGAGCTTCATCAGTTCAAGCTCCAGCTCGGCCACCTTGGGATCGGGATTGCGGTCGCCTACCGTACGCAGACAGGCCGCCTGCTTGCCGAGCTGCATGCACGTGTCCTTGGAGCCGCCCAGACCGATGCCGACGATGGCGGGCTGGCAGGCCAGCCCGCGCTTGCCGAACGCGATCAGGGTATCGAGCACGAAGCGCTTGATGCCGTCTATGCCGTCGCCCGGAAAGAGCATCCGGTAGTCGGTGCCGAAAAGCCCGCCCTTGTGCACGGTTGTGATCTCGATCCAGTCGGCGTCCGGCTCGAACGACCATTCGATTTCTGGCGCGTTGATGCCGACGTTGTTGTTGTGGTCGGTGCGCCAGAGCGGATGGACGCGATTCGGCCGCAGCGGGATGGTGACGGTGCCTTCGGCCGTGGCGTGGCGCAGCGCGCGTTCCACGGCCACGAACCCGGCGTCCACGGATGCCTCGTTGCCGACCTTGACGTAATACCTCGGCAGTCCGGTATCGGCGCACATCGGGCGCCGGTCCTGGTCGGCCGCTTCCCAGTTGTCCATCATGGCGTGGATGACGAATCGCGGCAGCTTGCCGGTTTCTTTTTTCTGGAGCGCCTGGATGCCTTCCTTGTAGTCCTTGGGGATTTCGATTGCAGCGCGGCGCATGATTTCCAGCGCGGCTTGTTCAATCTTCTGGACGGGAATTCTCATGGTGGGTTGCCTTCAGCTTTGGGGGTTGCCTGCTTCGCCGTCGATCAGCGATTCGCCGGGCTTCACGATGTCAAAGGAAACCGGCACCATCTCCAGCTTTACGTCGCCGTCCCGCGCGCTGACGCGCGTGTAGCAGCTGGTGTGCAGGTCGCCGGGTTCGGAGAAGTCTTCGCGATAGTGCGCGCCGCGGCTGTTCTCGCGCGCCAGCGCCGACACGGTGATGACCTTGGAGATGTCGACCAGGCTTTCAAGGTTGAGCCAGTCGTGCCAGGTCAGGTTGAAGCGCCGGTCGCCGTCCGCCACGCCGATATCGCGCAGGGCGGCGCGGTGGGCGGCAATGGCGTCAAGGCCATGTTCCATGGCATCCCGATTGCGCAGCACGCCCACGTCGTCCCACATCGTCTGCGACAGCGCATCGCGCAGTTCATGGATGCGTCCGGCGCGCCGCGAAAACGGGAACTCGGCGCGTTCGACACCGCGCGCGATGACCTGCTGGTCCGGATCGCGCCAGTGGCCTTCGCGGGCGACATAGGCGGCCATCGCATCGCCCGCGATGCCCCCGAACACCGTGGAATTGGCGACGCCGTTTCCGCCCAGGCGGTTCGCGCCGTGCACGCCGCCGCAGTCTTCTCCCGCGGCATACAGGCCCGGCGAGGCGGTCGAGCCATCCACATTGAATTCAACGCCGCCCATCAGGTAGTGCGCGGTCGGCACCACTTCGACCTTTCCGCCGGCCAGGTCGAATCCGCAGTCCTTGCATCGGTTGACCATGCCGGGAAAGGTCTTGGCGACTTTGTCCGGACCCAGATGGCTCATCTGGATGTAGACGCCGCCCATCGGGCCGGTGCGCCCCGCCCGCATTTCGGCGTAGATGCCGCGGCTGACCACGTCGCGCGTGGCCCGCTCGCCGCGCTTGTCGTAGTTCGTCATGAAGCGTTCGCCTTCGCCGTTGAGCAGGTAGCCGCCGGCGCCGCGCAATCCTTCTTCCAGCACCGTGCCGGTCATGCGTGTATCCGGTCCGCCCAGCAGGCCGGTGGGATGAAACTGCACCATCTCCATGTCCCTGAGCTTCAGGCCATAGCGCAATGCCATGGCCAGGCCGTCGCAGGTCTTGTCGCCGGACGGCGTGTGGTAGCGGTACATCGTCGGGCCGGCGCCGGTGGCCAGCAGAACGGCCTTGGCCTGCACGAAGCGATAGGTGCCCGCCCGCATGTCGATGAAGAGAACGCCCGAGATGCCCGATCCGTCGGCGGCCGGAATGAGCTCGATGGCGCGGTGCTCTTCAAGTTCTTCCACATCCAGCGCGCGCACCTGCTCCATCAGCCGGTTGATGATCTCGATGCCCGTCAGGTCCGCCTTGTGCACGGTCCGGTCAAAGCTCTGGCCGGCAAACGCCTTGGAGTGCAGCGATCCATCGGGATTGCGGTCGAAGAAGCAGCCGATTTCGTTTTCGAGTTCCCGCACGCGTTCGACCGCGCCTTCCACCAGCCGCCACGCCAGATCCTGGCGCGGCAGCCACTTGCCGCCTTCGATCGTGTCCATGAAGTGGCGCTCGACCGAGTCGCCCGCCGCCAGCGCGACGTTGTAGCCGCCCTGGACCATGCGGGTACAGCCGCATTTGCCAAGCAGGCCTTTCACGGTCACCGTCACTTTCAGCGAGGGGTTTGCCTTCTTCGCATGCAACGCGGCAAAGAGGCCGGCCCCGCCGGTGCCCAGCACCAGAATGTCCGTCTTGTGGTTTTCGATACGCATGTCAGATCACTCCGGCGATGAACGCCAGTCCGGTGGCCATCGAGATCGCAAATCCCCATCCGATCCAGGCAACGCGCGCGTCGCGCGGAGAGCGCCAGGGCAGAAGTTCCAGCGCAAGCAGGCGCAGGCCGAAGAACATGTGAAGCGTCAGCAGCAGGACCAGCCCCCATTCGCCGGCCTTCATCCACGGCATCTCCGCCAGCTTCAGGAAGGCGTCCAGCCTCGCTTCGTCCAGCGCCATTGCCAGCACGTAGAAGTGCACGGGAACGAACAGCGCCAGCGCCAGGCCGGAGAGCCGATGTCCCAGGAAGGCCCAGTACGCCCGGTGATTGCGTGCGGACTTCATCACGACAGCCCTCCCACCGCGGCGACCGCGCGCATGCCCAGGACGAGCAGCGCCGCGCCGAACGCCAGGCCGACGACGGAGGCGGCTGGCCGCCCGAGCTTGAGCCACTCGATCAGGATGTTGCGCAAGCCGATGGGGACGTGGACCGATACGCTGACCACGAACAGGCCGTAGAAGACGATCCACAGCCAGTTCCCCTCGGTGCGCGAGAGGATTTCGCCCGCGGTCAGGCCGCCGCGGACCGCATAGATCACCAGGCCGACATGCACCAGGACGAAGGGCGCCATCACCATTGCCGTAAGGCGCTGGAGCGCGAACAGACGGGCCTCCATGTCAGTCTCCCTTGAGCAGGCTGAAGATGGCGCTGCGTTTCAGCCCGGCAATGCTGCCGGTCGGGCTCAGGCTGACCGGACAGTGCTTCATGCAGCTGCCCTGCGTGTGACAGGAATTGCAGCCGCTGCCGGAGGTGGCCTTGTGCAGGACGTCCTTGGGATCGGCGTGCCGTTCGTCGTTGTAGAGCGTCCACGCGCGGTTCAGCGCCGCGGGACCCAGGTAGTCCTTGTCCCAGGAAACCACGTCGCAGGCGGCGTAGCAGACGCCGCAGTTGATGCATTCGATGGCCGCGTCGGCAAGCTTGCGTTGCTTGCTTTGCGGCAACACCTGTGCCGGCGGATCGTCGCGCGTGGCGGTGCCGATAAAGGTATTTCCGGCGCGTGCCCACTTTTGGAAGAACTCGCGCATGTCGACGACCAGGTCCTTGATCCGCGGCATGTTGCGCAAGGGTTCGATGACGATCACGCCGGCTTCTTCGACGCGGCTCACATGCGTGCGGCATGTCCAGCGCGGCGTGCCGTTGACGGTCATCGCACAGGATCCGCACACGCCGACGCGACAGGCGTAGCGGTAAGAGAGGCCGGGTTCCTGCGTTCGCTGGACTTCCGTCACCACGTCCAGGACGGTCTGGTTGTCACGCCACGGGACCAGGTAGGTGGAGAACTTGCCGTCCTCCGTGCCTCGCGAAATGCGAACCGTCAGTTGCTTTGGGTTCGCGGAGTGCTTCGTATCCATTTTCCGTCCTCAAGCGGCATGCTGCGCCCATGAACAGAATTCTGGAACTTGCGAATCTCTGAAGCAATACAGATTTGGTTGATATTTTTTGAACTTATTTCGGACGGCCCGAGGGGCGTCGCGTGGCGCTGCGGGGTTGCCGCGACGCGGTAGATTCAGCGGTTTGCGATGACGCAGTGCGTCAATGCCGCTTGCCGCGGTCTGTTATGGCGACGCCCGGCGCGGCAACCACCGCCAGAACACCCCGGCCGCGACCAAGCCTAACGTTCCCACCCCAAACGATGCGCCGCCCAGCGATAACAGCGCCGTCAGCGCCGACAACGCCACCGGCCCGCCGCTTGCGCCCAGATCGGCCATGAAGCGCCAGATGCCCAGGAACTGCGTGCGCGCGCCCGGCGGGGCGGCATCGGCCCCCAGGGTCATCACGATGCCCGAGCCGATGCCGTTGCCAAAGCCCAGCAGCAGCGACACCAGGATGAAGCTCGTCACGCCGCTGGTCAGCGGGATCGCCATCAGGCTCAGCCCCATCAGCAGCGTGCACGGCAGCGCCACCCACAGGCGGCCGCGCTGGTCCATCACCTTGCCCGCGGGATAGAACACGGACATGTCCACCGCGGCAACCAGCCCGTAGACGAGGGACGTGGTGGTGGCGTCCAGGCCGAGGTGGTCCGCCCAAAGCGGTATCACCACCTGACGCGATGCCCGCAGGGCGCTGATCAGCATCACGCCCACGCCCAGCGTGGCGTACACGCTGCGATGATCGCGCGCGACCTCGCCGATGCGGGCGCGCGGCTTGCCAGCCGCCTTGACGTGAACGGGTTCGATGTCCGGCGCCTTGATGGCGATGAATCCCGCGCCGAGCATCGCGCAGACGGCGATCCAGTACGCGCCATCCAGGCCCAGGAAGTGGATCAGCGCCGCGCCCGCGAAGGGGCCGATGAAAGTGCCGATCCGCGTCGTGCCGCCCAGCGTGGACAGGGCGCGCGCGCGGTAGGCCAGCGGCACGACCTCGATCATGTAGCTCTGCCGCGCCAGCTGGAATACCGATTGCGCGCATCCCTGCATCAGCATGGCCAGCGCCAGCACCCAGAGATGCGGCACGCCAATGACCAGCAGCAGTCCGGCCACGCTGAGCAGCGCGGCGCCGGCCATGGCGCGTTTTTCGCCGAAGCGCTCGGTGATGAGCGCCGACGGAATGTTCGAAAGCAGCGAGCCGACGCCGATCAGGGCGGCGATGAGGCCGGCGGCCGCGAAGGACGCGCCTTGCTCCCGCGCGGTGAGCGCGATGACGGGAAGGATCGCGCCGTTGCTGATGCCGTAAAGCAGCGACGGACCGAACGCCGGCACGGCGATCTGCTTCAGATTGAACGATTCGGGATGCGACATGAGGGGGGCGTGGGTGCGCCGGACGGCGCGGCGGTCATCGGTGCGGAATCCCGTGAGTGTATCGAAAGGTCCGGGTTTCTCCCTATTTGCATACGTATGCAAGGATTTGAAAGTGCCCTCCATCGAAGAACTTTCCACACACTTGCAGGACCCGAGACCATGATCCGTTATCTGAAGCGCGGCCGGACCGCCGCCGTCAAGACCGAAGACGACGCCAAGGTGCGCGCCACCGTCGAAGACATCATCCGCGACATCGAAACCCGGGGCGACGAAGCCGTGCGGGATTACAGCCGCAAATTCGACAACTGGGATCCGGCTGACTTTCGTCTGTCACGCGCCGAGATCGAGGCAGCGCGCAAGCAGTTGTCGTCGCGCGAGATCGAAGACATCGCGTTTGCGCAGAGCCAGGTGCGCAACTTTGCGCAGATCCAGCGCGATTCGATGCGCGACGTCGAAGTGGAGACCTATCCCGGCGTGGTCCTGGGCCACAGGCATGTGCCGATGAATGCGGTGGGCTGCTACATCCCGGGCGGCAAGTATCCGCTGCTGGCCTCGGCGCACATGAGCGTCCTGACCGCCAAGGTCGCAGGGGTCAAGCGCATCGTGTCCACGGCGCCGCCCTATCAGGGCAAGCCGCATCCCGCCATCGTGACCGCCATGGACATGGCGGGCGCGGACGAGATCCTGGTGCTGGGCGGCGTGCAGGCCGTCGTGGCAATGGCGGTGGGAACCCCCAGCGTGGCGCCTGTGGACATGCTGGTGGGGCCCGGCAACATGTTCGTGGCCGAAGCCAAGCGGCAGTTGTATGGCCGGGTCGGCATCGACCTGTTTGCCGGCCCCACCGAAACGCTGGTCATCGCCGACGACAGCGTGGATGGCGAATTGTGCGCGGTCGACCTGCTGGGTCAGGCCGAACACGGTCCGACGTCGCCGGCCGTGCTGCTGACGAACAGCGAACAGTTGGCCCGCGACACGTTGGCCGAGGTCGAGCGCCAACTGACCATCCTGCCCACGGCCGAGATTGCCGCCAAGGCCTGGGCCGATTGTGGCGAGGTCATCGTCTGCGACACGCTTGAGGAAATGCTCCAGGTGGCCGACGACCTGGCGTTCGAGCACGTGCAGGTCATGACGCGCGACCCGGATTACTTCCTGAACCGGATGACAAACTACGGGGCGCTGTTCCTGGGACCCCGCACCAACGTCAGCTTCGGCGACAAGGTGATCGGCACCAACCACACGCTGCCGACCAACCGCAATGCGCGCTACACGGGCGGGCTGTGGGTGGGCAAGTTTCTCAAGACCTGCACCTACCAGCGCGTGCTGACGGACGCCGCCAGCGTGACGATGGGCGAATACTGCTCGCGCCTGTGCCACATGGAGAACTTTGCCGGCCACGGCGAACAGGCCAACATTCGCGTGCGCCGCCATGGCAATCGTCCTGATTTGCCGTGGTATCAGCCGGTGGAGGCGCAGGCATGATGGCGCTACCCAAAGGACCGGACTTCCGGGTGGACGGACGCCGCGCCCTGGTGACGGGCGGCAGCGGCGGCATCGGACTGGCGGCGGCCGCCGCGCTTGGCCGGGCGGGCGCGCATGTCACGGTGGCGGCCCGGCGCGAGCCGGAACTGGCGCAAGTGTGCGAAGCCTTGCGGGCCGAAGGCATCGGCTGTGCGCCGCTGGTGCTGGACGTGACGGACGCCGCGGCCGTGGATCAGGCGGTCGCGTACGGCGAGCCCTTTGACATCCTGGTCAACAACGCCGGGATGAATCGTCCCAAACCGCTCATCGATCAGTCCGACGAGGACATCGACGCCGTGCTGGACCTGAACGTGAAGGCGGCCTTCTACACCAGCCGGGCCGTGTCGCGCCGCCTGCTGACCGAAGGCCGTGCCGGATCGATCATCAATGTGTCCTCGCAGATGGGGCACGTGGGCAGCCCCCGGCGCACGCTGTATTGCGCCAGCAAGCATGCGCTGGAAGGCATGACGCGCGCGCTGGCTTGGGAGCTGGGCGCCGCCAACATTCGCGTGAACACCGTGTGCCCGACTTTCATCGAAACGCCCATGACGGCGGGCATGCTGGAGCAGCCCGGGTTTCGGGACTGGGTTTGCGCGCGCAACGCGCTGGGCCGCGTCGGCCGCCTGGACGAGGTGATGGGCGCGATCGTGTTCCTGGCCAGCGATGCCTCCAGCTTGATGACGGGCAGCGCGCTGATGCTGGATGCAGGATGGACCGCGGCATGAGGACCGCGCCCCGTGCGCAAGACGTGGCGGATCTGGCGCAGGTGTCGCAGTCGGCCGTCAGCCGCACCTTCACGCCGGGCGCCAGCGTGTCCGAAGCCACGCGCCGCAAGGTGCTGGCCGCCGCGCAAAAGCTGGGCTATCGGCCCAACGCGCTGGCCCGCAGCCTCATCACGCGCCGCAGCCGCATCGTGGCGCTGGTGATGAGCTACCTGGAAAACCAGTTCTACCCGCTGGTCATCGAACGGCTGTCGCAGAAGCTGCAGAAAGAGGGCTACCACGTGCTGATGTTCATCGCCGAGGTGGACGAGGCGGCCGATGGCGTGTTGGCCGAGATTCTGCAGTACCAGGTGGATGGCATCGTGATGGCTTCCGCAATGCTGTCGCCCAACGTGGCGCGCAGTTGCGCCGAGGTGGGGGTGCCCGTGGTGCAGTTCAATCGCGTCTCCATCCTGGGCGGGCTGGCGCGCCACGCCAGCAGCTCGGTCACGTCCGACAACTACGCGGGCGGCCAATTGGTGGCGCGCCTGCTGGTCGAACGCGGCTATCGCCGCTTCGGCTTTCTGGCGGGGCTGGAGGATTCGTCCACCAGCATCGAGCGCGAACGCGGTTACCGCGACGCCTTGCGGGAACTCGGCCACGACGTCGCCTGCCGCGACGTGGGCCACTACGACTTCGATCTGGCGCAGGCCGCCGTGCGGCAGATGTTTGCCGCCGATCCGCCGGACGCGCTGTTTGCCGGCAACGATCACATGGCGATTGCGGCGCTGGACGTGCTGCGTCAGGAACTGGGCCTGCGCGTGCCCGAGGACGTGGCCGTTGTGGGGTTTGACGACGTCCCGCAGGCCGCGTGGGGCGCGTATCGCCTGACTACCGTGCGTCAGCAGGTCGAACCCATGGTGGACGCCACCGTCGACCTGCTGCGCGAACAGATGCAGGCCGAACTGCGGCCGCGCGACATCGTCGTGCCCTGCGGCCTGGTCGAACGCGCGACGGTCCGGGCGGGGCCCTGACACACGTTTTTTTCTTTTTTCCGGCACTACCCAAAAAAGCGCGCGCAGACCGCGCTCATCGACTCCAGGAGACAAACGCATGCGCAGCATTTTCGTCCGTACCCTGACCGCCATCGCGGCGATCGGGCTGACCGCCGGCATGGCCCACGCCCAAGGCGGCACGCCAGCCTGGCCCACCAAGAACATCCGGTACATCGTGCCGTTTTCGCCGGGTGGCGTATCCGACGGCGTGGCCCGCCTGATGGCCGAGCAACTGAGCGCCCGCCTGGGGCAGTCGGTCATCGTCGAGAACAAGCCGGGCGTGTCCGGTATCGTGGGCACGCAACTGGTGGCCCGCGCCGAGCCCGATGGCTACACCATTGTGGGCGGCACCATCACCACGCACGCCGTCAATCCGTTTTTCATCAAGTCGCTAGGGTACGACCCGGTCAAGGACTTCACGCCGGTCGGCTTGGTGGGCATGGTCAGCAATGCGCTGGTGGTGCGCGCCGACAGTCCGTTCAATTCGGTGCAGCAGGTGATCGACGCCGCGCGCGCCGATCCGGACGGCCTGACTTACGGCACGGCCGGCGCAGGCACGTCGCAGCATCTGTCGGGCCAGCTCTTCCAGTCCATTTCCGGCACGCGCCTGCGCCAGATCGTCTACAAGGGGGGATCGCAGGCAATGGTGGATCTGATCGGCGGACAGATCGACATGGTGTTCGAAACCGTCGCGGCCGCGCGTCCCATGATCGATGCCAAGCGCGTCAAGGTCTTGGGCGTGACCAGCGCGGCCCCGTTGGCGGACCTGCCCGGCGTCAAGCCGCTCGCCGAGCTGGGCGTGCCCGGTTTCGCGATGCAATCGTGGCAGGGCATCTTCGCGCCGGCCGGAACGCCCGCGCCGGTCGTGGACCGCCTGGGCCGCGAGATCGCGGCTATCGTCAACAGCCCGGACGTGCGCGCCAAGCTGCTGACGTTGGGCGTTGCGCCCGACGGCCGCGGTTCGGCAGAATTCTCGAAGTTCCAACGCAGCGAAATAGAAAAATGGGGCAAGGTGATCAAGGACGCCGGCATTCAGGCTGACTGACCCCGCCCCGACACAGGAGACTTGCATGACCGATCCCCGCTTCCCGCTGGACGGCCGCCTGCCGGACATGCTGCGCAGTGGCAAGCCGCTGCGTGGCCTGTTCAACGGACTGCCCAGCCCGGCCATCGTAGAGATGTGCGCGTATGCCGGCTTTGACTTCATCATCCTGGACAACGAGCACGGCAGTGCCGATTTGGGCATGACCGAACACATGCTGCGCGCCGCACGGGCCACGGGCATCGTGCCGATCGTGCGCTGCTTTGAGCACGACTTGCCGCGCATCCTGGACATGGGCGCAAGCGCCGTGCAGGTGCCGATGGTGGAGACCGCCGAGCAGGCGCGGCGTCTGGCCGGCATGATCCACTATCCGCCGGTGGGCCGCCGCGGCAGCGCCTTCAGTACGCGCGCGGCGGGTTACGGGGCTTTCGGCGGCGCAGGTCACACGCAGCGCAGCAATGACGGCATCGGCTTTATCGCCATGATCGAAACGCCCGAGGCCATTGCGGCGGCGGGCGAAATTGCGGCGGTGGACGGCGTGGATGCGGTGTTCATCGGGCCCAATGATCTGGCGCACGCGATGGGCCACGGCAGCGACTGGAATGCCGAACCCGTGCAACGCGCCATCGAGGCCGGGCTGCGCGCCATCGCCGGGGCCGGCAAGTGCTCGGGGATCATCGCGCTGACGCCGCAGGACGAGGAAAAGTACGGGGCAATGGGCGCGCGCTATTTTGCCAACGTGTCGACCAGCATCATCACCCGCGCGCTGGCGCAGGCCGCCTCTGCCGGGCGGGAGGCGAAGCCGCCCGCCTATTGACGGTATCCGGCCATCAGGCGATCAGCCCGCATTGCCGTGATACCCAAACCGGAAGCCGCCCAGCACGTAAGTGCGCACGGCCTCGTTGAAGGGGTAGGTGTAGGCCTGCCCCACCACGATCACGTGCGCCACGTTGGCCAGCACGCGGCGGCGCAGCGCCTGGCCGATCGATTCGTCATCGCGGCCGCCTTCCACGCGCGACATCTGCTGGAAGAGGTCGCTTTGCGTGACGCCGTTCTGCATGAACGAGAACGCGGTCCAGACGCAGGCCAGCGTCAGGACCAGCGCCAGGCCCGCGGCCCGCGTCGCGGTGCGCCCCGGCTGCTGGCCGGCGGGCGTGCGCAGCCAGACGATGAGCTTGACGATCAGGTACAGCAGCTTGCCGAAGTGGCCCACCGCGCCCAGCAATGAAAACAGCAGCGCGACGGGCGGCACGATCGCCGCGCGCGCGGCGTCTTCGCCCAGCTTGTAATGCTGGCCGCCGCGCGAAAAATCCGCGCTGCTCGCCGAAAAGCGCGGCAGGGCTTCGTCCACCGCGCGGTCCAGCATGCCGTCGTACAGCCGCTTGAAGCCGGCGGCGTCGGTGTAGTTGGGCGCGACGTTCATGGTGGCCGGCACCATCAAGGTCTGGCGCAGCAGCTTCTGCACGCCGGGCCGTGCCACGAAATCTTCGTACGACAGCCCCGGCGGGATGGCGTCGCCTTCGACGTGCACCGTGCGGCTGCGCATCGTTTTCCAGTATTGCTGCGCGACGGCTTCGTTGAAGGTGGCGCGGTCGTGCGGCTGCCAGCCTGCAGGCACGGGAATGCGCTTGCGCACGTCCTGCACCACGCGGCCCTGATAGCGGGCGGGCACGCTTTCCGGGGTCCAGCCGCGGCGCGACAGGTTGCGGCGGTAATCGCCCCAGGCGCGGTCCTGTTCGCGCGCAAGGCCGATGTCCGACGCCACCGGCACGCCCGCGTACTGCTTCCAGCGCTCGGCCACGGACTGCATCACGCTGGTGTAGACCTGGTGATACCCCCGAATGCCCGGCGCCGTCATGCGGACTTCGCGGTCATCGAAGGTGAAGGTCTTCATCTGGCGTTGCAGGTCGGTGCGGATGACCTGCCGCTTCTTGGGTTCGACCTTGTCGTCCAGGTTGTCGATGTTGGACAGCAGCACCTGGAACACCGCCAGGAACGCCTTGCCTTCGGGGCGCGCGTAGACGCCATCGTCGACCAGCCCATCCAGATGCAGGTCGCCCTGCACGAGCGATCGTTGCAGCAGTCCGGCGTTGGTGGCAACGCGGCGGAACTCGCCGTCGCGCGAGTCGACCAGCACGCTCACCATCATCTTGATGGCGCTGAAGACGAGCAGCGCCGTCACCACGCAGGCAATGGCAATCTTCAGGTACGACGGCCGGCCGCCGGTGGCAAGCCGCCGCGCCAGCATCAGTTGCAGCACGACCAGCGCCGCGGCGATGCCGGACAGGGTGCGGCCGAAGAATTCCAGCTCCTCGATGTCGTGCGGCGTCGCGCGGCTGCCCACCACATCGAGCAGCCGGGCGTTGAACCCGAGTTCAAAACTCAGGTAGATGACCGTCAGGACGATCAGGAAGAGGATCTGGCGAATCTGGGCTTGGCGCACGTTCAATCCCTCAGATCCAGGCGGGTCGAGGTGATTTCTTCATCGGGCAGATCCAGCTTGGCGGGCGTGCGCGATGCCGTGCCCGAACGGGCCGGCGCGGGCGTGTCGCCCGCCGGCACGCGCTGCGGGGGCGGTGGCACGACGCGGCCTGCGCTGGCCGCGCCGCTGGCCGTCTGGGTTTGCACCGCTGCGGGAGCGTCGGGGGCGGTGCGCCGGTTCGGCCGGTTGCCGCTGGCGGGCTTTGCCGCCTTGCCCGGCCGGGCGGCCGGCGCGGCGGGCGGCGGATAGACGCCATGCAGGCGGATCGAATCCATGTACCCGGGCGGATACAGCGACTCGTCGGCGAACGGCTTGGCGCGCGGATTCAATCCTGCCACCGCCTTCACGTTGCCGCGGCGCATGCGGCCGTCTTGCGTGTAGACGAAGCGTTCGATCGACGAGCCCTTGGGGAAGTCGAAAGTCAGGGCGCTGCGGTCATCCTGGACCAGCACGACCGGCCGGTCGCGGCAATTGCCCACGTCCCACGACAGCACGTCGGACCCTTCGATGGCCAGCACGCTGTAGCGGTAATCGCAGTTGCGGCGCTGGGTCTCGATCACGACCACCGTGCGCGAGCCGACGTTCTCGGTGCGCGCGATACGCGCCGATTCCACGTTGTTGATCGGCACCACGCGCTGGTTACCCGACAGCTTGACCGAGAAGTTCTTGCCTTCGCGCCGCAAGGTGCCCAGCCCGCCATCCTGCAAGGGAAACTGGCCGATCTCGGTGCCGAACAGGGCGGCGGTGTCCACCCCGTACACGAGGTTGCCCCGCGAATTGGTCTTGACGGCGCAGGCGGACAAGCCCGCCAGGAGCAGCACGCTGGCCGCAAGGCGAAGGAGCAACGAACGGGAATCGGACAGGCGCATCGACATCATGTTGTAGGCAGAAAAAATTGGCGCCTCTTGGGCGCCATTTTCATCAAAGCCCTGCAATGTATCGCAAAGTTACAACGCGGGGCCAGACTTCTTTCAATTGCGCGGCGCGGGCGCGCCTCAGTTGGCGGACTGCTTGAACTCCATCGACAGTTTGACCAGTTCGTGCACGCCATGGCGCACGGCCGACACGCAGCGCGCCGCGATGCCGCGCAGCAGCGCAAGGTCGGGCAGCGTGTCGGGGGCGGCCACGAAGCTCTCCACCGATGCCGACACGCGTGCGGGGCGGTCGGCGCTTTCGGGGGCCAGCGTCAGCTTGATGGCCTTGCAGCGGTTGTTCACGACGTTGATGACCTCCAGGAACTGGTCGCGCGTCAGGTCCAGTTCGTCGGCCTGCACGAAGCTGGGGTAGACCAGGCGCAGGAACTCGGGGTCTGCGTCGCTCAGGCTGAAGTACATGATGCCCAGATCGGGATGCTTGAAGACCACGTCGCCTTGATCGTCCTGGCTGGCGACCAGGCCCAGTTCTTCTTGCACGAGGGTCTGGTACAGGGCGGACAGCGGGGTAGGGGTGGACATGTTTGAAGGCTCCGTTCTTGATGGTGGGAAATATCGGCAGGTGGAAGTGGCGGTTTGCTTTCCAGCAGGCGGGGCTGAAAAGGCGAGCCCTTGACCATGGCTACGCGCCGATTCGGAAAAGGTTCGAAAAAAGTTGGGGCGAAGCATAAACCGGAACCCGAAATGGCAATCGCCAAATAAGACCCGAAAAAAAATCGAACCTTCTGTTCGGCCGCGCGTAGCGACTAGTACCGGCCTTCGCGCCTCACCCTCACAAGGAAAGACCATGCAGGACAAAGCACAAGACGTATTGGCGCAGGCCAGGACCCATGCGGCGCGTTGGACGGCGATCGCGGCGCGGCGCGTCAACCGCGGCGACGCGGCGGGCGCACTGCTGTTCCTGCTGGGCACGACGCTCTTTGCCGTCATTACCGTGCGCATGATGGGATCGGCCGCCAGCCTGAGCTTCTACGACCTGCTTCGCCTGCAGAACGGCGCCAGCCTGCAGGGTGCAATCGCAGGGCAGGGTGCGGGCGCGGGCGTGTATGCCGTGGTGTGGCTGCTGGCCGTTGCGGGGCCGCTGCTGCCTTCGCTCATGGAACATCGCGCGGCGCGCCTGGGCTATTTCGCGCCGCTGGCGTTGTGGGCCATTGCGCTGGCGGGCGTGGTTTCGCAAGTGCGGGAAGTCATGGACGCGACGCGCCAGTTCGCGGGTTTCATGGGCAGTTCGCGCGCCAGCCGCAGTCTGGCGGGCGACATGGCGTCCAACCTGTGGAACAGCCTGTCGTTCGGATTCGGCTTCTATCTGTGCGCGGCCATCGCCATCGCCTTTACCGTCCGCGGGATCGCCGCGATGCGCCGCCGCGCTTGATTTTCCGCCCCTGCGCGGCTAAGGTGCCGCAGCTCCCAGAATCCGAATCATGAATACGCTCGATTCCAAGCGTTACGTCATCAATAACGTCGACGCGCTGCTGCGCATCCTGCACGCCGACCCGCGCTACGCGCTGGCGTTTCGCAACAAGGCCGAGCAGCACATCACGCTGAAGCTGCGCAGGAAATTCTTCAATGCACCGCCGGAAGGCGTGGTGGATGCGTTCAATAACGCGCTCATGAAGTTCCTGCAGACGCGCTCCTTCAAGGACGAAGCCCTGTTGCACGGCCAGCCCGTGGGCGGATGGACGGCGCACGAGCTGGCGGTCAGCAAGCTGGGCGGCTACCTGTACCGCGGATCGCTGCATGAATTGATCCAGATCCATCGCCGCACGCGGCACGAAGTGCACTTGACTGGCCCGCAGGGCATTGAGGAAGGGGAGGACGCGGCGCTCGGCGATGCGCGGCACGTGGCTGATTCTTCCGAGTTCAACGACCCGGCGCGCGCCTACGAGCACCTGTCGATCATCAAGCGCATGCGCGATTGCATCAACAAACTCAGCGATACGCTGCGTACCACCATGTTCCTGTATCTGGACGACATGCCGATGGAGCAGATCGCGCGGCAGCAGGACCTGCACGTGCCCACCGTGAAGAGTCGCCTGCACGCCGCGCGCAAGCTGGTGACCGACTGCACGCGTAAAGGAATGGACCGATGATTCCCGAGGACCGAGTGCTGACCTATCTGTCGGGCGGCATGGATCCGGATGCCCGCCGGTCCTTCGAAGCGGACCTCGCGCGCGATCCCGCGCTGCGGGCAGAGCTTGAGGCGTGGCGCAACCTGGCACAAGCCCGCCAGCTGGCGCACAACGAGATCGGGCAGGCCGAGCGCGATGCCGCCTTTCTGCGCGCGTTAGCGCAGCAGCGTCCGCGGAACGCGCCAGCCTCCCGCGCGCGCCGGCTGTGGCAGTGGCTGTGGCCCACGCCCGCCAGCCCCTTGATGCCGCTGGGCTGGGCGCTGGCGATCGTGCTGTCCGTCATGGTGGCGCAACAGGCGCCCGTCGGTCCGGACGCTGGCGGCGCTGCGCCCGATGCGGTGCTGACGCGCGGGGGCGCCTCGTGCCCGCGTCTGGTGGTGGACCTGCCCGACGCGTTGACCGCCCGGCAACTGCGCAACACCCTGTCTCAGTACGCCGTGTCCATCGTCGACGGCCCCGACGCCGATGGCCGTTACGTCCTGGCCGCCACGCGCGAGTCGTCGCTGCGAGACGCCGCGGCGGCGCTGGGCGCGCTGTCCGCCACGGCAGCGCCGGCCGGCGCCTGCCCCACCCCTTGAAGCCCCCCCTTTGAAACCCCGTTCGCGAACCCTCATGAAGCGCATCGACCCACCCGCCCGTGCCAGCGCACCCATTTCGCGCTCACACCCCCTCATGCGGCGGCGTCTGCTGACGGCGTTGCTTGGCGCCGCCCTGAGCGGCGGACCGGCGACCGCCGTGTGGGCGGCCGGCAGCAACGCCAGAGGGCTGAACAATCGGAACATGATGGACGACGACCCGCCGCCGTCCGCCGCGCCGTCGAACCCGCCCGCCACGCCCGCGCCGGCGCCGGATGACGACCCCGCCGCCAGCGCGGCGGTGCCCAACCCCGAATCCAATGCGGCCTCCCAGGCGGACCGCGAGGCGGCGTCCAATCCGGCTGCTGCCCGGCGCCGTTACGCGCTGGTGATCGGCAACGCCCGCTACGCCGTGCCGGCCAACGCGCTCGTCAACCCGGTCAACGACGCGCGCCTGATCGCCGAGGCGCTGCGCCAGCGAAGCATCGATGTGACGCTGCTCACGGATCTGACCACCGCGCAGATGGAAGCCGCCGTCGACGAATTCGCCGATCGCGCCGCAGGCGGGGATCTGGCGCTGATGTACTTCGCCGGACACGCCGTCGCCGTGGACGACGTGAACTATCTGTTTGGCGTGGACCTGCCGTTGCCGCTGGGCGACGTGCGCATCCGCACGGCGCAGCAAAGTTCGCTAAGCCTGAGGCGCGTTTCGCAGGCCCTGCGGCGCGCCAACGTGCGCGCGCGCCTGATGGTGCTGGACGCCTGCCGCACCAACCTGACGCGCGGCACGCCTGCCGCCGGGCTGGTGCATGCCGTGCCCGCGGGCGGGGAGCTGATCGCGTTTTCGACGCAGCCCGGGGCGACCGCCGAGGACGGCTTCGGCAATCAAGGACCGCGTCACAGCCCTTATGCGTACTACTTTGCGCAGGGCCTGCGCGCGCTGCCCGCCACGGCGCCCGTGGAAACCTTCTTCAAGCAGTTGACCGCCGACGTGCAGGTGGCCACCGCCTACCGGCAGATTCCGCACTACGCCAGCAGCCTGGTCGGCACGGTGACCTTCACGACGCTGGCGGACGGGCAGACGCCCGCGACGCCCGGCGGATCCGGCGGCCAGACCGCGCAGGGCCGTGGCCCGTCGCCCACCCTGGGCCGCGACCTGATCAAGGCGCGCATGAGCGCATGGGAATACGAGATCGAGCGGGGCGCCCAGTATGTGGATGAACCCCGGCTGGCGTCGCTGCAGGCGCGCGCCAAGGCGGGCGACGTGGTCGCCATGACCACCTTGGGCCTGATCGCCGAGAACGGCGAGCACGTGCAACAGAACTACCCCGTCGCCGCCCGCTGGTACCAGCGCGCCGCCGACCAGGGCTTCGCACCCGCGCAGACCTACCTGGGCGAACTGACCGGCATGGGCCGCGGCGTGCCCAAGAACTACGCCGTGGCCGAACGCCTGTTCCGCGACGCGGCCGAGGCGGGACACCGGCGCGCGGCGCTGGACTTGCTGGACGTGCGCGCGCGCATGGGCGAACCGATCGACCCGCGCGAATGGGCCCGGGTGCTGCAAGACGCCGCGCTCAATCCCGTGGGCTTTCCGATGCCGGGCGGGGCGCCCATCCAGGGTCTGCCGGACATGCCGTGGATGCGCGCGCTGGGCGTGCGTCCCGGCCAGCCTTGACATCGCGGACGCCGGTCAAAGGCTGGATCCCCCATCGACCACCATCAGGCTGCCCGTGATATACGCGGCTTCGTCGGACGCAAGAAAGAGCGCCGCATTCGCGATATCCCAGGGACTTCCCTGACGGCCCATCGGGCATCGGGCGTCGCGCGCTTCATGGCCTTGCGCGGCAGCGTGCGCCGATGAGTAGAGCGCGTCCGCATGAGGCGTCCGGATCATGCCGGGGATGATGCAGTTGCAGCGGACCTGATCGGCTGCATACTGGCGGGCGATGACCCGCGTCATGTGATTGACCGCCGCCTTGGCGGTGCTGTACGAAAGAAATTGCATCGGACTCCATTTCAGACTGGCCGTCGACGAGACATTGACGATAGAGCCCCCGCCGCGCGCTTTCATTTGCGGCAGAAAGGCGCGCGCCATGGCCATGGACCCGCGTACATTGACCGTCATGACGCGATCCCATTCGTCATCCTGCACCGCAAGCAGGTCACCCTGGATCTCGATGCCGACGTTGTTGTGCAGGATGTCGATGCCGCCAAAACGATGCGCGATGTCCTGTGCAGCGTGGCCAATCCGGGCCGAATCGGTGACGTCAAGTTCGATGGCATGTGCCGCACCGCCCTCCGACAGAATTCTCTCGATTGTCTCCTGGGCGGCCGGCAAGGACCGGTCTGCGCAGATGACCGTTGCCCCTTCCTGGGCAAACCGAATCGCACAGGCGGCGCCATTGCCGACCAGATCGGGTGACGAGAATGCGCTTCGCAATGTGCCTGCGCCGGCGACCAGGGCAATCTTGGATTTCAACCGCATGGCTGATGGTCTCCGGGTTCAATCTCGCGTGAACTCGGCGCCGCCCTTCGGACGAATGTAGCGGGGCAGCGGCAGACCGGCCTTCCTGGCTGCGTCGATGATCGAGTCTTCGATGGCGCCCGCATCGCGAATGTTCGCGAACTGGCCATCAATGAAGTTGATGTTGGCGCCGAATACCACCATGAATCCCTCGGCAGGTTCCGTGGCGGTGTCGGGCACGGAAAAGGTGTGGACGGAGCCGCCGGGTTCGTACAGGTAACTGCCGGCTGTCTGCGGGTCGTTCGGATATTCGAGATAGTTCCACTGGCCCTTCGTCGTAAAGAAGTGGACGACGCCGGTATGGAAGTGGGTGGGAAGGCGAGTGCCCGGCGCGAACTTTCCGTACAGAACCCAGACGCCGTTTTCTCTATCGAGGAAGAGCGGAATGATCGAGGAGCCGGGCGCCGCGCCAGGAAGCTGCACGCCGTCTTCGATGTTGACGGTCAGCAGACGGTCTTGGTGGGTTTCTGTGTACGGAAGCGTCATGGAATTTTCCTTGGGTGAAGGGTCAACTGGGCGCCACGGGAGCGCATGACTCACGCAGTATCAGTTGTGTTTTGATGACAATGCGATCGCCTTGCTCTGAAGAATTCTGACGATCCAGTTGCTTGAGAACCTGCTGCGCCGCGCAAGTGCCCATCGCCTCCAGATCCCAACTGAGCGAGGTGATGGAAGGGCTGAACAGCCGAGACAGGTCGGTATCGCCGATGCTGATGACGCTGATGTCGTTCGGCACCGAGTCGCCGGTGTGTCGAAGGGCTTGAAGCACGCCGGACAGTATTCGCGTACCCAGGCAGACGAAGGCCGTGGGGCGGTTGGCATGCGACAGCAGCGACATGGCCTCGGCGAATGCAAACTGCATTGCTGACTGTTCGGCACGGATCAGTGCCGGGTCCGGCGAGATGCCGTGCACGTCGTAGGCATGACGAAAGCCCGCGATGCGCTCCTTTCCCGTACGCAAGTCGGTTCCTGGCGTAAGCAGGGCGATCCGCCGGTGACCCAGGTTGAGCAGATATTGCGTTGCCTGGAATGCCCCAGCCGCGTGATCCACATGGATACCAACGGAGGACGTACCGAACTCCCGATCCAGCGCCACGACCGGAATTTCCTGCGATAGCGCATCGATGAGATCGGCTGACTCTCTTTCGCAGGGCCCGAGGATCAACGCGTCAACCCGGCGGCCACGAAATATCTCGATCAATGACGCTTCACGCCGCCGCTCGTTATGGGTGCTGGCCACCAGCAGCGAGTAGCCCTCCGCCTGTAGCGCCGATTCCGTAGCGGTGATGATGCGTGCGTAAAGCGGATTGGCCAGATCTGACACCAGCAGCCCGATCACGCCTGAAGACTTTGTCCGCAGGCTTCTCGCGACGGCGTCCGGACGGTAGTCAAGACTGCGCGCGGCCTGTTCGACCGCAGCGATGGCTGACTCGCTGACGCGTCCTGTACGGTTGAGCGCGCGCGATGCCGTTCCCAGGGACACCCCGGCCTTCCTGGCAACATCGCGAATTGTGATCCGGTCTTTCATGATTGCGTTCTGTCCGTGCCAAAAGTGGCTAACATACACCGTCTTTGGCGCACGGCCGGCTAGGTTCGCACTCGGATCGGCGCGGACCCGTCCCACGATTCGCTGGCCTTTCTGATCTCTTCGAAATACTCGCCTTTTCCGCCTTTCATCTCGGAGATTTCGATCATGCCGCTGGGCAGGTCGGGGTGAACAAAGTACGAGAACCGGCCGCGCGTTCCCATCCGCCCTCCATGGCCTTCCACATAGCCGCGAGCGCTCAGGTGGGCGCAAAAGTCGTCAAAGTGGTCCAGCGTCCAGAACGCCACGTGTTGAGCGCACTCTCCGCCTTTGCGCAGGGAGTCCAGATACAGCGACGGCGCGTCATCCCGTTGCTGTATCAGCTCAATCTGAAGTGGCCCCGTATTGGCCAACGCGATGGAGAGGCGGGGAGGGCGGGATTGCTTGCCCTGGTAGCGGAACTCGGTGGTTCCCACTTCCTCCTTGTAGAACCACGGTCCCACGCCCAACACGTCAGACCAATGCTTCATGGCCTTCTCTATGTCGCGAACCACGTAGCCCACCTGCCGGACTCCCCCAAGGATCTTGCTCATGCTGTTTCCTTAATTCATGTATGCGCCGCCGTTGATGTCCAACGTCGTGCCGGTGATGTAAGTTGAGAGGTCGCTCGCCAGGAAGAGACAGCCGCCGGCGATTTCGTGTGGCCGCCCCGCCCGCCGCAATGGCCAGCCTTGAGCGGCTTCGTCCTTGCTTTCATCCGAGCGGCCAGTTCGGGAAAAGTCGGTGGTGATGAGCCCGGGTGATATGGCGTTGACGCGGATCCTGTATTGGCCTAATTCCTTGGCCATGGCGCGCGTGATGCCCTGCACGCCGGCTTTGGCGGCGCAATAATGGGCGCCGCCAAAGATGCCGCCGCCGTTCTGGGCGGAGAGCGAGGAAATCGAGATGATGCTTCCTGCCTGCTGCCCGATCATCCGTGCAATGACCGCCTGACTCAGATTGAAGACGCCAGTCAGGTTCACCCGCAGGATCCGATCGAAGTCCGCGGGAGATATCTCCTGGAAAGCCGCCTTTTGCGTGACGGCGGCATTGTTCACCAGCACGTCGATTCGGCCGCCGGCCCATTGCGTAACCGAATCGATTGCCGCGCGGCATTGCTGGGCGTCGCCGACATCGCAGCCTAAAGCAATGAGTCGGGATTGCGGCGCGCCGAGGTCTTCGGCGGCCTCGCGTATGCGAGCCGCGTCAAGGTCAAGGATGGCCACGCGGGCGCCATGCTCGAGGAATAGCTTGGCGGTTGCCTTGCCGATCCCCTTGGGATGGGCGGCGCCGGATATGACGGCGACACGGTCTTGAAGCAGGTTCATTGAGGTCTCGCGAAAGCGGCGACGAGCTCACTCGTCGCCGTGGAGATGCAGTTACTGGGGCTTGATGCCGGCGTCGCGGGCCACGGCTCGCCAGGCTTCGATATCAGCGATGTTGGCCTTTTCGTGCGCCGGTCCGGGAACGTAATTTGCCGTAATGCCCAATCCAAGCAGCTTGTCCTTGACGTCCGCTTCCTTGAGCACCTTTTCCAGCGTGTGGGACAGCTTGGCAACGATAGGCGTTGGCGTTCCGGCCGGAACGTACATGGCCCAGTTCAACTCGCGATCGAAGTCGATACCCTGTTCCTTGTAGCTCTGGATGTCCGGGACACTGGGCGATCGCTGGGTACAGACGGCCAAACCCTTGACCTTGTGCTGCGTGACCATCGGGGTCGCTGTGGCCATATCGACGAATCCGACGTCGACATGACCGCCCATGATGTCGGTCATGATCTGGGTGGTTCCCTTGTAGGGAACATGTTGCAGCTTCAGGCCACCCTTCTGCACGAGCACTTCTCCGCAGAAGTGGCCCGTCGAACCGATCCCCCAACTGCCGTACTGGACTGGATCGTTGCGGGAGGCGGCCAGGTTTTTGAGTTCAGCGATGTTGTTGGCGGCGAAGTTGTTGTTAGCCACGACCATGATGGCTGAATTGCCAATGGCTCCGAGCGATGTGAAGCTCTTTATCGGGTCGTATTGCAGATCCTTGTAGACGGAAGGAGACAGGATATGTGTCGTCATGCCGCCGATCGTGATCGTGTAGCCGTCAGGCGCCGCGCGCGCGACTGAAGCAATGCCGATGGTGCCGCCCGCGCCAGGCTTGTTCTCCACGATCACGGGTTGCTTCAGTTCGACGGCAAAGCGCTCTGCCAGGATCCTGCCCAGCGTGTCGCCGCCGCCGCCCGCGGAGAAGGGCAATAGCATGCGGATCGGGCGGTTCGGATAATCGTCGGCGTGGGCAGTTCCCATGCCGAGTACAGCGAGCAGCACGGCCGCTGCGGCAGACAGCTTCATCATTGTTGTCTCCTCGAGTTGGATTCCTGGTGCAGTGCCGGATGGCCCGCCCTGGCTGTTATGTGCAGAACAACTTCATGCTTCGCGCCTTCCCGCCTCCTGAACGGGAAAGCCTGTACTTCTACAGCAACCCGAGCGAACGCAGCTTGGCGTTTTGACAGGTATAGGGGCGCTCGCAGATCACCTTGTCCGAGTTCGGCGCAAATTCGAAGGACGCGGCCATGCGCACGCGGAACTTGCGGCCGGTCGGCTCGTAGGTCTTGCCATCGACGGTGAAGGGGCCGGCGTGCGTGCCGGACAGCCAGAACTCAACCAACACGGTGTCCGTTCCGTCGGCGGCGGCAACCGCGATGATCTCGTTCTTCAAGTCCGGGAATGACGCGCGCGATGACTGGAAATACCCCATGACTTCGCTCTCGCCGTCGAAAACGGCGCCGCTGGAGTGCATTTCATAGCGGGGGTGTTCGAAGGTGTCGATGACCTTGTCCCACTCCTGCGTGCATTCCAGCGCCATGTGATCCACCACGGTCTTGACCCGTGCTGCTTGCAAATCATCGCCCTTCATTTCTGCTCCTTGTGGAAACGTTTCCGCAAATTATCACGGGGTAGCAGCAGTGAAAAAATTAGGGATTACGATAATTGGTGGAAACGATAACGCGCGTTGTGAAGCGCAGTGGGGGCGGTGCGATACAGCGCCGCGGCGCGATCCGGTTTCTTCGGGCAGTTATCGCGCAGGCCGCGCTTTTCGACTTCGATGTCCGGGGTGGACGTGCCCGCCATGTACCGGCCTTGCGTCGCAGGTCGTCGGCATTGGCCAGGGGTCTGCGTGAAGACGGCCCGCTGGCCGCCTTCAGGCGTCAAGCCTCATTACCTTGCGTAGGGAACTGAGGGGAGCGAGCGTGGGTTTGCCGCGTTGCCCGACTTCCCGATCAGAAACTCTCCCAATCGTCATTCGACTGCGCAGGCTTGCTATCGCCCGGCACGCGCAGCGGCGCCTTAGGCTGCGCGGCCGGCTTCGCCTCGGCGCGGCGGGGCGACGCCGGTTTGCCGGCCGCAGCCGGGCGCGACGCGCTGGGCTTGGCCAGCGCGCGTTGCGGCTTTGCAGGCGGCGGCGCTGTCGGCTCGGGCTGCGTCTCGCGCGTCTGAGCAATGTGCGCCTGAGCGGGGCGTGCTTGCGCGATCTGCGCGTGCGCCACGGGGCGCGGCGCTTCGTCTTCGGCCAGGCGGAACACGCTGACCAGCTTCACCAGCGTTGCGGCCTGGGCGTTCAGGCTGTGCGCGGCCGCGGCGGATTCTTCCACCAGCGACGCGTTCTGCTGCGTGGTCTGGTCTAGCTGGTTGATGGCGTCGCCCACCTGCGAGATGCCTTGTCCCTGCTCGTGCGCGGCGGCGCCGATTTCGGCAATCAGGTCGGCCACGCGGCGCACCTGGGTGACGATGTCGTTCATCGTGCTGCCCGCTTCGCCCACCAGGTTGGAACCGGCTTCGACGTTGCCGACGCTGTCGCCGATCAGTTGCTTGATTTCCTTGGCGGCGCTGGCGCTGCGCTGGGCCAGTGCACGCACTTCGCTGGCCACGACGGCAAAGCCGCGGCCCTGTTCGCCGGCGCGGGCGGCTTCGACGGCCGCGTTCAGCGCGAGGATGTTGGTCTGGAACGCGATGGAATCGATGACGGCGATGATGTCGACGATCTTGCGCGAACTGGCGGAGATGGCGTCCATGGTGCTGACCACGTTGCCGACCACTTGGCCTCCGCGCGCGGCGGCTTCGCTTGCCGAGCCGGCCAGGCTGGCGGCCATCTGCACGGACTCCAGGTTCTGCTTGACCGCCGCGTTCATCTCTTCCATCGAGGCCGCGGTCTCTTCGACGTTGGCGGCCTGCTCTTCGGTGCGCTGGCTGAGATCGGTATTGCCGGTGGAGATCTGGGTGGCGCCCGTGGCGATCGATTCGCTGGACTGGCGCACCTGGCTGACCAGTTGCGCCAGGTTGGCGCGCATGGCGTCCATGTTGGCGAGCACGCTGGTCTGGTCGCCGTCGCGGCGCTGCACGCGCACGGCGAGGTTGCCCTTTGCGACTTCCTGCGCGATCTGGGCCGCGTAGGCGGGTTCGCCGCCCAGGCGGCGCATGACGGAACGCACGAGGCCCAGGCCCAGGATGCTGCCGATCAGCGCGCACAGCACGATCAGCGCGGTCAGTGTCCAGAACGTGCGTTCGACTGCCGCGGCGGCGTCTTCGGTATCCAGGCGGGCCAGCTCTTCCTGGCGCTTGGCCGCTTCCATCAGGATATTGCGCGCGGCCACGTGCAGTTCGGCCGAGTCCTTGTGCAGCACGGTCATCGCGGTCGGATCGTTGCGGTCGGCCAGTCCCTTCACGTCGTTCACGGCCGCCTTGTAGCGGGTCCAGGTGTCGGCCAGCTTGCCGCCCAGAGCGCGCAGGGCAGGGTCCTGCTCCTGCTGCAGGCGGTCACGCGCCTGCAGCACCGATTTCTCGGAATCGTCGTTCAGGCGCAGTTCGTTCTGCCGGGCTTGCGGATCGGTGTTCCAGATGTAGACGTACATGCGCCGGAAGTGCGTGGCGCCTTGCCGGGCGGCGTCGACGACGACGCGCAGCGGCATGACGGTTTCCGTGTACATGGCGCGCTGCTTCTGGCTGATGCTCCAGAGCTGCTGCATGGCGATGGCGCCGACGGCCACCAGCATCAAGATGAAAAAAAGCACCAGTGCAGTCAGGCTGCTCCGGAGAGAGAGATTTCTGAGTTTGGACATGATGGGCACGCGACGGGGCGGAATGCGCCCTCCACCCGGCCACTACAGCACGTTTTGCTGCACTGCAATACGGAGAACTACGGGTGAAAATGGCGGATTGGCGCTATCTGCCCACCTGCACATGCTCCACGCGGTTGCGCCCGTTGTTCTTGGCCAGGTACAGCGCCTGATCCACGCCCTTGATGAAGTCGGCCGCCGTCACCGGGCCGGCCGGCGACACCGTGCCCGCGCCGGCGCTGACCGTTACGCGCCTGCCGTGCGGCGACAGCGCGTGGACGATGGCCTTTTTTTGAAGCTGGCGCTGGCAGCGTTCGGCGACTTTGCGGGCGACCTCGGCGTCGGCCTCGGGCAGCAGCACCACGAATTCCTCTCCGCCGTAGCGCGCAACCAGGTCGCGCGGCCCGTCCAGCGCCAGGCTCAGCGTCTCGGCGATTTCGATCAGGCACTTGTCGCCCTGCGTGTGGCCATACAGGTCGTTGTATTGCTTGAAGAAATCGACGTCGAAGAGCAGTACCGACAGGGGCTGCCCCTCGCCGCGCGCACGCTCCCATTCCAGTTCGAAACTGCTGTCGAAGCGGCGCCGGTTGGCGATGTTGGTCAAGCCGTCCTTGAAGGACAGCACTTCCAGCTCTTTCTGCAGGCTGAGCAGCTTTTCCTCGGTCTTCTTGCGTTCGGTGATGTCGAACATGAAGCCGATCAAGGCCTCGGGCTCGCCGCTTTCCGTGCGCACGACGTGAACCACGTCGCGGATCCAGACGTACCCGTTGTCGCGAGTCAGCGCCCGGTAGTCGGCCTCGTGGTCGATGCCGGCCTGGGACTGCGAGACGCAGAAGTTCACCACGTACTCGCGATCCTCGGGGTGCATGCGCATGGCCCAGTCCTCGACGCTGACCCAGCTGTCGGCGCGCCAGCCCAGCAACGCTTCGATCTGGGGGCCGATGTAGGCGAACTTCATGGTGGCCCAATCGATCTTCCAGGGAATCGCCTTGGTCGATTCCAGCAAAGTCCTGTACACCGCGTTGTCGTTGAGAAGCGTGCTGTCGTCGGCCATGCTCGATCCTTCGTGGATTCCGATGAACGGGCACTTTAGCCCGAAGCGTGTGGTGGCGGGAATGGTGGGACGCGATCCGGCGAATGTCGACATTCGACCCGCGCCCGCCCGCTTTACTTTCGGACCCAGCGCCCCAGTCCGGCGCCGTCGTAGTACTGGATGTCAAAGCCCTGGGCCCGGCCCTTGTCCATCTTGAAGACAATCGATGCGCGCGAGCCGATCATTTCGGCTTCGCCGGCCGGCGAAAAGGCGAACGTGTCGCCGTCCCAGTGGCTTACGGGAAAGCGCATGTCCTTGGGGCCGAGCACCAGCGTCAGCGCGCCTTTCGCCTCCTCGATCCGGGCGGGGCCGTAATAGGGGTTGTCGAACGTGCCGGTGTATTGCGGCAACGCTTTCGGCGCAGCGGGCTTGGCGGGGGCGGCTTTCCCGGTCAGATCGGCCTGCGGCTCGAAAAGCACCTTCATGGCGCCGTGGTACGCCGCAAACCAGTCGCGGCTCGGCTGGCCGTACAGCGCGGTGTCGATGAATGTGGCCGCGACGGCTTCGGCCGCGCCCACCGGCGCGCCATTGGTCAGCACGACGATGCCGATGCCGGCGGAAGGGACGATGCGAAACGTCGTTCCCGTGCCCGCGAGGAATGCGCCGGAATGTCCCATCGACGGCCGTCCGCCCGTTTCCGTGTTGACGTTGAATCCATAGCCATAAAAGCCGGAACGCGCATCCACATCGGGCGCGCGCGCACTGAAGGCTTGAGGCGACAGCGCTGGCAGCAACGCGCCGGGGGCGGCCAGCGGCTTGCCCTGGTGCTGCCCGTCGGCCAGCAGCAGTTTCAGCCACTGCGCCAGATCCACCACCGTGGAGGACACGCCGCCCGCGGGCGCCTGGGCATCGGCGTTGCGCTGGCCCGCCTGTACGAAGCGGCCGTTCTGGTAGGCATGCAGCAAGGCGCGATTGGCCTGGGCCTCGAAGGCTGCATGGCGGTAGCTGGTCGACGCCATGCCCAGCGGCTTGAACAGCTGTTCGTCGGCAAGCTGCTCCCAGAGTCGTCCCGCTGCCTTGGCCACGGCCTCGGCGCCTATCGTGGTGCTGAAGTTGGCGTAGTGGTACGACGTGCGAAAGGGGGTGAGCGGCACGAGGCGCAGGCGCGCGATGACGTCGTTGCGGGAAAAGCCCAGGTCCTCCAGATCGTCTCCCGCCGTGCCCGGCAGCCCGGTGCGGTGCGCGAAGAAGTCGCCGATGGTGGCGTGTTGGGACACATAGGCGTTGCTGAGCGCAAAGCCAGGCAGGTGACGCGACACGGGGTCGTCCCACGCCACCTTGCCCCGCGTGATTTCGATGGCCGCGACGGTTGCCGACAACGACTTGGAGATGGACGCGATCTGGAACACGGTGTTGGCATCCACCGGCGCGTCCTTGCCGGCCTCGCGCGTGCCGTAGCCTTGCGCCAGCACGGTCTTGCCGTCGATGACGACGGCCACGGCAAGGCCGGGCACCTGGCTGCGTTTCATGATGTCCGTGACGATGCCGGGCAAGTCCCGCACGGCGCGTTCGCGGCTGCCGGCCGGGATGGCGACCGCGTCCGCCGGCGGGTAGTCGGCGCGGGTAATCGGCACCGGCTGCGACCCGGCCGGCATGACGCCGCCCAGGGCCAGAACGATCGTTGCGGTGATGCGCGTGATGGTGTTGTTCATGTCGGCCTCAGAATCCTGCCTGGTAAGCGATGCGGAAAACGCCCTGGTTGATGCGCAGGGCCTGGTCACGCTGATGCGTCAGCCCGGCCTGCACGATCAATCCCAAGGGCGTGACGTAGGTGACTGCGCCCGATACTCCCCAATCCGTGCCGTCCTGCCAGCCATGCCGCGCCAGTGTCTGGCCGCCGCCGGTCAGCTTGCGCGCGGCGGCCGTCGCGGTAACCTGCCAGCGGTCACGAGACAACGACACCGAGGTTACGCCATTGCCGTTGGCGACCGGCGTGCCGCGAAAGGCGCTGGAGTAGGTGGCTTCGTTGAACCAGTTCAGGTGCCATGCGTTGCCCAGCGGCGTGTCGTAGCTCAGGCGGGCCGATACCGTGTTGGCGCTTTTTCCCTGGTCCGGATCCAGGTGCAGCCGGCCGGCGTCCACCCCGCCCGAGACGCCCGGCAATCCGGGCAGATCGCGAAAGTCGTACGACACGACGAATGACTTGAGCTGGTCGCTGAACAGGGGCGGTTCATCGGGCCCGAGCAGGCCGCCGTCCAGGCTGAACCGGCGGTTCATGGCGGTGTTGTCGCGCTTGAACAGGATGACGGCGACCGAGTGCGCGCCGCGGCCCGCGGTGTCCAGGGTGTAGCGTCCGCCCACACCGATCGAGCCGCGGAATTCCGAGTTCTCGTTGAATCCCGAATACAGGCCGTCCACGATGTGCCAGGCGTCGCCAAATCCCAGGTCCATCTTGCCGCCGTAGAGCGCGTAGTTGTCGGCGGTGTAGGCGGCAAAAAGGTTGTCCAGATTCACGCCCAGATCGGAAAACGCGTTGTCCTTGGTGTCGTTGGTGGACGAGTTGAAGGTTGCCTTGGTCCGGACCGAGAACGCCCGCGTCAATTGCAGCACCAGCGCCGCCTCAGCCGTCGGTTGCACGCTGCTCCAGTGCGAGCGAGGCAGCTGGCCGTTGTCGTCCCGCACGCCAAAAAAGCCCGTGTAGCCAGTCATCATCAGAAATCTGCCGTTCAGGCGCGGATACGAGTCGTCGCCGCCCGACAGGTCGCTGTAGGGCGTAAGGAAGATTTCGGTCTTGAAAATGTCTTGCGCCTGCTGCGCCCACGCGCCCTGCGCGGCCCACGCCAGCAACAGCGCCGCTGCGGCCAGGCGCGGCGCACGAAGGCGCCGCATCACCGGCCCAGCTCGGCCGCCAGTTCGCGCACCTGCGCATGGATGTTGTTGAACATCCCGAAGTTCACCCGGCTGGCGACGACGAACACGCCCAGGTCGCGGTTGGGCGACAGGACGGCGTAGGACATGAAGCCGCCGATGCCGCCGCTCTTGCCCAGCAGGAACGGCGTGCCGTTGCGCGGCAGGGTCACCACCCAGCCCAGCCCCATGCCGTCGCCATCCGTGACTTCCGTGCCCACGACGGACTTCAGCCCGTCGTACGGCAGCCACATCGTGTGGGCCAGGAGCGCGGCCTCGCGGGCTTGCCGGGCGCCATCCAGATGCCAGCGCATCCAGCGCACCATGTCGTCCGCCGTGGCATAGATTCCGGCGCTGGCGTACATGATGTCGGGCGCCACCGCATTGGGATCCGGCTTGTCGAAGGGATCCAGACCGGTCATCAGACGTTTTTTCTGCGCCTCGGTCAGCATGTTGGTGGCGTCGGTCATGCCGGCGGGCTTGAAGACCTCGTTGGCGAGCACGGTCGAATAGTCCGCGCCGCCCGCCTTGGCCAGCGCGTCGCCCAACAGGCCATAACCCAGGTTGGAGTACAGCGTGGTGGTGCCCGGCGCATAGGCCGGCTTGTGGGTGCCCATCCACTTCCAGTAATAGGCGCGGTCGAAGGCGTTGAACGGGTTGTCGGAGGGCTTGGCGTCGGGATTGGGCAATTCGCGGGGCAGGCCGGCCGAATGCGTTGCCAGGTCCAGCAGCGTGATCGGCCGGCCGTTGGCGTCGACCTTGGCTTGATCGGGCGCGTACTTCGCAAGCGGATCGGTCAGCTTGAGCTTGCCCTTGGCCGCCAACGACGCGAGCACATCGCCGGCAAACACCTTGGACACCGACGCGATGCGGAAAATGGATTGGCCGTCGGGTTCGACGCCGCTGCCGGGCGCGGTCTCGCCATAGCCCTGCACAACGACGTCATTGCCGCGCACCGCCGCGATGATCAGGGCGGGCGCGCCGGCGTTCAGGTAGAGCTGCATGCCGGCCATGGAAACGGCATCCTGCAGGGCAAGGTCAGTTGCCCGGGCCGGGCCGGAAGCCAGTGCGCAGACAGCGCTCAAGGCAAGAAGGGAGATGCGCGGCAGAAGGCGGGACGTCAGCATGCGGTTCTCTCGAAGAGGCGCGGCTGGGGGTGTCCCGTCCGCATGCCGCGATGATCCCAAAATCCGCCGACGCAGCCATCTGCGCCAGGATGAAACAACATTCCCGCATGATGAATGGCATATTGGGCGGCGCCGCAACCGGCAAACCCGGGCTCAAAGCCCCATGCGCTCGCGCAGCGGCTTGCGATAGGCGCGGGACACCGGCCAGGCGTCGTCCACGGCCCGCATCCGGATCTGCCACTTGTCGACGCTTCTGCGGTCCACGTCCATGACATGCAACGCGTTCGCAATGGCGGTGCGGTGCACCCGGAAGAATGTCTGCTCGGGCAGCAGCGTCGACCAGACGCCGAGCGCGCGCGAGTCCAGCACCATCGATCCGTCCTCAAGCCAGATTTCGCTGTAATTGCCGGCTGAGCGCACGCCGACGATGGCCTCTGGCTGCACGCCGCGGACCACGCCGCGCATGCTCAGGTACACCACTGACGCGGCAGGGTTGCCCAGCGGCGCACGAGTGCGGCCGCTGCCGTACTTGGCCTGACCGATGAGGTTCGCGCATTGGTACAGGGCGCCGACCTCGGCGGCGGACCAGTGCCGGTGGCGCAACGTGGTGTCAAAGCCGATGATGCCTTGCAGCTTGCCGTCATGAGAGACCGGCACGCTCAGCACGCTCTTGTTGCCCTGGCGCTGGAACTCGGCCTGGATGGTGCGCGCGGTGCGGGGCAGGTCGTTGACGTCGTGGATGGCGACCGCCTGGCCCTTGACCATGAAGCGGTGCAGCCAGGCGATCAGCGTGGTGGGCACATCCTGCAGCTCGGCGACGAAAGGTTCGGTCTGGCCGCGGCACCATTCGTGCGTATTGCGCAGCCGCAGCATGTCCGGGCGGTACTCGATCATCCAGGAGCGGTCGATGTCGGAGGTTTCACCCATGTAGGCAAGCTGCTCGGAGATCGCATCGTCCGCGGGCAGCTTGAGCAGGCTCATCGCGCAGTGGTAGACCCATTCCGATGACGGGTCCGGCTGGAGCAGGGTGACGGGGTGAGTCTGGTATTGGCCAACATCATCCTTCACGGGCGGATCCTCTTGAGGCGGCGACGCGCTTCGGGGGCGCGCTGTCGGACGCGCGCGGCTCGGCGGAATTCTCCTACCGGCGGCGCGGCATGACAACTGCAGGTCGCGGCCAGGTGCCCAGCCAGATACCGTCTTGACCGTCAAGCGTTCAGGCGTAGTCGGGCCGATACGGTGTCCGAGTTTTAAGCACGCCGAAGCATAGATGCACCAGCTTTCTCATGGNGCCCTAGGCTACCGTCCAGTGTCCAGCCGGCTCAGAGGTGCGGAACCGAGGCGTAATCTGAACCACAAAGTCCAGGCTCTAGGTGTCTGAACACGCTCATCGGTCCGCTTGTAGCGATAGCTAATCACTACAGTGGCCAAGATACAGATACCGTCTTGACCGTCAAGCGTTCAGGCGTAGTCGGGCCGATACGGTGTCCGAGTTTTAAGCACGCCGAAGCATAGATGCACCAGCTTTCTCATGGCCGCGCCTAGCGCGGCCATTTTGCTCTTTCCAGCTGCTAAGAGCCGCGCGTAAAGCGCACCAACGTGTGGGTTGAAGCGCTTGCTGACGATAGCGGCCATGTAGAGGGTGGCACGTACCGTGCTGGGACCCGTTTTAGATAGCCGCGGCCGGCTGTTCAGACTGGTGCCGGACTGGCGTTGCACCGGCACCMCCCCCAGGTAGGAGGCCAAGCCCTCGGCTGACTCGATAGGTCGGTTATGCATGATCGACAGGATCGAGTTCCCCGCTCGATCCCCGATGCCGGGGATGCTGGTCAGCAGTTCCCGATCCTCCTTCAGGTCCGGGTGGCGGTCGGTTATGCATGATCGACAGGATCGAGTTCCCCGCTCGATCCCCGATGCCGGGGATGCTGGTCAGCAGTTCCCGATCCTCCTTCAGGTCCGGGTGGCGGTCGATGTGGTCATTGATCGCATGATCCAGGCGTTTGATCTCTTCGCGCAGGAACGCGATCGTTTTGGCGATGGATCCCTCGACCAGCACGGGTGGATCACTGAACTGCGTCTTCTCCTGGCGATTGAGTTCGCGCTGCAGATCCTTGGCCAGCGCGTCGCGCCGAGCCAACAAGGCCCGTAGTTGACGGGCATGCAGCGGYGCGGGGCGCCACAGCCCAGGCTTGAGCGCCTGACCGTAGCGGGCCAGCACGTAGCTATCGATCCCATCGGTTTTGGAGCGCACCGCCAGCGCMCCGGCGAAGTCGCGCACCTGGGCAGGGTTGACCAACGAGACACYGACYGAAGCRTCATGCAGGGCCGTGGCRGCCTGCTCRTGRTATTGCCCTGTGGGCTCGAGCACGGCATGCAACTGCGCCGGCTCGGCTCCCTGCTTGGCGCACCACTGCAGCAGCGTCTGCACGCCCGCTATCGAGTTGGGTACGACCTTGGTCTTGCGTTTGTTGGCATCGCTGCCAAGCAGCGCGCAATCYAGCTTCGCCTTAGAAACGTCAATTCCGAGAAAAAACATAAACCTAAGCTCCCTTGCCAATACCAAAGAAGCCCGCTGCGCCCACTTGCCTTGTACATACAGGGTCCAA
>NZ_LMHN01000017.1:0-147975 GCF_001428165.1 Achromobacter sp. Root170
TCGGCTCCCTGCTTGGCGCACCACTGCAGCAGCGTCTGCACGCCCGCTATCGAGTTGGGTACGACCTTGGTCTTGCGTTTGTTGGCATCGCTGCCAAGTAGCGCGCAATCYAGCTTCGCCTTAGAAACGTCAATTCCGAGAAAAAACATAAACCTAAGCTCCCTTGCCAATACCAAAGAAGCCCGCTGCGCCCACTTGCCTTGTACATACAGGGTCCAAAGCCCTAGGCTACCGTCCAGTGTCCAGCCGGCTCAGAGGTGCGGAACCGAGGCGTAATCTGAACSACAAAGTCCAGGCTCTAGGTGTCTGAACACGCTCATCGGTCCGCTTGTAGCGATAGCTAATCACTACAGYGGCCAAGATACAGATACCGTCTTGACCGTCAAGCGTTCAGGCGTAGTCGGGCCGATACGGTGTCCGAGTTTTAAGCACGCCGAAGCACAGATGCACCAGCTTTCTCATGGCCGCGCCTAGCGCGGCCATTTTGCTCTTTCCAGCTGCTAAGAGCCGCGCGTAAAGCGCACCAACGTGTGGGTTGAAGCGCTTGCTGACNGAGGTGCGGAACCGAGGCGTAATCTGAACGACAAAGTCCAGGCTCTAGGTGTCTGAACACGCTCATCGGTCCGCTTGTAGCGATAGCTAATCACTACAGCGGCCAAGATACAAGGTGTCTGACACCCTTCGGAGATGATCGTCAGCTAGTAGCGGCGTCTCAACGGGTGTCAGACACCTGGCTAAGTTGCCGCACAGCCGCCCGTCGACTCGCGCTCGACGATCTGGAAACCCACGTCGATGATGCGCTCCTGCGTGCTCTCGCCGCGGCAGCGCGCCATCAGGATGCGCGCGGCCTGCGCGCCGATGTTCGCGCCGTCGACCTGCACGGTGGTCAGCGACGGCGCCAGATGCGCGGCAAAATCAGCGCCGCCAAACCCGCAGACCGCCAGGTCCTGCGGCACGCGCAGGCCGCGCACGCGCGCTTCGGTCAGCACGCCCTCGGCAAGCGCGTCGGCGCTACAGAAAATGGCCTGCAGGCCGGGCGCCTTGTCCAACAGTTCGGCGGCGGCGCGCCGGCCGGACGCCACATTGCTGGGCGCCGGTACCACGGCCGTGGGCACGTCGTGGCCCAAGGTTTCCAGAAAGCCCGCGCGGCGCACGGCGGCGCGCTGGTCGTCGCCGGTTGCCAGCCCCACGTTGCGCCATCGCTTGGACAGGAAGAATTCGGCCACGGCGTTACCCACCCGCCGGTGCGAAAAACCCACCAGCATGTCGAGCGGGTGGCCGGTCAGGTCCCAGGTCTCGACGACGGGGATGCCGATTTCGCGCAGGCGGTGCGCGGCCGGTATGTCGCTCAGCAGGCCGGCGACGACGACGCCGTCGACCCGGCGTCCCGCCATGGCATTGAGCAAGGCTTCCTCGCGGCCGCGGTCATAGCCCATCTGTCCCAGGATGAGCTGGTAGCCGTCGCGGTCGAGCTCGGCGGTCAAGGCCTCGATGGTGGGCAGGAACTGCGGCACCGAGATGATCGGGACCAGCGCCGCGACGGTGTGGCTGCGCCGCGACTTCAGGCCGCCGGCCAGCAAGTTCGGGATGTAGCCCGTTTCCGTCACGGCCTGCTGGACTTTCGCGATGGTGGCCTCGGAGACGCGCCCCGGGTTGCCGAGCGCGCGCGAAGCGGTGATGAGCGACACGCCAGCGGCGCGGGCGACGTCATGCAGGGTGATGGACTTGGGCTTCATGGGATGGAAGGATAGTACGGGTATGTACGGATCGCGACGCGGCTTGCCGTGAATTTTGGACAACGTTATCATGACCGCCAGCTGCCACGTTCTCATCGCCGCCGCCAGCAAGGCTCCGCATCCCGGCGCTTTTTATTTGGCCCGGAATGACAACGTTGTCCATTGGCTTGGACATCCAAGCGCCTGCTGCCCGCAATGCCCATTCAAGACACCTGGAGACTCCCATGACCGCCCCGATCCCCGCCGACCGCATCGCCTGGATGCGCATCTCGTCCTGCTATCTGCCGCTGGCCACCCCGATCAGCGACGCGAAAGTGCTGACCGGCCGGCAAAAGCCGATGACCGAGGTCGCGATGCTGTTCGTCGAAGTGCAGACCGAAAGCGGCGACGAAGGTATCGGGCTCAGCTACTCCAAGCGCGCCGGCGGGCCGGGCCAGTTTGCCCACGCCAAGGAGATCGCGCCCGTCCTGATCGGCGAAGACCCCAGCGATATCGGCCGGCTCTGGACCAAGCTGTGCTGGGCCGGCGCGTCGGTGGGCCGCAGCGGCCTGTCGACCCAGGCCATCGCCGCGTTCGACGTGGCGCTTTACGACCTGAAGGCCCGCCGCGCCAAGCTGCCGCTTGCCAAGCTGCTGGGCGCCTATCGCGACTCGGTCGCTTGCTACAACACGTCGGGCGGATTTCTGCACACGCCGCTTGAGCAATTGCTTGTGAACGCCAGCGCGTCGCGCGAGCGCGGCATTGGCGGCATCAAGTTGAAGGTCGGTCAGCCCGACCGCCAGCTCGATATCCGCCGCGTCGAAGCCGTGCGCAAGCACCTGGGCGACGACGTGCCGCTGATGGTCGATGCCAACCAGCAATGGGACCGCCCGACGGCCCAGCGCATGTGCCGCATCTTTGAACAATTCAACCTGGTGTGGATCGAAGAGCCGCTGGACGCCTACGACCACGAAGGCCACGCCGCGCTGGCCGCGCAGTTCGACACGCCGATCGCCACCGGCGAAATGCTGACCAGCGCGGCCGAGCACAGCGAGCTGATCCGCCACCGCGCCGCCGACTACGTGCAGCCCGACGCCCCGCGCGTGGGCGGCATCACGCCGTTCCTCATGATTCTTTCGCAGGCCGAGCAGGCCGGCGCGATGCTGGCGCCGCACTTCGCGATGGAGCTGCACGTGCACCTGGCCGCCATCTATCCGACCGAACCGTGGGTCGAGCACTTCGACTGGCTGGAGCCGCTTTTCAACGAGCGGCTGGAGATCCGGGACGGCCGCATGCTGGTGCCCACCCGGCCGGGCCTGGGCATCTCGCTCAGCGATCAGGCGCGCGCCTGGACGCGTGAAAGTGTCGAGGTCGGCAAGCGGATCTGATCCATTTTCCCGTTCCCGCCGCGGGCCTTGCGGCGGGACGCATGCAACACCACCGGCGCGACAGACGCCACCCCAGAGGAGACTCGCATGAAAAAATGGTTCACCACGCTCGCACTTGGCCTGGCCGTCACGGCTTCGGCCCAGGCGCAGAACTGGCCGGCCAAGCCCGTCACGATGATCGTGCCATTCCCGCCAGGCGGTTCGACGGACCTCATCGCCCGCACGGTGGCGCCCAAGCTGCAGGAAAAGTTTGGCTCCACCTTCGTGATCGAGAACAAGCCCGGAGCGGGCGGCACGCTGGGCGCCGGGCAGGCCAAGCGCGCCGCGCCCGACGGCTACACGATCCTGGTGTCGTCGCTTGGGCCCTTCGTGATCGGCCCGCATCTGGTCAAGGATCTCGGCTACGACGCGCTCAAGGATTTTGAATACATCACGGTGGCCGTGCAGGCGCCCAACGTGCTGGTGGTCAATGCCAACTCGCAGTTCCGCGACCTGAAGGGCGTGCTGGCGTACCTGAAGGCCAACCCGGGCCGCATGACGTTCGCCTCGGCGGGCAACGGCACCTCGGACCACCTGACCGCCGAACTGTTCTGGCAGGAGACCGGCACGCAGGCCACGCACGTGCCGTACAAGGGCGGCGCACCCGCCATCGTGGACCTGCTGGGCGGCCAGGTCGACGCCAGCTTCAGCAACATCAACACCAGCCTCACGCACATCCAGTCCGGCAAGCTGCGCGCCCTGGCGGTCACGAGCGCGAAGCGTTCGCCCCTGCTGCCGGACGTGCCGACCATGGACGAGTTGGGCCTGAAGGGCGTGACCGTGACGTCGTGGCAGGCGTTTGCGGGTCCCAAGAACATTCCCGCCGACGTTCGCGACAAGCTGCGCGGCGGCATCGTCGAGGCGCTGAACGACCCGTCGGTCAAACCGCGTTTGCTGGAACTGGGCTTTGAGATCGTCGGCAATACGCCGGCGGAATTCACCAAGTTCCAGGCCGACGAGTTTGCCCGGTGGAAGAAGGTGATCGAAGTAGGCAAGATCACGGCGAATTGATCTGGCCCGGGGTGCAGGAGGCGGTCCCCGAGCGGGTGGTCCGCACCGTGTTCAGGCCTGATCGCTCCCGTTCGCTTCCAGCTCGATATAACCTGAAAAGTATCGGCCTTTGGCCCCGTTCCTCTGAGACGGGGCTTTTTATTTATGCCTTGAAGGTATCAATTCGGATTTTCAAAGTATTGGACGCGCAAAGTCGCCGGCTCTTATAAACGCCGTGTGACCACCTCTTCTACACCGCCGTCCATGCCCGCAGCCTTCATCGAACGCATCGAAACCTCTCTCGTCGACCTTCCTACCATCCGCCCGCACAAACTGTCGGTGGCCACGATGTATGGCCAGACGCTGATGCTGGTGAAGGTGTTCTGCAGCGACGGCGTGGTGGGCATTGGCGAAGGCACCACCATCGCCGGCATGGCGTACGGCCCGGAAAGCCCCGAGGCCATGAAGCTGTCGATCGACGCGTACTTCGCGCCGGCCATGATCGGCCAGGACGCCACGCGCATCCAGACGCTGATGGCGCACCTGGGCAAGCTCGTCAAGGTCAATCACTTTGCCAAGAGCGCGCTGGAGACCGCGCTGCTGGATGCGCAGGGCAAGCGCCTGGGCGTGCCGGTCAGCGAACTGCTGGGCGGCCGCCGCCGGGACCGTCTGCCCGTGGCCTGGACGCTGGCGTCCGGCGACACCACGCGCGACATTGCGGAAGCCGAACAGATGCTGCAAGAGCGCCGCCACCGCATCTTCAAGCTGAAGATCGGCGCGCGCGATCCGAAGACGGATATCGAGCACGTGGCCGCCATCAAGCGCGCGCTGGGCGACCGCGGTTCGGTGCGGGTCGACGTGAACATGGCGTGGAGCGAAACGCAGGCGGCCTGGGCGATTCCGGCCTTGGCGCAGGCGGGCTGCGAACTGGTGGAGCAGCCGGTGGCCAGTGCCGCGGCGCTGGCGCGGCTAATGCGCCGGTTTCCGGTGGCGCTGATGGCCGACGAGGTTTTGCAAGGCCCGGATACCGCGTTCGAGATCGCGCGCCAGCACGGCGCCGATGTCTTCGCCATCAAGATCGAGCAGAACGGCGGCCTTTTTGCGGCGCAGCGCGTGGCGGCGATTGCCGACGCGGCGGGCATCGAACTCTATGGCGGCACGATGCTGGAAGGCGCGGTCAGCACGGTGGCATCGGCCCACCTGTTTGCAAGCTTTGCCCAGCTGCAATGGGGCACGGAGCTCTTTGGCCCCTTGCTGATCACCGAGGAAATCCTGGCGCAGCCGCTGGACTACAGCGACTTCGAGCTGACCGTGCCCGCCGGCCCGGGTCTGGGCATCACGCTGGACGACGACCGCGTCAAGCGCTTCACGCGCGATGGACTGGTCAAGGTCACGAACAAGAAACACTGAACACACCAAACAAACAGATAACCCACTGGAGACAGACATGAGCCTCGACGTATTCAACACGAAGGAAGTGCAGGACCTGCTGAAGGCCGCGACCAATCTGGACGGCAGCGAAGGCAACCCCCGCTTCAAGCAGATTCTGAACCGCCTGTTGAGCGACCTTTTCAAGGCCATCGACGATCTGGACATCACGCCCGATGAAGTGTGGGCGGGCGTCAATTACCTGAATCAGCTGGGCCGCGACGGCGAGGCCGCGCTGCTGGCCGCCGGACTGGGACTGGAGAAGTATCTGGACGTGCGCATGGACCACGAGGACAAGCTGGCCGGCCTTGATGGCGGCACGCCGCGCACCATCGAAGGCCCGCTCTACGTGGCCGGCGCGCCGGTGCGCGATGGCGTGTCGCGCATCGATGCCGATCCGGATGCCAACGCCGGTCCGCTGGTGATCCGCGGCATCGTGCGCGATACCGGCGGCGAGCCGCTGGCCAATGCGGTCGTCGAGTGCTGGCATGCCAATTCCAACGGCTTTTACTCACACTTCGACCCGACGGGCGCGCAGACCGACTTCAACCTGCGCGGCGCGGTGCGTACCGGCCCGGACGGCAAGTACGAGTTCCGCACCCTGATGCCGGTCGGCTATGGCTGTCCGCCCCAGGGCGCCACCCAGCAGCTGCTGGACGCGCTGGGCCGCCACGGCAACCGCCCGGCGCACGTGCACCTTTTTGTCAGCGCGGATCAGCACCGCAAGCTGACGACGCAATTCAATATCGAGGGCGATCCCCTCATCTGGGACGATTTCGCTTACGCCACCCGCGAAGCGTTGATCCCGCCGGTGACCGACAAGACCGGCGGCGCCGAACTGGGCCTGAAGGCAGACGCGTACAAGGAAATCGTCTTCGACGTCGTGCTCACGGGTCTTGTGCAAGGCAAGGACAACCAGATCGTCAATCGCCTGCGCGCGTCCGCCCAGGCCTGATCCCGGCAGGCATCGCCGTGACGCGATGCCGCCACCACCCCATACCTCATACCGATAACGGGCTCCGCGCGGAGCCCGGGGAGACTCTCATGGCCTCAACCCTCTCCATTCCGAGCCTGATCGATCAGGAACGGATGGGCGCCTTTCAATGGCGCGTCCTTGCCCTGTGCTTTCTGATCGCGCTGTTCGATGGCTTTGATACGCAGGCAATGGCGTTCACCGGGCCGGCGATCCTGGCGGCATTCAAGCTGCAGCCCGGCGAACTGGCGCCGATCCTCACGGCGGGCATCGTCGGCATGACGGTGGGCGCCATGACGCTGGGCCTGGTGGGCGACCGGATCGGCCGCCGCCCCGCGGCGCTGATCGGCGTGGCGGTGTTCGGGCTGGCGACGCTTGCGACGGCGGGCGCCACGCAAACGTGGCACATCCTTACGCTTCGGTTCATCGCGGGGCTGGGCATGGGCGGCTGCACGCCGATCGTGCTGGCGCTGGCGGCGGAGTACGCGCCGGCACGCCATCGTGGCTCGGTGATCACCGGCGTGCTGCTGGGCCTGCCCGCGGGCGCCATGCTGGGCGGCCTGCTGGCCGCGCGCATGCTGCCGGTGATCGGTTGGGAGGGCATCTTCATTGTGGGCGGCGTGGCGCCGCTGCTGCTGCTCGGGGCGCTGGTCGTGCTGCTGCCCGAGTCGCTGCAATTCAAGGCCATGCGCGGCGACGCGGCGGGCCAGGGATATGTCGTCCGCATTCTGGCAAAGATCTCGCGCCAGCCGCTGCCGGCCGGCACGCGCTTCACGGTGCCGGAAGACGCGACGATCCGCGCCAGCGTCAAGGCGCTCTTTGCCGACGGCTACGCCCGCAAGACGCTGGCGATCTGGTCGGTGTACCTGCTGAACTGGGTGGCGTGGTTCATGCTGCTGTCGTGGCTGCCCACGGTGCTCAAGGCGGCGGGCTTGCCGGCAGACCAGGCCCCGATGGGCACGTTCACCGTGAACCTCGTGTTCATCGTGTGCGCCTTTCCGCTGTCCTACCTGATGCCGCGCGTGTCGACGCGGTCGCTGCTGATCGCGATGTTCGCGCTGGGCATTGCGGTGGCGCTGGGGCTGGGCTACGCGGGCACGGACTGGACGCTGGTATTCATCCTGATCGGCGCGGCCGGCCTGGGCATCGGCGGCCAGCAGCTGGCGCTGAACTATCTGGTCATCGGCGCGTATCCGACGGCGCTGCGCGCCACCGCGACGGGCTGGTCCATCGGCATCGGCCGCGCCGGCGCCATCATCGGCTCGGCCATCGGCGGCACGTTCCTGGGCTGGTTCGGACCGTCGGGCTTTTTCATGGTGCTGGCCATTCCGCTGGCGGGCGCGCTGCTGGCCGTGCTGGCCGTGGACAACCGGTCGTCACAGCCCGCGCCGGGCGAGTTGTCGCGCGCGCATTGAGGGGGAGTCCGCATGAATCGATTTGAAAATCAGATCGCGCTGGTCACGGGCGCCGCGCAGGGGGTGGGACGCGCCACCGCCAAGCGGCTGGCGGCCGAAGGCGCCACGGTCGTCCTCGTCGATCGCGCCGCCGAACTGGGCGAGACCGTGGCCCGCGAGATCCGCGACGCCGGCGGGCAGGCGTCGTTCATCGACGCTGATCTGGAAACCCATGCGGGCGCGCAGCGGATGGTGCAGTACACGATGGACTCGCATGGCCGGATCGACGTGTCGGTGCACAACGTGGGCGGCACGATCTGGATGAAGCCCTTCTGGGAATACACGCCGGACGAGATGCAACGAGAGGTAACCCGGTCGCTCTGGCCCACGCTGTGGTCGTGCCGCGAGGTGATCCCGGTGATGCGCAATCAGGGCCGGGGCGCCATTGTGAACGTGGGCTCAAACGCCACCCGTGGCATTTACCGCGTGCCGTATTCCGCGTCCAAGGGCGGCGTGCACGCCGCCACCGTCTGCATGGCGCTGGAACTGGCCGAATCCGGCGTGCGCGTGAACGGCGTGGCGCCGGGCGCCCTGGACAATGGCGTGCGGGCCATCCCGCGCAACACCGAAGCCCCTTCGGAGCAGGACCGCATCTGGCAGCGGGAAATGTATACGGATTGTCTGGCCGGAACGCCCATGCATCGCATGGGCAGCATGGAAGAGGTTGCCGCGGCGATCTGCTTTCTGGCGGCGCCCGAGGCGTCGTACATCACGGGTCAGGTGATGTACGTGGCGGGCGGGCACGTGGGGTGAGGACGCCGTTCAGGCGGCGTCATGCCGCCTGAACGAGCCGCTCCAGGCTGGCAGCACCCAAGCGGCTGAAAGAGGCCGTCAGCCGGCCCGAGCCCCCGCGCGCCGGCGACGGCGGCTGCGCCGCCTGCGTCAGGCGGCGCACCGCCTTCAGCACTTCATCCGGGTTGGCCGGCTTGCGCATCAGGACCGCGCGTTCGCCGCAGGCTTCCAGCATTTCATGTTCGGGGCGGCCGCTCAGAACCAGCACGGGCGTGTCGTGCAGGTAGGCGTTTTCCCGCATGGCGGTCAGGAGGGCGCCGCCGTCCATGCCGGGCATGGACAGATCGGTGATGACGAGGTCGGGGCGCAGCGCAATCATCTGCTGCAGCGCGGTGAGTCCGTCGGTATGCGTCGTTACGTCATAGCCTTCGCTGCTCAGGAACTCGCTCATCAGGGCGACCAACGTGGGTTGGTCGTCCACCAAAAGGATTTTCTTCATGATTGTCAGTGCCGCGGACGGCTGGGAATTCGGTTGTCTGCGCCATCGGCTGGCCGCGCGGTCACGCGGGCAGGGCCGGGGCATGCCGGGCTAGGCGGCAGCCGCGAGTAGGGGGGCAGTGCGTGCAGGCGAAATCCTAGGGCATGCCAGGGCCGATAGGGTGTCGTAGTTGTATCCATACGCAACCATCTGGCTTCAAGGACCTGTATAGTTCCACAGTTCGAAGGATTTCTATGGTCTTTTTCAATCCGCATAATCCTTCGGACCCTCGCATTGCGCAATTCGCGCGCCTTTCCTGATTTGGTAAATCGACCTCATGCTGAAATCGCCGCAGCCCGCCAGCCGCCTTGCCTTTCCTCGCACGCTGATGGCCGGATTCGTCTTGGCGGCGGTGGCCACGCTGGTCATCGCCTTCGTCAACGTCCGGTCCGCGGACACCCGTGCGCGCGCCGTCCAGGCCATGGACCGTGCCACCGAGTCGCTGCGCCAGCTCAGCCTGTTCAATTCGGCGCTGAAAGACGCCGAGATCGGGCAGCGAGGCTATCTGCTGACGGGCGACCCGTCTTATCTGGAACCCTACGTGCGCTCCGTGCCGCTGATCGAGCAGCGGTTGGCGGTCGTGAAGGAAGCCGCGAATGACAATACCGCGCAGCGCCGGATCGCCAATGACATCGCCGGTATCACGCAGCAAAAGCTCAGTGAACTGAACAACACCATCGAAATGCGCAAGGCGGGCGACGCCGAGGGCGCGATGGCGGTGGTGCGGACCGATTCGGGCAAGGACGCCATGGACCGGCTGCGCGATCTGGTCGGCGAGCTCTACGCCCTGCAAATGGAGCAGATCCAGCGCGAGCGCAATGCGTGGAACCAGGCCTCGACGATCTCGACTTACTACTCGTGGAGCGGCGCGCTGGTGCTGCTGGCCCTGATCGTGGCCTCGGCCGGCATGACCATCCGCGAATACCGCATCAAGGCGCGGCAGGCGTGGGTGACGACGGGCCTGTCCGGTCTCAGCATGCGGCTGCGGGGCGACCTGCGCCTGGATGAAATCGGCAGGCGGGCGCTGGATTACCTGGCCGAGTACCTGCATGCCAGCGTGGGCGCGGGGTATGTCGTCAATGGTGACGACCTGGAGCTTTTTGGCGGCTACGCGCTGCCGCCCGAGCGGCTGCCGCAAAAGATCCCGCTGGCGCAAGGCCTGGCCGGCCAGTCGGCCACGTCGCGCAAACTGCTGCACGTGCGCAATGTCCCTGCCGGCCATCTGGAAGTGTCGTCGGCCACGGGGCGCTCGGCGCCGACCGAATTGGTGGTGGCGCCGGCCATGCAGTACGAGCGCGTGTATGCCGTCATCGAGCTTGGCTTCAATCATTCGGTCAGCGAGAGCGAGCGCAGCCTGCTCGAAGGCGCGTCGGAAATGCTGGCGTCGGCGATCCGGGCGGGCATGGACCGTTCGCGTCTGGAAGCGCTGCTGGCCGAGACGCAGCGCCAGTCCGAAGAGTTGCAGACCCAGCAGGAAGAGCTGCGCGTCAGCAACGAGGAGCTGGAGCAGCAAAGCCGCATCCTGCAGGAATCGCAGGCGCGCATGGAATTGCAGCAGACCGAGCTTGAGCAGACCAACCTCAACCTGGAATCCCAGACCGAACAGCTTCTGCGCGTGCAAAGCGCGCTGACGGACAAGGCGCGCCTTCTGACGCAGGCCAGCCAGTACAAGAGCGAGTTCCTGGCCAACATGAGCCACGAGCTGCGCACGCCGCTGAATTCGACGCTGATCCTGGCCAAGCTGCTGTCCGACAACAAGACGGGCAACCTGTCGGCCGACCAGGTGAAGTACGCCCAGACCATTCACGCGGCGGGACGCGACCTGCTGGCGCTCATCAACGACATCCTGGATCTGGCCAAGATCGAAGCCGGCCAGGCGACGGTGGAGGTCGAAGAGGTGGCGGTTGCCCCGGCCCTCCAGCGCCTCTTGGAGCCTTTGCAGCCGCTGGCCCAAGAGAAGGGGCTGACGCTGGAGCTGGATATCGCTCGCGACGTGCCCGACACCCTGCGCACGGATCCGCAGCGCCTGGGGCAGGTGCTGAAAAACCTGCTGTCCAACGCCATCAAGTTCACCGACAAGGGGTTCGTGGCGCTACGCGTGGCGCGGGCCCCGGGACGGATGGTGTCCTTTGCGGTGCACGATACCGGCATCGGCGTGCCCGCCGAACAGCACGAACTGATTTTCGAGGCATTCCGCCAGGCCGACGGCAGCACGCACCGCAAGCACGGCGGCACCGGGCTGGGCCTGTCGATTTCGCGCGACCTGGCCAAGCTGCTTGGCGGCACGCTGTCGCTGACCAGCACCCCCGGGCAGGGCAGCGTGTTCACGCTGCTGCTGCCGATGAACCTGCTGGTTGTTTCGCCCGCGCCGGCGGCCAAGGATCGGACCGATGCGCCCGCGATGCCCGCGATCCCGGCGCAACCGGCCCCGGCCACGCACGCCGTTCCCGCCACCGCTCAAGCCGACCCGCAAGCGCCGGCTGAGTCCGCCGAATCGGAACCCGCGCAAACGTATGCCCGCACCATCCTCGTCATCGAGGACGACGAGCGCTTTGCCGGCATCCTGTCCGATCTGGCGCACGAGATGGGCTTTGGCTGCCTGACCGCGCATACCGCAACGGATGGCCTGGCGCTGGCGTCCCAGCGGCGGCCCGACGCGATCGTGCTGGACGTGAACCTGCCCGACTTTTCCGGCCTGGGCGTGCTGGACCAGCTCAAGCGCAACCCGGCCACCCGGCACATCCCGGTGCACATCGTGTCGGTGGCGGACTACGCGCAGGAAGCGCTGGTCCGCGGCGCGGTGGGCTACGCGCTCAAGCCCGTCAAGCGCGAGGAACTGGTGCACGCGCTGCACCGGCTGGAAGCCAAGTTCACGCAGAACGTGCGGCGCGTGCTGGTCGTCGAGGACGATGACCGCCAACGCGACAGCGTGCGCGAACTGCTGGCGCGCGACGACGTCGAGATCGTGCTGGCCGCCACCGCCGGCGATGCGCTGACGCTGCTGCGCGACACCACCTACGACTGCGTGGTCATGGACCTGAACCTGCCCGACATGAGCGGTTACGAACTCCTGCGCGAAATGGCCGAGCAGGACAGCGTGTCGTTCCCGCCGGTGATCGTGTATACCGGCCGCGCGCTGTCGCGCGACGAAGAACAGCAGCTGCGCCGCTTCTCCAAGTCGATCATCATCAAGGACGCGCGCTCGCCCGAGCGCCTGCTGGACGAAGTGACGCTGTTCCTGCACCAGGTGGAAGCCGAACTGCCGCCGCAGCAGCGCCAGATGCTGGAGCTGGCGCGCAGCCGCGACACCACGCTGGAAGGCCGCACCGTGCTGGTGGTGGAAGACGACGTGCGCAACGTGTTCGCGCTGTCCAGCATCCTGGAGCCCACCGGCCTGCACGTGGAGATCGCGCGCAACGGACGCGAGGCGCTGGATGCGCTGGGCCGCGCCGGTGTGAACGGCCACCGCGCGGTCGACCTGGTGCTGATGGACATCATGATGCCGGAGATGGACGGCTACACGGCCATGCGCGAGATCCGCGCGCGGCCCGAGTGGCGCCGGCTGCCCATCATCGCCCTGACGGCCAAGGCCATGAGGGACGATCAGGAGAAATGCCTGGCCGCGGGCGCCAACGACTACATCTCCAAGCCGCTGGACGTCGAGCGCCTCTTGTCGCTGGTGCGCGTCTGGATGCGCAAGTAGGCCGGACCGGATCAGGACACAGCGATCACGCCCATGCCGACACAGAACAAGGCGCACATCGAAGACATCGAGCAGCGGCTGCTGCTCGATGCCATCTATCACCGGTATCACTACGACTTTCGCGAGTATGCGCAGGCCTCGCTGAAACGCCGCCTGCGCACCGCGCTGGGCGAGTTCGATTGCAGGACGCTGTCGCAACTGCAGGATCGCGTGCTGCACGATCCGGCCGTCTTCACGGGCCTTCTGCAATACCTGACGGTGCAGGTCAGCGACATGTTCCGCGACCCCAGCTACTTTCTGGCGCTGCGCCGCGAGGTTTTGCCCATCCTTCGCACCTATCCCTCGATCAAGGTGTGGGTGGCCGGTTGCAGCGCCGGCGAAGAGGTCTATTCGCTGGCCATCCTGCTGCACGAGGAAGGCCTGCTGGAGCGGTCGCTGATCTATGCGACCGATATCAATCCGCACGCGCTGCGCGCGGCCGAGCAGGGCGTCTTCGACCTGGACCGGGCGGCGGCCTTCACGGCCAACCACGCGCAGTCCGGCGGACGCAGCTCGCTGTCGGACTACTACACGGCGCGCTATGGCCGCGTGGTGTTCGACAAGTCGCTGCGCGAACACATGGTGTTCTCCGACCACAGCCTGTCCACGGACAGCGTGTTCGCCGAAGTGCATCTGGTGTCGTGCCGCAACGTGCTCATCTACTTCGAGCGCGACCTGCAGAACCGGGCGCTGGGACTGTTCCACGATGCGCTGGTGCATCGCGGATTCCTGGGACTGGGGTCCCGGGAATCGGTCCGGTTCTCGGCGCAGGCCGACGGCTTTGACGACTTCGTGCTGGCGGACCGCATCTACCGCAAGAAGGCCGACCTGTGACCGCACGCGCACCGGACCCTCGTGCCGATGCGCAGGCCGCGGCCTCCTGGGATGCGATCGTCATCGGCGGATCCTCGGGCGCGATCGACGCCTTGAATGTCTTGCTGCCGGCGCTTCCGGCCGGCCTGCGCGCCGGTGTGGTGGTCGTGCTGCACCTGCCATGCGACCGGCGCAGCCTGTTGCCGGACATTTTTGGCTACCGCTGCGCGTTGACCGTGCTGGAAGCCCAGGACCAGCAGCCGATACAGCCCGGGAATGTGTATTTCGCGCCACCCGGCTACCACCTGCTGGTGGATCGGGGGCCGCGCCTGGCGCTGTCGATCGACCCGCCGGTGAATTTTTCGCGCCCGTCCATTGACGTGCTTTTTCAATCAGCGGCCGATTGTTATGGCGATCGGCTGCTGGGCGTGCTGCTGTCGGGCGCCAACGAGGACGGCGCCGAAGGCCTGGCCGCCATCCAGGCGGCCGGCGGCCGCACGCTGGTGCAGTCGCCTGAGTCGGCCCCCGTGCGCACCATGCCGGACGCCGCGCTGGCGCTGGTTCCGGCGGCGCGGGCCCTGACACCCGACGAGATTGCCGCCGTTTTCGCGCAGTTGCCCACGAGGCGGCTGCCCTGAGACCCAACCGCATTGACACCATGATCCCGACATCAGCCCCTTCCCACGACGACCGCATCAAATGCCTGCTGGTCGACGACATTCCGGAGAATCTGATTGCGCTCGAGGCGCTGCTTGCCAGCGACCGTGTCGAGGTGCTGAAGGCCCAATCCGGCCCGCAGGCGCTGGAGCTGCTGCTGCGCCACAGCGACGTCGCGCTGGCGTTGCTGGACGTGCAGATGCCCGACATGAACGGCTTTGAGCTTGCCGAGCTGATCCGGGGCAGCGAGCGCACGCGCCACATTCCGCTGATCTTCATCACCGCAGGCTCGCGCGAGCAGAACTGGCAGTTCCGCGGCTACGAGAGCGGCGCGGTGGACTTCCTGTACAAGCCGGTGGACCCGTACATGCTGCGCAGCAAGGCGAACGTGTTCTTCGAACTGCACGAGCGCAAGCGTGCACTGGCGCAGCAGCTGGAAGAACGCACCGAGGCGCTGCGGGTGAACGAAATGTTCATGGCGGTGCTGAGCCACGACCTGCGTACGCCGCTGCAGGCCATCATCATGGGCGCCACGGTGTTGCAGCGCCGGGGCGACGACGAGCGCGTGGCCAGCCTGGCGCGGCGCATGCTGCAAAGCAGCGAGCGCATGTCGTGCCTGATCGAAGACCTGCTCGATGTGACGCGCATCCGCCAGGCGGGAGGCCTTGCGCTGTCGCCGGAAGCCCTGCGCATGGATGCGCTGGTCGAGCGCACGCTGGACGAGGTGCGCACGGGCTTTCCCGAGCGCCACGTGGAGTCGTTTAGCCGCGGCGATGCGGCGGGTTCATGGGACGGCGCGCGCATCTCCCAGGTCATCGCCAACCTGGTCGGCAACGCCTTGCATCATGGCAGCAAGAACGCGCCGGTTCGCGTCGAGGTCAATGGCGAGGCCCCGTGCGAGGTGGTCGTGACGGTGTCCAATGGCGGCACCATTCCGCCCGAGCTGCTCCCGCACCTGTTCAACCCGTTCCGCAGCGGCGCGCGTCGCCCAGGCGGTCATCACGGCCTGGGCCTGGGCCTGTTCATTGCGCAACAGATCGTGGCCTCGCATGGCGGGTGCATCAGCGTCGACTCGCGCGACGACGTGACGAGTTTCCGGGTAGCCCTGCCGCGGCATGCCGAGCCGGCCGATGCGCCGGTGATCGGCCAGCGCGTCGGCAACGCGACGCCGGCCTGATTTCCGGTTTATTAGCTGTCCCGCCGCACGGCCGCCAGGTCGTCCGGCGTATCCACATCCGCGCACACGCCTGCGTCCTCGACCGCGAGTTGGGTCACGCCGTAACGCGCCAGCACGGCACGCGCGCCCACATCGCCCGACAGCGCCGCCAGCGCCGGCCAGATCGACCGCTGAAAGGCGACCGGATGGCCGCGCTGCCCGCGCCAGGCCGGCGCCACGATCGGATGCAGAAGCGCCGTCTGCGCGACCTGCAGGCAGGTGTCCGGGCGGATCCACGGCATGTCGCCCAGCGCGACGAGGCAGGCTTGGATGTCCGCGCCGGCGGTCTGCATGACGTGGCGCGCGGCGGCAGCCAGGCTGTCGCCCATGCCGTCGGCGCGCGGATCGATCGTCACGACCTCGCACCCGGCCTGCGCCAGTAGCGCGGCGACGCGGTCGTTATCCGCGCGGGTGATCGCCACGACGCGCGTGGTGGCCGCGCGCAGCGTCGCCGCGGCGGCGGCCACCACGGGCACGCCGTCCGCAAGGGGCGCAAGCAATTTGTCCTGCCCCCCGGCGGCGTCGGCATAACGCCGGCCGCGCCCGGCAGCAAGCAGGATGCCCAGGCAGCGCGGGGGCGGCGCGTTGTCCGGATTGGTTTCGAGATCGAACATTTTCTTGTCAGGTTGGCGTGGCGGCCGGGCGATTGCCGTCGCTATCATCGATTGTTGATGACGATCTTATCGGGAATTCCAGGATGCCATGCACGCGGCCGTGCGCATTGTCACGCCCGCGGCTCGCGGCCAGGCACACCGCTTGCTGGGAACCCGCCCTGGATGTCCGGGCTTCGGCCCGCCGGACGCTTACAGGAGTTCCAACCTTGGAAAATCCCACTGATATCAATATGTCGCGGCGCAACCTGCTCAAGGCAGGCGCCGCGTCCGCCACCGCATTCGGAACGCCTGCCATGTCCGCTGCCCAGAACACCGCGCCGCCGCAAAGCCTGAAGGCCACCGTCACGCTGACCGTGAACGGCAACACCCACGAATTGGCGTTGGACCTGCGCACGAGCCTGCTGGACGCGCTGCGCGAGCACCTGCACATGACCGGCACCAAGAAAGGCTGCGATCACGGGCAATGCGGCGCCTGTACGGTGCTGCTGGACGGCAAGCGGATCAATTCCTGTCTGACGCTGGCCGTCATGCACGATGGCCAGCAGATCACCACCATCGAGGGGTTGGGCACGCCGGGCGCGCTGCATCCGCTGCAGGCTGCGTTCGTCAAACATGACGGTTACCAGTGCGGCTACTGCACGCCGGGGCAGATCTGCTCGGCGGTGGGCATGCTGGACGAGGCCGCGCGCGGCATGCCCAGCCACGTGACCGGATCGCTGAACGAACGCCCGCTGCTGTCACCCGAGGAAATCCGCGAACGCATGAGCGGCAACATCTGCCGATGCGGCGCCTACGCCAACATCCTGGATGCCATCGAAGACGTCGCGGAGGGCAAGGCATGAGAGCCTTCACGTACGAGCGTCCCGGGACCGACGCCGAAGCGGCCGCCAGCGCCGCGCGCGAGCCGCGCGCCCGGTTCATCGCCGGCGGCACCAATCTGCTGGACCTGATGAAGATCGAGGTGGAAACGCCTTCGCATCTGATCGATGTCAACGGCCTGGACCTGGACCGGATCGAACCGGCCGGCGACGGCGGGCTGCGCATTGGCGCGATGGTGCGTAATGCGGATCTGGCGGCCCACGAGACCGTGCGCCGCGATTACGAGGTGCTGGCGCGCGCCCTGCTGGCGGGCGCCTCGGGACAGATCCGCAATCGCGCCACAACCGCCGGCAATCTGCTGCAACGCACCCGCTGCCCCTATTTCTACGACACCAATCAGCCCTGCAACAAACGCGTGCCCGGCAGCGGCTGTTCCGCAATCGGCGGCGTGACGCGGCAACTGGCCGTGATCGGAGGCAGCCAGGCCTGCATCGCCACGCATCCCAGCGACATGGCGGTGGCGATGCGCGTTCTGGACGCGAAGGTCGAGACGGTGCGCCCGGATGCAACGCGGCGGGTCATTCCCATTGCCGACTTCTACCGGCTTCCGGGCGACACGCCGCATATCGAGACCCATCTGGACGCGGGCGAACTGATCACCGCGGTGGTGCTGCCCAAGCCCCTGGGCGGCAAGCACTTCTACCGTAAGGTGCGCGACCGCGCGTCGTATGCGTTTGCGCTGGTGTCGGTGGCCGCCGTGGTGCAGGACGATGGCGCCGGGCGCGTGGCGCTGGGCGGCGTGGCGCCTCAGCCGTGGCGCGATGCGTCGGCCGAAGCGCAGCTGCCGGATGGCGCGGCGCGCGTGACCGATGCGCTGCTGGCGGGCGCCGCGCCCACGCCAGACAACGCCTTCAAGCTGACCCTGGCGCGGCGCGCGCTTGGCGCCGTCTTGACGCAAGCGAGGACGTAAGGCCATGAAATTCGAGACTCCCGCGACACAGAATCCCATCGACCAGCTCAAGATCGTGGGCCAGCCCGTCGATCGCATCGACGGGCCGCTCAAGACGAGCGGCCAGGCCCCGTATGCCTACGAGCATCACGACATCGCGCCGAATGCGGCGGTCGGCTATGTGGTGGGCGCGGCAATCGCCAAGGGCGCCATCACCGCCATGGACACCGATCTTGCGCGCCGCGCGCCGGGTGTCCTGGCCATCGTGACCGCGCAGAACGCCGGCAAGCTGGGCAAGGGCAAGATGAACACGGCCACGCTGCTGGGCGGCCCGGAAATCCAGCACTATCACCAGGCCATTGCGGTGGTGGTGGCCAACACGTTCGAGGAGGCGCGCGCGGCCGCCAAGCTCATTCGCGTGCAGTATGCGCGGGCCCCGGGCGCGTACGACCTGGCGGCATTGCGGGACAACGGCGCCTCGGGCAAGCACATTCCCAAGACAGACACGGGCGACTTCGATGCCGCGTTTGCAGAGGCGCCCGTCAAGATCGACTCCACCTACACCACGCCTGACCAGTCGCACGCCATGATGGAGCCGCACGCTTCGCTCGCCGTCTGGAAGGGCGACAAGCTTACGCTGTGGACGTCCAACCAGATGATTGCGTGGGGGCGGTCGGACGTGGCGCGCACGCTGGGTATCCCCAAGGAAAACGTGCGCCTGATGTCGCCCTACATCGGCGGCGGTTTCGGCGGCAAGCTTTTCGTGCGCGCGGACGCCTTGCTGGCCGCGCTGGCCGCGCGCGAGGCGGGCAGGCCAGTCAAGGTGGCGTTGCCGCGTCCGCTGGTGATCAACAACACCACGCACCGGCCCGCCACGATCCAGCGCATCCGGCTGGGCGCGGGGCGGGACGGCAAGCTGACGGCGATTTCGCACGAAAGCTGGTCCGGCGACCTGCCGGACGGCCAGCCGGAAGAGGCCGTGCAGCAGACCAAGCTGCTGTATGCCGGCGCCAACCAGCACACCGCGCTGAACCTGATGACGCTGGACCTGCCCGAGGGCAACGCGATGCGCGCGCCCGGCGAGGCGCCGGGCATGATGGCGCTGGAGATCGCCATCGACGAGATGGCAGAGGCGCTGGACATGGATCCCGTGCAGTTCCGCGTGGTGAACGACACCCAGGTCGATCCCACCGATCCGTCGCGGCCGTTCTCGCGCCGGCGTTTTGTCGAATGCCTGCAGACCGGCGCCCGCCACTTCGGCTGGGACAAGCGTGATCCCAAACCCGGTGCGCGGCGGGAAGGGCAGTGGCTGATCGGGCTGGGCGTGGCCAGCGCCTTTCGCAACAACCTGGTGACCAAGTCGGCCGCGCGCGTGCGGCTGGACGCGACGGGCCGCGTGATCGTCGAGACCGACATGACCGACATCGGCACCGGCAGCTACACCATCATTGCGCAGACGGCGGCCGAAATGCTGGGCGTGCCGCTGTCGCGCGTGGTCGTGCGCCTGGGCGATTCGTCGTTTCCCGTGTCGGCGGGCTCGGGCGGGCAATGGGGCGCGAACAGTTCGACCGCGGGCGTCTATGCGGCGTGCGAGAAGTTGCGCGCGCGCGTCGTTGAACAGTTGGGATTCGATGCGGCGGGCGCGGTGTTTGCCGACGGGATGGTCACCGATGCCGGCGGACGCTCCGCGCCCCTGGTGCGCGCGGCGTCGGGCGGCGAGCTGGTCGCGGAAGACGCAATAGAGTTCGGCGACCTGGACAAGAAATTCCAGCAGTCCACCTTCGGCGCGCACTTCGTGGAAGTGGCCGTGGACGCCGCCACCGGCGAGACCCGCGTGCGCCGCATGCTGGCAGTCTGCGCCGCGGGCCGCATCCTCAACCCCAAGACCGCGCGTAGCCAGGTCATCGGCGCCATGACCATGGGCGTGGGCGCGGCGTTGATGGAGGAGCTGGCCGTCGACCATCGCCTGGGGTATTTCGTCAACCACGACCTGGCAAGCTACGAAGTTCCCGTTCATGCCGACATTCCGCGTCAGGAGGTCATCTTCCTGGACGAGGACGATCCGGTGTCGTCGCCGATGAAGGCCAAGGGCGTCGGCGAGCTGGGCCTGTGCGGCGTGGCGGCGGCCATCGCCAATGCGGTGTACAACGCGACCGGCGTGCGCGTGCGGAACTATCCGGTGACGCTGGACAAGCTGCTGGACGGGATGCCCGTCGACGCGTGATGCCGTGGCGCCATGCGCTATGCTGGCGCGATGACGAAACACGACTATCAGGACGCGCTGCGCCGCGCGCTGGACGCGCACACGGCGGCCGCGCTGCACACGCTGGCCGGCATGTTCGCGCGATTGCCCGAGAAGGCGCGCGAGATCCAGTTCGGCATCTTTCCGGACCAGGGCGGCGAAGGGACCTTTTCGGTGGTGATCGGTCTGGAAGGCCCGGATCTGTATGTGCTTAACAAAGCCATCGAGGGCTACCGCAATCTCTTTGACGTGGTGCACGGAGAAGCAGGACTGGAGCCGCCGCTGCCCCTGTTTTCCACCGAGCCGGCGTTCTGCGTGCAGGACGCGATAGCCGACGTGGCGGCCGATTGGGTCGAAATGCTATGGGACCAAGCAGGCCGCGCCGTGTCGCCCCTGCCGGCGATGGTCTATGCCCATGACGACTACGGCACGGATCTGCCGCGGGCATTGAGCCGGGCATAGCGGCGAAGTTACTGGCGGACAAGGCGGGGCGGCGGAGCGTCGTCGGGCCCCAAGCGAAACATTCGAAACAACCCATTACGGCTGGTTTGCCCGGAATGCGCTTTGGCGGCGCGGTTCTACGTCACGCTGCCTGCCACCAACTGTTTCAGCGGCCAAACCGGATGTTGCGAACCGTTCCCGAGCCGGTAGGATGCGCGCACATTGCCGTCTTACCGACCCAAGGATCGATCCCATGTCCCTGCCGCGCCCGCGCCTTGCCCTGTCTGCCCTGACGCTTGCCCTGACTCTGTCGGGCTGCGTCACCATTCCGTCGTCAAACGGCGAGGGCACGGCGGACGATCCGCGATACGGCAAGCTGGTCGACCTGATCGGCGAGGCGATCAAGGCGGACATGGCCGTGGTGCTGGTCGCTGACCTGATGCCGCACGCCTCGCTGAAGGACGCCATGCTGATGACGACCTGGACCGGCAACACCGTCTGGATGTTCGAACCGGACCCGCGCATCACCTTCGGCCGCAAGTTCCAGAACAACTCGCTGCAGCGGGACAAGGACACGACCTACCTCTTCAAGGCGTTTGAAGTCCACATCCTGCCGCCGGGCAAGTACCTGCTGACAGGTGGAGACGATTACAAGCTCAATGCCACGTTGAATCAGATCGGCGCGCGCCCCGGCGCGGAAGGGTCGGGCCGGGGCGCCAACGGCACCGCGTATCTGTCGCCCGAGCTGTACCGCGAGTTCTACAAGGAAACGAACTGGCACGAAGGCACCACGGGCTCGCGGACCAGCACTCAGAAAGTCTGCACGGCCGTGCATCGCGGGTCGGGCGCCTGCGTGGCCTGGGGCGAGCAGCAGGTCACCGAAACCACGCCGGGATCGCGCGCCGGTTACTACGAAGACACCACGTCGCGCGACATCCCGGCCATCAAGGTGCAGTCCCGCGTGCTGCCCAAGCTGGCGCTGGCCAGCTTCACGCTCAAGGGCGGGGATCTGGTGCTCAGCCAGCGCATGCACATGAAGACGCCCAGCTACAAGTTCAAGCAGTCCGCCTGCCGCGCGGTGGATCCGAAGATGATCGAGTGCCCGCTGGAAGACTTCACGGTCTACACGTGGCCGGCGCCGATGGATTTTGCGCAGAAGTACTTCGCGCAGCGCACGAACCTGACCGACGCGCAGCGCGAATTGCTGTCCAAGCTCAAGCCGATGCAGATCACGCCCTTGGGCAAGCAGGGCATGCAGGATCCGGTGTGGGGCGTGCCGCTGTCGATCGGCAAGGGCAAATAGGGCAGCGGATTGCGACCAATGGCGGATGGTCGTAGTCATTCCGGCTACTTGAGCAGCTAAAAAACTGCGCATAGATTGACCGAAACCGCTTCGTCCTCGCGCGAGCCGGTCGAATGGATGGTCCGTAGCCCAGTTCCTTCAGTGGTGCGTTTGCTCTGATTCCTTCAGGGAGCCCATTCTTGGACGTCCACCCCGCCTTTCTCACGCGTGCGCGCTCGCGCACCCGTGCTTTCCCCTTGGCCATGCGCACAAAGGCAGCTCCGCCCTTCGGCGGCACGCTGCCCGCCGTTTGCCGTGGTTTCCCTGACCCTGATCTGTGGAGCGTGCCCCGCCACATCGACACCGAATGCGCAGTAGCTTGAAGAACATCGTCGTGCTTGTTGGAAGTCCCCGAAGTGAACTTCGTCAGACCCATCCATTGGAGCGATAACAATGAAGCTAACTCGCCGCAAACTGAACGCAGGGGGATTGGCCCTGCTGGCTGCAGGATCGCTGGGACCGGCGTTCCGGGCCTCGGCAGCCGCCTCCGAAGGGCTGGTGGCAAACCTGCCGGAAGCCGACGACCGTTTCGTCCTGGCCACCGAAGCCTACATCTACGCCTACCCGCTGGTGACCATGGAGATGACCCGCCGGGTGATCACCAACGTCGCCGAACCTAAAGGAACGCGCGCCCCGATGGGCCAGCTCATCAAGCTGCGCGAGTATCCGGACGCCAAGTTCCGCGACGTGACGGCGCCGAACGCCGACACCCTGTACACCACCGCCTTTTTCGATGTCGGCGACGAGCCCTGGGTCATCAGCCTGCCCGACATGAACGGCCGCTACGCGCTGTTTCCGCTGCTGGATGGATGGACAACCGTGTTCGACGTGCCGGGCAAGCGCACGACGGGCACCGGCGCGCAGACCTTCGTCGTGACGGGGCCGGGCTGGGAAGGCGCCGTGCCGCAGGGCATGAAGCAATACAAGTCGCCCACGAGCATCGTCTGGCTGCTGGGCCGCATCTATTGCACGGGCACGCCGGAGGACTATGCAGAAGTGCACAAGCTGCAGGACCAGGTGAAGATCGCGCCGCTGAGCGGCTGGGGCAAGGCGTGGACAGCGCCGCAGGGCAAGGTGGATCCGGCCATCGACATGAAGACGCCGGTGCGCGACCAGGTCAACAACATGGATGCCCACGAGTACTTTGCGTTGTTTGCGCAGTTGCTCAAGCGCAATCCGCCGACCGCGGCGGACGCGCCCATGGTGGAAAAAATGGCCACCATCGGCATCGTGCCTGGGCAGGATTTCGACAAGTCCAAGTTGCCTGCCGATTTTGCCAGGCGGGTGCCCGAGACGGGATTCGCGCGGATCATGGCGCATTTCCGGTCCACCGATGGCGACATCCAGCATATCGACGGCTGGGGTTTCACGACCAAGACGGGGACCTACGGCACCAACTACCTGCAACGGGCCTTGGTCACCGCCATCGGGCTGGGTGCGAACCGGCCGCAGGACGCCGTCTACCCGACCTCGTTGCGGTCGGCCAACGGGGCGATCCTGCGCGAATACAACGGGTCGGAAAAGTACGTGTTGACGTTCAAGAAGGGCCTGACGCCGCCCGTGTCGGGGTTCTGGTCGCTGACCATGTATGACCAGAACTACTTCTTTGTCGATAACCCGCTGAACCGCTATTCCATCAGCGAACGCCAGCCGCTCAAGCGCAAATCCGATGGGTCGATCGATCTGTTGATCCAGAACGAATCGCCGGGGCCCGAGCACGAGTCGAACTGGCTGCCGGCGCCCAAGGGCCGATTCATCCTGATGATGCGCCTGTATTGGCCCAACGAAAGCGACCCGTCGATCATCAACGGGTCGTGGACGGTGCCGCCGGTGCGGCGGGTGAGCTGACGCGGTTACGGCGGCAGGACGCGCCCTGCGTTTGGGCGGGGCGCCTTTTTTTCGACATGCCTTCGGGCCTCGGGGATCTCGCGATGAAAAAGCACATCACTGTCTGCCTGGCATGCGCAGCGGTCCCGCTAGGGGCCACCATCGCGGCCGAAACCCCATCGGCGCCCGCTTCGGCTGCCGCGGTTTCCGACGAATGGAAATTCTCGGTCTCGCCGTATCTGTGGGCGCCGGCGCTGTCGGGCACCGTCACGCATCGCCGCCTGCCGACGGTGGACATCAATGCAAGCTTCGACAAGATCCTGGACAACCTGGATTTTGCCGCCATGCTGATGGGCGATGCACGCAAGGGCCGGTACAGCATCTTTGGCGATCTGTTGTACGTGAAGGTCGGTGCGCAAGGCGACACCCCCAGGGGAATCCTGGCCAGCAGTGTGGACGTGAAGAACGAATCGTTCACCGGCCTGATCGGCGCGGGCTATTCGGTGCTCGACCGGTCGGAGCACAGTCTGGACGTGGTGGGCGGCCTGCGCGTCTGGTCGGTGGATTCGGACGTCACCTTCAAGGGCAGATTCACGGACGGCCGCAAGCACAGCGAAAGCGCCACGTGGGTGGACGCCATGGTGGGCGTGCGAGGCACCTATAACTTTCATCCCAAGGCCTATCTGACGGGCTGGGGCATGATCGGCGCCGGGGGCGCGCAGGCGGACTGGGACCTCGGTCTTGGCGTGGGCTACAGCTTCAACAAATCGGTGTCGGCGACGGTGGGCTACCGGGCAATGGGCGTGGACTACGAGCGCAACGGCTTCAAATACGACGTGGTGCTGCAGGGGCCCATTGCAGGGGTGACCATCCGCTTTTGACCGCTGCGCCGGGCAACCGGTTGCTCAGCGCAGGTCGGCCACGTTGACCGTGCGGGCGCCGCACGCCTGCACCAGTTCGGGGTCATGGCTGGCGAACAGCACGACGCGCGTCTGTGCCCAGGTTTTGAAGACGTCGGCCAGCACGCCGCGCGCCTGGGCATCCAGCCCGTTGCTGGGACCGTCGGCCACGACAACCGCCGGGTCGCCCAGCGCGGCGGCCGTCAGGTAGACCTTGCGCCGCGTGCCCGTGGACATCTGCTCGAAACGCTTGTCCAGATGCGGCTCCAATCCCAGCCGATGGGCCAGGTCCAGCACGGCGTCGTCCAGCGCAACGTGCTTGGCTGCCGCCACCTGCCGCAGCAGGCCGCGGCCCGTCTGCTCGGGAAATGCCATGCAGTTGTCCGGCACATAGGCCAGACGGGACTGCGCCGCAAGCGGCGCGTCGCGCAGCGAGTGCCCGTCGATTAGGACGTCGCCGCTATCGGGCGCCAGCGCGCCGGCAATGATGCCCAGCAGACTGGATTTTCCGGTGCTGTCTTCTTCGCAGAGCGCCACGCAGCCCGGCGCGAAGGCGTGCGAGAGGCCCTGGAACACGATATGGTCGCCGTAGCGCTTGCTGAGGTTGTCGATGCGTAGCATGCGGCAAGTGTACGAGAGGTTTATTGTCATCAAAAGCCGCCGGTAGCATCGACGGCCAACATTTCTAGCCGGAGACTTCATGACTGCGCCCATCCCCACGTTCCCCCATGCCCGCGTGACGCGCGATTCGCGCGGCGTCTACACCCTGCAGATCCACGACGCGAAGAGCCTGAACATCCTGGCCTCGGCCGTCACGCTTGGCTTGACCGAGGCCGCGCGCTGGATTGCGGCGCAGGACGACGCGCGCGCGGTGGTCATCCGCGGCACGGGCGACAGGGCCTTCGTGGGCGGGGCCAACATCCATGAAATGGCCGAGCTGGACCCGCAAGGCGCGCGCGCGTTCATCACGCGGCTGCGCGACCTGTGCGACGCCGTGGCGGATATCCCGGTGCCGACCATCGCAAGGTTGCCAGGATTCTGTCTGGGCGCCGGCATGGAGCTGGCGGCCGCCTGCGACATCCGCCTGGGTTCGGCGGACGGCGTGTTCGGCATGCCCGAGGTGCGCGTCGGCATTCCGTCGGTGATCCATGCGGTGCTGCTGCCCGCGCTCATCGGTCAGGGTCCGACCAACTGGCTGCTGCTGACCGGCGAGACGGTGGACGCCGCGCAGGCGCGGGACTGGGGCTTTCTGGAATTTCTGTGCGAGGCCGGCGAGCTGGACGCGCTGGTCGAACGCACCGTGGCGGCGATCGCGGCCAGCGGGCCGGCCGCGGTGCGCTCGCAGAAGGCCTTGCTGCGCTATTGGACCGAGTCCTCGATCCAGGCCGGTCTGGACCGCAGCGTGGAGGCCTTCGGCGAGGCGTTCACCACCGATGAGCCGCGCCGCTACATGGCGCCGTTCCTGGCGCGCAAATCGCAACGGAAGGCCGGGTAATAGGCGGGAACGCTGCCGGCCCCCTGGATGTGCGCCCTTGCGGGAACGCAGTGTGCTGACCCGCAAGCATTGCCACCACGCAAGGAGCCGTCATGACTGCCCAAATGAACGATATGGAACGCTGCATCGATAGTTGCCTGGCCTGCTATCGGATGTGCGTGAAGACCGCCATGAGCCATTGCCTGGAGGCCGGCGGCGAGCACGTCGAGCCTCACCACTTCAGGCTGATGATGGGGTGCAGCGAGATCTGCCGCACCGCAGCGCACGCGATGCTGGTGGGCGTTGAAAACCACAAGGTGGTGTGCGGCGCCTGCGCCGCAATTTGCGATGACTGCGCGGCCAGTTGCGAGGGCATGGACGGCATGGCCGACTGTGCGCGCACGTGCCGAGAATGCGCCGACATGTGCGGAAAGATGGCCGCTTGAGCGGCTATGTCCCGCGCGGCATCTGGCCGGATGGGCCGCGTGTGCCAATCACGGCGTGCCGGGGCCCGAGCACGGGCCCCGGGTCCGGCTATTTACCGAGATGTTCGCGCACCGCGGTAGCCGACGGTCCCACGGCCTTGACCGCCTCGCGCAGTTGGGCCTCGGTGACGCCAAGCGCCTGGGTCCAATAGCGCAGCTCGTGCGGCTCGTTCACGTTTATCCGGGAGCGGTCCTGCGGGCCGCGCTTGCTCAGGTCGTCTGACATGGTTGGGTCCTCCGGGTTGTAACGCCCGGAGGGCAGCAAGCGGCGTGCCTGCGCGTCGCGCCCGCCCTGTCACTGCACGCGGGTTGGCGTGGCCACGCGTGAGGTTTGCGCGGGCATGCGCTCGACCGTCAGCGCATCCGGTTCCGACGCGGACGGGCGCACGACCACGGCCTTGCCGGCGCTGGCCGCGCCCAGGTTGGGCAGGTCGGCCGGCCGCGCCGCCACGGACGCGAAGGGGCCGCCGCCGGTGGCGGGCACGCCGTCCAGCGTCAGGCTGGCGGACCACGTGCCGCCGCGGCGCGAGAGCACCTCGTAGCGCTGCGGTGCGCCGGCGGCGCGGGCGACCACATACAGCGCGCCGTCGATGAGGCTGATGGCGGGCGGCGATGCCGCTTCGGCATCCATCTTGGCGAGCTTGCCGTGTTCGAGCAGCCAGAGGTGTCCGCCCGAGCGCTCCAGAATGGCAAGCACGACGTTGCCGGCGGTATCGGCCTGGATGGCCGGTCGGCCGATGAAGGGCACGCCCAAGTCCGCCGGCGCGCTCCAGTCCATGTCCAGGTCGGTGGTGTCGCCCGCTTCCACCAGTTTGGTCAGGTGGTTGTTGGCGCGCTGGCGGAAATAAAGCTCGACCCGGTTTTCATGGTTGCGGATGGCAGCCAGGCCGCCCGCGGCTTGCGGCGCGGCCACGCGGCGCCAGCCTTGCCATTCCGACCGGTGGCCCTTGGCGGCTGGCAACTGGCGGGTATAGAAAAGCTCGCCCTTGGCGGCAATGGCGAAGACGACATAGCGCCCGTCGGCGCCGCGCGCGGCGGCCGGTGAACCGGTGACGCCCTCTAGTGGCGGAAGCGCCTGCCACGTGCTCCAGCTGCCGTCGATGCCGGACGGGGTGATCCAGTGCAGCAGCCCGTCGTAGCCCAGCGCGACGGCGGCGGCTTCGCCACGGGGCGCCACCGCCGGGATCTGCGTGACGCGCAAACCGCCCAGCGCCTGCCAGCCCTGCCACGTGCCGTCATGGCGCTGCTTGTTGGCCCATACGCCGCCCAGCGGATCGCGCGCCATCAGGCCGGCGGTGCCGTCGGCGTGGGCAAACGAGACCACGGGGCCGGTGGTGCGTCCGCCCAGCGTGTGCCAGCGCTTTTCGGCCGAATCCCAGCTGTTGACGGCCGCATTGGTTTCGCCGGCGGCGAACACGACGAGTCCGCCTCGCCCGTCCGGATACACCTGCGGCGCGACGTCCTGACGCGAAACGTAGTAGGCGCGCTGGACCCACGCGGCGGCGGGGCCGGCTGGTTCCTTGCAGCCGGTGGGGCCGGCGCAATAGTGGTAGTCGTTCCAGGCGTAGTGCTGAAAGATCACGGACTTGCTGGCGATTTCCGCGTCGGCAAGATTGGTGGCGCGTTCCTGGCTGGGGTAATCGATGTATCCCGTCTCGGCGTAGTTGCCGGGCGCGCGCACCATGGCCTCGCGCGCCAGCCGCGCGCTGGCGATGTGGTCGGGGTGGCCGTGGCCGGCGCAGCGCCAGCACAGCTGGGTGTAGGGCACGCTGATCGTGTCGTCCAGGTGGCGAACCGTGGTGGGGCCGTACTGGCGGATCATCTCGGCCAGCGTGTCGACGAGTTGTTCGCGGGTATAGACCTCGGCGTGCGGTCCCAGCGTGTCCACGTTCTGGCCGGGTTCGGATTCGGTGCGGCTCAGCGGCGTCAGGCTGCCCCAGCCCTTGCCCAGCCACGGGTCTTTCAGCCGCATGTGCCAGAGCTGCACGCGCGGATTGCCCTGCAGCGTGAAGCGCGCGATCTGGCGGCCCGCGACGATGCCGGTGTCTTCCTTCCAGGCGTCGGGTTCGCGCGCCATGTAGGCGTAGGCGGCGCGCACGCCGCGCTCGCGGCCCAGCATGTAGCCTTCGCCTTCGCCCGCGTCGCTGGCGGTCAGATAGACGACGCGCACGCAACCGCCCGCCTCGATGTTGGAGGCGACGTCCGGGTTCATGAAAAGCAGGTCGTCATCCAGATGGGCGACGAAGGCCAGGTCCTTGATCCCGTGGCACTGGGCCAGCGTCGGAGGAGCGGCCCAGGCCTGGGCGGAAAAGAGGGCTGCGGCCAGGCAGCAAAGCGCCTGGCACAACGGGCGCAGCAAGGCAGTCAAAGCGGGCATAAAAAAAGCGCTGCATGTTGGAGGTGCAGCGCGTCTTGAGGTGGTAAAGAGTGCGGAAAGTATAGCTGCGACGTGAACGCGGGCTGCAATAGGCGCTTGCCCGGTGTGGCGCGGGGCCGACGATTTGTGACAGGCTAAATGGGGGACGTGTTCAGCGCGCCGATTCGGTGCTGACGACCAGCTTGTCCGCCCGCGCGGTTCGCGCCCGGCGTTCCAGCATCACTGCCCACAGCCACAGCGGCATGCTGGCGATGGCAAGCAGGCTGCCCACCCAGCCGGTGGAGGTCCAGCCGAACCCGGCCGCGATGGCAAGGCCGCCCAGGAACGGGCCCATCGCGTTGGCGGTGTTGAAGGCCGAATGGTTGAGCGCGGCGGCCAGCCCCTGCGCGTCGCCCGAGACGTCCATCAGGCGCGTCTGAAGCACGGTGCCCAGCGCGCCGCCCACCCCCACCAGGAACACGTTCAGCGTAATCAGCCAGACGTTGTGGGCCATCAGCGGAAAGAGGGCCAGCACCACGGCCGACCACAAGAGCAGCAGGCCGGCCGTGCGCATGACGGCGCGATCGGCAAAGACCGGCACCACCATGTTGCCCACGGTCAGGCCGACGCCGAAGGCGCTCAGCACCAGCGGCACGGTCGCGGGCGACACCTGGGTGACGGCGGTCAGTGTGTCCGCGAGGTAGGTGTAAATGGAGAACAGACCGCCGAATCCGACGGCGCCAATCGCCAGCGTGATCCAGACCTGACCGCGGCCCAGCGCGCTCAGTTCGCGCAGCGGGCTGGCGTGCGGATCGGCGGCCGTGTCCGGGGCGTAGGCGCGCACGCTCAGCATGGTCAGCACCGCCAGCAGCGACACCAGGCCGAAGCTCCAGCGCCAGCCGATGACCTGGCCCAGCCAGTTGGCCATCGGCACGCCGATGATGGTGGCCACCGTCAGGCCCAGGAACACGCGGCCCACGGCCACGGTGCGGCGGTTGGCCGGCACCATGGAACTGGCCACCAGCGAGGCGATGCCGAAGTAGGCGCCGTGCGGCAGGCCGCTCAGAAAGCGGAAGAACAGCATCCAGTGATAGTTGGGCGCGATGGCGCTCAGGCCGTTGCCGATGGCAAAGAGGCCCATCAGGGCGATCAGCAACCGGCGGCGCGGCATGCGCGCGCCCAGCACCGCAAGGATCGGCGCACCGACCACCACGCCCAGCGCGTAGGCGCTGATCACATGGCCGGCGGTGGGGGCATCGATGCCCAGCGACTGCGAGAAATACGGAAGCAGGCTCATCGTCGCGAATTCGGTGGTGCCGATCGCGAAACTGCCAATGGCAAGCGCCAGCAGCACCAGGGCGGGCCGGTGCTGCGCGGAAACGGTATGGGACATGGAGACTACGGAAGAGGAATGGCGGAATGCTGCGATGCAACAGCGGCATTGTAGAGGGCCGAACCTGTCATTTGCATGTCGGGTCGTTGCGGCATGTCCGTGCGGTGTGAACGGCATCCGGCGGAAGGGTCTGGCGGGCGCCTCGCGAGGATCTTTGCATTTATTGATATTTGTTGCATTACACGGTCGGACATTAGAAAAGTTTCGATGGTCCGGGTGTCAGGCGCTCATTAGATTGAAAGAAAAATCCTTATGCCTCAATTGCTTAGGTGATTTTCTTGAAGCTGATTTTTTGACAACGAGCGCGCACCAGCGCTGGGTGGACACGCCATGAACCACATCTTTTCGACTGTCCTGAATGCAATGCCAATCACTATGCAAACCACGCAGCAAGCCTTGCCTTGCGCCACGCGCCGCCGGCGCAAGCCCGGCAGGGTGCGGCGCGCGGCCTCAACTGCAGCTGTTGCGCTAGCCTGCGCGGGCGGCCTGGGATTTGCGACGAATACCCATGCAAACGGCCAATTGCAGTTATGCAGTACCGACACAATGTCGGGAAACTCCCTCAATTCCGGCACTCCAGTCTATTTGCTAGACTGCCCCGACGGCAGCCCGCTTTTTACCCTGCAGAACATCTATGGCGCCGATACGTTTGACGGTTTAACCGCCGCGACGGCCCGGGTCACCGGCTACGCTGATGGCACGTTGGAACTGAAGGGCGAGAACGGCATCTCCATGCTGAACACCGTCAACATGAACGGAAACCGGATCACGCAGGTTGGTGCGGGCATGCTGACTTCCATCAGCCAGGATGCGGTGAATGGATCGCAGCTGTACGCCACCAATCTGCAAGTGCAGTCCAACAGCGCAGCAATCACGACGTTGGGTACAACCGTCGCGCAGAACACGGCCACGCTGAACACCCTGACCACCAGCCTCAACAACGGCGAGGTCGGCCTGGTCCGGCAGGACCCGGTCAGCGGCGCCATCACCGTGGCCGCCAGCAAGGGCGGCAACGTGATCGACATGGCTGGCACGGACGGCACGCGCACCGTCACGGGCGTGGCCAACGGCGTCATCTCGGCAACCAGCACCGACGCCGTTAACGGCAGCCAGCTTTATGCAATTTCCCAACAGGTCGGTCAGCTCAATGCCGCCAGTGCTTACGTGCGGGCGGATGGCGCCAACGATGGCAGCGACGACGCCGTGGTCGGCGCGGGCACGCAGGGCGCGGCCTTGGGCGCCAACGCCACCGTCAGTGCGTCCAACGGCGTGGCTGTCGGCGCCAACGCATCGGCCACCGCGGCAAATAGCGTTGCGCTGGGCGCGGGCTCGGTGGCCGACCGCGCGAACACGGTGTCCATCGGCGCGCAAGGCGCCGAGCGGCAAGTCACCCACGTGGCCGCGGGCACGCAAAGCACCGATGCCGTGAACGTGGGGCAACTGAACCCCGTGGTAGCCAGCCTGGGCGGCGGCGCGCATATCGATGCGTCCACGGGCGCCGTCACCGGTCCGTCGTATCAGCTGGACGGCCAGACGTATTACAACGTGGGCGACGCGCTGGGTTCGCTGGACACCGGCGTGCGTCAAAACCGCGAAGGCCTGGCCCGCCTGGACAATCGCATCGACCAGACCAACCGCGCCATCGATGAAGTGGCGCGCAATGCCTACTCGGGTATCGCCGCCACGACGGCGCTGACCATGGTTCCGGAGGTCGACCCCGGCAAGCGGTTCGCGCTGGGCATCGGCGGGGCCACGTATCGCGGCTATCAGGCCGTTGCGGTCGGTGCTTCGGCGCGCGTCAATGACCGCGTCAAGGTCAAGGCCGGCGTGGGCATTGCCTCGGGCGGCCCCACGGCCGGTGTCGGGGCCTCGATGCAGTGGTAACGAGGCCTCGGTCCACGCTCACACCGTCACCACGTTCAACCCGCCGTTCGCCAGGCTCTCCGGATTAGCGCCTGACACGAACAACCGGAAATCGTTGTGGGCAAAGTTGCCGATCACCTTGGCCTGCGTGGCGATGAGCGCGCCCGCGTCGCCGTTGGTCAGGAGGTTGTTGCCCGTGACCGCCGCGTCGAACGCCGGGAAATGGCTGTAGGCCTCCAGCGCGTTGTCGGCGGCGCGCAGGCAGCGCCACGCGGCAAACTCGCCGCCGGTCTGGATAATGGTGAGCATGGCGCGCGCGGCCTCGGCGCCCAACCGCATGCTGGGCAGGTGATTGCTTTGCAGGGTCAGCGTGCCGTCGCCTTCCGGCACCATCTTGCCGGTGCGGATGCCGCCGCCCAACAGCTTCAATTGATCCGTCGTCAATTCCGGAAAATCCCCTGATTCCGCAAAGAGCGCAATGCCGCCGCGCAGGCGGTTGTCGCGCACGGTGGTGTCGGCATCGTTGTCTAGCAGCGCCAGTGCGCACGACAGCGGATCGGCCAGCAGCGCGGCGGCCAGCGCGGCGATGGCCGGGCGCAGGCGCTTGGCCACCGGCGTCTCGCGGCCGACCTGCGTTGCCAGCGTGGTCAGCGCCGCCTGGACGCGCGGCGTCATCATCAACGCATTGCCGGCGGCGCCCGCGCGCAGCAAGGCCGCGATCTCGGCGGTCATCGCCTTGCGCGCGTCCATGGGCTGGCGCGACAGCGCCAGGGCGGCGCGATTGTCGTCATCGTCCAGCAGCGCGTCGGGCGCCAGCGCCCGCTTCAGCGCGGCCAGCGTGGGGGCGCGGGTAAAGAGCTGGTCAAGCCGTTCGGCGGCGCCGCGGCCGGCGGCATACAGGCGGCATGCTTCGATGTGCACGCGCCGGCTGCCGTCGACGCGCACCAGGCTGTTGCCGGGACCGGCCGGACCGGTGCAATCGACGCGCGAAAGCCGCAGGTCGGCGCATTGATTGAAGGCGATGGCGCCCGGCTGTCCGCGACGCGCGATCGCGAGGTCGGCCATGGACACGCTGGCAAAGCCGTCCAGGCTGAACAGGCGCTCGTCCAGCATCAGCCGGCTGGCCGGTCCGCAGCCATGCAGCATCAGGCGCACACGCGGCCCCTTGATGATGAGGTCGTCGTCCAGCTTGTGCTCGCCCGGCGTCAGGCACAGGCAGATGTCCATACGGTCCTGGCCGATGAGCGTGCGCAGCGCCTTGTCCAGCGTTGGAAAATCGCCCGCTGGGCCCACGGTCAGGCAGCAGCCGCCGCCATGCGTGCGCCGGCACAGCGCGTCCAGCGCCTCTTGCACCGAGTAGGCCTGTTCGGCGAGCAGGTCCGCGCAGTGGCTCGGGTCGTAGGCGACCTCGGATGCGAGGGCGAGGGAGGCGGTGTAGCGCAGCGGCAGATAGTGGTCGGGCGCGGGTTGGCCCGCCCGCAGCAATTGCGCGGTGGCGCGTTGCACGGGACGGGCGGCGTCGCACGCAAGCGACCAGGCAATCGATGCGATGCCGTCGGCGCCCGTCGTCACGTCCTGGGTGGCGGCGCCATTGGGCAGCCGGCCAGCATCCACGGTAAAGCGCACGACGGCGCCCGCCACCGGCAGGCTGCCGTTGGCCACGCCCGCGCGCAGTTCCGACGGCAACGCCACCACGTCCGGCGTCATCGCGGGGTTGGGCTTGACGCTCTGGCCGTCGCCGCCCGCGTAGTAAAGCTGCGTCAGTTCCGTCAACGCGGGGAAGAGGGGGCGGCAGTCGCTGAAGGCGGTCCACGCGCCGGCCTGCCAGCGCAGCAGCGCCAATCGTGCGAACGCGCGCAGCACGCCGGCGGGCGCGCTGAAGCCGGGCTTGCCGTCGGGCAGTTGCGGCCATTCGATCGACGCGGTGGCGGTGCGCGCGGGAATCAGCCAATAGTCGCCCACGCGCAGGCGTCCGGGCGAAAACTTGATCTCAATGCCGTCCTGTTCCAGTTCCACCCAGCCGGCGTTGGCGCTGTTGATGGGCGCGGGCGTGATCTCCGCAACGCCGTCCCAGCGGCGCACGCGCGGGTTGGCCGGAAAGCGGGCGGCGTCCAGCGCGTGGCCGATCAGGCTGGCCGGATCGATCGTGACCGTGTTGCCGTCGGTGCGCACGACCTGCGCCAGCGGCCCAGGTTGTCCCAGCAGTTCGTGCGTGTCGTCCAGAAACTCCACCCAGCAGCCCGCGGTGATGGCCAGCACGTCGTCGCGGCCGATGCTGGCGACTTCGAACTCGTTGGCCACGGGATCGTCCAGCCAGCGCACGACGCGCGACAGGATGCTGCCGTTTTCGCGGGACCACTTGTAGCGCGCCTTGCCCGCGCCCGCGCCGTCCTGGTGGATCTCGATGCGGTACAGATGGTTTTCCAGCAGGCGGTAGCCGGCGTCGGGCGGCAGCTGGCAGGGCGTCTTGGGCGGCACGCTGGCCTCGGCACGCGCCGCCATGCGGGCGTCGGGCGCGGCGGTCAGGGCGTCCCACGCGGGCAGCGCGGACACGCAGGTCAGGGCCGCGTCCGGTGCGCCCACCTGCATCAGCTTGACCTGCCAGACCGTCTTTTCGCGCGTCGCGGTGTCGGGGCCGCCCAGCGCGACTTCGCGCATGCTGGTGTCGCCGGCCGGCAGATCCAGCGTGCACAGGTGGCGCTGCCACGCTTCCAGATAGGCCAGGTACAGGCCTTCGGGCGGCGGGGCGGCCTGGCCGCCCGAGCCGAACACGACGATGCCGTCGATGTCGGCGGGCGTCAGCGCGGGCGGCGGCAGCGGCAGGACGGACGCGCCGGCGGGCAGCACGGGCGATGCCGTCGGGGGCATGTCGGGCTGCTTGGCCACGGTAGCGGGCTGCGGGTTCTCGCAAAGCAGGCCGTCCAGATACAGGCGGCCTGCTGACAGCGACAGGTCCTTGCCGGCAGGCGCCAGCGCGAAGCCGGGCGCGGCCAGCGGCACGCCCACGGCGCCCACGGTGTCCGCCGTTTCGGTTTCGATGCGCCGGTTCAGGATGTCCTGCTGCTCATTCCAGTCCGAATCCATCTGCACGCGGCCCTGCTGCATGCGGACGGCCCGGTAGCGCCGGGCGGGGTCGAAGGTGAGGCGGCTGAGATCGGCTTTCATGATGTTGTTCCCGAAGACAGAGGGCTCAGTTCACAGGGATCAATCCCGCTTCGAGGCCGAAGCGCAGATACTCGTCCAGCGCCTGTCGCAGATTGGCTTCGCGCTGGGCCTGCAGCAGGAAATTCCAGGCGCCCATCTCGGCGCCGTTGTCCGCGCCCTCGCGGATCTCGGCCGCGCAACTGCGGGCCAGTTGGCCATACGACGGTGAGCCGAACGTGGTGGCGGTGAACGACGGGGCGACACGCGCCGCCGCGCGCTTGGCGGCCGCGCCGGTCAGGTCTTGCATGGCCAGATCGGGCTGGCAGCGGTAGCGGCGCGGCGTGACGGACGGCATGGGCACGTGGCAATAGCGCACGCAGCCCTCTTGCCGGCGGTTGATGGCAAGCGTGCCGCCGAACAACGTGTTGGACGCGTCCAGCCGTCCGGCGGCCACGCGCCCGAACAGCGTGCTGGCCAGGATGCGCAGGGCGCTGTCGTCCACATCGACCGCGGCCGCGGCGCTGCCTTGCGCATCGATGAGGCTTGCGTCGATCTCCACCGACGCAAGCGGCGATGCGCAGCGCACGGGCCCGCAGATGCAGCGCGTCAACCGCAGTTCCAGTTCGGGCGCGGCGCCCGTGTGACGCACGCCGCCGCGCGCCGGCGCCAGCGTGCAGTGGCGCAGCGCAACGGCGCGCAGCGCCCCTTCCAGCCGCAGGCGGCCGTCCAGAAGCAGCCCGTCGAGCCGGATGCGGGTGCTGGCGTTGCCGCGCACGCGCCAATCGCCTTGCAGCACGGGACGGCGCAGCGGCGCGGCCTCGATCGACAACCGCGTGTCGGGCAGCACAAGATCGGGGGCAATGGTCTCGGTGCCGTCGTGGTCGATCACGATGCGCACCCGCTGGCCCGCCAGCACCGCGGCCAGCGCCGCCGTCAGCGTCGGCGTGGCCGCCGAGGGCACGCGCAGGAGGGTGTCGAACGCATTGTCGAACGCGCCAGCCGCGTCATCATTCGCGTCATCGTCATCGGTCGTGCTGCGGGCGTAGGGGCCCGCGCCGATGTCGCCGGGAAAGCCGTAGGCATAGCGCACCTGCACCGATTGCGCGGTGACGCCCGGCGGCAGGGCCAGCCGACCGCGATGCGGATCCAGGCCGACCAGCACGCCGCCCGCGCCGGGAAAGCTGCGGTCCGGCCGCCCGGGCTTGCGCGACTTGAACACCAGGGCAGTGTCGGGCCGGCGCCATGCTACGGGCGCGACGCCGGGGATGGGCGCAAGATTGCAGATCACCAGATGCTCGGCGGGAACCGGCTGGCCGTCCAGCCACACCTGCACGACGGGGCCGGCGGCGCTGTCGGCAAACCAGCCTTGCGGGGGCGCGTCGCCATCGGTCAGGGCCTGGCGGCGCGCTTGCAGTTCCGCATGCAGATCGCGCCAGGACAGCGGTTCGGGCACGTTGATCGGCTCGGCCAGGTGGTCGATGTCGGTCTCGGTGCGCGGCCGGTTGAAAAGGGGCTGGTCGCGGCCCAGCGGATCGATGGTGTAGAAGCCGTCGTGCGTGGTGGCGCGCGCTGCATCGCCGCGCTGCACGGTGTACGACTGCAACCGCCAAAGAAAGAGTGCGACGTTGGGCAGGTTGTAGCGTCCGGCCGGCAGCGCGCGCACGTGGGCGGTGTGCAGCTCGGCGCCGAAGGGGCCGTCCACGCGTTCCATCGCGCGCGAATCGCGCAGGTCGGGCGTGCGCAGCGCATGCGCGCGGGGGTGATTGACGTGCTGCGTGGTGGCGACGCGCTCGAAGCACTCGGACACGCGGCTCGGCCAGCCGGTGGCGTTTGCCGCCAATTCTTCCAGCACCAGCGCCGTGCCCTTGCGGCGGCGCAGCCGCAGCGTGTTGGCCACCAGCGCCCGCGGCGAAAAGGCGGCGCCCACGGGATACAGCGCGCGCACGCCGAGCAGGTCGCCCAGATACGGCACCACCCAGTCCTCGCAGGTTTCGATGAACCAGTTGTCGTAGAGCCGGTCCACGTCGGCGTCCACCAGCGCGCCTTGGCGCGCCAGCACGTCCAGCAGCGCGCGCAGCGGCCCGCCGGCGGCGGCGTCGCGTTCGCGGTAGAACGCCGGCAAGAGGGCCATCAGGGCATCGGCATCCAGGCGGGTGTTCATGTGCGCTCCGACAAGTCGATGCCGGCGGGATCCGGGCGCAGCAGCTCGGCAGGCTGCAGGGCGCCCTGTTGCCAACGCGCGGTGCGCGCCGGTAGCAGGGCGTCCGGACCGTTGCTGCGCCGCGCGCCCGCGCCGTCCAGACCGGCATTGAGCACCAGTGCGTCCAGATCCACCCACGCGACGCCCGGCACGCCCTGCAAGACCGCAAGCACCTCGGCGCCGTGCACCGGCTGGCCGAACGCCCGCGCGGCAAAGCCGAAGGCATCCAGGACGCGCGCGCGGGCGGCTACCAACACGGCCGCCGCTTCAAGGCGCGGATCGATGCCCAGGCCCGCCCGCAGGCCGAAATCCAGGTAGCGGCACGGCGCCACCTTCAGCGGCTGGTAGGGCGGGCGCGCCGCGTCGATGGCCGCGAGCAGGTTGCGATACAACGCGCCGGCCGGATCCAGCGCGGCGCCATCTTCGCCCGCGACGGTCAGGTGCACGAGCCGTTGCTCGCCGTCCCACTGCCATACCGCCTGCGCCTTGCCGATGCCGGTAAAGGCGGCCGCGAAATCCTCGAAGTCGCGCAGCGACACGATGCGGTCCAGCGTGCGCACCCGCAGCGGCGCATTGCGGCGGGCGGCGTCGCCCGCTTCGGGGTCCACGCCGCCGGTCGCGGGCGCGGGGTTGACGACCGCCTTGACGCCGGGCGCGCGCGTTAGCAGCACGCTCAACTGGCCGGGCGCGACGTTGCCTTCACGGCCCAGGCCCACGCGGTAACGCGCCTGGACGTTGCCCGATCCGGACGGCAGACGCGCGCCATGCAGGCCGTCGCCGAACTGCACGGTGGCCCCGCCGCTGTCGTCCACGCGCAGCAGATATGCGCGGTCGTCCGGCGCCAGCGCGGTGATGCGCGGCGCCTCGTCCCACAGCAGGCCGTCTACGCGGACCTCCAGGCTGCTCGCCGCGCCGCTGGCGGTGGGCGCGGGCACGAACGTCAAGGGCTTTTGCTGCAGCGTGAAACGCTGGAAGGCGCGGTTGCCGGCGCCGCTGCCCAGCACCTCCGGCTGGATGCGCATCTGCCGGCTGTCGCCGTGGCTGGCGGGCGCGACGTTGGCGTTGATGCGCACCGTGGCGGGCAGATAGGCGTGCGCCAGGTCGGCGTCCAGCACGAGCGTCGTGCGGCCGCCAGCGCTGTCGTTGCGCTGGATGCGCACGATGTCGCTGGCGTCGGCCAGCGTGACGGTGGCGCGCGCGCCATCCTCGAATTCCAGGTCGGCGCTTGCGCGGTCGCGCGCCACGCGCACATTGGCCACGGCATCGCCGCGCAACAGCCGCTCGCGCGGCGCAACGTTGGCGGCATCGGTTTCGGTCAGGATCAGGCCCGACACCGCCAGCACGCGGTCTTGCGGCAGGTCGGGCTCGTACGACGCCAGCACCAGCGTGTGGCCTTGCGTCAGCCCCGAGGCCGGACGCACGCCCCAGTCCAGCGGGTCGGATTCGCCGTAAGCCGTGGTCTCGCGCAGGGCGTCGTTGAACTGTTCGCGCACGCGCTCGCCCCGCAGCGTGAGGCGCGTGGTCGGTCCCGCCAGCGCAAAGCCCGCGCGCGCGTCGGGGCCCGCGTCGGCAATGCGGTACAGCTCTTCATAGCCCGGCATCGACAGCACGGTCCAGCCGCCGGCCACCCATTTGGGATAGGAGGCGTCCAGGTGCACGGCGTGCACGTCGCCCGGGTACAGGCTGGCCGCGGGAATCGTCTGGCGCGCCAGGCCCGGTCCGGACCACGCCAGCACGAAGGTGGCGTCGCCGCCCGCCTCGTAGTATTCGATGCGGATGTCGTGCTTGCGCCCCGCCACGAGCCGCGCGCTGGCGCTGTATTCGGTGGGAGATTGTTCGCGCCACTGGTCGATGAGCAGGTTGCCGTCCACCCACAGCCGCACGCCATCGTCGGCCGTGACGTGAAAGGTGTAGCTGCCGCTGTCCGGGGCGCGCACCCAGCCCGTCCAGCGCACGCAGAAGTTGTCCGCGGGCACGCCGTCGCCGGGGCCGCCCGCGGCCCAATGAAAATCCAGCTGCGGATCGGTGCGGGTCATCACGCGCTGGCTGAAGGTGCGGCCACGGTAATACTCGCCGTACAGCCCGGCGCCGGGGCCGCTGGCGCCGGGCGGATCGGACACCTCGGCCAGCGTATAGCCCGGCCACTGCGGAAACTGGCTGAATGACGGCTTGGCGTCGTCGGCCATGCCCAGGTAAGCCGCGCGCAGCGTGGCGGGCATGGCGCGCCAATCGGGCGCGTTGTAGCCGAACAGGCGGGCTTGCGCGCGCAGCGCGAAGCAGCGCGGGTTGCGCCCCGCGGGCTGCACGTGCGGCGCGGCGCTGCCCAGGCCCCGCTCCAGCGAGATCAGCGTATAGGCGGGCGCGCCGTCTTCGCCGGGACCGGGCACGTATTCGCGGACCTGTGTCAGGCGGCGGAAGTCCCAATTCTCGTTACCCGGATCGCGCGCGCGCTCGTCGCCAACGATGAGCACGGCGTCGCCGGCCTTCAGGCGCGTGGCCGCGCCGGCCAGGCACAGCGTGCGCGCGCCAAAGCGCGTGGGCGCCGGTTCCAGCCACGCCAGTTCCAGCGCGTTCCAGGCGGCGCGCGCCTCGACGGCCTGCAGGGTTTCAAAGGTCTGCGCGCGTTCGTCCTGCGCGGGCACGCTTTGCGCGCGAGTCCAGGGCTCGATGCGGGCGCGAGCGGGCGCGCCCGGCGCGGTTTCCAGCGAGAACGCCAGCCACGTCGTCGCCGCCACGCCCGGCCGCAGTTCATAGCCGATGGCCCGCGCCAGCGACTGCACCGACCGGCGCTCGGTCGCGGTCCGCAGGTAGCCCTCGTTGCCGATCCGCTCCTGATAGAACGCCAGCACGTCCAGCACGGCCGCCCAGGCGTCGAACAGGGCAATGACGGGGTCATCGCGATCGCGCGTCGTCAGCGCGGCCAGGGCCGGCGAGCGCGCCAGGTCCGCGGTCAGGCTGGCAAGAAAACGGCCGTGTGTGCCGATGCGCAGGCGCAAGGCGGGCTGGCCGGGCGGATTGGCCAGGTCCGACGGCGTGAGCGCGGGCTGCCCGGCGCAGCAGCCGCAGTCGTCGCGAATCGTCATGATCCGCCCTCCACGATGAAGTCGATGCGGCCGTTCTCCGGAAAGTTCGGATCGCCGTCGGCGCGCAGCACTTCCAGCGGCGCGGCCAGCAGACGGCCAGTGTCCAGTTCGCCCGCCGGGTCGCGGCCCCAGCGCTGAAAGCGTTCTGCCCGCGCCGACGCCACGCCCGGCACGGCCATGACGGCGCGCATCAGCGCCGACAGCGCCAGCGGCGTGCCGAAGGTGTAGCGGTCGGGATGAAAGAAGCCCGGCCGGCCCGCGCGGTCCAGGCCCGCGGTGAAAGCATCGCGCAGCGCCGCCTTGACGTCCGCGGCGAAGTGGCCGGGCGCGGCGCAGACGCGCACCAGGATGTCCAGCGGCACATGCACCGGGTCCGAGAACTCCAGGTCCTGTCCGGCCAGCCGGAAGCGTTCCATGAAGGCGCGCAGCGTGGCGCGAAACGGCGCATCGACGGCCAGCCCGCCGCGCCGGTCCACGGTCAGGAAGACGGTGTGCCAGCTGCCCGTCCAGCGCAGGCGGGCCGCCGCGCGTTGGACCTGCGGATGGCGCTGCGCCAGCCGCGCATAGTCGTCGGCGGTGACCGCGCGCTCCTGCACCCGGAAGGCCTCGGGCGCGTTGAGCTTGATCGCATCGGCCGGTTCCGGTGCGGCGCCGCCCTGCGCGGGAAGGGGATTGCGCACGCGTGCCACCCCCAGCATCAGGTCGGGATCGTCGGTGACGAGCGCGCCGATGGCTTCCGCACCCACGTTGCCTTGCGGTCCGCCGCCCAGCCGATAACGTGCCAGCAGGCGTTCGCCGGGCGCGGGCGCGGCGCCATAGCGGTTGTCGCCAAAGCGCAGCCAGGCCGCGCCGTCGTGTTCCATCTCGACGACGAATTCGCGCGCGTCGCGCGCGCTGGCCAGCAGGCTGCGCTGGGGCGACCAAGGCGGGCTGGCCGGGGCGGGCACGTCGCCGGGCTGATCGGCGTCGTCTGCCTGCAGCGACATGCCGCTGGGCAGCGCTCGGCGCGGGTCCTGGGCCAGCGCCGCGCTGGCGGGCAGCGGCCCCGCCACGGCAAGCTCATGCCGGTAGGGCTCGGCGCAGGCCAGGCCGGCATCCGGCAGGCGCGGCCGGTAGGGACGCGCGGCAAACGCATCGCGCGCCGTCGCGGTATCCGGCAGCAACGGCGTCCAATCGCGCTGCATGCCGTGATCGGCCAGGACCACGTTGCCGCGCGCCACCGATACCGCGCGTTTGACCAGCGCGCCGCCCTCGTCGAACTCCTGGCTCACGCACAGCGGGAACGGCAGCGCATCGTCCGGATGCCAGGCGATCAGCAGCAGTTCGGTGCCGGTCAGGTCGTCGCGGCCGGTGCGCGTTTCGGTCAGGCGCACGGCGTGGCGATGCGTGCGGTCCGCATCGGCCTTGCGGCCCGTCAACGGGTCTATCGTCTCTTCGAATACCAGCACGTCGCCGGGCGCAAGGGCCAACGGCGGATCGTTCACCAGCGCCGCCTGCGTCTGGCCGCGCGGCAGGCAGTACGCCGGGTCGGCGAAGTCATGCAGAAAGATGCGGCTGTGCGCGGCGTGCAACAGCAGGTCGTGCAGCGTTTCGAACACTTCGATGCCGGGCGCCGGCAGCCCGTCCAGCGCGTCGCGGCGGCGCACGGGGGCCGCAAGCGCGGCTTCCGGGGAACTGGTCAATAGCGGCGTGCCGGCCGGGATGACCTTGCCTTCGCCCGCCGCGTGGGCTTGGACAGTGACGAAGACCCGCGCGTTGCAGCCGTCATGCAAGGGATAGTCCAAGAGGCGCGCATGACGATGCAATGAGGTTCGGCGGCGCGCGGTGTCCAGGTACGCTTCGGTGGCGGCGGCGTCCTGCGCGTACGACAGGTGGTCGGCCGCATAGGCCAGCGTTTCCACCAGCGCCACGGTGAAATCCGCGGGATTGCGCTCGGTGAAGTCGGGCATGCTTTGCGACAGGCGGTCCAGCATCAGCCGCCGGAAGCTCTCGTAGTCCTTGGCCAGGTAATCGAGCAGCGGCTCGGGCGGCGCGGGCGCATCGCACGCGCGCATATCGGCGCAGTCGAATTCCGACGGGCATCCGGCCTTGAAGTTGATCTCGATGGTGGACAGGCACAGGTCAAAGCCCGGCGCGGGCGCGTCGGGATCGGCGGGGTTCACCAGCGCCAGCGTGTACCACGAGAAGTCGCCGGCCTTGTCCACGCTCAGCCGGATCTCGTTGCCCGACAGCACCGGGTCCGCCGCCGGCGCAATGCCGCGGATGCGCGTGCCGCCTTCGATGCGCACGTGGGCGCGGCCGATGCCGGACACCGGATGCACGCACACCACGCGCAGCGTGCGCTGGTCGGCCGCATCGATCTCGACGAAGGCGATGCCGTTGTCGCCGGGCGGCTGCTGGGCGCGCAGCAGTTGCAGGCGGCGGGGGTTGGCGCTGCGGAACTGGCGGTTCATGGCACGTCCCGGGTAAAGCGCGCCAGCCGCCGTTGCTGGCCCTGGCGCAGCACGTACTGCACGTCCACCTGCAGGGTGGCATCGCTATGCGCGACGTTGACGGACTCCACCGCGATGCGCTCGCCCAGCCACTGCTGCAGCGCACCCTGCACGCTCATCTGTACGGCGGCGGCCAGCGTATCGCTGTTGGGCGCGAACACCAATTGCAGCAGGCCGCAGCCGAAGTCCGGCCGGTTGACGCGTTCGCCGGGCACCGTGAACAGCACCTGTTCGATCATGTCGCGCACGTGCTCGGCGTCATCGGCATCGCGGCTGCGGCCGCGCGCGTCGGGCTCGAACGGAAAGCGCAGGATGGCCATGGCGGTGCGCCTTACATGCCCACGACGCGCGCCTGCGCCTGCAGCGCCAGCATGGGCGTGCCGGTGGGCGTGCAGATCGACGCGCCGGCCTGCAGCGCGGCCGGCTGTCCGCCGATCAGCACACGCGTCGCGCCGCTTAACCACATGCCGGTGACGCAGGGGCCGTTGCCCGAGGGCGGGGGCGGAAAGGCGCAGCCCGCGATCGAATACGTCGACAGGATGGTCACGGCCGGCTGGCCCGACAACAGCACGCGCGGGTTGGGCGACAGGGGAACGGCCTGGCCGCCGTGCGAACACTGCACGGTGGCGCCAAGATGCAGCAAGGGTCCGGGCATGGCTGCGCCTCCTGTGATGCAAAGTCAGGTCACCGTCAGGGCGCCCTGGTTGATGTTGACGGCCGGACCGGCAAGCATCACGGTCGCGCCCTGGCCGTTGGACAGCGTGATGCCCACGTCGCTGATCGAGATCATCGCGCCGGTCTTGGTCTTGAGCAGGATGCCGCCCGTGGGGCCGGGCAGGTCGGAAATCATCAGCGTGTTCTGTCCACCCGTCTGCAGCACGATGCTGGGCGACACCGGCAGCCCCGCCAGCGCCAGCGCGGGCACTTCGGCGGCCGAGCCCCAGAATCCGCCGACCCAGATCGGGTAGTCGGGCTTGCCTTGTTCAAACTCCACCCACACGCCCGAACTGACTTGCGGCACCACGAAGACGCCGCTCTGCTGGCCGGCGAACGGGACGCAGGGCATGGCCCAGCTTGAGACGCCCAGGCCCAGCACGTCGGGCACCTGCACCTGGATGCGGCCCATCTGCATGGGATCGACGTTGTTGATCACCACGCCGCGGAATTTGCCGTAGTGGCGTTGGGGGTCTGTCATGGCGGCACCAGGGGCAGGGTCGAGATCAGGCCATTGCGGGCCAGCGAGAATTGCTGGCGGAACTCGCCCGCCTTGAGCGTGCTGTCCACCCGCTTGACGTAGTACAGGCCGTCGAACGCCAGGCCCGCGCCGCGCACGCCCACAAGCTGGCGCGACTTGAGCACGTGGCCGTAGCGCAGCACGTTCAGCGATCCATCGGCGGTGACCGCGTCGGCGGTCGTGCCGGCGGCCATGGCCAGGCCGCGTCCCAGCGCGGCGGCCGGCGACAGCTTGGCCGTGTCCTTGAGCAGCGTCAGCCCCTTGGCCAGCGGCGGCAAAAGACCCAGCGGCGGGCTGGCCAGGCTGATGTCGGGAACCGGCAGGGGGATCGGAAACTTGGTCAGGGGGTTCTGGATGAAAATGACGGGCAGCGCGGCGTCCGACTGGTTCACCGAGAACGACAGCGACTCGACATTGCTGTGCACGTCCATGCCCAAATTGAGCGCCGGCTGCACCGGCCCCAGCCGGATTTCGGGGCCCCAGTACGCCACGTTGGCGCCGGGCAGCGGCCCCGGTTCGATGTAGAACACGTGGCCGACTTCCGCGGCCAGCTGCCGCACGTAGGCCAGGTCCGTGCCTTCATGCAGGGGAATGCGTTCGACGGGGATCGGCACATCGGTGAACGGCGACGGCACGACGAGCGGCAGCATGCCGTACAGCGCGTAGCGGCCGATGATGGCCGCGACACGCGCGGGCGGCGGCATCGCCGGGTAGGGCAGGCCGCTCATGTCCTGCTTGTCCATCGCCACCGTCAGGTCCTCGCCCGTGACGGTCAGGCGCGATTGGCCGGGCGCGTTGCCGTCGGTGATTTCCTGGCGCGTGACCAGCCCGTCCATCAGCACGGTGGGCAGTCCGTTCAGCGTGGCGATCAGGATGACCCGCAGCCACGGCACCTGGCCGCCCGCGATCACCAGCAGCGTGTGCAGCGGCGAGCGGTTGCTGACGGTGAACGACAGCTGAAAGCCTCCCGGGCCGTCGGCCGACGACGACACCTCGACGCGCTCCAGGCCATCCATGATGGGCCGCGGTGCGGGCACGGGCAGGCCGGGCCCCACCAGTAGCGTCAGGTGCACGCCGCTAAGCATCGCCGCCTCCGAATTGGCCATTGAATGGCGCGCCCAGCGCGGCGGGCAGCGTCACGCGCAGGCTTCGGCCGGGTGTCTCCAGCGCGGCCGGGCGTGGCGCGTCGTTGCCGTCCGCCAGACGCCAGAACTGCAGCGGATCGCCCAGCGCCGCCGCGGCCAGCCGGTCCAGCCGGTCGCCGGGGGCGACGGCCACCTCGCCGACCGCGGTAAGGGCCGCCGGGTCCGGCAGGAAGCGGCGGCGCAGGCAGACGAGCGGCCGGCCGTCGGGCCCCGGCATTTCAGCGGTGGGCACGCCGTGATACCGGCTGTTGGCGGGAAAGCGTTCCACGCTCATGGCAGGGACTCCAGTCCGACGGAGCCCAGGTCGCCCAGCCCTGCCAGCGCGGCCAGCCGTTCCTTGCGCTGCTGATACACCAGGTACAGATGGCCGCCCTTGTCGCCGAAGCCCAGGTCGCCGACATGCAGCACGCGCAGGCCCAGCGAGACCTTGGCGCGGATCGGATTCAGGCGCGCGTCGAAAGCCTCTTCGGTGATCGAGAAATCGGTCACGCGCACCGGCACCACGCGCTCGCGGCTCCAGACGAAGAGACTCAGCGGCGCGACCGTGGGCGCGATCTCCAGCGTGCCCAGATTCGCGATCTGGTTGTTGCGGATGAGCGCGGCGCTGTCCGGGTAGACGATGGTCTCCAGCGCCGCCAGCTGCGCGTGGATGCCGGTGTCGCGCGCGTCGCGGTGTTCGTCCGGAAACTCCAGCTGGTCGGTCGCGTCCAGCTCGGCGTCCAGCCGGATCGTCTCGGCCGGCGGCCCCTTGAGCCGCAGCGGCTCGCCCGCCGCGCCGCCGTCATCCACACTTTGCGGCTGCAGCGATCGCGTCAGCGTCTCGGGGTTGTACTGCAGCGAAATCACGCGCTGCACCGCCCCGCTGGACGGATCGATCAGGATGATGCCGCCGCGCAGCAGGCGGGGCGAAAGCGGTCCGCTCATGGGTAGGCCTGCGGCTCGGCGGCGTTGCGCACGGCGGTGATGCGCTGCGCGCCCACCAGCGATTCGGGCCAGTTGCGCGCCGCGCTGAACAGATCCGGGCGGTAGTCGAACTCCAGCACGAAGCGCGATACCGGCACGCGCGCCACGCAATCGATTTCGACGGCGCGCAGTTTGCCCGGCGGCTCGTCGACCATGGTGACGTCGGCATAGCGCGTCTGGCACAGGTCGAGCACCTCTCCCACGGTCTTGCCAATCCAGTCTTGCATGACGGCTCCTAGATGAGGCTCATGTTCTTGGGGACCGCGCTGGCGGCGTCGGGCCGGCAGGCGCGGTAAAAGCAGACGCCGCAGCCGTCGATCGATGCCCGCACGCCGGTCTCGACCTTGGCCTGGAACGTGCCGGTGGCGGCGGCAAAGGCGTCGTTCCAGCGCGTCTTGAAATCGACGTTGCGCTTGCGGCAGTCGTACACCGCTTCGTAGTCCTGGATGTTCAGCGCGTAGTGGCAGCTACCCGCCCCGATGTACTTGACCCAGCCCTGGTTGCCGGCCATGAAGTTGGCCACGTCCGCGCCGGAAAACGCCACGCCCAGCTTGGATCCTTCCGAGCTGCTGTAGGGATGGGTGTGGTACGTGCCGAGGGTGTAGTCGCCTTTTTTCTCGGCGGGCAGGCTGATGCTGCCGCCGCCGCCCGAGCCCGTGCGGATGACGCGCTTGCCGTCCTTGTCGGACACGATGCGGCCGCCGTGCTCCTGCACGGTGTCGCCGCCGTGCCCAGACTTGGACCAGGCGTCGTTGACCGCGTCGTACACGTCGTCCGGCATGGTGTGCGTGCCGGGGCATTTGCGTGCTTCGGCCTCGGCCACGCGCAGGTCGCCCATGCCGACGCGCTGCACGGTTTGCGCCAGTCCTGGCGCGGCGATGGGCTGGGACAGGCTGCGCGCCGCGCGGTCGGCCTGCGCCTCAAGCGGCGAGTCGGCCGCGCCCAGTTCCAGCGGCAGCCCGGGGCGGTAGCGCGCCTGCTGCTGCACCACGTGCGCCAGTTCATGCGCCAGTAGTTCGCGGCCCTGCCGCGTGCGCGGGGCATAGCGTCCGGCCCCGAAGGCGACGTGCGGGCCGACGGTGTAGGCCTGCGCATGCAGCGCGCGCGCCGAGTCCGCGGCCCGGGCATCGGCGTGGATGCGCACGCGGCCGAAGTCGTGGCCGTAGCGCTGCTCGAATTCCGCGCGGTCGGCGGCGGCCAGCGGCTCGCCGGGGCTGCGCAGCACGTCCTCGACCTGATCGGGCACCGCCGTCTTCGCGCGCCCGCCCAGCGGCAAGGCCGTGCAGCCGGACTTGCCGCCGCTCTTGCCGCCGCATCCGCAGGCGCAGCGGCGCAGCACCAGGCGCGAGCGCGGCGGCGCGGTGTCAGGTTGCGGCGTGAACAAAGCCGTTCGCATGGCCAGGCTCAATGCTTGAGGTGGAATGTGTCGGCGATGGCGCGCCCCGCTTGCGCGCCGGCCTGCTCCGGCTGCGGGCCGTCCGCCACGGTGCGCACCTGATCGGCGCTGCCATCGGCGGCGGCGCCGTTGTGCTGCGCGGCGCGCCGCACCAGTTCGTGCACCAGCGCGGCCACGAACGCATTGCGCTGGGCGGCGTCGTGGCTCGGCAGGCTGAGCGCGCGGATATGCAGATGGATTGCGGATTTCATGGCCATCCCCTCGTTTCGGCGTCGGCCAGGGGCCGCTCGCGTTTGGCGGCTTCGGCGTGCGCGGCTTGCAGCACGTGAGCCATGGTGACATCGGAGCCGGCGTCGGCGGCCAGGAAGGCCGCGTTCAGCGCGACGTTGCGGATGCTGCCGCCCGTCAGGTTCAGCCGCGCCAGCTGGCGCGGATCGAGGTCGCGGGTGGGCGTGGCGGCCGGGAACACGCCGCGCCAGATGCGCGCGCGCTGGTCCTGGTCGGGAAACGGAAACTGCACGACAAAGCGAAGCCGCCGCAGGAATGCGCTGTCCAGGTTGGACTTCAGGTTGGTGGTCAGCACCGCCAGGCCGCGGTAGGACTCCATGCGTTGCAGCAGGTAGCTGATCTCGATGTTGGCGTAGCGGTCATGGCTGTCCTTGACCTCCGACCGCTTGCCGAAGAGCGCGTCGGCTTCGTCAAAGAGCAGGATCGCGCCGCCGTCCTCGGCGGCCTCGAACAGGCGCCGCAGGTTCTTTTCGGTTTCGCCGATGTACTTGCTGACGACAGCGGACAGGTCGATGCGGTACAGGTCCAGTCCCGTCTCGCGCGCCAGCGCTTCGGCGGCCATGGTCTTGCCGGTGCCGCTTTCGCCGGTAAAGAGGGTGGCAAGGCCCAGGCCGCGCGACTGCGCGGCGGCAAATCCCCAATCCTGGTGAACGCGGTAGCGCTGGCGCAGATGCGCCGCGATCTGGCGCAATACCGCCAACTGCGGCTCGGGCAGCACCAGGTCGTTCCAGCCTGCCGCGGGCGTCAGGCGCTGCGCCAATCCGTCCAGCCGGCGGCGGCTGGCCTGCGCACAACCCTGCCACAGCACGGCGGCCGGATCGGCGCCGTCCGCCAGCAGCGCGGGGGCGAGCGCCGCGGCGGTGAGCTGCAAGGTGCGCGAGTCCAGTCCAAACTGGCTGGCGGCATGGTCCACCGCCTGGCCCGCACGCGCGGCTGCCTGCGTACCCAATGCCTGCCGCCACAAGGTTCGGCGGTCCGCCTCCTGCGGCCGGGTCACGGGGTAGTGACGCGACGCCGCGCGCAAGGCGACCGGCTCGCGCATCCCCACAAGGCACAGGCCGCCAGCCTGTTCCACCAGATGCCGCGCCGCGGGCGGCAAGCCGTCGGACGCGTCGACATACAGGCCGGCGCCCAGCAGCACGGCCTCGCGCTGCCAGAGCGTCAGCATGGCGTTGCGCTCGGCCGCGTCCGCCGGCACGTCTTCGGCGGCCAGCGCCAGGCACGCCAGCCCGGCGGCATGCGCGGCGCGCGCCGCCACGTCCTCGTGCGCGCCGGCATCGTCGCCTTCCAGCACGAACACCGGCAATGGCGTGCCTTGCGCGGCGGCCACCTGCGCGGCGATCTGCTGCGACGCCTCCTCGTGCGCGGGCGCGGCGTGGGGCAGGGGCAGCGCTGGACGCAACAGCGGGCGAAGACGCGCGTCGGGTTCGTTCAACCCGGCCAGGTAGTGCAGCACGCGTTCGTCGATGCGCAACCGCGCGGTGCTCAAGTCGGTGGTGTCGTCCACGTCCAGCAGACGCCAGCGGCGCAGCGGGCGTTGCGGCGACAGCGCGCTCCAGTGCGCGCCTTCAAGCTCGGCCAGCGCCAGCGCGAAGCTGGCGTGGCGCTGGCCGCCGCTGCGGCCGTTGGCGTGGGCGCAAAGGTCCGCCAGCACCGCGTCCATCTCGATGCCGGCGCACAACAGCAGCAGGTCGCGCTCGAACGTGGACAGGCCGAAGATGGCCGTCAGCTGGTCGATGGCGGCGTCGCCGTCCATGGCGGCGCGCGCCTGGGCCAGCTGTTGCGCGCCGTGCCGGGGCGGCCGGCTGCCGGGCTTGCGCAGCCGAGTGCGCAGCCGCGTGAACTCCGCGGCCAGCAATTGCTGGTTGGCTTCGGTCCAGCCGGTGGGCGCGCGCGCGTTCATGGCAGCTCGATCTGGCGGTCAAGGTAGCGGACGGGGACCGACTCGCGGTCCACCAGCGGGCTTTCGATGCCGTCCACCCGCAGTCGCGCCAGAAAGCGCGTACCTGCTGGCGGCGCGTCGCGCCATTCGAAGATGAGCGCGCTGGCGGGCGCGGCGGCGGGTTCGGCGGGCAGTTCCCGGTCTCCCAACAGCAGGCTGGCGGCCTGGCCGGGCAAGAGCGGGGGCGCGATGCCCAGCGTCATGCGTACCGTGCCGGCGTTGCGCGTGGCCGAGGCCGGCGGCAGTACGGGTTCGGGCGCCAGCACCAGCGCAAGCTGATTGCTGTCGCGCGGCAGGCCGGTATCGGCGGCCTGCACGTGGGCATGCACGCGGTACAGGCCGACAGGCAGGTCTGCCGGCATCGTCAGCCGCAGCCAGGTATCCGTGCCGGCCTCGACGGGCACGTCGCGCTCGGCGTCCAGCGTGGCGTGGCGCAGCGTCACCCGCCGCGCCAGGCCGTCCAGATGATGCCCCACGAGCGTCACGAATCCGCCGGGCACGGCAACCGGTTGCCTGCCCGCCGGTTGCACGGACAAGAGCGTGGGCAGCGGCGGCGTCAGGCCGGGAAAGACCAGCACGCCCCGGTCGCGCGGCGTGCCGGGAATAGCCTCGCCGCGGGTCAGCACGGGCAGGGCGCCGCGCGCGGGCCGGCGCGATTCGATCAGCACCACCGACACCTGGAACGCCGCGGTCGGCCGGTAGTGGGCCTGTAGCGCGGACCACAGGCGCGACATCTCTTCGGCGCCCAGCGCCGCAGGCGTGATCTTCAACAGTTCGATCTGGCTGGCCAGGTCCGCGCCGCGCAGGCTCTGGTACACCGTGGGCAGGATGGCGCCATCGACCACGTCCGGATCCAGCGCGCGGCGCACGGCCTCGCGCGGCAGCACGGCCGACTCGTGCAGCAGTTGCAGCGCGTAGCCCAGCAGCACTTCGGCCTGCAGTTCGGCGCGGCCATAGGCCGTCAGCAGGTAGTGCAGATCCAGGGCCAGCGGCGGATTGGCGATGCGGTCGCCGGCGGCATCGCGCGACGGCAGCGCCGCGTTGCGCCATGCGGCGTTGGGCGTGACCTGATGCAGGAACAGGTTCAGCTGCGGGTCTTCCTGGTTGTCCAGCGACACGGCGTCGGGGGCCAGCGCGGAAACCTTGACGCCCGCGCCCAGCGTGTCCGTCACGGCGTGGTCGATCATGCCCGAGTCGAGCAGGTCCTTGATGACGGCGGTGACCGCCGCGATGGCCAGCGCGTTGCTCATGGCAGCCCCGCGCGCCGTGCGGCCAGGTAGTCGCGCAACGAGAGCGCGGACGATCGCGGAGCGGCCGCGGCACGCGGCGGCGGGGGCGCGACCTCAAGGCGGTCGATGGTGATGTGCACGTCGGGCGCGGATGATTGCTCGACGGGACGAGACGCAGGGGATGGGGCGTCGCGCCGTGCGGCAGGGAAGGGTAGCGATTCTGCGTCGGCCGCATTACTCGCAGCCGGTGCGTAGGCGACATCGGTAATCGCCTGCGCGGCGTGCATCGGTGTTGCGGACTCGGTGCGAGCGGGCGGCGCCAGGCTTGCGGAAACGGGCCGCTGCGCCTCAATGGAGATTGAATCCTGATCGCCCGGATCGGGCAGGAACGCGCTGCGTAATGGCGGGGGCGCCGCGTCCGTGCGCTGCGGCGCGCCGGACGTTCGCATACCGGCATCGGTTACTGGCGCGTTCGCAATGAAGTGCCTCTGCGGCATCGCCGCTTCGCGCCCGGAGGCACGTGCATGCACGTCCGCCGCCTCGTCGGCATGTTCGTATGCGCCGAAAGCCGCCCCTTGTGAAAACCGCTGCCCCAGACCGTTCCCGGCGTCCTCCAAGCCACGCCCGGCCTGCGCTGCCGAATCGCGCCCGGCAAGGTGAGCTTCCTGACCCTGCCCATCCGCGCCCAACGGATCCCGCGGCACGACGCCATGCAGCGCCGCCGTCAGCGGCGAAGGCGCGCTGCGCAGACGCGGGGCGGTGCCCAGGCTGCGGCTGGCCAGCTGGCGCAGGAATCCGCTCATGGCATGGCCTCGCTGTCGGCCATCGCCAGGTAGGCGGCGCGCCGGGCCGGGCCCAGCGCCAGCACCTGCGGCTCGGTCCAGCCGTAGGCGCGCGCCAGGCGATGCACGTCCCTCAACAGGCCGCGCGCGCACAGGCTGATGTCGTCCCACAGGCAGATGTCGGCATCCAACGCCGCCGTCCAGGCGTGGGCGCAGTCGGCGCAGCGCAACGACAGCGCGATGTTGGCGGCGGGGTCCAGCGCTTCCATGCGCGCCTCGATGTCGTCCAGCGCCGCGCCTTGCGGCAGGCTGGCCTCGGGCGGTGCGCCGACGCGGCACGCGCGCAACAACAGGGCGAGCGCGGCTTCGCTGTCGGCGGCCATCGCCGCGTGCGCCTGGTCCCGGCTGCTGGGCAGGCGCCAGGCGGCGCCGTGCGCGTCGAACATGGGCTCGGCGGACCCGCGCTCCGGCGGCGCGGGAAGTGTCTCGATCAGCGCGGCCAGGTCCAGGTCGAACGCCATCGCCGCGCCGCATGCGGGGCAATCGGCGCAGGCCGGCAGCCGCGCGCCGAACGTCGCGCGCCGAAGACGCAGCAATGCCAGCGTCCGCCATCCGACCGGCCGTGACGCCACCTCCTCGCCGGGCATCGCCACGGCCAGCGCGCGCAGGCCACGATCTATCGGGTGGCGGTCACGGCCTGCCTCCCACAGCGCAAGAATCTGCGAATCGATCAGGGCGTTCATCGCGGCGCTCCATCAAGCCGGCTCGACAAAGCTCGGTTCGGACGGCTCGGCAACTTCGTAGTCGCGCTCCCATCCTTCGTTTTCCAGCTTGATGGTCTGAATCGCGACGGCGTTGGCGTTGGCGTCCAGATCCGGGATGGCCTGGTATTCCGACACCCAGCAGCGGAACACCTTGTAGGCCAGCACCAGTTGCCCGGCTTCGTTGTAGACCTCGATGATGATGTCCTTGCGAAAGTTCTTCAGCGACACCTCGCTGCCCAGCCCCGAGCCAAAGTTCCACACCTTGTTGGCCCACTGCTCGAACTCGCGGTCGTGCGTGACGCCGCGCTCCAGCGTCACCGCCTCGTATTTGCTGCGGCCGGGGGACTTGCGCCCGCTGGACGGGTCGCCGCCTTCGCGGTGCTCGACCACTTCGGTGGTGCGCTTGAGCGCCGACACCTTGCTGATGCCGGCCACATAGCGGCCATCCCACTTCACCCGGAATTTGAAATTCTTGTACGGGTCGAAGCGCTGCGGATTGACGGTGAACTGCGCCATGGCAATCTCCTGGTAACCCTGGTCGGCGGGCGTGGCGGGCCGCAAGCGGCGCCGCCGCCCGCCGGGCTCAAGCCTGTATCTGGCCGGCCAGTTGCTGAATGCTGATGACGACGAACTCGGCGGGCTTGAGCGGCGCGAACCCCACCAGGATGTTGACCACGCCACGATTGATGTCGTCCTGCGTGGTGGTTTCCCGGTCGCACTTGACCAGATAGGCCTCGCGCGGCGAACTGCCCTGAAAGGCGCCCTGGCGGAACAGCGTGTTCATGAACGCGCCGATGTTCAGGCGGATCTGCGCCCACAGCGGCTCATCGTTGGGTTCGAACACCACCCACTGCGTGCCTCGGTAGAGCGATTCCTCCAGGTACAGGGCCAGGCGCCGCACGGGCACGTACTTGTACTCGGAGGTGAGCTGGTCGGCGCCGCGCAGCGTGCGCGCGCCCCAGCAGACCGCGCCGTACACCGGGAACGTGCGCAGGCAGTTGACCCCCAGCGGGTTCAGGCTGCCGTTCTCGCCATCGGTCAGCGTCGTGGCCAGCGAGACGACGCCGGTCAGGTTGGCGTCGGTGCCCGCGGGGGCCTTCCATACGCCCCGGTTGCCGTCCGTGCGCGCATACAGGCCGGCAACGGTGCCGCAGGGCGGCGCCAGGCGCGGCTTGCCGTTCTTGAGCGGATCGGACACGTACGTCCACGGGTAGTAGACGGCCGCGTGATCGGACTTGGGCAGCGCGGTGCCGTTGGCCACCGACACCATCGAGGCGGGGTCGGTCGCCGTGGGCGGCGCGTCCACGATCATGAAGGCGCGCCGCTCCTCGCAGTACGACGCGGCGTCGGCCAGGACGCCGCCGTGCGTGATGGCGGGCAGGCAGAGCAGGTTGAAGATGTCGGCGTCTTCCAGCGCATACAGCCCCTGGCGCAGCGCACGGCTGCCGATGAACGCGGCATAGACGTCGTCCGGCCCGTAAGGCGTTTCGGTGCCGCCTTCCAGCAGCGCGTCGACCGGCGGGGGCGAGGCGACGGCGCCCGCCATCAGATGCAGCGACGCCGCCAGATCGTTGGCCGGGGCTGCTGCCACCGCGATGGTGGAGCCCATGCCGCGCGAGCCGCTGGCCAGCACCAGCGTGCTGCCCTGCACCCGCGCCGTGAAGTCGCGGAAGGCGGGCGTGCCCGGGCGCAGCGCGCGCACCGCGGCCTGCAATCGCGCCGCCACGTCTTCCAGCTTGGCGGCCAGCGACCCGCCCGCGGCGGCGGCGTCGCCCACGCTCACGAGTTCCGGGCCCAGGCCATCCAGGGTGATGCGCAGGCTGGTGTGGGTGGCGTCGGGCAGCGCGTCCAGATCGGTCGCGCCGAACGTGTCGCTCGTCAGCGTGGCCGCGTCGGGGGTGGGCGCCGGGCGGATGATGGCCGCGCCATCGGTCTCGACACCGCCTGCCAGCGACCCCAGCATCAGCACGCCCGCGGCGTTGTTGCGCGCGCCGGGCAGCACGCGCACGCTGGCGTTTTCGCCGCCCGCGCCGGACGTCATGACAAGGGTGTTGCCGCTGCGCGCCGCCGTGAAATTGGCCAGCGCCGGACGGCCCATCGCCTGCGCCCGCACCTTGGCCTGGATCGCGGCGGCCAGCGCCGTCAGGCGCTGCGTTGCGGTGCCGCCCGCGATGTCGCCGGGCAGCGCGATGCTGACGCCGACGGGCTCCAGTCCGTTCACGGCCACGCGGAAATCGGTGTGCGTCGCGTCCAGCAGCGTCTGGACGTCGCCCAACGTGCCGCTGACGCTGGTGCCCGCCGGCAGCGCGTCCAGCGCGCCCTGCGACAGCATCCGCTCCAGCCTGACAAGCTGCGACACGCCCTGCACCAGGTCCAGCAGATAACGCGGGTCCTTGGCGTTCAGAGACACGTTGGCATAGCTTTCCGCCCGCCCATCGCTGGCGCGGATGAACTGGATGTTGAAGGTGCTGGACGGCACGGCAGTGGCGTGGTCCACCCGCACCTGGATGCTGTTGCCGGACACGCCGGGGTCCAGCGCCCGGACCGTCAGCACGTCCACCGCCGTGGCGCTGCGCAGGACGCGCTGCGCGGGCGATGCTTCCTTGACCACACGCACGACCCAGGCATCCGTGCCGCCGTTCACGAAGAACTGGCGGACGGCGTAACCAAGCTCGGAGTCGTCGGCAAGCCCGCCAAAGGCGCGCTCATAGTCGGAGAAGCTGAATATCCGGACCGCCTTGTTGACGGGACCGCGCGGGGCCGCGCCCAGGAAGGCGGCAACCGAGGTCGCGACCCCGGCAATCGTGCGAACGCCGCTGGGAATTTCCTGGATGTAAACCCCGGGATGGGACAGGGTAAGGGCCATGAGCTGCTCCTTCGCGCGGCTGTCCGGACGGGAGGTCCATGCCGCAGGAGAGGCTTAGAGAGCCGCCAGCGCGCCGTTTGAGTGCGGCAGGAAGGGCTGGCGATTCGCGCGAGGCTTGCGCGGGGTGGCGGGCGTTGCGCCGCTCTAGTTGGATTGCAGCGGAAAGGCAATCGGGCAAAAGCAGCAAGCCCTGGTAGGAACGAGTTATAGAATTTCTGCCTGATGCGATCAATAGCTTTTTAGCGGCATTAACGATCTGTTTCTTATTCAGGGTGCGGTCAGCTCGGGTCTTCCGGCAATTGAATGCCGGGGCCCGCAGGCGTATAACCCGAAGCGGCGGCACCCGCTTTCTCGCTTGCTCATTTGCGCAGCGGGACACCCCGGCCGGCTGTGCAGGCGGTCCGAACCTCAAGGAGCGTGATATGCATTGCGTGTCCCGATTGCTGCACCTGCAAGCCTGGTTTTTCCGCTTGCCCGCCGCGTCCCGCGCTACCGGCCGCCGCCGGCGCATCGCACGCCTGATGCTGGGCGTGGCGGCTGGAACGACGCTGGCCTTCGGCGCCGCCGCGCAGCCGCAAAGTCCCGGCCAGCCCGGCGCCTCGGCCGCGACCCCGCCGGGCGCGGTCCAGTCCGCCGCCGCGCAGGCCGGCGCCGGCCAACCCCAATCCGACTCGTCCGCCGCGCGCGCGCTGCAATGGCCGCGCAGTTTTTCCGCGCCGGACGGCGCGCGGGTCGAGCTCTACCAGCCGCAGATCGACACCTGGACCGCCGACCGCCTGTCCGGCCGCATGGCCGTCGCCGTGGGGCCGGCCAAGGGCAATCCGACCTACGGCGTCGCGGAATTCTCCGCGCGCGCCGACGTGAACAAGCCCGCCGGGCTGGTGCGCCTGTCAGACATCCGCATCGAACGCGTGCAGGTGCCGACGGCGCCCCAAGAGGCCGCGCGGCTGCGCAGCGAGCTGGAGGCCCGCATTCCGCCCAAGGGCGTGGTCACGCCGCTGGACGGGTTGCAACTGAGCTATGCGCTGTCGCAGAACAACCCGGCCACCCGGACGGTGCCCGTGGACAACACGCCGCCGCGCATCATCTACCGCACCGTCCCGGCGATCCTGGTGCTGGTCGATGGCCCGCCCGCGTGGACGGCGCTGCCCGGCACGCCGGACTGGCGCCGGGTCGTCAACACGCGCGCCCTGATCCTGGGCGACAACGCCGGACGTCTGTACCTGCAGGCGGCAGGCCACTGGTATGACGCGGGCGGCATCAACGGGCCCTGGCGCACCGTGGCGCAACCGTCACCCGCGCTGCTGGCCGCCGCCGACGCCGCACGGCGCGGCCCTGCGGCGGACCCCTTGATGCCGCATGACGGCAAGGCGCCGCATCGCGCGCCCGATATCGAGGTGTCGACGGTCCCGGCGGAGCTTCTGATCACGATCGGCCAGGCCGAGTTGCGGCCGGTGCCCGGGACCTCGCTGCTGTCGGTCACCAATGCCGACCACGCCGTGTTCATGAATCCGGGCGATAACCGCTATTACCTGCTTGTGTCGGGCCGCTGGTTCCGCGGTCCCCGGCTTGAAGGACCGTGGTCGTATGTGCCCGGCAAGGACCTGCCGCGCGACTTCGCGCGCATCCCGGCGCGCGATCCGCAGGGCGGCGTGCTGGTGTCGGTGCCCGGCACGCCGCAGGCCCGCGAAGCCGTCATCGCATCGACCATTCCGCAGACCGCAACCGTGTCGCGCAGCGCTGCCAGGCTGCAGGTCGAATACGCCGGCGGCGCGCCGGTGCTGCGGCCCATCGAGGGCACCACGCTGCATTACGCGGCCAATTCGCAGGTGCCGGTCATCCAGGCCGAAGGCCGTTACTACGCGTTATCGCATGCGGTGTGGTTCGTGTCGGATTCGCCCACCGGACCGTGGCGCGTGGCCGACCATGTGCCCGCGGCCATCTACGCCATTCCCGCCACTTCGCCGTTGCACTACGTGACCTACGTGCAGGTCTATGGCTCGACGCCGCAGAGCGTGGTGTTCGGCTATTCGCCGGGCTACATGGGCGTGGTCGTCGCGCCGGATGGCACGGTTGTCTACGGCACGGGCTATTCCTATCCGCCCACGATCGTGCAAAACACCTGGGTCGGCTATCCGCCCAGCTATGGCTACAACGCCGCCTTCGATTCCGCGGCGGGCTTTGCCTTCGGGTTTGCCGCGGCCGAAGCCTGGGGCGGCGCGGCGCCTTACTGGGGCCCGTATTACGGCGCGCCTTATTGGGGCGGCGTCGACGTGAACAAAGTAGACGTCTATGGCGCATGGGGCGGTTCCGGCACGGTCACCCACGCGGCCGGGTGGAATGGCTGGACGGGCACCGAATGGCAGGGCGCGCACGCGGAAGGCTACAACCCGCAAACCGGCGCCGCCTTCGAAGGCACGCGCGGCGCGGCCTACAACGAATACACGGGCAATGCCGCAGCGGGCCGGCGGGGCGCCTACACCGACCCGGTCACCGGCGCATCGGGCGCGGGCCGGGCGGGCGCGGTCGAGAACGATGACGGCCAATGGGCCGCGGGCCGGCAGAACGTGCGCACCAATGCCGATACCGGCCGCACCACGTATTCCGCCGCCGGCGCGACCGGCACGGCGGGGCAGGGCGCGGACAGCGTCGACCGGCGCGGCGCCACCTACGACCGCAACACCGGCAGCGGCATGGCGTGGAACAACGGCAACGTGTACGCGGACCACAACGGCAACGTGTACGAACACAACGACAACGGCTGGCAGCAGCACACGTCCTCGGGCTGGCAGCCGGTTCAGCCGAACACGCAGTCCAACTACCTGAACGCGCAGCGCCAGGCGCGCGATTATTCGACGCAGCCGGCGGGCGGCATGAACGGCGGCGGGTGGCAGAACCGCATGGGCGAATCCGCGGGCGGCTGGCAAGGCCGTGGCGAAGGCGGATGGCAGGGGCGCGGGATGGAGGGCCGCAGCTTTGGCGGCGGGTTTGGCGGATTCAGGGGCGGCGGATTCAGGCGCTGAGCGTCTCGTTCAGTCCTGCACCAGATACGCCTCGCCGCCCGGCTTCAGGTACGGCGTGAGATCACCGAAAGGCACCTGCGCCAGCGTTCCCAGACACACGCCCGACGCGTGGCCCACGCCGGATACCGACAGGCTCAGCGCGCCGGGCGTCGTGGCGCCCAGCGCAAGGTAGGCCGGCCACAGGTCCCAGCAACCTTCCTTGGAACGGTCCTCGGTCAGTCCGGCCTCGTCGCGCGCGGCCAGGGTTTTCTGCGCCTGGCCGACGAGTGCCGTCAGCGCGGGGCGAGGCTCGCGGCTGCCCGGCTGGTAGGCATCGAACACGCGGTTCCAATCCAGGGTTTCGCCGCGCAGCAGGTCGAACGTGTAGGGATCGAAGTGGTTGTTCGGATGCGCGCCGCCGCAGTCCAGGCTGCCGGATTCGGTCACCGTCATCATGGCGCGGGACAGCCAGGGCACGGCCACGACTTCTTCCTCGTAGTTGGCCAGTGTGCCGGCCGACGGATTGCCGCTGGTGTAGGCCGAGGCCTTGCAGGCCAACGCCGCGTGGCTCATGCGCCAATGGCGTTGCTCGAGCAGGTGATTGACGCGCGCCATGACCTGCGCGTCCGGATGGCGCGACAGGCGCGGATAGCTGAACTGGGTGCGCGGGTCGCGCCACATGCGATATGCGACGGTGGCGCTGCCCACGTCGGCGCCCACGGGCACGGCGTGACCGGCAAGCTTGAGCGTGTCGTAGGGGACGCGGGCCGCGTCGATGTCTTCGTCAAAGCCGATGCTGCCATCGGGCGCCAACGCCCCGGCGTCGTATTGCGCGACCCGCTGCAGCGTGAAGGTGCGCTGCTTGCCCGTGCGCGTGTCGATCCACACGCCGTGATAGCCCTGCGCGTCGCGCTTGCCTTGCCAGGTGGCGGCCGGCTGCGCGCCGGGCGCCGTGGCGGCAGCAAAGGTCATCGGCTCTTGCAGCGCGGCTTCGCTGCCTTTCAGCGGGATGTCCACGCCATGTTCGGGATAGAAGTAGCGGCCCGTCAATTCGTTGCCGGCCGTGGCGCTGTCCAGTTCCATCACGATGTCGCCCACGCCTTGCAGCGTGCCGGTGTAGACGGTGCGTTCGGCGGCGTCGGCATGGCCTGCCTGCCACAGCATGGCCAGCGTCAGGACGCCAAACCGGAACGGACGCGTGCGTGCAAAGGGAAGGGACATCGGCTTTGGGACCCTGAGACGTGGGCCGGTCAATATACCCGACGGGTCAGAGGTCCAGCGCCGCGGGTTGCCAACGGCCGCGCTCGGGGTCCACGCTGACGCGGCGGCCGCCCGCCCACACCGCTTCTTCGTCCAGCCGCGACGCCAGCCCCGGCTCGATATCGAACGCGATCCCCAGCGCCTGCGCCACCGCCGGGTCTTCGATGGGCAGTTCCCAGGTCAGAAAGAGTTGCGACAGATCCCGCGCCGCCGGGAAGTCCGCTTCGTCGTAGCCGCTGGCGTGGCGGGCGATGACGGCGTGGGGCTGGCAGGTGTCGAAGACGATGGCGACGCCGCGCGTAAGCGGGATGCGGTGCCCGGTGCCGGGAAAGTGCACGTCCAGGCCCTTGTCGTCGGACAGGAACAGATTGCAGAACGCGGCGCCGCCGTATTGGCTGCCGTCGTGGTGATAGCGCGCGCCGCGGCAGGCCATGAGCGCCATGTCGCTGGCCGCCAGGACATCGCCCAATCCCAGCGCGCGCGTCCAGTCGCGCATCGCCTGCACGCACAGGCCGAACTCCGGCCAGCGGGCGCGGGTGCGCGACAGCGGCATCTGCTCGACGTCGCCCGGCTCCAGCGCCAGCCGGGTCCGGATCTCGCGGTCCCAATCGGCCGTCAGGCGCGCGGGTGGCGCGGGCACGTCCAGGTTAGCGGCCAGCAGGCGCGCGCTGACGCTGCGGCTGCGCAAGGCGTCATCGCGCGAAAAGAAGAACGACGTCAATCGATCCTGCATGGGGTGATTCATGAGCCGCGCCTGCCGCGCCTAGCCTCCGCGTCCCTCGTAGGCGCCTTCGTCGCCGTCTTCGTCTTCCATTGCCGCCTGCGCGCGCTCCAGCAGATAGGCCTTCAGGCCTTCGAGGGCGTCGGGCGTCCAGCCGGACACGCCGGTCACCGCGACCCAGGCGTCGACATAATGTTGCGGCGCGTAGACGTGTCCATACCCCATCGGCGTGGCGGTGCCCACCGCCATGTCCAGCGCAAGCTGCAACATGGTCACCACGGGATACCAGCGCAGTTCCGGCGACACGTCTGGGCCCATCGGCGCGTTCATCCACGCGGGCGGACGATATAGGTCGCGATAGTCGAAGAACGTGACCGGGTCGCTCGCGTATTGCAGGTAGACGACGCGCATCGGCCCCCACGGCGCGTCGGCCGGCACCGGCGAACCGTTCTGGTTCATGAAGCGCACGAAGGCGCCATCGCGCAGTTCGGGCAGCCAGGCGGGCGAGCCGGGATTGCGGGCATCGGTAATGGTGCGCCAGACGCGGCTTTCAAAGGGCGGGCCGCTCCAGAGCGCGCCCTGGATCGGGTCGCCGATCATCTCGAACAGTTCGGCCGACCCTGCGGAATTCTTCGCGCCCAGGCTCAGGCCGTGCAGGTACAGCCGCGGCCGCCGGTCCTTGGGCAGCGTGGTCCAGTAGCCATACACCGCCTGGAACAGGGCGCGCGCGGCTTCCGCGCCATATTCGGGTTGCGCCAGCAGCGACAGCGGGCTGGACAGGTACGAATACTGCATGGCCACGCTGGCCACGTCGCCGTTCAGCAGGTATTCCAGCGAGTCCGCGGCGGCGGGGTCGACCCATCCCGTGCCCGTGGGGGTGATCACGACCAGCACCGAGCGGTCAAAGGCGCCCACGCGCTTCATCTCGTCCAGCGCGAGCCGCGCGCGCGCCTCGGGGGTGGCCGCGCCGCGCAGACCAACGTAGACGCGGATGGGCTCCAGCGCCATGCGTCCCGACTGCGTCTGGATTTCACTGGCGGTGGGGCCGGAGGCGATATATTCGCGGCCGGCGCGGCCCAGTTCGTTCCAGCGGATCAGCGAGGCGGGCCCCCCTGTCTTCAGGTCGGCGGTGGGCTGCGGGCGTTCGGGCTCGAGCAGCGCGTCGAATTCGCGGAACGACGCGTCCAGCACGTGCAGCGCGCCGCGGAAGAACACGTCGGTCGCCAGCAGCCAGAAGATCAGGATGGCGATGAGCGCGCCCGTCACGTTGGCCACGCGCCGCGGCACGACGCGCCGTACCTGCCGGGCAAGGTAGCGGGCGATCAGCTTGAACAGCCGCGCCAGCGCCAGCAGCACGGCAAAGGTGGCCAGGGCAATCAGGCTGACCTTGATGGGATGGGCGCTGGTCACGGGCTCCATCTGCATCAGCGCGCGGATGGTGTTCTGCCATTCGGCGGCGCGGCCGAGAAACACGATCGCCACCGCCACGCACAAGAGGCCGATGACGGCATTGATGACCCACGCGGCGCGGCCGCGGGGCGAGGGCAGTTCCAGGTAGGTCCATAGCCAATGCCACAGCACGCCCAGGCCATACCCGGCCGCAAGGCAGGCGCCCGCCAGGACGCCCTGGGTGACGTGCGTTCGGGGAATGAGGGTGGGCGTCAGCGCCGCGGCGAAGAACAACGTGCCGAGCATGAGGCCGACGCCGGAGAGGGATTCCAGGTGCGACCGGAAGAAGGAAGGCAGGTGTCGATGCAAAGTCTGCTGCACGGTGCGTCCTCATCGGGGAGGGAATGGCGGGGATTCTCGCATGTTGCCGCGGGGGCGCGGCGTTTTCAGTCGCGGTCGGGCGCGCCCAGCGGAAACAGCGGCCGGTACGGCCGGGCTTCATCGACCGCCCGCGCGAAAGACGGCCGCGCCAGCAGCCGCGCGCGGTAGGCCCGCAGGTGCGGATAGGCGTCGGCGATCGGATGCGTCCAGTCGGCGTAGAAGAGCGCGGGGGCCGCCGCGCAGTCGGCCAGGGTGAAGTCGCTGCCCGCGGCCCACGTGCGCGTGGCCAGGAGCGCGTCGATCCAGGCGTACGCCGGTTCCAGCTTCTGCGCGGTCAGCGCCAGCGCCTCGTCGCGCTTGGCGGGGTCGCCGGTCAGCGCGCCGTTGACTGCGTGCTGCATCCAGAACATGACGTGCAGGTCGAAGTAGCGGTCCAGAAAGCGCACGTCCAGCGCGGCCATCGGGTCGTCGGGAATCAGCCGGACCGGCCCGGGGTGGGCGAGCTGCAGGTATTCGATGATGATGCTGGATTCGGCGATGTTGCGGCCGCCGTCCACCAGCAGCGGAAACTTGCGCAGCGGCCAGCGCTGCAGCCAGTCGGCGCCGTGCTGGGGCGAGTCCGGCCCGATGCCGCGAAATTCGAAGGGCGTCGCGTTTTCGTACAGCGCGACGAGCACCTTCTGGGTGTACGAGGAAAAGGGATGACCGTAAAGTGCAGGCAGCATGCTCGACGTCTCCTGGGGCGTGGCCCACAGGTTAATGGGTCCGGGCCTGTTTCACCAGACGGACGCGTGTCCCGCGCCGCGCTGCGCGTTGCGCGCGAAAAGGAATACAGTGCATGACGGATCCCGGGGCAGTGGCCTCGGGAAGACACCAACAATACGGAGACAGGATGGATACGGCAGGCAAGCAGGGCGCCAGCGTGCGCGAACAGGTCGGCGAAACGGAATGGCAGGTCCGCAAGGATCTGGCGGCGCTGTACCGGCTGGTGGCGCTTTTTGGGTGGGACGATCTGATCTTCACGCACATCACGGCCAAGGTGCCGGGCACGGAGCATTTCCTCATCAATCCCTACGGCATGATGTTCGACGAAATCACCGCGTCCAGCCTGGTCAAGATCGACCTGCACGGCAACAAGGTGATGGAGTCCGAATACGACATCAACCCCGCGGGCTTCACCATCCATAGCTGTATCCATGCGGCCCGCAAGGACGCGATGTGCGTGCTGCACACGCATTCGATCAACGGGGTGGCCGTGTCGGCGCAGAAGGCCGGCCTGTTGCCGCTGTCTCAATTCGCGTTCATCGTGCTGCGCTCGCTCAGCTATCACGACTACGAGGGCCTGGCGCTCAACCCCGACGAGCAGCCGCGCCTGGTGCGCGACCTGGGCGCCAACAACTACCTCATCCTGCGCAATCACGGCCTCTTGACCGTCGGCCAGAGCATGGCGGAAGCCTTCCAGGCCATGCACCGCCTGGAAGCGGCCTGCATGGTGCAGGTGCGCGCGCAGGCGGGCGGCGAACTGACCCACATTCCGGCCGACATCCTGGCGCGCGCGGCGGTGGAATCGCCCGCCGACCGCGCCCGCAAGGCCCAACTTGCGTGGCCGGGCCTGCTGCGCCGGCTGGACCGGCGCAATCCGGGGTATGCCGAGTAAGCGCGCCTATTTTTTCGCGGTCGGGTCGGCGGACAGGAATTCCGCGCAGTCAGGCAGCGGCTTGGACGGCTCGTAGGACGATGTGCCCGGTTGCCACGCGTAGGTCACGGTGTAGCTGCACTGGCTGTCGATCTGCGGAGCAAGCTGGGCCGGGGTCAGCGCGGGGCGCGTGCTGGAATCTTCAAAGCGGCTGGCGCCCGCCGGCGAGCGCGTCGCCTGCGTCTTGACCTGAAGATCGGGCAGTTCCTTGCCCGGCACGGCCTTCAGCGACGCCTTGAACGCGTAGATGTCGCTGCACTGGCCGGCCCGCTTTTGCGGGTCGGCCTCGTTGAAGCACGCGCGGATCGACGCGTCGGCCGTGTACGGCATGACGAGCACCAGGCTGGCGCCGGTCTGTTCGCCCAGGTTGACGTCGTACAGATACAGGTCGCGGCGCGAGAAGCCGCCGCCCGAGAACGGCGTGGACGCCTCGAAGTCCGGCTCGGCCGGACCGACCACGCCCACCAGCGCCCGTTCTTCGCTTAGCCGGATCAGTTCCGGCCACACGGTGAAATCCTTGAAGTCCGGGATCTCGGGCGAATCCCAGAACCGGTAGTCGGCACGCAGGGTCCTGCTGGTGGCAAAGGGACCGTTTTCGCCGAAAGCGCCATCCGTCTTGATGCCCACGCACCAGTCGGTCTGGGCGTTGCAGTACAGCTTGTTGTCCGCGTTGAGCTTCAAGGGCTCGGTATCGGGGGCGGCCATTGCCGCGGCGGGCAGGGCGGCGCAAAGCAGCAGGGCAAGCACTCTTGACACGATTCTTCCTTCTTGTGGGATGCGCGCGGGGCCGTATGTTACGGCCCCGCGCCACGCCCTCCGGGGGCGCGCCACATTTTGTAGGCAGTCGCACCGTTACGCGCGACCTGATGGTGTCAAAACATGAACAAACGTATCGGCGTCGACGCCGCCCGCTGCGGCGGCGTCAGTCGCGCACGGGGCCGTCGGGCGCATCGGACTCGACCAGCTGCGCCAGTTGCAGCAGCGACTCCTGCCAGCCCAGGTAGCACATCTCGGTCGGGATGACCTCGGGTATGCCTTCCTGCACGATGACCAATTCCGTTCCGCACGACACTTGCCGCAGGGTGACGGTGGTGGTCATCTCGCCCGGCAGGTTGGGATCGTTGAAGCGGTCCGTGTAGCGGATCTTCTCGCCCGGAACCAGCTCCAGGTACTCACCGCCGAACGGCTCTTCGTGGCCGGTGGCAAAGTTGTGGAACGCCATCCTGTGGCGGCCGCCCACGCGCGCGTCCAGTTCCTGGACCGAGCAGGTGTAGCCATAGGGCGGAAGCCACTTGGCTATCGCATCGGGCTCGATGAAGGCGCGATAGACGCGTTCGGGGGTGGTGCGCAGGACGCGAAGGTGTCGTACGGTTCCGGTAGTCATGGTGTAGTCCGCCTTGAAATGAGGGTGGGTGCATGACTACGACGAACGGTCGACACCCGAATCGACAAGAATTTTGCTGGGGATTTCCCTAGGTCGCGATGGGCTTTCCCATCAGGCCCGCAGCCGGTCGATGTACGCCGACAACGTCTCGGCGTGCCGCGCGTCGGCGCGCAGGCCGACGTGCCCATCTGCCCGCACCGCCAGCAGCACCATGTCGCCCACGCCCAGCCGGGCCGCCGCGGCGGGGTCCAGGTACGCGTCCACCTCCGTGACCGCCTGGCTGGCGGTCAGGGCCACCACCACCTCGATGATGTGCCCGTCCGACAGCGCCTCCAGGTCGCGGCGCAGGTCCGACAGCGCTTGCTGCGCCGTGCCGGGGCCGCCAATCAGGAGAACGGTGTGTCCGCGCCGCTTGGCATAGTCATGCAGCTTGCCCAATCCGCCAGTGGAATACCGCACGTCGATGTGGTCCGGCAGCCGCTGTCCCGGCCAGATGGCCTCGTGCCGGTCTCCCATCACGATCGGCGATCCGGCGTAATCGATATCGAGTTCGGCCTCCGACACGGCCTCGCGGTGCCGCGCCTCGGGGTTGCCGAAGGCGGCGCGGATAGCCCCGTCGCGTGCGCGCCGCGCCTGCTGGCCATGCGTCATCTGCGCACTCTCGGCCGCATCGCCCGACGCCATCACCATGTCCGCCACGGGCCGCCGTTCCGCGTGATAGCTGTCCAGCAGCGCGGGCGAACAATGCCCCTGGCACACCAGCGCCAGCTTCCAGCCCAGGTTGAAGGCATCCTGCAGGCCGGTGTTCATGCCGTGCCCCTGCGCCGGGCTGCACGTGTGCGCGGCGTCGCCCGCCAGCAGCACGCGGCCCGAGCGGAAGTCGCGCGCGACCTTGGTGTGGCATTCGAAGCGCGCCGGGTGCGAGACGTCGTCAAATTGCGCGCCGGGCAGGTAGCGCCGCAGCGTCGACAGCGCGTCCTCGACCAGGTCCGAGTCCGCCGAACTGGGCCGCAGGTAGACGCGCCAGCGCTCGCCCGGCAGGGCGGTCAGAATGACGGGAATCTCGTCCAGGTAGGCGAAATTTGCCTCGAAGGCTTCAGGCCAGTCTCGGATGGCGGCGTCGAACACGGCCCAAGGCTGGTTGATGTCGTGGCCGTCCTGCGCGATGCCGGTCAGCATCCGCACGGTGCTGTGATGTCCATCGCATCCGACGACCCATTGCGCCAGCACCTGCGACAGCTTGCCGCCGCGCTCCACCGTGGCCAGCACGCCGTCTTCCCGTTCCTGCAATCCCACCAGCTTCGTGGCGCGCGTGACCTTGCCGCCCAGCCGCTCAAGATGGTCGGCCAGCACGGTTTCGGTGACTTCTTCCGAGATGCCGATGTTGAAGGGATAGCGGCTGCCAGCAAGTTCCAGGTCGATCACGCCCAGCTCGCTGCCGTTTGCATGAATGCGGGCGCGCCGCTGTTTCACGCCCGCGGCCAGCAGGGGATCGACGATGCCCAGCGTATCCAGGATTTCCAGGGAACGCGGATGTACGACGGTGGCGCGGTCCCAGTCCAGCGGACGTTCGTGCGCATCGATCAGCAGGCAGTCGACGCCGCGGCGCTGCAGTTCGGCGGCGGTCAAGAGGCCGGCCGGGCCCGCGCCCACGACCAGGACGGTTATCGGGATCACCATGATTTGCCCTTGGAAATGGGGTCCTCGTGTCCTGCCGCATGGGATGCAGCCTGCCCGGCAGTCGGAAGCAGCGCGGTCCCGCCGAACGAGCCGGTAGCCCGGCAAGGGCGGCCTGTTGCGCCGCTCGTGCCCATTCGCGTGATGCGAAATTAAAGCAGCGCGATGCCGGCGTCAATCGCCCTTCGGTCTATTACTATTTGGGCCATGAGCCAGCGCAAGACACCTTCGAAGCCGGGCCCCGATGCCTGCATCCGCGTGCGAGGCGCGCGGGAACACAATCTGAAGAACGTCGACGTCAGCATCCCGCGCGATGCGCTCGTCGTGTTCGCCGGCGTGTCCGGGTCGGGCAAGTCGTCGCTCGCGTTCGGCACCCTGTATGCCGAGGCGCAGCGCCGCTACCTGGAATCGCTGTCGCCATACGCCCGCCGCCTGATCGATCAGGTGGGCGTGCCCGACGTCGACGCCATCGACGGCCTGCCGCCCGCGGTGGCATTGCAGCAGCAGCGCGGCACGCCCAACGTGCGCTCGACGGTGGGCAGCGTGACGACCCTGTCGAGCATGCTGCGCATGCTGTACTCGCGTGCCGGCACGTATCCCGCGCGCCAGCCCATGCTGTACGCCGAGGACTTTTCGCCGAACACGCCGCAGGGCGCCTGCCCGCACTGCCACGGCCTGGGCTATGTGTACGACGTGACCGAGGCGTCCATGGTGCCGGACCCGTCGCTGTCCATTCGCGAGCGGGCCATTGCCTCGTGGCCGCCCGCCTGGCATGGCCAGAACCTGCGCGACATCCTGGTGACGCTGGGCTACGACGTGGACAAGCCGTGGCGCGACCTGCCCAAGAAGGATCGCGACTGGATCCTGTACACCGACGAGCAGCCAACCGTGCCCGTCTACGCCGGCTTCACGCCCGCCGAGACGCGCGCCGCGCTGCGCCGCAAGGCCGAGCCCAGCTACATGGGTACCTACACCGGCGCGCGCCGGTACGTCATGCACACGTTTGCCACCACGCAAAGCGCCATGATGAAAAAGCGCGTGGCCCGCTTCATGACCGGCGCGCCCTGCCCGGAATGCGGCGGCCGGCGTCTGAAACGCGAGGCGTTGTCCGTCACCTTTGCGGGTCTGGACATCGGCAGCCTGTCGCAACTGCCGCTCGCCCGCATCGCCGAGATCCTGACGCCCGCCGCCGAAGGCCGCTTCGACGACGCGGCCGGGAAGGCCGGCTCGACCCGCAGCAAGGCCGCCGGGGTGCGCGCCAACGCGCGGCGCGTGGCGGCGGGCGGGCTGTCGCATGCGGGCAGCAGCGACGTGCGCCGCACGCCGGACGCATCGCCCGAGAAACGCATTGCCGCGCAGCGCATCGCGCACGACCTGGTCGAGCGCATTGGCACGCTGCAGGCGCTGGGCCTGGGCTATCTGGCGATGGACCGGTCCACGCCGACGCTGTCGCCCGGCGAATTGCAGCGCTTGCGGCTGGCCACGCAGATCCGCTCCAACCTCTTTGGCGTGGTGTACGTGCTGGACGAGCCCTCGGCGGGCCTGCACCCCGCGGACGGCCAGGCGCTGCACCGCGCGCTGGACCAGCTCAAGGCGGGCGGCAACACGCTCTTCGTCGTGGAGCACGACCTGGACACGCTGCGCCGCGCCGATTGGCTGGTGGACGTGGGGCCCGGCGCGGGCCAGCATGGCGGACAGGTGCTGTACAGCGGTCCGCCAGACGGCCTGCGCAAGGTCAAGGAATCGGTCACGGCCAAATACCTGTTCGATGTTCGGCCCGCCAGCCGGCGCACGCCGCGCGAGCCCAGCGGGTGGCTTGAGCTGCGCGGCATCCATCGCAACAACCTGCATGGCGTGGACGCGCGCTTTCCGCTAGGCGCGTTCACGGCGGTCACGGGCGTGTCCGGGTCGGGCAAATCCAGCCTGGTCAGCCAGGCGCTGGTCGAACTGGTGGGTGAACTTCTGGGCCAGGAGCTGCCCGCCGAGGAATCCGACAGCGACCTGCCGCAGCCCGGCAACCTGCCGCGCACGACGGGCCGCATCCATGCCGGCGCGCAAGCCATCAAGCGGCTGGTCAATGTGGACCAGAAGCCCATCGGCCGCACGCCGCGGTCCAACCTCGCCACGTATACCGGCCTCTTTGACCACGTGCGCAAGCTGTTTGCCGGCACCAAGGCCGCCCGGTCGCGGCGTTACGGCGCCGGCCGCTTTTCCTTCAACGTCGCGCAAGGGCGCTGCGAGACCTGCGAGGGCGAAGGCTTCGTCCACGTCGAATTGCTGTTCATGCCCAGCGTGTATGCGCCGTGCCCCACGTGCCACGGCAGCCGCTACAACGCCAAGACGCTCGAAGTCGAATGGAATGGCCGCAACATCGCGCAGGTGCTGGACATGACCGTGGACGAGGCGCGCGCGTTCTTCAAGGACGAGGCCGTCGTGTCGCGTCCCCTGACGCTGCTCTCTGAAATCGGACTGGGCTATCTGCGCCTGGGCCAGCCCGCCACGGAACTGTCCGGCGGCGAGGCGCAGCGCATCAAGCTGGCGACCGAGCTGCAGCGCAGCCAGCGCGGCAACACGCTGTACGTCCTGGACGAGCCCACCACGGGCCTGCACGCGGCGGATGTGGACAAACTGATGACGCAATTGCACGGCCTGGTCGACGCCGGCAACACCGTGGTCGTGGTGGAACACGACCTGCGCGTGGTGGCGGGCAGCGACTGGATGCTGGACGTCGGACCCGGCGCCGGCGAGGCGGGCGGCGCGATCGTGGCGGCCGGCACGCCGCAGGCCGTCAGCCGCGGCAACGCCGGCGTCACGGCGCAGTTTCTGCGCCCCTTCTTTGATTGAGGAAACAAGGCGTTCATCTGCCGGCCCTGAACGCGGCTAGGGCTGCTGCCGCATTTCATCGGCCAGCGTGTCCCGCATGCGTTCCATGCTTTCCTGGCCCACCTCGATCAAGCCGCCGCTCGGCTGGTCGATGTCCAGGATGAAGGTCAGCACCAGCGCGATCAGCGCGGCGAACATGCCGGTCGACACGGGCCGCCGCCGTCCATGCAGTCCAGTGCCGTAGGCGATGTAGGCCATCGAACCGGCGGCCACGATGAAGAGCAGGTAATACACCGGCTCCGGCACGTGGTTTTCCAGCGCAACGCGCCGCTTCTCGTTGATCTGCGCCATCTCGTTGATGGCCTGGATGAACATGATGGTGGAGATGGTCGGCGGGTTCTCTGCCCGGGCCGCGACCGCCGCCCGGATCTGGCGTTCGATGCGGCGCGCGGTGGCGTTGGCGGCGGCAAAGCGCGGCGAATCCTGATCGGCCAGGTGGTAGTCCAGCGACGCCGAGGCGTATTCATGCAGCATCTTGGCCACCGCAGGCCGGTGTTCGGCGGGAATGAGCTGCGATCGCCAATAGGCGTTGCCGATGGCGTTGGCCTCTTCCAGCACCAGGTTCTTGCGCGTCTCGAAACGCGTGACCGACATGGCGAACGTAAACCCCAGCAGCAAGGCCAGGAGGCCCAGCAGCGCGGTCTGCAGCGCGGTGATGTGTGTCTTGGCGGCCTCGTCGGCCGGCTTGCGCAGCCGGCGGCCGAGCCGGTAGGCAAGCTCGATGACGGCCAGGAAAATGATGAGCACGACGAAAAAGATGATGACTTCGTCAACTTCCCGCAGCATGCCGTCTTCCCCCGGTTTGGATGTGCGCATCAGCGTAAGCCGATTGCGCGGCGGCGGCAATCGGGCGTGGCCCTGACGCCTCGCCCGTCAGCGAAATGCCAACATCTTGGAGTAAGGTGTCGCTTCCCAACTTGAAGACCCCGCACGGAGCAGAACTTGAAATACCGCAAACTCGGCCGTACCGACCTGGACGTCAGCCTGATCGGGCTGGGCACCATGACCTGGGGCGAGCAGAACACTGAAGCGCAGGCGCACGAACAACTGGACTACGCGCTGGAGCGCGGCGTCAACCTGGTCGACGTGGCCGAAATGTACCCGGTGCCGCCCAAGCCCGAAACGCAGGGCCTGACCGAAACCTACATCGGCACGTGGCTGGCCAAGACGGGCCGCCGCAACGACATCGTGCTGGCCAGCAAGGTCGCCGGCCCCGTGCGCGACCCCAAGCGTCCCGGCCACATCCGCGACGGCAAAACCTTCCTGGACCGCAAGAACCTGACCGCGGCGCTGGACGCCAGCCTGAAGCGGCTGCAGACGGACTACCTGGACCTGTATCAGCTCCACTGGCCCGACCGCACCACGGCCACGTTCGGCCAGCTGAACTACCCGTGGGTCGAAGACGAGCACACCGTGCCGATCGAGGAAACCCTGTCCGTGCTGCAGGACTTCGTGCGCGCCGGCAAGGTGCGTCACGTGGGCGTTTCCAACGAAACGCCGTGGGGCGTCAGCCAGTTCCTGCGCCACGCCGAAAACCAGAACCTGCCGCGCATCGCCTCGATCCAGAACGCCTACAGCCTGCTGAACCGCGTGTTTGAGATCGGCCTGTCGGAATTCACCCACCACGAAGGCGTGGGCCTGCTCGCGTATTCGCCGCTGGCGATGGGCATGCTGTGCGGCAAGTACCTGGACGGCGCCAAGCCGGCCGGCGCCCGCCTGACGGTCTTCTCGCGCTTCACCCGCTACAGCAACCCCCAGGCCGAAGCCGCCACGCGAGAATACGTGGAACTGGCCCGCGCACACGGCATCTCGCCGACGCACCTGGCGCTCGCGTGGGTCAACCAGCGCCCCTTCGTCACCAGCAACCTGATCGGCGCGACGTCGCTGGAACAGCTCAAGGAAAACATCGACAGCGTCGATGTGACCTTGCCGGCAGACGTGCTGGACGCGATCAACCAGATCCACGCGCGGCATCCGAATCCGGCGCCTTGAGGCGTGCAAGGTGTGAAGGGCAGAAAGAATTCAATGCCCTGATCGGACGCTATCGATCTCCGTAGTGGTCTACGTGCAAAAGCTCACTTGCGAAAGCGGTGGGCTTTTTGCTTTGCATGAGGGGAGGCCAATGCGTCGGGCCATTTTCGTGTTTCTCTGATTCAAGCCGCTTTCTTCGGCGCTCAAACTCCGGTGCATCAGCAATTGCCAGGAGCCATGATGACAGGGCGCCCGATCATTCGTGTAGGCGACAAGACAACCCATGGCGGCACGGTGTTGGAGGGATTTTCGTCCTACTCCATCGACGGCCGAGCGGCGGCCGGTCTCGGTCATAACGTGGACTGCCCGAAATGCAATGGCGCATTTCCAATCATCGAGGGCGCACCTAGCTTCGCCGTCGGTGACAGCCTGGTTGCCCTGGAGGGGATGAAGACCGCCTGCGGTGCTGCGTTGATGGCGAGCCAAGGATTCGCGCGGGTGGATCCCGGGCCGGGCGGGATCTTCCGCGATGTTGGCTACGGAATCGGTTTGTCGAAGGGCGTCTCAGCTGGCGCGACTGGGCGATTCCAGCAGTACGCGCAATCACTGCGGCCAGCCATATGCAATCACACCGACACGGCAGTGCCGCTGGCTGAATACATGGTCCGTGAAATGAAGACCAATCCATTTTCCATCGAGGGTAGGGCGATTCTCGCGGCGAACAGCGAGGATCCTCAAGCCCGCCGTGCGCAGTGGCAGCAGTGGCCGTGGTACCTGCGTCTGGGGGCGCCACCCGACTTCGAGGCAGCCGCCGCAGCGCGAAAGGCGGCTGCATATGGGTTATGGACAGAAAGGGTCGCGCCCGGGCGGCCGTGGGACCACAAGCCGGTATTGCGAGAGCGGTTCCTCGGCGAAATTCACCCGCGCTGGCACAAGTACAAGAATCATGATTACTTCTACGACATTTGGTCCAACATTCACTATGGCTATGTGGGTGCGGCTGTTGGTTTCAGCGCGGCGGAATTGATCAATGGCGCTGGTATCGCGCAGGCGCTAGATGACTTCAGAAGAGGTGATCCGCAGCAACATCACCCGGAAAACGGTTCATGGCCTGCCAGCGCCGATGACGTTCCCGATCACATTTCGATCAAGCTTGGCACGGATCTGTACGAGCAAGTAAAGCCATGTGCGTTGACGGTCGGCATTTTGCTGGAGCGTGTTGCGGCAGTGCCCGTACCCTGGGGGAAAGGTAGGGATTGGGCCAAGAAACTGCATGATTGTCGTGGCCCGCGATGAAAACCGGGCCTATCCGGATCGGCTGCGCCACGGTGGCAGGATTGCTTTGCGCGCTGACGCTGTTTTGGTATTTCTGCCGACCGGTCGTGGTTATTCACTATTCGGCTGCGGGAGGTTCCCCGATAGGCTATGTCTACGATACCGACGTATACCTCGCTAGAAGAACGCTACACCCCGGTGAGTCGGCGATGTATTACACCGATTGGCATCACGCTTCCGACTACTGGACCTCGGTCAGCTTGCCAGCGGAAAGCGGAGATTATGTGGAAGTAGACGGCCCGTTCAGCCGAGTGGATGTGTACGTGGGTCCGGATGCGAAGGTGCAACGAACCGCCATTCGACATGGCTTTTTTTCGCGGTTCAGCGAGCCAAGCGAACCCTGCGAGCCTACGGAGCACGAACCGAACGACAACGGTAGTCCGGGTAGATGACGGCGATTAGCGCCGGTTACCCGGGGCGCGTTCTTCTGAAGCTATGTGCCGCCCTGTGTGCTCTATTGGCAACGCTATGCGCGAGTCTTATCCTTTGGGGACTTCTGACGCCTCCTGTAGTCGTTCACTACGCGCAAGACGCCTTAGAGCCGGTGGTGGTTTACTTCAATGACAATCACCGTCTGAGACGAGAAGCCTTTGATCCCGGCGAGTCAGTCAGATTTTCGACCGCGATGTTCGCGTCGCCGGATTCATGGATTGATGTAAGCGCGCCATTCGTCAATCGCCGAGGCTTGGAGATTACAGGCAAGTTCAGTCGCGTCGATGTGTGCATCGATGCGCAAGCACGGTTCAGCGCCCAAACAAGGTACCCGTATTTCGCCCGCTTCACGTCGCCAAGTGAGCCCTGCAATATTGCCGATCACGGGCGGTGATCGGCCGGCACTTCCCACAACTTCCCCGGCGCGAAGCCCTCCTGTTCCCCCTTCTTTGCATACCCCAGCGGATTCGCAATCACCCGGCAGCCGTCCTTCACGTAGTCCTGCGGACAGTGCAGATGTCCGTGTATCCACACGTCAGCCAGCGGCAGCAACCCGTCCAGCGCGTTGCAGAATCCCGCTGTCCCCGGCGTGACCCCGTAGCGCGGATCGGCGCTGGCTAGCGTGGGTGCAAAGTGCGTGATCGCTACCGTCGTGCCGTCGAAGGGCACGCGCAACGCGGCGTCCAGCCATTGTTGGCAGGCCAGGCCCTGCTCGCGCATCTGTTCGGCCATGAAGGGTGCGCCGTGGCGGCGCATTTCGGCCTTTTCCAGATAGAAGTCCGCGGCCCGGAAAGCCTTGGCGCGTTTTTTCAGGACTTCCCCCAGCGCGTCGTCCGGCGCGGCAAGCGCGTCGAAGTCCGTCCACAGCGTCGTGCCCACGAACCGAACGCCGCCGATCACCGTGGTCTCCCGTTCCAGCCATTGGATGCCCAGGGTCTCGCACAGGTCGCGCAGGCGCTCATGCGTCTCGTCGAAATCCACGTTGTCGTATTCGTGGTTGCCCGGCACGAAAAGAACAGGCGTGGGCCAGCCTTGGCGGGGCGAATAGTCGCCCAGGCCGAAATCGTCCCGCTCCAGCCGTGAGCCCTGGCGATACGAACCGATGTCGCCGGCCAGCACCAGCAGGTCGGCCCCGGCCGCAGGTTGTGCCACGAAGGTGGGATCGGTTTCAAGATGCAAATCGGAAAGCAATTGGATCTTCATGGGCCCTATCTTAGGCGACGAGCGGACGCGCTGCGCCGGGCCGGCATCCGTGCGACACTTTCCCCCAAGCATTTGCCGACCCAACGGCAATCACCCAAACCCACCACCCACCGAATTCAGGAGGAACTCCCATGCGTATCGTGTTTGCCGCCGCAGCGCTCCTGCTTGCAGCGGGGGCGCAGGCCCAAGTGCTCAAGTGTGACCAGGCCTCGACCCAGACCGACATGAACCTGTGCGCGGACCAGGCTTATCGCAAGTCCGACGCCGACTTGAATGCCGCGTACAAGGAAGTGACCGAGCGTCTGAAAGACAGCAAGGCTGCCTTGACGCAATTGCAGGCCGCGCAGAAGGCGTGGCTGTTCTTTCGCGATGCCGAATGCGCGTTTTCGTCAGCAGGCGTTACGGGCGGCAGCGCGTATCCGATGGTGCTGAGCCAGTGCCTGGACAAGCTCACGCAGGCCCGCACCAAGGAATTGCGCGCGTACCTCGCGTGCGAGGAAGGCGACACCAGCTGCCCGGTGCCCCGCAAGCCATGAGCGCCGCCAGGCAGACTGGCGGGGATCAGCGCAAGCCGGACCCCGGCAGCCCGGACACCGCTAGCCCAGACGCCGGCAGCCCGGACGCCGGCAACCCCGATGCCGGCAACACCGATGCCGGCAGCCCCGATCCTGGCCTGATCGTCGACGAGTACGGCCTGCCGCGTTGCTTCTGGCAGCCGTCCATGCCGGACTATCACGACCATGAATGGGGCCGGCCCGTCACCGACGACAGGCGCCTGTTCGAAAAGATCTGCCTGGAAGGCTTTCAGGCCGGCATGGCGTGGATCACCATCCTGCGCAAGCGCGAGGCGTTTCGCGAGGCGTTCGACGATTTCGACATGGAACGCGTGGCGCGCTATACCGAGCGCGACGTGGAGCGCCTGATGGGCAATGCCGCCATCGTGCGCAACCGCGCCAAGATCGTGTCGGCCATCAACAACGCGCAGCGCGCGCGCGAACTGGCCGATGAAACCGGGTCGCTCGCCGGCTGGCTATGGTCGCACGAGCCGCAGACGCGTCCGGCGGCCGTGGACCGGCACTACTGGGACAACAATCCCACATCCAAGGCGTCGATCGAACTCTCGCGCGCGTTGAAGCGGCGCGGCTGGACATTTGTCGGGCCAACCACCATCCACGCCTTCATGCAGGCCGTCGGGATGGTGAACGAGCACATGAGCGGCTGCGTCTGCCACGCGCAGATCGAGGCGGCGCGGGCGCGCTTCCGGCGTCCCGGCTGAATCAAAGCGCCGCAACGCCGGCCTGCGCCCGCGCAGACGCGGTGCATCGGAAAGGCGTCACACCACGCTGATGCGCAGTTCAGCCAGCAGCGCCGCCGCCTGGGTCTTGGAGATGGTGGCGCCCGCCAGCCGGGCGGCGGCCGTCAGGTCCAGACCGCCCAGATCCGCCTCGCGCAGGTCCGCGCCTTCGAAGTGAACGTTTTTCAGGGTGGCGTTGCGCAGGCTGCCGCCGTGAAAGACCGTCTCGCGGAAATCGCTGCCCGACAGATCCGCGTCCGAGAAATCGAGCTGGAGCAGGTTGCACTTGCGAAACGACACGCCGCGCAGCAGGGCGCCGACCAGCAGGCATTCCTCGAGCGACCACCCCAGGCACGCAATGCCATCGAAATCCGAGCCCGTCAGCTTGCATGCCCGCAAGCGCGCGCTGGCCAGCCGCGCACGGCGCCAGTTGGCGTTGTTCAGGTCGCAGTTCTGGAACAAGGCCTCGCTGGCGTCGGCCGATGCGAAATTGGCCGATCCGCCGCGGCAGCGCAGCCATTGCGTGTCGGTCAGGTCTGCACCTTGGAACGAGGCGCCGGCGATCGCGCAGCCGCTGAATTGAAAGCCGCGCAGATCCAGGCGCGAAAAGTCCGCCTCCTGGAAGTCGCAATCCACGAATGTCAGCGGGACGCCCGGGGCAGCCTCGATCAGGGCCAGCATCGCCTTGCGGTCGATGTCCTGGCCCTCGATCGGTGGCGGTACGGTTTGCATCATGCGGATCAGGCCGACGCGTCGGACTGCATGCGGCCCAGGATGAATCCGTCCACGGCGCTGGTGCGGCCGCGCCACAGGGTCGGCTGTCCAGCAATGGGCGTGCCGTCAGCGGTGAAGAACAGCGCGTCGGCCAGGTGGATGTAGTTGGGCAGCGGGTCAACGGGCTGCGGCAGGCGGAACACATCGCCCAGCTCGGCCAGCGAAGCGTGCACGGTCTGGCGCGTGTCATCGTCCATCGACGCCAGCGAGCCCGAAAAGCTGGCGGCGAAGGTGTCGAAGTACTCGGCGCCCGAGACGATCGAGCCGGACACCAGCATGCCGCCCATCTGCAAGGTCACGCCAATGCTCTCGATCTGGCTGCCGTTGTTGACCAGGTTGACCAGGAACTGCAGGAACGCGTCCGCGGTGGGTGCGGCGGCAGCAGGCTGGCTGGCGGCGGAGGGGTCGATGCTCATGAGAGGGGTCTCTGAAAGGTTTGCAAGAGGCACAAGATACTCGAAGGACGCTGAAAATGGTCGCGCGGCAATCCCGCGAGAAGCGGGCCGATCGGGCGCCTGACCGGGCCTTCCGGCGGCGCGGGCGGGGAGTATGTTGGCAGCCTGACCGCCATTCCCTTTGGAGCCTCCATGAGCAGCGTGAATTTCCTGGGTATCAATGCCGGCGCCGGCCAACCCGCGTCCGCCCGTAACGCCAACGCCACTGCCGGCGAGGGCTTTCGCGCGGCGTTCGCCGACGCCACCGAGCGCAACCGTTCGGCCATGGGCCGTGGCGTCTCGGGCGCCGCGCAATCCGCGCCGTCGCAGGCCGAGCAGGAGTTCATGGACTACGCCGCGATGTCGATCGAGGACAAGATGTTCTACGCGGCCTTGGCAAGCCTGGGCATTTCCAAGGAAGAGTACGACGCCATGTCGGCCGCCGAACGCCTGGAAGTCGCCCAGAAGGTGTCCCTGGCAATGCAGCAGCTAGCCAAGGCCGAAAATACGAAGGAAGTGCTCTGAGGTCCTGACGGCCCAATGCGAAAAGGCCCGCTTGCGCGGGCCTTTTTCACATCACCATCCCCAGCAGGTGCCCGCCGCCGGCTTGCCGCAGGTGCGGTAATTCACCGCGAACCACAGCTTGCCCGCGCCGCGCGGCGTGCCGTCTGACGTCTTGACGTCGTTGCGCGGCAGTTCTTCCAAGGTGTCGCGCGCGGTCTTGGTGGGCGAGCCGCTGGCCGCGTTGGGCGCCAGCACGATGCGGCCCAGGCTGGCGGCATCGCGGTCCTCGAACACGATATCCGTGTCGTTCAACGCGCTCATCTTCAACGAGGCATCGCGCACGGCGGCGGCGTAGCTGTCGCTGGCGCCGGTCGGCAGGATGTCCTTGTTCAGCGTGCTGACCGCCAGGATCTCGGCGGGCGTGGCCGGCGCCTGCATCTTGTACTGATCCAACCCGGGCAGCTGGCCCGCCGCGGCCTGCCGGCGCAGCCAGTCGCCCCATAGGAATTCCGCAAACTCGGGCAGGTTGCCGTTGCTGTAGGCGATGTCGCGGGTGAAGTACACCAGCGAGCGATAGCGGTCTTCCTGCATGCCGCCGGGTTCCTGCGCATGGGACAGCCCCAGGCGCGTGGGCAGCTGGTCGACGGTGATGGGCTGATTCTGCCCGTCGCGCAGCCACGCGCGGCGCTCGTCCACCAGGCGTTGCCAGAAGGCGGCTGCGGTCGTCAGGTCGCTGTAGTTGGCGTCGACCTTCACCCACACCGGCAGCTTGGGGCCGCCGTCAAAGATCTCGCGCAGGGACGAGAACGTGTGGTGGCCGTCGGTCAGGTACAGATTGCCGTCCCAGCCCACCACCACCGTCTTCAGGTTGGCGGTGTGGGTGCCCGGCGCGTCCAGGCAGGCGAACGTGTCGGGCTGGTCCAGGCGGGCGGCGCGGGCCTCGGCGATGCTCTGGAACTTCTGCGCGCGCTCGGCGCCACCCACGTCTTCGCAGTAATCGTCGAACTTCTTGCCGACCGTGCGGTTCAGGTAATCCAGTTGCAGCACCGGATCGGCCGCCCAGGTGGCGCGGTCGAAGTCGCCCTGCCAGCGGCCCAGCTTGTAATAGATCTGGTCATAGCCGATCGCGGCCTGCGTGGGGTGCAGTTCCTCGATGCGGACCTGGATCACGTCGCCCGGCTTGGTCTGCAGGTAGGCCGTATTGCGCGGGGGCGTCTCAGGTTGCGGTTCCGGGGCGGGCGTCTGCGGCGGCGCCGGGGTTTCGGCGACAGGCGGCTGGACGGCGTCATCGTCATCGTCGCCGCCGCCATTGCAGGCGGCCAGGGCCAGCGGCAGCAACGCCAGGGCCAGCGCGCGGGCAAGGCGCGTTTGCGGACGGAATACGGGCGAGAACTCGGAAGGGGAACGAGAAGGCATGACAGTTCGTGGGAGGCTGCGATCAGTGAGGGAGGCCGATCATGCCGGACGCGTGTTTCCTGCGCATTGCACGTCACCATGAATCTGACCGAGCATAGCTTGCACGGTGCGCAGCAGGGAGATAATGGCAGCGCGCCCGGCGCAGGACCGTGGCGCGATACCGGAAAAACCAGGGAGGCTGCCGGCAATGGCTTACATCAACTTCTGGCGCATCTGCTTCGCGCTGACGCTCAGTGCAATCGGCTTCGGTGCGGCGGCGGACGACCGGGGCGCGCAACTGCTGGAGGCGTCCGGCAAGGGCGACACGGCGCGGGTGCGCCAATTGCTGGCCGCAGGCGCGCCGCTCGAGGCGCGGGACGGGCAGGGCAACACGCCGCTCCTGCGCGCCACGCAGGGCAACCACGAAGCGGCCGCGGCGGCGCTGATCCAGGCCGGCGCGGACGTGAACGCCAAGAACGGCATGCAGGACAGCGCCTATCTATTGGCGGGCGCGCAGGGGTATCGCGAGATCCTGGAACTGACGCTGACGCACGGCGCGGATCTGAAAAGCACCAACCGCTACGGCGGCACGGCGCTGATACCTGCTTGCGAGCGGGGCCATGTCGAGGTCGTCAAGCGTCTGCTTCAGGCCGGGGTGGATCCGAACCATGTCAACCGGTTGGGTTGGACCGGGCTGCTGGAAGCCATCATTCTGAGCGATGGCGGACCGCGTCATCAGGCCATCGTGGGGCTGCTGATAGAGGGGGGCGCGGACGTGAATCTGCCGGACAAGGACGGCCGCACGCCGTTGCAGCACGCCCGCCAGCGCGGGCAGACAGAGATCGTCCAGATGCTGGAGCGCGCCCGGGCGCGGTAGCGGCCCGGGCGGCGGGGTGGGCCGGCGCCGCGCAAGCGGACCGGCCCGGCACACGCTTAGAACTGGTGGCGGATGCCCACGCCGGCGGCGGTGCTCTTGACGCCGTCGATGAACGCGTAATCCGTGCCGTACGAACCGTAGGCGTACAGATTGGTGCGCTTGGACAGGTCGTAGGTGTAGCCCACGCTGTAGACGTTCATGTTGGCGTCGCCGCCCGTCAGCTTGTCGTTGGACGGGGCCACGTGCTGCCAAGAAGTGAACAGGCTGCCGGCTGCGCTGACGGGGAACGTTGCGCCCAGCATGTAGGAATTGGCCTTGAAACCGTCCACGAAGCGGTTGATGCCGAACTCATCGCTGAACGGCGTGCCGGCCGGCAAGTCCTGGCCGACGAACCAGCCGTCGGTGGTGCGGCCGTAAGCGGCGGCCAGCTTGACGACTTCCAGGTCGTACGACGCGCCGATGGCGTACTGGCGCGGCGTGGCGCCGTTGTCGATGGAGCCGCGGTTGGCGCCGTTCAGTTGGTCATACGTCAGCGTCACGTTCAGCGGACCTTGCACGTAGCGCAGGCCGGTGGTGATGCCGCGCGTGTTGTCCGCGGTCTTGAAGCCGGTCTGGTCCGTCGTGGTGTCGTCCACGCTGAACGAGTAGCCCACGGCGAATTCAAAGCCGTTCACCGACGGGGTGCGGTACATGACCATGTTGTCCCAGCGCATGGTGTTGGCCGCGCTGAACCCCAGGCCCAGGTTGGACTGGGTGTAGCTGGTGTAGAAGGGATCGATGTCGGCCAGGTAGTTCGAGCCGACCGTGGCCTGGCGGCCGAATTCGAGCGAGCCCCACGCGTCGTTGGCCAGGCCGATGGTGGCCTGGCGGCCGAACAGGCGGCCCGACTGGCCGCGGCTGCCGTTGGCGGAGTCAAAGCCGCTTTCCAGCTTGAAGACGGCGCGCAAGCCGTCGCCCAGATCTTCGGATCCGCGCAGGCCCCAGCGGGAGCCGGCCTGGATGCCGTTGATCATGCCGACTTTGGAACCACTGTAGCCATCGCCCTTGATCTTGTTGTAGCCGAGGCCGGTGTCGATGACACCGTAGAGGGTGACTGACGGTTCTGCCTGGGCAACGCCTGCGAAAGAGGCCAGCATTGCCGCGGCGAGCAGCGTCTTTTTCATCCGGAAAACTCCTGTGTTGCAGTTGAAGAAAAAAAGCAAAAGGAACACGGCGCCAAGCATCAACCCGGCGGTGTTCCTCGGGGCATAGTGTAGAACAATGCGTTAATTGTCGTTATCCGCCGTCAATTTTTGCCAAAATTCGAAGTTGTTCTAGTGGCGCGCGCGTTTGAAACCTGCGCAGGCGGATCGGGGCCGGATTGACCTGGATCCGTCATAGTGGCATCTTGCCCAAAACCCCAATCTTGGAACCCTCGTCTTGGAATTTCCCCAGCCGCTCGTCACTGTCGACGCCGTCCTCCTCACCCTGCGCGAATCCGGCCTGGAAGTCGCGCTGCACCAGCGCGACCGCGAGCCCTTCCAGGGCGCGATGGCGCTGCCCGGCGGCGTGGTGCACGCCGACGAGGACGCGTCCACCGAAGACAGCATCCGGCGCGTGTTGCGGGAAAAGACCGGTTTCGAGCCGCGCTACCTTGAGCAGCTGCAGGTGTTTTCGGGCATGGATCGCGACCCCCGGCAATGGTCGCTGTCGGTGGCCTACGTGGCCCTGGTGCCCGCCGCCGAACTGGCCGCCGCCACGCGCGCCGAGTTCCGCTTTGTCAGCGTGGACGCGCTGCCGCCGCTGGCGTTCGACCACGCCGCCATCGTCCGGGCGGCCGTGGACCGCCTGCGCAGCAAGTCCACCTATTCCACGCTGCCGTTCTTCCTGTTGCCCGAGCGCTTCACGCTGACTCAGCTGCAGCACACCTACGAGGCGATCCTGCAGACCCGGCTCGAGAAGTCCAATTTCCGCCGCAAGATGGAAGCGTGGGGCGCGCTGGAGGCCACCGACGAACAGGTCGGCGGCGCGCAGCGGCCGGCGCGCCTGTATCGGCTGAAGGACTTCACGTTTTTCGACCGCAGCGTCGGGTGATGCATGAGCGCGCCCATTCAAACGCAAAGATAGTTGCATAACGACAATAAGTAGGCTTATACTGGCGTCACTTAGTTTTGAAATGCCACTAAGGGACGATCATGTTCACCATCACTGCGGTCATTGAAGGACAACGCCTGACCGATACGCCGGCAGCGTTCCGGTTTCCGGGCGGCGAAATGCAGGTCACCATTCCGGCAGGGTTGCGCGAGCAGGCGGACGCCGCCCGCGAACTTCGCATCCATGCCTTGTTGAAGTCGGCCGCCGACGTGATGCAGTTGTTGCTGTTGACCGATGCCCTGCGCCGCCTGAACCCCGCCGTGCCGGTGCACCTGGACATGCCCTACGTGCCGTATGCCCGCCAGGACCGCGTGTGCAACCCGGGCGAGGCGCTGGGCGCCGCGGTGTTCTGCAAGCTGATCAACGACCAGCAGTACGCCACCGTCACCATCGTCGAACCCCACAGCGACGTCACGCCCGCGCTGCTTGCGCGGGTGCGGGTCGTCGATGCCGCCGCCTACTTGAAAAAGGCGCTGGCCGCCCCGGCCTTTGCGCAGGGTGTCACGCTGATGGCGCCGGACGCCGGCGCCCGCAAGCGGGTGCAGGCGCTGGCCAAGACGCTGGGCGTGGCGGATGTGCGCTACGCGGAAAAGGTCCGCGATCCGCAGACCGGCCGCATTACTGAAACTCGCGTGCCCGACGATATCCCGGCCCAGCCGGTGCTGGTGGTCGACGACATCTGCGACGGGGGCCGCACGTTCCTGGAACTGGCCGCCGCCCTGCGCGGCAAGACCCGCCAGCCGCTTTACCTGTATGTCACGCACGGCATCTTCAGCAAGGGTCTGACCGAACTGAAGGCCAACTACGCCGAGATTTTCACCGCCTACGACTGGACTCGCACCGAAGACGCCCCTGTGCCGGGCGCCGCCGCAGCCGTCCTGGTCAACGAAGCAGCCTAGAAGGAAAACGCCATGAATGCCCCCGACACCCTGGCCCCCGCGCTCAAGAACGGCCTGAATCCCTTTCTGCAGGCGGATTTCTACAAGACCGGCCACCCGTTCCAGTACCCCAAGGGCACCAACAAGATCCTTGCCAACTTCACGCCGCGTTCCGCGCGCCTGGCGCCGGTGCTGCCCGAACTGTTCGACGAGAAGATCGTCTGGTTCGGCCTGCAGGGCTTCATCAAGGAAATCCTGATCGGTCTTTTCAACCGCGAGTTCTTCGGCAAGCCGGCCGCGACGGCGGTGCGCCAGTACCAGCGCCGCGTGGACAACGCGCTGGGCAAGGGCGCGGTCACGGTGGACCACCTGCAGGCGCTGCACGACCTGGGCTACCTGCCGCTGGAAATCCGCTCGGTGCCCGAAGGCGCCCGCGTGGACATCCGCGTGCCGCCCGTCACCTTCGTCAACACCCAGCCGGAATTCGCCTGGCTGGTGACCTACATCGAAACCCTGTTCAGCTGCGAATCCTGGAAGCCGTCCACGGTCGCGACCATCGCCTTCGAATACCGCAAGCTGCTGACCTACTTCGCGCAGGTGACCGGCAGCCCGATGGCGTTCGTGGACTGGCAGGGCCACGACTTTTCGATGCGCGGCATGGCCGGCCTGTACGACGCGCGCAAGTGCGGCGCGGGCCACCTGTTGTCCTTCACCGGCACCGACACGATCCCGGCCATCGATTACCTTGAAGACCTCTACCTCGCGGATTCAGATCGGGAACTCGTCGGCGGCTCGGTGCCGGCAACTGAACACTCCGTGATGTGCCTGGGCAGCAAGGAAGGCGAGATCGAGACCATCCGCCGCCTGGTCAAGCAGGTCTATCCGGCGGGCATCGTGTCCGTGGTGTCGGACACCTGGGACTTCTGGCAGGTGGTCACGGATTTTGCCGCGGCGCTCAAGTCCGAGATCATGAGCCGCGAGCCCGATGCGCTGGGCAACGCCAAGGTCGTGTTCCGCCCGGACTCGGGCGATCCCGTGAAGATCCTGACCGGCTACTTCTGCACCGATGTGCCGGGCGTAGACGACCGCGCTGCCTTACAAGCGGCGCAAGCCGCGGGCTTTGAGGCCGTGCGCGATGCGGCCACCGGCAACTACTGGCTGCTGGGTGAAGACGCCAGCGCGCGGCAAGCCCTTCGCGCCGCCGAGGTGAAGGGCGCCGTGCAATGCCTGTGGGACACCTTTGGCGGGGTAGAGACCGAGCGCGGCTACAAGCTGCTGGATCCGCACGTCGGCCTGATCTACGGCGACTCCATCACGCTAACCCGGGCGCGCGACATCCTGGTGCGGCTGGAGCGCAAGGGCTTTGCCTCGGGCAACGTGGTGCTGGGCATCGGGTCATACACCTATCAGTACCTGACGCGCGACACCTTCGGCTGGGCGCTGAAGGCCACATACGCCGAAGTCAACGGCGAACCGCAGGAACTGGTCAAGGACCCGGTCACCGACTCCGGCGTGAAGAAGTCCGCCAAGGGACTGCTGCGCGTGGAAGAGACGCCAAGCGGCTACGTGCTGCACGATCAGCAGACGCCCGAGCAGGCGGCGGGCGGGGCGCTGGTGCCGGTGTTCCGCGACGGCGAGCTGCTGGTCGAACAGAGCTTGGCCCAGATCCGGGCGCGGCTGCAGGGATCGTGGGTGTGCCCCGATCCGGGCAGCATTCGCTGGCCGGCCTGCTGATGCCGCCGGCGTGAGCCGGCCGCCCAAGCGAAACGGCGCCCGAAAGGGCGCCGTTATTTTTACCGCATGAGGTTCAGGCCTGCCGGCGCGCGCGCTTTTCCTCGCGCACGAAGATCACCACGCCCACGATCACCATCAGCGCCAGCGCATACCAGGTGATGGCGTACGTCAGATGGTTGTTCGGAAAGTTGAGCATCGTCAGGCCGCCTACCGGTTCCCGCGCGGGATCCTTGCCGGGGCTGGACGCCGCATCCGCATCGATGAAGTAGGGCGCCACGTCGGTCAACCCGCGCGCCGCCGCGATGCCGGGCAGATCGCGTGAGTACCAGAGGTTGGCGGCCGGGTCGTTGTTGCGCAGAAAGCCGCTGGCCGGCTCGCCCATGCGCAGCAGGCCCGTCACCTGGCCCGGGGCGGCGGGCCGGGCGGCATTGGCCGGGTCCTTGCGCCATGCCGGCAGCACGAAGCCGCGATTGACCAGCACGGTGCCGCCGTCCGCCAGCTGCAGCGGGGTCATAACCCAATAGCCGCTGCCCAGTTCGGTCGCGGCCTGCACCAGCGTCTGCTTGTCGAAGTGGTACGTGCCGGCGGCGGTGACGTGGCGGTATTCCGCGTTGTCCTGGGTCAATTGCGCCCATTCGCTTTTGCCGGGGGCGGGCGTGGCGGGCGCGTGGGCCCGCTGATCCACCTGCGCGATCAGGGCGCGCTTCCAGGCCAGCCGGTGCACCTGCCAGGTGCCCAGGGCGCAAAGCCCGGCAAAGAGGGCGACAGCCAGCAACCCCAGGATGACCAGGGTTGCCTTGCTGCGCGGATGTCGGGAGGTGTCGCGTGAAGAAATGTCTTTGACTGCTGCCATCAGGGCATCTTGCGCATGTCATGCGGGGACATGGGCATCATGTTGGAGTTCAAGTGATACATGATCCAGATGGATCCGCTGAGCGTAATGACGACCAGCACCAGCGTGAATATTAACGCCAACATGTTCCAGCCGCTTTCGGACTTGGTGTCCATGTGCAGGAAGTAGACGATGTGCACCACGATCTGCACGACGGCGAACGCCAGGATCACCAGGCCCGTGACGCGCGAGCTGTCGATGACCCGGTCCATCACCAGCCAGAACGGGATCGCCGTCAGGATGGCCGCCAGCACGAATCCGGTCATGTAGCTCTTGAAGGTGCCGTGGGCGGCGGCGTCGTCATCGTCATGGTGGCCATCGTGATGATCGTGGCCATGATGGCCGCCGTGGCCGGTGTCGGCCAGGTTATCCATGTGCGACGTCATGGCAGCACTCCCATCAGGTACACAAAGGTGAACACGCCAACCCAGATCAGGTCCAGGAAGTGCCAGAACATCGAAAGGCACATCAGGCGGCGGCGGTTTTCCGGGATCAGGCCGTGCAGGCGGACCTGCAGCATCATCGTCACCAGCCAGACGATCCCGAAGGTGACGTGCAGCCCGTGCGTGCCGACCAGCGTGAAGAAAGCCGACAGGAAGGCGCTGCGCTGCGGGCCCGCGCCCTGGTGGATCAGGTGCCAGAATTCGTAGATTTCCAGCGACAGAAAGCCCAGGCCCAGGATGCCGGTGACCGCCAGCCACAGTTGCGTGGCGCCGATGCGGTTGCGCCGCATCTCCAGCATGGCAAAGCCGTACGTGATGGACGACAGCAGCAGCAGCGTCGTGTTCACCGCCACCAGCGGCAGGTCGAACAGGTCCGCGCCGGACGGCCCGGCCGCGAAGCTGCGGCCCAGCACGCCGTAGACCGCGAACAGGCACGCGAAGATGAGGCAGTCGCTCATCAGGTAGATCCAGAACCCGAGCAGCGTGCCGTTCTTGGGATGGTGTTCGCCAGGAACGTAAAAGACCGGTTCCTGGGCCGGCGCGGCGCCGCCGGGCATGGGGTGGGCGAGGGTATCAGACATGTTGCGCTAGCAGCCTTGTGCGGGCGTCTTCCGTGGCGACGACCTGTTCGGCCGGCACGTAGTAGTCGCGCTTGTAGTTGAAGGTATGGATGATCGACACCAGGATCAGCGCGGCAAACGCCAGCACCACCAGCGGCCACATGTGCCAGATCAGCGCAAAGCCCAGCACCACGCTGATCCCGGCCAGCACGATGCCCGCCCACGTGTTCTTCGGCATGTGAATCGGAATGAAGCCCTGCTGCGGACGCTGGTAGCCGTGCTGCTTCATCTGCCACCAGGCGTCCAGGTCATGCACCCGCGGCGTGAACGCAAAGTTGTACACGGGCGGGGGCGACGACGTGGACCATTCGAGCGTGCGGCCATCCCACGGATCGCCAGTGGTGTCGCGCAGCTGGTCGCGGCGGCGGTAGCTGACCACGAGCTGGATGATGAAGCTGGCGATGCCGCACGCGATCAGCAGCGCGCCAAAGGCCGCGATCTGGAACCAGATCTGCAGCGACATGTCCTCGAAGTGGTTCACGCGGCGCGTCACGCCCATCAGGCCCAGCACGTAAAGAGGCATGAAGGCCACGTAAAAGCCCACCAGCCAGAACCAGAACGAGCACTTGCCCCAGAACGGATCAAGCTTGTAGCCGAACGCCTTGGGGAACCAGTAGGTGATACCGGCCATCAGCCCGAACAGCACGCCGCCGATGATCACGTTGTGAAAGTGCGCGATCAGGAACAGGCTGTTGTGAAGCGCGAAGTCGGCGGGCGGCACGGCCAGCAGCACGCCCGTCATGCCGCCGATCACGAACGTGACCATGAACCCGAGCGTCCACAGCATCGGCACTTCGAAGCGGATGCGCCCGCGATACATGGTGAACAGCCAGTTGAAGATCTTGGCGCCGGTCGGGATCGAGATGATCATTGTCGTGATCCCGAAGAACGAGTTCACGCTGGCGCCGGACCCCATGGTGAAGAAGTGGTGCAGCCACACCAGGTACGACAGCACGGTGATCACGACCGTGGCGTACACCATGGACGCATAGCCGAAGAGACGCTTGCGGCAATAGGTGGACACCACCTCGGAGAAGATGCCGAACGCCGGCAGGATCAGGATGTAGACCTCGGGGTGGCCCCAGATCCAGATCAGGTTCACGTACATCATGGCGTTGCCGCCAAAGTCCGCGGTGAAGAAATTGGTGCCGACATAGCGGTCCATGGACAGCAGGGCAAGCACCGCCGTCAGCACCGGAAAGGCCGCCACGATCAGCACGTTGGTACACAGCGCCGTCCACGTGAAGATGGGCATGCGCATCATCTTCATGCCGGGCGCGCGCATCTTCACGATGGTGACCAGCAAGTTCACCCCGGATAGCAACGTGCCCACGCCCGCTATCTGCAAGGCCCATATGTAATAGTCCACGCCTACGTCGGGACTGTGCAGTATCCCTGATAACGGCGGATACGCCAGCCAGCCGGTGCGGGCAAATTCCCCGACGAACAGCGACATCATCACCAGGATCACGCCGCCGGCGGTCATCCAGAAACTGAAGTTGTTCAGGAACGGAAACGCGACGTCTCGCGCCCCAATCTGCAGCGGCACGATGAAGTTCATCAACCCCGTGACCAGCGGCATCGCCACGAAGAAGATCATGATGACGCCGTGCGCCGTGAAGATCTGGTCGTAATGGTGCGGCGGCAGATAGCCGGTGGAATCGCCAAAGGCCACGGCCTGCTGCGCCCGCATCATGATGGCGTCGGCAAAGCCCCGCAGCAGCATCACGATGCCCAGGATCACGTACATGATGCCGATCTTCTTGTGATCGATGCTGGTGAACCATTCGTGCCACAGATATCCCCACTTCTTGTAGTAAGTGACGGAGCCCAGCACGACGATGCCGACGATCGCCACCACGAAGAACGTGACCAGCAGGATGGGCTCGTGGTAAGGAATGGCGTCCCAGGTCAGACGGCCGAAGATCAGCTTGGTGAGGTCAGGTTGATCAGGCATCTCGATTCCAGCAAAAAGACCGCGTTTACATGGCGCACGTGCCGAGCTGAAAAACCTGCCGCGCTACAGCAGCAATCCTTCGGTGGCCGTGCACATGGCGCCCACGTACTTGCGCGGCGGCGTGTCCGTGAGCCCCAGGCGCTCGCGCGTCTGGTGATCCAGGGTGGTCAGGTTATGCGCGCCCGGAATGCCGGCGCCGCCTTGCGAGTCGATCGCCATCGCGTCGCGCATGCACATGCGGTTGGGCTCGACGCATCGGTTCACGATGGCGTCGAACAGGCCCGGCGCAACGGTGGCGTAAAGCTGCACCGGGTTGCGCTCGCTGGGTTGTTCCAGTTTCAGGTACGCCGCGCGGTCCAGCGTGGCTTGCGACTTGCGCGCCTGCGCGACCCAGTCGTCAAAGCCTTTCTGGTCCAGGCCATGGAAGCGAAAGCGCATGCCGGAAAACCCCGAGCCGCTGTAGTTGGCGGACAGGCCCTCGTATTCGCCGGGGTGATTGATGACCGCGTGCAGCGTGGTCTGCATGCCGGGCATCGCGTAGATCTGGCCGGCCAACGCGGGCACGAAGAACGAATTCATCACCGACGACGAGGTGATCTTGAACTGGATGGGACGATCCACCGGAGCGGCCATTTCGTTCACCGCCGCCACGCCTTGCTCGGGATAGAGGAACAGCCATTTCCAGTCCAGCGCCACCACTTCGACCACCAGCGGCTTGGTGTTGGGCGGCACCTCGCGGCCTTCGGACAGGCGCGCCAGCGGGCGGTAGGGATCGAGCTGGTGGGTGCTGACCCACGTAAGCGCGCCGAGCGCGATGATGATGAGCAGCGGCGCGGCCCAGATCAGAAGCTCCAGCATGGTGGAGTGGTTCCAGTCGGGATCGTAGGCGGCGTCCTTGTTGCTGGCGCGATAGCGCCATGCGAACAGCAAGGTCAGGATGATCACCGGCACGATGATGATGAGCATCAGGCCGGTGGAGATGATGATCAGGTTGCGTTGTTGCACGGCCACGTCGCCCGACGGCGAGAGCAAGACCGCATTGCACCCGGCGAGCAGCGGCAGGGCGGCAAACAGGATCAATCCGCGAAGCCTTGCGAAGGACGACATAGTCATACCCCGAAACGTAACCGTGCGAAGTAAACGAAACACTACGCTGGAAGCCGCGAAAAATCTAGGGTAAAAAGAGCAAAAGTATGCACGGCCGCGCATGCGGAGCCGTCCTGGGCCGTAAGGCTTGCGGCGTGCGGCATGATGCGCGTACTGTCATGCAGGTGTGTTGCAAGATCGTAGACAAGGCGTATTCAGATCCTTTTTTTGCGAGCGAATCCATGTCGACCACCACGCAATATCCTGGTCATCCCTCTCCCGTTTCCGGACCTGGGGCGATCAGCGGCGGGACCAGCCACGCCAAGGTGGCGCCTGGTGAGATCGCCGTGGGCGTGGTGGTGGGACGCGCCTCGGAATACTTCGACTTCTTCGTATTCGGCATCGCCTGCGTTCTGGTTTTTCCGAAGGTGTTCTTTCCCTTCGAAGCGCCGCTGGAAGGCACGCTCTGGGCCTTCGTCATCTTCTCCTTTGCCTTCATCATGCGTCCCATCGGCACGGCCGTGTCGATGGCGATTCAGCGCCGATGGGGCCGCGCCACCAAGCTGACCGTTGCCTTGTTCGTATTGGGCACCGCGACCGTGGGCATGGCGTTTCTGCCGGGCTATGAATCCATCGGCGTGCATGCGATCACCTTGCTTGCCGTGTTCCGCTGCCTGCAGGGGCTGGCGTTCGGCGGATCGTGGGACGGCCTGCCATCGCTGCTGGCGCTGAATGCGCCGCCCAATCGCCGCGGCTGGTATTCGATGATGGGACAGCTGGGCGCGCCGGTCGGGTTCATGGTGGCCAGCGCGCTTTTTCTTTATCTGCACGTGACGCTCACGCAGTCGGACTTTCTGGAGTGGGGCTGGCGCTATCCGTTCTTCGTGGCGTTTGCCATCAACGTGGTCGCGCTGTTTGCGCGGCTGCGGCTGGTCGTGACCGAGGAATACACGCAGCTGCTTGAAGAAGGCGAACTTGAACCCATCAGCATCCGCGAGATCGTCAGCCAGCAAGGCTACAACCTCTTCATCGGCGCCTTCGCCGCTTTGGCCAGCTATGCGCTGTTTCACCTCGTCACCGTTTTCCCGCTGTCGTGGATCGCTGTCAGCGGCACGCAACAGATTTCGGATGTGCTGATCGTGCAGATCATTGGATCGGTGATCGGCATCCTGGGCACGATCGCCTCCGGCTGGCTGGCCGACCGCATCGGCCGGCGCACGACGCTGGGGCTGCTGGCCATGCTGATCGGCGTGTTTGCGGTGGTGTCGCCCTGGCTGCTGGGCGGCGGGCCGAAGGCGCAGGACGCGTTCATTCTGATCGGCTTCGCGCTGCTGGGACTGTCCTACGGCCAGGCGTCGGGCACGGTCACCGCCAACTTCACGCGCCGGTTCCGCTATACCGGCGCGGCGCTGACGTCCGATATGGCATGGCTGGTCGGGGCGGCCTTCGCGCCGGTGGTGGCACTGGGCCTGTCCGCGCGATTCGGGCTGGTGGCGGTCAGCGTGTACCTGCTGTCGGGCGTGGCGTGCACGCTGCTGGCGCTGCGGATCAACAAGGTGCTTGAGACGCGCGATTGAATGGGTGCCGCGGTTTTGCGGCGGTGTCTGACACCCTGGGGAGACGGTCTTGGGTTTGCCGCGGTGTGCATAGGGTGTCAGACACCTTTCAGACGGTTCAGCCCCGGTACCCTTCCAGCACATTCGCCACGTTGACACCCACGTCCGCGACCGCATAGCCGCCCTCCATCGTGAACACCACGGGCAGCCCCAGCCCAGCCAGCATCTGACCGACCTGCAGATAGTCGGCGCTTTTCAGCTTGAACTTCGAAATCGGATCGCCTTCGTAGGTGTCCACGCCCAGCGCGACGACCAGCGCGTCGGCCTTGAACGCGCGCACGGCGTCTATCCCCTGCTGCAAGGCGGCCGTCCAGGCCGCGAAGTCGCTGCCGGCGGGCAGCGGCAGGTTCAGGTTGCAGCCCTGGCCCGCGCCTTCGCCGCGCTCGTCTGCATAGCCCAGATAGAACGGATACTCGGTGGTCGGATCGCCGTGGACCGACACGGTGAACACGTCGCCACGGTTGTAGAAGATGCTTTGTGTGCCGTTGCCATGGTGATAATCCACGTCCAGGACCGCGACGCGTTGTGCCCCCGCGTCGCGCAGCGCCTGCGCCGCCAGGGCCGCGTTGTTCAGGAAGCAGTAGCCGCCAAAGAAGTCCGGGCCGGCGTGATGGCCGGGCGGCCGGGTCAACGCCATCGCCGCGCGCGGGCCCTGGCCTGCGGATACGGCGCGCGCGGCGTCGATGGCGCAGGCGGCGCCCGCGGTGGCTGCCTCCCAGGTGCCGGCCGTCAGCGGACAGCCGCTATCGAATGAGAACAGGCCCACGCGCGCCGCGAAATTGGTGGGCTCGATATCGTGGCGAAATCCGCGCACCGGCCAGATCGACGGCAGCACGTCGATATCGGCATTGGCCGGATCCAGCGCCACCCATTCGTTCCAGGCGCTTGCCAGAAAATCCACATAACGCGGCGTGTGCACCTGTTTGATGAGATCCATGTCCGGGTTGCCGGGCACGCGCAGTTCGCCGATGCCGCGCTGGCGCAGCGCGTCCAGCACGAACGCCAGCCTTGCCGGCGTTTCATGGCAGGGCACCAGTTTGCCGCGGAACATTTCGTGGCGGCCGCTGTGTTTGTTGTGAACGGGGTTGTGAAAGATCAGCACGATGGGAAGTCCTGGATGGATCAGGCGGGCGGATGCGCCCTGATGGTTCGCCCTTAGAGCGGCCGGAAAATATACAGCGCCACGGCGGGCAGCTCACGGAAAACGGAATAGAGGTCGCGCATTTCGAAAAATGCGGGATAAGCGCCGCTGACCTCGGCCACGCCCTGGCGCTTGAGCGCGAGCATCGTGCGCGGCACATGGAAATACTGCGTCACGGCCAGGGCCCGTGTGTAGCCGTGTTCGCGCATGTAGGCGCTGGCGTGACGGGCGGTGGCCCACGTGTCCACGCCCGCACTGTCGACGACGATTTGGTCCGCGGGCACGCCGCGCGCCAGCAGGTAGTCGCGCATGGCGGCGGCTTCGTCCGTGCCGGCCGGATCCACGCCGCCGCTGACGAACAGAATGCGGCATTGCGACGCGGCATAGCAGTCGTAGGCGCGGTCCAGCCGCGCGGCCAGACGCGGCGAAGGCTGGCCGTCGGGTTCAACCTTGTTGCCCAGCACGACGGCCACGTCCGCGTGGCGTGCGCCGGTCATCAGGCCAATCGCGGCCAGGGCAAAGGCGGCCAGCAGCACCAGCGCGGCCAGAATCGTCACGGCGCGGGTCGCAAATCGGTAGATCGAAAATGTCATGGCGTATGCCGGAGAGAAGGCGAGGGCAGGAGCTTACGGCAAAGGGCGTCGAGGTCTCATTTGTCGTAATGAGAATCATGATTGATAATGCGACCCTTTCCGCCTGCGATTTTCTGCTGCTCTCCATGTCCCGTCCACCGCCCTCCGAAAAAGGTTGGCTCGCGCATTACCGCGAGCTGATCGGGACGTGGACACGGCGCAGCACGAGCCGGCACGACGCGGAGGATGCCGCGCAGGACGTCGTGGCCAACATGCTGCGCAATGGCGAATCCGCCGTGCTGGACCCGAAGGCCTACCTGTATGGCGCCAGCCAGAACCGTCTGAATGGCGAGTTCCGCCGCCAGTCGCGGCGCGAGGTGCTGAGCCTGGATGCATTGTCGGATGCCGAGCATCCCGTCCAGGCGGATCCGGAGTCCTCGATACGCGCGGCGCAGCTTGCCGATGCGCTAAAGTCGGCGCTGGCCGAGCTGCCCCTCAAATGCCAGCAGGTGTTCTTGTGGAACAAGCTCGAAGGCTTCACCCAGGCCGAAATCGCCGAGAAACTCGGGTTGACGCAGAGCATGGTCGAAAAACACATGAAGCGCGCGCTGACCCATATCCATGACCGGTTGCAAGATCATGCCCCGCACTGATTCCCGCGCGGACGCCTCCCGCACGCCTGCGACGCCGCGCGACCAGGCGGCGCACTGGTTCGCGCGCGAGCGACTGGGCGCGCTGGATGGGGCAGAACGTCGGGCGCTCGACGCGTGGCTGGCGGCGGACCCGGAACACGCGCGCCAGTACCGCGCGATGCAGGCCGTGTGGCGTGTCGCGGATAGCTTGCCGCAAGACGAGATGCGCGAGATCCTGGCGCGGTCCGACGAGGCGCCCGCCCGGCCGGGCCGCCGCAGGTTCGCCGCAGGGCTGTCGGCGGCCTGTGCCTTGACGCTTGCTGCCGGTGTGATTGCCCCGCGGCTGTGGTCGCCGTCGCCCGATTTCTCGCAATCGCTGGCGACCGCGCGGGGCGAGCGCAAGCGCGTGGCCCTGCCCGATGGCTCCCTGGTGGAGCTGAACACCGACACGCAATTGCAGGTGGCGCTGTACGCGGACCGGCGCGAGGTCGAACTGCTGGCGGGCGAGGCGTTGTTCACGGTCAGTCCGGACGCGGCGCGGCCCTTTACGGTGAATGCAGGGGCGGCACAGGTGCGGGTAACGGGTACGCGTTTCAATGTGCGGCGCGAGGGCGATGCCGTGGCGCTGGCGGTGGACGAGGGCAGCGTGGCGTTCTCCGCTGGCGCATGGTGGAACAGGACCACACGCCACCTGACGGCAGGCTACGCCGCGCGCTACGCGCCCGGCGGGCCCCTGGATGCGCCGCACCAGGAAAACGTGGCGGCGGTCACGGCCTGGCAGCGCGGCCGGCTCGTGTTCCGCGATACGCCGCTGGCACAGGTGGTGGCGGAGCTGAACCGCTACCTGCGTAATCCGTTGCGGATCGACGACCGCAAGCTTGCGCAACTGCGCGTGGCTGGCACCCTGCCTATCGACGAGCCCGAATCGGTGCTGGACGTGCTGCCTCACATCGCCCCGGTGATCGTGCTGTATCCAGCGGTGGGCGGCGCAGTCCTGGCGCCGCGCTAGCGCCGCTGCTGGCCACTCCCGCTTTCAGAAGCGGAAGGGCGATCGTCGCTGTTCAGAATTATTTTGTTTCAAATATTCTATCGAGAATCATTCCGGTTTTTTCCGGCTTGCGGCGTCTATCCGATGAAAGGGGTCGTACGCGAGAGGCCGATCGACCCTGGAAGCAACCTTTGGCCAAGGGTGACGGGCGCTCACAGCGCGGGCAGTTGTACCGGAATTTTCTTCTGATGATGGACAAGCAAGTTAAGCAGCGCGCAGCGGCGCGTAAGGCCGCAAGGCGCGGTGCGCACGGCGCGGGCGGCGCGCTGGCGATTTCCCTGGCATTGGCGTGGGGCGCCATGCCCAACGATGCGGTGGCGCAGACCGCGCCGGTGCAGATCAGCATCACGGCGCAGCCGCTGGGCGATGCCCTGCTGCAGTTGGGCGAGCAGGCGTCGCTGGTGATCTTCTATCTGCCCGAGACCGTGCGCGGCCGCACCGCGCCGGCGGTAGCGGGACAGTTGACGCCGGACGAGGCGCTGCGCCGGTTGCTCGCGGGCACCGGCATTGCCTTCCAGCGGGATGGCCGCAATGTATCCCTGACCGCGCCGTCCGGCGGCTCCGCGCAACTCGAGCCGGTGACGGTGCATGGCGTGGCGGTGGGAACGGCGGACAGCTACGTCGCCCTGTCCAGCCAGAGCAGCAAGCTGGACGTGCCGCTGATCGAGACGCCGCGTTCGGTGTCGATCGTGACGCAGGAGCAGTTGAAGGTGCAGGCGCCGCGCAACCTGGAAAGCGCGCTGGCCTACACGCCCGGCGTGCAGACGGAGGTGTCGGGCTCGAGCGATGCGCGGATGACGGGCGCCGTCATTCGCGGCTTCAGCGACGGCAGCGCCTATTTCAAGGACGGCTTGAAGCAGCTGTCGACCGGCACCTATGCGTCCTGGAACGACAACATCGAAGAGCTCGACAGCATCGAAGTGCTGAAGGGGCCCGCGTCGGTGCTGTTCGGCCAGGGGCGGCCGGGCGGTGTCATCAACGTGGTCTCCAAGCGGCCCTCCGCGGATCACGTCAACAGCGTCGGCGCCAGCTACGGCACGTACAACCGCCGTCAGCTCACGGCAGACCTGGGTGGTGCTTTCGACGGCGAAGGAAAGGTGCTGTATCGCCTGAACGTGCTGGGCCGCGACAGCGACGGCCGTACGGACGGTTCGCGCGACGACCGGATATCCGTGGCGCCTTCGATCCTGTGGAACATCACGAACCAGACCCGGGTGACCCTGCTGGGCACATACTCCAAGGAGCGTGCGACGCCCAAGAGCTGGTGGCCCAATCTGTATACCTATCCGGAGATCGGCGACCTGCCGCTCAGCCGCACCGCGGGTGATCCGGATTTCGACCGCTTCGACCGCGACACGAAGTCCATCGGCTACGCCTTCGAGCACGACACGGACAACGGCTGGCGTCTGCGCCAGAACCTGCGCTATTCCGAGATCGACATCGACTACCGGCACATCTACGCGATGGACCTGCTGGATGACCGGCGCACGGTCACGCGCGGCAGCCTCGCCCAACGCACCAACGGCAAGACGTTCGCCGTGGACAGCCGCGCGTCTCGCGACTTCAAGTGGGGCGGCCTGCAGCACACCTTTGCGCTGGGCGTGGACTACCTGCGCTACAAGGAGAACGATGCGCTGGGCTTTGGCTGGGACGTGCCCAACCTGGACATCTATGCGCCGGTCTATGGCCAGAACATCGATTATCCCGAGCTGGACCCGTCGCGCACGGACCTGAAGCAGACCGGCATCTACACGCTGAACCAGCTCAAGTGGAACAATTGGGTCGGCAACGTCAGCCTGCGCCGCGACTTTGTGCGCACCACCCAGACCAGCACCACGCAACCGCGCATCAGCGACTCGGCCACCACCGGCAGCGTGGGCCTGCTCTATCTCTTTGACAACGGGGTGGCGCCGTACGTCAGCTATTCGACGGCGTTCGATCCGATCACGGGCAAGCAGTTCGACGGCACGGCGTTCAAGCCGCGCGAGGGCAAGCAGTATGAAGTCGGCGTGAAGTACCAGCCGCCCGGCACGGATGCGCTCTTGACCGCAGCCGTCTTCGACATCCGCCAGACCAATGTGACAACGCAGGATCCGGACCATCCGCGATTCAGCGTGCAGACGGGCGAGGTGCGTTCCACCGGCGTCGAACTGGAGGCCAAGTTTCCGCTCTCGCGTGAACTCAGCGTGATGGCCGGCTACACCTACATCGACCCGCGCACGACCAAGAGCAACCGCCTGCAGGACGTGGGCCGCCAACTCACGCAGACCGCGCGTCAGACGGCAAGCCTGTGGCTGGATTACCGGCCGCAGCAGGTTCAGGGCCTGATGCTGGGTGGCGGGTTGCGCTATCGCGGCAAGGCGCCGCTGAACACCGCGGCGGACGGCACCACGCAATACAACCCGGCCTTCACGCTGGCCGACGTTGCCATCGCCTATGAAACGCCGCGCTACCGCATCGCCCTGAACGTGAACAACGTATTCGACAAGCGTTACTACACCTACACGTTCCGCGGCATGGAGCGCGAGGCGATGCTGAGCATGAACTATTACTGGTAGAGGAAAAGGGGTGGGTGCGGCCCGCGCTTGCGGGTAAACGAGCAGTGCGCGTGGGCGGGCGGTCGTTCATCCTGGTTAGAATCCGGAAGATACCGTCCCGCGCCGTCGTGGCTGGCGCACCGTCCCCATGAACCTGCCGTTTCCCATCCGCCAAGAATGTCCTCCCGGCGCCTGTGTGTGCGACCGGGACCGGTTGCTGGCCAATCCGGCGTCCGACCTGCGCGTGCTGCGGCTGACCCGGGAAGAAGAAAAACGCCTGGTCGCGCGGCTGGAAAACATCACCAGCCTGGACGACCTGCGGGCCATGCAGGGGCGCATCCAGGCTCAGCTTGGCATCGTGATCCACATCACGCCCAGCGAAAACGAGGTGCGGACCTCACGCGGCATCTCGATTCAATTGGAAGAATTGCCCGGCCTGTGCCGCAAGACGCGGGCGTCGCTGCCCGCCGCGATTCGGCGCGGTTTCGACAACCGGCCCGAGATCGTCTATGCGCTCCTGAACGAGCGCGACCTCTTGAGCGGCACGTGATCGCGGTCAAGGACCGCGGTCAGTTCCCGCGAACGGCGGGGCAGGGCGCAAGCGGCACCACGTCCGCCGGCGCGCGCCCGGCGTCGGGTCGCGTGACGTCGCGTTTCTTGCCGGTGCGGGCGGGATAGATCAGCAGCACGGCGTTGCCGGGTTCCAGCTTGGGACTCTGCGCCGTGCCATAGGCCACCGTCCAGCCGCGCAATGCCAGCGGCGCCAACGTGTATTGCAGGGCCGAGCCATGCGCGACATGGGCGACCTTGCCTGCGTAGAGTTCCTGTTGGGGGGTGTCGACGCCGTCGATGGTCTGGTAGGTGGCGATGCTGACCAGCGCCGCGGACTCGCCAGGGCGCGCCAGCACGGCGGTCTTGTATTTGCCGGGCGGCACGTCCTGCAAATTGACGGTGACCTGGGCGCCGCCCTGGCCGGCGGCATCCAGGTGCACGCCCACCACGTCGGCGTGCGAGAGCGTCCTGTCGCTGGTGTTGCGCACCCGCACGCTGTACTGCCCCGATGTTCCCGTCACGGTGCAGACCGCCACGCCGTGGGGAGACGCTGCCTGGGCGGACGCCGCGCCGGCGCAGGCCAGCAGCGCCGAAAACGGCAGGGTCAGGCAGCGGGTAGATCGAGACAGCACGGCACGCTCCGGGTAAGGGCAGCGTACCGGGCGGCGCGTTGCCTGCCCCCTTTTTACACCACTTGCCGCCCCGGGGCCTGCTGCTCGCGCTTGCCAGCCAGCCAGTGCAGGATCAGGGCAACGACCAGCAGGCCGGCCATGATGAAGCCCCAGAAGATCCAGCCGAGCACGGAGATCAGCGTGCCGAGGCTGCCTGCGAAGGGCAGCACCTGGTTAAGACCCTGCGCGGCCCAGACCAGGCCGCCCTGCAGCGATTCCAGCCATGCCGGATCCACCCAGGGGGCCGCCCAGGCCGGCGCAACCCATTGCGAGGTGTCGACGGCGGAGCCGGGCACCTGCGTCGTGGCAATGGTGGCCAGCACCCAGTCGGTCAGTTGCAGGGTCAGCGCCACCAGCCCGGTCCAGAGCGCCGCGAGGACGGCAAAAGCGAGCCAGATGATTTTCTTCATTGATGTGGTACTCCGATGACTCAAAAAGAACCGCCACGATAGCGGCGATTCTATTTCCGAAAAACCAGAGTGAATGTGACAAACATTAAGATAAAACCGAAGTCTTGGCCTGGGAAAGAATCTCTCGGACCAGGGGATGGTGCTGGCCGCGGCGGTTGCGGATGGCGTGGATTTCCTCGTGCACGTCCTCGCAGCGCGCCAGCGGCCGCAGACCGCGCAACAGCGCGACGTCGTCCCCGCCCAGGCGGCTCAGGGGAAACACGCCCAGGCCGCGGGCCGCGAATACCGACATGAGCGCGCTGTCCTCGAATTCGCCCACCACGTTCGGATACACGTTCTGTTCGGCAAACCAGCGGTCCAGCGTCTGTCGCAGCACCGAGTGGCCCGTGGGCAGCAGCACCGGCAGCCGCTCCAGGCAGCGCGGAAAATCCAGCGTGTCCGACTTGCGCACCAGCTTGACGGGGCCGTACCAGTCCACCGGCGAGGACACCAGGCGGTCGCTGGTCAGCCGCAGGTTGGGGTTGGCGGGGGCGCCCTGGCCGGCCAGCACCAGATCCAGGTGATGCCGCGCCAGCTCGCCCAGCAGCTCCTCCACTTCGCCTTCATGGCAGGTCAGGTGCAGATCGGGCGTGTGCAGCACGGGGCCCAGCAAGGCGTGGGCCGCCAGCTTGGAGATGCCGTCCGACAGGCCCACCGACAGCCGCACGACCGGCTTGGTGGCGGCCGCGCGCACTTCCTGCGGCAGCACTTGCCCGATCTGAAAGATTTCCTCGGCGCGGGCGAACGCCGCCTGGCCGGCGTCGGTCAGCGCCACGCCACGCCCGGCCGGCTTTAGCAACTGATGGCCCAGGTTTTTTTCCAGTTCCCGGACCTGGGCGCTGATCGTCTGGATGGCCATGTCCAGGCGCTCGGCGGCGCGGGAAAACCCGCCCTCCTTGGCAACCATCCAGAAGTAATACAGGTGGCGGTAGTTCAGCATGGGTGTCGGCTCACTTCGGTTTTTTCGAACCTTAACTCACTTTCAGGCTGATTTCTCCATTCCAGGCACAGCGGGATCATGGGCACCTTCGAATCTAGCGGGGCAATCATGGACACTTTGATCACCTTCTTCAACGCCGATTTCCTTGGCACTCCAACCTGGAGCTGGCTGCTCTTCATCGGTATCGTCGTCAGCCTCCTTGCCTTTGACCTGGGCGTGCTGCACAAGGAAGACCGCGAGATCGGCGTGCGCGAAAGCCTGTTGCTGTCCGCCGGCTACATCACCGCGGCCGTGCTGTTCGGCGGCTGGGTCTGGTGGAACATGGGCGCGGAAAGCGGCATGGCCTACTACACGGGCTTCATGATCGAAAAATCGCTGTCCATGGACAACGTGTTCGTGATCGCGCTGATCTTCAGCTTCTTTGCGATCCCGCGCCAGTACCAGCACCGGGTGCTGTTCTGGGGCATCCTGGGCGTGATCGTGCTGCGTGCCACCATGATCGGCCTGGGCGCCGCCCTGGTCAGCAACTTCGGCTGGCTGCTGTATCTGTTCGGCGCGTTCCTGGTGTTCACGGGCATCAAGATGTGGATGATCGCGGACCAGACGCCTGACATCGCCACGAATCCGATCCTGAAGTTCCTGAAGCGTCACATGCGTGTCACGGACGACCTTCGCGGCAACGCGTTCATGGTGACCGAGGTCGATCCGGCCACGTCCAAGAAGGTGCGTTATGCGACGCCGCTGCTGCTGGCGCTGGTGCTGATCGAGTTTGTCGACCTGGTGTTTGCCGTGGACTCGGTGCCCGCGATCTTCGCCATCACGACCGACCCGTTCATCGTGTACACGAGCAACATCTTCGCGATCCTGGGCCTGCGTGCGCTGTACTTTGCCCTGGCGGCGATGATCCACCGCTTCCATTACCTGAAGTACGCCTTGGCTCTGGTCCTGGTGTTCATCGGCACAAAGATCTTCCTGGTCGGTTTCATCGGCAAGGTGCCTCCCGCGATTTCGCTGGGCGTGACCTTCAGCCTGATCCTTGGCGGCGTGCTGTTCTCGCTGTGGAAAACCCGCTCGGATGAACTGAAGCCGCAGTAACCCTGGCGTCCCGCCTTCCAACCGCCCGCCGGCGACAACCGGCGGGTTTTTTTATGGCGGCCTTTTGTGCAGTCCATATGCAGCCGATATGGCAAGCGACGCCACTGTGAATTTGTCAGCGGAAAAGGCGAGGCGTACAGTCGGCGCTACCCCCATCGCCACGCAAGGAACGATCATGAACAGCTGGTCCGCCAAGCAGTATTCCGCCTTTGAAAACGAACGTACCCGCCCGGTGCGGGACCTGGTGGCGGCCCTGCCCAATCTGCTCGTCAAGCGCGCCGTGGACCTGGGCTGCGGGCCGGGAAATTCCACCGAGGTGCTGGCCAGCCGCTATCCGGACGCCGAGATCTCGGGCATGGACAGCTCGCAGGACATGATCGATGCGGCGCGCAAGCGCTTGCCGGCGCTGTCGTTCGAGCTGGCCGACATCGCCACGTGGAATCCGCCGCAGCGCTATGACGTGATCCTTGCCAATGCCGCGCTGCAATGGGTGCCCGACCACGAGACGCTGTACCCCGCGCTGGTGGCCAAGCTGGCCCCCGGCGGCAGCCTGGCGGTGCAGACGCCCGACAACCTGGAAGAACCCGCGCATCGTCTGGCCAGGCAGGTGGCGGGCGAGGCGCCGTGGGCGGCCAAGACGGGCGGCGTCAAGCATCCGCCGCGTCACAGCGCGGCCTGGTATTACGAACTTCTCAAGCCGCATTGCGGCACGCTGGACGTCTGGCGCACGACCTACCACCATCCGCTCGCGGGCGCCGCGGCCGTGGTCGAGTGGTTCAAGGGGACGGCCTTGCGGCCCTATCTGGACAAGCTGGATGCCGCCGAGCAGGCCAGTTTTCTGGCGCGCTATCAGTCGTTGATCGAGCAGGCCTATCCGGCGCTGGCCGATGGCACCGTGCTGCTGCCGTTCCCGCGCCTGTTCATCGTGGCCGGTTCCAGACAGGCGTGACCCGCGCGCGCGTTCATGGCGGCGCGGCCTGCGGGTCGCTCTTGTCCGCGAAGTAACGCGCGGGCGTCTTGCCCAGCGTCTTCTTGAACATCGTGATGAAGGCGCTGACCGACTCGTAGCCCAGGTCTTCGGCCGTGCGCTGCACCGACACGCCCGCCGACAGCCGTTGCAGCGCCAGGATGATGTGCAGCTGCTGGCGCCAGCGGCCGAAGCTCATGCCGACCTCCTGCTGCACCAGCCGCGCCAGCGTGCGTTCGCTCATGGCGACGCGCTTGCCCCACTGTGCGACGGTGCTGCGGTCCGCCGGGTCCGCGTTCAACGCGCCGGCGATTTCGCGCAGGCGCGGATGATCCGAGATGGGCAGGTGCAGGTGCTCGGTGGGCATCTGCGACAGCTGGTCCATCAGCACGTCGGCCAGTCTGCGGTTGGCGGGCGCCGCCGCATCGGCAGGCGCCAGGTTGGCCAGGTGCACGACCAGTTCGCGCACCAGCGGGGTGATTGCCAGCGTGCAGCATGCCGTGGGCAGGCGCGGCGCGTCGGCCGGCACGAACAGGAAGCAGACGCGGCCATTGGCCGTGACCCGGTTGCTGTGCGGCACGCCGCCGGGGATCCACACGGCGCACTGCGGCGGCACCATCCACAGGCCTTGCGGCACAGAGCAGGTGACGCCGCCGCGCAGCGCCAGGACAAGCTGGCCCATGTGATGCCGGTGCGTCGGCGATTCGTTGTCCTGCTCGGCCGCATGCACTGGCATGGCAAACGCCCATTGCGTGGCGGAATCCGGATCGAAGGGGGCGGGCGGCGTGTCGGGCGTGCGCATGGGCGTCGGCGCTGCAAAGGGGGAATGTGGCCGAATTGCGGGAAAGGTTGTCATTATCTCGAAATTCGGTAAGGCGCGCGGCGCGTAAGCTGGTGGCCTTTCCGTTTCCCTTTGCCGACGCCCGAGTGACCATGCACGTATCCCGCCCTTCGACGCCACCCAGCCGCCCGGCGCTGCTGATCCTGGGCATACTCTGCATTGCGATGGCCCTGCGCGCGCCGTTCACCGGCCTGCCGCCGCTGATCGGCCTGATCCGCGCCGAGCTGGACCTGTCGTCCGCGGCGGCCGGCATGCTCATCACGCTGCCGCTGCTGGCCTTCGCGGTGGTGTCGCTGTTCGCCGCGGGGCTTGCGCGCCGGTTTGGCCTGGAGCGCACGCTCTTTGCGGCGATGCTGCTCGTCGCTGGCGGCATCGTGATCCGCACGCTGGGCGCGGCGGCGGGGCTGTACGCGGGCACGGCCATCATCGGCGCGGGCATTGCGTTGGGCAACGTGCTGCTGCCCAGCCTGTTGAAGCGTGACTTCCCGCAGCGCCTGGCGGGGCTGACGTCGGCCTACGTGCTGACGATGGGCCTTGCGGCGGGACTGGCCTCGGCCATTGCGATTCCGCTTGCCAACCTGCCTCTGGGCGGCTGGCGGTTTTCGACGCTATGCATGCTGGCGCTGCCGTTGATCAGCCTGCTGTTGTGGCTGCCTCAGCTTGCGGGCCACACGCCGCCCGCCGCGACCACCGCGCACGCGCCGCACGGCGTGCGGCTGTGGCGTTCGCCACTGGCCTGGCAGGTCACCGTGTTCCTGGGCATCAATTCTTTCGTGTTCTATGTGGCGGTGAGCTGGCTGCCCGCCATTTTGCGCGACGCGGGTTACTCGGCCGAACGCGCCGGATCGCTGCATGGATTCATGCAGCTCGCGTCCGCGGCGCCCGCGTTGTTCATGGCGCCGCTACTGCGCCGGTTGACGGACCAGCGGGTCGCGGCGTTCTGCGCGGCGGGCGCGTCGTGCGTCGCGTTCGCGGGCCTGATCGCGGCGCCCACGTGGGGCGCGTTGTGGATCGCGCTGCTGGGCCTGGGCACCGGCGCGGGCATCATCTTGGGCCTGGCGTTCGTGGGACTGCGCGCCAGCCATGCGCAGCAGGCCGCGGCGCTGTCGGGCATGGCGCAATGTGCCGGCTACCTGTTCGCCGCGACCGGCCCCGCGCTGGTGGGCGGCTTGCATGACAAGCTGGGCGGGTGGGGCGCCGCGTTGGGCGTGTGCGCGGCGTTGTGCGCCGTCATGGCGGTGACCGGGCTGTATGCGGGGCGCGCTATTCAGATTGGCCGGGCGGGCGCTTCCAAAGACGCACCAGCGTTTCCGGCGCATCGGCCTCCGGCACGTCAAAAGTGACCCGCGCGGTATCCGCGCCTTCGAATTCCACTTCCACGTGGAAGTAGCGCTGATCGCCGCCCGCGCCGGCGCTGCCGGGCATGGCTTTCGGGGCGGCATGCAGGATCGCATCGCAGACCTCCTGCCGCACGCCAGGCGGGCAGGTGGCCATGTCGATACGGCGCGGCTGGGCAAGGCCGGGCAGGTATGCCAGGCCGCCCTCGCGGCTAAGGCGCACGAGCTGGGCAAGGTCGAGGGGCGGCAGTTCGATCATGGCAGCACGCCCACGGCCTTCCAGGCCTCGTCGATGGCGCGGCGCACGTCCGCTCCGTGTTTCTCGCCGGCGACCAGCAGCGTCAGGCCCGCAAAATCCTTGAACGCGGCATCGTGGCGCAGGCGCTTGTCGCACAGCGTGTCGTACCAGACGTGCCCCGCGCCGTTCCACGCATTGCCGTCCAGCGCCGTGGCGGCCAGATAGAACGCGCGGTTCGGAATCCCCGAGTTGATGTGCACGCCGCCGTTGTCGCGCGGCGTATCGACGTAGTCCCGCATGTGCGCGGGCTGGGGGTCCGCGCCCAGCACGGGATCGTCGTACGCGGTGCCCGGCTCGGCCATCGAGCGCAGCGCGCGCGCTTGCACGTTTTCCGTGAAGAGACCCTGCCCGACCAGCCAGTCCGCCTCCCGGGCCGTCTGCCCCAGCGAATACTGCTTGACCAGCGCGCCGAACACGTCGCACAGCGATTCGTTCAGCGCGCCGGGCTGGCCTTGGTAGAGGAGGGCGGCCTCGGTGTCGATCACGCCATGGGTGAGCTCGTGGCCGATGATGTCGACCGCGACGGTGAAGCGGTTGAAGATCTCGCCGTCGCCATCGCCGAACACCATCTGCGCGCCGTTCCAGAAGGCGTTTTCGTAGTCCTCGCCGTAATGCACCGTGCCGATCAGCGGCAGGCCATGCGCGTCGATGGAGTGCCGCTTGTACACATTCCAGAAAAGCTTGTAGGTCGAGCCCAGATGCGCGTAGGCCTCGTCGACCGCGGGGTCGCCGCTCGGCCGTGCGCCTTCGGCGCGAACCAGCTTGCCGGGCAGCGTGGTGCCGTTGCCGGCGTCGTGCACGGCGCGGTCGGGCGTGCCCGCCGGCGCCACCTGGCGCGCCGGCGCCAGCGTCGCGCGAGGCGGCTGTCCCGCCATCTCGCGCAGGCTGCGCTGCTGCTGATCGATGATCATCGTCTTGACGGCAGGCATGCTGACGCGCGCATCGGTGTGCTGCGCAAGCCGGTCCAGCATGTATGGCGGGACCACTCCGATGAGGGGAGCGGACTCGGAAGGGCGGGGCATGGTCGATCTCCGACAAGCGCACCGGATGGGACCCCAGCGCGGTCCTATTTAACGTAGCAGATGGGTGAACAGGGAGCCGTAACAGGATGCGGCGCGATGCGCCCCGGCAACGGGCGCGCCTCGACAGCGCGGCGCCGATCCGGTAGGGTCTTGCGCTTTCCTGTCATGCCGGACCCTTGCAATGCCGACTCCCGACTACCGCATCACTGCCCTGACGTTGACCGATACGCACGTGCTGCTGACGCTTGCCGACGGCCGCGAGGTCAGGGAGCCGATACGGCGGCATATCCGCCTGCATGAGGCCACGCCCGAGGCGCGGCAGGCGTGGCAACTGGTGGATGACGGGCACGGCGTCGTGTGGCCCGCGCTGGCCGAGCCCGTGCCGCAGGGCATGCTCAACGTGCACGATCTGCTGTGGGACTTGCGATACGAGCAGGCCATGGCGGCGTTGCAGGCAGCCGGATGGAAGCTCGACCGCTTGTCCCCCACCGACCAGGAACTGGTTGCGCTGTGGCGCATGGAGGCCGACATCAACAATGGCGGCTTCATGCAGTTTCTGTGCAACTGGGGCGACGAGACCTGCCAGCTTGCCTTGCAGGCGCTGCGCAAGATCGGGGCCGTGCACATGCTGGACGTGCTCTCGCGCATGCGCGCGCTGATCGACCGCTTCGAGGCCTCGCCCGAGGTGGTGCAGCTCAACGATATCTACGGGGCGATGACCGAGGCGGAGCAGGAAGAGATGGAGACGCTGGACCACGCGTTCTGGGACTATCCCGATCCGCTGTCCCGGTTGGGGTTGCGCTGGTACGGGGCGTAAATCCGCCGAAATCACGGCCGGCGAAACGTTCGGAAACGTATCGCCACATTACGTTGAAACCCGCCTGCGGCAGCGCGTCCGCTGCGGGCTAGAATCCCGTCCTTCTTTCCCGGGGGGGACGCTCGATGCGGTATTTCCTGATCTTGGTGGGGGCGGCGGTCATCGCCTATCTGCTCGCGCGCGGCATCGCAGCGGTGCTCTCGGACCGTAAACGCAAAAGAACAGACAGGGATTGGAAGTGAAGATGAAGCCGACAGATATCCAGATGGTCAAGACGATCGGCGCGGTCAAGCCGCGCAAACTGACATTCGCCATTGGCACCGCGCTCATCTTTCTGCTGATCCTGTTCATCGCGTTCGGCTCGTGGTTCCAGGTGGATCAGGGCGAGCGCGGCGTGGTGCTGCGTAACGGCAAGCTGGTGCGAGTGGCCGAACCCGGCCTGGATTTCAAGACGCCGTTCATCGACAACGTGATGACGGTGTCCGTGCGCGACCACACCTTCGTGTTCGAAAAGCTCGAGGCCTACAGCTATGACCAGCAGCCGGCCACGCTGCGCGTGTCGGTGACCTACCGCGTGCCGGCCGAGCACGTCGCAGAGCTCTATTCCGAATACGGCACCATCGCCAATCTGCAGATGCGCGTGCTGGAGCGCAAGACGCCGGACGCGGTGAAGAACGTATTCGGCCAGTACACGGCCGTGCGCGCCATCCAGGAACGCCAGAAGCTCGGCCTGGACGTGAACAACGCCGTCCTCAAGACGATGGAAGGCGCGCCGGTCCAGGTGGTGGGCGTTCAGATCGAGGAAGTGGGTTTCTCGCAGGCCTACGAGCATTCGATCGAACAGCGCATGCTGGCCCAGGTGCAGATCGAAACCACGCGCCAGCAAAAGGAAACGGCGATGATCACCGCCGAGATCCAGGTGGTCAAGGCCAAGGCCGAAGCCGACGCGCGCCGTCAGCAGTTCACCGCGGAAGCCGACGGCATCCGCATGCGCGGCGAAGCCGAGGCGGCCTCGATCCGCGCCAAGGCCGAGGCGCTGGCCGCCAACACCAACCTCGTCAGCCTGAACGCCGTGGAAAAATGGGATGGCGTGCTGCCGTCCACCCAGGTGCCGGGCGCGGCGCTGCCGTTCATCGGCATCAAATAGCCTTTGCTTCGGGCAGATTCGCCGGCAGGGCAGGCCCTTCCTGCCGCCGGCGCGCGAAGTCCACGACAAGCTCGCCCGACACCGCCTTGCTGTAGTACCAGCCTTGCACGATGATCTCCGCGCTGGACGCCAGCGCGGACAACTGACCATCGGTTTCCACACCCTCGACAATGATCTGCAGGTTCAATGCCTCGCAGAACCGCAAGAGGCCGCTCATCACCAGCGCGCCCCGGTCATGGCTTTGCGCCATCACGAAGCTGCGGTCGATCTTGACCGCATCGATCTGGAATTGGTGCAGGTAGCTCAACGCGGAATAGCCCGTGCCGAAGTCGTCGATGTAGACTCGGGCGCCGATGCCGTGGAGCCGGTCGAAGGCGGTGTGCAGCGCCTGCGCGTCCTCGACCAGCGCATCTTCCGTCAGCTCCACCGATACCTGGCCCCGCGTCTGGTCCAGCACCTTGATCAACCGGTCCAGGTAAGCCGGCGAGGTCAGCGTGGCGCTCGTGACGTTGATCGTCATGGGCAGCGAGAAGCCCTGCGCGCGCCAAGCCAGGCATTGCCGCACCGCTTGCCGCGCCACCCAGAGATCCACTTCGCCCATCAGGCCAGCTTGCGCCAGCCATCGCAGGAATTCCAGCGGCGCCTGTTGCGTGCCTTCGGGGCCGGTGGCGCGCAGCAGCGCCTCGCAGCCGGTGCACTGGCCCGTGCGCAGCGAGACCTGCGGCTGATATTCCAGGTAGAAGTCGTATTCGCTGATGGCGCGGATGCGTGAGACCTCGGCGCGGCGCCGCGCGCGCGTGGCGTAGGTGGACGCGACGGGGTCGTGCGCGTACAGCAGCGATTCTTCCTGCAGTTGCGGAAACGTCGCGTCCAGCGACTTGAAATACACCGTGGAATCGGCCTTGCGCTGCCGCTCCAGCGCGATCAGAAAGGGCGCATAGATGCACGCGCCCAACGCCACCAGCGCGCATTGCAACGCGATCCCCGCCACCTGTTCGCCCGCGCCCAGATAGGCGTTGAACAGCACGGGCGACGTCAACGGCAGCGCCACGGTGGCGGGCGCAAGCCAACCCAGTTGCACCGCTGCCAGCGCCATCAGCACGTTGATGACGGGCGTAAGCACGAAAGGCAGCAGAAGTCGCGGGTTCAGGATGAGGGGCAGGCCGAACAGCAGAATCTCGTTGATGTTCAGGAGCGATACGGGAATGCTCGCCAGCGCCAGTACCCGCAGCGAATCGCTGCGCGAGAACAGCAGGATCGCCACCACCAGCGACAACGTCGCACCCGAGCCGCCGATGAAGACGAAGGCGCCCAGTAGCGTGCCGTTCAGCGCATAGACGCCTTCGTAGCCGGCGGCGACGCTCGTGGCGTTGAGCCGCGTGGCCTGGTCCAGCACGTCCATGATCGGCGCCATGGCGTGCGCGCCGTGGATGCCGAAAAACCAGAACATCGAATTCAACGCGGCCACGATCGCGCCGGCGCTGTAGGGACTGTCCAGAGACGCCATGCTGAGCGGGATGTCGACCTGCGCCACCGCCGGGATCGAGAGCGCCGCGGACAACGCCGCCATCACCAGGCCGGCGGTCAGCAGGCCGGGGACGATCATGTTCAGCGAGTCGCGCACGTTCTCGCCGATAAGCCCGTCCGGCGCAAGCTGCGTCCAGCGGCGCCGGTACAGCCAGGCCATCAGCGGCACGGCCGCGATCGGGATCACGATCGCGATGAACAGGGTGAGCGTGGACGCCGCGCGGGGGTAGGGCGCCAGCAGGCGTTCTGCGATGACAACGAGGCACAGGCACAGCAACGCGGTGGGCAGGTGCGGCAGCCGGTGGCGGATCGACAGCATGTAGCCGATGGCCGTGCCGGCCAGGAGCGGCATGACGGCGGACAGCGCGCCGTGCAGGTCGGCCAGGGCGTCGGCAATGCCGCCCGGCAGGCCCAGCAGCCGGGCGCAGACGGACAGCACCAGGAACAGCGCGGACACCAGCAGGCAGGGCATGACCCAAAGCAGGCCTTCGCGGATGGCGCGCAGGGAATTGGCGCTTGCCAGAGCGGCCAGCCGATCCCTCGGGTACTGCGGGAAGATCGATTTCGGCATTGCCGTCGTAGGGCGCAGGGGGAGCGGGCGGCCCGTGTCCGTCCGGCGGGTAGAAATCCGTTGCCGCATGCTAGCGCCTGAATTCGGGCTTTAGCAATTCAAAAAAATGCGCTCGGCCTAGGGATTCCCCTCTGTCAATAATGCGTTGTCCCGGCTTTTTGACCGGGGACAAGTCTGGCCGGACGCTATACGATCGGAGAAACGCCGCTCTTTCGTAGACGGCGGCGCCTAGCGCACACGCTTCACCAGGAGGAGACCTGGATGTCTCAGTTGGATTGGACGCCCGGCGATACCGTGCCGGATCGTCAGGGTTATTACGAGACGCGGCTGGACACGGGCGGCACCGCGATTTCGCTGTACAGCGTATTGGGGTGGATGCCCGTGAAGACACCGGGCAACCTGGTGAGCTGGCGCGCCTTGCCCCCCGCCGTCGAGCGCCAGGAGGCCGAACGGCATCTGCAGGAGATCCGCGCCGCGCAGAGCCACGTGCCGATGGATTACTAGGCTGCGCGGCCTGACGGCTGCTGGCGGGCCACGCCTTGCAAAGACGAAAACCGCATTTATAATTGCGAATCATTTTCATCTTGTCTTTGCTCTCAGGCGGTGACGCCGGGCCGCACCGTCATGCCATCCTCCTCGTTTGCCTCTCATGCAGAGGTGCAGTCCGTTTACCAAGCCCATCACCAGTGGCTGCGTGGCGTGTTGCAACGCAAGCTGGGCAATGCGTCGGACGCGGCCGACCTGGCTCACGACACGTTCGAACGACTGATCCGCGCCAATGTCCGCGAACCGCTCAATGAGCCGCGCGCCTATCTGCGCACCATCGCCACGCGTCTGCTGATCGGCCGGGCACGCCGCGCCGCGCTGGAGGCCGCCTATGCCGAGACGCTGGCGCTGCAGCCCATGGCGGTCGAGCCTTCGGTCGAGGCCCGCGCCCTGATTCTGGAGGCGCTTGCCGAGGTTTGCGAACTGCTGGACACCTTGCCCATGACCAGCCGCCGGATCTTCCTGATGGCGCAGATCGACGGCCTTTCCTATGCCGAGATCGGCAAGGCGTTGGGCCTGACGCCCAACGCCGTGCAGAAGTCGCTGGCGCGCGCGCTGGTGCACTGCTACACGGCCGTGTACGGCTGAATCCCCGTTCCATGGACAACGCCAAGCTGCTGCGGCCGCACGCACCCGAGGCGGGCGCCATCGACCCCAAGGTGATCCGGCAGGCGGCGGACTGGTGGGCGCGTCTGCGCGAAGACGCCAGCGCCGCAGACCGGGATCGCTTCGAGCAATGGCGTCGGGCGGCGCCCGCCCACGAGCTGGCTTGGCAGCGGCTTGGCGCATTGACGCGCGACGTGGCGGCGGGCGTGGCGCAGGCCGGGCCGTCGGTGGCGTCGCGCACCCTGGCGCAGGCGCCGCTGATCCAATCGCGTCGCACGGCGATTCGCCTGATGGTGGCGGCCGTTGGCATGGGCCTGGGCGCCTGGGCCGTCGGCGAGCGTGAAACGATCCGCCAGTTGTCCGCGGACCTGCGCACCGGCACCGGTGAACGCCGGTCGGTGACGCTGCCCGACGGCACGCAGGTGCAGTTGAACGCAGGTACTGCGGTCGACCTGCGCTATACCGCCAGCCAACGCGAACTGGTGCTGCTGCAAGGTGAGATCCTGATCGAAACTGCGCCGGACGCGAATGGCCGGCCGTTCCGCGTACGCACGCGCGGCGGCGTGCTTACGCCGGTGGGCACACGCTTTGTGGTGCGCGATCTGGAAATGGGCCGAATGCGGGTGGCGGTGCTGCAAGGCGCGGTGGACGTTCGCGGCTTGGCGCAGGACGCGGCGCCGCGGCGCGTGCGGGCCGGCGAGCAGGCGGACTTCACCGTGGACGGCGGCTTTACGGCGCGGACGCTGGAACCGGGCGTGTCCGCCTGGCTTGACGGCATGCTGATCGCGGATGAAATGCCCTTGTCGGAATTCCTGAATGAACTCGGACGCTACCGGCCGGGCCTGCTGCATTGCACCGGCGAGGCGGCCGGGCTGCATGTGGTGGGCGCGTTCCCGCTGGCTGACACCGACAAGGTGCTGGCCATGCTTGAGGAAATCCTTCCGGTGCGGGTGCGCCGCTACACCCGCTACTGGGTGACGGTGAGCCGGACGTGAGCCGCCTCGTTGCAGGCCGATTCCCGGTGGCAGCGGGCTTTTTTGTAACAGCAACGGCGGATATCCCGACCTCGCGCTTCATGTGGGAAAAGCAGCCCGTGTCTTGAGGCTGCGCCGATCCTTCATGAGCCTGGGAACCCTTTCATGTCACCTCGTCCTGTCCGCGCCGCGAGCGCCGCGGCGCTTGTCCGTCCATCCCTGCGGCGCACGGCGCTGAACATCGCATTGCGCCGTCTCGCGCCCTGGGTTGCGGCGGCCGTGTTGGCGCCGGCGCCGGTGCACGCCCAGACCCAGGCGCAGACCCAGGCCCCGGCGCCGCGCACCGTGGCGTTCAGCATTCCCGCCGGTCCGCTGAGCGCGGCGCTCGGCACGTTTGGCGTGCAGGCGGGCGTGATGGTGGCGTCCGATCCCGGTCTGACGGCCGGCGCCATGACGGGGGGACTGACGGGCACGTATGGCGTGCAGGCCGCGTTGGAGCGCCTGCTGGCGGGCACGGGACTGCAGGCGGTGGCACGCGCCGAAGGCGGATACCGCCTGCGGCAGGCGCCCGCCGAGACGACCGCGACACTGGCGCCCGTGATGGTGACGGGCACCTACAACACCACGACAGACGGGACGGGTTCGTACACGTCGCCAGCGGTCACCATCGGCAAGACCGCGCAGGCGCTGAAGGACATTCCGCAATCCATCACCGTGCTGACGCGCCAGCGGATGGACGACCAGGACATGACCAGCCTGCCCGACGCCGTCAACAACACGGCGGGCATGGTGGGCGTGCAGGGCGTGGGCGCCGGCGTCGCGATCAATTCCCGCGGTTTTCCCGTTGACCTCTTGCAATACGATGGCGTGTCCCTGCTGCGCAACAGCTACAGCCTGGGCAACTGGGAGCAGGACTCGCTGGTGTTTTATGACCGCGTGGAAATCCTGCGCGGCGCAGCCGGCCTGTTGCAAGGCGCGGGCAGCCCGGGCGGGGCGATCAACCTGGTGCGCAAGCGGGGTGGCGCGGAGCCGTCGGTGGTCGTGACGGGCAAGGCTGGGTCGTGGGATCACTATGGCCTGACGCTGGACGCGGGCGGCCCGCTCAATGAATCGGGCACGCTGCGCGGGCGGGTCGTGCTGGACGAGGATCGCAGCCATTCGTACATCGACTACGTGTGGGACAAGACGCGCAACCTGTACGCCGCGCTGGATTTCGACGTTACCGAAGCCACGACGGTAGGCCTTGGGGTGAGCAACCGGTACAGCCGGTCGCGGCCGATGTTCGTCGGTTATCCGCGGTTCGAAGACGGTGGCAGCATCGACCTGCCGCGCTCGACGTTCACCGGCTCGACCTGGAACCGCGCCACCAACGACCAGACCATCTTCAATGCCGACGTCACGCATCGCTTGAACGCATCGTGGCGTTTCAGGCTTGCCGGCGTGGCGATGGACGAAGACAACACGACCGTGCACCAGCGCGTTGCCGGGGCCGTGCAGCGTGACGGCAGCGGTCTGGACTACGGCAACTTCGGCGTGGATTTCAAAAGCCGCCAGCGCGGGATGGACATGTCGGTGGCGGGCGACTTCGACGCTTGGGGCATGGCGCAGGAAGTGGTGGTTGGCGCCAACTATTCCAAGCTCACGACGAATGACCGGTTCACCCGTGCCTGGGAGAGCGGCGGCAACATTTTCGATCTTGACCACCACCGTCCGTGGCAGGACATGGACTCCATCGCCCAGGCCAGCGGCTACGATTCGCGCAGCGCCTACGACATCCGGCAGAAGGGCATCTATGGCACGTGGCGCGTCAAGCCCATCCAATCCCTGGCGCTGATCGGCGGCGGCCGCGTCGGCTGGTTCGATTACAGCTACAGCGGGGACGGCGACACGACGACATCCACCACGTCTGGCCGTTTCATTCCCTACGCCGGGATCGTGTATTCGCTGACCGACAACTGGTCGGTCTACGGCAGCTACACCACGGTGTTCGAGCCCCAGACCCAGCGCACCGTATCGGGCAGCCTGCTCAAGCCGATCGAGGGCAACAACTACGAGGTCGGCGTCAAGGGCGAACTGGCCGACGGCCGGGTCAACGCCCTGCTTGCGCTGTTCCGCTACGACCACAAGAACCGCGCCGTCAACGATTACGACGCCGGATTTGCCTGCAATGGCTGGTACTGCTCGCGCGCGGCCGGCAAGGTCCGCAGCCAGGGCGTGGAAGCCGAGATTTCCGGCGAGGTGGTCAAGGGGCTGGAACTGTATGCGGGCTACGCCTACAACACTACGAAGTTCCTGGAAGATCCGGACAACCAGGGCAAGGTCTTCAGCACCTGGACGCCCAAGCACATGCTGCGACTGTGGGCCAATTACAGGCTGCCGGGCGCGTTGAACCGCCTGAGCGTGGGCGCCGGCGTGAATACGCAGACCGCCACGATCAGTTCGGACCGTGCGTTCAAGCTGGCGGGATTCACGATCTGGAATGCGCGCGTGGGTTACCAGGCCACGCCGGAACTGAGCTTCGGACTGAACGTGAACAACGTGTTCGACAAGAAGTACTACGTGCCGTCCTACAACACGCTATCCGGCAACAACTACTATGGCGAGCCGCGCAATGTGATGCTGACGGTGCGCTACGCGCCCAAGCTGTAAGGATGCTCTCGGCGGCTCGTGTATAACCTCCTGGACGGCGCCACCGGTGCGCGCTGTGCAAGGAGCTGATTTTGCGCGAGTTTGTTGCGACGTTCCTGGATGCGGGCCTGCTGGTGCTGGCGGTGCTGGCCTTCCTGTTGCCGGCGCTGTCGGCACTGGCCCTGGTGCTGCGCGCAAAGGCCGGCAGGTTTCCCCGTCTGAACACGCCGGGTTGGCGCCGCGCAGGCATCGTGGTCCTGTGGCTGCCGTTCATCGTGATGGCCGTGTATGGCGGCACGGCATGGTGGGCGGCCAGCGTCTACGACCGCTACTATTTCTTCGGCCTGCTGATCTGCTTTGCGTATCTGCTGTGCGCCATGCTGTTGTCGGCCGCCGGCCTGTTCTGGATCCGCACGACGCGGGGCCGGCAGCCCTGAGCACCGGCCCGTCAGCGCATCAACGCATGCACCTGGCTCGACAGGTCATCGAGCATGAAGGGTTTGAGCAGCACCGGCGCGTCGCTGGCCGGAACATTGGCGCCTTCGCCGCCTTCGCCGTAACCGGTGATGAACAGCACCTTCATGCCGGGCCGCATCGCGCGGCCGGTTTCCGCCACGCGCCGGCCGTTCACGCCGCCCGGCAGCGCCAGGTCGCAGACCAGCAGATCAATTCGCGGCAGGGCGGTCAGTTGCCGCAGCGCGCTGGAGCCATCGGTAGCCTCGACCACGTCGTAGCCGATTTCCCTGAGCACTTCGGCCGTGACTTCGCGTACCGCGGGGTCGTCCTCGGCCAACAGGACCGTGCCCCCTTGCAGGACGCGGGGCGGCTGGGCCGCCGCCGCGACGGCCGAGGCCATGTCAATGTCGGCGCCGCGGTGGCGCGGGAAAAACAGGTCGATGTCGGTACCCTGGCCCGGTTGGGAGCGCACCTGCACGTGCCCGCCCGATTGCCGGACGAAATCGTGCACCAGCGCCAGGCCCAGACCCGTGCCGCGGTCGGCCGGCTTGGTGGTGTAGAAGGGCTCGAACATGCGTTGCACGGTTTCCGCCGTCATGCCGCAGCCCGTGTCGGAGACGCGCAGCAGCACGTGATCGCCGGCCTGCAGGCCACGGTCGCGCGCCGCTTGCGCGTCCAGCGTGACGTTGCGCGTTTCGATGCGCAAGAGGCCGCACGCGCCGAGGGCGTCGCGCGCGTTCAGGCACAGGTTCAGAAGCGCGTTCTCGAGCTGGTGCGAGTCGACCCATACGGGCCACAACCGGGGCGCGCAGTCCATTTCCAGCGTGACGGCGGATCCGGCGCTGCGCGCGATCAACGCTTCCATGCCGGCGATGACGCCATTGATGTCCACCACCGTGCGCTCGAGCGGGTGGGTGCGCGAGAAGGTCAGCAGGCGCCGCGTCAGGACGGCCGCCTTTTCGGCGCCGCTTTTTGCCACGGCGATGTGGCGGTCGAGGTCGTCGGTGTGGCCGCGCGCAAGACGTTGCGAGAGCAGTTCCAGGCTGCCTGAAATCCCCGTCAGCAGGTTGTTGAAGTCGTGCGCGACGCCGCCGGTCATCTGGCCGATGGCTTCCATTTTCTGGCTTTGCCGCAGGGCCTCTTCCGTCAGGCGCAGCGCATCGGCCTGGGCCTTTTCGGCCTCGACCCGCGCGGTGGTCTCGATGACGGTGTCGATCATGCCGACGACCTTGCCATGTTCGTCGCGCACCGGGCTATAGCAGAACGTGAAGTGCGCCAACTCCAGGCGGCCGTACCGCGCGAGCTCGACGGGATAGTCCTCGATGAAGGTGGCCTCGCCGGCAAAAGCGCGTTCGGCGATGGGGCCGATCTGGGACCAGGCTTCGCGCCAGACATCACTGAACGGGCGGCCCAATGCATCGGGCTTGGCGCCCAGGATGGGCACAAAAGCGTCGTTGTAGATGGAGATCAGGTCCGGGCCCCACACCAGACAGGACGGAAACCGGGACGACAGCACCATGCTGACGGCGATGCGCAGGGAGGGGGACCAGTCGGAGAGGGGGCCGAGCGGGGTGGCCGACCAGTCATGGCTGGCGACCCGGGCGCCCATTTGCCCGCCGCTGGCAAGGAACTGAGGCATGGACGGGGCGTTCGGCATGGCACTCGTGGCTGTGGCGGGAAGGTGTCCGATTCTATCGCACCACCCCGAAGCACGCGCGGGTGAGGACGGCTCGTATAGAATAAAAACAATTCCTATTTGCATGAAAGCCGAGGTGCGCCTTGCCTGCGCCGCTAATTCCATCCGCCGACAACGTCACGAAGCTCTATCGCGAACACCACGGCTGGCTCTCGGCATGGCTGCGCAAGAAGCTGGGCAGTTCCTTCGATGCCGCCGACCTGGCGCACGACACGTTCGTGCGGCTGATGGCCGGGCGGCGCCGGGAAGACACCGGCGCCGAGCCGCGCGCGCTGCTGGCCCACATCGCCAAGGGCCTGGTGGCGGACCACTGGCGCCGCCGGTCGGTCGAAGACGCCTACCTGGCCGCGGTGGCGCAAGTGCCGCCTGCCGAAGCCCCCTCGCCGGAGGCGCGCGCACTGATCCTGGAAACGTTGCACGCCATCGACGCCGCCCTGCATTCGCTGCCGTCGCGCACACGCGAAGTCTTCCTGCTGTCGCAGTTCGACGGCATGGGCTATGACGAGATCGCCCGGCAGCTTCGCGTGTCGCTCTCGACCGTAAAGCGCCACATGCAGGCTGCTTTCGCCGCCTGCCTGATCGCCTACCAGGCGGATGCGGCATGAACGCGGTCATCGACCCCGCCATCCTTAAAGAGGCGGCCGGCTGGCTGGTGCGCGTGCAGTCCGAAACGCTGTCGGCGGCGGATAGCGCGGCGCTGGACCGTTGGCGGGCGCGCAGCGCCGATCACGAAGCCGCGTGGCAACGCGCCGAGACGATGTTGCGCAGCTTCGGCCAGGTACCGCCGCACATCGGCGGGCAGACGTTGCGCCAGGCGCACCGCGCCGGACGCCGGCAGGCCGTGCGGGCGCTGGCCGGGTTGCTGGTGCTGGGACCGGCGGCCTGGATGGGCGCGCGCGAACTGCCCTGGCGCGAATGGCGCGCGGACCTGCGCACGGCCACGGGCGAGCAGCGCCGCATCGCGCTGGCCGACGGCACGCAGCTGGTGCTGAACACGGCCAGCGCCGTCGACGTCGACTACACCCCTGCCCAACGCGTGCTTTGGCTGCGCGCGGGAGAAATCCTGCTGACCACGGGGCAGGATCCCGCGCCCGTGCGGCGCCCCTTCCTTGTGCAGACGACCCAGGGTGTGCTGCGTGCGCTGGGAACGCGCTTCATGGTGCGCGACGAGGGCGCCCGCGTCCGCGTGGCGGTGTACGAGGGCGCGGTCGAGGTCCGGCCTGCCCGGGAAGGCGCAAACCCGTTGGTGCTGGCCGCGGGCGACCAGACCGTCTTTTCCGCCGGGGGGGCCGCCGCGCCCGTCTCCGCCGATCCGCTGGCGGCATCGTGGGCGGACGGGATGCTGGCCGCGCGCAACTGGCGGCTGGCCGATCTGGTGGCCGAGCTGGGCCGCTACCGCCACGGCGTGCTGCGCTGCGATCCCGCGGTGGCCGGCCTGCGGGTGTCGGGGGCGTTCCCGTTGAACGACATCGACGCCAGCCTGCGCCTGCTGGAAAAGACGCTGCCGGTGCGGGTGAGCCAAGTGACGCCGTGGTGGATCACGGTCGCGCCGCGCGCCGCCGTTACACATTAATCGCCAATCGGCTGACACTTTTTTCCGCTTCGTCCGGTGTACCGGGTGAACCGCCGCGACATGCGCGCCACCCCATACCCACGAAGGATCGCTTGATGGTTTCCCGACTCTCCCGTCCGCCCCGCCTGCCGCGCGGCCTTGCCGTTCTATCGCCCGCGGCGTCGCTGGTCCGGGCCGCCGGCCTTGGGCTGGCGCTGATTGCGGCCACGGGAACGCTGGCGCCGGCACACGCGGCCGAGCCCGCCGCTGCCGCCGCGCGCAAGTCCTACGCCATCGCGGCCGGACCGCTGGGCGACGTGCTGGCGCAGTTTGCCGCCACCGCGGGGGTGCCGCTGTCGTTCGATCCCGCCCTTGTGGCGGGCCAGCATAGCGAGGGCTTGCAGGGCGCGTACACCGTGCGCGAAGGGTTCGCCCGCCTGCTGTCGGGGTCGGGCTATGCGCTGTCGGAACAAGGCGGCGGCGCGTACTCGTTGCGCAAGCTGCCGGTGGCCGCTGGCGAGACCACCGTGCTGCCCGCGGTGACCGTCGCCGGGGCAGGCGTGAGCCCGTCCGCGCTGCCCGCCGAATTTGCCGGCGGCCAGGTGGCGCGCGGGGCGCGTCTGGGCCTTTTGGGCAATCGCGACGTGATGGATACGCCGTTCAATGTCACCAGCTATACGTCGGAATTGCTGGCGAACCGTCAGGCTGTGACGCTGGCCGATGCGCTGACCGTGGAGCCGTCGGTGCGCTTTACCGGCCAGATCGGCGGCGTGACCGACTCGTTCTACATCCGCGGCTTTCCAATCGGGGAAGGCAACCTCGGTGAAATCGCCTTCGACGGCGTCTATGGCGTGGCGCCCAACTACCACGTCTTTACCGACTACATCGAACGGGTGGAAGTGTTGAAGGGGCCGGCGGCGCTGCTGTACGGCATGTCGCCCAACAGCGGCGTGGGCGGCGTGATCAACATGGTGCCCAAACGCGCGCTGCCCGAGGACCTGACGCGCGTGTCGGCCGATTACGTCGGCGACTCGCAGTTCGGCGCCCGGGTCGACCTGAGCCGCCGGTTTGGCGACGCTGGCGAGTGGGGCGTGCGGGTCAACGGCATGCAACGGCAGGGCGATACGCCGCTGGACAACATGTCCTCGCGCACGACCATCGGCGCGCTGTCGCTGGATTACCAGGGCGAACGGCTGCGCGCCTCGCTGGACCTGCTGACGCAGCACGAGAAGATCGACGCCCCGACGCGGCCGTTCCTGGTGGCGCCCGGGATTGCCGTGCCCCGCGCGGCGGACGGCCGCCGCAATGCCACGCAGCCGTGGGGATGGTGGAAGTCCGACGGCCAGTCGGCGCTCTTGCGCGTGGAGTACGACATCAGCGACAGGCTGACCGTCTTTGCGGACGCGGGCGGTTCGGACACCGCGGTCTCGCGCCTGTCGGACCAGACGCCCACCATCGTGAACGAGGCCGGCGACACGGTGGTGACGCCCAACAACTTCCGCTTCCAGGTCGACCGCAGCACCTACAACGCCGGGTTGCGCGCCAAACTGGACACGGGGCCGGTGCGCCACACCGTCAGCTTCATGGGCAGCCTGTACAGCGACCGCAACAGCCAGGCCAGCGTGAGCGGCACGCCGCTCACGTCCAACATCTACCGTCCGATCACCCGTCCCGAGCAGCATATTCCCGCCCCGGCCAACGTGCCCAAGGTGTCCTCGTCCGACCTGTCCGGGCTGGCGCTGGCCGACACGCTCAGCATTCTTGACGAGCGCGCGCAGCTGACGCTGGGCCTGCGCCACCAGCGCATCGAGTCACGCAACTTCAATGGCGCGACGGGCGTGCGCACCGTCAGCTACGACGAAAGCGCGACCACGCCGCTGGCGGGCCTGGTCATCAAGCCCTGGCACAACGTGTCGCTTTACGCCAACTACATCGAAGGCCTGAGCAAGGGCGACGTGGCGCCCGCCACCGCCATCAATGCGGGAGAGGTCTTCAAGCCCTACAAGGCCAAGCAGAAGGAAGTGGGCGTCAAGGTGGAGCTGGACAGCGCGATGGTGACGCTGAGCGCCTTCGAGATCACCAAGCCCAGCGGGCAGCTTACGAACGGGGTGTATGCCGCCGACAGCGAGCAGCGCAACCGCGGGCTGGAGCTGAATGTGTCCGGCGAGCCGTTGCGCGGCCTGCGCCTCTTGGGCGGCGTGACGCTGCTGGATGCCGAGCTGACGCGCACCAGCAGCGCGGCCACACAGGGCAACCGGCCGGTGGGCGTGCCGACCGTCGCGGTCAATCTGGGCGCCGAGTGGGACACGCCGTGGGTGACCGGGCTGACCTTGACGGGCGGCATGGTCTATACCGGCCGCGAATACATCAACCAGGCCAACACGCAGTCCGTGCCGTCGTGGACCACGTTCGACCTGGGCGCGCGCTATGCGCTGAAGGTGCAGGGCCGGGACGTCACGCTGCGCGCCAATGTGGTCAACGTGTTCAACCGCGCGTACTGGTCCGGCGTGGCGTCGTACGGCACGATCTCGCAAGGCGTGCCGCGCACCGTGATGCTGTCGGCGTCGATGGACTTCTAAGCGCCGGCGAACACCATGCACACCGGGCTGCCAATGGGCAGCGCGTAGTCGTCATGCGTCAGCGTCCCGCGCGCCGGATCGACGCGAAAGCGCTGCAGCGTATCGCTGTCTTCGTTCAGCGCGAACAGAAACCGGCCATCGGGCGACAGCGTAAAAAAGCGTGGCGTGCGGCCTTGGGTGCGAGCGTGCTGCACCGGTGCGAGCCGTCCGCTGGCCGGATCCACGCTAAACACCGCGATGCTGTCGCCGCCCCGGTTCGACGCATACAGATGCAGGCCGCCCGCGCCGAGCGCGATGCCGGCGGCGCGGCTGTTGCCGGTGTAGGTGTCGGGCAGGGTGGGCAGCACTTGAAAGGGTAGCAAGACCCCTTCCTGCACGGCGTACGCGGTAACGGTGTTGTCCAGTTCGTTGACGACATAAAGCCATTGGCCGGAAGGATGAAAGACGGCGTGGCGCGGCCCCGCGCCCTCGCGCGTGGCGACGGCGCTGGCGGGCTGCGCGGCCAGGCCGCGCGCGTCGGCCGCATACAGAAAGACCCGGTCCAGTCCCTTGTCCGGCACCGCGACATACCGGCCCGAGGGGTCCAGCACGTTGAAATGCGGCTTGGAAAACGGCTGTTCCTTGCGGTGCGGTCCCGGCTCGCCGGCCAGCGGCACGGTCTGCGCCACGGCCTGCAACGCGCCGTCCGCCGCCACCGGCAGCACCGCCAGCGTGCCCGTCAGGTGGTTGGACACCATCAGGTAGCGGCCCGAGGGCCCCAACGCCAGGTGCACGGGATTGCGGCCTTCGCATCCTTGCGTGTGCCACGGCGTCAGCGTGCCGTCGCGCGGATCGCGGCGCAGGGCGCTGACCTCGCTGCTGTCGCCATGCACGGTGTAGAGCACGGCAAGGGTGGGGTGCGGCAACAGATACGACGGGTTGTGCAACCCGCCCACGACCTGCTTGAGCGTCAGCGTTCCCGCGCCGGGCGCGTAGTCGTACACGCTGATGCCCTCGCCGCGGGCGTTGCGTTCCCGGGTGGTCCGGGAGCCGATGTAGACATGCATGGCGCGAGCCTCTTTTCTGCCAGTTGAAAACGGCCGCGCCCCGCGCGGCCTACGAAGTCAGGATGCCGCTGATGCGGGCCAGGTTGTCGAGGGTGCTGCGCAGATGGGCGGCCAGCGCGTCGGCCGCTTCGTCGTTGCGCTCGCGTTCCAGCAGGTCCAGGATGGCCAGGTGCTGATCGCAATGCTGCTTGTAGCGGCTGCGGTCCTGCATCGAGCGGTACGACAGCAGGCGGCGCACGCGATTGACGCGTTTGATCGTGTCGATGAAGAACGGATTGCCCGAGGCTTCCACCAGCGACTCGTGGAATCGCACGCCGCGATCGTGCAACTGATCGGCCGTGTCGGTGGCAATGCCGCCCTCGAGCAGGTGCATTTCGGCGGCGCGGCAGCGCGCCAGCACGGATTTGTCGATGTGAAAGCCCGGTTCGCGCAGCGCCGCCGGCTCCAGCGCCAGGCGCAGCCGGTAGGACTGCAGCAGGCTGTCGGGCGTGGTCATCATGGACGAAAACTCCCACCCGTAGCCCGGCCGGCGCTGCGCCCAGCCCTCCTGCGAGATGCGGGCCAGCAGCGCTTGCGTCTGCGCCTGCGTAAGCGCGTAGCGCGTGCGCAGCAACGCTTCGCTGCACTGCATGGGCAATTCGCCGCGCAGCAGTTCGTCGGCCAGCGCGAAGTACGTCTTCGTGACGATGTCGTCCGCCGACGGGGGCGTGATGTCCGCGGGGGCGTCGCCCGTCGCGTCGAAGTCGCGCAACAGGAAATACCCGCGGTTGGGCTTGCGCGCCACGACGCCGTGCTGCGCGAGGATGCCCAGCGCATCGTTGACAGGCGACCGCGACAGCCGCAGGCGGTCGGCGATCTGTTGCGCGCGCAGGTGCGCGCCCTCCAGCAGGCGGTCTTCCCGGATCAGGTCCAGGATTTTTGTGACGGTATTGGTTTGCGCGCTCATGGGTGGCGGACGGCCGATGACAGGGTGTCCGACAGGATAGCGGGAATGACGCCGCCCAACTGCAACAGGCGGATCTCCAGCCGCGTTTCGACCGCGGCCGTGGCGGTTAGCGGTTCGGTCCCGCCCTGTGCGCGCAGGATGCGCACCGGGATGGCGGCGCGGGGCGTCAGCGCGGCGGCATCGGCATCGATGTCGATCCGGTCGCCCGCTTCCAGCCGCAGGGTGCCGGGCGTTACGCCGTCCGGCAGGCGCAGCGGCAGGATGCCCATGCCGATCAGGTTGGACCGGTGGATGCGTTCGAAGCTGACAGCCAGCACCGCGCGGATACCGAGCAGGCGCTGGCCCTTGGCCGCCCAGTCGCGCGACGAGCCCGTGCCGAAGCGTGCGCCCGCCACCAGCACCACCGGCTGGGAGGCCTCGGCGTAGTGCGCGGCGGCCTCCCAGATGGGTTCCAGCCTGCCGCTGGGCGCGTGCAGGGTGTGGCCCACGGGCGCCGGCGGACAGAGCAGATTCGTCAGGCTCTTGCTGTAGAACGCGGCGCGCATCATGACTTCCCAATTGCCGCGGCGCGAGGCGAATACATTCAGGTCATTGCGGTCGTCGCCGCGTTCGACCAGGAAGTCCGCGATCAGGCTGTCCGGCGGGATCGCGCTGGCCGGCGACAGATGGTCGGTCGTGACGTCGTCGCCCACCACCAGCAGCGGATACGCGGTGTAGCGGCCAAGCTGGCTGCCCGCCTCGGTGCTGGCAAACGGCGGCCGTTGCAGCGCGGTCGAGGCGGGGTCCCACGGAAATCGGGGCGTGTCGGGCGATTGCAGGGCCTGCCAGGCGGGATTCGCGCTGGCGATCTTGAAGGCTGCGCGATAGTCCTCGGGACGCTGCCCCGCGGCCAGGGCCGCATCGATCTCCGCTTCCGCCGGCCACAGGTCCGCCAGATGCACCGCGCGGCCATCGGGCGTCACCTGGATGGGGTCGCGGCTCAGGTCCCGTTCCGCGTCGCCCGCCAGCGCGAACGCGATGACCAGCGGCGGCGACATCAGAAAGCCCAGGTCCAGGTCGGGATGAATCCGCCCCGTGAAATTGCGGTTGCCGGACAGCACCGCGACGGGGTGGATGGCGCCGTCGGCCAGGGCGTCGCGCACCACCGCCGGCAGCGGGCCCGAGTTGCCGATGCAGGTGGTGCAGCCGTAGCCGACGATGTCAAAACCCACGGCGGCCAGGTCGTCCAGAAGACCCGCGCGCGCCAGATAATCGGCGGCGGCCGGCGAGCCCGGACCGAGCGAGGTCTTGACCCACGCCGGCGGCCGCAAGCCGGCCTGGCGCGCCTTGCGTGCCAAGAGGCCGGCGGCGGTCAGCAGGCGCGGATCGGACGTGTTGGTGCAACTGGTGATCGCGGCGATGGCGATGGCGTGGCGGGGCAGGGCCGCGTGCGTGCGCGGCGTGAAATTCAGCGCGGCAAGAATCGCGCGGGTCTGGCCGTAGGGATGCAGGTCCTGCGGGCGCTTGGGGCCCGCCACGTGCATCTGCACGGCGTCCAGCGCAAGGTCGACCACGCGGGTATAGCGCGGCTCGGCGTGCGGATCCAGCGCGATGCCGGTGCATCGCGCGTAGGCCTCGATGCGCGCGATCTGCGCCTCGTCGCGGCCCGTCTGGCGCAGGTAGGCCAGCGTTTCCCCGTCGATCGGAAAGTAGCCCGTGGTGGCGCCGTATTCGGGCGCCATGTTGGCGACGACGCAGCGGCTGCCGGCGGGCAGCGTGGCCACGCCCGGTCCGAAGAATTCGACGAATTCGCCGGAGACGTGGATGGCTCGCAGGCGCTGCGTGACGGTCAGCGCCAGATCGGTGGCTGTCACGCCCGGCTGTAGCGCACCGGTCAGCCGCACGCCGATCACATCGGGAATGCGCAGCATCGTCGGCATGCCGAACATGACCGTCTGCGCCTCCAGTCCGCCCACGCCCCAGCCCAGCACGCCGATGCCGTTGATCATCGGCGTGTGGCTGTCGGTGCCGATCATCATGTCGGGATACAGCGCGATGCCGTCGGGGCCGGGTTGCTGGCAGACCACCGTGGCCAGCTGCTCCAGGTTGATGGTGTGCATGATGCCGGTGCCCGGCGGGTGGATGCGCACATTCGTCAGCGCCTTGGAGGCCCAGCGCAGGAAGCGGTAGCGCTCGGCGTTGCGGCGCAACTCAAGGTCAAGGTTGCATTGCGCCGCGTCGGCGCGCGCATAGGCCTCGACGGCCAGCGAGTGGTCGACCGACACGTCCACGGGCAGCACGGGGTTCAGGACCGCCGGATCGACCCCGGCCTCGGCCAGCGCGTCGCGCATTGCAGCGATGTCGACCAGCGCGGGGGTGCTGGTCGTGTCGTGCATCAGGACGCGGCCGGGTTGGAAGGCGATCTCCGCTTCGCTGGTTCCGTGCGCCAGCCAGCCGAACAGGGCGGCCACGGCGGCGTTGCGCTCGGCGCCCTGCATGTTGCGCAGCGCGTTTTCCAGCAGCAGGCGCAGCACGACCGGCAACCGGAAATAGTCCGTGCCGAACTCGGCCGGCAGGTCCGGGCAGGCGTACCGGGTGCCGTCCAGGGTGAATTGCGTGCGGCGCAGCGGGGCATTGGTGTTTTCCATAGCTGCCAGTTTTGCATATTGAATGCATAAAATGCAATTAAGGAAAAACCCGGCCGCGCAATGACGCTGGCCCCACCGGAGACAAAACCATGCCCCCCATTCGCATCCTGGCCGCTGCCGCGGCCCTGACGATCGCCGCCTCATCGCCCCTGCACGCCGCAGACCTGCCGGCAAACCGGCCGATCACCTTGATCGTCCCGTTTGCGGCGGGCGGCGGCGTGGATGGCATGGGCCGGCTGCTGGCCGAGCGGCTGCGCAGCGAACTGCCGCAGGGCGTCGTCGTGGAGAACAAGCCCGGCGCCAGCGGCATGCTGGGCGCGGCGGCGGTCGTGCGCGCCGCGCCGGACGGCGCCACGCTGCTGCTGGGGTCGGCCGGCGAGACGCCATCAATCCCCTCGTCTTCAAGACCAAGATGCAGTACCAGCCGGAAAAGGACCTGGCGCCCATTGCGCTGATCGCGCGTGTGCCCAACGTGCTGGTCGCCAATCCCAAGCTGCCGGTCGCCTCGGTCGAACAGCTGGTTGCCTATGGCCGCGCGCATCCCGACAAGCTGACGTATGCGACCAGCGGCGTGGGCAATCCGCAGCACCTGAACGGCGAGCTGCTGCAGTCGCTGGCGGGCATCAAGATGGTTCACGTGCCGTACAAGGGCGCCGCGGCGCAATTGGTGGACGTGGCCGCGGGCAGCGTGGACCTCACCTTCGTCAGCCTGGCGGGCGCCTTGCCCTTCATCAAGAGCGGCAAGGTCAAGCCGCTGGCGGTGACGTCGGCCAAGCGCGCGTCGTTTGCGCCGGACATTCCGGCGCTGGCCGAGTACGCGCCGCTCAAGGACTACGCGCTGGAAAACTGGTTCGGCGTTTTCGTCCCGGCGGGCACGTCGCCGCAGGTGCAGCAAAAGTTGGCAGCCGCCATCGACGGCGCGCTGAAAGATGAGAAATTCGTGGCCAGCATCCGCGAGTTGGGCGGCGAAGTGCAGCCCATGAGCCAGGACGCATTCCGGGCATTCATCAAGGCGCAGACGGCGGTGTTTGCCAAGGTCGTGGCCGACGGCAACATCACGGCCGAGAATTGATCCGAACGCGCGGCGCGCCGCTGCGTGGTTTGCGGCTAGGGCGCGTCGTGCAGCATCAGATTCAGGCTGACGTGTTCGCCGCTGCGCACGCGGCTGATGGCCTGGCGCGCGGTGACGCGGTAGATGCCCTGCGCGCCCTGCACGGGGCGGTGCGACGTCGCGATCACCGCCGCGTCGCCCATTCCCATCGGCAGCACCAGGGGACGTGACTGCATCCGAGGGCGCTGCTCGGTCATGACCAGTTCGCCGCCCGTGTGGTCAACACCGGGCTCGGACAGCAGGACGATCAGCCGGAGCGGAAATACGCAGGTTCCGTCGGCGTGCTGCAGCAGCGGCTGGTAGCCGTCCGTGGGGATGCGCTGGAGGGCGGACAGGCTGCGCGATTGGCCCGCCTGGCGGTTCATTTGCGTGTAGGCGGCCAGCGCCTCGGGATACGAGGCGTCCAGGTCCAGCGCGGCCGCCCACGCGCGCGCGATGGGAAGCAGGCGGTCGTAGAGGCCGGCGCGCAGGCGGGCAAGCGGCGCGGGCAAGGGGTCGGGCAGCGGGCCGGACTGCGGGAAAGCCTGAGCCAGCGCGCGCGCGTCGTCCGGCGCGTAAAGCCCGGGCAGCATCGTCCAGCCCTGCGCGTTCAGGTCCTGGGCAACGCAAGTCCAGTCGTAGTGGCCGAGCGGCCGGGAATCAGGCGTGGTCATGGTCGGTTGGCGGGCAGGTCGAACCGACAGCTTAGCCACTCCCGCCGGCCCTGGCACTCCGTGGCTTGCTGCGTGGCGGCCCCGCCCGCCCGGGGAGGCCGTGGCCGTGCAGTATGCTTACCCGCTTCATGGACACTCCCTTCGCTGCCCCCAATGACTGATTTTCCCTTTGACGCCGTGCTGTTCGACTGTGACGGCGTGCTGGTCGATTCCGAACCCATCACCAGCCGCGTGCTGACCGAGATGCTCAATGAGCTGGGCTGGGGCATCACGCACGCCGAGACGATGGAGATCTTCACGGGCAAGGCGGTCAAGGACGAACTGCCGCTGATCCAGGCGCGTACCGGCGCCACGATCACGCCAGCGTGGTTCGACCAGTTCCGCCAGCGGCGTAACGACGCGCTGGACCGCGACCTGGTCGAGATTCCCGGCGCGCCGCATGCCGTGCGCGCGTTGCACGAGGCGCTGAGCGGACGCATTGCCGTGGCCTCGGGGGCGGACCGGCGCAAGGTCGAGCTGCAACTGGTCAAGGTCGGGATTGCCGACTGCTTCGAGGGCCGGGTCTTCAGCGGCCACGAAATGCCGCGCAGCAAACCCTTCCCGGATGTGTACCTGGCGGCCGCGCAGGCGCTGGGTGTGGATCCGAAGCGTTGCGCGATCGTGGAAGACACCGTCACCGGCGCGACGGCGGGCGTGGCCGCCGGCGCCACCGTGTTCGGGTACAGCCCGGGCGAACCCGGCCACAGCGGCGCACAGGCGCTGCGCAGCGTGGGCGTGGCGCACGTCTTTACCGACATGCGCGCGCTGCCGGCGCTGCTGGCGGGTTGGCAAGCGGCCGCCTGACACGCAACGGCCGCGCCGCACGCGGGCGTCCGGGCGTGGCGGACTGCCGGCCGCCTGCTATGCTCGGTTTCTCCTCGAATCCAAGGACTCGTCGATGTCGCAAATCTGGCTGGAAATCTGGACTGCCGTGCGCACTGAATTTGCCGATATTCCCGATGTGGCAGAGGCAACGCGCATCGTGCTGCGCTTGAGCATGGCCGTCCTGTTGGGCGGCCTGCTGGGTTACGAACGGGAACGCAGCGGCAAGGCGGCCGGGTTGCGCACGCATATGCTGGTCGCGCTGGGCGCGGCCATTTTCGTGCTGGTGCCGTTGCAGGGCGGCATGGACGTCGGCGACCTGAGCCGCGTGCTGCAAGGCGTGATCGCGGGCATCGGCTTTCTGGGGGCGGGCGCCATCATCAAGCTGGGCGCCGAGCGCGAAATCCACGGGCTGACGACGTCGGCCAGCATCTGGATGACGGCCGCCATCGGCGTGGCCGCGGGCATGGGACGCGAGGCCACGGCTGTCGTCAGCACCTTGATGGCGCTCTTCGTGCTGGCCGTGCTGCGGCGCGTCGAAGCGCGCATTTCGGAAAGCCAGGCGAAGCCCGTGATTTCCACGGACGACAAGTAGCCGTCCCGCATTGCAGGCCTGGCCGGATGCCGGTGCCGGCCCGGCACAAGCTTGCCGGGCCGCGCGTTAGCTGCCGCCCGATACCTCGATGAACGATCCGCTGGTATAGCCGGCCTCGTCCGAAAACAGCCACATTACCGCCCCGGCCACTTCTTCCACCGTGCCGCCGCGGCGCAGCGGAATGACGCTTTTCAAGCGGTCCACGCGGCCCGGTTCGCCGCCGCTGGCGTGCATCTCGGTGTAGATCGTGCCCGGGCGCACGCCATTCACACGGATGCCTTCGGGCGCAACTTCCTTGGACAGGCCAATGGTCAGCGTATCCATCGCGCCCTTGGACGCGGCGTAATCCACGTATTCGTTGGGCGATCCCAGACGGGCCGCGGCCGAGGACACGTTGACGATGGCGCCGCCCTGGCCGCCGTGGCGCGGCGACATCCGCCGCACCGCTTCGCGCGCGCACAGGAATGCCCCGACCACGTTGGTGGACAGCACCCGGTGCAGCCGGGCGGCGTCCATGTCTTCGACGCGCATCTGCTTTTCCAGGATGCCGGCGTTGTTGACCAACGCGTCGATGCGGCCCAGGCGCTCGTCCAGCGTGCGGAACATGCGTACCACCTGATCCTCGTCGGCCACGTCTGCCTGGATGGCAACCGCCTTGCCGCCGCCGCGTGCGATCTCGTCCACCACGGCTTGCGCGGCATTGGCATTGGCATGGTAGTTGACGCCGACGGCGTAGCCGCGGCGGGCCGCCAGTTTGGCGATGGCGGCGCCGATGCCGCGGCTGCCGCCGGTGACCAGCATGACTTTGGACATGGTTTCCTCCTGTTGGGGCATCACGTTAGCAAAGCCTGACGCTCAGATCCATACGTCGTTGGGCGCGCGGCGCTCCTCGCCCGCGTCGCCCGTGTTGGCCACGCCGCGCGGCTCGATCAGCATGACTTGCGTTTCCTCCAGCGCACAGGGCTTGTGCTCGACGCCCTTGGGAATCACCGTCATTTCGCCAGGGCCCAGGTCGATCTCGCCGTCCCGCAGCGCGATCCGCAGCCGGCCGGCGATGACGATGAATGTCTCGTCCGTGTCCGCGTGCGCGTGCCAGACGAAGTCGCCCTTCAGCTTGACGAGCTTGAACTGGTAGTCGTTCATCTCGGCGATGACCTTGGGCATCCAGTGGTCGTGGATGAGGGCCAGCTTGGCGGCCAGATTGATGGGGGCGGGAGCGGACATGGCGTTGCCTCGGGATGGGAAAGCCCCACGATACGGCCATGCCGCTCAACGCGTCTTGTACGATCGAGCAAGTTTGCCGGGCCCGCCCCGGCGCCGCCCGTCAGGCGTACAGCATCCGCCGCCAGCGGTCGGGCGCCATGCCGTAGGCTTGCACGTGGCGGCGCGTCAGATGGTTCAGGCCGGCTGCTTCAACTGCACCAGCACGAACTCGTTGCCGTACAGGTCGATGAAGTGCGCGTAGGCGGCGGTTTCCTCGTGCACGGGCTCGCGGGTAAAGCGCACGCCCTTGGCCGCAAAGTGGGCGTGATCGCGCAGCACGTCGTCCGTGTAGAACACGCCGACCGGCTGGCCGCCGGTCTGGTCGCCCACGCGATCGCGCTGCGCCTGCGTCTGGGCTTGCAGCAGCCACACGCCCACCGAAGGCTGATCGTGCAGGCGCAGGTGCACATAGCGCTGCTGGCCGACAGGCATGTCGACAGACACCTCCATCCCGAGCTTGTCCCGGTAGAAGGCGATGGCGGTGTCGTAGTCGTTTACAAGCAGGACGAGACGGCCCAGCGTGTGCATGTGAGGATTCTCTTCAAATGGATCGTGCGGCCATGCTAACCCACCAGGCAGTCTTTTTCTTCAGTCGGCGGCGTGGGCTTCGCGCACGAGGCGCACGCCGACCAGCGGATAGCGCGTTTCCTGCGTGTTCCAGTTGCGGTACGACGCGCGCGTGTACAGCGCCCAGGTGTGCCAGGAGCCGCCGCGCCGCACGCGCACGTTGCCGGTGTCCGGACCCTGCGGGTCGTCCGTGGGGGACTTGGCGTAGTAGTCCTCGCCGTACCAGTCCGCCACCCATTCCCAAGCGTTGCCGTGCATGTCGTACAGGCCGAATGCATTGGGCGCGTAGCTGGCGACGGGCGCGGTGAAGGTGTTGCCGTCGTGGCGTGGCGAGGCGAAGGCCTGCCATTTCGGCCACAGCGGGCTGGCGTCGGCATCGAAGCCGTTGCCCACGTCCGGCATCGCGGCCGGGTCGTCGCCGTTCTGGTAGCGGGTGCGCGTGCCGGCGCGGCAGGCGTATTCCCATTCGGCTTCGGTGGGCAGGCGGTACACGCGGCCCTCCGTCTTCGTCAGCCACTGCGCCAGCGCGGTGGCGTCGTTCCAGCTGATGTTCACGACCGGGTGATCGTCGCCCTGCGCGAAACCGGGGTTGCGCCACGAATACCGGCGGTCGCGGCCTTCGAAGGCGTCGCCCGAGGCAGACGTTTCCGGGTCGTAGGCGGCGTTGTAGCCGTAGCCGCCCGTGCCGTCGGCCTCGGACTCCGGCACGTAGCCGGACGCTTCGATGAACCGGCGGAACTGGCCCACCGTGACTTCGGTGCGTTCCAGGTAGAACGGCCGCGTGATGCGGACGGTGTGCACCGGCGCTTCGTCAAAGAGCTGGGCGTGGCGCTCCGGCGGATATTGCGGATAGGCGGCGGCCAGCGTGCGGGGGTCTTCGTCGCTGCCCATCTGGAACGTGCCCGCCGGCACGCGCACGAACGTCATGCCCAGCGAGTTCTCGATGATGTCGGGCGGCGTGGCCGCCAGGACGGGCGCGCAGGTCAGGGTGCAGAAGAGGGCGATGGCGGTGCGGGTACGCATGGGTGTCCGACGGGTTGGGCCAGAGGGTGCGCCATAGTAGGGCCGCCGCGCGGCCGCCGCCAGACATGGTGAACCCTCATGTTGCAGGCATCGGACGGCCAGCATGAGCATCCTGCCAAGTCGCAGCACGGCGTGCGGCCACGTCATGGCCGCCGCGCGCCTAACCCGCCTTGCGGATCGTGAAGTTGATGCGCTGGCTGCCCAGCCGCGGATGCGGCAGGTCTTTCAGCGGCATCACGCCGTGAAACCGCAGGCGGTCCACGCCGCCCCACACGACGACGTCGCCATGAAACAGCGGCACCCGCGCGGCCCGGTCCGCGCGGTCGTCGCCGCCGAACAGAAACATCGCCGGCATGCCGAGCGACACGGAGACAATCGGCGCGCCGTAATCGCGTTCATTGCGGTCCTGATGCAGCGACAGCCGCGAGCCGGGCGCGTAACGGTTGACCAGGCACGCATCCGGCGCGAAGTCCGCAAAGCCGGCTTCCCGCGCCGCGTCCTTGGCCAGCTGCCTGAAGGCCTGCGGCATCGGCGGCCAGGGTTGGCCGGACACGGGGTCGATGCGGCTATAGCGGTAACCGCGGGCATCCGTCGTCCAACCCAGCTCGCCGCAATTGGTCAGCGCCACCGACATCGTGTAGCCGCCGGGCGTCTCCATGTGGCGGAACGGGGCCTGCGCGATCACGTCGTCCACGCCGGCCAGCAGCGCGTCCACGGCGGGTAGCGCAAACCCGCGCAGCACCACCGATTGCGCACCGAGCGCCACGCGGCCGTGCTGGGCGGGATCGTCGCCGCCGAAGAGGTCCAGGGTCGAGGTCATGTCACACCGCGTCGTGAAAGATGATGCCCAGTGTGTGGCGCCGGCCCGCGCGCAGTTCGCTCACGCCGTGGCGCATGGCCGCCTTGCGCCAGCCGCGCACGCCTGCGACGGGGCGCTGGTTCACCGTGAAGATCAGCGCATCGCCTTGCTGCAAGGGCAGCACGTCGGCGCGCTGCTCGCGGCTGCTGGCCTCGGTCATGACGAATTCTCCGCCGGTGAAGTCCACGCCGGGCGCCGACAGCAAGAGCGCGACCTGCAACGGAAAGACGTGTTCGCCGTACAGGTCCTGATGCAGGCAGTTGTAGTCGCCCGGCCCGTACCGCAGGATCAGCGGCGTCGGCCGGCGCTGTCCGGCCGCGTGGCAACGCGCCAGAAAGACGGCGTGGTCTGCCGGGTACTGCACGTTGATGCCCATCTGGCGGTTCCAGCGGTTGGCGATGGGCGCCAGCCGGGCATACAGCGCGCCGCGCAGCCGGGCAATCGGGCCGGGCAAGGGGTAGCGGAAATACTTGTATTCGCCGCGTCCGAATCCGTGGCGCGCCATCACGACGCGGCTGCGGTAGCGGTCGTCCTGGTCGTACGCATTGGACAGCACATTGCATTGCGCGGGCGTCAGCAGGGCGGGCAGGATGGCATTACCGTGCGCGTCGAGGTCTGCGGCGGCGCGGGTCCAGTCTTGCTGCGCGAGCAAGGCGTCGGCGGGCGTCAGGGTCATGATCGGCAAAAAAAGGAATATCGCTGCGTCCAGTCTACGCCTTGCGCGTGCGCCGGCCACTCCGCTTGTTGCGGCCGCCTAGAGCAGCGGTTCCAGCGGCAGCTTCGATGCAACCCACACGGTCGCGCGTTGCAGCAGGGTGGCGCCCGGCTCGCGGTCGTGCCGCACCGACTGGCCGTCGCGTTCCTCCAGCCAATAGAGCTTGCCCATGTCGTCCAGCCGGACGCGGTAGGCGGTGCGGGGCAGCTCCTTGTCGAATGCGTTCTCGATGCCGCGGGCCAATGCGGGGCTGTCGATCACAAAGCCCAGCTCGGTGTTCAGCCGCGCCGAACGCGGGTCGAAATTGAACGAACCCACGAAGACGCGTTCACCGTCCACGGCGAAGGTCTTGGCGTGCAGGCTGGAGCCCGAACTGCCGAAGGGGCCCATGCTTCGGTTGCGCTCGACGCCGTGCGACGCGCGCTTCATTTCGTAGATCTCGACGCCGGCGGCCAGCAGATCCTTGCGGCGCTTGGCGTAGCCGGAATGCACCACCGCCACGTCGGTCGCTTCCAGGGCGTTGGTCAGCACCCGCACCCTGACGCCGTTGCGCGCCATCTTGGCGAACGCGCGCGTGCCGGCGGCGGTGGGCACGAAGTAGGGCGACACCAGCAGCAGATCCTTGGCCGGCACGCCCACGATGTCGTGCAGCTGGTGCGGCAGCATCGCCTCGGGCGGCGCGGTGCCCAGCGTCTTGCGGGGATCGTCACTGACCATGCGTGTCTTCGACCATTCCAGGGGCAGTTCGCCCCTGAGCAACTGGCGGATGAACGGCAGGTCGCGCATGGCCTGGGCATAGGCCGCGGCCTGCGGCGATCGCTCGACCGTGGCGGCATCGGCTTCCAGTTCCTCCAGTTCGTTGGAGGCCGCCTTCTTGACCAGGCCTTCCACGGGATAAGCGGAATCGCTGCACCAGTAGCGGTCGAAATCGGCCGACACGTCGCTGACCGTTTCCCCAATGGCCAGCACGTCCATGTCCGTGAACACGACGCCGTCGGTGGCGCCAAAGTATTCGTCGCCGATGTTGCGGCCGCCGACGATGGTCACCTGGTTGTCGGCGGTGAACGACTTGTTGTGCATCCGGCGGTTCAACCGGTTGAAGTCGGTCAGGTAGCCGAGCGGCTTTGGCCAGCGCACCGCAAACGGGTTATAGAGGCGGACTTCGATGTTCGGATGCCCGTCCAGGGCGGACAGCGTCCGGTCGAGCCCTGCCGTGCCGTTGTCGTCCAGCAGCAGGCGCACGCGCACGCCGCGATCGGCGGCCTCGTGCAGCGCCTCGAACAGCATGATGCCCGTCATGTCGTCGTGCCAGATGTAGTACTGCACGTCCAGGCTGCGCTCGGCCGCGCGCGCCAGCATGATGCGGGCGGCGAACGCGTCCAGGGGGTTGGCAAGGGCATGGATGCCGGATTTGCCGGGATGCGCGGCGGCCAGCGGCGCAATCGCCTGTCCCAGCGGCGTGGTCTGGGCCTGGTCTTCGGGAAGCGCCTGCGACACGCTGCGCTTGTCGAGCGAGGGAAGGGAACAACCGGAGGTCAACGCGCAAAGGATGGTCATGTAGAGGAGTTTGCCCAGTTGCATGACCGCTATTGTGCCGAATCCTGCGCGGGTCCTCCGTAGTGTCCGGCGGCCGAACGAATCGCGCATTGGGGAAACCACGCAGTCGACGGTTTTTCATATGTGGGATAAATTCCCAAATATGGAAAACACAAACGCTTCTGCCGACGCCGGGCTGGACCTTCGTCTTGCCGCCCGGCTCAAAACGCTGCGCCAGGAACGCGGCTGGTCCCTGGACGATCTGGCCGGCCGGGCCGGCATCAGCCGCGCCACGCTGTCCCGGCTGGAGAATGGCGAGGTCAGTCCCACCGCCAGCGTGCTCGGCAAGCTGTGCGCCGCCCATGGCATGACCATGTCGCGCCTCATGCTGATGGTCGAGGACGACTTTGCCGCCTGCGTGCCCGAAGCCGCGCAGTCCGTGTGGGTGGACGACAGCGTGGGCTTCACGCGCCGTTCCGTGTCGCCACCCTCGCAACGCCTTGCCGGCGAGGTGCTGGCCTGCGAATTGGCGGCCGATGCCCGCATCCATTACGAGCAATCCCCCCGGCCCGGTCTTGAACACCACCTGCTGATGCTGGACGGCGAGCTGTCCGTCACGGTGGACGGGCAGGCGCACCGCCTGCTGCCGGGCGACTGCCTGCGCTACCAGTTATTCGGCGCCAGCGCTTTCGTCACCCCGCCGCATCGCGGCGCCCGCTACCTGCTTTTCATCGTCTGAGCCCCTCATGTCCCCTTCAAATCTTGAATTGATCCTGCTGCCGGCCGACGCCGCCGCGGCCGCCGTGTCCGACCTTGCCACCTTGCTGCACGCGTGCGTGCAGGGCGGCGCCAGCGTCAGCTTCGTGCTGCCGTACAGCCATGACGACGCGCAGGCGTTCTGGCGCAGCAAGGTGCTGCCGGCCGTGGAAAGCGGCGGGGTCAAGTTGTGGGTGGCGCGGGTGGACGGGCGGGTGGCCGGTTCCGTGCAGCTGGATGTGGATACGCCGCCGAATCAGCCGCACCGCGCCGAGGTGCGCAAGCTGTTGGTGCATCCGGATTTCCGGCGCCAGGGCATTGCGCGGCGGTTGATGGGCGAGGTCGAGGACATGGCGCGGCGGCTGCATCGCAGCCTGCTCACGCTGGACACGCGCACGGGCGACTCGGCCGAGCCGCTATATGCGTCGCTGGGCTACCAGACTGTGGGGGTGATTCCGGGCTTTGCGCGCGATCCGCTCGACCCGGACAAGGTGGATGGAACGACGATCATGTACAAGCAGCTATGACCGGCGTTCGGGGCGGGGCGATCAGGCCAGCGGCTTGATGCCCACGCTGTAGGGCGGCGCGTTGCCGCGGGCGGCGGCCTTGATCTTCAGCATGGAGCCGCCCGGCGTGAACTCGAATTCCTGGTAGGGCACTTCGAACCACTGGTGAAAACTGGTGCGCGAGAACTCCGGCACCCACACCTTTGCGCGCTTCGCATCGCAGTGGAATTCCACCAGCGTGCGGTCGATGCCCAGCGGGCGGGTGTTGCCGATGCGGTAGCTGACGCGCAGTTCGGCGCGTTCGGCTTGGCCGGGCCGCCAGGTCAGGCCAATGGATTCCATGAAGTGTTCGATCGCCTCAATGCCGCGATACATAGCTGACTCCGAAAGCAGCGGGGGCGGTTGCCCCCGTGATGATCCGCCGCGCAAGGCGGCGGCAAACAGACGGATTATCCGCCATATCGCATTGCCGTAGAAATAGGCAGGTTTCACGCAAGATCCTGCCTGTACGCCCGCGCGGGCGATTCTTACTATCCTGTCCAGGGCCGCGCCGGCCGTGGTTTTGCCAAGCGCGGCGGCATCGGCCGGGCGGCACGGCATCTTGCCGGCCGCCGCAAGCAAGGAAAGGGAATCGCATGAATACCGAAAAAATCTGGTTGGTGACGGACGTATCGGCGGGCCTGGGCATCACCCTGGTCAAAATGCTGCTGGACCAGGGACACAAGGTAGCCGCCACCTCGGGTGATGGCGATGCGTTGCTGGAGGCGGTGGGCGCCAAGCTCGAAGGGCGGTTCCTGCCGCTGACGGTCAACCTGGCCGACGAGCGCGCGGCGCGCCGCGCCGTCGATGCCGCCGTCGCCGCGTTCGGCGGCATCGACGTGGTGGTGAATGGCGCCGGGCAAGGGGTGCAGGGCGCGCTCGACAGGTTGACCGACGCGCAGTTGCGCGGCACGTTCGATACCCACGTGTTCGGGGTGCTGAACGTCATCCGCGCCGTGATGCCGCGCCTGCGCGCGCAGCGCGGCGGGCATGTGTTCAACATTTCGTCCATCCTGGGCTTCGACGGGCGCACGACGGAATGGGGCGCCTACAGCGCTGCCAAGTTCGCCGTCAGCGGGCTGACCGAATCCTTGGCCGCCGAAGCCGCGCCGCTGGGCATCCGGGTTTCGCTCGTCTATCCCGGGGCGATGCGCACAGGCGAATCCGAGGTGTCGCCAGAGCTTTCCGCGCGCGGCGCGCAGGGGTGGGATCAGAGCGGCGATCCGGCCAAGGCGGCGCAAGCGCTGATCGATGCCGCGCAGGCGCAATACGCGCCGCTGCATCTGTTCCTGGGCCGCGATTCCTTCGACCAGGCGCGCAGCAAGATCCAGTCGGTGCAGCAGGAGCTGGCGCGCTGGCGCGAGATGTCGGTCTCGATCGGTTTTGCCGACGCAAGACGGCTGGCCGCCTAGACGCCCAGCAGACCGCGTCCGGCCTGATAGGCGCCCAGCAGCGCCAGGCTGACCATTAAGCACAGCTTGAAGGTGCGTGCGGACATCCGGTTGCGCAGCCGTTGCCCCAAGGCCATGCCGGCCAGCGCGGGCAGCAGCATCAGAAGGGACGCGCTTGCCGCGCCTGCCGTGTAGCCGCCGTTGAGCCACAGCCCCGCGGCAAGCGCGACGGTCGACACTGTGAACGAAATTCCCATGGCCTGGATGAGCGCGTTCTTGTCCAGGTTCAGCGCCTGCAGATACGGCACGGCGGGGATGACGAAGACGCCCGTGGCCGCCGTGATGACGCCAGTAACGGCGCCGGTGGCGATGCCCAGCCAGGGTTCGAGACGGGGCTGCACCGTGGGCGGCGCGCCAAACAGTCCCCACCCGGCATAGGCCACCAGCGCCAATCCCAGGCAGATGCCCGCCCACTCGCCCGAAGGCGGACCCAGCCACAGCGCGCCCGCCACCGTCCCGGCGCAGACGCCCGCCTGCATGCCCGCGATCCGGCCAAGCACCGCCCGCAGCGTGACCCACGGCCGCGCCTGCCACAGGTTGGTGATGAGCGACGGCACGATGAGCAGCGCCGCCGCCTGCGCGGGCGCCATCACCAGCGCCAACAGCGCCATGGAAATCGTGGGCAGGCCCAGGCCGACCACGCCCTTGACCACGCCCGCCAGGACAAACACCGCGGCAACGGCGGCCAGCAAAACCGGATCCAAGAGATTCATGCGGGCTCGCAGTGCGCGGTCAGCGCATCCTTGGGGCGGCCGAACAAGGCATAGGCCACGTCCTGCGACGGGCCCTCCTTCTGGCGGGCGGCGCGCAGCAGCCACGCGCGTCCTTCGCACAGATCGGCGGGCAGCGATGGACCATATAACGCCGGGCCGGCGATCAGGACGACGCCCAGCATCCGTTGCGCGGGCGCGTGGTCCCCGCGCGCCGCGGCGCGCAGCCACGCCAGCATCGCGGCATGATCGCCCTGGGTCTGCGCTTCCAGCGCCAGCGCGTATTGTTGGGCGGGCGTGATGGCGCCGCCAAGGCCGTTGTTCGATTCGGCCACGCCTGAGGCCGGCAGCGCGAGTGCGATCGCGGCGGCGCCCGTCCAGCGCGCGGCGCGGGTGCGCAAGGGTGCGAGGTTCATGTGTTTCGCCTGTTCTGAAGGGGGGTGAACACATTCTGCCGATCGCGCCCCGCTACACCTATCGGGATCTGGCTTACCCAGCCTATGGATGCGCCTGAGGCTCGCGTGCTACGCTTTTTTCCATGCGTTTCGACCTGACCGACCTTCGCCTATTTCTGAATGTGCACGAAACCGGCTCCATCACGGCGGGCGCGGGGCGTTCGCACATGACGCTGGCCTCGGCCAGCGAGCGCATCCGCGGCATGGAAGACGCGCTGGGCGTGCCGCTGCTGGTGCGCGAGCCGCGCGGCGTGCAGGTCACACCCGCCGGGCGCACGCTGGTCCACCATGCCCGGCTGGTGCTGGGCCAGATCGACCGCATGCGTGGCGAACTCGACCACTACGGGGCTGGCCTGAAGGGGCACGTTCGCGTGCTGTGCAACACCACGGCGCTCAGCGAATACCTGCCGCCCGTGCTCGGCGCGTTCCTCAAGGACCACCCGCATATTTCCGTCGACCTGGAAGAGCGCCTCAGCCACGAGATCGCCGACGCGCTGCGGGCGGGCGCGTGCGACATCGGGGTGCTGGCGGACTCGGCCGACCTGCATGGCTTGCGCACGCGCATATTCCGGCACGATCCACTGACGCTGATCGTGCCGCGCGGCCATCCGCTGGCGGCGCAGTCGCAGGTGCTGCTGCAGGACGTGGCCGGGCATGACTTCGTGGGACTGGTGCAGGGCAGCGCGCTGCAGGAACACATTGCGCATCATGCGCGCCGCAGCGGCAGGCCCCTGTCCTATCGCGTGCGGCTGCGCAGCTTTGACGCTGTGTGCCGGATGGTGGGCCAGGGCGTGGGCGTGGCCATCGTGCCGCGGGCAGCGGCCCTGCGCTATGGCCGCGCGGCCGGCGTGAGCCGGGTGGCCCTGGCCGATCCCTGGGCCGCGCGCGACCTGGTGCTGTGCGTGCGCGACGATCTGCCTGCTTACGCGGACGAGCTGGTGGCGTATGCGTTGCGCGATGCGCCGGAAAATGTGCGGGCAAATGCGCCGGAAAATGCGCCGGCAGGCGTCACCGCGCGAACAGCCGTCGCCCCGGCAGGTGCCCGGGGCCGAACCAGGACCCCGACGCGACGGCGGCCAGGATGACCAGGCCGTAGACGCACATTGCCACGGCCGCAATCACGAAGAATACGGTCAGCGACCCGGTCAGGTGCAGCGCAACGCCGCCCGCCCCGATGCCGATGAGCAGCCGCAGAAATCCCGCGGTCAGCGGCCACTTCAGCCGGCCCGCGCCCTGCGACGCGAAGTACAGCGAAAAGCCGAGCGCAAAGAACCCGTACACCGGGCCCACCGTGCGCAAGTAGTCGGCGCCCGCCTGCAGCATGTGATCCTGCGCGCCAAAGAGACGCAGCCATGCCTCGGGAAAACACGCCGCGGCCAGCCCGATCGCCTCGGCCAGCACGAAAGCCATCGCCCCGCCGGTCAAGGCGATGCGCATGGCGCGCTCGGGCTGCCCGGCGCCGATATTGGATCCCACCATCGCCACCATGGGAGCGCCCAGGCCGAATGCAATCGGCATCAGCAGGTACTCAAGCCGGACTGCCACCCCATAACCCGCGACGGCCGCCTCGCCCGCGTAGGCGCCCACCAATGCGGCGGTCAGGGCCACCAGCGCGTTGGTCAGCAGCGGGTTGATGGTGGCCAGCGCACCCACGCTGAGGATGTTGCGCATCAGCGTCACGTGCAGCCGGCTGGCCACGAGCCGCGCCGCGTTGCGGCCGCTGGCGCAGTACGCGCCCAGGATGAGCGTGCCCACCGCGTAGTAGGTCACCAGCGCCCAGCCGCCGCCGGCCACGCCCAGCGCGGGGAAGGGACCCCAGCCGAAGATGAGGCACGGCGACAGGGGAATCAGCAGCAGCGCGCCGCCGCAGATGACCGCGCCCGGCACCAGCATGTTGCCGGTGCCGCGGATGGCGCTGGCGAAGGCATTCATCAGCCACATCAGCACGATGCCGCCGAAGATGACGTTGGAATAGGCCAGCGCCGCGTCGAGGGCCGCGCCCTCGGCGCCCAGCGCCCGGTACAGCGCCGGACCGAAGGCCAGCAGCAGCACGCAGAACAGGACCCCCAGCAAGGCGTTGAGCACGACCGCGTGCAGCACGAGCTGATCCGCCTCTTGCTGGCGGCCGCCGCCCAGCGCCCGCGCCACCGCCGCGGATATGCCGCCGCCCATCGCGCCCTGCGACATGTTCTGCATTAGCATCAGGACCGGCACGACCAGCGCCACGCCCGCCAGCACCGGCGTACCCAGCCGCGCGAGAAACCAGGTTTCGATCAGGCCGGTGGACGACTGCGCCAGCATCATCAGGATGTTGGGCCACGCCAGCCGCGCAAGCGTGGGCGCGATGGGGGCGTGCAGCATGGCCTGCAAACGCGCATTGGCGGGGCGAGGCGGAACGGTCGCGGTCATGGGACAGGCCGGTGAAAGGGGTCGGCAAAATTTACGTGCATATGCCAATATCTGTCAATATCGCGCTGGACGCGGCGCTGCCCCGGCGTTAGCGTTATGTCCTTGCCCGCACACTTTCCTTCGCCGCTCGCCATGTCCGACGCCCCGCTCCCTGGCCCCGCCGTTCCTCCGGATCCGCTCATCTGCAACGGCGCGGCGCTGCGCAAGGCGACGCGCCGCGTGTCCCAGTTGTACGACACGGTGCTGGCGCCCTGCGGGCTGAAGGTGTCGCAGCATTCGATCCTGGTGCACATCGCGCGCGCAGGTTCGCCCTCGATGACGGATCTGGCCCGCGCAATGGTGCTGGACCGGTCCGCACTGGCCCACAACCTCAAGCCCCTGCAGCGCGACGGCTACGTGCGCATGATGCGCGACCCGCTGGACGGCCGCAGCCGCCGGGTCGAACTGACCGAGACCGGCCGCGCGAAGCTGGCCGAGTCGCGCCGCCTGTGGAAAGACGCGCAGAACCGTTTCGAGGCCGCCTACGGCGCCGAGCGCGCCGCGGCGCTGCGGCACGCGCTGGCCGACATCTTTTCCGACGAGTTCGCGCTGGCCTTCAGCCGGGGGTAGCAGCCGCCCGGCGTTTGGCCCATTCAAGCGGGCTATTGCAGCCCGTTCCAGCGCGCCACCGAGGGCTCGGCAGCGGCCCACTTCCATTGGCCGTCCGGGCGCTGGCAGATCGTGCTGGCGTAGGCCGGGGCGGCGCCTTCGACCTCGACCGTGAACAGCACCTCGCGGCAATGCGCCAGCGGCGTCTTGATATCGCGCACCGCCTGGATGCTGCCGCGCTCGTTGCCCACTGGCAGCGTTCGCTTGACCTGCCATTGCCGGACTTCGCCCAGGGGCAGCGCGCCCACCGCGTTGGCCATCACGTTCTGCTGGTCGTTCTTCCACTCGCGCAATACGTACTTCACCGTGGCGTCGACCGCGGCTTGCACCGAAACGCCGATGGCGAAGCCGGCGACGGGATTGGCCGTGGCCGCTCCGCTCAGCGTGCCGACCACCGCACCCGTGGCCGGACCGATGGACGAACTCTGGCAGCCCGCGAGCGCGAGGCTGGCGGCCAGCGCCAGCATCCCAAACGCGCGCGTCACTGGAGCGAACCCCAGCGGGCGGTCGCCGGTTCGGCGCTGGCCCAGCGCCAGTGTTCGCCGTCGCGGCAGACGGTCGTGACATAGAACTCGCGCTCGGGATCGGCGCCGGACTTGTCGGCGGGGGTGTCCACCGAGAACACCACCTCCTTGCATTGGAGATCGCCGCCGCCGATCAGCCGGCTGACGGTGACCTGGCCCCGCGCGTCGTCTTCGATGGGCAGCTTGTGCTTGACGTTCCAACTGGCGACCTTGCCCACCGCGAGCGGGCCGGCGGCCTTGGCGATGGCGTCCTGTTCTTCGCCGCGGGTCTGGCGCTGCGCATAGGCCAGCGCGGCCTTGGCGCCGGCCTGCACGCCCAGGCCGATGCCGGTGGCGACGGTGGCGTTGTCCGTGACTTTATTGGCGATGGCCGTGCCGGCGATACCTGCCGCGGCGCCCGTGCCTTCGCCGAGCATCGAGCTGCAGCCGGAAAGCGCGGCCAGCGCGGCGATGCCCACGACGGTAAGCGCGCGGCGGCTCGCAAGGATTGGCGAGATGGTGAACACGCTGCGTGCCCTCCTGCGTGAAACTTGGCGGGCGCAAGTATAGGAGCGCACACAGCCTTGCGGCCGCGGGCTTTACATTTGTTGGCATTTTTGTGGGCGGGCGCCTTACCCCGCCGGACGCTTCACGCCGCCGTACGCTGCGCCAGCGCCACACGGTCGCGCCGCGCCCGCCACGTGCGCAGCACCAGCTTCTCGGCCTCGACCACGCAGAACAGGATGCCGGCGGCCACCAGCGTCAGCGTCCAGTACTCCGGCGGCAGCGGCACGGTGCCAAAGACGCGGTTCATCACGGGCAGGTAGATCAGCGCGCCTTGCAGCACGCCCAGCATGATCGTCACCAGCCAAAGCGCCTTGTTGCGGAACATGCTGGGCGTGAGCGGAAAGCGGTCCTGCAGGCGGCAGTTGAACAGGTAGGTCCATTGCGCCGTCACCAGCGTCTGCAGGATGACCGTGCGGATGAAGTCCGGATCGCGGCCGGCGGCGATCAGGCTCTTTTCGATGACGAAGGCCGACGCCATGAAAAGCAGCCCCACGAAGGCGATGCGCCAGATGGCGAAGGCGTCCAGGATGGACTTGGCCGGATCGCGCGGCGCGCGCTGCATCACGCCGGGCTCGGCCGGTTCGAACGCCAGGCCAAAGGCCAGCGTGATGGAGGTGGCCATGTTCATCCACAGGATCTGCAGGGGCGTCAGCGGCGCCTGCGCGCCCGCCAGCAGCGCCGCGATGACGAGCAGCCCTTGCGCCAGATTGGTCGGCAGGATGAAGAGGATCGTCTTTCTCAGGTTGTCGTAGACGCGGCGCCCTTCGCGCACCGCGTAGGCAATCGAGGCGAAGTTGTCGTCCGCCAGCACCATGTCGGCGGCTTCCTTGGTGACCTCGGTGCCCTTGATGCCCATGGCCACGCCCACGTCCGCCTGCTTGAGCGCGGGGGCGTCGTTGACGCCGTCGCCCGTCATGCCGACCACTTCGCCCATCGCCTGCAACGCGCGCACCAGGCGCAGCTTGTGCTCGGGACTGGTGCGGGCAAAGATGTCGTGGTCGCGCGCCAGCGCAGCCAGCGCTTCGTCGCTGGTCTGCTCCAGCTGCGCGCCGGTCACCGCCTCGCTGACGTGCGTCATGCCCAGCATCGTCCCGATGGCCAGCGCGGTTTCGGGATGGTCTCCGGTAATCATCTTCACGCGGATGCCGGCCTGGTTGCACTGCGCGATGGCCTCGATGGCTTCGGGCCGGGGCGGATCCATGATGCCGGCCACGCCCAGCAGTATCAGGCCGGTCTGGAAGTCCGGATGGTCCAGCGCCGTGGCGCCGGCGGCGCTGGGCTTGTAGGCGGCGGCCAACGTGCGCAGGCCCTCGTGCGCAAAGGCCTGCAGCCCGCTTTCCCAGTAGTCCAGCCGCAACGGCTGCGGTCCGTCTTCGCCCTGTTCCTGCGCGCACAGCTGAAACAGCACGTCGGGCGCGCCAGTGACGTAGATGACGTTCTGGCCGTGGTCGTCGCACCGGCGCGCCATGTATTTGTAGCCCGAGTCGAATGGCACCTTGCCATGCTTGGCCACGCCATCCAGGCCCTGGCCCGCCTTGGCGGCCAGCACCATCATCGCGCCTTCGGTGGGGCCGCCCACGATGCGCCACTGCCCGTCGGCGTCTTCGTGCAGCTGGCTGTCGTTGCAAATGGCCGCCGCGCGCACGAAGCGCGTCAGCGCGTCCTCCTGGCTCCAGTCCACCGGCATGCCGTCGGACTCGCGGGTGACCTCGCCGACCGGGCGGTAGTTGTCGCCCGACACACGATAGACGCCCTGCGCCAGCAGCACATTCTTGGCGGTCATCTCGTTCATGGTCAGCGTGCCGGTCTTGTCCGAGCAGATCACCGTCATCGCGCCCAGCGTTTCCACGGTGGGCAGCTTGCGGATGATGGCGCGATTGCGCGCCATGCGCTGCACGCCCAGCGACAGGATGATCGAGATGATGGCCGGCAGCCCTTCGGGCACCGAGGCCACCGCGATGCTGATCAGCGACAAAAGCAGGTCGGGCAGGGGCATGTCCAGCACGTAGCGGCCCAGCACGAACAGCGCCGCCACCATCACCAGCACCACCTGGAAGATGCGCTTGCCCAGCAGCTGCATCTGCCGCAGCAGCGGCGTCTGCAGCGTCCGCACGTTGCTCATCATCCGGTTGATGTGGCCGATCTCGGTGTCGCTGCCGGTGGCCACGACAATGCCGCGCGCGTTGCCCGCGCTGACGTTCGTGCCCGAGAAGCCCAGATTCAGGCGGTCGCCCAGCGGCGCCTCGCCGGGCAGCGGCGCATCGTGCTTCTCGACGACGGTGGACTCGCCGGTCAGCATCGATTCCTCGACGCGGAAGTTGTGGGTGTCAAAGAGCCGCACGTCGGCCGGGATCTTGTCGCCGGGCCGCAGGATCACGATGTCGCCCGGCACCAGGTCGCGGGCGTCGATCTCTTCCTTCTGGCCGTCGCGCACCACGCGGGCGTGGTTCGACAGCATGTTGCGGATGCCGTCCAGCGAGCGTTCGGCGCGGCTTTCCTGCACGTAGCCGATGACCGCGTTGATGACGGCCACGGCCAGGATGACGATCGTGTCCAGCCAATGGGCCATCAGCGCCGTCACCACGGCCGCGGCCAGCAGGATGTAGATCAGCACGTCGTTGAAGTGGCCCAGAAAACGCAGCCAGGCGCTGCGGCGGGCGGGCGGGGGCAGGGCATTCGGGCCGTGGGTTTCCTGCCTGCGCCGGATCTGGTCCTGCGTCAGGCCCGACGGGCTGGTCACCTGCGCGTCCAGCGTCTCGTCGACAGAGAGCTGGTGCCAGGGGCGAGGAGTTTGCGGAGCCTGCGTGTGCGCCTGCTTCATTGCGACGGCCTCCCGGGAGGACCGGCGCCGTGGCCGGGCCGGGGGTCGGGGGCCGCACGCGTCAGTCCGGCGTCCATGATACGACGGCCAACTGCCCGTGGACGATCAGAGCGGCGGGCGGGCGCCCTTCAGATAGACCTCGCGCAAGGCGGCGGCGAAAAGGGCTTCAACGTTGCGCCGCAAGCCATCGGACCGCGTGAAAAGCGAGATCGGCGGCAGCGTCCAATCGAACGAGTACGGCACGATGGCCGCGCCCGCGATGCGGACCAGTTCGTCGGCGATGTCGGCCGGCAGGATCGTGACGGCGCGGTCGCTGGCCACGATCATTTCGCCAATCAGTTTGGACGAGTCGCTTTGCACGGACGGCGGCGGGGGCGCCAGGCCGGCCCGCAGAAAGATGTCGGCCACCTGCTCGCGGATCGGGCTGCCCGGCGTGCCCAGGATCCAGTCCAGGTCGGCCAGCCGGTTCCATTCCAGGCGCGACCGGCCCAGACGCGCGGCCAGCCGGCGGCTGGCGATCAGGCGCGGCTGCTGGTGATACAGGACCTCGAAGCCGATATGGGTCAGGTCCACCGAAGGCGTGGCCCAGCCCACCACCACGTCCAACGTGTGGTCACGCAGCTGGCGCAGCAGGGCCGGCCCCTGGCCTTCGTGGATGGTGGCCGTGAGCTGCCGGCCCTGCGGCAGCGTGCGGCCGATGGCCGCCGACAGCATCTGGCCCGACACGAAGGGGATGACGCCGATGTGCAGGTGGGCGGCGTGCCCGGCCGCGACCGTTTCCATTTCCTGCACCAGATGCCCCAGATCGTGCACCAGCCCGCGGGCGCGCGCCAGCACCACCGCGCCCATCGGCGTGGGCGTCATGCCCCGCACGGAACGGTCGAACAGCGGCACGCCGAACATGCTTTCCAGTTCGGCCAGTGCGTTGGTCACGGCCGGCTGGCTGGTCGCCATGTGTTCGGCCACCCGGGTCAGCGATCCGTGCTGCTCGATTTGCAGCAGCAGCATCAGGTGGCGCATCTTCAGGCGCGAGGTCAGTTTCCGGAAGACGGCATCCGGGTCGAAGGCTGTCATAGACAAGGCATTAGGAAAACATAATGGAACAATATTAAATCCGAATGATCGCCTTATGTCTTAACGCCTAGAATTTTGCTCATTCAAGACAGCGAGGCCACAGCCCATGAACAACCCCTCCGACCGCCAGGCAGCCCTGGACTATCACGAGTTCCCCACCCCGGGAAAGATCTCTGTCGTGGCGTCCAAGCCGCTCGTCAACCAGCGCGACCTGGCGCTGGCGTATTCGCCCGGCGTGGCGGCGGCCTGCGAGGAAATCGTGGCCGATCCGGCCAACGTGTACCGCTACACGGCGCGCGGCAACCTGGTGGGCGTCATCACCAACGGCACCGCGGTGCTGGGCCTGGGCAACATCGGCGCGCTGGCCTCCAAGCCCGTCATGGAAGGCAAGGCCGTGCTGTTCAAGAAGTTCGCCGGCCTGGATGTCTTTGACATCGAAATCAACGANCAACATCGGCGCGCTGGCCTCCAAGCCCGTCATGGAAGGCAAGGCCGTGCTGTTCAAGAAGTTCGCCGGCCTGGATGTCTTTGACATCGAAATCAACGAGACCGACCCGGACAAGCTGGTCGAGATCATTGCCGGCCTGGAAGCCACCTTCGGCGGCATCAACCTTGAAGACATCAAGGCGCCCGAATGCTTCACCGTCGAGCGCAAGCTGCGCGAGCGCATGAAGATTCCGGTTTTTCACGACGACCAGCACGGCACCGCCATTACCGTGTCGGCGGCCTTCATCAACGGCCTGAAGGTCGTGGGCAAGGACATCAAGCAGGTCAAGGTGGTCACGTCCGGCGCAGGCGCCGCGGCGCTGGCGTGCCTGGACCTGATGGTGGACCTGGGCCTGCCGCTGGAAAACATCTGGGTGACCGACATCGAAGGCGTGGTCTATGAAGGCCGCACCACGCTGATGGACCCGGACAAGGCGCGTTTTGCGCAAAAGACCGACGCCCGCAAGCTGGCCGAAGTGATCGGCGGCGCGGACGTGTTCCTGGGCCTGTCGGCCGGCGGCGTACTCAAGCCGGAAATGGTTGCCGCCATGGGGCCGCGTCCGCTGATCCTGGCGCTGGCCAACCCCACGCCGGAAATCCTGCCGGAAGTGGCGCACGGCGTGCGCGACGACGTGGTGATGGCCACGGGCCGGTCGGAC